>JBGATB010000042.1:0-87060 GCA_044229415.1 Myxococcaceae bacterium | reverse complement strand
CCGGTCTCCCCGAGCGACTATGAAGCGGCCCGGTGGTCAAGGGCATGGCATTCACTGAGTTTGTCGCTCGGCGGTTGGTGCGTTTGGGCATAGGGGTTCCATCTTCGGGGCGAGGATTCGCTCCGGATCTCCGCTGGCTACCGTCGCCCCTGCAGGGGGCGAGGTACGTTCAGTCGACTATTCGCGCTGGCCGGACCGACGAGGCTCGTCGTTGAGGTCCGGTCGCAATTTGGGATTCAAAAAGAGGCGGCGGCACAGTCTTAGGCTCGAGCTGAGACCTTTCGATCTCGTCAACGCTCGGGGCGTGCTTACCGCCTCAAGTCGGTAGCCTCTATTTCGATTGGGGGTCGTCGGGAAGGCTCGCTGCCTATCTCACTGCGACCTCCTGCTTAGGTGCTCGCAGACGCCGCGCCGTCTTGCGGGTTGCGGTGCGCATAGCCTGAGCGACGACGAGGTCGCTCTGTGCTTGGCGCGTAATGCCGTCGGCCGATGCTTGGCCGACGCGCTGCGCCTCGTAGACAGTTCCGTCGCGCCAGATCGCCCACATGATGCCGGCCAGCCGACGCGCGAGAGCGACGGCGGCGACGTGGCGTCCGCGTCGCTCTGCGACTCGCATCGCCCACACCTTGAGAGGGTCGTCGCCTCGCGAGCGCATCACCCCCCAAGCAGCCTGCACTAGGAGCGCTCTGAGGTAGCTGTTCCCTTTCTTGGTGATGCTGCCGAGCCTGCGCTTGACCGAGGTGTCTTCGCTTGGGACCAAGCCGACGTAGCTCTCAACTTGATGTGCACTCTTGAATCGTCCCGGATAATCGATGACCGAGACGAAGGCAGTCGACACCACGCCTCCCACGCCGCAGACAGTGCGCAACCGTAGGGTTGCCGGCTCTTTCAACGCGAGCGCCTCGAGTTCCACGTCAACGACAGCGATCTCCGCGTTCAACTGCTCGATGAGCGTCAGTAGCGGCTTGATGAGCGCGACCGTCTTCGGTTTCAGCTGGAGCTGCTCCACCTTCGAGATGAAATCTCGCGGGTCCGTCTTGGCGAACGACTTGAGCGTGTCGACGCGCACGAAGCCGTGCACCATCACGATGTACTGGGCTCGCGTCTCGACCAAGCCTCTGCGCACGCTTTGCTTCGCTCTGAGCTCCTGGCGGTGCAGCGAGAGCACATGCGCCTTGGGAATGTTTCCCTTCTCGAGCTCCGTCGCCAGCAACTGCGCGTCGAGCCGGTCGTTCTTGCGGCCGTGGTGTCCAATGCCCAGCTTCTCGACGCGAGTCGTGTCGACGACTACCGGCTCGTGCCCCCACTCCTTCAACACCTCCACGAGCCTCCACGCCTCGCGGCAGGCCTCTACGGCGACACGTGCTGGCGGCGTGCCGGGGCCGAGTACGTCTCGCAAGTCCCAGATCTCGCGGACGGCCTTGCGACGCACAACCTTTCCGCCTGCCACCTCACACAGGTGGATCTTTCCACCAAAGTCCAATGCTACGGTGCGCATGGTTGCTCTCTCCTGGCCCCCGTCGATTTGCGTCTCTGAACGCGTTGGGGGGACGTGAGCGTCGGCTCTCGTCGAGGGAGCAACCACTTCCTTTTTTGGGTGGACGTGCATGACAGGCGCGATCGGCAACGAGCCGGCCGCTTCATCCCGTCTTAGGCCGCCAGGCCTACGCGCCAACGGCGCTGACCTGGAACTCATGCACCGGTCTCCCCGACCCGAGCGTGAGGAGTTTCATCCCTGATTGATCCGCCCAACGTTCGGCGGCCCCACTGCGCTCGAGGTGAACGGGAAAGGGCCTCGTCTGAGTCGAAGGGGGCGCCTACGCGGCCGCGAGGAACGCGGCGAGCACCCGGTTCACCTCGCCGCTCGCCTCGAGGCTGGCGAGGTGGCCCGCGCCGGGGATCACCACTTCCGGGCCGGAGCGCAAAAGCTCCGCCATCTGGCGCGCCTTCTCCGGCGGGGTGATCCCGTCCTGCTCGCCCACGAGCACGAGCGCGGGGCCCGCGTAGCGCGCGAGCAGATCCTTGCCATCCAGGCGCTCGGCCATCCCGCGCTGGGCGGCAGCCGCGCCCTCCGGCCGGTTCTCGAGGATCATCCGCTCCACCAGGCCGCGCAGCGCGGCCGGCGCGCCCGGCGCGAGGAGCTTGTCGAGCATCGCGTCTCGCACCGCCGCCATCCCGCGCTCGAGCGCGGCCCGGGCCGCCTGCTCCCGGCGGGAGCGCGCGGCCTCGTCGTCCGCGAGCACCTGCGTGTCCATCAACACCAGGCCGCGGACCCGCCCGGCGTCCCGCCGCAGCAGGGCGAGCGCGGCGTAGCCGCCCATCGAGACCCCGCCCACCACGGCGGAGGGGAGCTCCAGCGCGTCCAGCACCGCCAGCGCGTCCGCGGCGAGCTCGTCCATGGTGCTCGCCGCCGCGCCCGGGGGCAGCCCGCTGCTGCCGAACCCGCGGTGGTCCGGCGCGATCACCCGGTAGCGCCCCTTGAGCGCGTCGATCTGGGGGCGGAACATCTCCGCGCGCAGCGGGTAGGCATGCAGCAAGAGGAGCGCTGGGCCGGAGCCCTCGTCCAGGAAGCTGAGCGTGAAGGCGCCTCGGTTCAACGTGGGCATGAAGATCTCCTGAGGTCAGAGCCAGCGGCGCAGGCGGAACCAGAGCAGGCTCGCCAGCGGGATGGCGGCGATCAGGCACCACATCACCACCCAGGTCGCCGGGCTCACCAGCTGCGGGAAGTTCTGGCCGAAGAAGCCCACCACGAAGGAGAGCGGGAGGAACACCGTGGCGAAGAGGGTGAGCTGCTTGGTGATCTCGCCCGTGCGGTTGGCCACCATGGACAGGTAGCCCTCCATCGCGTTCCCGAGGATGTCCCGTCCCGCATCCACCTGCTCGTAGAGCCGGGCGAGATGATCGTAGACGTCCCGGAAGTAGAGCGTGGTGCGCTCGGAGACGTGCGGCACACCGCGCCGGGTGAGCACCACCACCACGTCCCGCTGCGGCGAGAGCACGCGGCGAAAGCTCACCAGCGTCCGCTTGAGCTGGAAGATCCGCTGAAGCTGCGCGCGGCGCGGGGCCTCGAAGATCGCGTTCTCCAGCTCCTCCATCTCCTCGTTGAAGGTGTCCAGCAACGGGAAGTTCCGGTCGATCAGCGCGTCCGCCACCAGGTAGGCGAGGAAGTCCGCGCCACGCCCAAAGGTGCCCGGCGGGTCCGCCTCCATCCGCTTGCGGGCGTCCGCGATCGCCGCGTTCTCCTGGCTGTGCACCGTGAGCAGCCAGTCCGGGCCCAGGCACAGGTGCATCTCGTGCACCGCGAGCTCTTCGAACTTTCCGTGCGCGCAGGTGAAGCCGTGCAGCACCAGCAGCAGGTGGTTCGGGTACTCCTCCAGCTTCGGCCGCTGGTCGAAGTGCAGGCAGTCCTCCACGGCCAGCTTGTGGAGGCCGAAGCGCTCCTGAAGCTGTTTCATGGTTGACTCATCCGGCGCCACGACGTCCACCCACTTCGGGCCCGGCTCGGCCAGCAGCTCGGCGCCGCCGTCAACGAACGTCCCGTCGGCTCTGTACTGGCAGACCCGAAGCATGGGCAGCAGACCTAGAACGGCGCCGCCGCCTTGTCGAGCAACCGGGGCGGGTGTGCGCCCCTGACCACCCCGACACTTTCGCTGGACTTTCCCCAGGCCGGTCTACAGTTCCCACCCGGTGGACGCCGAGAACGCCAGCCTTTCCGGGAAGCTCGAGGAGGTCCTTGGCGAGATCCAGGACCGCGCGCTGAGCAACCGCCTGCGCAAGGTCTACGTCGCGGCGGCGCAGGCGGTGGGGCACCTGTCCGACATGGACCTCATGAAGTACGAGACCGCCAGCACCGAGGACTCGCCGGATCTCTCGCTCTGGGAGGCCATGGCCCCGGTGATCCGGGACACGGTGGTGGACGTGAACGCGCTGCTCTCGGTGATCCGCGAGCAGTTCCCCACCAACCCCAAGGGCGGCATCGCGGATCTGCTCTCGCAGGCGGTCAACGAGGCGGGCGGCCGCCCCGCGCGCCGCGCGGACGAGGTGGAGCAGATCCTCCAGAACGCGGTGAGCGGGCTGATGCAGCAGATCACGCTGCTGGGCGAGCGGATGCGCAGCCCGCAGGTGGTCTCGGATCGCTGGAACCTGCTCGCGGAGCTGCAGTCCTTCCGCACGCGCTTCCGCGAGCAGATCGGCAACCTGGTCTTCAACACCGCCTCCGTCTTCGGCGAGCTGCACCGCAAGGACGTGGTGCCCGGCCACCGGGAAGAGGTGAAGGCCGCGGTCACCGTCCGCGCCACGGTGGCGGACCTGACCCGGATCCTGAACGCGCGCTTCGAGAAGATCCGCACCTGCGAGCCCGAAGACGTCCAGTGGAACGCCCAGCAGCTGGAGAAGGAGCTGGATCTCTTCGGCAAGACGCCGGCGTACAAGGCGCTGCGCGCGCAGGACAAGCGCACCATCATCGAGTTTCGCGGGCAGCTCGGGCGGATCTCCCTGCGGCCCACGCCGCCCAAGGACGAGCTGGTCTCCCTGATGGAGCCGTTCGCGGCGTTCATCGAGTCGCTCTCGCAGGTGAACAACCGCGAGATCCTGATCGTCCACGACCGCGAGGTCTGGGCCGCCTGCGGCGTGAAGCTGGAGCAGGTGGAGCTGACGCTGGAGTCCGACCCCATCGAGGCCGCCCGCACCCTCGCCGAGGCGGCGGCCACGGGACAGGCGCTGTACGGCCGGGACGCCTCGCTCGACGCGTTCCTGCGCAAGTCCCGGAAGACCTCGCTCGCCTCGCTGAGCGGCCCGGACCTGCGCGAGGAGCTGGAGCGCTTCCGCCAGCTGCTCGCGTCGTTGCCCGTGTACTAAGCCGCGCCCGTGGGGCAACCTCTCGCCCCCGTGAACCCATCGCCTCCTCCCGGCCCGCTCGAGGCCGCTGATCTCTCCCGCGTCCAGGCCGTCTTCACCGACGTGGACGGCACGCTCACCACCGCCGGTCACCTCAAGGCGAGCACGCTCGCCGCGATCGAGGCGCTGGTCGCCGCCGGCGTCCGGGTGGTGCTGGTGAGCGGCCGCCCCTCCGGCTGGGGCGAGTGCTGGGTCCGCACGCTCCCGGTGCATGGCGTGATCGTCGAGAACGGCGGCCTCTACTTCACGCGGGACGCGAAGGGGCGGGTGAAGAAGGTCTACGCGCTGCCCCCGGCGAAGCTGAAGGCCGCCCGCGCCCGCCTGGTGCGCGAGGTGAAGGCGGCGATGAAGAAGGTGAAGGGCGCGCGCCTCTCCAGCGACTCCGCCTTCACCGAGGTGGACCTGGCCATCGACTACAACGAGGAGGTCAAGCTCGGGGAGAAGGCCGCCCACGCGCTGGAGGCGCTGCTCCAGAAGAAGAAGATCAACGCGGTCCGCTCCTCCGTCCACGTGAACTGCTGGATCGGCGCGTTCGACAAGCTCGTCACCGCGCGCAGGTTCCTCAAGGCGGAGTGGAAGCTCGCGCTGGAGCCGCAGGACCCGCGCTTCGTGTACGTGGGAGATTCCTTCAACGACGCCCCCATGTTCGGCGGCCTCGGCGTCTCCGTGGGCGTGGCCAACGTCCGCGCCGTGCTGGACCGGCTCACCGAGCGGCCGGCGTTCCTCACCCCCAGCGAAGAGGGGGCCGGCTTCGAGGAGCTGGCGCGGGCCGTGCTCGCCCAGCGCGGCGCCCCCTCCCTGGCGAGCGCGTCCTCGTGAGCCTGGTCAAGCTGGAGCTGGCGCCCGGCCTGGCGCGCCACCTGCGCGCCGGCCACCCCTGGGTCTTCCGCAAGGGGCTGGCGCGCGCCCCGAAGATCCCCGCCGGCAGCGTGGTGGATCTGACCGAGGGCGGCCGCTTCGTGGCCCGCGGCTACTACGATCCGCTTTCCGCCATCTCCGTGCGCGTGCTCACCCGCGATCCGGGCGAGACGATCGACGCGGCCTTCTTCCAGGAGAAGGTGAAGCGCGCCCTGGCGGCGCGGCGGGAGCTGATCGATCTCACCGACACGGACAGCTTCCGGCTGATCCACGGCGAGGGAGACGGGCTGCCGGGGATCGTGGTGGATCTCTACGCCGGCTACGCGGTGCTCAAGCTCTACTCGGCGGGGCTCACCCCGTTCCGCTCCATCCTGATCGAAGCGCTCCGCGGCGCGGTGGAGGGCCTGCTCGGGGTGATCGGCCGGGACGAGCTGGGCCGGGACGACGCTGAAGAGGACGACTCCAAGGGCGCCGGCAAGGTGCTCTGGGGCGCCCAGGCGCCGGAGCTCATCCCCATCAAGGAGCGCGGCGCCACCTTCCTGGTGGACGCGTACCGCGGACAGAAGACCGGCTTCTTCCTGGATCAGCGCGAGAACCGCTTCCTGATCCGCCGGCTCGCCCGCGGGCGGGAGGTGCTCAACTGCTTCTGCTTCACCGGCGGCTTCTCGGTGAACGCGGCGCTGGGCGGGGCCAAGAGCGTCTTCTCGGTGGATCAGGACGAGGACGCGGTCGCGCTCGCGCGCGAGAACTTCCTGCGCAACGCGCTGCCCGCCCAGCAGCACGACTTCCTCGCCGCGGACGTCTTCAAGCTGCTCTCCTCATTCAAGGAGGAGGGCAGGACGTTCGATCTGATCATCCTGGACCCGCCCGCGTTCGCGAAGAGCCAGCGGGCGGTGGAGGCGGCGCTGGACGGCTACGCCTCGCTCAACCGACAGGCGCTGGCGATCCTGCGGCCTGGCGGGCTGCTCGCCACCGCCTCCTGCTCCGCGCGCGTCTCCCCCGAGGCCTTCTTCGAGGCGGTCAAGGAGGGCGGCTACAAGGCGGGCGTGGATCTCTCGCTGGTGGAGGAGCGCTACCAGCCGCCGGATCACCCCATCCGGCTGCAGTTCCGCGAAGGCCGCTACCTCAAGTTCTACGTGCTGCAGGCCCGGTGAGCCCATGGTGACGCGCGGGCAGTTCCTCGAGCGGCCGACCTTGATCCCCGTGAGCGAGGGCTGCGTGCTCGAGGGGCTCGCCCACCGCGGCAAGGAGCGCCCGCCGCTGCTCATTCTGCCGCCCGCACCGGGCGAGGGCGGGATGGACCACGTGGTGGGCGCGGAGATCGCCTGGGCCGCCGCGAGCGCGGGCCACCCCACGCTGCGCTTCAACTACCGCGGCGTGGGCGCCAGCCAGGGGGCGCAGGGCGGGGCGGCGGAGTGTCTCCTGGACGCCGAGGCCGCGCTGCGCGTGCTGCTGGAGAACGCGGGGGCCCCGGTCTGCGCCGCGGTGTCGATCGGCGGCTCGGCCACCGTGCTGCGCGGCCTGGCGGAGCGCCACCCCGCAGTGCACGGGCGCGCCTTCGTCAGCCCCGCGGCGCTGGCGCCGGAGGACTTCGCCCGGCTCGCCCCGCCGCTGCTGGTGATCGTGGGCGCGAAGGATCTCCGCCAGCCCCGCGCCGCGCTGGCCGCCGCCGTCACCGGCGCGAAGGGACAGTTCGAGCTGATCGAAGAAGCGGACGGCAGCTTCCTCCGGAACCTCCCGCAGGTCGGCCGGGCCACCGCCCAGTGGCTGCGGGAGCAGCGCGGCTGAGCTTTGGCTCAATACCCGTTCGAGATAAGCCCAGTCCCGTTCGGCTCGAGCGTAGTCCGAAGGACGTAGTCGAGAGCTCGCCCGGACCTGCGAACGGCTGCAACGCCGCTCCAGCGTCACCTCGGATGGATCGTTCGGGCGAGCTCTCGACTACGTGCCTACGGCACTACGCTCGAGCCGAACGGGGGGCGGCCCCAATCTGACCGGCATTGAGCTTAGCTCGCCAGCGCCAGGGAGTCTTCGCGAAGGCTGCGCTGGAAGGACTCCCAGGACGCGGCGATGAAGGCGTGGTGGATGCCTTTGCGCAGGATGGTGCCTTGGGTGAGGTCCAGCACGGTCGTGGCCAGCCGGCCGGAGTTTCGGTAGCGCGCCGGCCCGTGATCGATCTCCAGGTCCACGCTGGAGCGGATGGACGCGGGGACCTCCGCGAGCGCGTAGTTGTTGCCGGTGGACGAGAGGTTCGCGGAGGAGCCGACGAGCAGCTGTTGGTCGTGGCGCAGCCGCTCCCCCAGCGCAGAGACCAGCTCGCCCGCATTCAGGAAGGTGGCGATGGTGCCCGCGCTGGTGGCCTGGGCCAGCACCTCCGGCGGCGTGCTCCGCAAGAGGAGGGAGCTCTCGCGCACCCGGTTGATGACCGCGATTGGCAGGTTCGCGCTGATCTGCGCGAGCCACCCGCGATAGCGCTCGTCGCGCAGGACGGCGACCTCGGCGAGGAGCTCCTGGTTCGCGACCGTCACGCACGGCTTGGAGGAGGACCGTCCCTTGAGCTCGTAGATCCGCGCCACCGCGCGCTCCGAGCACCCGACCAGCCCGTAGCCCACGTCGGTGGGAAGGAGCACCAGGCCCCCTTGGCGGAGCACCTGGTAGGCGCGTTCGAAGTCTTGGTCGAATGAAGGGAGCATCCGGGTGTCCTTGGGAGCGTCGGGTTTGCTCTCTGAACGGCGCCCACATCGGATCTTCCCGGCTCACGGGCTGCAGGACCTCCGCGGAACAGGCCGGGTTTGCGCGTGTCGGTATGAAGAAGGGTTAAGGGGCTTCCAACCCTTGCCGCGGGAAGTTATTGAATTTGCTGCGCTCGGGCGGTCGAACTTTTGGGTGGATCCAATGGTTTGCGCGTTCGTTCGTAGAGGGATTCCAAGAGGTTCACCCATGTCCCGAACGTTGGCCTTCCGAAGTGTCCTCGCGGCGCTCGCGCTGACCGCGGCTGCCTGCAAGCAGTCCAGCGACGACGCGGCCGAGCAGCCGCGCAGCGCGGCGCTGGACGATCCCTCCGCCCGGCGAGTGCCCGGCGCGATCGTGGTGGACTTCAAGGACGGCACCACCAAGGAGCAGTTCGACGCCTGGGAGAAGGGCTGGGGCGTGGACCTGGAGCTCAACTCCATCGAGTCCGCGGACGAGGCCATGACCGTGGCGGTGGGCGTGGAGGACGTGGCCGGCGCGCTCGCGCTGATCCGCGCCAGCCCCGAAGTGGAGTCCGCCGAGCCGCTCTACAGCTACGACATCCCCGAAGAGGTGGTGGACCCGGTGCCGGGCGCCGTGGAGGCGCCGCCCGCCGGCGCGGGCGAGTTCACCCCGAATGATCCGGACTACCCCAAGCAGTGGAACCTCCGGATGATCGACATGCCCAAGGCCTGGAACAAGAGCCACGGCAAGGGCGTGGTGGTGGCGGTGATCGACACCGGCGTGGCCTACGAGGACTACGACGGCTTCCGCCAGGTGCCGGATCTCAAGGGCGTGAAGTTCGTGGGCGGGTACGACTTCGTGAATGACGACGAGCACGCCAACGACGATCACGGCCACGGCACCCACGTGGCCGGGACGATCGCCCAGGCCACGGACAACAAGGAGGGCGTGGCGGGCGTGGCCTTCGAGGCGGCGATCATGCCCCTCAAGGTGCTCAACCACTTCGGCAGCGGGACCTCGGCGGACATCGCGGACGCGATCCGCTTCGCCGCGGACCACGGCGCCAACGTGATCAACATGTCGCTGGGCGGCGGCGGCCGCTCCAGCGTGATGGAGAGCGCGGTGGCCTACGCGCGCAAGAAGGGCGTCACCGTGATCTGCGCCGCCGGAAACTCCGGCGTCGGCCGCGTGGAGTACCCGGCCGCCTACGCCGGCGCGGTCGCCGTCTCCGCGGTGGGCCCCACCGGCAAGCGCGCGCCGTACTCCTCCTACGGCAAGGAGCTCGACATCGCCGGCCCCGGCGGTGACAAGACCCAGGGCCCTGAAGGCGGGATCCTCCAGAACACGATTGACCCGCGCGATCCCTCGCGCTCCGTCTACGCGTCGTTTCAGGGCACCAGCATGGCCACCCCGCACGTGGCGGGCGTCGCCGCGCTGCTCTATGGCGCCGGCGCCAAGACGCCGGACGAGGTGGAGAAGGCGCTCTACGCCGGCGCCAAGGTGAGCTCTGGCGGCGCCTGGAGCGAGGAGTACGGCCACGGCCTGCTCAACGCCAATGCCTCGCTCGCCGCGCTCGGCGTGGGCACGGGGCCCGGCGGGGTCGAGTGGTCTCCCCTGATGTGGGCCGCCGCGCTGCTCGCGCTGGTCCTGCTCACGCTCGGCCGCCGCGAGCGCCCCGGCTACCTGAACCTGCTCCTCAAGCCCGGCTTCCTGCTCCCCATGGTGATGTCCACGGTGGGCTTCTTCTTCGTCCGCTGGGTCGCCAGCCGCTTCTTCGCCGGCAGCAGCGACGTCCTGGAGATCGCCTCGCTCCCCATCCCGGACTGGCAGCGGATCATCTTCGGCCGCGGCAAGCTCGCCAACCCGCTCTTCTACAGCGCGCTCATCCCGCTCTTCGCCTCCATCGTCGCCGTGAAGTTCAAGGGCGCGCGGGACGTGATCGCCGGTCTGGCGCTCGGCTTCGCCGGCTTCCTCGGCTACTCCGCCTGGGCCCACGCACCGGGGCTCTCCTGGATGCCCTTCAGCTTCCTCGCGGTGCCCTGGCTGCTGGCGAACGCGCTGGCCTGCGTCTTCATCGCCCGCGCGCTGATCAAGAAGGAGCGCTGACCCCCATGAAGCTCACCGGCGCCGTTGGCTTTCGCGATCTCGGGTTCGGCGTCTGGGTGCTGGTGGGCGATGACGGCCGCACCTACCAGCTCGCCGGCGGCGACCGGAAGCTCAAGAAGGATGGCCAGCGCGTGGAGGTGGAGGGGGAGGTGGACGCGCAGGCGCTCACCGCGGCCATGGTTGGCCCGGTGCTCAACGTGAAGCGCTACCGCTTCCTCTGACCGTTCCCTCGACTCGCCCGCCCGCTGCGCTACCGTTCAGGGCCATGCGTTCGTTTGGGCTCTGGGTCTGCCTGCTTTGCGCTGGCTGCGCCACCTCCGCACCCGCGCGGCGCACCGCGCCCGCGTCCGCGCCGGCGCCTGCGCCCGCGGAGGGCAGCACGCTGCGCCTGGTGGAGACCAGCCCGGTGGAGACCACGCTGCAGCACCCGGACATCCCGGACGCCCACGAGGTCTGGCCCGCGCTGATCGGCTCCGCCCAGAAGACGCTCGAGCTCGCCGAGTTCTACCTGAGCAACGCGCCCAACAGCCGACTGGAGCCGGTGGTGGCGGCGGTGGAGGCCGCCGCGGACCGCGGCGTGGCGGTGCGCGTGCTCGCCGAGGAGAAGTTCTACCGGACCTACCCGGACACGCTGGATCGGCTGGCCCGCCGCCCCGGCATCCAGGTCCGCCGCTTCGATGTCGCCAAGCGGATGGGCGGGATCCTCCACGCGAAGTACTTCATCGTGGATGGCGCCACCGCGTACCTGGGCAGCCAGAACTTCGACTGGCGCGCGCTCGAGCACATCCAGGAGCTGGGCGTGGAGCTGCGCGAGAGCGCCAGCGTCACCGCCCTGCGGGACGTCTTCGAAACGGACTGGCTGCTCGCCGGCGGCGCCAGCAACGACACCCGCATCCGCTCGCCCGGCAGCGAGGTGCCCGCCGCCGTCCTCGCCGAGGGCGGCCCCGCGCGCGTCACCCCCGTCTTCAGCCCCAAGGGCTTCCTCCCGGACGAGCGGCTCTGGGATCTCCCCCGCCTGGTGGAGCTGATCAACTCCGCCCGGAAGACCGTGCGCGTGCAGGTGCTCAACTACAAGGCCAGCCAAAGGTTCGACGAGCTCCAGGGCGCGCTCGTCCGCGCCGGGCGGCGCGGGGTGCAGGTGGAGCTGCTGGTCTCCGAGTGGGCCACCCGCGGAACGGGCGTGGCGGGCCTGGCGGCGCTCGGGCGCACGCCCAACGTGAGCGTCCGGGTCCTCACCGTGCCGCGCTGGTCCGGAGGGGAGATCCCCTTCGCGCGCGTGATCCACGCCAAGTACCTGGCGGTGGACGGCGAGCGCGCCTGGGTGGGCACCAGCAACTGGGAGCGGGACTACTTCTTCGAGAGCCGCAACGTGGGCGTGATCGTGGAGGGCGCCGCCTTCACCGAGCGGCTGGAGCGCTTCTTCGACGACGACTGGGAGAGCGAGTACGTCTCCGCGTTGCAATGACGCGTGCCCCGTTCACCCCGAGCGAAGCCCTTTCAGGGGGTCCCGCCGTCCACCCGGGGCGCGCGCGCCAGCGCGGAGATCGCCTCGCGCCGGCGCTCCTCGTAGGCCTCCACCGGCTGCGCGCCGCTGCGCGCCTCCTTGCGGAGCGCGTTCAGCTCCGCCTTCGCCTCGGCTGCCCCGACCCGGTCCCCCGGCAGCGGGTGGGTGGTGTCGAACACGTTGAGCATCACTCCGCGGCGGTCCACCGCGAAGAGCAGCGCCACGCTCAGCGCCGCCGCTCCCAGCCACGGCAGCGCCACCCAGGGCAGCGCCGCGGAGGGAAGGCGGGCCGGCTCCTCCGCCAGGTAGGCCGGTGGCGTGGGCGCCAGCAGCTCCGGCCGCTTGAGCAGGAGGCGGAGGGTGGGGATGAAGAAGACCAGACCCGCGCCGCTGAAGAGCAGCACCTCCAACAGCTCGGGATCTTCCGGGGCGTCCGGCGCGAGCTTCTTGGTGAGGAAGTAGAGCGCGGTGGCGATGCCGTTGTTGGCCGCGTGCGCGAAGACGCCCGGCCAGATCGAGCCGCTGCGCAGGTAGAGCCAGCCGAACAAGAGCCCCAGCTCCACCCGCCCCACGAAGCCCACGGGGTCGAAGTGGAAGGCGCTGAAGACGATGGCGCTCACCACCAGCGCGCCGCGCGCGGGCGCGCCTGGCCGCAGCAGGGAGCGGAGCAGGGTGCCGCGGAAGAAGAACTCCTCGCCCAGCGCCGCGGCGGCGATCACCGCGGAGACGAGCAGCGCCAGCTCGAAGCCGGACTGCCGCTCGAAGATCTGGCTCACGTCGAACTTCTCGCGCCAGCTCGCCGGGAAGAGCTGCACCGCGGCGGACTGGATTGGAACCACCCAGGTGAAGAAGTTCACCAAGCCCAGCCAGGTCCCCAGCGCCGCCACGCGCAGTGAAGGACGGCCCACGCCCGCGAAGGCCGCGGGCGCCTTGCCGGCGTAGCGCAGCATGACCCAGGGGATCCCGAGGAAGACGAACAGCTCCGTGAACCACAGCCCGAAGGCGGGGTTCAGCAGCTGCGAGGCGCCGCCCACGGTGATGAAGGCCGTGAAGACGGCCGCGGTGATCACCCCCGCCAGCACCCAGCGTGCGACGTGCGGTGGCGCGGGGTCTTGCTCCACCGGCAAGGGGGCTTCGTCCATGGCTCCTGTCTTGAAGCTTTCCCGGTCAGGGTCAAGGAATCACTGGGCGACCCGCTGCACCCCCTGCTAGAACCGCCCGGTTCCCCCCGGAGGTCCTCCTGCTTTGAGTCTGCGTTCCCGGGTCGTCCGCAGCGCCTGTCTGCTGGCCCTGGCGGCCCTGGCCCTGGCGGCGTGCTCCGGCACTGCGTTCGCGGCGGGGTACCAGCTCGAGGCGCGGACGGAGGCCCAGGCCTACCAGATCCGCTCCTACCGCGGGACCGATCCCTCGCGCCCCATCCTCTTGCCGCGCCGGCGCGTGGTGCAGTCCCTGGGGCTCAACGTCTTCGAGCTCTTCACCGGGCAGGACATCGGGTTCGAGTCCTCGCTGCGGATCTTCGCGGACCTCGGCCTCACCAAGGGGGAGGCCTCCCGGATTGACGGGCTGCGCACCGAAGAAGCCGATCTCCTCTACGCCAACGTGCGCTACCGCGCCGGCAGCTTCGAGGCGCGGCTGGGGCGCCAGCTCTACGTGGACGTGATGGACTGGATGTCCTTCGACGGCCTCAAGCTGCGCTACGTGTCCCCGTTCGGGCTCGGCGCCGAGGTCTACGGCGGCCTCTGGGTGAAGTCCGCCAGCATCCTCGGGTCCAACGTCTACCAGCCGGACGGAACGCGGGACTCGGATGACATCCGGCTGGCCGCCGGCTCCCCCATCGCCGAGCCCGCCTACCAGGACATCGAGCCGGTCGTCGGCGGCAAGCTCCTGCTGGAGAACGTGAAGGGCTTCTCCGCCGCCGTCGGTTACCGGCAGGCGTGGGTGGGCGGCAAGGTGGACATCCAGCGGGGCCTGGTGGAGCTGCGCTACGGCCGCGGCCAGGGGCTCAACATCTTCTCCACGATCGACTGGGACCTCTACATGGGGGTCCTGGCCAACGGGAAGCTGCAGGCCCGCTACGACGCCAACCTCTTCGCCGCGAGCGTGGAGCTGCTGCGCTTCACCCCGGTCCTGTCGTCTGACTCCATCTGGTACTACTTCGCCACCGCCGGGCGGGACGAGCTCCGGGTGCGCGGAGACTTCACCCCGGTGGGGCCGTTCCGCTTCTACGCGCAGGTGCTCTACGGCATCTACCGCGGGAACCTGAACAAGTTCGCCGCGGATCTCGGCAACAGCGGCACCGGCACCAACGGCGGCGGCTCGCTCGGCAGCTCCATGCGCTACGGCCAGTTCCGCTCGGCCGTGGACTTCACCTACCGCGCCGGCTACGGCGGCAGGCAGCTGTGGCTGGATCTCACCGGCGGCTGGACGGACGCCCCGGGCCACTGGAGCGTGGACGCCCGCCTCTCCGCCGCCAGCATCGAGGACGCGGAGAACACCCTGCTGCGCGGGATGTTCTGGGGCGCCCAGCTCTGGAGCAGCTACGCCTTCTCCAACGCCGCGCGGATCTCGCTGGCGCTCGAGCAGAACCTCAACCCCTTCACCAAGGGGGAGACCAAGCTGTTCTTCCTCTTCGACATCAAGGCGATCCTCTAGATGGAACGGCAGCACAAGGTGGTGGTCGCGCTCGTGCTCGCCCTGCTGGTGGCGGGCGGGGTGGCCGTGGCCGCCTCCGGCCGCGAGCGCAGCCTGGCGGTCTACCCCGCCCAGCGCATGCCGCTCGCCTTCGATCACGCGCTCCACCTGGACGAGGGCGCCGAGTGCGAGTCCTGCCACGAGGCGGCCACCAAGAGCGTCCGCTCGGTGGACAAGAACATGCCCAAGCACCCCGAGTGCGAGAGCTGCCACGACATCGAGGCGGCGGCCAAGGGCAAGAAGACCGATCCCGCCTCGGGCTGCGAGGTCTGCCACCTGGGCTTCGATCACACCGCGCAGAAGACGCCCGCCCAGGTGATCTTCCCGGCCCCGAACCTCAAGTTCCCCCACAAGCGGCACGCCGAGCTGAAGATCAAGTGCGAGTCCTGCCACGGGACGATGAAGGACGTCTCCCTGGCCACCCGCATGCAGCTGCCGCGGATGGACACCTGCCTCCAGTGCCACGACGACTCCCACGCCCCGGCGGCCTGCAACACCTGCCACCTCACCGGCGCCACCGGGAAGCTCCAGCTCAACTTCACCTCCGGGATCTTGCGCCCGCAGCAGGGGGACCCGTTCGGGATGGACCACGGGCCCCGCTTCGAGTTCACCCACGGCACCCGCGCCGCGGCGCAGCGGGGCATGTGCATGCAGTGCCACCAGGAGTCGGACTGCCAGAGCTGCCATGACGGGCTGCAGAAGCCGCTGCCCGTCCACCCCAACGACTACATCACGCTGCACCCGGTGGAGGCGCGGATGGACACCCCGCGCTGCGACAGCTGCCACCGCCGGCAGTCCTTCTGCGTCGCCTGCCACGAGCGGGCCGGCGTGGGGAAGGACTCCAACCCGGCGCTGCGCGCGCTCAACATCCGCGTCCACCCGGAGCTCGGCTTCATCAGCCCAATCGCCTCCGCCCCCGAGCGCTTCCACGCGGTAGAGGCCAGCCGGAACATCGGCTCTTGCATGGCCTGCCACCGCGAGGAGACGTGCATGAACTGCCACGCGCTGCGCAACACCTCCGCGAGCGATGACCTCGCGGGCGCGTACAAGTCCGCCACCCAGACCAACAGCCCTCACCCCGCGGGCTTCGCCAACATGTGCAAGGGGCTCGCGGCGAAGAACAACCGGCCGTGCCTCAAGTGCCACTCCGCCGCCAGCCTCAGCGGCCTGGGGTGCCTATGAGGTGGCCGGGGCTCTTGCTCGCGTTCGCGGCGGTGGGCTGTCTCGAGCCCAACGCGCCCTCGCTCGCCGCCAAGGACGAAGAGCCGCCGGTGGTGACCGCCACCGTGCCCTCCTTCGACGGCGGCGTGGCCCAGACGATCGGCCGGGACACCGAGCTCTCCATCACCTTCTCCGAGCCCATGGATCCCCGCTCCATCCGCCCGGGCGTGAACGTGATCCGCGGCCGGGACTCGGTGGCGCTGGTGGTGGCGGCGGACCGCATCTACAGCGACGCGGGCGAGCAGGTGGTGCAGAACGGCGAGTACAACGTCACCGCCAAGCCGGAGATCCTCCCGCTCGCGGACGGCGGCGTGGATCCCAACGGCGGCCGTTGGGCAGCGAACGCGCAGTACACGTTGATCCTCCGGACGCTCCTCACGGACACCGAAGGCAACGCGCTGGCCGAGGAGATCCGCGTGCCCTTCCGTACCGGGCCGTGAGCACCGGCAGGCCCCGAATGTGACGTTCGCGGGGCCTTAGCGCTAAGGTCCCACCTCGGGCCGGACCGCCGAGGTCTTTCAAACGCATGCGCCAGCCGCTCCTCGCCTCCGCGGGCCTCGCCGTCGCGCTCTGCTTCGGCTGCGGGCGCACCGGCCTCTTCACCGAACCGGAGACCTCCGAAGCGCGGCTGGAGGTCCCCGCGCTGATCGACTTCGGCGAGGCGCTGCCCGGCGCGGTGGTGCTGCGCGAGCTCACCCTGGTGAACCCGTCCGGGAAGGACGCCACCGGCCTGACCGTGGGGATGGGGGATGCGCTCTCGTCGGTCCGCCCCGCCGCCTTCGCGGTGGGGGGCGTGCCACCCAAGGTGGCCCTGGGCAGCCAATTCAAGGTCCAGCTCACCTTCCGTCCGGCGCTCCCGCCCGGCGAGCACAGGGCCCGGGTCTTCGTGCAGTGGCGCGGCGGCGAGCGGACCGTGGAGCTGCGCGCCCGGACCGGCGATCCGTGCAAGCCCGCGGAGTGCGCGCCGCCCAGGGACGTGTGCCACGCCGCCGCCCGCTGCGAGGCCGGCGTCTGCGTGTACGACGTTCTCACCGGCGCCGCCTGTGACGACGGCGAGCGCTGCACGCTCACCGACCGCTGCGACGAGGGCGGCGCTTGCAGGGGCACCCCGGTCCGCTGCGAGCAGCCGCCGCCCCAGCGCTGCGTGAGCCCCACCACGCTGCGCACCTTCGTCTCGCCTGGCACCTGCGCCGCCGGGGTCTGCGGCTACCTCCCCAGAGATCAGCTCTGCGACTTCGGCTGCCTCAACGACAAGTGCTTCGATCCCTGCGAGGGCGTCACCTGCCGCACGCCGCCCGGCTTCTGCTTCAAGGACGAGGGCACCTGCGTGGCCGGCACCTGCCGCTACGAGCCCGCCAACGGCAAGGCCTGTGACGACGCGGACCCCTGCAGCGTGGCGGACACCTGCCAGGCCGGGGCGTGCAAGGGCTCGCCCATGGTCTGCCAGACGCCGCCCGCCCCCCGCTGCCTCGATCCGGACAACTCCCAGTTCTACGAGGAGAAGGGGGCCTGCGTTGCCGGCGCCTGCGTCTACGCGCAGAAGAACGAGTTCTGCTCCATCGCCTGCCTGCGCGGCCGCTGCGCGCAGAGCTGCAGCACCTCGCTCGCCGCGGGCTCCGGCGTCTCCGGCATGCAGGACGGCAACGCGCTCACCGCGCGGATCTCCGAGCCCTACAGCATGGCCGTCAACTCCGCCGGCCACCTGTTCATCAACGACACCGGCAACGCCCGGGTCCGGGAGCTCTTCAACGGACAGCTCACCACCGTGCCGGGCAGCACCGGCCTCTCCGGCGCACACGACGTGGCGATCGATGGGGCGGGCGGGCTGCTCGTCGCCGCGAGCGGCCGGATCGTCCGCGTGGTGGGCGGCAGCCAGGCGGTGGTGGCCGGCTCGCTCACCACCGGCTTCGCGGACGGGCCCACCGGCACCGCGCGCTTCGGCGCGGAGGTGAGCGTGGTGGGCACCACCGGGGCGGAGATCTTCGTGGCGGACGCGAACAACCAGCGGATCCGCCGGATCGCCAACGGGATGGTGACCACCTACGCCGGCACCGGCTCCGCCGGCCGCAATGACGGCCCCAACCTCTTCGCGTCCTTCAACCACCCGCACGATCTGATCTTGAGCGGCGGGGTGCTCCGGGTGGCGGACGCCACCAACGGCCTGCTGCGCACGGTGGCCCCAGGCGGCACCAGCACCACCGCCGGGAGCAGCAACGGCTACCTGGACGGGGCCCCCAACAGCGCGCGCTTCTTCAACCCGCTGGACGTGGCGGTGGATCCGGAGGGCGCCTTCTACCTCGCGGACAGCGGCAACCACTGCATCCGGCGGATCTCCCCCACCCGGGTGACCACCTTCGCCGGGATCTGCACCATGCCCGGCTACCGCGAGGCCGCCGCCTCCAGCGCGCTCTTCAACTCGCCCGCGGGGATCGCCATCTCCAGCGACGCCACCTTCTTCGTGGCGGACACCAACAACAACCGGGTGCGGCGGATCACCTGCCTGCCCTGAACGGGCGCCTCAAGACACCGCGCTGTGCCCGTCCCCGGAGGGGAGCCGGCGGTCGGAGAGCTGGGGTAGGGAGATCTCGAACGTAGAGCCCTCGCCCAGCTCCGAGCGGACCTCGATGGTGCCCTCGTGCGCCTCGACGATCCGCTTCACCACGAACAGCCCCAGCCCCACGCCCGGCAGCGTGCCCCGGACGCTCGGCGAGCGGCGGAAGGGATCGAACAGGCGCTCCAGATCCTCGCGCGCCATCCCCAGGCCGTGATCCCGGACGTGGAAGATGGCCCGGCCGCGGTCGCTGCGCAGGCCGATCTCCACTTCGCCACCCTCCGGCGAGTACTTGATCGCGTTGCTGACCAGGTTGGTGAGCACCTGCTCCAGCCGCCCCGAGTCGCCCTCCACCGGGACCGCCGTGTCCGGCGTGCGCACCGTGAGCTGGTGGCGGGAGGTGGTCTCCTTGAACAGCTCGCACACGTCCCGGACCAGCTCGCGGCCATCCCGCAGCTCTTTGCGGATCTCCAGGCGGCCGGACTCCAGATGGGCGGCGTCGAGCAGATCCGTGACCATCCGATCCAGCCGGTGGACCTGGCGGCGGACCACCTCCAACGTCGCCCGGAGCTTTTCCTCGGGGGGGAGCGGGCGATCCTTGGGCGCCGCCCGCGCCAGGCCAATGCTCAGCGCCGTGAGCGGGTTGCGCAGGTCGTGCGCCACGCCGGCCAGGAAGGCCAGCCGCTCCTCCCGCTGTCGCACCAGCGTGGAGGCCATGGCGTTGAACCCCGCCGCCATCAGCGCCAGCTCCTGCGGCCCCTCCTCCTGGGCCCGGACGTTGTACTCACCCCGGCGGAAGCGATCGAACACCGCGGCGAAGGCGAACAGCGGCTGGAAGGCGCGCGCCCGCAGCCACACCAGCAGCGCCACGCACGCCACCACGAAGAGCACGCTCGCCGTCCCGCCGAAGATGTCGCCCAGGACGTCTATCCGGTCCGCGTGCGCCCGCGCCTCCCGCGCCTCCTCCAGCTGGATCCGGACGAACTCCTCCAGCCCGCTGAACGCCTGCTCCTGCAGCGCGGGCGAAGGGCTGTGCTCCGCCACGAACCGCTCCGCGGCCGCGCGCGCGGTCGCCAGGGCTTGCCCCTCGGGCACGCTCGAGACCAGCGCCTGCGCTTGCTGGAGCTTGGTCATCAGCTCCGCCTTGTGCTGCTGGTGGAGGATCGGATCCTGCGTGCGCGCCATCAGCAGCAGGTCAATCTCCGCCTCGCGCGCCAGGCGGACGTTCTCCACCGCTTCCGCCAGGGTCTGGCTGGTGGCGCTCTGGACCGAGGTGAGGATGACCAGCGAGCTCGCCAACAGCAGCACCAGCACCCCGGACACGATCACCGTCAGGCTCAGCGCCCGGCGCAGGCTCGGTCGATTTGCCAAGGCGGTCGTCACGCGGATCCCGGGAAGCTCCGAGAGCCTCGAACCGGCTTCGCGGCCCGTCGATTCCGCGAAAACGCACCCTTTCGGTCAGCCGCGGAGGTAGGCCCTGACCTCCCGGACGAGCCGCTCCCGGGCCTCCGGGTCCTGGCAAGCCGGCCCCAGCGTCAGCCGCTTGTCCTGCTCCACCAAAAATTTCTGGTCCAGCAGGTAGGCGACCGCGTTCTCGAGCGTGGTGCGGGAGAGGGCCTCGGCCGCCCCCAGGCGTCCGGCGAGGAATTCCGCCCGGCCGGTCTCCAGCGCCGCCTTCACGAAGCCCTTCTTGTCGAGCGTGGCGCCGGCCGCGAGATCGCTGAGCGTCAGCGCCGCCAGCAAGTAGGACTCCAGGTAGTCCCGCAGCAGGTCCGCCAGGAACTCCAGCTGGGGCCGGCTGTGGCGCTCCGGAGCAATCGCCAGCGTCTCTCCGGCGGTCACCAGGAGGCCGCGGCGCACCAGCTGCTCCACGGTGTCCGAGAAGATCACGTCGAACGTGGCGCCCACCCGGTAGATGAACTCGAACTTGAAGAGGCGGGAGAGGAAGAGGGCGCGCTCCTTCACCGCGGCGGCGGGGAGATCCCGGGCGCCGGCCTCGCCACCTTCGGACAGCTGCGCCGCCACGCTGGCGAGCACCGCGTTGGCCACCAGCGCGCGCGGGGTGACCAGGTTCATCAGCGTGTTCTTGTAGAAGGACATCTCCGCGCGGCGCCCGTCCTCGGGCTGGTAGATCACCTCGCCCTTGGCGGCCTGGGTGCGCAGCATCTCGTCCCGGACGAACTCCTCGATCGCGTCCTTCACCGGCCCCATCACCGTGGGATCGTTGGGCGCGCCCTCGAGGGCCGTGGAGAGCGGCGCCCGCTCCTCCTGCGCGATCTGCCGCAAGAGCCCCACGCGCTCGGCCACCTCGCGGGAGGTGATCCCGCGCCGCCGGTGCGCGAGGATCGCCGCGCTCACCAGCGCGTGCGGGGTCATGGTGGAGACCCGGCTGATCCCGTACATGATCCGGTTGCCGAGCGCGCGCACCAGCCCGCGCTTCTGCTCCTCGGTCACGCCGGCCGCCGGATTCACGCCGCGCGAGCGCATCAGCTCGGCCAGGGAGATTGGCGCGTCGAACGAGAGGTGGATGCGCCCGTACTTGGCGGTGAGCACCTTGGGTGCCGAGAGCAACGCCTTCAAGTCCTCCGGCTTCTTCTCCCCGCCGGCCAGCTCCTTGGAGTAGCTCGAGGACTCCACGACCTTCTCGTAGTCGATGGAGACCGGGACGAAGTTCAGGTCCGGGCGCACGCCCTCCAGCACCGCCTCCACCTCCCAGGTGAGCAGCCCCAGCTTCGGGGAGAGGAGCTTTCCGGTTCGCGAGCGGCCGCCTTCGAGGAAGAACTCCTGGTGGACGCCGTCGTGCACCAGCTTCTTGAGGTACGACTTGAACGTGGCGGTGTAGACCGGGTCGCCCTTGAAGGAGCGGCGCAGGAAGAAGGCGCCGCCGCGCCGGAAGAAGGTCCCGAGCGGGAAGAAGGAAAGGTTGGCGCCCGCGGCCACCAGCGGGACGTTGTACCCGCGGTTCCACATCACCGTGCTCATCACCAGGTAGTCCACGTGGCTCTTGTGGCTGGGGCACAGGACGATCGGCGCCACCGCCGCCGCCTTCATGGTGCGCTCCAGCCCCGCCTCGTCCACTTCGATCCCGTCGTAGATCCGGTGGAAGACCCAGTTGAAGAGCGGCGCCGCCAGCGTCACCACCGTGGGGTGCAGCCGCGAGGCGATCGCGTTGAGGTTCTTTCGCGCCTCCTTGGTGATCGCCTCCAGCGGCTTGCCCGTCTTCGCCGCGTGCTCCTCCAGCGAGCGCCGCAGCGTGCGGTCCCGCAGGGTCTCCTCGATCACCCGGTCCGGCGCCTTGTACGGGGCGCCGAACACCGCGCGCGTCTCCTTCGCCAGGTGGTGGTGCAGCGAGCTGCGCACCTTCCGGGCGATCACCTCGTCCGAGTCCTTCGGGTTCTCGTCGATGAACTTGCGCAGGTCGATCGGCTCACCCAACCGGAACTGCGCCCGCCGGTAATTGCGCCAGAACGCCAGCACCGAGTGCAGGAACCCCGGCGCCTCCGGGCTGCCGAAGATGTAGTCGATCAGCGCGGGCTTCACGCGCTGGTTCCACTTCTCCCAGACGAAGAGCTCGGGGACGAGGAAGACCGGCCGGTCCCCCTTGCGCGCCATGTTCACCAGGGCAGGGAAGGGATCCTCGGTGTGGTGCTTGCCGCGCGAGGAGCCGAACGCGGACTGCTTGAGGAAGATCAGCCCCGAGCCGCCGTTGCGGCGCGCGTAGGTGAAGCGGACGTCGAACGTCCCGCGCTGCGCCGTCTTGCGCCACGGCCGCGTGAACCAGCGCCGCAGGTTGACCACCGCGCGCACCGGCGGCAGCCCGTGCTGGATCAACGCCCAGGTCAGGTAGAGGAAGTTGATCCACGCGGTGGTGCGCATCACGTGCACCACGAAGCCGCGCTCGTGCAGCTGCGCCAGCTCGTCCACGCGCTCCGGCGGGAAGCGCACCGGCTCGAAGTAGCGCGCCGCGATCGCGCGCAGGACCGGGCCGAACTCGGCGCGCAGCGCGCGGCCAGGCGGCTTCGGCTCACCGGTCGGCGCGAGCGCGGTCTCCAGGCCCTCTCCTCTCTGGTTGCTCACCGGGAGGCCCAACCTTCGCACATGTCTTCGGACCTGGGGATAGGGTACGAAGCGCCCGCTCGCACCGTGATGCGTCACACCTTCGCCCTTAGGGCCGCTTCCGCTCTCGCCGCCGCGGCCCTTGCCGCCCAGGCGTGCTGGCTCGCCTTCGGGAAACACCTGAGCCTGGACGAAGCGCAGTACGCGCACGCCGCCTGGCTGGTGGCCCACGGACAGGCGCCGTACCGGGACTTCTTCGAAGTCCACCTCCCGCTCGTCTACCAGTGGCTCGCGCCGTGGGCCGCCCTGGCCGGCTCCGCGCCTGCCACCGCCGCGCTCCTGCTGCGCGCCGGGATGCTCCCGCTCACCGCCCTGGCCGCGCTCTGCGCCCACCGGCTGGCCCGCCCGCGTGGGTCGGACTGGCGGTGCGGGCAGGGCTGGCTCGCGGTGCTCCTGTTGCTTTCGCTCCCGGACTTCATCGTCTTCGCCACGGAGATCCGGCCGGACAGCGCCGCCACGGCGCTGCTGCTCGCCTCGCTCGCCGCGCTCACCGCGGCGGCGGAGCGGCCCGAGCCAGGCCGGGCGGGCAGGGCGCTCGCGTTCGCCGGCGGCCTGGCCCTGGCGGGGTGCTTCTGGAGCACCCAGAAGGCGCTCTTCTTCGGCGCGCCGCTCGCGGGGGCGATCGCGCTCGGCGCGCTGCTCCCGCGCGTCCCGTCACCGGTGCCGCGCCCGCGCTGGGCGCTGGCGGGGCTGTGCTCCGGGGCGGCGCTGGCGCTGGTGTACCTGGCGGCCACGGGCAGCGCCGGGGCGCTCTGGACGTGGTGCTTCGCCTGGGCGGCCGAGCACCAGCGCGGCTACCCGGGCTTCCCCTACACGGCGTACCTCTTGCCGGTGCTGCGCCAGCAGCTGCCGTTGTTCGCGCTCGCCGCGGTGGGCGTGGCGGCGCGCGTGGCGCGACTTTGGGCGGCGGGGCCGCGCGCGGCGCTGGCGCGGGTGGAGCTCTTGCCGCTGCTCGTCCTGCCCTTCGCCTTCGGGTCCATCGCCCTGCAGCGCGCGGCCTTCCCGTACAGCTTCCTGGCGCTGCTGGCACTGGTGGCGGTCTTCGCCGCGCAGGGCGCGGTGGAGCTGTGGCGCCGGCTGCCGTGGCCCGCGGTCCGGGGGCTGGCGCTGCTCGCGGGCGGGGTCCTCCTGTGCGCGCAGGAGGTGGCGCTGCTGCGCCGCGCCCGGCCGCCGCTGGAGGGCCAGCTGCAGACGCTGCGCGCGCTGGGAGAGCTCACCGCGCCGCAGGACGTGGTCTACGACAACGCGGGCGGCGCCATCTCCCGGCCCCACGCGCACTTCCTCTTCTACACGGACGCCCACCTGCGGGGCTCCCGCGCCGGCCAGCTGGCGCGCGAGATCCCCGAGGCGCTGGAGGCGCGCGAGTGCGTGGCCCGCCTGTGGGATCTCCGCTCGGAGGGGCTGCCGGCGTCCCTGCAGCGGTACCTGGCGGACAACTACCTGCCGTGGAGCGGGGACATCCATCTCTGGGGCCGCCGCTACCAGGCCGCGGGGGTGCCGCTCTCCGAGCGCTTCTACGCGGTGAAGGCCGGGGGCTACTTCTCCACGGCGCGCGGGGGGGAGCTGCGGGTGGACGGCGAGCGGGTGGGTGAATTGCCCATCGCGCTCACCCGGGGCTGGCACGCGGTGACGTACGCAGGGCCCGCCCAGGCGTTCGAGCTGCTCTGGCTTCCGCGGAACGGCCAGCGCTGGGCTCCGCGCCCGGAGCTGACGCCTTCGTTCTCGCGGCTGTTCTAGCGACGAGCGGCTACTGGCCCTGGGGCCGGACCACCGCGCCCACCGTGTCCAGCAGCTTGGGCAGCTGGAGCGGCTTCTCGAAGTAGCCGTCGATCCGGTCCACGCCCTTGCCGGCGGTGAGGGAGGCCACGTCGCTCGCGCCAGAGACGATGTACACCACCACGTTCTTGAGCAGCTCCGAGCCGCGGATGTGGTGGAGCACGCTGCGCCCGTCCCCCTGCGAGAGGTGCAGGTCCAGCAGCACCATGGCCGGGCGGATGTGCTCGAGGATCGCCATCGCGTCCGCCGCCCCGGCCACGGACATCACCCGGTAGCCCTCCTCCTCGAGCACCTGCTGGAGCACCTCCCGGCAGTCGGCGTCGTCCTCCACCAGGAGGATCCCGCCGGGCCGGGGGGCCTCGGCCAACTCGGTGGGGCTCACCGCTCCGGCGAAGAGCGGGAGGAAGAGATCGAAGCGCGCGCCCTGGCCCACCTCGCTGGTCACCTCCACGCGCCCGCCGTGGAGCTGGACGATCCGGGCCACGATCGGCAGCCCCAGGCCACCCCCGGCGCCTCGCCCCGGGGTGGCCGAGCGCGCGCGGTAGAAGTTGTCGAAGAGGTGCTCGCGGGCGTCCGCGGTCATCCCCGGGCCGTGGTCCGTCACCGTCAGCCGCGCCAGCAGCGCGTCCGCGGCGTCGATCTCGATCTCCACGGTGCTGCCCGCCGGGCTGTGGGTGATCGCGTTCTCGATCAGGTGCTGGACCGCGTCTCCCACCCGCTCGCGGTCGCCGCGGATGTAGACCTCGCCGGCCTTGGTGAGCGAGAGCGTCACCTGCGCCGGTTCGGCGAGCGGCGCCATCCGCGCCACCACCTCCTCGGTCAGCTGCTTGAGGCCGAAGGGGCGCTCGGTCAGCTCCATCTTCCCGGACTGGAGCCGGGAGATGAGCAGCAGGTCGTTGATCATCCGCAGCAGCCGGTCCGCGTTGCGGTCGCAGACCTCCACGGCGTGGCCCTGCTGATCGGTCAGGCCGCCCGCCGAGCGCGCCAGCAGCGAGAGCCGCGCCTTGATCGCCGTGAGCGGCGTCTTGAGATCGTGGGAGACGTTGGAGAGCAGCTGCTCGCGGTTCTTCTCCAGGCTCTTGAGGCCGGCCACCGCCGTCTGGAGATCCTTGTTGCGGCGGACCGAGTCGTCCCGGAGCCGGGCCACCTCGCTCGCGGCGGAGAGCTGCGCCGCCAGCGAGGTCATCAGCTCGTCCGAGATGTGGTGCCGCGAGCCGAGCACCGCCAGACAGCCGGACGCGCCGGCGGGCCCCAGCAGCGGCGCCGCCACCAGCCCCTCTTCTCGGCGGACCTCCAGATCCTGGAACGCCCGGCCGATCGCCCCTTCGCCCACCTGCGCCGCGGCGATGCGCGCGTCGTTCCGCCCCCGCACGCTGGAGACCTGGAGCTGGCCCTTGTCCGGCACGTGGCGCAGGACGAACGCCGCCCGCGCCGCGAGCAGCGTCTGGATGACGGCGAGCTGTTGGCGGTGGGCTTCGGTGACGTCGTCCGCGGCGCTGATCCGCGCCGCCATGGTCCCGAACGCCTCCTCCACCTGGCGCGGATCCAGCTCCGTGCGCGGGGTCACCTTCACCGCCGCGCCGCCCTTGCCCGGACGCAGCTGCACCACCTTCGCGCCGGTCCGCGGGCGCTTGGCGTCGCTCTTGGTCGTCCTGTTCGGCATGTGGGTGTTCTCTCCTCTACAGACAGGCGGGCGCGCAGCGGCGGCCGCGATCCTCCTGGACCGCGCAGCGATTGGAAACGCATTGCCCGTCGCGCGTGCAGTCCTGACCGACCTGCCTGTTCGCCTCTCGACAGCTGAGCGTGGTCTCTGTGTCGCAGTAGCCACTTGCGCAGGGGATCTCCACGATCCGCGCGTCATCCAGCGTGAAGGCGCACCGCTCGCCCAGCGGCGAGGGGCCGGTGCAGGTGCCCAGATCGCCGTTGCCGGACGGCTTGCAGTAGAGGTCCGCGCCCCCGCAGTCCTGCTCGCCGGCGCTGCAGGTCTCCCCCCGCACCGGCGGCGCCGCGCAGCGGGACTCGGTGCTGCACCGCGTGCCCGCGCGGCACGCGTCCCCCACGTAGAGCGCGTACGGCGAGTGGCCGCAGAACGCGCCGGGCGCGGCGGGATCCGCGCAGTAGCCGGGAGGCGGCGCCTTGGCGGGGAACTCCGCCAGGTCCAGCTCGTAGCAGACCAGCCCGGGCTGGCAGCTCCAGTGGAAGCGGCAAGGCCCGCGCTTGGGCTGCGGCAGCACGCAGGTGCCCTTGGCCTTGGCCACGAAGGGGGTGACGTCGCACGCCAGCCCCGGGTCGCAGGTGGACAGGCGCAGCGGATCGAACACGCAGGTCTCTCCCGCGCGCGCCCGCCGCCGGCAGCTCCCGTCGCAATGGAGCTCGGGCGCGCACTCGGCGCTGCTCGCGCAGGCGGCGTCCAGGCCTTTGAGGGCGGCGCAGCGGTCGTCGGTGGGATCCTGGTTGCCCTTGTCGTCACACCAGAGCCCGGGTCCACAGCCGATCCCGCAGAAGTCGCCTTCCTTGGGCGAGGCGGAGCACGTCCCCTTGCAGACGCCACCCGGCTTGACGCAGACGGACCCGGGGGCGCACTCCACGGCGTCATCGCAGGTGCTTCCGGAAGCCACCTTCCCCCGGAGCAGGCCGGTGGTGAGCGCGCAGTCCGCGAAGGGCGCCGCGGCCCCGGACGCGTGGCCCGCCGGGAAGCCGGGGACGCACGCCGAGGTCCTCATCCGCTCCTCGCACTGGGCCAGGCGCTCGGCGTCCAGCTCCACCGTCTTGGCCTGGAAGGCGAAGCGCAGCCGCTCGTAGGTGGCCAGACAGCTGGCCTGCTGCGTCTGCTTGCACAGCGGCTGCGTGTCCCGATCGAAGGCGGCGTAGCAGCGCGCGGAGAGCTCGCAGCGCGCGGTGGAGAGCCGCTCACAGGCCTCTACCGCGGAGATCGACACGCCCGCGTCCGTCCCGGCGTCGGCCGCGCCGCTCCCGCCGGAGCAGGCCGCCAAGGTGACGAGCGCGCACGACGCGGCGACCCGGATCATAGGCGGCGCATCCTACCCGCTTGCCGCGCCGCTCACCCGCGCTTCTTCACCACGCCCGACTTGTCGACGAACCAGGGGTCGGAAAGGCGAGCCTCCACCTTCTCCCGGTAGCCCTGGACGCCATGGCCGCCCTCGGCGAGCGCGGCGATCGCCGCGGTCTGGACGCGCTTGGCGGTCTCTTCGGCGGTGAGCAGCTTGAGCAGGGGCTCGCGCGCCTGCTCCATCTTGCGGGGCGCCAGCGCCTTGAGCGCGGCGATCTTCACGTCGTCGCTCATGTCCTCGAGGAACGGGAGCACCGCCGGGCCGATCCGCGGGTCCTCGCGCTCGGAGACGAACTGGATGACCACGGTCTTCTTCTCCGGGTCCCGCGAGTACTCCGCGGCGAGCCGCTCCAGGAGCTCCACGCAGGTGGCGATCAGCTCTTGCTCCGGGAGCAGCGCGGCGAGGATCCGCAGCGCCCACGAGCTGGCCGTGTCGCTCTTGCGCAAGAACTCCTTCACCGGGGCCACCGCGTCCTGCCCGAAGCCGGTGATCAGCTGGAAGACGTGGTCCTTCTCGTCCGCGTCCGTGGTGGCCGGCTCCACCGTCAGGGTGAAGCGGGCGAGCAGGGACATCACGGCCTCGGGGAACTTCATCTGGCCGAGCTGCTGGATTGCCTTCTGCCGCGTGGTCGGATCGCCGTACTTCTGGGTGACCTTGGCCTTGAGCTTGATGGCCTTCTCGGGGCTCGCGCCGCCGCCGATGAAATCAAAGAGTCCCACGGTGCCTCCCCGTCCAACGAAGCGGCGCTCTATAGCAGAAGCGCTGGAAAGTCAGAGCTTCACGTCGTCCCGGACGTCTCGCCCGTACGCTCGCCGCAGCTGCTCGGCGGCGGCGCGCGCGTCAGGGCTCAGCTGCTCGGGGACCACGATCTTGAGGACGAGGTAGAGGTCTCCGCGCGAGCCCCCCTTGAGCGCCGGCACGCCCCGGCCCCGCAGCCGCATCTTCCGGCCGGACTGCGAGCCCTGCGGCACCGTCACCGTCACCTCCCCATCGAAGGTGGGCACCTTCACCTCGGCGCCCAAGAGCGCCTCGGGCACGGTGATCGGCAGATCCAGCAGCAGGTCGTCTCCTTCGCGGCGGACCAGGGGGTGGGGGAGCAGCTCGGTCTCGATGTAGAGGTCCCCCGGCGGCCCGCCGCGCGCTCCCGCCGCCCCTTGCCCCGCCAGCCGTACCTTCGAACCGGTGGTCACGCCGGGCGGGATCTTCACGGTGAGCGTCTTGGTCTCCTCCACCAGCCCGCTGCCATCGCAGGTGGGGCAGGTGGGGGCGCTGCGCCCCGTGCCGTGGCAGGTGGGGCAGGCGCCCGAGAACTGCAGCGGCCCGCGCCGCCGCTTGGTCCGCCCGGTCCCACCGCAGGTGGCGCAGGTGGTGACCGCGCCGCGGACCCCCTTGCCATCGCAGGTGCCGCAGCGCCCGGGCTTGGTGACCGTGAGCGAGCGCTCCGTGCCGGTGACCGCGTCCTTGAGCCCCAGCTGGACGCGCGTGGTGAGGTCCTCGCCCCGCGTGGGGCCGGTCTCCTCCACGTCGTAGGGGTTGCCGCCGTCGAAGTCCACGCCCCCGCCGGCGCGGCCGAAGATCTCTCCGAAGAGGTCCTCCAGGTTCACCGCGCCGCCGCCGCCAAACGGGCTTCCGCCGCCCGCCCGCGCGCCCGCCCCGGCCCGGTAGGCCCGGTAGGCGTCCGCCTTCTTGTCGTCGAAGCCCATCTTCGCCGCGTCGTCGCCGAACTCGTCGTAGAGCTTGCGCTTCTGCGGGTTGGAGAGGACCTCGAAGGCCTCGGAGAGTTGCTTGAACTTCTCCTCGGCGCCCTTGTTCCCCGGGTTCACGTCCGGGTGGTACTTCCGGGCGAGCTTCCGGTAGGCCTTCTTGATCTCATCCTCGCTGGCCGTCCGGGAGACGCCCAGGCGCTGGTAGTAGTCGTCCGCCATGGCTCAAAGGTCGCTGACGCAACTCCCTGGGAAAAGGACCGAAAGAAAGTAACCAGTGCCGCACGTTGCGCCAGCGCGCGCCGTGAAATCGTGTACTAGCTTCGGACGCAAGCCCCATGTGTCTCTCCCGCCTCTTCCCACTCCTGGCGCTGGTCGTCGCCGTCCCTGCGCTGGGGGCGGAGCGGGTGCTGGATCGCGTGGTGGTGGCCATTGATGGGCGCGCGGTGACCCTCTCGGAGCTCTCCTTCGAGGCCCGGGTGACCCTGGTCCAGCACGGCGGCGTGGAGGCGGCCACCGCGCCGCTGGACGAGGCCGCGCTCGCCAACTCGCTGGACTGGGTGATCAGCCAGAGGCTCTTGCTGATTGAAGCGGACCGGCTGGGCGCCTTCGCGCTGGACGAGGAGGAGGTCGAGCGCGCGCTCGCCGGCTTCCGGGCCCGCTTCAAGAGCGACGCCGCGCTCAAGAAGTTCCTGGATGACCAGGAGAGGGATCTGCAGGCCCTCACCACGCTGATCGTCCGGCAGCTGCGGGCGTCGCGGATCCTGGACTCGAAGATCCGGCTGCGCGCCCAGGTCACGGACTCGGATGTCCAGCGCTACTACGAGGCCCACCGGGACGAGTTGGGCCAACCCCTGGACGCCCTGCGCGGCGCCCTGCGGGAGAAGCTGGTGCGGGAGCGGACCTTCGAGCTCGCCGCGCAGGAGGCGAAGGAGGCCCGCCGCACCGCGGACGTGCGGCTGATCGCGCCTTTCGCCCGCGCGGCGGCGGAGGGGAAGGTCCCATGAGGCGCCTGCGCGAGCAGCCCCCGTTCTCGGTCCGGAAGATGACCCCGGAGGATCTCCCCGAGGTCCTGGAGATCGAGGCCATCGCCTTCACCAACCCCTGGTCCCCGGACCTGCTCAAGCGGGAGCTCACGCACGACTGGTCCACCATCCTCCTGGCGGAGGAGGACACCCCCACCGGCCGGCGCCTGCTCGGGTTCCTGATCTTCTGGCTCGTCCACGACGAGCTCCACATCCTCAACGTGGCCACGCACCCGAGCCACCGGCGGCGCGGCGTGGCCCGCGCGGTGCTGGAGGCCACGCTGGAGCGGGGGAGGGCGCACCGCTGCACGCTCGCCACGCTCGAGGTCCGCCGCAGCAACGAGGCGGCGCTGGATCTCTACCGGTCCTACGGCTTTCGCGCGGTGGGGATCCGGCCGAACTACTACGTGGACGAGGGCGAGGACGCCATCGTCATGGTCCTCGACTTCTAGGTCCCCCACGCTGTGCGAAGCGGTGGGCAGGCGGGCCGCCGGCCGCTCGCCTTGACACGTTTTCGACCCCTCTTAGCTTGCCTCGCAAGTTCAACCGAGGAGGTAAGCAATGGCGCTGAGCAACCGTTGGCCCTGGTTCGGGAGTGGGGAGGATCGTTTTCGCGAGGAGCTGCTGAGGGCGTTCGCGCCCACGCTGCGGGAGCGCAGCGCCGGCGTGTTCCCGCCCGTCAACATCTACGACGACGGCAACGCCTTCCTGGTCCGCGCCGAGCTGCCCGGAGTGGACAAGGCCTCGCTGGAGGTCACCGCGAAGGGCGACCAGCTCACCCTGCGCGGTGAGCGGGTGATCGCCCAGCCGAACACCGAGGCGAGCTACCACCGGCGCGAGTGCGACGCGGGCCAGTTCCGCCGCGTGGTGACGCTGCCGCAGGCGGTGGATCCCGAGCAGATCCAGGCCACCTACAAGAACGGCGTGCTGGAGGTGGTGCTCCCGAGGTTGCCGGAGCTCAAGCCCCGCCGCATCGCCATCAACTGACAACTCTTCTCCAAGGAGACGACTGCCATGGAACGCACGACTTCGACCCAGAGCCAGAGCCAGAGCCCTCAGCTCGAGCAGCGCGAGGGCGCGCAGCTGCCGGTGAAGGAGAAGCACGTCACCCGCGAGCCCGGCACCCACGAGGGGCGCTACTTCGAGCCCGCGGTGGACATCTACGAGACCGAGGACGCGCTCACGCTGCGCGCGGACGTCCCCGGGGCGCTCGCCGAGGAGATCCAGACGGACCTCAAGGACAACCTGCTCACCGTGACCGCGCGGGTCCGCCCGCTCGAGTCGCAGTGGCGGCCGCTGTACGAGGAGTTCGAGACCGGCCACTACGTGCGCCAGTTCCGGCTCGGCCAGCAGATCGATCAGGCGAAGATCTCCGCGCAGCTCAAGGACGGGGTGCTCACGCTGACCCTGCCCAAGGCGGAGCGCGCCAAGGCCCGGCGGATCGAGATCCGCCACGAGTAGCGAGTGAACCCGGGTGGGTGGCTCAGGGGCCGCCGAGGTCCGCGCAGGCGACGCGCACGAACGCCTGCCGCTCGAGCGGGCCCTTGAGCTCCATCCGGTCCCCGTCCACGCGCAAGGTGACCGTCTCCGGCGGCGCGTCCGCCGTCCGGAGCGTGAGCTGCCCGTCCTTGAGCTGGAAGGTGCCGCTGTGCTTGCTCGGCCGGCCCCCGGCTGCCGCGGGCTCGAACCGGTCGAACTCGCCGTTCCGGTAGAAGTCCAGGTAGCGCGGCGAACCCTGCGCGTCCGCCTGCTCCCACGTCCCCACGAGATCGCGCTTGGGATCTCCGCTGACCAGCGCCGAGGTCGGGGCGCAGTGGCTGGCCTTCGTGGCCGCGCACCCGCCCAGCGCCAGCGCTCCGGACAGCAGCATGGAAAGTTCGACCCGCATCGGATACCTCCCTGGAGAGCGGGCGGGTTCGCAAGCGGCGTGCCCCCTCCGTTGGCAAGGCCCCCCGTGCGAGTCCGGCGGGATAGGGCGCCGAGCTCTCACTCGAAGTGACTCAGATGACGACGGCCAGGCGCCTGAGCCTGCCGTCCAAGTCGCGGGGAACGTTCACACTTGACACGACAGAAAACGGACCTCTATAAGCGCCACCCTTTTCAGCAGGGCAGCGCCCCCCGTGCGCCCTGACGTTGGTGGGCTTGGGCACGGGGCATTTTTCGAGACGAACAGGACTTCAGGGTTCAATGCCGACGATCAGCCAACTGATCCGCAAGGGTCGCGAGAAGTTGAGGACGAAGGGGAAGAGCCCCGCGCTCAAGGAGTGCCCCCAGAAGCGCGGCGTCTGCACCCGCGTGTACACCACCACCCCGAAGAAGCCGAACTCGGCGCTCCGGAAGGTGGCCCGTGTGCGGCTCACCAACGGGATCGAGGTCACCTCGTACATCCCGGGCGTTGGCCACAACCTCCAGGAGCACTCGGTGGTCATGATCCGCGGAGGCCGCGTGAAGGACCTCCCGGGCGTGCGCTACCACATCATCCGCGGCACGCTCGACTCCGTCGGCGTCCAGGGCCGCAAGCAGAGCCGCTCCAAGTACGGCGCGAAGCGGCCGAGCTGATCCCCTCCTCATCCAAGACGCCAAAGGAAAGTTCGCATGCCTCGTCGTCGCGTAGTCGCCAAGCGCAAGATCCTCCCTGATCCGAAGTACCAGGATCGGCTCGTGACCAAGTTCGTCAACGACCTCATGCGCAAGGGCAAGAAGTCCATCGCCGAGGGCGTCTGCTACGGCGCGTTCGCGCTGATCGAGGAGCGGGCCAAGGAAGAGCCCCTCAAGACCTTCAAGAAGGCGCTCGACAACGTGAAGCCGGTCCTCGAGGTGAAGAGCCGCCGCGTCGGTGGCGCCACCTACCAGGTCCCCGTGGAGGTCCGTCAGGACCGCCGCGTGGCGCTCGGCATGCGTTGGATCATCACCTACGCCAAGGCGCGCGGTGAGAAGACCATGCAGGAGAAGCTGGCCGGCGAGATCATGGACGCCGCCAACAACCGCGGCAACGCGGTGAAGAAGCGCGAAGACACGCACAAGATGGCGGAAGCCAACAAGGCCTTCGCGCACTACCGCTGGTAGACGGCGGGCAACAGCGATCGGCTCCCGCTCTCCACCTCTGAGGGCGGGGAGCCGCAGATGGCTCTTTGAAAATCCGTTCGGTCGTTGGTCGGCTCGGAGTGGTCGATGCCTCGTGAATATCCCCTCGAGCGCTACCGCAACATCGGCATCATGGCGCACATCGATGCCGGGAAGACCACCACCACCGAGCGGATCCTTTATTACACCGGCGCGATCCACAAGATGGGCGAGGTCCACGAAGGGACCACGACCACGGACTGGATGCCCCAGGAGCGCGAGCGCGGCATCACCATCACCTCCGCCGCGATCACCGCCTTCTGGACCCGCCGCGAACAGAAATACCGCGTCAACATCATCGACACCCCGGGCCACGTGGACTTCACCATCGAGGTGGAGCGCAGCCTGCGCGTGCTCGACGGGGCGGTGGCGCTCTTCGACGGCGTGAACGGCGTGGAGCCGCAGTCCGAGACCGTCTGGCGGCAGGCGGACAAGTACCGCGTGCCGCGCATCTGCTTCATCAACAAGATGGATCGCGTGGGCGCCGACTTCGAGATGTCGGTGCAGACCATCCACGAGAAGCTGATGGCCAACGCCTGCGTCCTCCAGCTGCCGCTCGGCAGCGAGGAGCGGCACCGCGGCGTGATCGATCTGGTCCAGATGAAGGCCCTGGTCTTCCACGACAGCGAGTCCGGCAGCCGCTACGACACGGTGGACATCCCCGCGGAGGACCGGCCCAAGGCGGACGAGTACCGCGCCAAGCTGCTCGAGCAGGTGGCGGAGATGGACGACCGCCTGATGGAGAAGTACCTGGAGGGCAAGGACATCTCCGAGGACGAGATCCGCGCCGCCATCCGCAAGGGGTGCGTGGCCCTCAAGCTCTTCCCGGTGCTCTGCGGCTCCGCCTACAAGCACAAGGGCGTGCAGCCGCTCCTGGACGCGGTGGTGGACTACCTGCCGTCCCCCATCGACATCCCGCCGGTGACGGGGAAGACGCCCAAGGGCGAAGAAGAAGAGCGGCCCACGGATGACAAGGCGCCGTTCTCCGCGCTCGCCTTCAAGCTGATGACGGATCAGTTCGCGGACCGGCTGACCTTCATCCGCGTCTACTCCGGCAAGCTGGAGGCAGGCAGCTACGTCTTCAACGCGGTGAAGGGCAAGCGCGAGCGCGTCTCCCGGCTGGTGCAGATGCGCGCGGACAAGCGGGACGAGATCCAGGAGTGCTACGCGGGGGACATCTGCGCGGTGCTCGGGATGAAGCTCGCCACCACCGGCGACACGCTCTGCGCCGAGAACAAGCCGATCATCCTCGAGCGGATGGAGTTCCCGGATCCGGTGATCGAGCTCGCGCTCGAGCCCAAGAGCCAGGACGACCAGGAGAAGCTCGGCGCCTCCCTGGGCAAGCTGGCGATGGAGGATCCCTCCTTCCGCGTCCGCACCGATGCCGAGACCGGGCAGACGATCATCGCCGGCATGGGCGAGCTCCACCTGGACATCATCGTGGACCGGCTGCTCCGCGAGTTCAAAGTGGGCGCCAACGTCGGCAAGCCGCAGGTGGCCTACCGAGAGACCATCTCCGCCACCGCGGAGGCCGAGGGCAAGTACATCCGCCAGGCCGGCGGCCGCGGGCAGTACGGCCACATCTGGCTGCGGGTCTCGCCCAACGAGTCCGGCAAGGGCTTCGCCTTCGAGAACAAGATCGTGGGCGGCGCGGTGCCCAAGGAGTTCGTCCAGGCGGCGGAGAAGGGCGCGCAGGAGGCCATGCAGTCCGGCGTCCTCAACGGCTACCCCATGGTGGACGTGAAGGTGGAGGCCTACGACGGCAGCTTCCACGACGTGGACTCGTCCGAGATGGCCTTCAAGATCGCCGGGTCCATGGCGTTCAAGGACGCCTGCAACAAGGCGAGCCCGGTGGTGCTGGAGCCGATGATGCGCACCGAGATCGTCACCCCGGAGGACTTCATGGGGGACGTGATCGGCGACCTCAACGCCCGGCGCGGCAAGATCCTCGGGATGAACCCGCGCCACGGCGTCCAGGTGATCGACGCCGAGGTCCCGCTCGCCAAGATGTTCGGCTACGCCACCGACCTGCGCTCCCGGACCCAGGGCCGGGCGACCTACACCATGCAGTTTGCCCACTACGAGCCGGTGCCAAAAAAGTAGGGCAAGAAAACGTGGCCAACGGGCGCGGCCTGGAGGTAAACGGGGCGCCCCTTTCTAGACGCGAAGACGGATTGCCTAACCAGGGAGCGACATGAGCAAGGAAAAGTTCGAGAGAAACAAGCCCCACGTGAACATCGGCACGATTGGGCACGTGGACCACGGCAAGACCACCCTCACGGCGGCGATCACCAAGGTGCTCGCGAAGTCCGGCGGCGCGACCTTCCTCGCGTACGACCAGATCGACAAGGCGCCGGAGGAGCGGGAGCGCGGGATCACGATCTCCACCGCGCACGTGGAGTACCAGACCAAGAACCGCCACTACGCGCACGTGGATTGCCCGGGGCACGCGGACTACGTGAAGAACATGATCACGGGCGCCGCGCAGATGGACGGCGCGATCCTCGTAGTCTCCGCGGCGGACGGCCCGATGCCGCAGACCCGCGAGCACATCCTGCTCGCCCGCCAGGTCGGCGTGCCGTACATCGTGGTCTTCCTGAACAAGGTGGACATGCTGGATGACCCCGAGCTCCGCGAGCTCGTGGAGATGGAGATCCGGGACCTGCTCAAGAAGTACGAGTTCCCCGGCGACAAGATCCCGATCATCCCGGGCAGCGCGCTCAAGGCGCTGGAAGGGGACACCTCCGACATCGGCGAGGGGTCCATCCTCAAGCTGATGGAGGCGGTGGACAGCTACATCCCCACCCCGCAGCGCGCCACGGACAAGCCGTTCCTGATGCCGGTGGAAGACGTGTTCTCCATCGCGGGCCGTGGCACGGTGGCCACCGGCCGCGTGGAGCGCGGCAAGATCAAGGTCGGCGAGGAAGTGGAGATCGTGGGCATCCGCGCCACCAGCAAGACGGTGATCACGGGCGTGGAGATGTTCCGCAAGCTGCTGGATGAAGGCATGGCGGGCGACAACATCGGCGCGCTGCTGCGCGGCATCACCCCGCACACCAAGTTCAAGGCGCAGATCTACGTGCTGACGAAGGAAGAGGGCGGGCGTCACACGCCGTTCTTCAAGGGGTACCGGCCGCAGTTCTACTTCCGGACCACGGACGTGACGGGGAGCGTGGAGCTGCCTGCGAACGTGGAGATGGTGATGCCGGGGGACAACATCACGATCGAGGTGGAGCTGATCACCCCGGTGGCGATGGAGAAGGAGCTGCGGTTCGCGGTCCGCGAGGGCGGCCGCACGGTGGGCGCGGGCGTGGTGGCGGAAGTCATCGCCTAAATCGCCTGGCAGCCCAGCAGCCAGGGAGCGGGTGCAAATGCCCGCTTCCTGGTTGAAACAGGAAGAAGCGTCGAAGGATGTTGCATTTAGAAGGGGCGCAGTGGTAGTACCCGCGCCCCCGTTCGTCCCAGTGCTCTGTGACAACCAGGAGTTAGGCACAAGCCCTCGGGCGAGCTTTTTGGCGGAAGAAGGACCCTACGAATGGCGACACAGAAGATCCGGATCCGGCTCAAGGCGTACGACTCGAAGCTCCTGGACCAGAGTGCAGGCGAGATCGTTGAAACGGCCAAGCGCACCGGCGCCAAGGTGGCCGGACCGATCCCCCTGCCGACTCGCATCAACAAGTTCACGGTTCTCCGGTCCCCGCACGTGGACAAGAAGAGCCGGGAGCAGTTCGAGATCCGCACCCACAAGCGGCTGCTCGACATCCTCGAGCCCACCCAGCAGACGCTCGACGCCCTCATGAAGCTGGACCTGTCCGCGGGCGTGGACGTGGAGATCAAGAGCTAGCCATGGCCAAGTTCGACGTCGTCAATCTGGATTTGAAGAAGGTCGGAGAGGTGGATCTCCCCGACGAGGTCTTCGCGGCCGAGCCGAACGAGCACCTGCTGTACGAGGTGGCGAAGATGCAGCAGATCAACCGCCGCGCTGGCACGGTGGCGGTCAAGAACAGCTCGCTGGTCTCCGGCGGCGGCAAGAAGCCCTGGAAGCAGAAGGGCACCGGCCGCGCGCGCCAGGGCTCCATCCGCGCCTCCCACTGGGTGGGCGGCGGCAAGGCGATGGGTCCCAAGCCCCGCGACTACACCTACCGGCCGCCCCGCAAGGTCCGCCGCGGCGCGCTGCGCGTGGTCCTCTCCCAGAAGGCCCGGGAGAAGAGCCTGATCATCCTGGACAGCTTCAAGCTCGACGGCCGCAAGTCCAAGGCGGCGTTCGAGGCGCTCACCAAGCGCCTGAAGCTGGCGGACGCGCTCGTGGTGGACGTGAAGGACAACGAGCACCTCCACCTGGCGGTCCGCAACCTCGCCAAGTTCGACGTGCTGCCGCCAGAGGGGCTCAACCTCGAGTCGGTCCTGCGCCGCAAGAGCCTGGTGCTCACTCAGTCTGCCGCCAAGGCGCTGGAGGGAAAGCTGTGAACCTCGCTCATGTGATCAAAGGTCCCCTCATCACTGAAAAGCTGGATCAGGCCCGCGAGAAGCTTCGCCAGTACTCCTTCGTGGTCGACCGTCAGGCGACCAAGACGGACGTCTCCCGCGCCGTGGAGCAGCTCTTCAAGGTCACCGTCGAAGGCGTCCGGACCCACATCATCCGCGGCAAGGTGAAGCGGGTGGGGCGCTCCATCGGCAAGCGGCCCAACTACAAGAAGGCCATCGTCACCCTCAAAGAGGGCGACAAGATCGAGCTCTTCGAGGGCGGCGCGGCCTAACGGCCCGCACGGAAAGAGGACTTCAAGATGGGAATCAAAAAGTTCAAGCCCACCTCCGCCGCGCGCCGTCTGATGACGGTCTCGGACTTCTCGGACATCACCAAGGGCACCCCCGAGAAGAAGCTCACCGAGTCGATGAAGCGGTCCGGTGGCCGCAACGTCCACGGCCACATCACCCGGCGTCACCAGGGCGGCGGCCACAAGCGCCGCTACCGCGTGATCGACTTCAAGCGCCGCGACAAGGACGGCGTGCCGGCCAAGGTCGCCTCCATCGAGTACGACCCGAACCGCACCGCCAACATCGCGCTGCTGCACTACGCGGACGGCGAGAAGCGCTACATCCTCGCGCCGGTTGGCCTGGCGGTGGGTGACGTGCTGCACGCCGGCGGCGCCGCGGACATCCGTCCGGGCAACTCGCTGCCGCTGCTCAACATCCCTGTGGGCACCGTGATCCACAACGTGGAGCTCAAGCCCGGCCGCGGCGCCCAGATGATCCGGTCCGCGGGCTCCTGGGGCCAGCTGATGGCGAAGGAGGGTGAGTACGCGCAGGTCCGGCTGCCCTCCGGCGCGGTCCGCAAGGTCCAGATCGACTGCCGCGCCACCGTGGGGCAGCTCGGCAACATCGACCACGAGATCATCCGGATCGGCAAGGCCGGTAAGACCCGCTGGCTGGGCATCCGCCCCACCGTCCGCGGTCTGGCCATGAACCCGGTGGATCACCCGCACGGCGGCGGCGAAGGCAAGTCCGGTCAGGGCAACCCGCACCCGGTCTCGCCGTGGGGCCAGAAGACCAAGGGCCTGACCACCCGGACCAACAAGCGCACCGACAAGTTCATCGTCTCTGGACGCCGCCAGGGCGTCCGGAGCCAGTAAAGGGCAAGGAAGATGGCTCGCTCAATCAAGAAGGGTCCGTTCGTCGACAAGCACCTCGTCAAGAAGGTCGAGGACATGCTCAAGACGAACCAGAAGAAGGTCATGAAGACCTGGTCGCGGCGCTCCACGATCCTGCCGGAGTTCGTGGGCCACACCTTCGCGGTTCACAACGGGCGCAAGTTCATCCCCGTGTTCGTGACCGAGAACATGGTCGGCCACAAGCTCGGCGAGTTCTCGCCCACCCGGACGTTCCACGGCCACTCGGCGGAGAAGAAAGTCGCCAAGGCCCCGGCGCCGAAGTAAGCGGCGACTCGCTCGAAGGAGAAGGACATGGCTTCAACCAAGCAAGAGATCAAGCGGGCCTCCGAGGCCCATCTCCGGAACTTCCGGATGGCGCCCCGCAAGCTCTCCGTCGTCGCCGCGCTCGTGCGCGGCAAGGACGTGGGCAGCGCGCTCAACATCCTGCGCTTCACCCCGCGCGCGGCGGCAGAGCCGATCGCGAAGCTGATCAAGAGCGCCGTCGCCAACGCGACGGATCTGTCCAAGGGGCAGGTGGACGTGGACACGCTGTTCGTCCAGACCATCTCCGTGGATCAGGCCCAGACCGCGCGCCGCTACCTGCCGCGCGCCATGGGCCGGGCCACCCGGGTCAACAAGAAGACGAGCCACGTTCACGTGGTCCTCGCCGAAGGCAAGCGTCGCTAAGGGCAGCTGCAGCACTTACGGGCAGAAGCCCTAAGGAGAGATACGTTGGGTCAGAAAGTTCATCCGATTGGCTTCCGCCTCGGGATCATCAAGACCTGGGACTCCAAGTGGTACGAGGAGAAGAACTACGCCCAGTGGCTTCACGAGGACATCAAGATCCGTGAGTTCGTGAAGAAGACCCTGAACCACGCGGGCGTCTCCAAGGTGGAGATCGAGCGCGCGGCCAACAAGGTCAAGGTCAACGTCCACACCGCGCGCCCGGGCATCGTGATCGGCAAGCGCGGCGCGGGCATCGAGACGGTGAAGAAGGACCTGCAGCAGTTCACCAAGAACGAGGTCTTCCTCAACATCGTCGAGGTCCGCAAGGCCGAGACCGACGCGCAGCTGGTGGCCGAGAACATCGCCACCCAGCTCGAGCGCCGCATCGCCTTCCGCCGCGCCATGAAGAAGGCGCTGCAGACCGCCATGAAGTTCGGCGCCAAGGGCATCCGCGTGGCTTGCTCCGGCCGCCTCGGCGGCGCGGAGATGAGCCGCTACGAGTGGTACCGCGATGGCCGCGTTCCGCTCCACACCCTGCGCGCCGACATCGACTACGGCTTCGCCGAGGCCAAGACCACGTACGGCAAGATCGGCTGCAAGGTCTGGATCTGCCGCGGCGAGGTCCTGCCGACCAAGGGCAACCAGCCCCCGGCGCAGCTCAACCGCTAAACGAAGCTCAGCAAGGACGCATCCATGCTTCAGCCAGCACGAACCAAGTACCGGAAGATGCAGAAGGGGCGCTCGCCGGGGAAGGCGTACCGCGGCAGCAAGCTCACCTTCGGCGAGTTCGGCCTGATGACCACCCAGCCGGGCTGGATCACCTCCCGCCAGATTGAGGCGGCCCGTATTGCCATGACCCGCTTCATCAAGCGTGGTGGCAAGGTGTGGATCCGGATCTTCCCGGACAAGCCGATCACCAAGAAGCCCGCCGAGACGCGCATGGGCACCGGCAAGGGCGGCGTGGAGTACTACGTCGCCGTGGTGAAGCCGGGGCGCATCCTCTACGAGATGGACGGCATGACCCAGGAGGTCGCCACCAGCGCGTTCAAGCTGGCGATGGCGAAGCTCCCGGTGCTGACCAAGATCGTTCACCGCGACCAGATGGGCCTGTGAGGTAGACGAAGATGGCGACTGCGAAAGAGCTGAACGAGTTGACGGTGGATGACCTGAACCGGCGCGCGGCCGAGCTGCGCGAGAACCTGTTCCAGGATCAGCTGAAGCTGCGCACCGGCACGCTGGACAACCCCTCCGAGCGCACCACCCACCGCCGTGACCTGGCGCGGGTCCTCACCGTGCTCACCCAGAAGTCCAAGGCCGCCCAGAAGAAGGCCTAAAGCCTCTTAACCGCGAGACGAAGACATGGCTGAACCGACCCAGACCACCGCCGAGACCTCCGCCGCGTCCCGCGGCCGCCCCAAGACCCGCATTGGCGTGGTCACCTCCAACAAGATGCAGAAGACGGTGGTCGTCACCGTGCAGCGGCGGACGTCTCACGCCAAGTACGGGAAGATCATGAACCGCCGGGAGAAGTACAAGGCGCACGTCGAGGATCACGACTACCCGAAGAAGGTTTCGGTCAACGAGGGCGACAAGGTCCGCATCGCCGAGACCAAGCCCACCTCCAAGGACAAGCGCTGGCGCGTGGTGGAAGTGCTCGAGCGGGCGACCAAGGTCTGACGCCTCACCCAAGCGCTTTACGGGAGAACGACGATGATTCAGATGACGAGCGTGCTGGATGTGGCGGACAACTCCGGCGCGAAGAAGGTCGGTTGCATCAAGGTGCTGGGCGGCAGCAAGCGGAAGTACGCCTCGATCGGCGACGTGATCGTCGTCTCGATCAAGGAAGCGCTGCCCAACACCAAGGTGAAGAAGGGCGACGTGGCGAAGGCGGTGATCGTGCGCACCAAGCGCGAGATCGGCCGGCCGGACGGCAGCTACATCAAGTTCGACGCCAACGCCGCGGTGCTGATCAACAAGGATCTGGAGCCGATCGGGACGCGCATCTTTGGCCCGGTGGCCCGCGAGCTCCGCGCCCGCAAGTTCATGAAGATCATCTCGCTCGCGCCTGAAGTGCTCTGAAGCGACGGGACCGGAAAGAGGAACGCGTAATGGAGAAGCTCAAGGTTGGAGACACGGTCCAGGTGATGAAGGGTGCCGAGCGCACGGCGGCGAAGGCCTCCAAGCGCGGCAAGATCCTCAGCATCAACCGCGAGAGCAACCGCCTCACCGTTGAGGGGCTGCGCCTGGTGAAGCGGCACGTGAAGAAGGGCCGCGACCGCGCCAACCCGGACGGCGGGATCCTCGAGAAGGCCGGCAGCATCGCGCTGGCGTCCGTGGCGCTCGTCTGCCCGAAGTGCGACGCGGCGACCCGCGTGGGCGTGAAGGTGGAGGGGGAGAAGAAGAAGCGGTTCTGCAAGAAGTGCGAGGCGACGATTGACTAACCCCTGACCATCGGGCATGACGCCGCGCTTTCGCGGTGTTGAGGACCCGAAGGTTGGGTGGTTTTGAAGCAGTGAAGCGCTGATCGGCGGAGAGAGGAGCCCTGACGCTCCGCCGAAGCAGGGGAAAGACCATGGCTGACGAGAAGAAGCCCGAGAAGAGCGCAGACGAGATCGCCGCCGCCAAGGCCGCGGCTGCCGCCAAGAAGGCCGCCCGCAAGGCCGGCAAGAAGGAAGAGGCCAAGAAGGTCGGCTTCGCCGCGAACATCGAGGAGGGCCTCAAGGCCGTCCCGGCGCGGCTCAAGGCCCGCTACCGCAAGGAGGCGGTCCCCGCGCTGATGAAGGAGTTCGGGTTCAAGAATCCGAACGAGGTCCCGCGGATCGAGAAGATCGTGGTCAACATGGGCCTGGGCGAGGCCCTGGCCAACAACAAGATCATGGAGTCCGGCGTGGAGCAGCTGGCGGCGATCACCGGCCAGAAGCCGGTCATCACCCGGGCCCGCAAGTCCATTGCGAACTTCAAGCTCCGCCAGGGTCAGGCGATCGGCGCCGCGGTCACGCTGCGCAACGACCGCATGTACGAGTTCCTCGACCGGCTCATCAACGTGGCGCTCCCCCGCGTGCGCGACTTCAAGGGCGTCTCCCAGAAGGCCTTCGACGGCCGCGGGAACTTCACCCTGGGCGTCCGCGAGCAGATCATCTTCCCGGAGATCAACTACGACTCCATCGAGAAGGTGAAGGGGCTCAACATCAGCATCGTGACCACCGCCAAGAACGACGAGCACGGCCGCGGGCTGCTGCGCCAGTTCGGCATGCCGTTCCGTACGGCGTAAAGGAGACACTCTCGTGGCGAAGCTCTCTAAAATCGCGCAGGCCAAGCGGAAGCCGAAGTTTGCGGTTCGCAAGTACAACCGGTGCCCGCTCTGCGGCCGCCCCCGCGCGTTCCTGCGGAAGTTCCAGATGTGCCGTATCTGCCTGCGCAAGCGCGCGCTGGCGGGCGAGATCACCGGGCTGACGAAGTCCTCCTGGTGAGCCGTTAGCAGTTCGCAAAGCCCCGCCGTGAACCACCGGGATGGGCCCGGAAGGCATGGGGGAGCTCGAATGGGGGAACGTCATTCCCCCGCTGAAGGCGAAGAACGAACATGCCGGTCAATGATCCCGTCGGCGACATGCTGACCCGCCTGCGCAATGCGGCCCGCGCGCGTCACGACAAGTGCGTGATCCCCGCCTCGAAGCTGAAGCTCGAGGTGATCAAGGTGCTCAAGGACGAAGGCTTCATCGCCGAATACGTCCAGCACGAGAAGAAGCCCCAGTCGGAGATCTCGGTCGTCCTCAAGTACGGACCGGACCGCGCGCCGGTGCTCAACGGCATCAAGCGCATCTCCAAGCCGGGCCTGCGCCGCTACGTCCCGGTGCGGGACATCCCCCGCGTCCTCGGTGGCCTTGGCATCTCCATCCTCTCCACCTCCAAGGGCGTGATGGTGGACAGCGAGGCTCGCAAGCAGAACGTCGGCGGCGAGCTGATCTGCACGGTGTACTGAGGTCCATCATGAGCCGAATCGGAAAACTCCCCATCAAGCTCGCCGACAAGGTGAAGGTCTCCGTCGACACGGGCAAGCAGCTGGTCAAGTTCGAAGGGCCCAAGGGCAAGCTGGACGTGCGGCTGCCCAGCTCGGACATCAAGGTTGAGCTCAAGGACGGGACGCTGACGCTGGTGCGCCCCAACGAGAGCCGCCGGATCAAGGCGCTCCACGGGCTGACCCGGTCCATCCTCGCCAACGCCGCCAAGGGCGTGGCCACCGGCTGGGAGCGCTCGCTCGCCATCCGCGGCGTCGGTTTCCGCGCCGAGGTCAAGGGCAAGCAGGTCCACTTCTCGCTCGGCTTCTCCCACCCGGTGGTCTTTGACCTCCCGGAGGGCGTCACCGCGGAAGTCGGCAAGACCCCGCGCACCGAGGACTCGTTGCCCACCCTGGACCTCACGCTGCGCTCGGTGAACCGCGAGACGCTCGGCGCCACCGCGGTGAAGATCCGCGCGCTCCGTCCGCCCGAGCCCTACAAGGGCAAGGGCATCAAGTACTCCGAGGAGCGCGTCCGCCGGAAGGAAGGCAAGACCGGTACGGCGTAAGCCGGACGGTTCATCCCAATTTGGCACTCATCCGGGGGTGGAGGTCCCGATCACCCCCGGAAGGAAGAGAAGGAAACCATGTCGAAGGTCGATTCGCGTCTCAACAGGAAGGCCCGCATCCGCAAGAAGCTCTCCGGCAGCACCGAGCGCCCGCGGCTGTCGGTCTACAAGAGCCTCAAGCACATCTACGCGCAGGTGGTGGACGACTCGTCCGGCCGCACCGTGGCGTTCGCCTCGTCGCTCTCCAAGGAGCTCAAGGGCAAGAACGACGGGGACAAGAAGGCGGATGCCAAGCGGGTGGGCGCGCTGATCGCGCAGAAGTGCAAGGACGCCAAGGTCGATTCGGTGGTCTTCGACCGGAACGGCTTCCCCTACCACGGCCGCATCGCGGCGGTCGCTGACGCGGCCCGCGAGGCGGGCCTCAAGTTCTAGCTCTTTCGAAAGGGATTCACCTTTGGCAACTCCAATCAATCCGAACGATCTCGACCTCGTCGACGAGGTGGTGAACATCAACCGCGTGGCCAAGGTGGTGAAGGGCGGCCGGCGGTTCTCGTTCGCGGCGCTGGTGGTGGTGGGCGACGGCAACGGCCACGTGGGCGTTGGGCTCGGCAAGGCCAATGAAGTTCCCGAGGCCATCCGCAAGGGCGGCGAGAACGCGAAGAAGAACATCTTCAAGGTCCCCCTGGTGGGCCACACCATCCCGCATGAGGTGCTCGGTCACTTCGGCGCGGGCTGGGTGCTGCTCAAGCCGGCCAGCGAAGGTACGGGCGTGATCGCCGGCAAGACCGTCCGCGCGGTGCTCGAGCGCGCGGGCATCCGGAACATCCTGACCAAGTGCCAGGGCTCCCGGAACCCGCACAACGTTCTCAAGGCCACCGTGGCGGGGCTGAAGTCCCTTCGGTCGGTGGAGCAGGTGTCCCGGCTGCGCGGCCGCGAGCTGCACGTCGGCAAGCAGGCCGAGGCGAGGGGCTAAGAGCCATGGGCATCAAGATCAAGCTGGTGAAGAGCTTCGCGGGCGCGTCCGAGACGCAGCTTCGGACCATCGCGGGGCTGGGCCTCAGGAAGTTCGGGCAGGAGAAGCTGTTGAAGGACACCCCGGCGATCCGCGGGATGGTCTTCAAGGTGAAGCACCTGGTCTCTCACGAGGTCGTGAAGGACGAGCCCAAGGCGAAGGCGCGCCGCAAGCCGCGCAAGATCGTGCAGCGGGATCGCTCCCGCGCCAACGCGGCGCAGAAGCAGTAGCGGCCCGCTCAAGGAAGGACTGGAGACGTCATGGCAACGCTTCACACTCTCAAGGCGCCGCACAAGTCCCGCCACCGCAAGAAGCGGGTGGGGCGCGGCCAGGGCTCCGGCCTGGGCAAGACCGCCGGTCGCGGCGGCAAGGGCCAGAAGGCCCGCTCCGGCAACATGCACTTCGAAGGCTTCGAGGGCGGTCAGAGCCCGCTGCAGCGCCGCCTGCCGAAGTTCGGCTTCAACCCGCCGAACCGGAAGCACTTCGCGATCGTGAACCTCTCCGAGCTGGAGCGGTTCTCCGCGGGCGCGGCGGTGGACGAGGCCTCGCTGCGTGACCAGGGCCTGGTGAAGGGCGTCTGGGACGGGGTGAAGGTGCTCGGCTCCGGCAAGCTCTCCAAGAAGCTCTCCGTGAAGGCGCACCGCTTCTCGGCCACGGCCAAGGAGGCCATCGAGAAGGCGGGCGGGAGCGTGGAGCTGGTGCCGCTGGTGGCGCACAAGCCCGAGTCCGCGGCCAAGGCGCACGCGGGCAAGGGAGCGGACGCGGGGAAGAAGCCCGCGTCGGCTTAAGCGGGCTGGCGCGGCGGTGAGGCACGCCCAGGGCCGGTTCAAGTGGTGCCCCAGTCGCGCATTGTGTAGTGTTTCGCGCCCCCTCCTTCCTCGATCACGGGAGCAGGGGGCGCTCGTTTTTGGACCGTCGTTCGTTCGTTGAAGGGATGGACCGCCGTGGCACTGAACGCCGTCGCGAACATCTTCCGCGTCGCTGAGCTGCGCGGGCGTCTCGTCTACACGCTGGCGTTGCTGGCGGTCTACCGCATCGGGATCTTCGTCACGACCCCGGGCGTGAGCCGCTCCGCCATGAACGCGTACATGGAGCAGCAGAAGGCGATGGGCGGCCTGGTGTCGCTCTTCAACATGTTCTCCGGCGGCGCGCTCGAGCAGATGTCCATCTTCGGGCTGGGGATCATGCCGTACGTCTCCGCCTCCATCATCATGCAGCTGCTGGCGGTGGTGGTGCCTTCGCTCGAGCGGCTCCAGAAGGAGGGCGCTGGCGGCCGGCAGAAGCTGAACCAGTACACGCGCTACGGCTCGATCGGCCTTTCCATCGTCCAGGGCATGGCGATCTCCCGGTACCTGGCCGGGCTGGGCCGCGGCGACATGGCCGGCCGCGTCCACATGGAGCAGATCGTGGTGCTCGAGCCGGGCGTCTGGTTTACCGTGATGACGGTGATCACGCTCACCGCGGGCACGGCCTTCATCATGTGGCTGGGCGAGCGGATCACCGAGCGCGGCATCGGCAACGGGATCTCGCTGATCATCTTCGCCGGGATCGTGGCCGGCGTGCTCCCCGCGGCGAAGCACCTGGTGGATGGCGTCCGCCAGGAGCTGCTGGAGCTGGGGATGGTGTTCGCGCTCCTCGTCTTCATGGTGTTGGTGGTGGGGGTGGTGGTCTACATCGAGCGCGGGATGAGGCGGATCCCCGTGCAGTACGCGAAGCGGATGGCGGGGCGGCAGATGTTCGCCGGCCAGGCCACCTACTTCCCCATGAAGGTGAACGCGTCCGGGGTGATCCCGCCGATCTTCGCCAGCGCGCTGCTCTCGTTCCCGTCCACCCTGAAGGGCTTCCTGCCGTTCATGGCGAGCGTGGAGATGGCGCTGGGCCGGAACATCTGGATCCGCGACGGCATCTTCGTGCTGCTGGTGGTCTTCTTCTCCTACTTCTACACCTCGCTCACCTTCCGCCCGGACGACGTGGCGGACAACATCAAGAAGCAGGGTGGCTACATCCCGGGGATCCGCCCGGGCCGGCAGACGGCGGAGTTCATCGAGCGGGTGCTGAACCGGATCACCTTCGGCGGCGCCATCTACCTCGCGGTGATCTGCGTGATCCCTCAGGTCGTCTCCGGGCTGCTCGGGGTGCAGTTCGCCTTCGGCGGCACGGCGCTGCTGATCGTGGTGGGCGTGGCCCTGGACACGGTCCAGCAGATCGAAGGCCACCTCATCAGCCGCAACTACGAGGGCTTCGCCGGGCCGCGCGGTCCGAAGATCCGCGGCCGTATCCGCGTCGCCGCGTGACGCTGGCGTGGGCTTTGAGGGGGAACTGAAATGAACCTCATCCTCTTGGGACCGCCCGGGGCCGGGAAGGGCACCCAGGCCAAGAAGCTGTACGCGGACTACAAGGTCCCGCAGATCTCCACCGGAGACATCCTCCGCGCCGCCATCCAGAGCGGGAGCGAGCTCGGCAAGAAGGCCAAGCCGATCATGGAGTCTGGCGCGCTGGTGCCGGACGAGCTGGTGGTGGGGATCATCGAGGAGCGGCTCAAGGAGGCGGACGCCAAGAGCGGCTTCGTGCTGGACGGCTTTCCGCGCACGATCCCTCAGGCGGAGGCCCTGGAGAAGATGCTCTCGAAGGCCGGCCGCAAGGTGGACCTGGTGGTCTCCTTCGAGGTGCCGGTCGAGCAGCTGATCGAGCGCCAGTCCGGCCGCCGCAGCTGCCCCAAGTGCGGCACCATCTACCACGTGACTTCCAACCCGCCGAAGCGGGCGGGCTTCTGCGACAAGGACGACACCGGGCTGGTGCAGCGCTCGGATGACGCCCCGGAGAAGGCGCGCACCCGCCAGGAGGTCTACATCCGGGACACGGCGCCCTTGAAGGCCTTTTACGAGAAGAAGGGCCTCTTGGTGCAGCTGGACGGCGTGGGGAGCCCCGAGGGCATCTACGCCGAGCTGAAGAAGACGGTCACGCAGAAGGGGCTCGGCCGGCGCTGAACGCGGGCGTTATGGGTAGCGGTCATGGCGGACGTCGAGCTGAAGAGTGAGAGCGAGATCGCGCTGATGCGCGAGGCAGGCCGGATCGTGGCGGAGATCCTGGACGAGCTCGAGAAGGCAGTGGCGCCGGGCGTCTCCACCTGGGACCTGGATCAGCTCGCCGAGGGGCTGATCTACCGGAAGGGCGCCAAGCCGGCGTTCAAGGGCTACCACGGCTTCCCGTGCTGCCTGTGCGCCTCGGTGAACCACGAGGTCGTCCACGGGATCCCCTCCAAGCGGCGCAAGCTGGCCGAGGGCGACCTGATGAAGCTCGACTTCGGCGTGGTGTACCGCGGCTACTTTGGCGACTCGGCGCGCACGGTGGGGGTGGGGAAGGTGAGCCCTGAGGCCCAGGCCCTGATCGACGCCACCCGCGGCTCCCTGGAGGCGGCGATCGACTCCATGCGCAACGGGAACCGCATTGGCGACATCGGCCACGCGGTGCAGCAGCACGTGGAGACCCGCGGCTTCTCCGTGGTCCGGGACTTCGTGGGCCACGGGATCGGCAAGGCGCTGCACGAGAAGCCGCAGGTCCCCAACTTCGGCTCGCCCGGCTCAGGGATGAAGCTGCGGCCGGGGATGGTGCTGGCGGTGGAGCCGATGGTGAACGCCGGGACCCACAAGGTGGAGGTCCTGGATGACGACTGGACGGCGGTGACGGCGGACCGGAAGCTCTCCGCCCACTTCGAGCACACGATCCTGGTCACCGAGGCAGGTCCGGAGGTCCTCACGCGGCGCTCCGCGTGACGCCAGGCGGCCCTGCAGGCGCCGCCCCCTGCTGGAATGGCCGTCGGGTTTCCCAGCGTTATCAAGGGTCTTGCGCCACCCAAACCTCCGCACTTGCGTGCCTGGAGACGAAGTGCTATCCCGCGCCGCTTTCCAATGAGTCGAACCGCTGTAATGACGGGAGTTTGATTGCCGAAGGACGACGCCATCGAAGTCGAGGGGACGGTGATGGAGCCCCTCCCCAACGCGATGTTCCGGGTGAAGCTGGACGGAGGTCCAGGTCACGTGGTCCTCGCGCACATCTCCGGAAAGATGCGGATGCACTTCATCCGGATCCTCCCTGGCGACAAGGTCAAGGTGGAGCTCTCCCCTTACGATCTCACGCGCGGCCGCATCACCTACCGCGCCAAGTAGGCAGCCCTTTTCACGCAGCTTCAGAAGGAATTCGAAACATGAAGGTTCGCGCGTCGGTGAAGAAGATCTGTGACAAGTGCAAGGTGCTGCGCCGTAAGGGCGTGGTGCGGGTGATCTGCTCGGCGAACCCTCGTCACAAGCAGCGCCAGGGCTAAAGCACGCCTCGCCGCAAGGCGAGCGGGCTTTTCAGCTCCAGACCAACTCCAGCAAAGGAACGCTAAGCAGATGGCTCGTATCTCCGGTGTTGACCTTCCTCCCGCCAAGCGGGTCGTGATCTCCCTGCAGTACATCTACGGGATCGGCAAGAAGTCCGCGCTCGACATCGTCGAGAAGGCGGGCATCGATCTCACGCTCCGTACCAAGGACCTCAACGAGGACCAGACCCGGAAGATCCGCGAGATCATCGAGGCGAACTACAAGGTGGAGGGCGATCTCCGCCGCGAAGTCACCATGAACATCAAGCGGCTGATGGACCTGGGCTGCCACCGCGGCCTGCGCCACCGCAAGGGCCTCCCGGTCCGCGGCCAGCGCACGCACACCAACGCGCGCACCCGCAAGGGCCCCAAGCGCGGGATCGTCCGCGCCAAGCCGGCGGCGCCGGCGGGCCGTCCGTAATTTCACCCACGGCCGCGCGGTGTAGCCACCGCGCGGTCAGACCACCTCCACAGGAAAGACCAGCCACATGGCCGAAGAGACGAAAGAGCAGGCCCCTGCAGCAGCCGCCGCGGCGCCGACCGCCGCCGAGGGCACCGAGCCCAAGAAGGGCAAGCGCAAGACCAAGAAGAACGTGCTGAACGGCGTCGTTCACATCCAGAGCACGTTCAACAACACCATCGTCACCATCTCCGACGTCTCGGGGAACGTGCTGGCGTGGTCGTCCGCTGGCGCCCGCGGCTTCAAGGGTAGCCGCAAGTCCACGCCGTTCGCCGCGCAGGTGGCCGCCGGTGACGCCGCCGCGAAGGCCATGGAGCACGGCCTCAAGAACGTGACCGTCCTGGTGAAGGGCCCGGGCGCTGGCCGCGAGTCCGCGCTGCGCGCGCTCGCCTCGGCGGGGCTGAAGATCAGCCTGATCCGCGACGTGACCCCGATCCCCCACAACGGCTGCCGTCAGCCCAAGCGCCGCCGCGTCTAACTCTTTTCCAAAGGCCGCTCGCGAGGGCGGCCCAGACCATCTTCGAAGGAGATTCACTTTGGCTCGTTACACCGAAAGCGTCTGCCGCATCTGCCGGCGCGAGAACCTCAAGATGTACCTGAAGGGTGACCGCTGCTACACGGACAAGTGCGCCATCGAGCGCCGTCCGTACCCGCCGGGTCAGCACGGCCAGGGCCGCGTGAAGTTCTCCGGCTACGGCGTGCAGCTGCGCGAGAAGCAGAAGGTGAAGCGGATGTACGGCCTGCTGGAGAGCCAGTTCCGCGGCTACTACCACCGCGCGTCCGCCGCCAAGGGCAAGACGGGCGAGAACCTCCTGCAGCAGCTCGAGCTCCGGCTGGACAACGTGGTCTTCCGCATGGGCTTCGCGGACACCCGCGCCGAGGCGCGCCAGCTGGTCCGCCACGGTCACTTCACGGTCAACGCGAAGCGGGTGAACATCCCCTCGTTCGCGGTGAAGCCGGGCTCCACCGTGGAGGTCGCGGACAAGAGCAAGAAGATGATCCGGATCGCCGAGGCGATCGAGACCGTGGACCGCCGGGGCATCCCCCAGTGGATCGAGGTCGACAAGAAGGCGTTCAAGGGCACCGTGAAGTCGGTTCCGAACCGCGAGGACCTCACGATGCCGATCCAGGAGCAGCTGATCGTCGAGCTGTACTCGAAGTAAGCGCTTCTGGGCTTTCACCTTTCGCGGCCGGTCCGATTCACGGATCGGCCGCTTTCACTTCGATCGGGTCCTCCCGCCGCTCGTGGCGGGTAAGTCGGTGGCCTTCGATCGTTCGAGGAGCAGCACAATGGCTGAGATGTTCACTGCGAAGAACTGGCGAGATCTGATCAAGCCGCGCCGGCTGGACGTGGATCAGGACTCGCTGACCAACACCTACGGCAAGTTCGTGGCGGAGCCGCTGGAGCGGGGCTTCGGCACCACCCTGGGCAACTCGCTGCGGCGCGTGCTGCTGAGCTCCCTGCAGGGCTCGGCGATCACCTCCGTGAAGATCGAGGGCGTGGACCACGAGTTCACCACCATCCCCGAGGTCGCCGAGGACGTGACCGACATCGTGCTGAACCTGAAGGAAGTCCTCCTTCGGATGCACACGAACGAGATCAAGACGCTCCGGATCGAGGCGGAGGGCCCGAAGGAGGTCAAGGCGGGCGACATCATCACCGACGACCAGGTGGAGATCCTCAACCCCGGCCACCACATCTGCACCATCTCCGAGGGCGGGAAGCTCCGCATGGAGATCACCTGCCGCCGCGGCCGTGGCTACCTGCCGTCCGTGGGGAACAAGGTCCAGGGCTCGCCGATCGGCACCATCCCGGTGGACTCGCTCTTCTCGCCGATCCGCAAGGTGAACTACCAGGTCACCAACGCGCGCGTGGGCCAGGTCACGGACTACGACCGGCTGGCGCTCGAGGTCTGGACGGACGGCTCGGTGACGCCGCAGGACGCGGTGGCGTACGCGGCCAAGATCATCAAGGAGCAGCTCACGGTCTTCATCAACTTCGATGAGACCGAGGAGCCGATGCCGGTCGAGGCGCCCAAGGAGGAGGCGAAGCTCAACGAGAACCTCTTCCGCTCGGTGGACGAGCTGGAGCTCTCGGTGCGCTCGGCCAACTGCCTGCAGCAGGCGAACATCAAGACCATCGGCGACCTGGTGCAGCGCACCGAGGCCGAGATGCTCAAGACGAAGAACTTCGGCCGGAAGTCGCTGAAGGAGATCAAGGAGATCCTCGCGGAGATGGGGCTCTCCCTGGGCATGAAGCTGGAGAACTGGCCGCCGCGCACCGCGGCCCCGCCGCCGGCGCCCGCCGCCAGCGCGGTCTCCCCGCTCACCCGCGAGCCGCCGAAGGTCTAGTCCGCAGCGTTTGATGGAGCAGGGCCCAGGGGCTGGGCCAGCAGTCGCTTCGGCCCCTGGTGGACAAAACGCGGACGTTCGCTCAAGGGCGTCCGCATTTCCCACCGGGTACCTAGAACGGCCCGCGTGGTTTGGAGAGAACGATGAAGCACCGCGTAGCGCACCGAAAGCTGAACCGGGACACCAGCCACCGGCTGGCGATGCTGAACAACATGGTCACCTCGCTGCTGGAGCACGAGGCGATCCGCACCACGCTGCCGAAGGCGAAGGAGGCGCGCCGCCTGGCGGAGCGCATGATCACGCTCGGCAAGCGCGGCGGGCTGTCCAACCTGCGGCTCGCGGCGCGGAACGTCCGCAACAAGGACATCCTGAACAAGGTCTTCAACGAGCTGAAGGAGCGCTACGCCTCCCGTCCGGGCGGCTACACCCGGATCATCCACCTGGGCGCTCGCTCGGGTGACGCCGCGGAGATGGCGCTGCTGGAGCTGGTGGATCGTCCGGCGAAGGCGGAGCCTGAGGCGGAGGAGAAGCCCGCCAAGAAGGGCAAGAAGGAAGAGGCGGCGGAGTAGCCCCTCAGTTCAAGTCGTCTTCGCGCGAGGGATCGCCCACCGCTTTGGCGGTAGGCGGTCCCTCTCGCCGTCTCAGGGCTCGTCTTCCCCGTGGGCGAGCCCGTACTTCTTGAGCTTGTCGTGCAGGGTGGCGCGGCCGATCCGCAGCGTGCGCGCGGCTTCTGAGCGGTTCTGTTTGGCGGCGTCCAGCGCGGCGACGATCAGGCCGCGCTCGTAGGCCTCCACCTTCTCCTTGAGGCCGGCGCCCTCGGCGGCGGCGGCAGCGCCCGCGCCGGCGCCACCGGGCAGCAGGGCGAGATCGATCTGGCCGTCCTGAGAGAGCGCCACGGCACTCTCGATCACATGCTCCAGCTCGCGCACGTTGCCGGGCCAGCTCCAGGCGGTGAGGCGCTCGAGCGCCTCGGGGGCGATCCGCGTCTCCGGCACGCCGAACGCCTTGGCGGCGCGGGAGAAGAAGTGGCGGGCGAGCACGGGGATGTCCTCGGGCCGCTCGCGCAGCGGGGGGATGGCCAGCTGGACCACCTTGAGCCGGTAGAGGAGATCCTCCCGGAAGCGGCCGGCCTTGGCCTCCGCGGCGAGATCCCGGTGGGTGGCGGCGAGCACGCGCACGTCCACGCGCTGCGGCCGGTCCTCTCCCACGGGGCGCAGCTCTCCCTCCTGGAGCACCCGCAGGAGCTTGGCCTGGATCCCCGCGCCGAGCTCGCCCACCTCGTCCAGCAGCACGGTGCCGCCGTCCGCCTCGCGGAAGAGCCCCGGGCGGGCGCGGGCGGCGCCGGTGAAGGCGCCCTTGGCGTGGCCGAAGAGCTCGGCCTCGGCCAGCTCCTCGGTGAGGGCGGCGCAGTTGAAGCAGACGAAGGGCTTGTCGGCGCGGCGGGAGGCCCGGACGATCGCCTCGGCGATCCGCTCCTTCCCGGTGCCGCTCTCGCCGGTGATCAGCACGTTCACGTCCCGCGGCGCCACGCGGGCCACCAGCGCGGCGAGCCGGGACATGGCGGGAGAGACGAAGACCAGCGAGCGCAGCAGGTTGAGCTCGCCCTTGAGCTGGGCATTCTCCGCCTCGAGCTGCACCGCGCCCACGGCGCGGCGGACGACCTGGAGGACCTGCTCGAGCTCGAAGGGCTTGCGGAAGTAGTCCAGCGCCCCGCGCTTCATCGCCTCCACGGCGTGGCGCTCGCTGCCGTGCGCGGTCATGAGGATCACCTGCGGCCGCGGCGAGGGGAGCTCGGCGAGCCGGGAGAGCAGCTCCAGGCCATCCAGCCGGGGCATGCGCAGATCGGTGATCAGCAGCTCCACGCCGCCCTGCTCGAGCCGCCGCAGCGCCTGCTCGCCGTCCTCCGCCTCCACCACCGTGAGCCCCTCGTCCTCCAGCAGGCCGCGCAGGGTGAAGCGCACGCCGGCGTCGTCGTCCGCGATGAGGATGGTGGCCTTCACGCAGCGGCTCCGGCGGCGGGCGCGGGCTGCTCGGGGAGGGCGAGCTCGGCCACCGTGCCGCCGCCATCCCTGCGGTGGAGGCGGACCTCGCCGCCGTGCTGGCGGGCGATGGCGCGAGATACGGTGAGGCCCAGCCCGCTGCCCTTGGCCTTGGTGGTGACGCCGGGCTCGAACGCGCGCTCGCGGGTGGCGTCGTCCAGGCCTTGTCCGCGGTCGCACACGTCGATGCGGGCGCCGCTGGCGGTGCGGCTGACGCGCAGCTCCACCTGTTCGCGCGCGGGGCTCGCGTCCAGGGCGTTCTGCACCAGGTTGATCAGCACCTGCTTGAGCTTGCGCGCGTCCGCGCGGATCTCGATCTCCGTCCCGGTGACGGTGAGGGTCACCGTCCGTTCGGCGGCCTGGCCCTCGTGGAGCGCCACCACGGCCTCGCACAGCTCGCGCAGGCGCACGCCGGCGGCGTCGAGCGGGACGAGCGGGCGGGAGAAGTTGAGGAAGGACTCGAGGATCTCCTGCATCCGGTCCACCTCCCGGCGCAGGACGGTCATCCGCTCGTGCTCCTTCTCCGGGAGGGCGCGGTCCACCAGCGCGGCGAGCCCCTTCACGCTGGCGAGCGGGTTCTTGAGCTCGTGGGCGATCTCGCCCGCCATCCCGGTGAGGGTGGCGGTGGAGTCCTGGTGCATCTGCAGCACTTCGTCCCGGGACTTGAGCGCGCGCTCCACCATGCTGGCGAACGCGCCGCGCATCAGCACGCCGATCATCGCCGCCCAGACCAGCGTGAAGTTGAGCATGGCGGCGCGGGTGTAGCGAAGCGCGGGACTCATCTGTACGCGCGGGCCGCCGCCGAAGATCTCCGGCAGCAGGTCCGGAATGGCCGAGGTCTGCGCGAGCCAGGCCATCACCCAGAGGGCCACGGAGAACAGGCCAATCAACGCCAGCGCGTGGATGCGCAAACCGAAGAGGGTGAGGAAGATGGCGAGCGGCACGATCATCGGCCACGCGGGGCTGTCGATCCCGCCGGTGGCGAGCAGCACGGCGCCGAGGATGGGGGTGGCGACGAAGAGGATGGCGGGGATGCGGGTGCGGTCGAACGGCGAGCGGGTGAGCCGGCGGTACTCGTAGATGGCCCGCAGCACGGCGCTGAACAGGGCGCAGCCGAGCAACCAGCGGCGCCACGGCGAGGGGTCCTGCATCAGCGCCAGCAGCAGGAGCAGGAAGATCAGCGGCGCGGCGTAGAGCCGCCACTTGGCGAAGCGGCGGAAGAGCGCGCCGAACGCCTCGTCCTGCACCTGGTCCAGTCCCAGTCCTCGCTCGCTCGCCGCCAAGTGCGCCTCCTGCAGGCGAATGTAGCTCCCAGGCCATTGCAGGAGGACGGCCAGCGCGTAAGCCCAAGCGGTCCAGAGGGGAGGTGTAGGTCTGCCCCGCCTGCAGGTGCCGGGTTTCCGAACACGGACCGCCGGAGCTCCCGACAGGTCCGGGCCGCGGTGGAGGGAGACCGCGCTGGCACGGTGGCTGCTCTGCCTACCGGCGCCATGTGGACGCTCCTCTCGATCGCCCTTCGCAACGTGCTGCGGAACCGCCGGCGGACGCTGCTGACGCTGCTGGCCATCACGCTCGGCGTGGGGGCGGCGGTGCTCATCCGCGGGATGCTCAACGGCCTGCAGCGCAGCATCCTGACCGCCACGGTGGAGGGGCAGACGGGGGCGCTCCAGGTGCACCGCAAGGGCTACCTGGCCAACGTCCTCTCCGCGCCGCTGTCGCTGGACTTCGAGGTGGGCCCGGACTTCCTGGCAAAGGTCCGGGCGGTGCCCGGGGTGAAGGAGGTGGCGGCTCGCCTCCAGTTCGCGGGCTCGCTCACGGTGACGCCGGCGGACGGCTCCGAGGCCCCCGAGGCGATCTTCTTCAGCGCCACCGCGGTGGACCCGGTGGCGGAGGCGCGGGTCTGTCCGCAGCGGGCGCGGATGTTCGCGGAAGGGTCCACGTTGGACGACGAGCACCTGCTCTTGGGCGAGGCGCTGGCGAAGTCGCTGGGTGCCAAGCCGGGGGACGAGGCGGTGCTGCTGGCGCCGGACCGGGATGGCGCGCTCTCGGGCGAGCTGAGCCACGTGGGCGGGCAGCTCAAGACGCTGATGCCAGGCGAGCCCAAGGTGGCGCTCGCGCCGCTCTCGCTCGCGCAGCGGCTGCTGCACATGGACGGGCGTGCGACGGAGTTGGCGGTCTCGGTGCACGAGCTGGAGCGGGCAGGGGAGGTGGCGGCGCGGCTGCAGGAGGCGCTCGGGGCCGACTACGAGGTCCACACCTGGGAGAGCGTGGCCACCGAGCGGAAGGTGGGGATGGATCGCCAGAACGTGGTGGCGGGGATCATCTCCTTCATCTTCCTGCTGCTGATGCTGCTGGGCGTGGCCAACACCATGCTGATGAGCGTGCTCGAGCGCACCCGGGAGATCGGCACGATGATGTCCGTGGGGGTGAAGCGGGGCAGCGTGCTGGTGCTCTTCCTGAGCGAGGCGCTCTTCATCGGCCTGCTGGGCGGCTGCAGTGGCGTGACGGTGGGCGCGGCGATCACCGCCTGGCTGGGGCAGCGCGGGCTGAAGGTGACGCCGCCGAGCGCCTCGGTGACCCTGGAGCTCTTCCCCTACCTCACCCTGCGGTTCACCGGGATCGTGCTCGGCCTGGCGCTGCTCGGCGCCGCGCTCTTTGCCCTCTACCCCGCGTTCCGCGCCAGCCGGCTCCGCCCGGTGGACGCGCTGGCGGGACGGTAACCACCATGACCTTCTTCCTGCTCGCGGTGCGGAACGTGTTCCGGGCCAAGGCCCGCTCGGGGATCACCATCGCCGCGCTCTTCTTCGGCGTGTTCATGAGCCTGCTCCTGGGCGGGATGGTGCTGGGGATGGGCGAGTCGCTGATCGAGGACATCGTCAACGCCCGCGTGGGCAGCCTGGAGGTCCACCGCAAGGGCTACTTCGAGGCGCGGGACCGGCAGCCGCTGAAGCTGGACCTCCCGCAGGGCGGGGAGCTGGAGGCGGCCATCCGCAAGGTGCCCGGCGTGGTGGGGGTGAGCCCCCGGCTCGTGTTCAGCGGGATGCTCACCAACGGCAGCCGGGGGACGATCGTCATGGGGCAGGCGGTGGATCCGGCCACGGAGGCGCAGGCGCTGCCCGGGGCGCGCGCCCTGGTGGAAGGGCCGGCGCTCTCCGCGGATCGCCCGCGCGGCGTGGCAATCGGCCGCGAGCTCTCCAAGGCGCTGCAGCTGGCGCCGGGCTCGGTGGCGATGCTCCAGTCGCAGGGGAAGGATGGGCGGGAGAACGCGTTGGATCTGGAGGTGATCGCCACGCTGGGCGGCGCCAATCCGCTCGAGTCCAAGCGGATGCTCACCCTGCCGCTCTCCTACGCGCAGGAGCTGCTCGGCATGGAGGGGCGGGTCACCGAGTACGTGATCCACACCCGCACCGTGGACGAGGTGGACGCGGTGGCGGCGCGGGTCCGGGCGGCGGTGGGGGACGACTACGAGGTCCACACCTGGGCCCAGCTGCGGCCGGGGTTGCAGGACGTGACCCGCGCCCAGCGGATGGTGCTTGGGGTGATCTGCTTCATCTTCCTGGTGATCGCGGTCGTCGGCGTGGCCAACACCCTGCTCATGAGCGTGATGGAGCGCACCCGCGAGATCGGCACGCTCCTGGCGGTGGGGGTAACTCGTGCCCAGATCGCAGCGCTCTTCGTGATCGAGGCCGCGGCGCAGGCGCTGATCGGCGGGGCAGGGGGGCTGCTCGCCGCGTCCGTGATCATCTCCTCGCTGGCGCGCAAGGGGGGCCTGGAGGTCCCCATGGGCGCTGGGAATGATCCCTTCCGGCTCGTGCCCTCGCTCCCGCTCGGCTACGTGGTGCTCGCGGTGTCAATGGCGTGCGTGGGCTCGGTGCTCGCGGCGCTCTATCCCGCCTCTCGCGCCGCGCGGCTGCGGCCGGTGGAGGCGCTGGCCTCGCCATGAAGTCCCTTTCCTCGAAGGAGCCGTTTGCCATGAGAACGCTCTTGCTCGCCACGCTGCTCTTCGCCGCCCCCGCGCTCGCGGCGGACGGCCCGCCGTCCATCGACGAGGTGCTCAAGCGCTACGACGCCCTGATGGCGCCCGACCGCTTCAAGGCGGTGGCGGCGATGACCTCGCATCGGGACGACGGCAGCTCGCGCACCTACAAGATGAGCTTCCTCAAGCAGGGGAACGACAAGAGCCGGATCGCCTTCGACGAGCCGGCGAGCGCGCGGGGCCAGGAGATCCTCCGCAACGGGGAGAACACCTGGATCTACATGCCGAACTTGAAGCGCTCGCTGCGGCTGGCGTCGCGCGAGTCCTTCCAGGGCGGGGACTTCAACAACGCGGACGTGCTGCGGGCGAACTACGCGCAGGACTACAGCGGGACGGTGGTGGAGGATCCGGAGAAGCCGGACACCTGGCGCGTGGAGCTCAAGTCGCGGTCCAAGGACTCGGCCTACGACGCGATCAAGCTCTGGGTGAAGCGGGCGCCGCTCGGCGTGCCCGTGCGCGGCGAGTACTACACCTCCAGCGGGAAGATGCTGCGCTCGGCGGACTTCCTCGAGGTGAAGGACTTCGGCAAGGGGCTGGTGCGGCCGGCGCGCGTGAAGATGCGCAACGAGCTGGCGACCCAGCGCTACAGCGAGCTGGTCTTCGACTCGCTCGAGGTCGGCTTCACCGCGCCGGAGTCCAAGTTCACCCTCAACGATCTCGGGCGCTGATCGGTCATGCTCTCCCTCCTCCTCACGCTCTGCGTTGGCCAGGTCCGGACCACCGGCTACCTGGACAGCCGCACCACGGTGGCGACCACCCGCGCGGACGGCGCGGCGGCGCTCACCGAGCTGGCGGAGGGGAACATCCAGCTGAAGCTGCAGCCGCTGGAAGCGCTCACCGTGCAGGCGGACGCGTCGCTCTACTGGCAGACCGCGGGCTTCATCCACGGGGGCGATCGCGACCTTCCGCAGCTGCGGCCGCAGGCGGTGGTCTCCGAGCTGTACCTGGATGCCCAGCCGCAAGAGCACCTGCGTTTGGTGGTGGGGAAGAAGCGGATCGTCTGGGGCAGCGGGTTGGCGTTCAACCCCACGGACGTGCTCAACCCGCCCAAGGACCCCACCGATCCGACCTTCCAGCGCGCCGGCGCGTGGCTGGCGCAGGTGGAGTTCCCCTTCGAACGGGTGGCGCTGTCGGTGGTGGGGGCGGGGAAGGTGTTGCGGCAGTTCGCCGGCCTGCCCACGGCGTTGATCCTCTATCCGGATCACCCGAGCGCCGAGGCGGTGCGCGGGCTGGTGCCGGACGATCGGGATGGCGAGGCGCACTGGGCGTTCTCGGCGCGGCTCTACCTGCTCCTGGCGGACACGGACATCAACGTGACGTACGCGTACACGAACCTCTACAACGACGCGTTCCGGAACGCCTCGCGGGCGGGGCTCTCGCTCTCGCATGCATTCGGTGGGCTGGAGCTGCACGCCGAAGCGCTCGCCTACCAGGGCTCCTCGCGGCTGGAGGCGGACCCGGACTGCGTGGAGCAGCCCGCGGCGTGCCTGGCGGCGGGCCGCCCCGTCGTGTCACAGCCGCACCTCGAGGCGGGCTTCTTCAACGCCCGGGCCCTGGTCGGTGGGCGTTACCAGTTCGAGAGCGAGGCGATGGCGTCGCTCGAGTACTACTTCAACGGCGAGGGCCACGCGCCGGAGGACTTCAGCCGCCTGGCGCGCCTGGTCTGGAACGCGCCGCAGCTCTACGCCGCGGCGGCGGGAGCGTCTGGAGATCCGGGCACGCCCCAGAAGTTCAGCTTCGAGCCGCTGCGCCGCCACTACGCGGTGGCGAGCTTCACCCAGCCGCGCCTCTTCGATGACTTCACGCTCGGGGCGACGCTGCTGGTGGGGCTGGAGGATCTCTCCGGTCAGCTCGTGCCCCAGGTGGGCTGGGTGCCCAAGGAATGGCTGCAGCTGACGCTCGCCGCCTACCTCCCGTTCAACGGCGTGAAGGCGTGGGGCGCTGACGTGGGAGGCGCGCAGTACGGCGAGTTCGCGTTGTCCCCCTACGGCCCGCGCGTGCTGGCGCAGGCGCGGATCTTCTACTGAGTCGGTCTTTCCCCGAGGCAAGCCATGGCGCTCATCGAGCTGTCGCAGATCACCAAGACGTACAAGCTGGGCAAGACGCTGGTGCCCGCGCTCAAGGGCGTGGACCTCCAGGTCGAGCGCGGAGAGTTCACCGTGGTGATGGGTCCCTCTGGCTCGGGGAAGACCACGCTGCTCAACATCATCGGCCTGCTGGACCGGTCAGACTCCGGCAGCTACCGGCTGGATGGCGAGGAGCTCGCCGGGCGGGACTTCAACGACATGGCGGGGCTGCGGAACCGGAAGATCGGCTTCATCTTCCAGTCCTTCAACCTGATCCCCGTCCTGGACGTGCGCGAGAACATCGAGTTCCCGTGCCTGATCCGGAAGGAGGACCGCAGGGCCCTGCGCGCGCGGGTCGAGTCGATCGCCCGGGACGTGGGGTTGGAGAAGGTGCTCCACCACAAGCCGGACGAGCTCTCCGGCGGTCAGCGGCAGCGCGTGGCGATCGCGCGAGCGCTGGCTACGCAGCCGGAGATCGTCCTCGCCGACGAGCCCACCGCGAACCTCGACTCCGCCACCAGCGAGCAGATCCTCGACCTGATGCAGAACCTCAACTCCAGCCGCGGCGTGACGTTCCTCTTCTCCACCCACGATCCGCGCGTGATGCGCCGCGCGCGGCGGGTGGTGCAGATCGAAGACGGGCGCCTGGTGGACGGCGCCGCCGCCGCGCGCGCGAACGTCGAGGTGCTGCAGGACGGGCCGCGCCGGGCGGGGGCGTGAGCGCTCGCGACGGCGTCACGCGGCGCGATTCTCCTCGACGAAGGAGGAGAGTCCGACCGAGCGCCCTCCCTGAGCAGCTGAGTGGTGGTGAGCGAAGAGATAGCGCTCCGCCCCGAGCTCGAATTCGGTGAAACCGCGCACCACGAAGTGCATTCGCTCTACGTAGGCGCGGACGAGAGGGTCGAGGTCCGGTCCGAAGCTCGGCAGTGCGCGCTCGGTGTGGACGAACTGCTTGACCGCGTCGTTGTGCATGCGCACGGCCTGCTCGAGGCTTTCCGCGAGTTCGAGGCCGCGCTCCCGCTGGAGCACCGTCACCACGTTTGGCCATCCTGCGCCAATGTCCTTCCCCAGGCTCAAAATGTCATTGGCCAGGAAGATGAGTTCGGTGCCGAGATCATGCAGGAGCACCATCAGCGAGTGGTCCATGACCTGGTCCGGGAGCTCGAATCCCTCCGCGTACTCGTTGAACCAGAACGTGGGCCGAGCTCCGATGGTGACCGTCCTGATCGACAGATAGGTCGCCAGATCGGGGAGCTCCGCACTCGCGGCGAGGGTGGAGTACGTGTCTCGTTCGCGCCGCGCACCCTCGAGCCAGAGGACGAAGTAGTCAGCCAAGCGAGCCATCCAACGGTCACTCATCTTCGCTGCAAAGCGACGGCCGAGCTCCCACCAAGCACGGAGGAAGGGGTCGGCGCGAGGCGAGAGTTCCCCCGTCCGCAGGGCAAGCTCGTAGTCCTTGATGGTCAGGCCGTGGCGCTCCCAGTAGCCACCAGACTCCATCGCGAGGTCGTCGAAGAGGATCCAGAGGGCGACGAACTCGCTCACGGTGGTCAGGTGCTCGAAGTTGGCAACGGGGTAGGGGAAACCGCCATATAGGTCGGTTCTCTCCTCGTCCAACAGCACCCTCGTCTTCTTGTCGAACACGATGCCGAGGCTCTGAAACCAGTCCGTTGCCCTTCGCTTGACCAACCCAGCGTACGGGTTGAGGACGGGTTTCCACGACAGCGGATAGAGGAGTGTAGGGGACTTCGCCGCATCAGCATCCATCGGGGCCTCCGGAGCGAATTACTCGCCTAAACAAGTAAAGCGCTAAATCCCAGCAATGTCGGTTTAGAACACATTCGAGGGGATGTTGCTAGGCCCCGCCCTGACGGTTCCCTACGTGAATCCACCCTCGGCGCGGGATTGCGGAAATCCCTGGGAAATCCGCTCAATTGCTGGATGCGAAATGCGGCCCCTAGAATCGCCGCTGACGGGCGGCCGAGCGTCGGCGACTGCCGATGGTCTTGGTCCCCTGCGAGGGAGGCCCATGACGGACGCACCCGCCACTCAGACCTGGAGAGACCTGCGCATCAAGTTCCTTCTCCGGAGCATGGTGCCCATGCTCGCGATTGTCTGGTTCGCCGCGTACCTGATCTCGGTCGCCTTTCAGCTCGGTCGGTCCGAGCTGTTTCAGACACTTCTGGTGATCGTCCCGATCGTTGTCGTCGTGAACGCGACCATTCAGCAATCCCTGTTGGTGGGCTGGTTGTGTCGTAGCGCGGTGACGCCGCAGCTCGGAGATGGAGCCGGTGCACGGCTCGAGCGGATCCTCGCCCTGCCGCGGAAGCTCGAGCTCTACGCGATGCTTCCCTCATACGCGACGGGAGGGGTGGTCTTCTCTACGCTCTGTTGTGCGTGGTTCGACAAGCCGTACTCACTGGTGCCGGTGGGCACCGGCATCACCATCTCCATCGCACTGCTGATCGGCTTGCCAACGACGCTGCTGTTCCAGGACGACGTGTTGCCTCTGGCGGTCGCGGAGCACCACCGCAATCCTCAGCACCGCCCCACGGGTGGTGGCGCGACCTGGACGCGCAAGAGTTGGTTCCTGCCGTACTCGTTCAGTGTCCTCATCCTCTGCGTCGGCATCTCCGGGGCAGTCGTGATGGTCCGACGTTTCGCGCAGGAACGATCTCAGTTGGTGGCAGAGGTCGGCGGGCTGGTGAGCGCCGACGCCACCACCCGCGTCGCCGAACGCCTGGATGCGATGGCGCTCGAGATCCTTGTTCCGCTTGGGGTGATCCTGGGCGCAATTCTGGCGATGTTCATCGCGACCGGCTGGTTGATGGCACGCAGGGAGCGGCGCGCAGGGAAGGCGATCGATGATTCGCTGCGGAGCATGGTGGCTGGCACGCCCCAGCTCCCCAACTGGATCGGAACGGACGAGGTCGGTGATGTCGCGTTCTCTGTGAGCGCGGTCAATGCCGACATGCAGAAGATCTTTGCCCAACTCGGGGCAATGGCGTCCGGCAGCCTTTCGGTTCAGCTGGAAGGTGACTCGGGGTTGATCACCGCCTTCCGCGCTTCTCAGCTTGGTTTGATCAAGCTCTCCAACCAGATGCAGAGCCTCGCACGGGGCGACAGCGTCACGGTCGAAGGCGTCGTCGGCGATCTGGGAATCTCCTTCCGAAAGCTCGGCGACGCGCTTGGCGCGACCATTGCTCAGGCAAAAACGATCGCCGCGGGCGACCTTCGCAGGGATATGGACGGCAACGGCGATCTGGCATCCGCCATCCATCTCATGACCCAGAAGCTGCGCTCGATGGTGGGGCAGACCCAGGACGTGGGCTCCAAGATCTCCGACATCGTAGTCTCGCTGCGCGCTGCCTCGGCGCAGCTCTCCACCGCGACGACCGAGCAGGTCTCCGCGCTGGCCGAGACCGCGAACACGATGACCGAGATGTCGCAGACTTCGGCGGCGTCCGCGGACCGGTGCGCGGAGCTGATCCGCCAGGGCGAGTCCGCCGCGGCGGTGGTGGACCGCGGCCGCAGCGGGGCGTCCGACGCGGGCCGCGCGATGAACGCGATCTCCGCCTCGCTCGGCAAGGTGAGCTCACTCTCCAGCGCGCTCTCCGAGAAGGTCCAGCAGGTGGACGGGATCATCGAGACGGTGGGCTTCCTCGCGGATCAGTCGAGCACCCTGGCGATCAATGCGGGCATCGAGGCCTCACGAGCCGGCGAGGCCGGCAAGGGCTTCTCTGCGGTGGCTAGAGAGATGCGCGCCCTCGCGAGCGACTCGCGCAAGGCCACCGCGCAGATCCGGGAGATCCTGCAGGAGATCCGCCAGAAGACGGTGCAGGTGGACTCCTCGGTGGCTGCCGGCAGCAGCACAGTGGACGACGGCGTGCGCCTGGTGCACCAGCTGGGCGACGCGATCGGCCAGCTCGGCGTGACCATCCACGACGCGGTGGGGCTGATGCGGCAGGTGGAGGGCTCGGCGCGGCAGCACCAAGCGGGCGTGGGGCAGGTGAGCCAGGCGCTGCGCTCGATGCAGGCCGCCTCCGAGTCCATCCGCGACGGCGCGCGGCTGCTCAGCGGCCTCTCCGAGCAGGCGCACTCGCTCTCCACGATGCTCAAGCAGACCTCCGGCGCGTACCAGCTCCCCGCCAAGAACGAGCTGCGGGACACGCCCGGGTCGAACGGCAGCAACGGCGGCTTCGCGCCCGCACACTCGTAGCCGCTGACGCGAGGCGACCATGGAGCTGCGCGTTCTCAATGCCAGGCGGGCGCTGGAGAGCACCTACGGGCTCGCGCTCGAGGCGGTGACCGACTCCGAGCTGGAGCGGGCGCTCGCCGTCGCCTTTCCGCCCGGCGCCGAGGACTACTCAGACCGCGCGGCGCTCGACCGCTTCGTGGATCTCCTGCCGATCGACGAGAGCTCGCTGTTCCGCAACGAGTCCCTCTGGACGTGGATCTCCGGCCGCCTGCTGCCGACTCTCCTGGACGGGGCCGCCGCGGCGATGCGGCCGCTGCGCGCGGCCTCGCTCGGCTGCGCAGGCGGGCAGGAGGCCTTCAGCCTGGCGATGCTGATCCTCCGGGAGCTGCGCCAGCGCGGCGTCCCGGCCTCCGCCGCCACCGCCTTCGCCTCCATCTGGGGCGTGGACGCCTCGCCCGCCCGCGTGGAGCTGGCGCGCTCCGGCTCGCTCACGTCCTGGTCCGTCCAGCGTGCCCGCGCGGACTGGGTGGACGGCATGGTGGAGGAGGATCCGCGCGAGCCCGGCCGCTTCAAGGTCCACCCCGCCGCGCTCGCGCTGACGCGCTTCGAGCAGAAGAACCTGATGGAGCTGGTGGAGTCTCCGGGGAGCCTCGCCGGGCTGCAGCTGGTGTTCCTGCAGCACGTGCTCGTCTACTTCCGCGAGCAGACGGCGGAGGAGCTGCTGCAGCGGCTCGCGGCCTCGGCGGATCCAGACACGGTGCTGATCGTCTCGCCCGTGGAGTCACACCTGCTGGACCGCCTCCGCTTCGTCCGGCGGACGGAGTACGTGGGCGCGGTCACGGTGGTTCGCCGGGATGCGCCGAGCCCGCCGCCGCCCGCGCCGGCCCGCGCCTCGGCCCCTGCGCCCGCCGCGCCCCAGCCCCCACCGGGTCCTCGCACGGCGGAGGCCTACGTGCAGGAGTCGCTCGAGCTGCTCGCCGCCCGCCGCTACGAGGAGGCGCTCCGGGCCGCCCGCGCCGCCACCTACGCGGACCCCGCCAACCTGCACGCCCGGCTCTGCATGGGGCAGATCCTGCTCCGCGTGGATCCCGCGCGCGGGCGCCGGGTGCTCGAGGAGCTCTCCGCGGAGCTGGCCCGGCTGGGCCCGGGAGCGCGGGAGGCGCCAGCCGGTGAGCTGGCGGTGGATCAGCTCCGCCAGGCGGTGGAGCTCCTGCTCGCGAGGCCGCGCGGATGAGCCTGCGTCCGAAAACGGTCCGCGTTGCGGACGGCTCGCGCGCTCGGCTGGAGGAGGCGGCGCGCGCGCTCGCCGGTGACGCCGCGGCGCAGGAGGAGAGCTCCGTCCTGCTGGTTCAGTTCGGCCTGGGCGGCGAGCCGCACGCAGTGGAGCTGGGCGTGGTGGAGCGCGCGGTCACCCACTTCCCGGAGGTGGTCCCGCTGGCCGGGACGCGCGGCAAGGTGAAGGGCACCGCCTTCTTCGACGGCGTGGCGCACGTGGTGGTGGATCTGCTCGAGGGCACGGGGCGCCCGCCGCGCAGCCTCGAGGAGATCGAGCGCTCCCCGGCGCTGGTGGTGGACCGCGAAGGCGTGCCAATGGCGCTGGCCGTGGAGGGCCCCCTGGAGCTGGCCGAGGTGCCCGCGGGCTGGGCGGCGAAGGCGGTAGCAGGGGAGGGCGTGGGCGTGGCGGCGCGGCTGCCCAACGGCGTGCTGGTGCTCGCCACCGAGTGGCTGCGGCAGTTCATCTCCGAGGTGGCGTGACCATGGACGAGGCCACGCGACAGCGGCTGCTCGGGCTCTTCGTCTCCGAAGCGGAGGAGAACCTCCAGGTGCTCGCGCCCCTGGCCACGCGGCTGCAGGACCCCGCGGCGCTGGAGGCAATCGAGGAGTTCTGCGGTACCGCCCACAGCTTCAAGGGCGCGGCCGCCGCGGTCGGGCTGCCGGACCTGGTCTGGGTGCTGCACCGGCTGGAGGCGCTCGCGTTCGGCCTGCGCGAGGCGAGCGGCGCCGAGCGCGACGGCCGGCTGGCGCGGATGCGGCGGGTCTTGGAGTTGCTCGAGTCCACCATCGCCGCCGCGGCCGCAGGCCGGTTCGAAGCGGGGCCAGAGCTGGCGGCGATGCGCGAGCTGCTCGGCGCGATCGAGCCGGACGCGGTGCTGGCGGCGCAGCCGGCCCGCGTGACCCCAGCGCCGGCGGCCGAGGCCCCCGCGGGCGACGTGGCGGAGGAGCGGCTCTCCGTCCCCGCGCGCGAGGTGGACGAGGCGCTGCGGCTGGCCTCCAGCATCAGCCGGCTCGCCGCCTCGGCGCAGGAGGCCCAGGCGGCAGGGGAGGGCGCCCGCTCCGCGCAGGACCTGGCCACGCTCTCGCAGCGGCTCGAGGCGGTGCTCTTCAACCTCCGGATGCTCCCGGCCGAGCAGGCGCTTGCGGGCTTGGACAACGAGGTCCGCGCGCTGGCGCAGCGGCTGGGCAAGGACGTGCGCGTGGTGGTCGCGGATCACCATGTCCGCGCGGACCGCCGCACCCTGCAGACGGCCCGGACGATGATCCGGCACCTCGTCCGCAACTCGCTGGATCACGGCTTCGAGCTGCCGGCGGACCGGGTGGCGGTGGGCAAGCCCGCGCACGGCACGCTCACCGTGGCGTTGCAGATGGCGGACGCCAGCCTCTGGGTGACCGTGGAGGACGACGGCGCCGGCTTCGACGTGCGCGCCGCCCGCGCGGCGCTCGCGGCCAAGGGCTCCGCGGAGCGGGTGGCCGCCCTCTCTGATTCAGAAGTACTGGTGGAGTTCGCGGCCTCCGGCGGCTCCACGCGCGCGCAGGCCACCGACATCTCCGGCCGCGGCGTGGGGCTCTCCACCGTGGTCTCCATGGCCCGCTCCAAGGGCGGAGACCTCAAGCTGCGCAGCGAGCGCGGCCGCGGGAGCCAGATCAGCTTCACGCTGCCGCTCGAGGTCTACGCCACCGAGGTCCTCACCGTGCAGTGCGGCGCCCGCCGGCTGGGGATCCCCACCTCTGCGATCGAGACCACGGTGAGCCTGGGGCAGCACGGGCTCACCCCTCAGCGCGGTCCCCACGGGGCGATCCTTGCCTTCGAGGAGCGGATCATCCACCTGCGGCACCTCGGCCAGCTGGTGGGCGCCGGGGCGGCGCAGCGGCCGCGCTTCGCGGTGATCGTCCGCGCCGAGCAGCGCGAGGTGGCGCTGACGGTGGACGAGCTGGGCGAGGCGACCCGCGTCGTCCCGCACGCGCTGGCGCCGTTCGCCGGCGCGGAGATGCTGGTGACCGGGGTGGCGCTGCTCGGAGATGGCCGGCAGGTGCACGTGCTCAACCCGCGCCACCTGGTGGCGCTCGCGCGGCAGGAGGAGGCGCCCGCTGGGCCCATCCCCCTGGCCCTCCCGAAGGACGCGCCGGCGGTCGAGGCGCCGAACGAGGCATCCCCGCGGAAGATCCCCGGGCGGCGCTTGTCCGTGCTGCTCGCGGAGGACTCGCTGGCCACGCGCGAGGTGCTCCGGGTGTTGCTCGAGCGCGAGGGCTTCGAGGTCCGGGTGGCGGGCGACGGCGAGGAGGCGCAGGCGCGCCTCCGCGAGCGGCTCCCCGACGTGCTGGTGAGCGACTTCAACATGCCGGTGTGTGATGGGCCGGCGCTGGCAAGGGCGGTGCGCGCGCACCCAGAAACCGCGGCGTTGCCGGTGATCCTGCTCACCTCGCGGGATGACGCGCGCTCGCGGGCGGAGGGTGCGGCTGCAGGCGCGGATGCCTATCTGATCAAGTCTCAGTTCAACGCGCAGTTGTTGCGGCAGACCCTTCGGAAGCTCGGCGTGGAGGAGTAGGTGGGAACGCTCGCGGTCTGGGTGGATGACTACTCGCTGGCGGCGCTGCCCAAGCTGGAGCACGCGCTCGCGCGGCGCTCGGCGTTGGTGATGCGCAGCTTCGCGAGGCTGCCCAACCCCGCCACGGTGGCCCAGCTCTCCAACTACCGGCAGGTGGCGGTGGTGAGCGGGAAGGATCTGCCCCACCTGGTCTCGCGGGTGGAGATGGCCACCACCACGCTCAAGGTCGGCGTGATCGGCGTGCTGCCCCCAGGCTGCGGCGCCCAGGCGCTGCTGCGCGGACCGGGCCTCCTGGATGTCCTCTCCGCGAACGAGGACCGGGCCGCGGACCGGATCGCCCTGATGTCCGAGGTGCCGATCGTCTCCGGCCGGGCCAAGCTGCCCGAGGCACGGCCGGCCGCCGCGCCGGCGCCGCTCACGTCACCCGCGCCCCTCGCCTCGGCCGTCCCCACGCCGGTGCCCCGGAGCGGCGCGCTGATCGATCGGGACGCCCACGCAATGGCCTTCGCCAGCTCCACGGGCGGCTGCTGGGTGCTGGCGGATCTGCTCCGCAGCACCCGCGGCCGCCGCCCGGGCCCGGCGCTGGTGGCGCAGCACATGGACGCAGAGTTCACCACCTTCTTCGCCGAGTGGCTGGAGTCCGCCACCGGCCGACCCACGGTGGTCGTCAGCGACAGCGCGCCGCTCGAGGACGGGGCGATCTATATCCCCGCAGGCGGCGGTGACCTCTGCGTGGCCGAGGACGGCCGCCACGCGCTCTGGGCGCCCGCCAGCGGTCGCTTCATCCCCAGCGCGAACCGGCTGCTCCAGACGTGCGCCAAGGCGTTCGGCGACCGCGCCACCGCGGTGGTGCTGTCCGGGATGGGGGACGATGGCGCCGCCGGCATGGCCGAGGTGGTCCGGCGCGGCGGCCAGGCCTTCTGCCAGGAACCGGCCACGGCGATCGTCCCCTCCATGCCGCAGTCCGCGCTCAAGCTCACGCCGGGCGCGGTGGCGCTGGCGCCCGAGGCCCTGGGCGCCGCGCTCTGCCTGCCCGCCGCCGCGCGCGGCTAGAGCTCGCGGAGGCGCTCCACGTCGAGCACGGCGTGCGCGAGCTCTCCGCCGCAGAAGCCCTCCGCCCAGCCCACCGCGTCCTGCGAGGGAGCAGGCAAGGGAGCGAACGGCAGGATGTCCTCGATGGCGTCCACCCAGAGCAGGAGGTCCCCCTGGGAGGTGGAGAGCAGGACCATCTTCTGGTCCATCCGCAGCTCCACGTCCTTCGCGCCGAAGAGCAGCGCCGCGTAGACCACCGGCACCAGGCGGTCCTGCACGCGCACCGCTGAGGAGAGCCCGTCCTGCGACGCCGGCTCGGGGATGCCCACGGGCATCGCGGCGCCCATCACGCGCGCCACCCGGCGCAGCGGAACCGAGAAGCGCCAGCTCCCCACGCGGAGCAGCGCGAGCGGCTCACCCTCTTCCAGTGCTCCCATGCCCGGCGAGCAGACCATCCGGCTCCCAAGGAGGGCAAATTGACAAAAACCGGATAATCGTGAGATTCATGTTTTCCGCGTGTAGGTCGAGCGGCCGTGCCGGAGGCGGCCGAACCACAGGAGGCACCTCATGTCGGAGCCCATCACCTCGCGTCTGCCCGGTTTCCACGGGTTGTCGATGGAGGAGCGGCGCGAGCGGCTGGCGTCGATGGTGGAGTTGGGGGAGCGGTCGACGGACGTCCTGGCAGGGGGCGGGATCAGCCCGGGCGTCGCCAACGCGATGGTGGAGAACGCGATCGGCGTGTTCGCGCTCCCGATGGCGGTGGGGCTGAACCTGGTCGTCAACGGGCGCGAGTACCTGGTGCCCATGGTGATCGAGGAGCCGTCCGTGGTCGCCGCCTTCTCGCTGGCGGCGAAGCTGGCGCGCGGCGCGGGGGGCTTCACGGCGGAGGCGGACGAGCCGCTGATGATCGGGCAGATCCAGGTGGCGGAGGTCCCGGACCTGGAGCTGGCCTCGCGGCGCGTGCAGGCGGCGCGGGAGGAGATCCTGGCGCTCGCCAATTCCTTCCACCCGAAGCTGGTGGCGCGCGGCGGCGGTGCCCGCGATCTCGAGGTGCGGCTGTTGCTCGGCGAGGAGGCCGGCACGGACCTGCTGGTGGTGCACCTGCTGATCGACACGCGGGAGGCGATGGGCGCCAACCTGATCAACACCGCCGCGGAGGGCGTGGCGCCGCTGATCGAGGAGCTGACCGGCGGGAAGGTGCAGCTGCGGATCCTCTCCAACCTCGCGGATCAGCGGCGTGCCCGCGCGCGCTGCGCGATCCCGCTGGCGGAGCTCGGGGCCTTCGGCTTGGACGGCGCTGCGGTGGCCAAGGGCGTGGCCGCGGCCAGCCGCTTCGCCGAGATGGATCCGTACCGCGCGGCGACCCACAACAAGGGCGTGATGAACGGGATCGACGCGGTGGCGATCGCCACCGGTCAGGACTGGCGCGCGATCGAGGCCGGCGCGCACGCGTACGCCTGCCGCTCCGGGCAGTACAAGCCGCTCTCCCGCTGGTGGATTGAAGGGGACCGGCTGCACGGGAGCGTGGAGCTGCCGATGGCAGTGGGCACTGTCGGCGGGCCGATCCTGATCCACGGCGCCGCGCAGCTGGGGCTCAAGCTCCTGGGCGGCGTCACCGCCAAGGAGCTGGCGATGGTGATCGCCGCCGCGGGCCTGGCGCAGAACTTCGCGGCGCTCCGCGCGCTGGGCTCGGTGGGCATCCAGCGCGGCCACATGGCGCTGCACGCGCGCTCGCTCGCGGCCACGGCCGGGGCGCAGGGGGATGAGATCAACGTCGTGGCGAAGCAGTTGGTCGCCGGCGGGGAGATCAAGCTCGCTCGTGCGCGTGAGCTGCTCGAGGCGGCGAGGCCGCCGGCGGTGGATGAGGCTCTGCGGATCGTCGGCTAACGTCCTTCGCCGGTCTGTCGGTCCCCGTTCGGCTCGAGCGTAGTGCCGTAGGCACGTAGTCGAGAGCCCGCCCGATCGGCGCAGTCACAGACGACGCTGATCGGCGCTGCGTCCGTTCGCAGGTTCGGGCGGGCTCTCGACTACGGCCTGGCGGCCTACGCTCGAGCCGAACGGGTTGGTCCTATCGGTCGGCATTGGCCCTACGCTCGAGCCGAACGGAGGGGCCGTTCGATCCCCCTCGAGCTGCTCAGTCCGGCCAGGTCGGCAGCTCGCGCCGGATGCTGCTGGTCAGCGCGGTGGGCTGCACGGGCTTGGTGAGGACCTCGCGCGCGCCGGCGGTGAGGCAGCGCTGGCGCGTCGCGGGATCCGACTTGCTGGTGAGGATCAGCACCGGGATGTCGCGCAGGAGCGGATCCGCGGCGAGCGCGCCGCACAGGCCGATGCCGTCCATGCGGGGCATCTGCAGATCGGCCACCACCACGTCCGGGCGCTCCTCGCGGATCAGCTTGAGGGCCTCCTCGCCGTTGCGCGCCTCGAGCAGCTTTACCTGAGAGCGGACGAGGAACACCTTGGTGACCTCGCGGGTCACTCGGCTGTCGTCCACCAACAAGATCCGGATCATCTGTTCCTCGAGGAAGCGGGGGCCACGGGGGCGTTGAGCGAGCTCATCAGCCCGGCAACGTGGCTCTGGAGCTGGGGAGAGAGGGAGATGAGGCGGATGCCCATGCCCACCGGCGCCGCGAAGGAGAGGCGGGGGCGGTAGGGGTTGGCCCAGGCGACCACGCCCTCGGAGGCGGTGGGCTCGTCCCGGCCGGCGAGCTTCGCGCGCAGCTGCACCTTGCGCGCGGCGCCTGCGGGAGTGAGCGTCCGGACGAAGATCCCGCCGGCGCTGATGTCGTAGCTGAAGCCGGTGGACCAGTTCTGGCCGTCCTGGGAGAACTCCACCACGCAGAAGAACGGCGCCCGCTGCGAGGCCCGCAGGTCCACCAGGTCCGAGCGCAGGCTCCCGCAGATGCGCGAGAGGATCACGTCGAAGGGCAGCTGGCGGTGATCGATCGGCTCCTCGCCGGTGAGCTCGCGGACGCGCTCGCGAACGGCGGGTGGGTGCTCCTTGCTGGAGATGGCCAGGAGCCGCGGTCGCTGCTGCGCGCCCTCGCCGCGCAGCCGCGAGAGCAGCTCCACGCCGTCCATGTCCTGGATCGCCAGATCCACCACCGCCGCGTCCAGGGAGCCGTGCTCTTCGAGCAGGTCCAGCGCCTCGGCCCCTTCGCTCGCGTAGAGCACCTGGATGCCGGCCTGCTCCAGGCTCCCCCCGAGCAGCTTGCGGATGAAGCGGCCGGGCTCCACCAGCAGGCAGCTGGCGCCGGTGCGCTGCCGCTCGCGGTCCGCCACGGCTTGCCCGTCCCGCAGCACCGCCAGCTTCGGCCCGAGCCGCTCGGCGGTGGCCGGGCGCACGACGAAGTCATCCGCGGCCGCGCGCCAGCAGTACATGACCTCGTGCGCCTGCCCGCCGTCCGTCAGCATCAGCACCGGCGTGCGGCGCCAGTCGAAGTCCTCCTTGATCCTCCGGCAGCACTCGTCGCCGCGGATCGGCGCGCTGTCGAAATCGACCAGCACCGCCAGTGGCTCCGTTTCACGCAGGGCGTCCAGGCACGCAGTGGCCGAGTCGAACGCCACGGGCTCGTAGCCGAGCCCGCGCACGACCTGGGTCGACGCGGCGACCTCGGCGGGCCGCGCGGAGACGATGAAGACGGTGGCGTTGGCGCTCATACAGACCGGTAGAGAACACTTGAAAGAGTAGTAAGTCAGGGAAAAGACTGGAAGGAGGGAAGTTGGCGGCGCGCGCGCACAGCGCCCCAGGCGGGCGGTGTGCCCCCAAACGCCCGGGACGCTCGCCCTCGAGCGCTGGGGTCGGCCCGCCCCACGGAAAAGGGGCCGCTGCAACCGCTCGCCGTGCTTGCCAGGCCTGTGCGAACACGCTCGGATGCGCGCGTGGCGAAGGGAAGGGGCGGACAGGTGCGTGGCGTGGCGGTGCTCTGCGCGGTGGCCCTGCTTGCCGCCGGCGGGTGCTCGCGCGGTGGTGCCTCGGCCGCCCGGCCCACCCTGGCGCTCAGCCCGTGCCTGCTGGATGGGGTCAGCGAGGAGGTCCGCTGCGGGACGCTGGAGGTGTTCGAAGACCGCGCGGCAAAGGCGGGGCGGAAGATCTCACTGCGCGTGGCGGTGATCCCCGCGCTGGCGCAGTCCCCCGAGCCGGATCCGGTCTTCGTGCTGGCAGGTGGCCCGGGCCAGGCCGCGAGCGAGGTGGCCAAGGTGGTGCTGCCGATGCTGGAGCGGCTGCACCGGCGCAGGGATCTGGTCTTCGTGGATCAGCGCGGTACGGGCGGCTCGGCGCCGCTGGCCTGCGAGGAGCCCACGCCGGAGCAGACGCTCAGCTCGCAGCTGTCAGAAGGGCTGGACGTGGACCTCTTCAAGCGGTGTCTGGGCCGCTACGCCGCGGACGTGCGCCACTACACCACGCCCGTGGCGATGGATGACCTGGACGACGTCCGCGCCGCGCTCGGCTACGCGCAGGTGAACCTCTGGGGGGCCTCGTACGGGACCCGCGCCGGGCTGGTCTACCTGCGGCAGCACCCGGACCGGGTGCGGACCGCGGTACTGGACGGGGTCTACCCGGTGGACATGAAGCTGCCGCTCACCTTCGCCAAGGACGCGCAGCGCGCGCTGGACCTCCTCTTCGCGCACTGCGAGCAGGAGGAGGCGTGCCGCCAGACCTTCCCGGCGCTGGAGGATCGCTTCGAGGCCCTGCGCCGGCAGATCGAGAAGGCGCCGCCGCAGTTCCATGTCGCCCACCCGGTGACGGGCGCGGACGAGGAGATCATCCTCTCCTCCGCGGGCTTCGCCGCCACGCTGCGGGGCCTGCTCTACCTGCCGGAGACCGCCAGCCTGATGCCGCTCACGCTGGACCGCGCCTCGCGCGGGGACTTCGCCCCCTTCGTCGCGCAGGCCCAGCGCCTCTCCTCCGGGTTCTCCAAGGGGCTCTCGCTGGGGATGTTCTTCTCGGTGATCTGCTCGGAGGACGCGCCGGTGATCGACGAGAGCGAGATCGGCGCCCAGACGCAGGGGACCTTCCTGGGAGACACGCTCACCCGCGAGCTGCTGAAGGTCTGCGCCATCTGGCCAAGAGGGCAGCTGCCGGATGGCTACCGCGCCCCGGTCCGCTCGCAGGCCCCCACGCTGCTGCTCTCCGGCGAGCTGGATCCGGTGACGCCTCCCGCCCACGCCGAGGCGGCGAAGGCCACCTTGCCCAACAGCCTGCACGTGGTGGTCCCGGGCGTGGGCCACGGCGCGAGCGGGCAGGGCTGCGTGCCGCGGTTGATCGCCCAGCTGGTGGAGACCGGCACGGTGGCCAACCTGGACGTGGAGTGCACCCGGAAGCTCGGACGCCCGCCGTTCTTCGTCACCTTCGCCGGGCCGCGGCCGTGATCGAGGTCTCGGGCTTGAAGAAGCGCTTCGGCGCGGTGGCGGCGGTGGAGGACGTCTCCTTCCGCGCCGAGGACGGCCTGGTGACCGGCCTGCTCGGGCCCAACGGCGCGGGGAAGACCACCACGCTGCGGGTGCTCTACACGTTGATGAAGCCGGACGGCGGCAGCGCCAAGGTGGACGGGGTGGACGTGGCGGCGGACCCGGTGCAGGCGCGCAAGCGGATCGGCGTGCTCCCGGACGCGCGCGGGCTCTACCCCAGGCTCACCGCCCGCGAGCACATCCGCTACTTCGGCGGGCTGCACGGAATGGCCGCGCCGGAGCTGGAGCGGCGCAGCGAGGAGCTGATCGCGCTCCTGGACATGAAGGACATCGCGGATCGCCGGACCCAGGGCTTCTCCCAGGGCGAACGGATGAAGGTGGCGATCGCCCGGGCGCTGGTCCACCGGCCTCGAAACGTGCTCCTGGACGAGCCCACCAATGGGCTGGACGTGATGAGCACGCGCGCGCTGCGGGTGATCATCCGCCGCCTCCGCGAGGAGGGCTGCTGTGTGATCTTCTCCAGCCACGTGATGCAGGAGGTGGCCGCGCTCTGTGACCGGGTGGTGGTGGTGGCGCGGGGCCGGGTGGCGGCGGAGGGGACGGCGGAGGAGCTCAAGGCGCGGACCGGGACGCAGACGCTGGAGGAGGCCTTCGTGGCGGCGATCGGCAGCGATGCGGGGTTGGCTTCGTGATCCGCTGGGTGCGCTGGGTCTTCTTCAAGGAGCTGGTGGATCACTTCCGGGACCGCCGGTCGGTCTTCTCCGCGCTGTTCTTCCCGCTCTTCGGGCCGCTGCTCTTCGGCGGGATGTTCTCGGTGATCGCTTCGTGGAACCGCGAGGGGCGCACCCTGACGCTGCCGGTGGCCGGCCGCGAGCACGCGCCGAACCTGGTCTCCTTCCTCGAGCGGCACGGCGCGGAGATCTCCACCGCGCCGGCGGAGTACGCGCGAGAGATTGAAGACGGGAAGCTGGACCTGACCCTGGTGATCCCCGCGGACTTCGCCAAGGACTTCCAGGCCGGCGAGCCGGCCAAGGTCCGCCTCGTGTTCGACAGCTCCCGCAACGAGACGGACATCGCGGTGAAGAAGGCGCAGCGGCTGCTCCGCGCCTACGGGGCGCAGGTGGGCTACCTGCGGCTGATGGCGCGCGGCGTGAGCCCGCAGCTGGCGGCCCCCGTGGACGTGCAAGAGGAGGACGTGGCCAGCCCGCAGAAGGTGGCGGCGAAGATCCTCAACATGATCCCGCTCTTCCTCCTGATGTCCGCGTTCATCGGCGGGATGCACCTGGCGATCGACACGACCGCCGGAGAGCGCGAGCGCGGCTCGCTCGAGCCGCTGCTGGTGAACCCGGTGCCGCGCTCCACGCTGGTGCTGGGGAAGTGGCTCTCCGGGGTGGTGGTCACCTGGCTGGCGCTCGGGGTCTCCACCGCCGGCTTCGTGGTGGCGGTGGGGAGGGTGCCGCTCCAGGATCTGGGCGTGCGCGCCACGCTCGGGCCGCGCGAGGTGCTGGGGACGCTGGCGGCCGTGGCGCCGCTCTCGCTCTTCAGCGTGGCGCTGCAGATGTGGGTGGCCACGTTCGCGCGCAGCTTCAAGGAGGCGCAGACCTACCTCTCGCTGCTGGTGATGGTGCCGACGTTTCCGGGGTTGGTGCTGAGCCTCAACCCGGTGCGGACGCAGGCGTGGATGATGGCGATCCCCACGCTCAACCAGTACCTGCTGGTGAACGGCACCCTGGCCGGAGAGGCGCTGCCGGCGAGCTGGTTCTGGATCGCCGCGGCGAGCACCCTGGGCGCGGCGGGGCTGTGCGTGGCGGCGGTGACGTTCCTGCTCGGGCGGGAGCGGATCGTGTTCGGCCGGTAGCCGACCCCGGAGAGCGGACCAGAGCCGAATCCGTTCACCCCGAGCGAAGTCGAGGGGCGCTCAAGAGCCGCTCACGATTGCCCATGGACTCAGGTCTCGGTGAACGGAGGAAAGTCCGCAGGACCTAGTCTCGAATGAGTGGGCGGACTCGAGCGCCCCTCGACTTCGCTCGGGGTGAACGGTGGCAGCGGACTCGAGCGCCCCTCGACTTCGCTCGGGGTGAACGGTGGGAGCGGACTCGCGCGCCCCTCGACTTCGCTCGGGGTGAACGGGGGTGGCGCTACTGCTGCTGCTGGCCGTCCTTGATCATCGTCGCGTCGCCTTCGGAGGTCCGCAGCTCGAGCGTGCTCACCGCCAGCCCCTCCGGCGCCAGCCGCCCGTTGGCGCCCATCAGCTGCTTGGCGCCGAACACGAGATCATTGCCCGGCTCGATCTTCGGCGTGGCCACCTGGTACTCGCCGTTGACGATCACCCGGACGTTCTCCCAGGTCTGCTTGCCCTCGTTCTTGATCATGTAGATCCGGCGGCCGCCGGGCTCGGAGACGATCAGCTTCGCCCCGAAGTTGGTGTTGCGGTTGGGGCTGCCGGGACACGCCACCGCGAAGCCGGTGACGGAGAGCAGCACCCAGCTGGCGACGATCAGCGCCTTGTACTTGAAGTAGCGATCCGAGCTGCGGAAGTCGTCCCACAGCTCCCGGAGGATCGCGAAGACGTTGAGCGCGGTGTTGGCGGCCTCGGCCTGGAGCCGCTGGCGCACGTCCGACTTGGGCGGAGCGCCTTCGCCGAGCGCCTTGCCGGCGGGCGGGGGTGGGCGGCGCCCGGGCCCGGACTTCGGCGCCTGCTGCCGCTGCCCCGCGAGGGCGGGGCCACCGGGCGGCGTGATGGACGGAGAAGACGGACGCCTCCCGGCCTCGCCCTCCGGGGCGATCAGGGTAGGGGAGGAGGAGCGGGAGGGGACGGCCACCGTCCCAGACTCACTGCGCGGTGGGGTGCTGGCTGCTGGGCGCGCCGCAGGGCGAGCGGCCGCACCGGCGGGCTTTCCGGCCGGGGCACCTGAGGGCTTCCCGGCGGGAGCGCGCTGCGGGGCCGCGCGGGGAGCGCCGGCACCAGCGCCCGGGGAGCGGTTCGGCGGCTTGCCTGCATCGCTCATGGCCGCCCGAGTGTAGGCCGCGAGGTGTGGGCCCGCCAGTCTGGCCCCCAGCCGATTTCACCCGGCCGGACGTGTGGGCGTGGTGGCGCGCGGGTGGGCTCAGCGCGACTTGAGGCCGTCCACGGCTCGGGAGGCGAGCGCGTTGTCCGGCTGGCGCTCGAGCACCTTGCGCAGCCAGGAGAGCGCCTCCTCGCGGGTGGCCTTGCGTTCCTCCGGGCCGCCCACCTTCTCGGACTTCTCGGCCAGGAGCATCCCCATCCGGAGCATGAACTCCACGTCCTCGGGGGCGCGGCGCAGCACCTCGCGCAGCTGGCGCTCCGCACCGGCCCAGTCGCCGCTCATCTGCAGCACCAGCGCGAGCTTGCCGCGCGGCGCGGCCGCGTCCGGCTGGAGGAAGGTGAGGGTGCGGAAGCGCTCCTTGGCGGGCTCCAGCTGGCCGGCCTCGAGCGCCAGATCTCCGGCGTAGAAGTAGGCGTCATCCAGCAGGGGGTTGAGCGCGAGCGCGCGCTCGTACTCGTCCCGCGCCTGCTGCTGGCGCTGGCGGCCGCGGTAGAGGTCCGCCAGGTAGACGTGGTTCTTCCCGTCCTCGGGGGCCAGCTCGATCGCGCGCTTGAGCTCGTCCACCGCGCGCCCCAGGTCGTCGATCTTCGCGAAGGAGAGCCCCAGCAGCGCGTGGACCACCGGCAGATCCGGGAAGTCCTGGAGGATCTCCTCGAAAGAGACGATCGCCTCCTGCGGCGCGTCCCGCTCGCGCAGCGCGGAGAGCCCCTGCTCCAGCTTGGCCTCCGCGGCCTTGGGGAAGCGGACGAATGGATCGGAGAGCTCGTCCATCAGCGCCCGCGCCAGCTTCACCTCGGCGGGGGTGGGCGTGCCGGCGGTCACCTTGCGGAGCGCGGCGATGGCGCCTTTTGGATCTCCGGTGCGCGCCAGCGCCTTGGCCAGCGGCAGCTGGTAGCTGTCCTTGGTGGGTGCCAGCTCCAGCGCGCGCCGCAGCTCCGGGAGCGCGCGCGGGAACTGCTCCGCCTCCAGGTAGACCAGGCCCAACCGGAAGTGGAGCTCCGCGGACTGCGGCGCCAGGGCCACCGCCTGCTCCAGCTCGCGCAGCGCGGGGGCGCCGGCCTCGGCCGCGGAGGCGAAGTGGAGCAGCCCGAGCATGTAGTGGCGCACGTGCTCCGGGCGGGCGCCGGGGGCCGGGGCCGCGAGGCGGGCCGTCAGCTCCGCGGCGCGCCCCGTCTTCACGTAGGCCTCGGTGAGGTGGCGCGCGAGATCCAGATCCTCCGGGCTCGCCTGGCTCAGCGTCTCCAGCGTGGGCAGCGCGCGATCCGGGTGGCCGGTGGCCAGCTGGTGCAGCGCCTGCTCGCGGGGAGAGAGGCCGGCGATCTCACCCGCGGTCCGGCAGGCGGGCAGCAGCGCCAGCGCGCCGAGGACGACAACGAGGAGCCAGCGGCTCACGAGCCTCCGACCCGGCGCATCGGGCCGCCGGCGTCGTCCTTGGGGTGGAGCGAGCGCGGCCGGCCGATGCCTTCGGAGCCCTTGGCGGCGACCACGTCCTGGCGATCTCCGCCGGCGCCCCCCAGCTCCAGGCTCTGGTCGATGATCGCGTCGCGCACCTTGCGCATGAGCAGCTCGCGGTCGTCCTCCGTCATGCCCGCGGTGGAGATGGGCGCGCCGATCTTCACCTTGATGGGGCCGGGCGTGATCGTCCACTTCGCCTTGGGCATCAGCTTGCCGGAGCCCTCGATGGTGACCGGGCAGACCGCGACCTGGGCCTTGAGCGCCAGCGCGAACGGGCCCTTCTTGAAGGGGAGGATCCGCCCGTCCTGGGAGCGGGTGCCTTCGGGGAAGGCGATGATGCTGATCCCGCTGCGGATGCGCTCGCCGGCGCGGTCCATGGACTCCACCGCGCGGCGGCGGTTGCCCCGGTCAATGAAGATGAACTTGGCCACCTGCATGTACCAGCCCAGCACCGGGACGTACTTGAGCTCCTTCTTGGCGATGAACCGGAGGTTGACCGGGATGGCGCGGAAGAGGGCCGGGATGTCGATGGTGGACTGGTGGTTGGACAGGTAGATGGTGGGGCGGGACGGATCCACGTTGTGGGCGCCGTGGACCTCGAGCCGGGCGCCGCCCGCCCAGAGCAGGATGGGTGACCAGCCGTTGCGCGCCATCCAGATGGAGGCGCTGGTGTCCCACTTGACGATCATCATCACGATCGCGATCGGCGTGAGGACGATCAGGGACGCCCAGTAGATGAAGATGCAGAAGAGGTTGCGCAGCATCAGTTGCTCACGATCCGGATGAACTCGGGGTCCTCCCGCCATTGAGCAAACGCGGGATCCCGCTTCACCTCTTCCGCGCGCCAGCCGCCCGGCAGGTGGGTGGCCTTTGCCCTGGCCAGCTCCAGATTGGAGAGCGCCTGCAGCTTCTCGGCGCGGGCCCCCGCCACGCGCGCCCGGCCGTAGGCGGCCAGCGGGGTGGAGGGGTGCTGCTTCTCCAGCAGGGCGAAGGCGTCGTTGGCCTTGTCGAAGTCCTTGGCGGCGAGGAACGCGCAGCCGCGCGTATAGAGGACCGAGGCGTTCTTCTCGTCCACGGTCATCGCGTTGGCGGTGTCCTGGATGGCCTGCTCGATGTCCGTGGGGGTGCCCCGGCGGATGGAGAGCGTGGCCCGGGAGAGCAGGGCGTAGACGTTCTTCGGCTGCTCCTTGAGGACTTCGCTCATCCGGAGCAGGGCGTCGTCCAGCTTGTTCTGGTCCGCGTCCAGCCGGGCGATGCCGATCCGCGCTTCCAGCGCGGCCTTGGGCTCTACCGCCAGCGCGTCCTCGTACGCCGCGCGCGCGCCCGCCACGTCGCCCTTGTCCGACAGCACGTGGCCGAGCAGCTCGCGGGGGCGCGCCCGCTTGGGGGCGGCGGCGGCGCCGGCGCGGTAGGCCTCGGCGGCCTCGTCCAGCTTCTTGGCGGAGGCGAGCACGTTGCCGCGGGCGATCTCGGTGCTCCCGGGCTCGGTGCAGGCGGCGAGGGAGAGCGCGGCCAGGGCGGCGCACAGGGACGGCGGTGGGCGGGGGATGCGCATGACGGCGGCCGATCTAGCACGGTGGCTAGGCGCTGGTGAAAGGTTGCCGGCCCGGGTAGAAGGCTCACCCTCCTGTGGCCAAGAAAAAGTTCATCGCCATCGCCGGGAACATCGGCGCGGGGAAGACCGAGCTCACCTCGTTTCTGTGCCGCAAGTACGGCCTCAAGCCGTTCTTCGAGCCAAACGACCAGAACCCCTACCTCGAGGACTTCTATGAGGACATGAAGACCTGGGCCTTCCGGTCCCAGATCTTCTTTCTCACCCATAAATTCCGGCTCCACCGAGAGCTCGAGCGGGAGAGCGGCACCTCGCTCCAGGACCGGACGATCTACGAGGACGCGGAGATCTTCGCGAAGAACCTCCACCGCCAGCGGTACATCGACAAGCGCGACTTCAAGACGTACTGGGAGCTCTACGAGACGATCAGCGCCGCGCTCACGCCGCCGGATCTCATGATCTACCTGAAGTGTCCGGTGCGGACGCTCCGGGAGCGGATCCGCACCCGCGGGCGGGCCATGGAGCAGGAGATCCCAACCACCTACCTCAACCGGCTCAATGCGCTGTACGAGGAGTGGTTCCGCGGCTACAAACTCTCGCCTGTGCTCGTGCTCTCCACGGACAAGCTGGACTACCTTACGGATCTCGTGGACCGGGTCGATCTCTTCCGCCAGATAGAGAAATACCTTTGAAGGACGTCTACATCCTCGCCACCGAGGCGACGGAGCCGGCCTCGCCGGAGGTCCTCAAGGAGGCCTTCGCCGCCGAGGGCGTGGAGTTCGTCCAGCAGGAGGGCAACCGCCGCTTCCTGGTCAAGACGGAGATGGTGGACATCCAGGTCCGCTTCGACGCCCGGGAGGCCCAGCTGAGCTGGACGCCGGATCTGCTCACCGGCAGCGAAGAGGCCCACAAGAAGCTCAAGGCCGCGCGCGGCTTCTACTTCTTCGCCTTCGCCCCCGGCGAGCCCCAGCCCTCCGTGGCGGTCTTCGAGACGCTCTGGGCCGCCCGCTCGCTGATGGAGCACGTGGAGGGCGTCCTGGTGGACGTCACCGCGTTCAAGCTGCACGAGCCCGCGGACGTGGTGGAGATCACCGAGCTGGAGTTCGACATCCGGGACCACGTGAACCTCCACGCGGTGGAGGCGATCGAAGGGGACTCGCCGCTGTGGGTCCACTCCCACGGGATGGAGAAGTTCGGCGCCCGGGACGTGGAGGCCTTCCACATCGCCGAGGATGACCTGCAGGCCGCGGAGACGTTCTTCCACGAGCTGTGCACCGATCTCGCCTTCGGCCAGGGGCCCAACCTCCGGACGCCGGTGGACACCAGCGCCGGCCAGTCCTTCATGCTGGTCCCTTCAGAGGAGGCGCGGACCTCCCTGATGGGCGTCCCCCTGGACACCTTCGAGGCGCACGAGGGGCTCTTCTTCACCATCGTCTCGGTGGAGGGGCGCCACATCATCGGCGACCTGCTTCGCCCGTACCGGGACCGCTTCGAGGAGGAGTCCCCCGAGCAGGCCGAGGCCCTCCAGGCCCAGGCGGCGGTGCTGCTGCCCGCGTTCAAGGCGCGCTTCCACCGGCGGGGCTTGATGGAGCCGCTCACCTTCCTGGTGCGGGCGCCCTTCGAAGCCCACCCGGATGGCGATCCGGTCCGGGAAGATCTCTGGATCGAGGTCCTCCAGTGGGAGGAGGAGCAGCTGGTGGGCAAGCTGGTGGACGGCGGCAGCCACACCACCGAGTGGCGCAAGGGCTCCACGGTGGAGCTGGAGGAAGAGCAGATCAACGCGATCGCGCTCGGCCGTGAGGGCAAGACCCTGGATGAGGACGACATGAAGGTCCTGCTCCAGGCGGAGCGCTCGAACTAGGGCGGCAGCGGCAGCACGGTGGTCCGTGGGTGGGGGAGCGCCGGCGCATCCCAGGGGCTCAGCTGGGCGCCGGGGGCCAGGGTCGCCACCCCCCGGCGGATCCCCGCCACCTCCCCCAAGCTGACCGTGAAGTGCCTTCCGCCGGGCTGGCGGATCAGCACCCACCCTTCACCCAGCCAGTCGATCTTGCCCGTCCGGCGGCCGTCCGAGCCCCTCACCTTCATGCCCCGTTGAAGCGAATGACGGTCCCACATGTTCAGGTGCTCCCAATTGAGTAACGTAAAGCCGCGTGATGTCGATTTCCTAGAAGTCGAGACAACTTTTCCGCACGGTTCGCGAAAAATCCGAAAGTGGCTTTCAACCCAAGACCCCCTGGGTTGTCATAATGCATTACAAACACTGTAAGGCCCGGTTACACCATGCCCGCTCTGCTTCTGCTCTCTGGTCCCTCTGCTGGTCTCCGCCAGGACGTCACCACGGAGGCCACCCTGGGCCGGTCGCCGTCCTGCGAGATCCCGCTCGAGGACAGCCGCGTCTCGCGCCGCCACGCGAAGATCTTCGTGAAGGACGGCGAGACCCGGATCGTGGACCTCGGCTCCCGGAACGGGACCGTGGTGAACGGGGAGAAGATCGAAGGCGAGGCCATCCTGCTGCCGGGTGACCGGGTGCAGGTGGGCGAGACCACCGTGCTCTACGAGCCGCCCGCCAAGGCCTCGCTCGCGGACAAGGACAGCGGCGAAGTCCACAGCGCGCCGGTGGAGGAGATCCTCCCGGCGGTGGGCCCGGAGGCCGCGCTCTACTCGGCCGGCGTGGGGCTGATCAGCGCCACCAGCGAGGCCATGGTGCTGCGCCGCGCGGCGGAGGAGCTCGCCCGCAGCGTCAACGCGGACCGCGCCGCGGCGCTGCTCGGCGGAACGGAGGGGCTGCTCACCGCGGCGGTGGTGGGCGCGGACAAGGTCGAAGTTCCGCGGGCGCTGATGCGCGCCGCGCTGGAGCGCCGCGAGGCCGGCCGCGCCGGCAACATCGTCTGTGCGCCGCTGGCGGCCTCGGGCGGGCTGCCGTTCGGCATCCTCTACGCGGAGCGGCCGGAGCCCTTCGGCGAGGCGGACCAGAAGGTCGCCGCGGCGCTCGGGCGGCTCGCGGGGGAGTCGCTCTCCACGGTGCGGGCGCGCTCGGAGCGCGAGCTGCCCCAGGTGAACCTGATCGGCAGCTCCCGCCAGTTCCGCAAGACGGTGGAGCAGGCGCGGCGCGCGGCGGCGAGCCTGGACGCGGTGGTGGTCCACGGCGAGGCCGGCACCGGCAAGTTGCTGGTGGCCCAGTACATCCACACCCGCTCTCCGCGCGCCCTGGGCCCGTTCGTGGTGGTGGACTGCCGGCAGGCCCCGGTGAGCGCGGACGAGGAGCTCTTTGGCCGCGCCAGCGGCCCCGGCGTCCCGCCGCTCTCCTCCGCGCTCTTGCGCGCGGACGGCGGCACCCTGGTGTTGGCGCGCGTGGAGGGGCTGCAGCGCCACAGCGCCGAGCGGCTCGCCCGCTATCTGGCCCGGAAGACCGCGCCCGCGCGGCAGGGCGGCGAGGAGCCGGTGGACGTCCGGGTGATCGCCACCTCCACCGCGCCGCTGCAGCTGCTGGCGGCGAAGGGCGAGCTGGACGGCGAGCTGGCCAAGGCGCTGGCGGGGGCGGAGATCGAGTCCCTGCCGCTGCGCGAGCGCCGCACGGACGTCCCCGCGCTGTTCGATCACTTCGCCGGGCGGATCACCCGCCCCCGGAAGGAGCCGCCCGGGCTGTCCCCGGACGCGCGCCGCCTGCTCACCGAGTACGGCTGGCCGGGCAACGTGCGCGAGCTGCGGCTGGTGGCGGAGCGGCTGGCGCTGCTCTACGGGCCGGTGGAGATCCCCGCGCTCAAGCTGCCGCCGGAGGTCCAGGAGGGCACCGCCACCACCAAGGCGCGCACGCTGGACGAGATGATCTCCCGGCTGGAGCGGGACGCGATCGCCGAGGCCCTGCGCGAGGCGCGCGGCAAGAAGATCCGCGCCGCGGCGCTGCTGGGGATCAGCCGCCCCACGCTGGACAAGAAGATCGACGACTACGGCCTGGTGGTGGAGAAGATCCGCAAGGTCTAGCCCGCGGTGGGCTTTTGCTCCACCGCGCGCTCCACCTCGAGCTTGCAGCCGGTGACCAGCGCCGCGAGCACCCCCACGGCGACCCAGCTTGAGAGCAGCGCCGCGCCGACCACGCCCACGGTGACGGGCAAGTCGAGCACCGGCTCGCCGCGCGCATTGCGGACGATCACCCGGCGGACGTTCCCTTCATGGATCGCCGAGCGGAGCGCGGCGAAGGCCCCGCGCCCGGCGGTTTTCACTTCTTCCCAGACGGTCTGTTCGCTCATGACGCCCTAGACGTCGCAGCACCGGGGCGATTGCGGTAGACGGCGTGTACGTCCATGGCCAAGACCACCTCCCGCTCCGAGACGCGCATCTCCAACGGCTTCTTCCTCTCCGCCGAGGTTCGCAAGGCGATGAAGGCGAAGGCGCCGCTGGTGGCGCTGGAGACGTCGGTCGTGGTCCAGGGGCTGCCCTATCCCCACAACCTGGAGGCCGCCCGGGCCTGCGAGGAGGCGGTGCGGCGCGCGGGGGCGGTGCCGGCGGCGATCGCGCTGGTGGACGGCGAGGTCTGCATCGGGCTGGAGGTGGAGGAGCTGCGCCGGCTCGCCGAGGCGAAGGAGCCGCTGATGAAGCTCGGCTCGCGCGATCTGCCGGTGGCGATGGCGGAGGGGCGCAGCGGCGGCACCACGGTGAGCGCCACGCTGGAGATCGCCGCGGCGGCCGGCATCCGCGTCTTCGCCACCGGCGGGATCGGCGGCGTGCACCGCGGGGTGGAGCAGCACCTGGACATCTCGCAGGATCTCTGGGCTCTCTCGCGCTTCCCGGTGGCCGTGGTCTGCGCGGGCGCCAAGTCCGTGCTGGATCTGCCCAAGACGCTGGAGGCGCTGGAGGCGCTCGCGGTCCCGGTGGTGGGCGTGCGCACCAGCGACTTCCCGGCGTTCTTCTCCGCGAGCTCCGGGCTCACGCTGGAGCACCGGGTGGAGGACGCCAAGCAGGGGGCGCGGATCATGCGCGCCCGCTTCGAGTCCCTGCGGCAGGGCGGGATGGTGTTCGCGCAGCCGCCGCCGGCCCCCGCGCTGCCGCGCGCGGAGGTGGAGCTGCACATCGCCCAGGCGCTCGCCGCCGCCGCCCAGGAGGGCGTGCACGGGAAGGGGATCACCCCGTTCCTGCTGTCGGAGCTGTCGCGGCGCACGCTGGGCCGGACGCTGAAGGTGAACCTGGCGCTGCTGGCGAACAACGCGGCCTTCGCGGGGCAGCTGGCCAAGGCGTACGCGCAGATGTGACAGCGCGCCGAGTCGCCCCGTGGCCCGTGCCCCTGGCCCGTGGCCCGTGGCCCGTGGCCTGTGGCCCGTGCCCCCGTGGCCCGTGCCCCCGTGGCCCGTGGCCCCCTGGCCCGTGGCCCGTGGCCCGTGGCCCCCTGGCCCGTGGCCCGTGGCCCGTGGCCCGTGGCCCGTGGCCCGTGCGCCGTAGCCGTACCCGTACCCGTACCCGTACCCGTGACCGCACGCGAACCCGCACCCGAACCCGAACTGCAGAGCCTGCTTGGCAGAGGCGCAGCTCATCGATGCCTTCCGTGGATGAACGCTGCGGCTGAACCCTCGCGGCCTCGGTCGGGTTCGGGTTCGGGTTCGGGTTCGGCAACGGGTACGGGTACGGGTACGGGTGACGGCGCACGGGTAGGGCGCACGGGTGACGGCGCACGGGTGACGGCGCACGGGTAGGGCGCACGGGTGACGGCGCACGGGTGACGGCGCACGGGTAGGGCGCACGGGTGACGGCGCACGGGTGACGGCGCACGGGTGACAGCGCACGGGTGAACGGGGGGCTAGCCCGGATCGATCACCGGTAGGAGGGATCACCGCGCGCTGACCGACCGATAACTGGAGAGTTCTCTAGGCTTTCCATCTATCGGCAGGAGCGCGCGGTGAAAACAGAGTGTACCTCGGCGCAGTTCGAGTTCGACGG
>JBGATB010000096.1:0-13267 GCA_044229415.1 Myxococcaceae bacterium | reverse complement strand
CTGGCGGCAGAGAGGCGGGAAATCGCGATACGCCGCTCGAACCTCAACTCACCGAACCGCCGGATACGGTCCCGTACGTCCGGTGGTGTGGGAGGGGGCGCGGCGTGAGCCGCCCCCCTATCCCGATAGGGGCGGCACCGAGCCCCTGCGCCTAGAACGCCATCCCCAGCGCCATCCCTCCCCCGTCCCGGCGGGCGAAGATCTGCAGGTCGATCTGCTGGCCGGGCGGGAGGAGGCGGTTGAGCAGCCCCGCGTTGAAGCGGTTCACCGTCTCCGCGAGCGTGCCCATGCTCCGCTGCATGAGGTAGCCGCCCACACCGCACAGCGCGAACCCGCCGATCAGCGTGCCGGTCATCACCGGCGCGCCTTCATTGAGGATGGCGCGGTTGGAGGAGAGCAGCCCGTAGAGCAGGTAGGTGCCCTCGGCGAGCAGCAGGGCCACCCCGGACAGGTAGATCGCCACGCCCAGCCGCCGCTCGTTGCGCAGCCGCCGCGCCAGCTCCGCCGCCTCGGGGATCTCCGAGAAGAACGCCTCGGCGTCTCCCGCGAACGGCCCGAGCGCGAGCTCCTGCCCGTCCCGGTGGACGCTCGCGCCCCAGAAGCCCGCGCCCAGCTTCAGGTAGGTGAGCTTCTCCTTGAGCTCCTGCAGGCGTGGATCCGCCGGCGCCTGGAGCTCCTCGGGGGTGGGGTCCGGCGGGGCCTGACCGAAGGCGGCGGCGGACCCCAGCAGCGCCAGAGCAAACGACAGCACGAGCTTCACGCGTCCCTCCCACCGGCCAAGGCCTGCTCGAACACCCGGGGAGGGACGTTGTTCAAGCGCGCTTAGCTGGCGGCGCGCAGACCCGGCTGCAGCTCCTCGAGCACGGCGCGGAAGCGCGCCAGCCCGCACTTCCGGGTGAGCAGGGTGGCGCGGCCCAGCTGCTTCGCCGTCTTCCGCGCCAGGAGCACCGCGTTGTGGCTGTCCAGCTCGGTGACGATGATCACGAAGTCCGCCCGGGCGATGGCTGACTCCAGCTCCGCCATCTGCCGCCGGCTGTTGGGCGCGGACACCAGCTCCAGCTCGTGCCCTTGCCGCAGCGCCTCCGCCTTGAGCAGCGGCGCTGCCCGGTCCAGCCCACCCACGTACGCGATCCGCATTGGCTCCGTCCCTGTCCGCTATAACGGATGTAGAGTCGTTATAACGGCAGTGACCCCGGCTTGCAACTCGGCGCCGGGCTGACGCGCCCTCCGTTATCGCGGATGCTGCCGCCCGGAGGGACACCATGGCGGCTCCGGAGCCCATCAACGTTGCGCTGCTGGGGACCGGGCGGATCGCCGACCTGCAGCTGGCGCCCGCGCTGGCGCAGGTGCCGGCGCTGCGCCTGTGGAGTGTGCTCTCGCGGGACCGGGCCCGGGGCGCCGCCTTCGCCAAGAAGCACGGCGCGGCCGCGCCGGTGCCGGCGCATGACGGGCTCGCGGCGCTGTTGGCGGACCCGGCGCTGCAGGCGGTGATCATCGCCACCCCGGACAAGCTGCACGCGGAGCAGGTGGAGGCGTGCGCCCGGGCCGGCAAGCACGTGCTCTGTGAGAAGCCGCTGGCCACGGACGTGGTCTCCTGCCGGCGCGCGGTGGAGGCCTGCCGCGCGGCGAAGGTGCGGCTGGGCGTGGCGTACCACCTGCGCTGGCACGTGGGGCACCGGGGGATCGCCAAGCGGATCCACTCGGGGGAGCTGCCGGCGCCGCGCCATGCGCGCGTGCACTTCACCTTCAAGGGAGATCCCACCAACTGGCGGGCCTCGCCCGAGGTGGGCCGCTGGTGGCCGCTCGCGGCGGCGGGCACGCACGGGCTCGACCTCCTGCGCTGGATGATGGTGCCCCGCTGCGGCGAGGTGGTGGAGGTGAAGAGCGTGCTGGCCCGCCCGCTGCTCAACGGCCCGCACGAGGAGAGCGCGGTGCTGGCGCTGCGCTTCGCCAACGGCGCCACCGCGGAGCTGATGACGAGCGCGCTCTTCGAGTCCACCCGTCGCTTCGAGCTGTACGGGGATGGCCTGGAGGTGGTGTTCCTGCGCACGCTGCACGGCACAGGGGACGGAGAGCTCACCGTGAACGGCAAGCCGGTCTCCTTCCCGGTGCAGAACCCCTACGCGGGCGAGCTGCGCGACTTCGCCGAGGCGATCCGGGACGGGCGCGACCCGGAGGTCCCCGGCGAGGAGGGGCTGCGCAACGTGGAGCTGCTCTGCCAGGCCGCGCCGTGACGAACACTCGCTGAAGCGAACGGCTACCTCGGCGGGGAGCGGCGTGCTAGGTCGACGCGCCCATGAGCCGCATCTACCGTTCTCTGCCTCCGCCGGGCACCAAGCTCGGCATCGCGTTCTCCGGTGGTCTGGACACCCGCTGCGCCGTCGCCTGGCTCTCCCGCCAGGGGATGAAGGTCTACGCGTACACCGCGGACCTCGCGCAGCCGGATGAGAAGAACCCCGCGGACATCCCGCCCATCGCGCTCACCCACGGCGCGGTGTCCGCGCGCCTGGTGGACTGCCGCGAGGCCATGGTCCGCGAGGGGATCGTCGCCATCCAGTGCGGTGCCTTCCACCTCGCCACCGCCGGGCGGAAGTACTTCAACACCACGCCGCTGGGCCGCGCCGTCACCAGCACCGCCATCATCAAGGCGATGCGCGAGGACGACGTGCACGTCTTCGGCGACGGGAGCACGCACAAGGGCAACGACATCCAGCGCTTCTACCGCTACGGGATCCTCGTCAACCCCACGCTCAAGATCTACAAGCCCTGGCTCGACACCGCGTTCGTCAACGCGTTCGGCGGCCGCACCGAGATGTCGAAGTACCTGGAGTCGATCAAGCTCCCGTACTCGATGTCCACGGAGAAGGCGTACAGCACGGACGCCAACGTGCTCGGCGCCACGCACGAGGCCAAGGACCTGGAGAAGCTCGACAAGGGGATGACGATCGTCAACCCGATCATGGGCGTCCCGTTCTGGAAGCCTGAGGTGGAGATCAAGCCGGAGAAGGTGACCGTGGAGTTCGCGCAGGGCGTCCCGGTGTCGCTCAACGGCGCGCACTTCAAGAGCCTCTTCGAGCTGTTCACCACCGCCAACCAGATCGGCGGGCGGCACGGCCTGGGGATGAGCGACCAGATCGAGAACCGGGTCATCGACGCCAAGAGCCGCGGCGTCTACGAGGCGCCAGGCATGGCGCTCTTGCACCTGGCCTACGAGCGGCTTCTCTCGGCGGTGCACAACGAGGAGACCACCGACCTCTACGTCACCTTCGGCCGGCGGCTGGGGCGCCTGCTCTACGAGGGCAAGTGGTTCGACCCCGAGGCGCTGATGCTCAAGGACGCGCTCACCCGTTGGGTGGCCAGCGGCGTCTCCGGCCGCGTCACCGTGGAGCTGCGGCGAGGCGAGGACTACAGCCTGCTCGACACCCAGGCCGAGTGCTCCGCGTACGACCCGGAGAAGCTCTCCATGGAGAAGACCGAGAGCGCGTTCACGCCGGAGGATCGGATCGGCGCGCTCGAGCTGCAGAACCTCTCCGTGGGCGACAACCGCGCGCTCTTGCTCCACTACGCGCAGCGGCTGGGCAAGCTCCAGGTGACCGACACCAACATTGGCGAGCTGCTCGCCGGCAGCGGCGACGCCCTGGCGAAGAAGAAGTGAGCGCGCGGGGAGAGGCGCTCTCCACCGAGCAGACGCTCGCGTTCGTCGCGCCGCTGCTGCGCAACGGGCAGAAGGTGCTCGAGGTGGGCTGCGGGGCCGGCGAGCTGGCCCAGCACCTGGCGCGCAAGGTGTTCCTCACCGCGATCGACCCCTCCGCCAAGGCGGTCCGGGCGGCGCGCCGCCGCGGCGTCCGCGCCCAGCAGGTGGACCTGCTCTCTTTCGAAGGCGGCCCGTTCGACGCGGTCGTCTTCGCCCGGAGCCTCCACCACATCCACCCGCTCAAGGCGGCCGTCGCGCACGCGCGGGGGCTGCTCAAGCCGGGCGGGCGGCTGATCGTCGACGACGCGCAGCTGGAGGTGGTGGACCGGCCCACCGCCGCCTGGTTCTTCGAGCGCGTGGCGCTGCTCCAGGGCGCGAAGCTGCTCGCGCCGCATGGGCGGCACGCGCGCGCTGATCACGATCACGTGCATGGCGAGCATGGTGGGCACGAGCACGGTGCACACGAGCATGAGCACGAGCACGGCGAGCATGAGCACGAGCACGGCGATCACGAGCACGAGCACGGCGATCACGAGCACGCCGCGCCCCGGCGCCCCGTGGATCTCCTCGCACGTTGGCGCGAGCACCACGCGCACGTCCCGGCGCTGCACCTCGGCCGTCAGCTGAGGTCAGAGATCGAGCGCCAGTTCGGCAAGGCGCGCGTCGCGGTGGCTCCGTACCTCTTCCGCTACTTCGACTGGTGGTTGCGAGGCGCGGCGGCGGACGCGCTGGCGGTTGAGTTGTTGCAGCAGGAGCGGCGGGCGCTGGCGGCGGGGGAGATCCAGCCCGTGGGCTTGCGGCTGGTGGCCACGCTCAGAGCCCAAAGCCGGCGAGGAAGAGCCAGCGGGACTCATCGCGGGAGTAGGGGTTGAGGGGGGCTCGCGTGTCGGAGACGTGGGCCCACTCGTACTGCACCTGCACGTGGTTGATGAGCCCCAGGTAGCCCACGAGGAGGCAGGCGCCTGCGGAGCTGCCGGCATCGCGCTCGGCGCGGCAGAGCGCGCGCAGCCACATCCCGGTGAGCCCGACGCCGGCGCGGACGCCGCCGAGCTTGTAGTCGCTGCGCAGGCTCTTGTAGCGGAGGAAGCCGGAGACCTGGCCGTAGAGGATGAGGTCCGGCCACATCCCTCCAGGCTCGCCGCGGCCGCCGGAGAGGGAGAGCCCGCCGCGGATCGCGAGCCCACCGGTGTCCGGACCGCCCCTGCGCCCGGAGGACTCGAAGCCGAGCGACAGGTACGGCGCCCAGCCCACCTCGGGCGCGCGGCCGAGCACGGCGCCGCCGTAGAGCGCGTAGGCGAAGACCGGCGCGTCCGAGCCAACGGAGGTTCCCAACGCCACGTCACCCTGGAACGGGAACCAGTGGTCCGTCTCGACCGGAGCGGTGGCCGGGGGCTCTTCCGGGAAATGGGGACAGGCTGCTTTTCGGGGCGGAAATGGGGACAGGCTACTTTTTCGAGCGGGGAGCGCCGTCGCGAGCGTTTGTTCTCGCGGGGTTACGGGGTCCTGGCGGAAAAGCAGCCTGTCGCCACTTCTCGGCGGGGCAGAAGCGGTCGTCGGGCTCCGAGTGTTGCCGCAAGGTTAGGCGGGTCCGGGCGGAAAAGTAGCCTGTCCCCATTTCGGCGCCGAAAAGTAGCCTGTCCCCATTGTCAAGCCGGCACGCCGCCCGGGGGTCGCCAGAGCAGGTAGCCGCGGGCCAGCAGCTCCGGGTCCACCACCACGCCCGGCACGCGGGCCGCGAGCGCGGCGGCGGACTCGGCGAAGAGCTGCGTGGGTGACGCGCGCGCGGTCCGCACGGACTGCCACGCCTCCGTCCACGCCTGAAGGAAGGCGTGGATCTCCTCGCCGGCCCGGACGCGGCGCCGGAGGTCTCTGGGCAGCCAGTCGCGGAAGAGCAGGGGCGCGAACCCGCGCGAGAAGTCGGTGTGCAGCAGCAGCGCCTCGCGGAAGAGCCCCTCCGGCGCGCGCCGCATCAGGTGCGCGCAGAGCACCGAGCCGTCGCGCTCCGCGCTCCCCTCCAGCAGGAGCCCGCGCAAAAGCAGTGGCTCGCCGAGGCGCGCGTGTGCGGCGGCCACCTCGGGCTCGGCGTACCCCCGCAGCACGTTCTTCACTCGGATGATGCTTGGCCGCTCGCTCTCGCGCAGGGGCAGCTCGAACCCGCCCGCGCGCAGCTCCACGCCTTCGCTCGCGGCGAGCGCGCGCGCCGCCTCCACGCGGTCCGGTTCGCGCTCCACGCCCACCACCTGCCAACGTGGTCCGAGCGCCCGCGCCGTCTCCACGCTCGTCGCCGGCGAGTCGCCGAAGCCCACGTCCACGAACAGTCCGCCAGCCGCCACCAGCGCTCGCTCGCGATCCAGCAGGTACGCGTCCAGCGCCTGCAGGCGCCCCGGCGCGGTCCGTCCCCGGGTGTGGCGATCAGGCGTGCTCACGGGCGAAGGATTTGGACACGAAGTGCACCGCCTGGGGCGCGAGTGAGACACGGATGAGCCAGTGAAGGCTCCAGTGAACGGCGGTTATCACCCGAGGACTGCCGGAGATTGCCAGGCAATTCAGGGCTGTTGGCCAGGGTACGCAGCTTGCTCCGCGCGAGGGACATGGAATCGCTCGCGTCCGTCTCCGACACTTCAGCGTCCCCCGAGAGCCCCACTGCTGGCGCCGCGCGCGTCACCGCCCGCGAGCTGATCGAACGGCTGGCGCCCGAGCGTGTGCCGCTGAACATCGCGCTGCAGGTGGTGCTCGGCGCGGGCGAGCAGCTGGTGGAGGCGCACGGCCGGGTGGGCGGCGCGGTGGTCCACGGCGGGCTCGAGCCTGGGCGGATCTTGCTCGAGCCCAACGGTGAGGTCCGGCTGGTGGGCTTCGCCGAGGCCTACTCCGCCCGCCGCCGGCTCGCCTACCAGGCGCCCGAGCTGCGCCGCGGTGAGCGCCCGGACGTGCTCGCGGACGTGTACGCGCTGGGCGCCGTGCTCTACGAGCTGTGCACCGGCTTCAACCTGCTGCAGGCGCTCACCCGCGCGCCCTGCGCCGCCGAGGAGCCGGCGCCGCGGCCCAGCCGCTTCAACCCCGCGATCGACGACGCGCTGGACGAGGCCATCCTCTCCGCGCTCGCGAAGGATCCCATCGAGCGCCCCTACTCGGTGAAGGTCTTCCTCCAGCCCATCCGCAGCTACCTGGAAGAGCTCGGCGTGGAGGCCTCGGCCGAGGAGCTGCGCGAGTACCTGCACCAGAGCTTCCCGTGGCTCCGGCTGACCAGCGCGCCCGCCGCGCCGAAGCCGCCGGTCACCGCGCCGGCGCCCGCGCCGCGCGCCCCCGTGGCGGTGAAGCCGCCCTCGCCGGCGGCGCAGCCCGCGCCGCGCGCCAGCGAGCCGGTGGTCCGGGCCCGGTACGATCACGAGGCCTACGACGACACGGACGCGACCTTCGACGAGGACGCCGACACCGGCACCGCGCCGCTCTGGAAGCAGACCCGCTGGGTGTGGACGCGCGACCTGGAGCTCAAGCTCAAGCAGGCGTGGGGGCAGAAGCGCGTGCGCGTGGGGACGGCGGTGGTGGCCGGCCTGCTGCTGTTCGTGCTCGCGCTCCCCTCGCACCGGAACGTGCAGCTCACCTCCACGCCGCCCGGCGCCACCGTGGTGCTGGACGGCCGCACCGTCGGCGTCACGCCGATGAAGCTCAAGTCCCTCACCCGCGACACCCACACGGTGGAGCTGAGCCTGCCCGGCCACAAGAAGGAGCGGGTGGAGCTCGACCTCGCCAAGCGGGACGACGACCAGCTCGCGGTGGAGCTCGAGGCGGACGTCCCGCGCTCGCAGCCCGGACGCTGGGTGGTGAAGCCCACCGCGGAGACCGAGGACCTGATCCGCCGCAAGGGCAAGGTGGTCGCCTCCTCGAAGACGCGCCGCTAGGCCGCTCGAATTCAGCGCGGTTGAGAATCCGTGACGCGTCCGGCACGCGGATCCGCGGCGCGCGTGCTCCACTGGCAAGGGACGAGGCGCCGGGAGCGTGAGGCGGCTTGACGATCGGAGCACCGGTGTTCCACCGGTCAGGTCCGGAGCTTCCCCACACCGAAACTCTCACGTCGCTCGGGGCGATACGCATTGAGGCGCGCGCGCTCGCGCCCACGCGAGGAGTCCCAGATGTCCGTCGAGATCCGCCCCGGTGAAACCCTCTCGCGGCTCGCCGCGCGCTACGGAACGTCGGTGGCGGAGCTGCTGCGGCTCAACCCCAACATCCGCAACCCGAACCGGATCAACGCGGGCCAGCGGCTCAACGTGCCCGGCAGCAGCAAGACCGCCGCGCGCAAGGCCAAGGGGCCCGCCGCGCGCAGCACGCGCTCCAGCAGCGCCAGCGCCACCGCCGGTGCGAAGTACACGGTGCGGCCAGGGGACTCGCTCTCCCGGATCGGCGCGCGGTTCGGCGTGAGCTACCAGGCGATCGCGCGGGCCAACGGGATCAAGAACGCAAACCTGATCAGCGTGGGGCAGGTGCTCACCATCCCGGGCCAGGGCGGCGGCGCTCCGGCCACCAAGTCGCCTCCGGCCAGCAAGGGCGGCAGCGCCGGCGGGGCCACGTACACGGTCCGCTCGGGGGACTCGCTCTCCGGGATCGGCGCGCGGTTCGGCGTGAGCTTCCAGGCGATCGCCCGGGCCAACGGCATCTCCAACCCCAACCGGATCTTCCCCGGCCAGGTCCTGAAGATCCCGGGGAAGAGCGCGGGCAGCAGCGGCAGCACGGGCCCGGTCAGCGGTCCCGGCCCGGCGCCGGGCCCGGTCAGCGGCGGAGTGTCGGTTGCGCAGCTGCGACGGATCATGCCGAACCTCAGCGCCGCCCGCGCCACGCAGATGCTGCCGTACCTCAACGCGGCGATGGTGAAGGGCGGGATCAACACCCCGCTGCGCCAGGCCGCGTTCCTCGCCCAGCTCGCGCACGAGAGCGGCGAGCTGCGCTACTTCGAGGAGATCGCCAGCGGCGCTGCGTACGAAGGTCGCCGCGACCTCGGCAACATCTACCCGGGCGACGGCGTCCGCTTCAAAGGCCGCGGGCCCATCCAGCTCACTGGCCGCGCGAACTACCGGGCCGCCGGGGCCGCGCTGGGCATCGACCTGGTCAACAACCCCAAGCGCGCCGCGGATCCAGACGTGGCCTTCCGCGTGGCGGTCTGGTTCTGGAACAGCCGCGGCCTCTCCGCCGCTGCCGACGCGCGCAACTTCAACCTGATCACCCTGCGGATCAACGGCGGCACCAACGGCGCCGCGAGCCGCAACGCGTACTACGCCCGCGCGAAGTCCGTGCTCGGCGTCTGAGCGGAGCTGCAGCGGGCGGGCGGGGCGTTAACCTCTCCGCCATGGCCTGGCCGTTCCCCACCGTCCGGACGCTGGAGCGCCACGCCTCGGAGCACGCGCCGGGGCCGCCGCGGGCGTTGCCAGGGCTCCCGCCGGGCGCGCTGCTGCTGAACGCCTACTACCTGCAGGAGTCCGTGGCGTGGGACCTGCGCCAGGGGAAGGCGGAGCACGCGGTCCTCGAGGAGATCCTCCGAAAGGCGAAGGCGATCGGCGCCTCCGGCCTGCGCACCAACGCGTTCAACGATGGGAACGGGCCGGGCGCGCTGCAGACCTCTCCGCTCACCTACGACGCACTCGCCTTCCGCGCGCTGGACGTGGTGCTCGCCCGCGCGCACGCGGCGGGGCTGAAGCTGGTGCTGCCGCTGGGCAATGCGTGGGACGCCTACGGCGGGGCGCGGCGCTACGTGGCGTGGGCGGGCCTCCCCGCGCCGCAGGAGGCGGACGCCCGCTTCTTCACCGCGCCGCAGGTGGTGGAGCACTACCGCCAGCATGTGGCGAAGCTGCTCAGCCGCGTGAGCGAGGTGGATGGCCTGCGCTACGGCGAGCACCCCGCTGTCCTCTGCTGGGAGCTGCTCAACGAGCCGCGCGAGGCGCCGCGGGCGTGGGTGGACGCGCTGGGCGCCACGGTGCGCGCACATGCGCCGGGGCACCTCGTCTCCACCGGCGAAGAGGGCTTCGAGCCGGCCTGGTCGCGGAACCTCGCGTCCCCGTTCGTCGACGTGGCTTCCGTCCACTGCTACCCCGAGGCGTGGGGCGGGCCGCGGCGGAAGGTGGCGCGCGCCGGCGCAAGCTTCATCTCCTCGCGCGCCGCAGCCGCGCGCGCCGCCGGCAAGCCGGTGCTGCTCGGAGAGCTCGGGGTGCGCGGGGACGGGCGGTGGAGCCTGGCGCAGCGCCGGGCGCTGCTTTCGGGCTGGCTGCGCTGCGCCCGAGGCGCAGGGGTGGCGGCGGTAGCGCCCTGGCTCTTCGCGCACGACTCGCGGCCGCCCACGTGGGATCCGCACAGCTTCTACCTGCCGGACGCCGGGGAGCCGGGCGCCTACGCCGAGCTCCTCCGCCGCGCGGCCCGCGGCGAGCTGGGCTGAGGCCAAGCATTCGGGGCGCCGCCGCGGTAGATCCAGAGATGACCCGCTCGCCCGGCAGCTGTGCGCAAAAAGAGCGCGCGCTGTCCTTTGATCGCGCCGGCTCGGTAGAGTTCCGCGGCACATGGTGCGCTCAGCCCTCTGCCTCGCGCTGCTGCTCGCCGGCGCTCCTGCCTTTGCAGGCGATCTCGCCGTGGCGGTGCTCCCGTTCAAGGACCTCGCGGGCAGCAACAAGCCGGTGGGCGAGGCCATCCGCCAGTCGGTGACCACCGACCTGCGCGGCGCGCCCGGCATCCGCGTGGTGGAGCGCAGCGACGTGGAGCGCGTGCTCGCCGAGCAGAAGCTCCAGGCCGCGGAGATGGACGACGACCTGGTCGGCACGCTGCGGCTGGGCAAGCTGATCGGCGCGGACTTGATCACGCTGGGCGCCTACCAGCAGTCCGGCCAGAAGATCCGCCTGACCGCCCGCTTCGTCCGCATAGAGACCGGCGAGGTGGTAGGCACCGCCAAGGTCGACGGGGACGTCTCTGACTTCCTCAGCCTCCAGGATCGCGTGACGGTGGAGCTGCTCAAGTCCGCCAAGCTGGCGCCGCAGGTGGTGGAGCGCTTCGCCCGCCGCAGCCGCCCCAAGCTGCGCAACCTCCGCCCGGTCGAGCTGTACGGCCGCGCCAGCGCCGAGAAGGACGACGGCGCCAAGCGCGAGCTCTTGGTCGCCGCGGTCAAGGAGGCGCCGGACTTCACCTACGCCACGGACGACCTCGCCGCGCTCGAGGCCCGCCTGCGCGAGTACCAGGCGCGCGCGGACGCCGCGCAGAAGGACAAGCTGGCCGAGTTCCGCAAGGGCAAGGGCCAGGCGAAGACGATGATGGAGCGCTTCTCCTACGGCGCGCAGCTGGGTGGGCAGCTCCAGATGATGCGCCGCCACCACGAGGCCCTCCAGCTGTGGCGCGAGCTCGGCGAGGAGCTCGCCGCGAGCGGAGATCCAGCGGTGGCCCAGTACATCCCGATGACCCAGTCCTCCGCCGTGCAGCTGCTGGTGGCGCTGCACCGCTACGACGAGGCGCTCAAGGAGGGCGAGCAGTTCCTCAAGCGCTACCCGGACACGCTCTACTTCTCCATGGTGAAGATGGCGGTGGAGGGCGTCATCGAGCGGCGCCGGAAGATCGAAGCCGGCAAGGCGGACGCGGCGAAGGAGGCGAAGGAGGTGGACGGAGATCGCCGCTGGGACCTCTGCCAGCTCGCGCAGGTCTACCACCGCAACGCGCAGTACCCCGAGGCGCGGCGGCTCTTCGAGGGCTGCCTGGCGGCCGGCACGCAGCAGCGCCAGACGACCCTGCTGATGCTGGTGACCACCTGCATCGAGCTCGCGGACTGGAAGGCCGCGCGCGCCTATCTGGCGACGCTGGAGAAGGACTTCCCGGCCTTCTACCAGCAGATGAAGGGCATCAACTTCCAGGTGCCGATCGATGGCTGAGCGCACGCGGGCGGTGTGGCTGGCGGCGCTGCTGGGGTGCACCGGCGCGCTGGCGGCGGAGGAGGGGACCCCCACCGCGGAGGAGCAGGAGCGGGAGCGGTTGATTGACCGGCTCATCCGCGGGGAGGACGTGGAGGGCTCCATCAGCGCCTTCAAGGCGTTGGTGGAGAAGCGGGACGCGGTGCGCGCGACCTCCGAGCGCGCCCGGGAGAAGGAGCAGGCGCAGCGCGAGGAGCGCCGGGCCTGGCACGAGGCCTGGGCGAAGAACGCGGACTCGGAGGTGGGCTGGCGCTGCCGGCTCTCCGCGGATCCGGCGCACCCCCGCCCGGCGGACGGCTGGGCCGGAGACTGGGGCCGGGTGGTGAAGCGCGAGCAGGTCCGCCTGCCGCCGAAGAACGCGCTCGACGAGGGCGCCCTGCTCACGCTCTACGAAGTGAAGGGACAGAAGCGCACCTACCACTTCAGCGGCGAGCGCTTCGGCGTGCTGAATCGGCGCGAGCTCGAAGCGCGCGAGGGTGACCTGCTGCTCGTGTGCGTGGGGGGCGAGAGCAAGGACTCCAAGCTCCCCCCGGCGTGGCAGGAGGGCTTCGTCAGCCCGGGCTTCGCGGTGCGGCTCGCCGCGCCGCCGCGGATCGCCCAGAAGACCCGCTTCAACCCCATCCACATCACCGACAACGACCTCTTCTGGGCGGTGAAGGACGTGCGCTGGAAGTACCCGGCGGACGCGTACGTGCTGTGCGTGGTGGACGTGGAGGCGGACCTCGGCGGCGGCCGGTACGCCATTGACCTGGGCCAGAAGCTCTCCGCGGTGCTGGAGGCGGGGCCCAAGGTCCCCGGCCGGGAGCTGCTGGTGCCGGGCCGGAAGGCCTGGGCCATCCTCGGCGGGGCGCGCTTCGACCCGACTCTCAAGAAGTTGGTGCTCACCGTCCACGACGTGGAGGCGCACTACGTGGAGGAGGCGAAGTAGCGGCTGGGACGTTTGTCCCGATCTGCGCGCCTGCGCGCGCGACGCGCGCGCCGCGTGGGCGGACAACCTGGGTGAACGTCGCCCTCTTCGGGAGGGCGCCAACCCCGGAGTCGAACATGAAGCTGAATCCAGCCAGCGCCGTCAGTGGAACCCCCGCCCTCACCGTTGCCCCCGCCGCCAACGGAACCTCCGACATCCAGGAGACCTTCCGCCGCGCCGCGGATCCTCAGAGCGATGGCGGCTTCCAGCTGACCAAGAACGAGCTGGCCGAGGCGGTTGGCCACGGGATGCTGGATGACTTCCAGCTCGACGACTCGGAGAAGCGCGCCATCGCCGAGGGCTACGCCAGCACCTTCACCGGCGCGGGCTTCGCCGCCACCACGGAGGCGCAGGAGGCGTTCGGCCAGCTCCAGCAGAACGCGAAGCTCCCGGTCATCCCGGTCTTCTGAGTTTCGGGATCCCCCCCGTTCACCCCGAGAGACTGTGAGCCTTTCGGGCCCGTAGTCCCCCTCCGTTCACCCCGAGCCCCTCGGCTGACGCTCGGGACAGGCGTAGTCGAGGGGCGGCACGCAAGCTCGGTTCGCCCAGAGGTGATTCCGAGCGTGCGTGCTGCCTCTCGACTGCGCGCCTACGGCGCTGACCTGAAACTTGCCGCGCCCCGCTCAGCCCGAGCGAAGTCGAGGGCCCGTCGATCGTAGGGACTCTCGCTCGTGGGGC
>JBGATB010000041.1:0-90505 GCA_044229415.1 Myxococcaceae bacterium | reverse complement strand
GAGGGCCCGCCGATCGTAGGGACTCTCGCTCGTGGGGCCCTCGACTTCGCTCGGGCTGAGCGGACGGCCTCACGTTTCTTGCCCTGACTGATCCGCCCAACGGGCGGCGGCCTCACTACGCTCGGGGTGAACGGGGGGGACTTCTGGCCTGAAAGGTTCACAGCCTCTCGGGGTGAACGGGGGAGCGACGCGCCCGATAGGTTCAGCCTCTCGGGGTGACCGGGTGGGGGGCGGTTCGATCCGCCCGACTGCACCGCGCTCACGCCGGCTGCAGGAACTTGGCGATCACCCGCTTGAGGCCGACGCTGGCGAACTTCACGGTCACCTTGGCGCGGGCGCCCTCGCCCTCGTAGTCCACGACCACGCCCTCGCCGAAGTCCACGTGGCGCACGCGCATGCCCTTGAAGTTGCCGCCGGCGAAGTCGCCGCTCTGGTCGTAGGAGTGGTCCACGGTGGGCCCCTCGCTGGCGTCGTACTCGTACTGGCGCCGCCGCGTGGGCGGCACCGGCTGCATGCGGCGCGGCTCGAGGTTGCGGCTCACGTCGAAGCCAAAGAGCTCCTGGGGCACTTCACGCAGGAACCGGGAGGGCGGGTTGAACTTCAGCTCGCCGAAGAGCGAGCGGCTCTGGGAGAGCGAGAGGAAGAGCCGGCGCCGGGCGCGGGTGAAGCCCACGTAGCAGAGCCGGCGCTCCTCGCTCATCTCCTCCGGGCTGGCGTCCTCGGAGAGCGCGCGGTTGTGCGGGAAGACGCCCTCCTCCATCCCGGCGAGGAAGACCACGTCGTACTCGAGCCCCTTCGCCGCGTGGAGCGTCATCAGCGCCACCCGGCCCTTCTCCACCTCGCCGTCCGCCTCGCCGACCAGGGAGATCTGTTCGAGGAACTGCTGCAGGGGTGGCACCGGCGCGTCCACCGGCTCGCCCGGCGCGGGCGCGGGCCCGGCGGCGACCGCGGCCTCCCCGGCCGCGAGCTGGAGATCGAACTCCTGCGCCGCGCCGTAGAGCTCGCGCAGGTTCTCGGCGCGGGCATACGCCTCGTCCGTCCCCGCCGCCTCGTGGGATTGGAGGAGCGTCGTCTCGTCCAGCATCCGCTGCACGGCCTCCGCGGCGTTGGGGGCGGTGGCGGCGAACTTGGACAGCGAATCCACCAGGACGCGAAACGCCGCGAGCTTGCGCTGCGCACCGGCGTTCAGCTGCGGGACCTCCTCCGCCGCGGCGAGCGCCTCGTAGAGGCTGACGCCCTTCTCGTTGGCGAGCGCGGAGAGCCGCTCCACCGTGGTGTCGCCGATCCCGCGGGCCGGCGTGTTGATCACCCTCAAAAGGTCCGCGTCCGAGCGCGGATTCACCATCAAGCGCAGGTAGGCGGCGGCGTCCTTCACCTCGGCGCGCTCGTAGAAGCTGCGGCCGCTCACCAGCGTGTACGGCACCCGCGCCAGCCGCAGCGCCTCCTCCAGCACCCGGCTCTGCGCGTTCACCCGGTAGAAGATCGCGATCTGCGCGTGCTCCACGAGCCCCTCGCGCACCAGCTCCTGCGCCTTGCGGGCGATCTCCTGCGCCTCGCCGCGCTCGTCGCGGCTCATCAGGAGCGAGAGCGGCTCGCCCCGCGGCCGCTGGGACCAGAGCTTCTTGTCCATGCGGCGCGGGTTGTGGGCGATGACGGCGTGCGCGGCCTCGAGGATCGCCTGATCCGAGCGGTAGTTCTGCTCCAGCTTCACGACCTTCGTGCCGGGGTAGTCGCCCGCGAAGCCGAGGATGTTGTCCACGTCGGCGCCGCGCCACCGGTAGATGGACTGGTCGTCGTCGCCCACCACCGCCAGGTTGGAGCGGCCGGGGGGCGCGAGCAGCTGGAGCAGGTCGTACTGGACGCGGTTGGTGTCCTGGAACTCGTCGACCAGGATGTAGCGGTAGCGCTCCTGGTAGTAGTCCCGCAGCTCCTTGTCCCGCCGGAGCAGGTCCGTGAGCAGGAGCAGCAGGTCGTTGAAGTCCACCGCGTTGGCGGCGCGCAAGAGCCGCTGGTAGCCGCGGTAGACCTTGAGCACCGTCTGGCCGCGGTAGTCGGACGGGGCGAGCTTCACCTGGTCCGGGAGGTGGCCGGCGTTCTTCCACTGGTCGATCCGGGAGAGGACCTCCCGGGCGCCGATGGAGGCGGGGTCCAGCCCGTTCTCCTTGATCGACCGCTTCACCAGCTGGAGCTGATCTCCGTCGTCGTAGATGAGGAAGTTGCGCGTGAGCGAGACCTTCTCCGGGTCCCGGCGGAGGATCATCGCCGCGGCGGAGTGGAAGGTGGAGACGGTGAGCCCGCGCCCCTTGTCCCCGAGCAGGGCGGTGACCCGCTCGCGCATCTCCCGGGCGGCCTTGTTGGTGAAGGTGACCGCGAGGATCTTCCAGGGGAAGACATCCCGGACGCGGATCAGGTGGGCGATGCGGCGGGTGATCACCCGCGTCTTCCCCGAGCCGGCGCCGGCGAGGATCAACAGGGGGCCATCGCCGTGGAGGACGGCGTCGCGCTGGGGGGCGTTGAGGTCCGCCAGCAGCGGGGCTTCGGCTTCGGGTTCGGCGGTCACGGGCTCACGGCCACTAACAGGATCAGAAGCCGGCGCCCACCCGAAAGGTGAAGAGCGCCTTGAGGGGTGAGCGCCCGTCCCCGTAGACCTCGAAGCTCAGCTCCGCGTGGTTGGCGAGCGCCACCGGCAAGAGCAGCACCGTGGAGAGCACGCGCATGGTCTCCCCGTAGAAGCCGCGGGTCCGCGCGTAGGCATCCTGTCCCCACTGGAGGAACGCCTTCGACCAGCCGAGCGCGGTGCAGCCCACGCCGAGCCGGACCCCGCCGTGGGGGGGACCGACAGGGAAGGCGCCCGTCTGCCCGGGGAGCGCGCTGGCGGCGAAGAAGGGCGTGAGGCGCCCGTAGACATGGAAGTCCGGGAGCACGCGCTCCTCCTTGGTCGCCCCGGCCCAGCCGAAGCCGAAGCGGGGCCCCAGCCCCACGGACAGCGAGTACGGGCGCTGCGGCGTGGAGTAGGTGAGCTCCAGGCCCAGCACGAACAGGCGCGAGGCCAGCTCCGGCGCGGACTCGCCGAACGCGGCGCCGAGGAAGAGCGCGAGCGTCTCTCCGCGCTCCTCGTCGAAGGTGCCCACGGCGGAGAGGTCCCCCTGCACGGGCTGCCAGGGCGTGGCCACGGCCGCGGGCGCCGCGGCCAGCGCGCCGCAGAGCAACCAGAGAGAGCTCGGGGCCCGCCGCACGGCGCTAGACCGTAGCCCAGAAGGCCCTGTACTAGGGTGCGCGCCCATGGCTGACACCCCGCCCCGCCCGACCGCTGCGCAGCTGCGCTACGCAGAGCTCTTCAACCAGAGCGCCACGCTCAAGCACTTCGGCGTGATCGTGAGCTTCCCCAGCGCGGACCGCGTGCGCGCGGTGCTCAAGCCCATCCGGCCGGAGCAGCTGGGCGGGTTGGGCTCGAACGCGGTGAACGGTGGGGTGTTGGCGGCGATGTTCGACCTCGCCATCGGCTGCACGCCGGCGCTGGTGGATCCGTCTCAGCGCAGCGCCACGGTGCAGCTGTCGATGAGCTTCGAGCGCGCGGTGGTGGGCGGGTCCCTCTACGCCGAAGCGAAGGTCGACCGCGCCGGCAAGAACCTGCTGTTTGCCTCCGCGGTGATCGTCGACGAGCAGGGCCGCGAGTGCGCCCACGCCCAGGGGGTGGTCAGCCTGAGCGGCAAGCCCTGGTCCTCGGGCGAGAGCCCCGCCATCAACTGATGTCACTGCCTCGTGACAGCGCGCCCGCCGGCGCGTTGCCCCGAACGAGCCCTCTCCTCCAGTCTCCGGGGCGTCGCCAGCTCCCGCACGAAGAACCCCTCATGCGCCTTCGCCTGCTCCTGCTGCTGCTCTGCGCTGCCCTGTTCGCCTGCGGTCCCCAGCCACGGGACAGCAGCGACTCCGGCCAGCCCGGCGGCAGCCCGGACGCGGGGAAACCGGACGCCTCGGTGGCGAAGGACGGGGGCACCGGCATCGCGAAGATCCAGGGCCTGACGGTGGGTCCCCTCCCCCTGGCCGTGGAGGCGGGCGCGCTGACGGGCGTGAACGCCACCGCCACCTTCGACGATGGCACCGAGGCGGACGTCACCGCCTCCGTGGAGTGGCAGGTCAGCCCCACCAGCGTGGCCCAGGTGGAGCTGGGCGGCGGCGAGGCGCACCTGCGCGGGCTCGCCGCCGGGAGCGCGCAGCTCCGGGTGAAGACGGGGAGCATCACCTCGGCCGACTACCCGGTCACCGTCACCGTGAAGAGCGCGCCGGACGCGGGGACGGACGCCGGCGTGCCCGCGCCCGCGGACGAGGTCCGGGCGATCTGGGTGACCCGCTTCGCCTACAACACCGCGGCGCAGGTGCAGGGGATCATCAACCGCGCCGCCGCCGCCGGCTTCAACGTCGTCTACTTCCAGATCCGCGGGAACGGGGACGCCTTCTACAAGTCCAGCCTTGCGCCGTGGGCGCAGAAGCTCAGCGGCACGCTCGGGCAAGACCCCGGCTGGGACCCGCTGCAGACGGCAATCGACGCCGCCCACGCCAAGGGCATGCAGCTGCACGCGTACTGGAACGTCTTCGCCGCCTGGCCGTGCAGCGGCGCGGCCTGCATGTGCCAACCCACGCAGGGGATGGCGGACTCCTGCGTCCTGCCGCCCGCCTCGCCCACGGGACAGCCCAACCACCTGCTGCGAGATCACCCCGAGTACATGGCGGTGGACGCCAGCGGGAAGAACGTGGACAGCGAGTACTTCTGGTTCTCGCCGGGCAACGCGGCGGTGCGCACGGCGATCATCGCCGCCGCGGACGAGCTGCTCACCCGCTACGCGGTGGACGGCCTGCACCTGGACCGCGTGCGCTACGCCGGCACCGGGTTCTCGCACGACGCGGCGAGCGAGGCCGCCTACGCGGCGCTGCCCAACCCCAAGCCCACCTGGGCGGACTGGCAGCGCCAGAACGTGACGGACACCGTGGCCGCCATCTACGCCAAGGTGAAGCTGCGGCGCCCCAAGGCGGTGCTCAGCGCGTCCGTGTGGGGGATCTACAAGCCGCTGCCGGGCTGCAGCACCTCGCAGGGCTTCGGGAACTACTACCAGGACTCGCTGGGGTGGATGAAGGCCGGCGCGATCGACGCCCTCACCCCGATGATCTACTGGGACATCGGCACGGGCTGCACCGACTGGGCGAAGCTGTTGGACGGTTTCATGGCCGGCGCCAACGGCCGGCACATCGTGGCGGGCATGCACGCCCTGGACAAGCTGCCCGCCGGCAGCGTGCCGTCCCCCGAGCGGATGGCCGCCCGCATCGCCTACGGGCGGAAGGTCGGCGCGGCCGGGACCTCGGTCTTCGCGTCCACCTACCTCGAGGCGAGCGCCTCCTGGCCGGAGCAGTGGAGCAGCTTCCGCACGGGCGGCGCCTACGCGCAGGACGCCGGCTGGCCGGCCATGCCCTGGCGCTGATGGCGAGCCTGCGGCGCTGACCTGAAATTGAGGCCGTGAGCCGTCCGCTCAGCCCGAGCGAAGTCGAGGGCCCCACGAGCGAGAGTCCCTACGATCGGCGGGCCCTCGACTTCGCTCGGGCTGAGCGGGGCGCGGCACGGTGAGGAAGCCTCTCACGTTCACGGGGTTTGCTTGTCAGGCTGACGCCGCCCTGAGCATATGCGGCGCATGTTCCGCGCCGTCCCCCTGGGGGGCCTGGGAGAGATCGGCCTCAACTCCATGGCCTTCGGGTCGGGCGGCGAGCTCTTGCTCATCGACGCGGGGTTGATGTTCCCCTCGCCCGAGCAGCCGGGCGTGGAGATCGTCCTCCCGGACTTCTCCTTCCTCCGGGAGAACGCGCAGGCGCTGCGCGGCGTGGTGCTCACCCACGGCCACGAAGATCACGTGGGGGCCCTGCCGTACCTGCTGCGCGAGCACTCCGTCCCCGTCTACGGCACCCGCTACACGCTGCGCTCGCTGGCGCACCGGCTGGAGGAGCTGCAGATCTCCGCGGAGCTGCGGGAGATCTCCCCGCGCGAGCGCTTCACGGTCGGAGAGCGCTTCGACGTAGAAGCGGTGCAGGTGGCCCACTCGGTGCCGGAGGGCGTGGGCCTGGTCGTGCGCACGCCGGACGGCACCGCCATCCACACCGGGGACTTCAAGCTGGACGAGACCCCGCCGGACGGCCGCACCACCGACCTCGCCGCGTTCGGGGAGGCGGGCGAGCAGGGCGTGCTCTGCCTCTTCTCCGACTCCACCAACGCGGAGACGCCGGGGGCCACGCCCTCCGAGCGGGTGGTGGCAGACACCTTCGAGCGGGTGATCGGCGAGGCGCCGGGCCGAGTCATCGTCTCCATGTTCGCGTCGAACGTTCCGCGGATGCGCCACCTCTTCGAGCTGTGCCTGGCGAAGCAGCGCCGGGTGGTGCTGATCGGCCGGAGCATGGCGCGCAACGTGGAGCTGGGGCGCGAGCTGGGCATGCTCCCCTTCCCCGCCGGCCTCTTTGCCAGCCCCGAGGAGGCGAGCGCGCTGGCCCCGCGCAACGTGCTGATCCTCTCCACCGGCTCCCAGGCCGAGGCCCGCTCCGGGCTGTGGCAGCTGCTCCAGCTCAACGACCCGCCACAGCCCATTCGAATCCAGCCGGGAGATCTGGTGCTGCTCTCTGCCCGGACCATCCCCGGCCACGAGCGGCCGATCGGCGAGCTGATCAACCAGCTGCTCGAGCGCGGCGCCAAGGTGGTGACCGCCCGGCTCGAGAGCGGGATCCACGTCTCTGGCCACGCGGCGCAGGCAGATCAGCGGCGCTTGATCGAAGCGGTGCGCCCCAAGACCTTCGTCCCCATCCACGGCGAGCTGCGCCAGCTCACCGCCCACCTCAAAATCGCGCGCGAGGCCGGCCTGAGCGACCAGCAGCTGCTCCTGGCGCGCGATGGAGACGTCATCTCCTTCGACGGCGAGCGCGGGGCGATCAACGACTCGGTGCCCCACGGGCGGCTGTTCAAGGACCGCAGCGGCTTCGGCGACACCGCCCCGGACGCGCTGCGCGAGCGGCTGGCGCTCGGCCAGGGCGGTGCCGTGGTGGCGGTGGTGGCGCTGGACGCCTCGCGCCGCGCCTTCGTCTCCGGCCCCACCCTCCACGGCCGCGGGCTCACGGACGAGGAGGCGCGGCTGCTGCCCTCGCTCGCCGAGGGCGTGGCCCAGGAGCTCCAGCAGCTCTCCCGGGATCTGCTCGGGGACGAGCCGTTCCTGCGCGAGGAGCTCACCGCGGCGGTGCGCCGGGTGTTCAAGCAGCGGGTCGGCCGGCGGCCGGTGGTGATCCCCGTCGTGGTCCGGCTGTAGAAGGGCCCGTGGATCCCACCACCGCACGCACCCGCGGGCTCTTCCTCACGGCGCTGATCGGCGGCGCCTTCCCCTGCGTGGGGCCGCTGATCGGCCCGCCGCTCGCGCTGCTGGCCGGCACGGGGGAGCTGCCGCCCGAGGCCGCGCGCTGGCGGGCCCGGCTGCGGCTGTTGGCGGTGCTGGATCTCCTGGTGCTCGCGGCGCTGGGCGCCCTCTGGCCCACGCTGACGCGCGAGGCGCAGGCGCGCAAGCAGGGCCAGGGCAGCGGCGGCGCGCTGAGCCTGGGCGTCCAGCTGGACCCGGCGGAAGTGCCCGGCGGCGTGCGGCTGGCGGGCGTCCTCCCCGGCTCGCCCGCGCAGGACGGCGGGCTGGCTCAAGGCGACCTCGTGCTCTCGGTGGATGGCCGCCCCGTCGCCAACGCGCAGGCGCTGCGCACCGAGGTGCAGCAGAGCGACGGCGGCACGCTGGAGCTCGCCATCAGCCGCGCCGGCGAGCAGCGCACCGCGCGGATCCGCCCCGTCCCCGCCCAGGCGCTGGCAGGCCCTCGGCGCGCCCTCTTCGAGCCCACCCCCGGCCCCGCGCTGGACGGAGGATCCAATCAGCGACTCGCGGTGGCGTTCGCCGCGGCGGCCTTCCTGGCGCTCTGGCTCTTCGGCCGCAGGAAGGGGGCCACGGCGCTGCCGCTGTGGCTCCTCGGGGTGCTGGTAGCGGCCAGCCTCTCCGCGGTGGGCGCGGCGCGCGCGCTCGAGGCGCTGCTCGGGGGCAGCTCCGCCGGCAGTGTGCTCCTGGCGCAGACGGTGATGGCTGCCACCCTGGCGCTGCTGGGCTGGGTGCTGCTGCGCAAGCGCCCCTCGACTTCGCTCGGGGTGACCGGAGAGGGCGAGCCTGAGCGCCCCTCGACTTCGCTCGGGGTGAACGGTGGGGGAGCTTCCCAACGGGCCGGCCGCGAGCCGTGGTCGAGCTACGCCATCAGCGTGGGGCTGCTCGCGGCCTTTACCGTGCGCGTGGCGATGCTGGTGACCTTCGTGGCCAGAGTGGTCTTCCAGCGCAGCGACGACGCCGGCCACCCCCTGGTGGAGCTGGCCGGGCGGACCCACCTGGGCGCGCTGGGCTGGGGGCTGCTGGCGCTGTCCGCCTGCGTGCTGGCGCCGCTGGGCGAGGAGCTGCTCTTCCGCGGCCTGCTCCTGCCGTGGCTGCGCGGGTGGCTCCCGGCCACGGCCAGCCTGGTCCTGAGCGCGGCGGTCTTCGCGGCGCTCCACCCGTTCTACGGCCCGTACGTGGGGTGGATCTTCTTCCTGGGCCTGGTGCTCGGCTACGCCCGGGTCCGGAGCGGGGGTGTCACAGCGCCGGTGCTGGTCCACGCCACCATCAACTCGGTGGCGCTGGTGGCGGCGGTGCTCACGCGCGGGCTGTGAGCTCTGATAGAAGCCGCCGCTATGCCCTCCTTCGACGTGGTCTCGAAGATCGACATGGCCGAGGTCCAGAACGCGCTGGATCACTCCCGCAAGGAGCTCTCCACGCGCTACGACTTCCAGGGGACCAAGACGGAGCTCACCTTCGGGGACGACAAGGCGAGCATCCTGCTCAAGTCCAGCGACACCGCGAAGCTCCAGGCCGCCTACGAGGTCCTGCTCGCCAAGCTGGCCAAGCGCGGGGTTTCGCTGCGCGGGTTGGAGCCACAGAAGGTGGAGGCCGCCGCGCTCGGGCAGGTGAAGCAGCTGGTGAAGATCCAGCAAGGCATCCCCGTGGAGAAGGCCAAGGAGCTCGTCAAAGCCCTCAAGGAGTCCAAGATGAAGGTCCAGGGCTCCATCCAGGGGGACTCGCTGCGCGTCTCCGGGAAGAGCCGGGATGACCTCCAGTCCGCCATCGCGTTCCTCAAGCAGCAGCAGGACAGCGTGAAGCTCGACCTGCAGTTCAACAACTTCCGGGATTAGACCGTGCTGCTCCCCCTGCTCACCCTGCTCGCCGCCGCGCCCCAGGCCGGGGCGCAGCCTGCCCCCCTGGACGTCCCCGGGTTGCGCGCCGCCCCCAAGCTGGACGGGAACCTCAAGGACCTCGCGGGCGGCCTCAAGCTGGAGGTCGCCCCCGCGCCCGCGGCCGACGGAGGCACGGGCAGCGCGCAGCTCAAGCTCCTCGCCGGCACCTTCAAGGGCACGCTGTACCTCGGCGTGGAGGTCACCGATGACGTCCCGCTCCCCGCGGATCAGCTGAAGCTCGCGCTCCACTTCCCGGGCGCCGGGGTGGGGAGCGAGGGGCTCGCGCTGGAGCTGGGGCCGCTGGGCGCGCGCGTCCTCCCCGCGGACGCCCCCCGCTTCCGCCAGAGCGCCATCCGGATTGAGGCCAATAAGGGCCCCCTCAAGAGCGCCGAGCTGGCCATCCCCCTGCGGGCGCTGCCGCGGTTCCCCGCGCGGGACCCGCTCGTCTTCGAGCTGTGCGCCACCTACGAGGACAAGGACGCGCCGGACGCCGCGGCGGTCCCGGTGAGCAACTGCGAGCTCGGCTCCATGAAGGGCCCGCCGCTGCGCCTGGCGGACTCCTTGCGCTCGGCCCTGGCGCTCAAGCCGCCCGAGAAGGTCACCTCGCTGGAGGGACGGGAGGGCGCCTGGCTGGGCTTCGAGAGCCTGCGCTACCCGCTCTGGGTCTCCGCGGACAAGGAGCTGACCGCGACCTCCCTGACCGGGCTGGTGACCGAGCACCCGGTGAAGCCGGACGACGCCCGGCTGGCCATGCCCCGCTCTTTCACCCTGCCGGACGGCCGGAACGTCATCCCCGTCCTCTCAGGGGAGGACCCCTACGGCTCGGAAGGTTCCTGCGAATCCGACCGCGAGTTGCGTTTGGGGCTCTACTTGATCAAAGGAAGGACCGCAGATCGGGTGCTCGAGTGGCCGGTGGCCACCTGCGCGCTCGGGCGGGCGCTCTCCGTCGTCCTGGAAGACGAAGGGGACCTCACCATCGGTTACAGCACCGGCGCCACCATGACGTTTCAATGGAGCGGCGACCACTTCGAGCGCACCGAGATAGGAAAGCGGTAGGGACGTGGCCAACAGCAGCGACAAGAAGAGCCTCTACATGATGACGCTGGGCTGCCCGAAGAACCGGGTGGACTCGGAGGTCATGCTCGGCACGCTCGCCGGGCGCGGGTACCAGCTGGTGCAGGCGCCGGAGGAGGCCGAGGTCATCGTCGTCAACACGTGCGCGTTCATCGGCCCGGCGAAGCAGGAGTCGGTCGACAACATCCTCGAGCTGGCCGAGTACAAGAAGTCCGGCAAGTGCGGCACCCTGGTCGTCACCGGCTGCCTCTCCCAGCGCTACGGCGCGGACCTCTCCAAGCAGATGCCGGAGGTGGATCACTTCCTGGGCACCTCCGCCTACGCGCAGATTGGAGACCTGCTCGCCGCGGAGGCCTCGCCCCGCCAGGTGATCCCGGACCCCGAGTACATCCACGACGCGAAGACGCCGCGGACCAACTCGATGCCGGAGCACACCGCGTACCTCAAGATCTCCGAGGGCTGCGACAACGCCTGCGCCTTCTGCATCATCCCCAAGCTGCGCGGCGCGCAGCGCTCCCGGCCGATCGCGGACCTGGTGGCCGAGGCCGCCAAGCTCGCGGACTCGGGCGTGGCGGAGCTGAACCTCGTGGCGCAGGACCTCACCGCCTACGGCCATGACCTGCCCGGCCGCCCCAAGCTGCACGAGCTGCTCAAGGCGCTCTGCCAGGTGGACGTGCGGTGGATCCGCCTGCACTACGCCTACCCGCGCGTCTTCCCGGACGAGCTGATCGACGTGATGGCGACGGAGAAGAAGATCGCCAAGTACCTGGACATGCCGGTGCAGCACGCCTCGGACAAGCTGCTCATGTCCATGAAGCGCGGCCGCAACGCGGAGTTCCTCGCCCAGCTGCTCAAGAAGCTGCGCGCGCGCGTGCCGGGCCTGATGATCCGCACCTCCGTGATCGCCGGGCTCCCCGGTGAGACCGAGGAGGACTTCCAGCTGCTGTGCGACTTCGTGAAGGAGCAGCGCTTCGAGCGGCTGGGCTGCTTCCAGTACTCGGACGAAGAGGACACCGCCGCCTACGACATGGCAGACAAGGTGCCGCAGCAGACCATCGAGCGCCGCTGGCGCGAGGTGATGGCGATCCAGAAGCGGATCAACCGCGAGCAGAACAAGGCGCTCGTGGGGAAGCGGCTGGAGGTGCTGGTGGAGGGCGCGAGCGAGGAGACCGAGCACCTCCTCGTCGGCCGCCATGAGGGCCAGGCCCCGGAGATCGACGGGCAGGTCTACATCAACGACGGCATGGCCTACCCTGGCGAGTTCGTCACCGTCGAGGTGACCGAGGCCCACGACTACGATCTCGTCGGCCGCGTGGTGGAGCGCCCGGACCCCAAGGCGCGCAAGCACCAGCCCCGCGAGGCGCCCCGCGGCGGCAGCTGGACCGCGCCCCGCTGAGCCCCGTTCTACCCCGAGAGGGTGTGAACCTTTCGGGCGCGTAGCTCTCCCGTTCACCCCGAGAGGCTGTGAACCTTTCGGGCCCGTAGCTCCCCCGTTCACCCCGAGCGTAGTGCCGCAGGCACGTAGTCGAGGGGCGGCACCGAGCTCGGGCCTCCTCGAACACGCGCGCAATGCCGCTGTCACAGCCCGGAAGGCAGCCGGAAGGCAGCGGCCTGTACGTCTCTCGTCGTCGCGGGGAGCTCCCTCTCCGCGCTCACGAGGGAATCCACATGAAGACAGGCATCATCGGGGCGCTGTTCGCGGTACTGCTCAGCGGGTGTGGGACGGCCTCTGCACCGGAGGGCTTCCTCCTCGACCCGGGATGGGAGCGCGTGACGGCCGAGGTGCGCACCACGGCAGACTTCGACGTCGCGAGCCGCGTCATCCGGCCGAGCCCGGAGGCGCAGGAGCGCTTCGCCGAAGCCGGGAAGCGGGACCGCGCCTGGTACGCGCCGACCGGGGAGCGCTACGACGCGCTGCTGGTGACCCCCGAGGGCACAGCCTATGGCCGGCTGGGGGATGCCCCCGCGCGCGGTGAGCCCACGGGCCCGTCCAGGGGGGAGCTCGCGGAGGCCGCCGCGCAGCTCGAGAAGTACGCGCACGTGCAGCAGGAGGAGCGCATCTGGACCGACACCTCAATCGACAACCGCTCGCGGATCTGGAGCAGCAGCTCGCTGACCAGCTTTCCGTCAAACGTCATCGGGACGCTCACCGCGAGCGGCGGCCTGCAGTCCGGCGGCTGCACCGGCGCGAAGGTGGGCCCCCGCCACGTGCTGACCACGGCGCACTGCGTGCTGCAGGAGGACGGCACCCTGCGCACCAGCGGCTTCTTCAACCCGGGCCAGAGCAGCACCCAGGCGCTGAACGGCTCCATCCCCTGGAGCGGCGTCTTCCTGCGCGATTGGCGCATCAGCCGCGACTACGACTACGCGCTGCTCTACCTGCAGAACACCGCTGCGGTCGCCTCCACCGGCTACATGGGGGTGGGCTACTGGAACAGCGCCTCCAGCTATACCGGCCGCAGCGCCACGCTGCGCGGCTACCCCTGCGGCGCTGACCGCGCGTGCGGCGAGCCCACCTATCAGCGCTGCGCGGCGTCCCCGGAGGCCGACAAGACCTGCAACGGCTGGATGTACTCGCACACCGCCACGCTCGACGGCGAGGCGATGAGCGGCAACCGGCTCAACATCGACAACGACGGCTCGAGCGGCCAGAGCGGCAGCCCCATCTACGGCGCGGTGAGCGGGAGCGACGGGTGGATCTTCGCCGTCTACTGGGGCTCGAACTCAGGCGCGAACCAGGGGGTCCGCTTCCGCAGCTCGATGTGGAACGACATCTGCTCGTGGATCGCCGCGTACCCCAGCGCCTACGTCGCCCACCCGTCCTGCAACTGAAGGCGCGAGGCGAGCGCTACTCCCGCGGCTGGCTGCGCACCCACTCGCGCGCCAGCACCTCCGCCTCCGCGTCGCTCAGCGGCCCGGGACCGAGCGCGCGCAGCTGCTTGCTGCCGGCGGCCTGCTTGAAGTCCGCGTAGGCGCCAAGCCGGGTGGCGGAGCCTTCGAAGGTCAGCGTCCCGTCCGCGGTGGTGGTGCTACCGGCGGCCACGGTCGCGTCCGCGGCGTGGGTGAGGAAGCTCCACGTCACGGGCGCGCCCGAGGCGTCCAGCAGCACGAACCGGCTGAAAGAGCCGGTTCCAACGCTGGCGCTGCCGCTACCCTGGTTCTCGAACGTCACCCGGACCGAGCTGGCGCTGGCCTTCTGGTACTTGCTGGCGCGCAGCTTCGCGGTGGGCTCGGTGGGGAGTCGCTCATCCCTCGCGATCGCGAAGCTGATGGAGGCGATGGAGCCGTACCAGTCCGGCGTGCTGCTGGAGCCCGCGGCGATCTGGAACGCATAGCTCTGCTCCCCCGCCGCCAGGCACGTGTCCGTGTACGTCTCGCCGCTGCCGATGATGCCCACCGAGCCCTGCACGAACGTGAGATCCGGCCCCTTCAAGGTCGCCCCGCTCCCGTCCTTCCAAAGGATGTCGGTGAGCTTCACGAAGCACGCGGGGCGCGCGTCCGTGTTGGTGATGGAGATCGCCAGGTAGACGGACTTGCTGCTGGCGGTGTTTCGCATCGCCCAGACGTCGCCGACCTTGAAGCTCGAGGTGAGCCCGCTGGCGGACACCTGGAGCTGCTTGCGCAAGACGCCGGCGGCCGCGGCGCCGCTGCCCACGGACTCACCGCTCACCTCGGCGAAGTTGTTCCGCCCCGCGAAGGGCGGGATGGGTGCCCCGCACGCGGTACACAGCAGCGCGCCGAGCGCGAGGAGACGGAGTGACGGAGACATGGGAGGCCCCTTTGCGAAAAAGCGTTCAGCTGCCCATGACACGCGGGGGCTCTTTGGGTCGCAGGCGCGCGTAACCCACACCGCCGCGCCCCCGTATCTCCCTCTGCCTCGGCCGCCTCTCCAGGGGGACGGGGCGAGGCGGTGCCGAGGGGGACAGGCCCTCGGCGCCGCCACTTTTTTTGGCCCGGGTGGCGCGGCTAAGGCGCTGTATCGCCTCGCCTTGGCCGCGGAATCGACGCCGAGCCACCCAGTGACGTAGGGATCGCCCTTCTGGGCGGTCCAATCCCCTGCATGGAAACCATCACCGCGAGGCGTGCGGAGGCAGAAGCATTCACCAGCACCCTCGAGCGCTGGACGCCGGACCTTTACCGCCTGGCGCTGCGGATGACCGCGAGCGCGGTCGACGCCGAAGACGTGCTCCAGGAGAGTTACACCCGCGCCTACGAGGCGCTCCGGCGAGGCGCGTTCGACGGGCGGGCCAGCCTCCGGACCTGGCTCTACGCAATCGTGGTGCGCACCGCGCTCACCGCTCTGGAGCGACGGCAGCGCTCGCGCGCGCTCTTTGCTGAGCTCGGCAGTTTGCCAACGCCGTCCGCCGCCTCCCCCGAGTTGGCAGTGGAGCTCCGCGAACTGGCCGAGCTGCTGAACCGGCTGCCGCCGAAGCAGCGCACCGCCTTGGTCCTGCGCGTCTTCTCGGGACTCTCGTCGAAGCAGGCGGCGGCGATCATGGAGTGCAGCGAAGGCGCGGTGGAGCAGCTCCTGGTCCGCGCTCGCGCCGCGCTCCGGGCCGGCTCCGAGGGGCGCGAAGAGGAGCGCCTCTCGGCGCTCATGGCGGCGACGGCGCTCGCTCGACCCGAGTCCAACTGGTTGCCGGCGCTGCTCTCCCGTGCGCGCGCCGCCGCGCTGAGCGCCAGCGGGCCGGCGCGGCTGGCGCTCAGCGCTGGCGTGCTTCGCGGCCTCCTCCTCGGGCTCGGGGTGATCCTCGTGGGAGCAGCGCTCTTGCTGGGGACGCGCCCCGAAATCGCCCCCTCCCCCGGCCCCGCGGCCAGCGGTCAGACCCGCGGGACGTCCGCGCCATTGGCTCAGCAACGCCGGACGCTCGAGCCGCCCTCCACAGCGGAGCCAGCCGCGCCTCTCGCGGCGCCGCTGGCGTCCGCGCCACCACCCGAGCCAGTTCTTCCGAAGGAAGCCCCGCCAAGCCACGCCCGCGAAGCCGCGCCATTGCCGCCCTTCGTGGCCACCCCCACGCCCTCAACGCCCGGCGTCAGCATGGGTCCTGTGGGGATCATCCGGGGAGAGGTGCTGTTCGCCGGGGTGGCCCCGGCGCCGGTGAAGCTCAACCGGCAATCGGATCCCGTCTGCGCTTCCGCAGGAGCCAGCGACCTGGACCAGCCAGTTCTCGTCAAGGACGGCAAGCTCGCGAACGTCCTCGTTCGAATCTCCACGGGAGCGCGCAGATCCGAGGGCAGCGGCGTGGCGGAGGTCGAACAGCTCGGCTGTGCCTACCGCCCGCGCGTTCAAGGCGCGCAGGTGGGTCAGCGGCTGGTGGTGAAGAACGGCGACCGAACGCTCCACAACATCCATTCGTACAGAGGGACCGCGACCCTGGGGAATCGAGCGCAGCCGCCATCGGCCTCCCCGGTCGAGCAATCCATCACCCGCAGGGAGCTCGGGGTGATCAAGCTCAAGTGCGACGTCCACCCTTGGATGGCCGCCTACGTGATCGTGAGCGAGCACCCTTTCTTTGCCACCACGGACGCGACCGGCGCCTTCACGCTCGAGAACGTCCCCCCTGGGAGCTACACGCTCGAGGCGTGGCACGAGAAGCTGGGGACGCAGACCACGCGGGTGACGGTGCGGGCAGGCCGGGAGGCGACCGCGAGCTTCACCTTCCCGCAGGACGGAGGCGTCCCCTAGGGGCGCGTGCCACCTGGGTCTTCGGGCTCCGGCTCGTCCGGGACCAACGGCTTGGCGGGACGCGCGCCGTCGGTGCCGCGGTGACCCGCCACCTCGAGCAGCTCCATGTGGCCGGCGTGGGGGGAGATCCGCACCTTGAACCAACCCCAGACATCCGCGCCGAGCACGCCCGCCGCCACCGGCTGCTTCCACTCCGCCTGCACGGGGAGGTTGAGCCGGCTGACCCCAACCGAAGGGGCCAGCTCCAGGGCGTCCACGTCCACCGTGGCGCCTTCGGGCTGGGCCTCTCCCTGCCGGGCGAAGGACGCGGGCGCGAGCGCGCTCTGGGCGCGCGCCGTGGAGAGGACGAAGGTGGACACCTTGACGACGTCACCGCGGAACAGCTGCGCCGGGAGCAGCGGCCAGTCCGTCCGCGGGTCGCGCGTGAGCTGGAGGTGCGCCGCCTTGCGCCACGCCGCGGGCAGCTCCGGCGTGGGCGCGCGCAGCGCCAGCGTGCGGGCCTGTGGATCCACCTCCATCACGTAGGGCGCCAGCACGTCCGTGCCGAGCGTGAGCACGCAGGCGTCCGTGCGCGGGGAGAGCGCCATCATCCGCTCCGCCAACGTGAGCTCGCCCACCTTCGCCCCGGAGACCTTCACCTCCGGCAGCCGCTCGAAGCCGCCGGACCACTTGGGTGCGTCCACGCTGCCGGGCGAGTGGATCTCCCCCTCGAAGCAGCCGCCGGAGATCCGGCTGAGCGGCGAGGCCAGCTCCAGCTCCACCTCCACCGGCCGGCCCTTGAGGCTCCCCTGCACCGAGGCGCGCACTGGGCCTTCGCGGTCGAAGAGCGGCGCCTCGAAGCCCGCGAGGTCCTCGTGCGGGAGCGGCGCCACGGCGCGGGCGAGGCAACCGGTGAGCAGCAGCGCGAGCAGCACGCCCCCCGCTCCCCCCGAGCGAAGTCGAAGGGCGGGCACCGGCGATCGATCGTCCCTCGACTTCGCTCGGGGTGAGCGGGAGGGAGGCACTACTTGGCGCCCTGGGTGAGGTCCTGAACCTGCGTGCCCGGGGCCGGGTTGATCTTGAACTGCTCCTGCCCCACGCCCACGTTCGGCTTGAAGTCCAGGAAGGTGATCGCGTTCTCGCTGCCGTCCGGATCCACCACGGTGCTCTTGAGCACCCGCGCGCTCTTCTCGTCCACCTCCAGCCGCAGCCGGCGGAAGCGCGGATCCGGCCGCAGCGGGGTGAGCTCGAGCAGCGCGCCCTGGCACTTGTCGCAGGCGGCGCGGGCGATGGAGAACTCGTCCGCCAGCTTGCCCTTGCCGAAGAGGAAGGTGACCGAGGCCGAGAGCTGGCTGGTGTCGATGCTGCTCTTGGTGAGCATCATCGCCTCCGGGTCGTAGAGGTAGACCTTGTCCCCAGCCAGGACGATCGCCTTCGGCGAGGGCTTCTCGTACTCCCAGCGCAAAAGCCCCGGCTTCTTGAAGGTCATCGTCCCGCTGGAGGTCTGCGTCCGCTTGAAGGCCTTGTGCAGGTAGTCCTGCCGGAACTGCGCCTTGAAGTCGTCGGTCTTCTCGTAGAAGGCCTGCATCCGGTCCACCAGCGCCTTCACGTCCGCCGCCAGCGCCGGGCGGGGAGCGGCCTTCACCCCGCCGTCCGCCGCGGCCACGGGCTTGGGCTCGGCGCTTGGCTTCTCGGCCACCGCGCCTGCGTCCGGCTTGCCCGCCAGCTCCGCGGGACGCGCGTCGGTCTCGGCGGGCTTGAGCGCCGCCTTCACCGTGAGCGGGCCGCTCAACAGCACGAGCAGGATGGACTTGAGCACCATGCGGCCTCCGACGGCCCTCGTTTGGCGGGGATTCACCTGGGGGGCTCCTTGTAGATCTTCTTCCGCTGCTTCACGGACAGCCGGTAGAAGCGCGCCTTGAGCTGAGCGTGCTCCTCCGGCGTGAGGTCGCCCCCGGACCGGCCGTGCTCCAGCCGCCAGCTCATCGCCCGGCTCAGCGTGGCCGCCACCGCCACGGAGATGTTGAAGCTCTGGGTGAAGCCGCTCATGGGGATCCAGAAGACGCCGTCCACGCCCGCCAACACCTCTTCCGACACGCCGTACCGCTCGTTGCCGAAGACCAGCGCGAGCTTCCCATCGAACCGCAGGTCGAACAGGCTCTTCCCGCCTTCTTTCATGGCGGACGCCAGCACCGTGAAGCCCCGGGCCTTCAGGTGCGCGGCGCAGGTGGCGAAGTCGCGGTGCTCGGTGAGGTCCAGCCACTTGTCGCAGCCCTGGGTGACCTTCCCGTTGGGGTTCCAGGGCACCAGCGCGTTGCGGATGACGTGCACCTCCTGGAGCCCCAGCCCCTCGCAGGTGCGCAGCACCGCCGCCATGTTGAAGCTGTCCTCGAGCCGGTCCAGCACCACCGTGAGCGTGCGGGTGCGCCCCGCCAGCACCTGCTCGATCCGCTCCTTGCGCAGATCCAGCAGGAGCTCCTCGGGGGGAGGAGGCGCCGCCGCGGCCTGCTCGTACTTCGGGCCGCCGCCGCCCATCAGCGCCTCTTCTTGTTCTTCGCCGGGGCCTTCTTCTTGGCCGGGGCCGCCTTCTTCTTCTTGGCCGGGGCCTTCTTCTTCGGCGCGGCGCGGGGACGCTTGGCGGCCTTCCCCTTCTTCACGGCCGGCTTCTTCTTCGAGGCCGCGGGCGCTCGGCTTCGCTCGGGCTGGGCGGGGCGCGGCAGGAACTCCTCCGCGGCGTATGCCGGGCCGAACAGCACCCGGGCGCACGCGTCGAGCACGGCCTGGACGCCCTCTCCCGTGGCGCCGGAGACCTCGAACACCTTGAGGCCCCGCCGCTTCAGCTCCGCGGTGAAGCCCTCCAGCTTCTCCCGGGCCCAGGGCAGGTCGAGCTTGTTGGCCACCACCACCTGCGGCTTGCGCGCCAGCTCCGGGCTGTACTTGGCCAGCTCGGCGTTGAGGATGTCGAAGTCACGGAGCGGCTCGCGCCCCTCGCCCTGCGCGGAGAGGTCCACCACGTGGACCAGCACCCGGCAGCGCTCCACGTGGCGCAGGAACTGGAGCCCCAGCCCCACCCCTTCGCTCGCGCCTTCAATCAGCCCGGGGATGTCCGCCATCACGAAGGACAGCTCGTCCTTGTACTGGACCATCCCCAGGTTCGGCACCAGCGTGGTGAACGGGTAGTCCGCGATCTTCGGGCGCGCCCGGGAGACGCGGGAGATCAGCGTGCTCTTGCCGGCGTTGGGGAAGCCCAAGAGCCCCACGTCCGCCAGGAGCTTCAGCTCCAGGACCAGCACCTTCTCCTCGCCCTTGGTCCCGTCCTGCGCGAACCGCGGGGTCTGCCGGGTGGACGTGGCGAAGTTGATGTTCCCCAGGCCTCCGCGGCCGCCCTGCGCGGCCACGAAGCGCTGCTCGGGGGTGGAGAGATCCGCGAGCAGCTCGCCGGTCTGCTCGTCCTTCACCAGCGTGCCCACCGGCACTCGGAGGATCAGGTCATCGGAGGACTTGCCGTTGCAGTCGCTCCCCATCCCCTGCTGGCCATCCTTGGCGTGGTGGTGCTGCTGGTAGCGGTAGTCCAGCAGCGTGGTCAGCTGCGGATCCGCCACGAACAGGATGGAGCCGCCGTTCCCGCCGTCTCCGCCGGAGGGGCCGCCCTTGTCCACGTACTTCTCACGCCGGAACGCGACCGCGCCGTTCCCGCCATCGCCCGCCTTCACCTGGATGCGGACCTGGTCGACGAACTTCATACCGTCCCTCTTGAAACGCACAGCGGGCCGCCCGCCATCGCCTCAAGGGGCGACGAGGACGACCCGCCGATGGAAGAGCGCTTCGACCGCGCTTCAGGCCGAGGCGGTGGCCGCGCCCGGGTAGACCGAGACCTTCTTGCGGTCCTTGCCCAGCCGCTCGTAGGTCACCACGCCATCGACGGTGGCGTAGAGCGTGAAGTCCCGGCCCAGGCGCACGTTGGTGCCCGGGTGGATCAGCGTGCCGACCTGGCGGACCAGGATGCTGCCCGCGTTCACCGTCTGGCCGCCGAACACCTTCACTCCGCGGCGTTGCCCGCCGGAGTCACGGCCGTTGCGGGAAGAGCCCTGTCCTTTTTTGTGAGCCATGGCACTGGTTCCTTGCTGCGTTTGGGTTGCGTGAAAAGAAAGAAGCGATCAGCCGGAGATCGAGGTGACGCGCACCTCGGTGTACGGCTGCCGGTGGCCACGACGGCGGGTCCACCCTTCCTTCTCCTTCCGGAAGTGCAGCACGCGGCGGTGCTTGTCCTGGGCGAGGATCTTCCCCACCACCTTGGCGCCGGACAGCGTGGGGCGGCCCACCTTCGGGCTGTCGCTGCCGCCCACCAGCAGGACCTCCGTGAACGTCACGTCCCCGCCGACGTCGCCCGCGATCTTCTCGATCCGGAGGACGTCACCCTCCGCAACCCTGTACTGCTTGCCACCGGTTCGAATGACTGCGTACATCGAAAACCCCTCGCGAATGGGTAGGAACCCGCGGGCGGTAGGCCGTCATTTCGGGCCCTTGCCTGATAGGTCCAAAAAAGGGTTGCCGATCTACGGGAGAAGCACCCACGAGTCAAGCCAAGGAACCTGTAACTCCGCGAGACCGCTCGCGGGCTTGCAGCGCTCCCGCCCGGCTGCCCGCTGGGCGCGCCGGCCACCGATTATGTCCTCTCGCGTCAAGCGGCTATTTTCCAGTGCTGCATGAGTTCCTCCGCTCGACGCATCCCCGTGGTGAACCTCTCCCAGTACCGCAGCGGCTCCCCGAAGGAACGGGCGGAGTTCGTGAAGGTCTTCGGAGACGGCCTCAAGGAGTTCGGCTTCGTCACCGTGGAGCAGCACGGGATTGAAGACGCGCTGATCCGCCGCGCCTACGCGGACGTGGAGCAGTTCTTCGCGCTCCCGGTGGAGGCCAAGCGCCGCTACGAGGTCCAGGGCGGCGGCGGCCAGCGCGGCTACACCGGGTTCGGCAAGGAGCACGCGAAGAACCGCAAGGTGGGGGACCTCAAGGAGTTCTGGCACGTGGGGCGCGAGCTGCCGGAGGGCCACCGGCACCTCTCGCAGTACGGCCACAACCTCTGGCCCACCGAGCTGGCCAGCTTCAAGCAGAGCACCCTCACCCTCTTCAACGCCCTGGATGACGCCGCCAAGGTCATGCTCCGGGCGATCGCCGAGTACTTCGGCGTCCCGTCCAACACGCTCGCGGACATGGCGGTGGACGGCAACTCCATCCTCCGGGTCATCCACTATCCGCCGCTCAAGGACCTCTTCATCCCCGGCGGGGTCCGCGCCGCCGAGCACGAGGACATCAACCTGATCACCCTGCTCTGCGAGGGCACCGCCTCCGGCCTGGAGCTGCTCACGCGGGACGGCGAGTGGATCCCCGTGGACACCCTGCGCGGGCAGATCGTCGTGGACTCGGGGGACATGCTCTCGCGCGTCACCAACAACGTGATCCCCGCCACCACCCACCGGGTGGTCAACCCGCAGGGGCCGGAGGCGGACGTGGAGCGCTACTCCATGCCCTTCTTCGTGCACCCCTATCCCGAGTGCGTGCTCTCCCCGCTCGCCTGCACGGAGACCCCGGAGAACCCGGCGCGCTACCCGCCGATCACCGCGGACGCGTTCCTGCGGCAGCGGCTCCGGGAGATCGGCCTCATCACCTGAAGCGTTCAATCGCTTCCATGCTCCGCTGGCTCGCCCGCGCGTTCTGGAAGCAACCGTGGTGGCTGAAGCTCGCCGTCTGCGTGGCGGTGCCGCTCGCCGCGCTCAACCTCACCGTGGCGTTCGTGGGGCGCAGCGCGATCTTCCCGCTCTCTCCGTTCTTCCTCGAAGAGAAGGGCCACGCGCTGCTCAAGTTCGGCGCGCACCTGCCTCGCTGCGCGTTCAGCGGCCACACCCCCACCCCGGAGCTGGTCCTGGCCGCCGAGCGGCGCCACCGGCTCCCGCACGGCCTCTTGCGGGCGGTGATCGAAGCGGAGTCCGAGGACGCCCCACACCGGATCTCCGCCGCCGGGGCCATGGGGCTTGCCCAGCTGATGCCCGGCACCGCCGCGCAGCTGGACGTGGAAGACCCGTACGACTCCGCGGCGGCCATCGAAGGCGGCGCGCGCTACCTCGCCTCCAACCTGCGGCGGACGCGGGACGTGCGGCTGGCGGTGGCCGCGTACAACGCCGGCCCCGGCGCGGTGGACGACGGGGTCATGCCCAAGAATGGGCAGACCGCGCACTACGTGGCCAAGGTGATGAAGGCGTTCTGGCGCTACCAGGATGCCTGCGCCCACACGCGCGGCTGTGCGGGGACGTACCGACAGCGCCTTCGTTGATGGGGCCGTTCGCGCTCTGCAACAATTTCCGTTCGACCATGCAAGCCGCGACTCCAGAGACGCAGGGGCAAAAGTCCACCGCGACCCAGCAGCTGATCTACGCGGTCACGATCGAGAGCACCTTCGTGCGGGGCATGAAGGGGAAGATCACGCCGGCCCTGAAGCAGAAGCTCAGGGAGATCGGCATCGACCTGGACGAGAAGCTGAAGCCCGCCTACCCCCTGGAGATGTACCTCAAGGGGATCCGGCTGGCGATCGACCTCGCCTACCCGGGGATCCCGCGGGACGTGGCGATGAAGAAGATCGGCGAGACCGCGGCGCGCTCGTTCGGGGAGACCGCGCTGGGCAAGCTGCTCGTCACCGCCTGCCGCCTGATGGGGCCGCACCGGGTGCTCGGCAAGGCGCAGACGCAGTTCCGCACCATGAGCAACTACCTCGAGTGCACCACCAAGAAGCTCGGCCCCACCGAGTACGAGATGTGGCTCTCCCATGCGGGCGAGCGGTGGGCCTACTTCGAGGGCGTGGTCTGCACCTTCATCGAATACGGCGGCGCGAAGCACCCGCAGATGAAGCTGATCAAGCGGGACGGCGAGGCCGCCACGTACCGGATCAGCTGGACCGAGGGCGAGGGCTACACCTGAACCTCTCGCCCTTGGGCGGATCAATCACCGTGCGTGGGTGCCGTCCCTCGACTACGGCCTGACGGCCTGCCATGAAAGTGGACGGATGCTCCTCCGCTCACCCCGAGCGAAGTCGAGGGGCGATCGAGAGTCGACGTCCGAGCTGGCCCTCGACTTCGCTCGGGGGGAACGGGGGACTTTCGTGAAGGGTGGTGGGTCCCTCAGGGACCACCGCCTCTACGCTCGGGAAGACCGGTGAGAGCCTCGAGTTTCAGGTCAGCCGCGCGCGTGACTAGGCCGCGGCCTGCTCCAGGTGCTTGCGCTCGGTCACCACCGGCACTCCGGCCAGCTTGGCGCCGCCGGTGGCCGCCGCGAGCAAGAGCCCGCCGCGCTCCTCCTTGGCGAGCAGCACCGCGCGGCCGTCCTTGAGGTCGCCCCAGAGCTCCGACTCGCGCTGGGCCTTCTCCACCTCAGGGTGGGCGTTGAGAAGCTGCTCCTCTTCGTACGCCGCGATGTACTCGAGGACCCGAAGCTGCCGCAGCTCGTCGAAGCGGCACAACGTCCGCCCCATCCGCTTCACCGCGCGCGCGTCAGCGGAGAACACGGTCCGGTTCCAGAGGGGGCCGATCTTGATGGATTCGCTCATGGTGGTGCTCACTCCTTGCGGATCTTCTTCTTCAACAGCTCGTTGACCAGCGCCGGGTTCCCCTTGCCCTTCATCGCCTTCATCACCTGGCCGACGAGGAACCCGAACACCTTCTCCTTGCCTGCGCGGTAGGCCTCAACCTCGCCGGCGTTCTTCGCCAGAACCTCATCCACCACCGCCTCCACCGCCGAGGCGTCGCTCACCTGCGCCAGGCCCTTGCGGGCGATGATCGCCGCGGGATCCTCGCCAGTCCGGAACAGCTCGGCGAAGACCTCCTTGGCCGCGTTGTTGGAGAGCGTCCCCTTCTCCACTTCCATGAGGAGCGCCCCGAACTGCGCGGGCGTGTGCTTCAACGACGCGAGCGAAGTGTCCGGGTGCTCGCGCAGCAGGCGCAAGAGCTCGCCCTGGCAGAAGTTCGCCAGCTTCTTGTAGTCCTTCACGTGCGCGGCGACGGACTCGAAGTACTCGGCGAGCGGCCGCTCCGCGCACAAGAGCTTCGCGTCGTACGGCGGCAGCCCGAACTGGCTCTGGAAGCGGGCCACCCTGGCGCGCGGCAGCTCCGGCAGCGCGGCGCGCGCCTCCGCCAGCTGCGCGTCGGTGAGCACCAGCGGCGGCAGATCCGGCTCGGGGAAGTAGCGGTAATCGTGCGCCTCCTCCTTCGAGCGCATGCTGCGCGTCTCATTCCGGTTCGCGTCGTAGAGGCGGGTCTCCTGCACCACCTTGCCGCCGGACTCGACGAGCTCCACCTGCCGCTGGATCTCGTAGTCGATCGCCTGGCGCACGAAGCGGAAGGAGTTGATGTTCTTGAGCTCCACCCGCGTGCCGTACTCCGTGGCGCCCTTGCGCATCACCGAGACGTTGGCGTCGCAGCGGAAGCTCCCCTCCTCCATGTTGCCGTCGTTGATCCCCAGGTAGACCACCACGTCCCGCAGCGCCTTGAGGTACTCCGAGGCCTCCTCGGAGCTGCGCAGGTCCGGCTCGCTGACGATCTCCAGGAGCGGCGTCCCGGCGCGGTTCAAGTCCACCAGCGAGCCCTGCGCGTCGTGCACGTTCTTGCCGGCGTCCTCCTCCATGTGGATCCGCAGGATCCGCACGGCCTTCTCGCCCTGCGGCGTGTCGATCACCAGCTGCCCGTGCTCGCAGATCGGCTTGTCGTACTGGCTGATCTGATAGCCCTTGGGGAGATCCGGGTAGAAGTAGTTCTTCCGCGCGAAGACGCTGGTCCGCTTCACCTCGCAGGAGAGCGCCAGGCCGGCGCGGATGGCGTAGGCCACCACCTGCGCGTTGAGCACCGGCAGCGCCCCCGGCATCCCCAGGCAGACCGGGCAGGTGTGCTGGTTGGGCGGCGCGCCGAAGACGGTGGAGCAGCCGCAGAAGATCTTGGACCGGGTGAGCAGCTGCGCGTGCACCTCGAGGCCAATCACGCTCTGGAAGTCGCTCACGGGCATGGCGTCTTAGAGCTCCGGCCTTGCGCGGTGGTGCGGGTGCTCCCGCTCGTAGGCCCGCCCCACGCGGAGCACCGTGGCCTCGTCGAAGGGCTTGCCGAGGATCTGCAGCCCCACCGGCAGCTTCGCGCGGGTGAAGCCACAGGGCACCGAGAGGCCGGGAAGCCCCGCCAGGTTGCACGGCAGCGTGAGCACGTCCAGCAGGTACATCTGCAGCGGGTCGTTCACGCGCTCGCCCAGCGGGAAGGCCGGCACCGGCGAGGTGGCGCTCACCAGCGCGTCCACCTGGGAGAAGGCCTCCGTGAAGTCCTTGCGGATGAGCGTCCGCACCTTCTGCGCCTTCAGGTAGTAGGCGTCGTAGTAGCCGGCGGAGAGCGCGTAGGTGCCCAGCATGATCCGCCGCTTCACCTCCGCGCCGAAGCCGGCCTCGCGCGTCTGCGTGTAGAGCTCCTGGAGCCCCTTGGCGTCCTTGGCCCGCAGCCCGAAGCGGACCCCGTCATAGCGGGCCAGGTTGCTCGAGGCCTCCGCCGGCGCGAGCAGGTAGTAGGTGGCCAGCGCGTGCCGGGTGTGCGGCAGCGAGACCTCCACCAGCTTCGCCCCCGCCTTCTCCAGCGCCGCCAGCGCGCCGCGCACCGCCTGCTCCACCTCCGGATCCATGCCGGGGACGAAGTACTCCTTGGGGACGCCCAGCCGCAGCCCCTCCACGCCCAGCTCGAGCGCGGCGCTGAAGTCCGGCACCGGCACGTCCGCGGAGGTGGCGTCCTTGGGGTCCCGGCCGGCGAAGGTCTGCAGCAGCGCCGCCGCGTCCCCCACCGTCTGCGCAATCGGCCCCACCTGATCCAGCGAGCTGGCGAAGGCGATGACGCCGTACCGGGAGACGCGCCCGTAGGTGGGCTTGAGGCCGACCGTGTTGGTGAGCGCGGCCGGCTGCCGGATGGAGCCGCCGGTGTCGGTGCCCAGCGCGGCGAAGACCTGCCGCGAAGCCACCGCCGCGGAGGAGCCGCCGGAGGAGCCGCCCGGCGAGCGCGTGAGATCCCACGGGTTTCGCGTGGGGAAGAAGGCCGAGCTCTCCGTGGAGGAGCCCATGGCGAACTCGTCCTGGTTCAGCTTGCCGAGGATCGGCAGCCCCGCCGCCTTGAGCCGCGCCACCACCGTGCCGTCGTAGGGCGGGATGAACTGCTCGAGGATCTTGGAGCCGCAGGTGGTGCGCAGCCCTTCGGTGAGGAAGATGTCCTTGAGCCCCACCGGCACGCCGTCCAGCGGCCCCGCCGCCTTGCCCGCCTGGCGCCGCGCGTCCGAGGCCGCCGCCGCCGCCAGCGCGCCGGCTTCGTCCACGGTGAGGAAGGCCTTCACTCGGCCGTCCACCTTCGCCACGCGCGCGAGGCAGGCCCTGGTGGCCTCCACGGAGGAGACCTCGCGCGACTGCAGCTTGGAGGCGAGCTCGAGCAGGGTGAGGTCCGTCAGCTCCATGCTCACTCCAAAATCTTCGGCACCGCGAAGCTGGTCCCCACCTTGGCCGGCGCGTTGGCCAGGGACTTGGCCTCGGGTAGGGACGGCTGCACCTCGTCCGGCCGCAGCAGCGACGCGGCCAGCGTGGCGTGCGAGGTGGGCTCCACGTCCTGGGTGGGCAGCTCACCGAGCTGCTCCACGGCGTCCAGGATGGCGGAGAGCTGCGTCTGGTAGAGCCGGGCCTCCTCGGGCGAGAGCGCCAGCCGGGCCAGCGCCGCCACGTGCTCCACCTGCGCGAGCGAGAGCTTCATCGCGCTACTTCTTCTTGAACAGGTTCAGCACCGCCTTCATCACCGTGCCGCTCTGCTCGCTGCCGCTGCCGAGGATCTGCTCCAGCTCGCCGGCGTCGAGGAACACGCCGTGGCAGTTGAAGCAGGTGTCGATCTCCACCTTGCCCTTCTGCAGGGTGTGGAGGTCCATGCCGCACTTGGGGCACTTCATCCAGTGCAGCTTCTTGAGCTCGTCCTTGCGCTTCTGCTCCAGCTCAGCGGCCTGCTGCAGCGCGAGCTTCCGCTTCTTCTCGATGTCCTCCCGCGCGAAGTACTCGTCTTCGGTGTTGGAGGGCTTGTCGTAGTCAGCCATGGCCGGTCTCTCCCTATTCCTTGAGCTTCTTCAGCGCCGCGCGCGCCGCGGGGGCCTCGGCGCCATTGGGGACGGTGTCCAAGTACTTCTCGTAGAACTCGATGGCCAGGTCTTTTTTCCCCTGGCTCCGGTACATCTCCGCCAGGCCGATGATCGCCACGCCGTAGCGCGCGTTGAGCTTGAGGGACTGCTTGAGCGCGGCCTCGGCCGCCGCCACGTTCCCCAGGTCCAGCAGCGCCAGCCCCTTGCCCGCCATGGGCTCGGCGCGCGTGGGCTGCAGGTCCGAGGCCTTGCCGTAGGCGTCCAGCGCCGCGCTCGCCTGGTCGCGCTCGCGCAGGTGATCTCCGCGATCCATGTACCAGTCGAAGTCCCGCACCGGCTCGGCCTTGGCCACCTTCACCGCCGCCGCCCCGGCGTCCGGCTTCGCCTTCTCCGCCGCCGCCTTCTCCGCCGCCAGCTTGTCCGCGGCCGCCTTCTCCGCCGCCGCCTTCTCCGCCGCGACCTTCTCCGCCGCCGCCTTCTCCGCCGCCTCCACGCCTCCGGCGGGCTTCTCGCGCGCCTCGCGCTCGCGCCGCTCCGCCTCCGCGCGGTCGAACGCGGCGCGCTTCTGCTCCTGCGGCAGCCACCAGTTGAAGTAGCCGAAGTAGCCGGCGGCCCCCAACGCCATCAGCAGGAACAGCCCCACCAGCAGCTTGCCGAAGCCTCGGCTGGGCGGCCGCTCGTCCTCCGGCGGCGGGGGCGGGGTGATCGCGCTGCGGGTGAGCCGGCCCTTGGCGAACGCCGGCTCGGGGCCGGCCTTGGACATCCGCCCCACCTGCTGCGGTTCGGTGGGGAAGGACGGCGAGGTGGGCGTCCGCTGCGGCGGGGAGACCGGCACCACCCCCGGCTGGGTCAGCGTCCGCGGCGGGGCCGGCGTGCCGTGGACCGCCGGCGTCCCCGTCTGGGTGGGGGGCCGTCCCAGGGGCGCGGCGAACACGCCGGAGTTGGTGGCGGCCTGGGCCTCCAGCGCGGCCGCGCGCTGCGCCTCCTCCACCACCTGGAAGAAGCTCGCCAGCTCGGCGATGTTGCCCAGCCGCTTCCAGCTCTCACCGGTGAGGGAGATCTCGTCGTCCCGGTTCACCTTCCGCTCCACGATCCACTTCTGGAGGGTGGTGAGCTCCTTGAAGGTGAAGACGTTCCCGCTGCCCTGGCGGACCTTCCATTCGCGCGGGCGCTCCCCGGCGGCGGTGGTGGGCGCGGGGGCGGAGAGCTCCACCTCGCCCGGCTTCACCGGGACCGTCACCACCAGTGCCTTCTTCTTCACCTTGAAGACGTGCCCGCATGTCGTGCACTTGACCGTGACGCCGGCCTCGGTAATCCGCGCGTCGTCGAACTCGTATTCGGTCTTGCACCGCTCGCAGCGGACATCCATGTGTGCTTGGCGCTCTCTTCTCTAAGGAGAGTGGACGTTGAACATACCTTGGCCCGCGGTGGAAGCATGTTCGCCGCCCGCGGCTGCCAGAAAATTGACCGATCCGGCCCCGCTCCTACACTCGGCGCTCCAGGCAGCTACAGCCTGCTACCAAGAGGTGTGGGCATGGCGCCCAAGCGGGCCCGCGCAGACAAGTCGGTTCTCTCCAGGCAGGACATCGTCAACCGCCGCAAGCAGCTCTCGGACAAGAAGCTGCAGACGTCGCATGCGGGGAGGCGCGCGCTGGCCGGCGTCTTCCTGCTCGCCACGTCCGCGCTCGCGTTGGTGGCCCTGACGACGTTCGACGCCCACGACCGGGTGGGGCCCGGCTTCCGCAACGCCGCGGGCCCGGTGGGCCACGGCATGGCGGAGGCCATGCACGGCCTGCTCGGGATCTGCTCGTACGTGGTGCCGCTCTCCGGGCTCTACGCCACCGCCATCCTCTTCGTGGGCTCACGGGAGAAGCGGCGCTGGCCGCAGGTCCTCTCCGCGGTGATGCTCTGCGTGGCCGGGGCGGTGCTCGCGCAGCTGGTGCTCGGCCACCAGAAGGGCTGGGTCTATCCCCCCGGCGGCACCATCGGGCAGTCGCTCGGTGAGTCCTCCGCCGCGCTCTTCTCCACCGTGGGCACGGTGATCCTCGTCTCCGCCATCTGCGCCGCGGCGCTGATCGTGGGGACCCAGTTCTTCTTCCTGCGGTTGGTCTCGGTGGCCCACGCCGGCGTGCTCTCGCTCACCCGCGCCGGCCTGCAGGGGCTCTCCGCCTTCTGGACCGCGCAGAAGCAGGCGATGGAGGCCCGCCGCGAGGAGGCCGCCCGCTCCAAGCTGGAGGAGGCTGCGTTCCTGGCCCAGCTGGAGGCCGACGAGGAGGAGCTCGCCGCCGCCGAGCGCGAGGCCGCCGAGGCGGACGCGATGGCGGAAGAGGCCCACCGGCTGGCGCAGCTGGACATGGCCCGGCGCGCGGAGAAGGAGCCCAAGCGCGCGGAGAAGGAGCCCAAGCGCGCCGGGCGCGAGCCGCTGGCGCTGCCGCCCTCCACCCTACCCCCGCCGGAGCCGGTGGAGCCGTTCGTCACCCCGGCGCCCGGCGCGGATCCGGCCTGGGCCTCCCTGCTGGCGCTCCCGGAGACGGCGGGCCCGTCCGCCCAGGCGGCGCAGGAGCCGCCCAAGCGGCGCGAGCGGAAGACCCCGCAGATCGTCACCGCGCCCACCTCCGCGCAGCCCCCTCCCCCGCCGTTCGAGGCGGTGGCCAACGCCTCGCTGCCGCCGCTGCCGGCCGTCGTTCCCGCCGCGGCGCCCGTGGTCTCGACCCCTGTGGCCGCCGCTGCTGCTGCACCCGCAGCCGCGCTCGCGGTGGCGGGGCCGTCCGCGCTCGCCCGCACGCCGGTGATCGTGGAGCCCAAGGCGCCGCCGGCGCCCACGGTGAAGAAGACCCAAGAGCAGTTCGAGTTCGTGGGGGACCGCAAGCACTTCGTGGTCCCGCCCATGGACGTGCTCGAGCTGGACAAGAAGGAGCGCTCCGCGCTCGACAAGGAGGCCTTCCTCAGCACGGCCGAGAAGCTGCGGATGAAGCTCGCGGACTTCGGGATCGTGGGCGAGGTGGTGGAGATCCGCCCAGGCCCGGTGGTCACCATGTACGAGTTCCTCCCGGGGCCCGGCATCAAGGTGTCGAAGATCGCCTCGCTGGCGGACGACCTCGCCATGGCCATGGAGGCGATGCGGGTGCGGATCGTGGCCCCCATCCCCGGCAAGGGCGTGGTGGGGATCGAAGTCCCGAACAAGGACCGCGAGACGGTCTTCCTCAAGGAGATCGCCGAGCAGGACGCGTTCGCGAAGTCCGCCTCCAAGCTCACCATGTGCCTGGGCAAGGACATCGAAGGCATGCCGTACGTCTTCGACCTGGCCAAGGCGCCACATCTCCTCATCGCAGGCACCACCGGCTCCGGCAAGTCGGTGGCGGTCAACTCGATGATCATGAGCCTTTTGCTCAAGGCCACGCCGGAAGAGGTCCGCTTCATCATGGTGGACCCGAAGATGCTGGAGCTCTCGGTCTACGAGGGGATCCCCCACCTGCTGCTGCCGGTGGTGACGGATCCGAAGAAGGCCGCGCTGGCGCTGCGCTGGGCGGTGGAGGAGATGGAGCGGCGCTACCACCTGCTGTCGGACGCGGGGGTGCGCAACATCAGCGGGTACAACAAGCTGGTGGAGTCGGTGAGCGGGCCGGCCAAGGAGCTGCTCCAGGCCGAGGCCCAGCCCAAGAAGCCGGCGAAGAAGAAGGACGAGCTTCGGCCTCGCGCGGAGGTGGTGGAGGGCTCGGTGCGCGCCAGCGTGGAGTCGCCCCGGCGCGCGGAGCTCGGGGTGGCGGCGCCTTCGCCCTCCGGCAAGCGGAAGATGTTGATCGTGGACGTGGCGGACGGCGAGACCGAGGAGGAGGCCAAGGCCCGGGCGGACGCCGCCGGGGACTTCGGCGTGGCCTCGCCCAAGGAGGCGCCGGAGGAGCTGCGCGAGGCGCTCACCGCGGACGAGCCCACCGAGCTGGACGTGGAGGTGGACGTGGAGGCCGGCGAGCCGGTCTCCCCGAGCGAAGTCGAGGGGACGGGGGACGAGGCTGAGCTCTCCGTCGCCGCCTCGCCGGAAGCCGGCGGGGAGAAGAAGGAGGAGCTGCGCAAGCTGCCCTACATCGTGGTGATCATCGACGAGCTGGCGGACCTCATGATGGTCGCCTCGCGCGAGGTGGAGATGTACATCGCCCGGCTGGCGCAGATGGCGCGCGCGGCGGGCATCCACCTGATGGTCGCCACCCAGCGCCCGTCCACGGACGTGGTCACCGGCGTGATCAAGGCCAACTTCCCCACGCGCATCAGCTTCATGCTGCGCAGCAAGCCGGACTCGATGACGATCCTCGGGACGATCGGCGCCGAGGCCCTGCTCGGCATGGGCGACATGTTGATCATGCCGCCCACCAGCGCGCACCTGCAGCGCGTCCACGGCGCCTTCGTCTCCGAGAACGAGATCAAGAAGGCGGTGGACCACCTCAAGGCGCAGGGGAAGCCGGTCTACGACGATTCGATCCTCAAGCCGCGCGAGGAGGAGTCGGAGGGCGGCGAGCAGGAGGAGGAGCTGTCGGACGAGCTGTGGGATCAGGCGCTCGCCACGGTCAGCGAGATGCGCCAGGTCTCCATCTCCATGCTCCAGCGCAAGATGCGCATCGGCTACAACCGCGCCGCCCGGATGATCGAGCGGATGGAGCGCGAGGGCGTGGTGGGCCCCGCGGACGGCGCCAAGCCGCGCGAGGTGCTGCTGCGGCCGGTGGGCGAGATGCCGGGCGCGGGGGCGATGTAGCCCGTCTTGCGGTATAGGGGCCCGCTCCATGCCGCAACGACTCGCCCTGTTCGCCACCGCCGCCCGCGGCACTGAAGAGCTCCTCGCCGCCGAGCTGACCGAGCTCGGCGCGGCCAAGGTGCGGCAGGACCGGGGCGGCGTGCGCTTCCACGCCAACCTGAACGAAGCGCTGCGGATCTGCCTGTGGACCCGCATCGCCATGCGGGTGCTCTACCCGCTCGCGGAGACGGAGGCGAAGGGGGCGGACGGGCTCTACGAGGCCGCGCGCGCCATCGCCTGGGAGGAGCACCTCACCGCGTCCACCACCTTCGCGGTGGAGGCCACGCTCAAGGACAGCGAGCACCCGCACTCCGGCTTCGTGGCGCTCAAGCTGAAAGATGGGCTGGTGGACCGGCTGCGCGAGAAGCTGGGCGCCCGGCCGGACGTGGACACGTCCCATCCGGACTTCCGGATCGTCGCGCACCTCTCCGGCACCAAGCTCTCCCTCTCGCTGGACCTCTGCGGTGAGGCGCTGCACCGCCGCGGCTACCGGGTGGAGCCCACGGTGGCGCCGCTCAAGGAGACGCTGGCGGCGGCGATCTTGCGCGCCGCGGACTACACCGGGGACGAGCCGCTGCTGGATCCCATGTGTGGCTCAGGCTCGCTGCTGATCGAAGCGGGGCTGATCGCCCGGCGGCGCGCGCCTTCCCTCCACCGCCGCTTCGCGGTGGAGCGCTGGCCCTCGCTCGGCAAGGGGGCCAAGGAGGTGCTGGACGAGCTGAAGACGCAGGCCCGCGCCAACGAGCGCAAGGTCCCCTTCCCGATCCTCGGCTTCGACAAGAGCGAGGACGCGGTGCACGCGGCGAGGCTCAACGTCTCCGCCGCCCGGCTCTCGGAGGAGATCAAGATTGAAGAGGGCGACGCCACCGGGCCGCTCCCGCTCCTGGACGTGCCGCCCGGGCTGGTGGTCACCAACCCGCCGTATGGCGACCGGCTCACCGGCGGCCACGGGCAAAAAGGGATGAAGTCCTTCTACTTCAAGCTCGGCGAGGCGCTGCGCGGCCTCCAGGGCTGGCGGCTGGCGGTCCTGTGCGGCAACCCCGCCTTCGAGAGCGCCTTCCACGCCCGCCCCAACATGCGGCGCACGCTCTGGAACGGCCCCATCGAGTGCACGCTGCTCCAGTACGGGACAAAGGCCCCGGCCAAGCCCGGGGCCTGACAGGACGCTCGAGAAAGACGGCACCGCTCGGCGGCGCTGGGATAGGAAGGCTCACGCGAAATGGAGGAGCGCATGAGCCGAAGCGAGAGCGAGAACCCCGCCATCCCGTCTCCGAAGCCGAAGACGACCCACCCGCGAACGAACCGGGACTGGTGGCCCAACCAGCTGGATCTCTCGGTGCTCCATTCGCAGTCCGCGACCGCGAATCCCATGGAGCCGGGGTTCGACTACGCGAAGGAGCTCGCCTCGCTGGACGTTGAAGCGCTCAAGCGGGACGTCACCCAGGTGATGACGACCTCTCAGGCCTGGTGGCCCGCGGACTTCGGCCACTACGGCCCGCTCTTCATCCGCCTGAGCTGGCACGCGGCAGGCACGTACCGCATCGCGGACGGCCGGGGCGGCGCGGGGGAAGGCGCGCAGCGCTTCCCACCTCTCAGCAGCTGGCCGGACAACGCGAACCTCGACAAGGCGCGGCGGCTCCTCTGGCCCGTCAAGCAGAAGTACGGCCGCAAGGTGTCGTGGGCGGATCTCCTGGTGTTCGCCGGGAACTGCGCGCTCGAGTCGATGGGCTTCAAGACGTTCGGCTTCGCCTTCGGCCGCCCGGACATCTGGGAGCCGCGCGAGATGTTCTGGGGCCCGGAGGACACCTGGCTGGGCGACGAGCGCTACAGCGGGGACCGCGAGCTCTCCGGTCCCCTGGGCGCGGTGCAGATGGGGCTCATCTACGTGAACCCCGAAGGCCCCAACGGGACGCCGGATCCGAAGCTCGCGGCGCGAGACATCCGCGAGACCTTCGCGCGCATGGCCATGAACGACGAGGAGACGGTCGCGCTCATCGCCGGCGGCCACACCTTCGGGAAGGCGCACGGCGCGGGTGACGCGAAGAAGGTGGGCCCCGAGCCCGAGGGCTGTCCCTTCCACCACCAGGGGCTCGGCTGGAAGAGCTCGCACGGCACCGGCAGGGGCAAGGACACCATCACCAGCGGGCTCGAGGTGACCTGGACGACGACGCCCACCCGGTGGAGCAACGACTTCTTCAAGCACCTGTTCAACTACGACTGGGAGCTCACCAAGAGCCCGGCCGGCGCGCACCAGTGGAAGCCGAAGGGCAACGCCGGCGCCGGGACGGTGCCGGACGCGCATGACCCCACCAAGAAGATCGCGCCCAGCATGCTGACGACCGACCTCGCGCTCCGGTTCGACCCGGCGTACGAGAAGATCTCGCGGCGCTTCCTGGAGCAGCCCGAGGCGTTCGCCCAGGCGTTCGCGAAGGCCTGGTACAAGCTCCTCCACCGCGACATGGGCCCGCTCTCCCGGTACCGCGGCCCCTGGGTTCCGCCGGCGCAGCTGTGGCAGGACCCGGTCCCGGCGGCGGAACACCCGCTCGTGGACGACGCGGACGTCGCCACGCTCAAGAAGCGGATCCTCGCGTCCGGCCTCTCGGTCTCGCAGCTGGTCTGGGTCGCCTGGCGATCCGCGGCTTCGTTCCGGTCCACCGACAAGCGCGGGGGCGCCAACGGCGCGCGCATCCGGCTCGAGCCTCAAAAGAGCTGGGAGGTCAACGAGCCGGAGGAGCTCCAGAAGGTCCTCTCCGCGCTGGAGACCCTCCAGGCCGAGTTCAACAAGTCCGGCGCGAAGAAGATCTCTCTGGCGGACCTCATCGTGCTCGCTGGGTCCGCCGCGATCGAGAAGGCGGCCAAGGACGGCGGCGTCCAGATCGCCGTCCCGTTCGCGCCGGGCCGGACCGACGCGTCGCAAGAGCAGACGGACGTGAACTCCTTCGCCGTGCTCGAGCCGCGCGCCGACGGCTTCCGCAACTACCTCAAGGCGGATCAACCGCTCTCCCCGGAGACGCTCCTCCTGGACCGCGCGACGATGCTCTCGCTGACCGCGCCGGAGATGACCGTGCTGGTGGGCGGGATGCGCGCGCTCGGCACCGGCTTCAAGGCGACCCGGCACGGCGTCTTCACCGCCCGGCCTGGCACGCTCACCAACGACTTCTTCGTCAACCTGCTCGACGCGGGCCTCGAGTGGCAGCCGCCTTCGTCCCAAGGCGTCTACGAAGGTCGCGACGCGAGCGGCAAGGCCAAGTGGACGGCGACGGCCGTGGACCTCGTCTTTGGCTCGCACTCGCAGCTGCGCGCCATCGCCGAGGTGTACGCCTCCGCCGATGCCAAGGAGAAGTTCGTCCGCGACTTCGTGAGCGCCTGGACCAAGGTCATGAACCTGGATCGCTTCGACCTACGTGGCGACTGATCGGCCCGGCTCCTGCCGCTACGGGGCCCCTTCCGGCCGCAGCCCGTAGCGGAACGCCGCGCTCGCGGCGAGCTCCACCAAGAGGTTCGGGAAGCGGTAGCCGCTCGCCGCGTAGCCGTCCTTGACGAGCGCGAGCGAGGTGAGCTCCTCCACCGACTCCACGTGCCCGGTGCCGAAGCGGAAGACGCTGCGGACGAGGCACTCGGCCGGGTCCGGGCTGGCGCGCAGCAGGGCCCCCAGCTCACTGGGCCCGGTGAACGTGCCCAGCCCCACCGCGGTGGTGGTGGCGTTGATGGTGACGCCGTTCTCCAGCTCGCGGTACCGGCCCACGCCGTCGAAGTTCTCCAGGCCAAAGCCCACGTCGTCCATCAGGCGGTGGCAGCCACTGCAGCTGGCGCTGGACTGGTGGAGCGCCAGCTTCTCGCGCATGGTCTTCGCGTTGCCGGTGTCCGCCGGCAGCGTGGTGTCCACGTTGGCGGGCGGCTCCGGGATGGACAGGCAGAGCATCCGCTCGCGGATGAACTTGCCGCGGCGGGTGGGCGAGGTGGAGTTCGTGTGGCCCAGCATGCTGAGGACGCTGGCCTGGCCGAACAGCCCGCCCCGCATCCCAGCGCCGAGCTCCACGCGGGAGAAGCCGCTCGCTGCGGGCACCGGCAGCCCGTAGTGGCGCGCCAGGTCCGCGTTGGCGAACGTGAAGCGCGCGTCCAGCAGCTGCCGGAAGTCGCCCCCCTCCTCGAAGGCGAAGTAGCGGATGAGCCGCTGCGTCTCCTCGCGCATGGCGCTGGCGAGCGCGGGCGTGAAGGACGGAAAGACGGAGGGGTCCTTCGCCAGCTGGGGCACGTCCCGCAGCAGGAGGTACTCGTCGAAGAAGCGCTCCATGGACACCCGCGCGGCGGGACTGGCCACGAGCTCCTGGGAGAGCGAGCGCACCCTGGCCTCGCCGAGCGGCCCCTCGTCCGCCGCGGCCAGGAGCGCGTCGGTCGGCGTGGCGCCGGTGAAGAAGAAGGACAGCCGGGTGGCCAGCTCGTGCGGGGTGAGCTCGCGCCAGGTGGGGCGGTCCGGCACCTCGCGGCCCAGCTCCACCTGGTACAGGAAGCCGGGGGACTGGAGGATGCCCGCGATGGCGAACTCCACGCCGCGGTCGAAGCTCTGGTAGGCGGCGGCCGCCTGCTTCGCCAGCCCCGTCCACAGCTCCAGCTCGTCCGCCTCCAACGAACGCCGGAAGGCGCGGCGGCCGAACTGGCTCACCACCCGCGTGAGGCAGTCTGCGTCCGTGGCGCCGGCCGGCGTGCACGGCACCAGGCGCGCGCGGGCGCCGGCGTCCGCGAGCGCGGCCTGGGCCACCGCGAAGGCGGAGCGCTCGTAGATGCCGAGATCCGCCGAAGACGAGAGCGCGAGCTGGGCCGCGCCAATGGCCTCGAAGCCGCTCACGGTGGCGTCCCCGGGGGCCGCCGCCTTGGCCGCGGCCGCGTCACCGAGCAGCACGCGGATGGACTCGCGGTACTGGTGCGAGAGCAGCCGCCGCAGCCCGAGCGGCCCTGGGCTGAAGGTCTTCTCCAGCGCTGGAGGCACGGACTCCGGGGGCGGCCCGTCGATGCCGGCGACACCGGTGCACGCCAGCCCGAGCAGGCTGGCCGCGAGCGTGAGGACGAAGGCGAAGCGCTTGGTCGTGGTGGACATGGGCGTTCTCTTTCGTCAGGCCATGATGCCGGCGCAGGGGGTGCGGCTCACGCCGCTGTCCGCGCCGACCTCGGTGAGGGTGGGATCCACCGACTGCATCACGCTCAGCAGGACGTTGCTGGTGTTGGCGCCCACCTGGCGGAAGTGAACGCCCGGGTAGCGCAGCATCCCGCTCCCCTTGCCCAGGATGATGAACGGGTAGTCATCCACGCTGTGCGCCAGCCCCTCGGCGGTGTCGCTGGTGCAGAGCATTGCCGTCCGGTCCAGGACGTTGCCGGCGCCCTCCGCCTGGTTCTTGAGCTCGAGCCCCCAGGTCGCGAAGCGGGCGAACGTGTACTGGATGGCGGTGTTGACCAGCTCCTGTGCGTTCGGGTCGTGCGTGAGGTTGTGCACGTCCGTGGTGGAGCCGATGGGCAGCGACGTGTAGCCGGAGGAGCTGGAGAAGTGGACCGAGACGATCCGGGTGAGATCGCAGGCGAAGGCGAAGCGCACGAGCTTGGCCATGGCGTCGTTCACCGCCTGGATGGGCTCAGCACCGCCGGCGTCCGTGTTGGTCACGGTGGGGCGCGTGGGCTTGGTGCAGGCGGTGGTGACCGGCGGCGGCAGCGCCTGGATCTCCTTCTTGAGATCCGTCAGCCCGGCCAGGTGCGCGTCCAGGCGGCGGCGGTCCGCCGTGCCCAGCTTCTGCTTGAGCCGGTTCGCGTCCGCCAGCACCGCGTCCACCGTGCTCGCCCGGAGGGCGTTCCGGGGATCCGTGGGCGCGTTGGGCACGGTGAAGTTGCCGAAGAGCCGGTCGTAGAGCGCGCCGGGGTTCCGCTCCGCCTCGATGGGCGCGTCCGGCCCCTTGTGGGAGATGTACCGGAGCGTGGGCCCCTCGCTGTTGAGCACCCGCTTGGAGATGCCAATGGTGAGGGACGGGAACGTGGTCTTCGAGCCGATGCGGCTGGCCAGCACCTGGTCGATGGAGGGGGCGGAGAACTTGGAGTTGAACGGCGCGCCCCCGGCGGGCAGCGAGATGTAGGACGCCCCGGAGAGGACCGCGACCGTGCCGGTGTGGTGGCCCTGCCCCCGGTTGATCTTCACCGAGTGGCCGGTGACCACGTTGGTGTAGTCCTTCAGATCTGCGAGCGGCTGGAGCTGCTCGGACAGCTGCAGCGTGCCGGTCGTGGCCGGCACGAACCGGTTGAGCCGCACGCCGTTGCCGAAGAACCAAACCACCATCCGGCGCGGCAGCTCCTGCCCTTGCGCCAGCGCGTCCCCGTTCGAGTTGAGCATCACGTCCAAGAGCGGGAGCGCGAGGGTCGCACCGGCGCCGCGCAGGAAGGTGCGCCGCGGGAGCGTGAAGCCAAAGCTGGGGAAGCGTTTGCCCATAGGTGGGGGCTCCTTGGGGTGGCGTACGGGTTCAGCAAAAATGACGCCCCCGAAACCGGTGCGAAAACGCCCGTTTAGGACGGCTGTGGGGCCTGTTTGTGAGGGGTGCGCCCCTCACGTGTCCTCACTGAGGTGCCACTGCACCGGCACGCCGGCTCTAGACGCGCCGCTCGGTGCGCCGCACCAGCCGGGCGATGTTGCCGCGGTGGGTGTAGAGCATGAGCAAGAGCAGCACCGCAGCGAGCACGCCGTACTCCAGTGGCCGCTCCCCCACGAACGCCAGCCCCACCGCCACCACCCCGCCCGCCAGCGAGCCCACCGAGCTCACCCGGAAGATCGCCAGCAGCACCGCGTAGACGGCGAAGCCCGCCAGCGCGGACCAGGGGAGCAGCACCGCGAAGACGCCCAGCGCGGTGGCCACCCCCTTGCCCCCGCGCAGCCGCAGCCAGACGGGGAAGACGTGGCCCAGGAACGCCGCCAGCCCCACCGCCACGTGGACGCGCGGCTCGCCCGGGAGCAGCCGCAGCGCGAGCAGCACCGGCAGCGCGCCCTTGGCCGCGTCCAGGAGGAGCACCACCACGCCCAGCTTCTTGCCCGCCACGCGCGCCACGTTGGTGGCGCCGATGTTCCCGCTCCCCGCGCCGCGCACGTCCACACCCCGGAGGCGCTTGGTGAGCACCACCCCGAACGGGACGGAGCCGCAGAGGTAGCCGAGGGCGATCAGCGCGGCGGGGAGCATTTCAGGCCAGCAGCTGGGGGAACTTCGCCTTCGCCACCAGGAAGGCCCAGTTGACCACCACCGCGAGCACCAGCGCGGCGCGCAGGACCCACGCCTCCCGCGAGGAGAGCTGCACGTCCGGCACCGGCAGCTTGAAGGCCAGGTGGAGCAGCGCGTAGCAGGCCAGCGCGGCGAAGGTGAGCGCGGCCACCGTGCCCAGCGGGTTGGCGTCCCACGCGCCGGCGAGGTTCAGGTGCGCCACCCGGTCCGCCACGCGGGTCAGCCCACAGCCCAGGCACGGCCAGCCGGTGCGCTGGCGCAGCACGCAGCCCCAGAACGGGAGCTTGGCGATCGGGATGAAGCGCGCCACCAAGAGGCCGATCAACCCGGTGACGCCGAGCGCGTCGACGAAGCCGAAGCTCCGGTTCGGTTTGGGCCAGGTGAGGGTCATAATCGCGCGGGCACCCTAGCGCGATCTCCGCGCGGGTGTCCTGCGCCCCGGTGTCCCCGAGCTCCGCTCAGCCCGAGCGAAGTCGAGGGCCCCACGGGCGAGAGTCCCTACGATCGGCGGGCCCGCGACTTCGCTCGGGCTGAGCGGGGCGCGGCAAGTTCAGGGCCCTCCGCGTCAACGAGCCGAGAGCATCATCGCCACGAGCGCCACGTAGCCCGCGCCGCCGCAGCAGCAGATCACCGCGACCGGCGTGAGCACCGCCCCCACGGCGCGCCCCACCGTGCTGCTGTGAACGCGCGAGAGGCCGAAGACCACCAGCCCCAGCTCGTAGAGCCCCACCAGCGAGCCGGCGACGGGGACCCAGGAGACGGCGCGCCCGCTGCTGGCGTAGCCGTAGACGCGGAAGGTGGCGCCATAGCCACCCTTCGCGCAGCCGTAGAGCAGGCCGAAGAGGTGGGTGATGGCGGAGCCAATGAGCAGGCCCAGCGGATAGAAGAGGACGATGACCACCGCCTCTCCGAGGACGAGCCAGCCCAGCCTGTCCGCGAGCCAGGCGAAGACCTCCTCGGCGCCACGGGCGTTGCCCGTCTGCTTGAAGATCTGCGTGAGCATCCCCGAGCGGAGGTAGACCGAGAGCGTCAGGTACATCATCAGCGCCAGCGGCCCGGCCGAGAGCAAGACGTTCAGCCAGGCGTAGAGCAGCGCATCCACCGCCGAGCCGTCCGGCTTGAGCCTGGGCCAGAACTCCTGGGGCTTGAAGAGCGCGGCCTTCCACGTCTGCCACCAGCCCTGCACCCAGCCGAGCTCGCCGCGGCGCTCCCACGGCGTGGGCTCCGCCTCACCCACCGCGGCCGGAAACGGCGGCACCACCACCGACTTGCCGCAGTGGGGGCAGAACTGGGTTCCGGCGCGCTCTGCCGGGAAGACGCCGTTGCACGAGGGACACCGGGCTTGCATGGGCGCGGGACTCTAGACTACGAGCGCCCCATGCTCACGCTTCCCGCAGCGCTCGCCGCCGTGCTCGTCGCCGCCAACCCGGCCACCCCGTGCCACCACGAGGAGAAGGAGGGCGCCTCCTGCGACCCCGCGGCCGCGGCCCCCAAGCAGCAGGCCAAGGACGGCGTGGTGCTGCGCGGAGACAAGGTGGAGGGCAAGGCCACCGTGACGCTCGCCGAGCTGCTCAAGACGCCCGCCCCGCATGACGGGAAGACCGTCCTGCTCGAGGGCGAGGTCCGCAAGGCGTGCGAGCGCAAGGGCTGCTGGATGGAGCTGGCGCCGTCCGCCCAGGCCAAGGGGCCGGGGGTTCGCGTCACCTTCAAGGACTATGGCTTCTTCGTCCCGCTGGACTCCGCGGGCTCGCGCGCCAAGGTGAAGGGCCAGGTGAAGCTCGCCGAGCTCTCCGAGGAGACCGCCAAGCACTACGAGTCCGAAGGCGCGATCGTCCCGCGCGGCGCGGACGGCAAGCCGCGGGAGATCCAGCTGGTCGCCAGCGGCGTGGAGCTGCGCCGCTAAGCGCTTGCCGCGCGCGTACACCATGCGCGGCGTGCAGGGCGCCGCCGACCGCGGCGTGGAGCAGGCCCGCGCCTCGCTCACCGCCCTGGAGCCCGACTGCCGGCTCCATGACGTGCAGCAGGATCCCCGCTTCCAGCACCGCGGCGTGGATCTGCTCTGGGAGCTGCCCACCGGCGAGGTCCGCGGCGTGGAGGTGAAGGCAGACCGCCTGGGCAAGAAGCGCTACTTCCTGGAGCTGGTCTCCAATCTGGAGAAGGACACCCCCGGCTGCTTCCTCTACAGCGGCGCGGATCTGCTCGTGTACGTCTTCCTCGAGCAAAAGGAGATCCACCACTTGCCGCTCAAGGCCGCGCGCGAGTGGTTCCTCCCGCGCGCCAAGGACTACCCGCTGCGCCACACCCAGACGCGCATGGGCCCGCTGACGTACACCACGGTGGGCGCGATCGTCCCGGTGCGGGACGTGCTCTGCGGGGTTCCGGACGCCGCGCGCTACCGCCTGGACGCCGGGGCGCTCAAGGCGCTGCCGCGCCCCCGGGCTGCCGCACGCCGCGCTTGACTTCCGGCGGCCACGTTGGGGACGTTCAGCAAACCGTGATGGCCCTGCTCTCCAGGCAATTCGCCGCGATGCTGGTGCGCCGCTGCGACGGCAGCGGCGCCACCCGGGAGGTGGTGATCGCCGCGCGCGCCCTTCAGCAAGACGGGCTGGACTCCCCCTCCATCGCCCTGCTCGCGCGGCTGCCAGACTCGGAGCGGGAGCTCAACCCGCTCCAGGTGGACGCGCAGCTGCGCAGGGCCCTGCGCGCCCTGAGCGGCGCCGAGCCCTCCGCCGCGGGCTGGTCTCGCGCCTACGCGCTGGAGCTGGGGCTGGGGATCGTGGCGCGGCGCTCGGACGCGGTGCAGTCCTGCCACGAGCTGGCCGCGCTCGCGCGCTCCGCCCCGCTGGCCTCGCTGCTGGCGCCGTGGCCCAAGCTGGCGGAGCCCCTGCTGGACGGGCGGCTCAGCCCCACCCAGGAGCAGGCGCTGCGCGCGGAGGCCGAGCGGCTGATGGGCGCGCTCGGCAAGGTCGAGGTCCTCTTGGGAGAAAAGCCGCTGCCCTAGCCTTCGTGGCCGTGGTGGGTGTGGTGCGGGTGGGCCGCGTCGTGCTCGGCGGCGATCTTCTCCATCCGCTCCTCGAGCGCCTCCATCTCCTCCGAACGGTGCAGCTGCTCCAGCACGTGCGCGGTGCGGCCGCAGAGCTCCAGCGCCAGGTGGTACTCCTTGGCCGCCTCGGCCGCGTCCAGGAGCCGCTTGGCGTGCGCCAGCGCCTTCTCGTGCTCGCCCAGGTGGATGAGCGCGTCCACCGGCAGCAGCTGCGCCGCCCCCTGCCGCGCCGGATCCGCCGCCAGGGCCTCCAGCGCCTTCACCGCGCCCTCCTTGTCGCCGCGCGCGTTCTGCAAGAGCGCGCGGGTGATCCCCTTGCGCTGGGGGATCAGCGTCTCCTCGAGCGCCGCGAAGCGCTCGGCGGGCGCGTGCTGGCCGGCCTGCCCCAGCCGCTCGGCCACCTCGTCGAACGCGCGGATGAGCCCTTCGTCCATCCGGCCGAACACGTCATCGAGGAAGGCCTCCTCCGGGGCGCCGTCCTTCTGCGGCAGCTTCGCCTGCAGGGCCTCGGCGTCGGTGAACGCCTTCTCCATCCCGGCGCTCTTGCCGCGCGCCAGCACCTCGCCCAGCTCGTTCACCAGATCCGCCAGCGCCTGCGCCAGCGCGTCCGGGGAGAGCTTGTCCGGGCAGCTGCGCCGCCACAGCTCGTCCGCCGCCGCCAGCGGGAAGCGGGCGAACTGGCCGGTCCCGGTCCAGGACTCGTGCCACTGGCTGGCGAGCGCCAGCGGGTAGTGCTTGGCCGCCAGCGCGCCCACCTGCGCCTCGTCCAGGGGGACGCCGTAGTGCGCCAGCGTCCCGACGATCGCGGGGGTGGAGTAGCCAGCCAGCCCATCTCTCTGCCAGTGCTTGTCGACCTTGTCGGCGCTCATGGACGCGCCTTCTAGCCTAGAGTGGACGGCGAATCATGGACTTCGGCCCGTATCAGCTCCTGGGCGAGATCGCCCGCGGCGGAATGGCGGAGGTGCAGTTCGCCGTGCGCCGGGGAGAGCCGGACGCGCCGCTGATCGCCCTCAAGCGGATCCTCCCCCAGTTCGTCCAGGACCCCAGCTTCCGCCGCTTCTTCACCGCCGAGGCCCGGCTGTCGCTCTCGCTGCACCACGAGCACGTGGTCCGCACGGTGGACGCGGGCGAGGTGGACGGGCAGCCGTACCTTGCGCTCGAGTACGTCCACGGCCGCGCCCTCAACCGGATCCTCCACGCGCTGGCCGTGGAGGGGAAGAAGCTGCCCCTGCCCTACGGCGTCCACCTGGCGGTGAAGGTGCTGGAGGGCATCCACCACGTGCACGAGGCCACCGACCCCGCGGGCCGGCCGCTCAACGCCGTGCTCTGCGACATCTCCCCCAGCAACATCATGGTGGGCTACGACGGGCGGCTGAAGCTGATCGACTTCGGCATCGCCACCAGCAACCTGAAGCTGTTCGAGCAGATCGGCCTGCTCAAGGGCAAGAAGACGTACATGGCGCCCGAGCAGCTGCGAGGGCTGCCGCTGGACCGGCGCGCGGATCTCTTCGCCATGGGGATCTGCCTGGTGGAGTTCCTCTCCAGCCGCCCGCTCTTCGCCGCCCGCAGCGAGTTCGAAGTCGAAGAGATGGTCCGCACCGGCAAGCTCCCGCCGCTGCAGGAGCGCACCGGGGAGCTGCCCCCCGCCCTGCTGGAGACCCTTTCGCGCGCGCTCCAGTTCGAGCCCAGGGACCGCTTCCCCACCGCCGAGGCCTTCGCCGAACAGCTGCGCCCGTTCGCGCGGCTGGGCAAGGGCAACCCCATCCAGCAGGCGGATCTGGCCCGGGTGATCGGCCTCTACGTGCGCCCCTTCGTGGCGCAGGACGATCAACGGCTGGCCGAGGCCTTGGCGCGCGCCGGCCGGCCCCCCCCGGTGGCCCGGTGAAGCTGCGCCAGCTCTTCGAGCGCTTCGGGGAGGACGCCCTCACCGCGCTGCTCGCGCAGGTGCGCGAGCACGCCCTGCGGCGCCCGGCGGAGGAGCAGGCCGCGTGCGATCTCGCCCTGCGCGCGCTGGTTTCGCGGGACGAGCCCGCCGCGTGGGACGCCCCCGCCCGCGACCGGGTGCTCGCCGCCCTGCACCTGGACCGCGTGGCCCGCGCGCTGCTCAAGGACGCGCAGGCGCCGCTGCCGGCGCTGGTGGCCTGGGAGGCCGCCTTCCGGCTCGCGCCGCAGAGCCACTTCTTGCGCAGCCTGCTCGCCACCGCCAAGCAGCAGGGGCTGGACGAGGACGCGCTGGCGGTGGTGGAGCGGCTGTTGCTCCAGGAGCGGACGGGGGCCCGGCGGAGGGAGCTCTTGCTCGAGCGCGGCCGGCTGCTCGAGGAGGCCCTGCGCCAGTTCCCCGCGGCCGCGGACGCCTACGCCGAGGGGCTGGTGGAGCACGAGGATGATCCCGAGCTGCTCGCGGGGCTCTCGCGCTGCCTGGAGGCCTCGCGCCGCTACGAGGAGCTGCTCGCCGTCACCCGCCGGCTGCTCCAGCTGGAGACCGCCGAAGGCCAGCGGGCGCTGCTGCACACCCGGGTGGCCAACCTGCTCGAGACGCTCGGCGGGGACGCCGAGGAGACCATGGGCCACTACCGCCAGGCGCTGTCGCTCGCCCCCACCTTCGAGCCGCCCGCGCAGGGGCTGCTCGCACTGGCGGAGCAGCGCGGCGAGTGGCGGGTGGTGGCGGACGCGCTCAAGGCCCGGCTCAAGACGGAGACCCGCGCCAAGGAGCGGGCCACCATGCTCACCCGCCTGGCGGAGGTGACGGATCGCCACCTCAAGGCCCCCGCCACCGGGCTGGCGTACCTGGAGCGCGCCATCCGCGAGTACCCGCGCGGCCTCTCCGCGCGGCTGTTGCTGCTGGAGATGCTGTGCGCGCGCGGCGAGTTCGCCCGGGCCGAGCGCTTCGCCACCCCGCCGGACGCCACGGACGCGCACGGCCTCTCCGGCGCCCAAGTCGCGCGGCTGGCGCAGATCCGCGCGCGCGTCTCCGCCGAGCAGGGGCGCCCCGAGGAGGCGCTGGAGTGTCTGGGGGTGGCGCTGGAGGTGGCCGCCTCGCCCCAGCCGCTGCTCGAAGATCTCGTCGCCCTCATCCGCCGCTTCCGCCCGGAGACCGCGCCGCCCGGGAGCCTCTTGCACGTGGCCCGCGCTCACGAAGGTGACGCCCCGGCGCTCTCCGGCCTGGCCTACCTGGGCCACGGGCTGTTGCTGCACGGGCTGGGGCGGGTGCCCGAGGCCGCCGCCACCCTGGAGCGCGCGGTGGCGCTCTGGCCCTCCGGCTCCACCTACGAAGGTCTGGCGGAGCTGCACCTCTCCTTGCGCCGCTTCCCACCGGCGGTGGAGGCCTTCACGCGCGGCGCGGCGGCGGCGCGCCAGGCGGGCGCCGTGGCGCAGAGCGAGGCGCTCACCGTGCGCGCCGCGCAGGTGCTCGCGGATCACCTCGGCCGGCCCGAAGAGGCGCTGGCGCTGCTGCGGGTGCCCGAGCTCAAGGCGCCGGTCACCCCGGAGCCGCTGCTCTTTGCCGCGGCGGTCGCGCTCCAGCTGGAGCAGCTGGACGTGGCGCGCGAGTGCGCCCTGGCCGCGCAGCCGCTGGAGGGCACGCCCGCGCCCCGCGCCACCGCGCTCTGGCTGGCGCTGCAGCGCCGCCTGGGAGATCCCGCCACCACCGGGCTGGCCCTGCGCAGCGCGGCGGTGGCCGGGGACGAGCCCAGCCTGCGCGCCGCGCTCAAGGAGCTGGTGAGCTCCCAGCGCTATGACGAGCTGCTGCCGCTGCTGGACGGGCTGCCCCCAACGCGGCAGGCGCTGGGGCACCTGGTGGCGGCGGACGCGCTGCGGATGGCCGGCCACGGGCAGGAGGCGCAGGCCTACTACGAGGAGGCGATCCGCCGCTCCCCCTCCGCCACCCCGCTGGAGGCGGTGGAGGGGCTGGCGCTGCTCGCCCCCGAGCGCGCCCTGGCCGCGCTGGAGCGGCGGCTGGGGGAGTCCCCTTTCGAGCTGCGGGCGCTCTCGGTGCTCTCCACCCTGCTCGCGGCCTCCGGCCGCACCCAGCGTGCGCAGCGCCTCTACCAGCTGGCGCGCTTCATCCAGGACGGGGAGCCGCAGCCCGCCGCCCCCGCGCCGGAGCGCTTCTGGGAGCGGATCCACTTTCAGGAGCCGCTGGCCCGGTTGCTCGCCCACCTCGCGGCAACCCTCCCCGGCGCGTTCTCCCAGCGGGAGGAGGCGATCGCCGCCGGCGCCGCCCGGTTGACGCTTCCGCCGCCCCAAGCCGCCCTCCTGGAGCGGATCTGCGCGCTGCGCGAGATGGCCGTCCCCGCGGTGCTCTCCCACCCCTACGTGGGCAACCAGGCGGTGGCCCTGCGCGGCCCCAATGCGGTGCTCGTCTCCACCCGCCTGCTCGCGCCGCAGATGCCTCCCGGCGCCCTGCTCTTCGCCGTCCTCAGGGGCGTGGCGGCGCTGGGCGGCGGCGTGGCGGCGGTGAGCCACCTGGCCTCGTACCAGCTGGACCTCGCCGCGGAAGCGCTCCGCCTCACCGTGGCGCCCGTCCCGCCCGCCGGCGGCAGCTCCCCCACCCAGCTTTTGGCAGACGCGCTCGAGCTGCCCGAGGCGGACGTGGCGGGGGCGCTGGCCAGCCTGCCCCCGCTCGAGGGGGCCCACGCGGTGGATCCGGTGGCGGCCCGCAACGCGTTCGACGAAGTCACTCTGCGTGCGGCCGTGGCCGGGACGGGGGACCTGGTGGGAGCGCTCACCGCACTGTCCCTGCGCCCACCCCCGAGCGTCGCCTGGCGGACGACCCGGAACCGCTGGCTCCGGTTGCTGAGCCGGCTGCCCAGCGCGCGCGCCGTGATGGGCTATACTCTGGCCGAAGACCTCGCGGCGCAGTAAAGCCTGGGGCGAATTTTCCGGAGCCGAGATCAGCCTCGTGGACGCCGCACCCCTGCACTTCGACCTGGTGAAGCAGGATCACCTGCTCTTCGTGCGCCTGGTGGGCGTGATTGACGAGCACAACAAGCTCGCGTCCAAGCTGGCCCACGTGGCGCAGACGCCCATCCTCATCAACCTGGCGAAGGTCACCCGGATCAACTCCTGCGGCGTCCGGGACTGGGTGCGCTGGGTGCAAGACCTGGAGTCGCGCCAGAACACGCTCCATTACCTGCAATGCAGCGCTTCGGTGGTGCAGCAGATCAACCAGGTGAACAACTTCTGCGGGCACCGCGGCACCGTGGTGAGCTTCGAGGCGCCCTATTACTGCACCGTCTGCGCGCGCGAGCAGCTGGAGACGCTCTCCCTGGCCACGGTGGGCGCCACCCAGACGGCCCCGTCCGCCGCCTGCGAGAAGTGCGGCGAGCTGCTGGAGTTCGATGATCTCGAGGACGTGTACTTCAACTTCACCCGCCTTCACGCCACCCGCACCGTGGCGCCGGAGGTCCAGGCGTCCCTCCACAAGTTCGCGGACGCGCACCTGGCCACGAAGGTGGCCGCGCTCAAGGAGCTCTCCTCCGGCCGCGGGGCGATCACCCCCGGCGTCAGCTCGCTGGTGAACGAGGGCCCGCGGACGGCCCTGGTCCCCAACCTCCCGAACCGCGACCAGACCAGCGGCGAGCCCACCCGCGCCGCGGACGCCTCGGAGCCGCTGGACGAGCCCACCAAGCGCGAGCACTAGCGAAGCCGCTAGAGACCGCCGCGCCGCAGGGCCGCCAGCTCCCGCTCCAGCCGGTTGAGCTCCTCGTTGGCGGCCAGCAGCTCCCGGGTCCGCTCGTCCAGCTGCGCGCGCAGGCCCGCCCGCTCGTGCTCCACCTCGTCCATCAGCTTCTGGTAGCGCTGCTGCATCCCCGCCATGTCGGTCATGTCTCGCAGGACGATCAGCGCGCCGGTGTCCCCGCCGGGCAGCTCCACCGCCATCGCCGTCACCACCAGCCGCAGGGTCTGATCTCCCAGCGGAACGTCCAGCTCGTCCAGCCGCAGCGAACCGGACTTCCCACAGGAGCGCCGCAAACAGCCCTCTCCCGCGCAGGGCGGCAGCGCGAGCGCCTCGCGGCAGTGCAGCCCCTTGAGCGACCGGCTCACCGAGCGGGGGAAGAGCGCGAAGAAGGCGGCGTTGAAGTCGACAATCCGATCCTGGGCGTCCACCAGGTACCAGGGATCCGTCATCACCGGGGCGACCCGCTTCAGCGCGTCCAGGGCGTCGGCCATGGGAGGGCTTTTACAGAGACAGCCGGCTACACTCCAGGGTGGTCGTTGGCTCCCATGCTCCCCTCGCTCTGGCGGAACGGCTCCGCCCCCCGCATCCGCAAGGCCCACCGCGCCGCCGAGGCCGGCTTCGTGGGGGCGCTGGCGGCGCGAACCCTGGGCAAGTTCGGTGACTACGGCAAGCTCCTGCCCGAGTGGATGCAGCGCGAGGAGATCGACACCTACCTGGCCATGATGGGGCCGCAGGTGGTGGGCTTCTCCATGATCGGCCCCGGCCAGGACGAGCGGGGCACCCTCTACGCGGACCTGCTCGCGATCGCCGTGGAGCCCTCCTGGGGCGGCCAGGGCGTGGGGCGCAAGCTCCTGCGCCACGCCGCGCACGTGTGCGCGCCCCGCTTCGTCCAGCTGCGGCTGTCCGTGGCGGACACGAATACCCGCGCCCGTGCCCTCTTCGAGAGCGAGGGGTTTGCGTACCTGCAAGACGAGCTGGGCACGTATTGCCAGGGCCAGGTGGCGCTGCGGATGGGGCGGACGCTTTGACTTCGGTCGCCGCGTTCGCGTTCGCCTGCTCGTCCGTTGACGGGTTCGGGGCAAGGGGACGGGTTTACGGGGACGGGGTGGTCGGCCACGGGGACGCGCTCCGACGAGCACGGCGCGGGCTGGGATCGCAGCGCATGCTCCCATGCTCCGTGGTGCCGCCGCGCCGGCCTACTCCTTGACGACGAAGCGGATCGGGGTCCCGTCCGGGACATCCCGGATTTGCCGGGCCACCGTCGCCAGGAACTGTCGACGTGGGAGGGCCGACCCCGCCCGCATCACTCGCTGCTCCGCCTTCACGACGAGGGGCGGCATCACCAGGATCACCTGGCCAGGCTGAAGCCGTTCGCCGCGCGCCGAAAACTCATTCATCACCCGCGAGGGCAGGATCGACGCGGCCCGGGACGACAGCTCGGAGAGGAACTCCCTGAGCGACCAGTCGAAGAGCTCCACGTCGCCCGTCTCCGCATCGAGCCGCCCGACTTTTCCGGCTCGCAGCAGGTACTGATCCCCCACCGCGTCCTCGCCGAACGGAACATCACCGGGGAGGACGCTCTCCGGATAGAGCTCGACCAGGGACAGAGCTCCCCGCTGGGCGACTGCCAGCGAATGCCAGTCGGGCAGGCTGCACTGGCCCCGTAGATGAAATCCCCCTTCGAAGACCACGAATCCGTTCACCTCCGACAGCAGGTCCACCAAGTCCTGAGGCAGATCGGAACCGCCCTCGAACTTCGGGCCCTTGAAAAGGAGTCCCGGGAGGGACCCACTCTGAAGCGCCAGCGCCGGCAACCCCTCTTCGCTCATCCCGGCCTCCCGTCCGTCGGTTCGTTTCGCCCCACCGGCGGCTCAGCCTGCAGGACCGGCCACACGGTGGACCGACGCCGCCCATCCTCCGTCCGCCGCGCCAGGTACGGCGTGGCGCCCCGCTGCTCGAACGCGCGGCGGTACGCGGCGAAACTGCCCCCGGCGCGCCAAGCGTCCATGGCGGCCAGGCCGCCCTCCGGGCCACACTGGGCGAGCATGTACTCCACCCACGCCCAGCGCGCGGACGTGGGGCGCAGCTCGGCCTTTCCCTGCAGCCCCTTGCGCAGGCGGGCCAGCTTCGCCTCCACCTCTTTGAGGCCGGCGAAGGGCGCGCCGTCCAGCGGGGTGTTCCGCTTGGCCACGAACGGCGCCACCCCCAGGGCGACGGGGAGGATCCGCGAGAGCTCCACCGTGAAGCGGACCAGCTCGTCGATGTCCGCGTCCTCCTCCAGCGGCAGCCCCACCATGTTGTAGACCTTGAGCTGCTTCATCCCGGCCTCGCGGGCCAGCTGCGCGGCGCGGAGGATCTGCGCTTCCGAGTGCTTCCGGTCGATCAAATCCCGCATCCGCTGGGAGGCGCCATCCGAGGCCACGGTGAGCCCCTGCGCCCCGCCGCGCTTGAGCGCCGCCACCAGCCGCGGGGTGAGCCGGTCCGCCCGCAAGGACGAGACGCCCACCTCCCGGCCGGAGGCCACCAGCGTCTCCAGCAGCTCCGAGATCCGCGGGTGGTCCGTCACCGCCGCGCCCACCAACCCCACCCGCCGCGCGTTCTCCGGAATCAGCGAGAGCACCCGCTCCGGCGGCACGGTGCGCATCCCGCCGTTGGTGGTCCGGCGCATCACGCAGTAGTGACAGCCCCGAGAGCACCCCCGCTCCGGCTCGATCAAGAACATGGAGCGAAGCTCGGTGTTGGCGGTGAGGATCTGCGAGCGCGCCGGCAGCCGGGCGTCCTCCGCTTTCGCCACGTAGTAGCGCGGCCCGCGGTCCAGGCCCGGCACCCGGAAGCCGGGGATGTCTGCGAGCGCCGCCAACAGCTCCGACCGCGGCAGCGCCATGGCCAAGTCCAGCAGGCGGTGGACGAGTTCCTCCGCCTCCCCTTGGACAAGGACGTCCACGAAGGGCTCCAGCGGATCCGGGTTGGAGAAGGTGAGCGGCCCGCCGGCGATGATCAGCGGGGCGTCCTCCCCCCGCTCCTCCCGCAGCAGCGGCAACCCCGCGAGCGTGAGCAGCTCGAACAGGCCCGCCACCTCCAGCTCGTAGGCCACCGAGAACGCCAGGGCGTGGAAGGACGAGACGGGCGCCTGGGACTCGAGGCTGAAGAGCGGCGTCCGGGTGCGCCGGAAGGCCTCCACGTCATCCGGGAGGAAGCAGCGCTCGGCCGCCACGCCCGCGTGCTCGTTCAGCTCCCGGTAGAGCGTCTGGAAGCCCAGCGAGCTCATCCCCACGTGGTAGGGGCTCGGGTAGCAGAGCGCGACCCGGTACGGCGCCTCCTTGTAGAGGGTGCCCTCCTCCTGCTGGAGGAGCCGCTGCGCCTGCGCTTTGAGCTCGTAGCTGCTCACGAAGAGAGTCCTACCCCACCCCAGCCCCAAAATGCTGCGGCCCTGGTCCGCACTCCCGGTGGGGAGGCGAGCCAGGGCCGCGTCAGCTCCCAAAGGAGCCTTCAGCTGCGAGCTACTCGAGCTTGATCGCCGGGATCGCGCCGTCGTTCACGCACAGCTTGAGGTCCGGATCGCACTTGGTCTTGAAGTCGAGGTTCAAGCACGCGCCGGAGCTGCCGCACGCCGGGACGACGTGGCCGGACGGATCCGTGCTGTTCTGGCAGAGCTTGTTGTCCGCGTTGCCGTCCTCGTCCTCGCACTCCACCACCGGCCAGATGGCCTCCACGCCGTACGTGGCAGTGCAGCCGTCCGCGGTGAGCTTGTAGTCACCGGTGAGCTGCGTGCCGGCCGCGTTGGCCGTGGCGTAGATCTTCACGTTGCTCCAGGTCTCGGAGTAGGTCTCGGCCGGGAGGGCGTCCGTCATGCCGCCGTCCGGGAGGGCCTCCGAGGGGAGCGCAGCGATGGACGCGGAGGTGTTGCTGAGCGTGTCCACGTAGCAGAAGTCCGTGTCGTCCGGAGCCTCCGCCCGCATCTCGCCGAACGCCGCCAGCGACTTGGTGGTCGCCGTGACGTCACGCTCCTCGTCCTGGGCCGCGCGAACGTGAGCGCCCACCGTGCTGGTGGTGATCGCGATCGCGCTCTTCCCGTCGTCCGTCTTCTTGAAATAGCGCTCCACGCCGATGATGTCGCCCTTGAGCTCCGCGCACGGACCGGTGCCGGACTTCAGGGTGTACTTGGCGGCGAACCCACCGTGGCCCACCGGGCAAGCCGGCTTGGGCTGAGGGGGAACGCAGGCCAGATACGCTCCGAGCGCCGCGCCGATCGCGGCAGTAGCTACCAACTTGATCTTCATGGTCTTGAGTCCTTGTTCGCTTGAGCGAGGGATTAGAAGGTGACCTTCACGCCGAAACGGATCGTGCGCGGCGCCTGGTAGGCCGTGACGTTCTTGAAGTTCGGGTTGATGTCCGCCGCGGTGAACGCGGTCTCGCCATCGGAGCGCTTGATCTTGCACGCGCCGGCGGGAGCACCCTCGGTGCAGTTCTCGATGTCCTGGACCGTGCCGTCCTTGAGCGGCTGCACGTCCGTAGCGGTGAACGTGGAGCTCCGGCCGGTGATCGCCTGGAAGTTGAAGAGGTTGAAGACGTCCGCGGTCAGCATCACCGTGTAGTCCTTGGAGAACTTGTAGGTGAAGCCCACGTGGGTGTCGATCACGTGCACCCAGTCCAGCCGGCCGCCGCTGCCGCGGGGGAGCACGAAGACCTCGCCGGCGCCGTACAGCGGGTGCGAGCCGAGGTAGTTCAGCGGACCGCCGGAGCGAGCGCGGTAGGTCAGGCCGATGTTGATGCTGGCAGACGAACCGAGCACGAACTCCTTGGCGCCGAAGATCTTCAGCGAGTGGGTGCGGTCACCGGGCAGCTGGCCGGTGCGGTTGTCGAGCAGCGAGATCAGGTCGAAGTCCGAGTTGATGTTCGGGTCGAGCTGGCCGGTCTCCGGCTTGAAGAGGCCGGGGTAGTTCCCGTACAGGCGGGACCAGGTGTAGCTGGCCTGGGCCAGCCAGAGGTCGGAGAACGCCTTGGTGAAGTACACGGTGACCGCGTCGTAATCGCGGGTCGCGCGCGGGAAGTCCTTGGCGATGCCCTCACCCGGGTTGCCGATGAAGTAGGTGGTGGCCTCGTCGCGGCTCATGTCCTCGATCACGCTGTTCATGTAGCGCTTGGTGTACGAGACGCCGGCGCGACCGTCCGGGACGACCTCGTACTCACCGCCCACCACGAACTCGTCGGAGGACTGGGGCTTCAGGTTCGGGTCCACCGGGACCTTGTCGCCGCCGCCCGGGGTCCAGATCTGGTTCGGGTTGAACGGGTCGTTGATCACGAGACGGTTGGCGTCAGAGGCGCAGCCGGTCTCGACCGTGGACGGGTCGATCGGGTTGCAGCCGCCGGCCGCCGTGGAGCGCGCGTGGACGGAGATGATCTGGCGCTCACCCGGGAACGAGCGGTCCACCATGTCGAGCGGGACGGCCTCGTAGAAGCGGGCGAAGTTCGCGAAGATCTTCGAACGGCCGGACTGGGTGAAGTCGTAGATCAGGCCGATACGGGGCGACCACTGGTTGCCGAGCGCGAGGCCGACTTCCTTGTCCGCGCCCACCAGCACCTGCTGGTCGTAGCGGAGGCCGGCGTTCAGGGTGATCACGTCCGCGATGTTCCAGCTGTCCTGGACGAACGCGCCCACCGAGTTCGAGTTCGACTGGGCGATCTGGACGGGCTGGATGACCGCCTCATCCGGGCCGGTGAGGTAGCCGTACTGACGGAAGTCCGTGAAGCTGGTGCCAGAGGTGGACTCGCGCAGCGTCACGCCACCCGTGCGGGCCTTGGCGTTGTAGTAGCTGAGGAACTCCACGTCCACGCCGGCCTTCATCACGTGGTGGCCGAGCGCGTTGAGCAGGTAGGTGGCCACGACCTTGCCCTGGTACCGGTCCAGGTTGGAGTCGAACACGTAGCGCGGGCCGCCGATGTTGTAGCCGGTGACCGGGCACTTGGTGGCGCTGGCGGTGCCCGCGGGATCGCAGTACTGCGCCGCGATGTCCTCGGGGATCTGCTCCCACTGGTTGAAGTCCAGGATGGAGTGACGGCGGGTGCGGCGGAAGATGGTGCCCACGTCGCCCGCGAGCCCCTCGGTGCCGCCGGTCTTGCTGTCGTCCATCGGGTGGATGGAGGAGACCTGGTGGTGCCAGCCCACCGTGGCGTCAATCAGGAAGTGCTTGTCGAGGAAGGAGGAGGACCACTTCGCGGCCACGTCCGTGGCGCTCGCGTTGTAGCGGGTGCCGATCGCCTCGATCGGACCGGCGAAGGAGACGACCTCCACGCTGCCGTCCTGGGGATCCACGCCGATCTTCTGATCGCCGCCGGCCCAGGTCGGGGTGCCGTAGACGGACAGGGTCAGGCTGTGGTCCTGGCTGAGGAGGTAGGTCAGCTTTCCGATGTACTGGATGGAGCGCTCGTCCGCGAAGTACTTGGAGGGCTCGAGGCCGGGGATGGGCTCGAACACGCTGAAGCCGGTGGACGGGTCGCGCTTGGCGGCGCCGATCGCGGTGCAGCCCTGCTCCGGGTTGACCTCGGTGCAGAAGATGGCGCGCTGGAGGATGCGCTCGAGGCGGTAGCGGGTGAACGACGGCGCGATGCCGGCGTAGAACCACAGCTTGTCCTTGAGGATGGGGCCGCCGATCTCGGCGCCGAAGTCACCCAGGTTCCAGATGCGCTCGTCGCCGCTGGCGCCGCGGGTGAAGATCGAGGTGCCGGCCGACTTGATCTCGGGGCTGGTGGCCGCGAGCACGCCCGGGGTGAGGTTGCCCCAGATGGAGCCGTGGAACTCGTTGGAGCCGGACTTGGTGACGGCGTTCATGATGCCGCCGGTGGCGCGGCCGTACTCCGGCATGTAGCCGCCGGTGATCACGTTGACCTCCTGGATGAACTCCACGGAGAGCGGCGTGCCGAGGATGCCGTAGCCCGGGTCGTTCACGGAGAGGCCGTCAATCACGAAGGAGTTCTCAGGAGAGGTGGTGCCGCTGATCGACATGCCGTACTGGTCGGCGTTGGCGCCCGGCGCGAACTCGGCGAGCGACTCGAAGGAGCGGGACGCGCTGCCCTTGCCGCCCGGACGGCTGACGGAGATGTTGCGCACGAAGTCCGAGCCGATGTTCACGCCCGTGTTCGTGGAGCCGACGTCGATCACCGGCGCGCGGCCGACGACCACGATTTCCTCGGCCTTGAGGGCCTCGGGGAGCATCTCAACGTTGACGCGGATGGTGCGGTCCACGCGGATCTGGATGTCGCCGCGGGAGAAGGGCTTGAAGGACTCCTTCTCCAGGCGGATGGTGTAGACGCCGGAGGGGAGCTGGGGAATCCGGTACACGCCAGACGCGTCAGTGACGACGATCTGCTCGCCCTGCAGGTTGGGCGAGGTGGCGGTCACGACGACGTCACCCACGGGCTGCTTGGTGGACGCGTCAACGACAGTACCGGTGAGAACGGCCGTACCCTGCGCCAGCGCCGCAGCTCCAACCAAGGAACCTGCGAGCACGAGCGCTCGGGCGAAAGACACTACACGAGTGTTGTGCACGGATACCCCCTCCAGAGGTGGGTGGTAGGTAAAAAGGCGGCGCACCATACAGGTAGGCGAGGGGGAGTCAATAGGGTTTGTTGGGCGTACAGCAGAGCAAGCCCTCGCTCTGGAGGCGGAAACTCGGCCTCAGCTTGATCGAGGGGTGGGTTTCTGTATGTTACGCGGCCTTCCGCGGAACGGTGTATGAGGCGGCGGCGTCCGGAAATTCTCTGGGAGAAGCGAGCGCATGTTTGATTCGGTGCTGGGCAAAACGACCGTCAAGAGCAGGACCGGTGCGGGAACGACCGTTTCCGTCCTCCTTCATATAGGGGTGCTGGCAGCGGCGGTCTGGATCAGCAACCGCCCCCCTGAGGAGAAGAAGGCGGACAAGGACGTGGTGTTCTTCGCCGCGCCTCCGCCCCCTCCGCCTCCTCCGCCTCCTCCGAAGTCTTCGAGCAAGAAGACGACTCCGAAGACGGAGCACAAGATCAAGAAGCCGGACACGATCATCCAGCCGAAGGAAGTCCCGATCGAGAAGCCGCCGGAGGCCGAGCCCGAGCCCGAGGAGGAGGAGGACAACGGCGGCGTGGAGGGCGGCGTCGAAGGCGGCGTGAAGGGCGGCGTGGTCGGCGGCGTGATCGGCGGCGTGATCGGTGGAACGCTCGGCGGTCAGCTCGGCAGCGAGGTCCTCCCCTTCGGCGAAGGCATGACCCGTCCTCGGCAGACCGAAGGGCGCCCGCCGCAGTACTCGCGCGAAGCGCTCGAGGCGCACATCGAAGGGCTGATGCTCGTGAAGTGCGTGATCACGACCGAAGGCAAGCTGGAGAACTGCCGGATCGTGAAGCCGCTGCCGCACATGGAGCGGCCGGTGCTGGACGCGCTCGCGGCCTCCCGCTGGACGCCGGTGACGTACCAGGGCAAGCCGGTCTCGGTGGAGTACGTCATCCCCGTGCGGCTGGTGCTGCCCAACAGGTAACCGAGCGCGCGCGCGTCACGCGCGCCGCTCGCCCCACTAGAAGGACGTTGAAAAAGAATCCCGGAGCAGGCAACACGCGCATACAGGAGGCGCGAGAAATCAATCATGCAATTCACACCCGCTGAGCTTTGGGCCCACATGGGCCTCTTCGCCCGTTTCATCTCGTTCGTGATGCTGTTCATGGGGATCTCGTCCGTGGCCGTGATGGCCGAGCGGATCCTCTTCTTCTGGCGCAGCAAGAGCGAGTCGCGCTCCTTCGCCAACAAGATGGCGACCGTCCTCACCAAGGGCGATCTCCAGTCCGCGCTCAACACGAACGTGGGCAAGAACGTGGGCCACCTGGGCCGGGTGATCGGCGCTGGGCTCACCGCGTACCGGCTCTCTCCCCCGAACAACCGCGACGTCGCGGTCGAGTCGGTGGCGCGCGCGCTCGAGCGGCAGGCGCAGCGCGAGGTCCAGTCGCTCAAGCGCGGCCTGGGCGTGCTGGCCACGGTGGGCTCCACCGCCCCGTTCGTCGGTCTGCTCGGAACGGTGATGGGCATCGTGAACTCGTTCCAGCTGATGGCGGCCTCCGGCTCCGGCGGTCTGGGCACGGTCTCCGCCGGTATCGCCGAGGCGCTGGTGACCACGGCGGCCGGTCTGCTCGTGGCCATCCCCGCGGTGGTCGCCTACAACTTCCTCCAGGGTTGGGTGGACGCGCGCGCCGTGGACATGGCCGAGTCCTCCAACGAGTTCCTCGACATGGTCGCCAAGACGCTCGGCGGCGGCGCTTCGTCGCACTGATCCTCCTCCTGGGTGTTCAGGCGCGCTCTCTGGATGGGCGCGCTCCCCAGGCGAGGCTTTTGAAGAGGTGATGCGATGGGAATGAGTGCTGGCAGCGGCCCCGGAAGCGTGAAGGCGGACATCAACGTCACGCCGCTCGTCGACGTGGTGCTCGTGCTGCTGATCATCTTCATGGTGATCACGCCCATGCTCCAGCGGGGCAAGGACGTTCACCTGCCGAAGGCTGCGAAGCCGAAGAACGAGCAGAAGAGCGGGATCAAGGAAGACCCGCTCATCCTCTCGGTCACTCCGGACAAGAAGATGTACCTGGACAAGGACATGTACGACGCGGAGAACCTCGAGAAGGCGCTCAAGCGCGAGTTCGAGCTCTCTCCGGGCCGCAAGGTACTGCTCAAGGGCGACGAGACCTTGAGCTTCGTGGATGTCCGCACGGCGATGAACGTCGCGCGCAAGGCGGGCGCGAAGGGGATCGCTCTGGGCGTGGAGGAAGAGAAGAAGTAGCGCTCTTCTCGAACGACCATGGCCAACAAGAGGAAGTTCAACATCATCACCGCCAAGCGGCCCAACTCGGACATCAACGTGACGCCGTTGGTGGACGTGGTCCTGGTGCTGCTCATCATCTTCATGGTGGTGACGCCGCTCCTCGAGAAGGACATCGAGGTGAAGGTGCCGGACACGGAGCAGCCGGACGACCCGACCGAGCTGCCGCCGCAGGATCAGTTGATCGTCGCGCTGGCCGAAGACGGCCGCATCGCGATCAACATGGAGAAGATCGAGGACGCGGACTACGTCAATCGCCTCTCTCGAATGGTCGCCGCCAAGCCCAAGGGCGACCGGCTGGTCTTCTTCATGGCGGAGGAGAAGACGAACTACGGCAAGCTGATCTACGCGCTGGACGGAGCCCGCAAGGCCGGCGCCGAGATCCTCGGCATGATGACCGAGAAGGCGGACCCCGCCGCGCCTGCCCCTGCCCCGCCCACGCCTCCGGCGCCGTAGCGCGCTGACGGGCCGCTGACTCACGAGACCGCCTGGCACCCTGGTGCCGGGCGGTTTTCATTTGGGGGCGATTGGGGGCGCGGCTCTACACCACCCCCTGCCGTCAGCGCTGCAAAGCGCAGGATTCGCGCCTCCTTTCGGGGAGTTCCGCACGTGCACGGGCCTTGCTCCGCGCTGCGGCATGGGATCCCTCCCCAGGCTTCTCCCCTTCGCGGTGGGCGCGTCGCTCCTGGCCGGCTGCGTAGGCGAGGTCAGCGACTTCCTCTCGCTGGACCCCACGGCGGACCCGGCGCGCCCCTCCGCCTGCGCCGGTGCGGCCGCCAAGCCCGGTCCTGCGCCGCTGCGGCGGCTCACCCGGAACGAGTACGACAACACCGTCCGAGACCTGCTGGGAGACGCCACGCACCCCGCGGTGGCCTTCCCCGCGGAGGAGCTCGGCAACGGCTTCGGGAACGACGCGGACTCGCAGGCGGTGTCCAGCCTGCTCGCGGACGAGTACGGGAAGGTGGCCTCGGCGGTGGCGCTGCGGGCCACCGAGACCCCGGCCAAGCTGGCGCTGCTGCACTCCTGCGCCGGCAGCGTGACCGCCGCCACCGAGGAGGCCTGCACGCGCTCGCTGGTGGAGGACTTCGCGGCGCGCGCCTACCGGCGCCCGGTGGAGCCCGCCGAGGTGGACGAGCTGGTGGCGCTGGCCCGTGCGGCGCGCCCCAAGGCCACCTTCGCCATCTCCATCGCCACGGTGCTGGAGGCGGTGCTGCAGTCGCCGGACTTTCTCTACAAGCTCGAGTGGGGCGTGGAGGCTGGGGGTGGCAAGCGCCGGCCCAGTGGGAGCGAGATGGCCACCCGGCTCTCGTACCTCTACTGGGGCACCCAGCCGGACGCGGTGCTGCGCCAGGCCGCGCTGGCGGGTGAGCTGGACACCCCGGAGGGCGTGAAGGCCCACGCGGCGCGGATGCTGGCGGACCCCGCCGCCCGCCCCACGGTGCGCTACTTCTTCGACAACCTGCTGCCGCTCACGCTGCTGACCGACCTCGAGCGCGACAAGGCGCTCTTCCCCACCTTCAACGCCTCGATGGGTGCGCTGATGCGGGAGGAGACGCAGCGCTTCCTCGAGTACGAGATCTTCGAGGGGAGCGGGACGTGGACGGGCGCGCTGACCGCGCCGTACACCTTCGTGAACGAGCCGCTGGCGCAGTACTACGGCATGAGCGGCGTCCAGGGGACGGCCTTCCAGAAGGCGCCGCTGGACACCACCAAGCGGCTGGGGCTGCTCACCCAGGGCGGTGTGCTGGCGGGCACCACGCACTCGAACATGACCAGCCCGGTGGTGCGCGGCGCCTTCGTGGCGAAGAAGCTGATGTGCCGCACCATCCCGCTGCCCACCGGCGAGCTCTTGGCCCAGGTGAAGCCGCCCGAGCCGTACACCGGGAAGACGGCCCGCGAGCGCTATGGCGCGCACAGCGCCCAGGCGGTCTGCGCCGGCTGCCACGCGCAGATGGACCCGATCGGCCTGACGCTGGAGAACTTCGACCCGGTGGGGCTGTGGCGGGACACCGAGAACGGCGTGACGATCGACGCCAGCGGCGCGGTCCCGGGGACCGGCACGGTGGGCGGCCCGGTGGAGCTGGTGCGGATGCTCGCGCAGACCGAAGACACCCAGGACTGCTTCGCCTACCAGTGGATGACCTTCGCGTACGGCCGGAAGCTGGGCGCGGCGGACGCCTGCTCGATCGAGACCGCGGAGGCGGCCTTCAAGGCCTCCGGCGGTGACGTGAAGAAGCTGCTCATCTCCCTCACGCAGACGGACGCGTTCCTCTACCTGCCGGGTTCCACGCCATGAGCCGATTCAAGCTGAGCCGCAGAGCGGTGCTGCGCGGCGCGGGCTCCATCGCCATCGCCCTCCCCTGGCTGGAGGCGATGGGCACGCGCGCCTACGGGGCCGGCACCACCGCCGCCCGCTTCCTCTCCGTCTACACGCCAGGCGGCACCGTGCTCTCCAAGTGGCGCCCCACCGGCACCACCTCCGCCTTCACCTTGAGCCCGATCCTCGCGCCCCTGGAGGACGTACGGGCCAAGCTGCTGGTGCTGGATGGGCTGGAGATGAAGAGCGCCATCGGCGAGCAGCACCAGGGCGGGATCGTGGCGTTCCTCAGCGGGACCGGCCAGTCGGACGCGCACAACCGCTACGCGTCCGGCCCCTCCGTGGATCAGGTGATCGCCACCCGCATCTCCAAGGGGAAGAAGAAGTTCGGCAGCGTCCAGATGGCGCTGCGCTGGGGCACCGGCACCTCGCTCGGGCGGCTGTCGCCGATCAACTGCGCCAACTTCGAGGACAACGCCGCGTTCAACCCCATCCCGCCGCGGCTGGATCCGGTGGCCATCTTCAACGACCTCTTCGGCACGCTGGACCCCAACCAGACCGCCGAGGCCGCCGCGCGCCTGGAGCGCAAGAAGTCCGTCCTGGACTTCCTGGACCGCAAGTACGCCACGCTCTCGCAGAAGCTGGGCGCGTCTGACCGGGCGAAGGTGGATCAGCACCTCACCAAGATCCGCGAGATGGAGCAGAGCCTGGCGGCGATGCCCAAGCCGCCGGCCTCCTGCCGGGCGCCCACGCTGATCGACACCTCGGACTACAACCCGCGCACCGGCCTCAACTCCGCAGGCGACGGCTCGGTGCGGGACATCTCCACCGACACGGCCATCCCCAAGGTGGGGAAGCTGATGATGGACATGATGGTGATGGCCATGGCGTGCGACCTCACCGCGGTGGGCTCGCTGCAGTGGTCCGACACCGAGGCCAAGCACACCTTCCCGTGGCTGGGGCTCAACGAGCACCACCACTTCTACGAGCACGACGGCGGCTTCCGGCCCGTGGAGTGCGAGAAGATCTACACCTGGTACTCGCAGCAGCACGCCTATCTCCTCAAGCAGATGGACGGCGTGGACATGGGCGGCCACTCGCTGCTGGACGAGAGCGTGGTGCTCTTCGGCTCCGAGCTGCAGGACCCGCCCAGCCACAACAAGCAGAACATGCCCTTCCTGCTCGCCGGCGCGGGCGGCGGGCTGCGCGGGAACCGCTGGCTCCGGTTCGACAACGTCAGCCACAACAACATGCTGGTCGGCATCCTCAACCTCTTCGGGGACGCACGGACCACGTTCGGGGACCCGCAGTACTGCACCGGCGCCCTGCCCGGCCTGACCTGAAGTTTCACCCGCTGAGAGACACGCGCGCCGCTCCGCGCGGTGAGACGGGCGTCTCACTTCGTGGCCGGTGGGTGCGCTTGGCTCCCCTCTCAAGCCGCGCCGGTACGCGCGTTGCTCTCCCCGCGATCCGGCGGCGGGGAGGGCGTGATGCTCGCGAGAGTGCGGTCGGGCGCGTTGATGGGGATCGACGCGGTGGTCGTGGATGTCGAAGTCGACATGGCGCTGGGGCTCCCCTACTTCAACGTGGTGGGGTTGCCGGACGGCGCGGCGAAGGAGAGCAAGGTCCGCGTCATCTCCGCGCTGAAGAACGCCGGCTACGAGCTGCCGCAGAAGCGGATCACCGTGAACCTGGCGCCGGCGGACCTGCGCAAGGAGGGCGCCGCGTTCGAGCTGCCCACCGCGCTCGGCGTGCTCGCGGCCTCGCGCTACCTGGACGATGAGCCCATCGCGGAGCTGCTCTTTGGCGGAGAGCTGTCCCTGGATGGCTGGGTGAAGCCCATTCGCGGCGTGCTCCCGCTCGCCGTGGCCGCGCGCAACAACGGCTTCAAGGGGGTGATGGTGCCTTCGGCGAACGCGCCCGAGGCCGCGCTGGTGGACCGGATCCAGGTCTTCCCGGTGAACCACCTCCGCGAGGCGGTGGATCACCTCACCGGGATTGCCCCGGTCCCGCCCTACTCCGCCTCGGCTGCGGCCGCGGTGCCCGCCGGCGCCAAGCCCGCCCCGCCGGACATGCGCGACGTGCGCGGGCAGGAGGACGTGAAGAACGCGCTCGAGATCGCCGCCGCCGGCGGCCACAACATCATGATGTGCGGCCCCCCGGGCTCCGGGAAGACCATGCTGGCGCGCCGGCTGCCCAGCATTCTCCCGCCGATGGAGTTCACCGAGGCGCTGGAGGTGACCAAGATCTACTCGGTGCTCGGGCTCCTCCCGGAGGGCCAGGCTCTGCTGACGGAGCGACCCTTCCGGTCGCCCCACCACACCATCTCGGACGCGGGGCTGATCGGCGGCGGCCTTAACACTCGGCCCGGCGAGCTCTCCATGGCGCACCACGGAGTGCTCTTCCTCGACGAGCTGCCCGAGTTCCGGAAGAACGTCCTCGAGGTGCTGCGACAGCCGCTGGAAGAGGGGGTGATTCGGCTTGCCCGCGCCAACCAGAACCTCACCTACCCATGCCAGGTGATGCTGGTGGCGGCGATGAACCCGTGCCCGTGCGGTTATTTCAACGTGCCGGGCCGTGCCTGCAACTGTGGCCCGCACCGCGTGCACGAGTACCACACGCGAGTGAGCGGCCCACTGCTGGACCGGATCGACATCACCCTGGAGACGCGCCCCGTCGACAAGGAGAGCCTCACCCGAATGGAGACGCTCGAGCGCCCCTCCGAGTATTACCGCCTGCGCGTGGAGCGGGCACGGGCGATCCAACGCGAGCGCTTTCGCAACGAGCCGGGCGTTTACTGCAACGCACAGCTCTCTCCGGCCCAACTGCGCCGCTACTGCCGCATGCACCCGAAGGCCCGCGAGGCGCTCCAGCGAGCCGTGGAGAAGCACGGGCTCTCCGCGCGCGCCCACGACCGGATCATCAAGGTGGCGAGGACCCGCGCCGACCTGCAGGGTCACGCCGAGGTCGAGCCGGAGGACATGAACGTGGCCATCGACTGCCGAATGCTGGACCGCACGTCCTGGCTGGGCGGGACCCCCGAGCGCAGGGGAAAGGAGCCGGGGGCCTGGCTCAAGGACCTTCCGGCCGCAGGCCCCGGAGCAGCGCGCGGAGGCCCTGCTTGAACTCGCGCTCCACGTCGCTGCGCGCGGCCTGCCCGGCCGCCTCAATCAACCGGGGGAAGCGCTCCTTGGGCAGGGCGCGGATGCGGGCAATGCGCTCCTTGAGCGGCTCCTCGGGATCCACCGCCAGCGGCCCCGCGAGCTCTGCCTGCGCGAAGCCCATCACGAAGGCGGTGACCGCCCGGAACCCCACCAGCAGCGCCTCGCCCTTCAACCCTGCCTTGGCGAGGCAGTTGAGCACGCCCTCCGCCAGCGCCAGCACGGGCTCCGAGCGCGTTCGGCACGTGAGCACCAGGGGGACAGCGCGAGGGTGCGCACGCATCGCCCGCCAGACCGCCAGCCCCATCGCCTCCGCCTCGGCGCGCCAGTCCTCCTGCGGCTGGAAGGCGGCCGCCGCTTCGGCGAGCACTGCGTCCACCACCAGGACCTCGAGGTGCGCGCGGTCGGTGACGTGGTTGTACAAGGTCATGGGCCCTGTCTGCAGCGCCTGGGCCACCGCGCGCATGGAGAGCCCCTCCACGCCGTGCTCGTCCACCAGCGCGAGCGCCACCTGCTGCACCCGCTCTCGAGAGAACTTCGGCGGCCTTCCCACTTCGGCTTGACCTCCTCGCGACTGAGCGATTATGCATTTAGGTACACCGTACTTAAATAAAGGATTCCGGCATGCGAAGGACGAGACTCGACCTCTCCCTGTGTGGCGCAGTGATCACAGGGGCCTCCAAGGGCGTGGGCGTGGTGCTGGCGGAGGCGCTGGCGGCCCGAGGGGCCCGGCTGGTGTTGGCCGCGAGGGACGAGGCAGCGCTGGAGGCGGTCGCCGCCCGGCTGCGTGCGACCGGAGCCCAGGTGGAGGTGGTCCCCACGGACGTCTCGGACCCGGCCTCCCTCCACCGCCTGGCCGAGCGGAGCCTGGCGCTCCTGGGCAGCGTGGAGCTGCTGGTGAACAACGCCGGGGTGGACTCGGTGGGGCACTATGCGGAGGCGGCCGAGGAGGACATCCACCACTCGCTCCAGGTCAACCTCGCGGGCCCCATGCTGCTCACCCGCCTACTGCTCCCCCAGATGCTGGAGCATGGGCGGGGACACGTGGTGAACATCGCCTCGCTGGCGGGGCTGGCGCCTTCGGCCTTCAACGAGCCCTACTGCGCCACCAAGCACGGCCTGGTGGGCTTCACCCTGTCGCTCCGGGCGAGCCTGCAGGCCATGGAGAGCAACGTGAGCGCGTCCGTCATCTGCCCCGGCTTCATCTCCGACGCCGGCATGTACGCCACCCAGTCGAAGCAGTTCGGGGTGAGCGCTCCGGGCTGGCTGGGAACCGTCACCCCCGAGGCCGTGGCGCGCGCGGTGCTGGACGCGATCGCCTCCGATCGGGCGGAGGCGGTGGTGAGCCGCACGCCGGTGAGGCCGCTGCTCATGTTGCGCGCGCTTGCGCCCAAAGCGCTGGAGTGGCTGGTGCGCGCGCTGAACGCGAACGCGCTCTTCCGGAAGGTGGCGGACGCGCGCCGCCTCCCGGCGGGGACCCCCACTTGAGCGGCCGCTTCGAGCGGCTGGCCACCGAGGCCCGCGGGCCGGCGGAGATCTTTCGTTGGAAGGTGCTCGACCCGCTGCGCGGGCGCGGGGGCCGGGCGCGGGACGACTACCGGCCGCCGGTGCGCGCGGCCGACGCCGCCGCGCTGCTCGGCCCTGCCCCCGCGCTCACCTGGATCGGCCACGCGACCTTCCTCTGCCGGTTGGGCGGCAAGCTCCTGGCGACGGACCCGCTCTTCTCCAAGCGGATCGCCGGGGCGGTGCCGCGCCTGGTTCCGCCCGGGCTGGCACTGGAGCAGGCGCCGCCGATCGACGTGGTGACGGTGAGCCACAACCACTTTGACCACCTGGATCTGCCGAGCCTGCGGCGAATCGGCCCGAAGGCGCTCTACGTGGTGCCCCTGGGCAACGCGCGCTACCTGGAGCGCGCGGGCCTGCGCCGGGTCGTGGAGCTCGACTGGTGGCAGACGCACCGCGAGGACGGGCTGGAGGTGACGCTGGTGCCCGCCGCGCACTGGTCCGCCCGCTCGCCGTTCTCCCGCAACGAGGCGCTCTGGGGCGGCTTCGTCGTCCGCGGACCGGAGGGCGCGCTCTACCACGCCGGAGACACGGCCTACTTCGACGGGTTCGCCGAGATCGGCAAGCGCGCGGGGCCGATCGACTGGGCGCTGCTGCCAATCGGCGCCTACGCGCCCCGCTGGTTCATGAAGGCGCAGCACATGGACCCGGACGAGGCGGGCGAGGCCTTCCTCCAGCTGGGCGCGCGCACCTGCGTGGCCATGCACTGGGGCACCTTCCGGCTCACCGATGAGCCCGTGGCGGAGCCGCCCGAGCGGCTCCGGGCCTTCTTTCGCACCCGTGGGCTGCCGGAGGAGCGGCTCTGGATTCTCGACATCGGAGAGTCCCGCTCCCTCCAGCAACCGCTGCGCGCTCCGGGCGGACAACCCGGCAGATGAACCGTGCGTTGGCTTCACTGCTGGTCTCGGCGCTCTTCGCCGCGCTGTCCGCCTGCCCCGGCCTGGAGCCGGGCCCTGAGCCCACGCCGGATGGCTCCGTGGCGGACGCGGCCACGCCGGACGCTGGCGCCGCGGATGCCGGTGAGACGGACAGCGGCGCCACGCCAGGCATGGATGCGGGGCGCGCGGACTCGGGCGTTCCGGATGCCGGGCCGACGCCGAAGGATGCCGGCGTGGACGCAGGGCCCCCGCTGCCCGCCTGCCCCACCTTCACGGCCCGCGTGCAGACTGGCGCGCTGGAGTCCGCGGAGATGGAGGAGACCTCCGGGCTGGTGGTGAGCCGCAAGAACCCGGGCGTGCTCTGGGGCCACAACGACTCCGGGGACTCGGCCCGGGTGTTTGCCTTCACGCCGGCCGGGAAGCTGCTGGGCATCTACACGGTGGCCGGCGCGCAGTTCAGGGACTGGGAGGACCTGGCCGTCGCCGAGCTCAACGGCGAGTGGTACCTGGTCGTGGGGGACATCGGCGGGAACGCCGGCCGCCACGCGGTGCAGGTGTATTGGGTCCCCGAGCCCGTGGTTTCACTGACCCAGGTGCCCACCACGCCACGCAGCCTCTCCGTTACCTACGCGCTGAACCTGACGTACCCCGGCGTGGAGGAGCACAACGCGGAGAGCCTGTTCGTGGACCCGGCCTCGAAGGCCCTCTACATCGTGGTGAAGGCCACCTCGGGCCTCAGCCCTGTCTTCCGAAAGGCGCCGCCGTACGTGGACGGGAGCGACTCGGCGCTGGAGACGGTCACCGCCCTCAACTTCGCCCAGGCCCCGCTCGGCGGCTTCACCACCACCGCCGCGGACCTCTCCCCGGATGGCCGCGAGCTCGTCATCAAGACGTACACCACGACCTATCTGTGGCGCTGGCTGCCGGGCACCACCCTGCAGGCAGCGCTGGCAACGCCGCCCTGCCCACTGCCGCCGGCGCCGGGCGAGGCGATCGCCTTCAGCCCGGACGGCAAGAGCCTCTACGCCGTCCCAGAAGGTGTGGGGGCGTCAGTCTTTAGACTGGATCGCAAGTAGAGCGGCCGGCTCCGCTTTGCCGGGCGCCGCCCGCGAGGTAAACCGGGCGCGGACCGGCCGACCATGAAGTCCCTCCTCTACCTGCTGCTCAACGCGTTCCAGCTGCTCTTCCTGCTCTTCTGGTCCACGCTGTGGATCTCCTTGGCGCTGGTGGTGCTGCTGGTGACGTTCAAGCCAGCGCTGCCGCTGGCCATGGCGCGCAGGTTCTGGGCCCCCGGGCTGCTCACCTTCGCGTTCGCGAAGCTTTCGCGCGAGCCGCTCCCCGACATCGACTTCAGCAAGCCGCACGTCTTCGTGATGAACCACCAGTCGATGCTCGACATCCCGGTGGCCTTCGCCGGCATCCCCGCGAACCTGCGCTTCGTGGCCAAGCACATCCTCAAGTACGTGCCCTTCCTCGGCTGGTACATGTGGGCCACCGGGATGATCTTCGTGAACCGCTCGGACCGGACGAAGTCGGTGAAGAGCATCGCCGAGGCAGGCGCGCGGATCCGCGGCGGGGTGAACATCCTGGCCTTCCCCGAGGGGACGCGCTCCCGCTCCGGTGAGGTGCTGCCCTTCAAGAAGGGCGTGTTCATCCTCGCGCTCGAGGCCGGCGTGCCCGTGGTCCCGGTGGCGATCGCCAACTCCGGCCGGATCTTGCCCACTGGCACCTTCTCCATCCGCCCCGGCGTGGTGCGGATGAAGCTCGGCGCCCCCATCGCCACCGCCGGACGCGGCGTGGCGGAGCGGGACGCGCTCGCGCGGGAGGTCCGCGAGGCGATCGTCGCGCTCAAGCGCGAGCTCGGCGACGAAGACGACCGCGGCGAGCCCCTGCCGAGCGCCGCGCAGCCCCTGCGCTCGTAGTCTCTCAACGCCCGAGGAGCAGCCATGTCGCTCCGGCGGCGTGGACGGTGCTCGCGTTTTCTGGACGCCCCGCGCTGGCGCGCGGCCTTCGCTCAGAGGGCCCCGCCGCGGCACGTGCGTTGCTCCTGCCGCCCCGCACGTCGCACTCGCGCGACGACAGATGCCACCGGATGGGTGGGGAGGGTGTGGGCGTGAGCAAGCTGTCCGAGAAGCTGAAGGCCGTGGCCGCGGCGGTGGCGGCGATCGAAAAGCAGTTCGGCAAGGGCGCGGTGATGCAGCTGGGCGGGGAGCAGGGCGAACAGAAGATCGCCGTGATCCCCTCCGGCTCGGTCGCGGTGGACCGGGCGCTCGGCGTGGGAGGTTACCCTCGCGGGCGCGTGGTGGAGATCTTCGGCCAGGAGTCCTCTGGCAAGACCACGCTGACGCTCCACGCGATCGCCCAGGTCCAGGCGCAGGGCGGCGTGGCCGCGTTCGTGGACGCCGAGCACGCGCTGGACATCACCTACGCGCGCAAGCTGGGCGTGCGGGTGGAGGAGCTGCTCGTCTCGCAGCCCGACACCGGCGAGCAAGCGCTGGAGATCACCGAGCACCTGGTGCGCTCCGGCGCGGTGGACTTGATCGTCGTGGACTCGGTGGCCGCGCTGGTGCCCAAGGCGGAGATCGAAGGCGAGATGGGCGACGCGCACATGGGCGTGCAGGCGCGGCTGATGAGCCAGGCGCTGCGCAAGCTCACCGGCGCGGTCAGCCGCTCGGGCACCTGCATCATCTTCATCAACCAGATCCGCATGAAGATCGGCGTCGTCTTCGGCAACCCGGAGACCACCACCGGCGGGAACGCGCTCAAGTTCTACTCGTCCGTGCGGATGGAGATCCGCCGCGCCGGCAACATCAAGGAGGCGGAGGCCGTGGTCGGCACCCGCACCAAGGTGAAGGTGGTGAAGAACAAGGTCGCCCCGCCCTTCCAGGAGGCCGAGTTTGACGTCCTCTACGGACAGGGCGTCAGCCGGGCCGGCGAGGTGCTCGACCTGGGCACCCAGCACGGGCTGATTGAAAAGGCGGGGAGCCACTTCAGCCTCAAGGGCGAGCGGATCGGCCAGGGGCGGGACCGCGCGATCGACTGGCTCAAGGAGCACCCCGCCGCCATGGAGGAGCTGGCCGCGGTCCTGATCACGCTGCCCAGGGCCGGGGCGGCGCCGGCGCCGGCCCCCAAGCCGCTCGAGGAAGCCGCGTGAAGGCGGTGGCCGGAGCGCTCCTCGCGGCGCTCCTCGCTGGCTGCGCCCGAGCGGCCTGGATGGCGGACGAGAGCGACCGGATAGACCAGGTCATGAAGCGCGACCGCTTCTGCGAGCACGTGGACGGCGCGGCGGGCGTGGCCGTGGAAGGGGCGCCGCCAATCGCCCCGCCTCCGGCGGCAGACGAGACCTACCGGCTCCGGAGCGAGCGAGACCGGCGGATCTCCAGCTCCAGGGCCCAGAGCACGCCGCGGGCGCGCGCCAAGGGTCGCGCGGCGACCCGCGGGGCGGTCCAATCACTGTTGGTGCGCTGAAGGAGCACTTCAATCAGAGCGCGGAAGGGGGGTGATTCTGCGCTCGTGCCGACGGCGTCTCGCCCCCCAATCCGAGCGCGGGCCTTCGAGGGTCCGCTCTAGCCGTCGGTACGAGCGATGAGGGTTTCAGGGGGGAGCGGGATGAGGCGCTGGCCAACGCGCAGGAACGGAGCGCCCTCTTCGAGCACGAGGAGGGTGCCGAGTTGGAACTGGGCATCCCGCGAGAAGCGCGCGCGGGCGCGTCCGGCCTTGACCCGGCAGACGAGCGCGCCCTCGTCGTCCAGCGCCAGGGTGGCGGGCTCGAGCCGCTCCGCGGTCCGGTCCGAGAGGCGGACGGAGAGCTGCCCGTCCTCGGTGGGGTCCAGCGCAGTCACCTGGTACGCGGCATCCTCCACCTGGACGAAGCACCAATCGTTGCCGAAGGTGAGCTTGAAGCGGCCGTCGTCCGTGGGGGCCAGGCCGGTGTTGAAGGCCTCGATGATCTTCGGGTGCTCGATGGGCTCGCCGTCGTGCCACCAGCGCCCCCGGCGGTCGAGCTTGATCCCGCTGTCCTCTCGGGTGTGCCAGCGCTTGATGGGGGGAGTCTCGGCCACGGGCGGACGGTGCCTCCGCCAGAGCGCGAGCGTCAAGCGGGGGCTACCAGTTGCGGACCAGCTCTGTGAACCCGCGGAAGGCGACCGCCCCCCAGAAGTTCACCACCACGCCCAACCCCGCGAGCGCGGCGGCCCACTTGTTCTTCAGGGTCCAGCCGCTGACGGCGAAGAGCAGCAGCAGGTACGGCGTGTAGTCCAGGCTGAAGCGGAAGCCGAACTGCATGTACCCGGTGTTCTGGTAGAAGAGCCCCGGCAGCGCGCACACCGCCACCGTGAGCCAGAGCGGGAGCTGCAGCCGCCGCTTCTCCTTGGGCACGAAGAGCAGGACCAGCAGCGGCAGCGTGAGCAGCAGGGACAGGCCGTTGGGATCGTACGACAGCCGCAGCGGCGAGAAGCTCACGCCGGGCAGCTTGGTGAAGGCGGCCTCCAGGTTGCGCTTGAGGTAGACCGGATTGAAGAGGCCGAACTGGTCGATGTCCGCGTTGACGCGGTTGTTGTAGAAAAACCGGTGGCCGAACTCGCCCAGCTTGCCGAAGCGCAGCCAGTTGTAGGCGGCGGCGAGCAGCCCCAGCGGCGCGGCCCCCGCGGCGAAGCGCGCCAGCTTCGAGAACGCCTCCCGCCGCAGCGCGAGCGCCTCCGGCGTCTGGGCGGTGAGCGCCTTGAGCTGCTCCTTGCGGTTGGGGCCCGGGGCGAAGCACTCGGCCAGGAAGAAGACGCCCGCGAAGAGCAGCGGCGTGCGGGTGAGCGTGGCCATGGAGAAGAACAGGCCGGCGAGCAGCGGGCGGTGGGCCCGCACCGAGTTGCGCACGTAGAGGCAGGTGAGCCCCACCCCCATCACCTCCGCGGTGAACCAGACCTCCCCGCGGATGGCGCAGTAGAAGAAGAGCGTGCCGAAGGCGAGCAACAGCGCCAGCGCCGTGTTCTCCGCCTTGTCGTTCTCGGACTCGTGCTGGAGGGAGAGGTAGCGCAGCAGCGAATAGAAGAGCGCGATGGACAGCGCGGCGAGGAAGACGGTGAAGGAGGTGTCGTTGAACTGGTAGCCGTTCACCGCCACGAACGGCAGCATCAACGCCGCCGGGAACGGCGGGAAGCTCACGTACCAGCGGTCCTCCCGGCGCAGCTGCCCCTCGCAGCGCAGCTTCTGGCCGTTCACCTCGCGCACGCAGGCCCAGTCCTCGATGTTGGGGAGGACCTCCGGGTCCACGTCCAGCCGGCCCTCGAGCCAGGCCTTGGCCTGGTAGATGAAGTGCGGCGCCGCGCTCTGGCGCAGGAAGCGCTGGGAGCTGAAGGCGGCGAGCACGCAGAACGAGATCGCGAAGACGAGCACCTCGGTGCGGTAGGCCCCGAACCAGAGCTGCACGCCCGCGGAGACCACCTTCCCCGGCGCGGCGGGCGCGGACGCCGGTGGCTCGGACGGCGCCACGGCCTGGGCCGGCGGCCGGGTGGGCTCCGGGGCCGGGGCGGCGGGCTCGGAAGCAGGGCTCTGCTGGGCGCGCCGGCTCTTCTTGGAGGGGCTCATGGGCGAGCTGTGTCTAGGAGTTGGCGCCGCAGCATGTCCAGCGCGTTGTAGGCGGCGAAGCGCTGGACGCGCTCGCGGTCCCCCTTGAACACCCGGCGCTCGCACCGCCGCCCGCCCTCCCAGGAGAGGCCGGTGTAGACAGTGCCGACCGGGTTCTGCGCATCCCCACCCGTGGGGCCGGCGTACCCGGTGACCGAGACGCCCCACCCTGCCCCGCAGGCCACGCGGATCCCCTCGGCCATGGCCAGGGCCACCGGCTCGGAGACCGCGCCGTGCCGCTCCAGCAGCTCGGCCGGGACGTGCGCCAGCGCCGCCTTGATCTCGTTCACGTAGGTGATGGCTCCGCCCAGGAAGTAGGTGCTCGCGCCGGCGGGGGCGGCCAGGAGCGCCCCCAGGCCTCCGGCGGTGCAGCTCTCGCAGACTGCCACGGTCTGCGCGCGCTCGCGCAGCAGCGCGCCGGTGACCTGGGAGAGGGACTCGCCGTCCGCGCCGAAGCAGTGGGCGCCGAGCACGGCCCGGGCGTCCGCCTCGGCGGCGGAGAGCAGCGCGCGGGCCTCGGCGTCGTCGCGGCCGGAGGCGAGCAGCTTGAGCTGGTTCTCCGGCGCGTGGGTGCGGAAGCCGAAGACGACCCCGGGGTGGCGGGGGACCAGGGGCGCCACCAGCGCGTCCAGGTGCGACTCGGGGAGCATCATGGTGCGCAAAAGGCGCAAGGCGGCGAAGCGGCGCGTCCCCTGCGCCTCGAGGAGGCGGCGCAGGCGGGGGATGACCTCGGCGTCCACCAGCGCCCGGTACTCGCGGGGGACGCCGGGGAGCAGGAAGAGCGTGGCGCGCTGGAGCTTGAGCACCAGCATGGGCGCGGTGCCCGCGGGGTTGTCGACGACCTCGGCCCCCTGCGGCGCGCGGGCCTGGCGCGCGTTGTTGGGGGTGAGGGCGATCCCGTGCTCGGCGAAGCGGGCGCGGATCCGCTCGAGCGTGGGCGCGTGCTCGAAGAGGGGCAGGCCGGCTGCCTGGGCCACCGCGTCCACGGTGAGATCGTCCGCGGTGGGGCCCAGGCCCCCGGAGACGAGCACCACGTCCGAGCGCGCGGAGAGCGTGCGCAGGGCCTCCACCAGGTCCGGCAGGTCATCGCCGACGACGGTGGTCCGGCGCACGCGCTCTCCGAGCGCCATCAGCGCCGTCTGGAAGTACGCGCTGTTCGTGTCGGAGGTGAGCCCGGTCAGCAGCTCGTCGCCGGTGCAGAGTGCCTCGATCTCCACGCGGCGCGGATACTAACGGATCCGCTAGACGAGCGAGGGCTCGTCGTCCTCGAGCTCATCCTCGTCGTCTTCTTCGTCGAGCTCGTCCGCAGCTGCGGCAGCTGCGGCAGCGGCGGTCATCGCCCGGCGCTGGACCAGGTGGGTCCGGAGGATGAAGACGGACTCGAGCAGCCCGAAGAGCAGGTAGGCGGCGAAGTAGCTGGCGACGACGAAGGCGGGGTGCAGCTGCGTGCCGACCACCACGCCCCCCAGGGCGAGCAGGGCCAGGAGCCCGGCGGAGCGGACGGAGATGCGCAGGTCCTTGAAGGTCCGGTAGCGGACCGTTGAGACCATCAGCAGGGAGAGCACCACCACCAGCACCGCCACGGGGACGCGCGCGCTCGCGGCGAGGTAGCCGCCCTGCGCGCCGTGGTGGGCGATGACGACGGAGACGATGACGCCCGCGGCGAGCGGGATGGGCAGGCCGATGAAGAAGCGGCCCGAGCCGCCGGAGTGGCTGGCGCGCTGCGCGAGGACGTTGAAGCGGGCGAGCCGGAGCGCGCCGCAGGCGGCGAAGGCGAAGGAGAGGAACACGCCCAACATGCCCAAGGGCGCGAGCGCCCACTTGTAGACGAGCAGCGCGGGCGCCACGCCGAAGGACATCACGTCCGCGAGGCTGTCCAGCTCCACGCCGAACTGGCTCTGGGTCTTGGTCAGGCGCGCCACCCGGCCGTCGAACCCGTCGAAGAAGGCGGCGAAGAGGATGCAGTAGGCCGCCTGGTAGAGGTGCGCCGGGAGGGCCTCACCGGAGCAGAGCACCACGGCGTAGAAGCCGCAGAAGATGGAGGAGACCGTGAAGAGGTTGGGCAACACGAAGAGCAGCTTGCGGATCTTCATCGCTCCATGAACTCCTCTGCGTGCTGCCGACTTCCCCCGTGTGCTGACACCCGATAGGGGCTTTCGGTGCAGCCAGCGACCATAACAAGGATCCTTCGCGGGGCGGGAGGGTGCCCCCAAGCCGATGCAACCGTCTAACTCCTGGATATTGCCTGCCGCGTTGTTGGCGCTCCTGGGGGCCCTGGCGCTCTGGGCGTGGCTGCGCGCGGTCCGCTGGTTCTACCGGGTGCGCAGCCCGCGCCCGGAGGTGCTCAGGGTGCGGTGTGAGGACGGCTGGGAGCTGGCCGTTCATCACCGCCCAGCGCCCAAGCGCCGGTTCCTCGAGCCGGTGCTGCTGTGTCACGGGCTGGCCGCCAACCACTACAACTTCGACTTCGACCCGCCCTACTCGCTCGCCCACTACCTGGCCGAGGCAGGGTTCGAGTGCTTCACGGTGGAGTGGCGGGGCACGGGCGGTTCGCAGCGGCCGCCCGCGGGGCGCCGGTGGAGCTACAGCGCGGATGACCACATCCTGCTGGATGGCCCAGCGGTGCTGCGGGCTGCGCTGCAGCGCAGCGGCGCGGGCCAGGCGTTCTGGCTGGGGCACTCGCTGGGCGGGCTGATCGGCTACGCCGTGGCGGAGGGACCGGAGCAGGCGCGGCTCCGGGGGCTCATCGCCTTCGGGGCGCCGGTGTTCTTCCGGTACTCGCGGCTGCTGCAGCGGATCGCCCGGTGGGGAGCGCTCGCGTCCTGGCCGTTCGGCTTGAGGTACCGGTGGTGGACGCTGGGCCTGGCCCCGTTCCTGGGCTACCTCCCCCTGCCGCTCTCGGACATCGTGGTGAACCCGAAGCACATCGCGCCCCGGCTGCAGCGCCAGCTCACCGCGCACCTGCTGACGTCCATCAGCCGCAGGCTCCTGGTCCAGTTCCGGGACTGGATCGTCCACGACGCGTTCAGGTCCGTGGATGGGAAGGTGGATTACCGCGCCGGGCTGCCGCGGCTGCGGCTGCCGGTGCTGGTGGCCGGCGGCAGCCAGGACCGGCTCGCGCCGCCGGCCAACCTCGAGGCGCAGTACGCGCAGGTGGGCTCGCAGGACAAGACGCTGATGGTGTTCGGGCGGGACCGCGGGGACAAGGAGGAGTACGGGCACGGGGATTTGATCTTCGGGACCGGCGCGCCCACGGAGGTGTACCCGCGGCTGATGGAATGGTTGAGCGCGCGGGCGACGAAGGTGGAGGGCGCCGGGGAGACGAGCGCGGAGGGCTGACGGGCTCGGGTTGACACGGCGTCCGGTTCGCGGCTTTGGGCAGGAGACGAGTCAGCCCCGCTTCACTTCAGCGGCGCCACCAGCTCCACGCAGGCGGTGGGCTTGGGCGGGATGGGGGTTGAGCGCAGCCGGCTCGCCCGAACGTGGGCGCCGCGCGCGCACTCCGCCCAGATCGGCGCCTCGCGCACACCGCTCGCGTCCACCACGTCCGCGTCGATCCGGCCTTCGTCCGGCACGACGAGCGCCGCGGGCGTGGCCACGGACGTGAGCGAGCTCACCCTCACCTTCCCCAGCGTCTCCGCGAGCACGGCACCCCAGGCGGCCTGCTCCACCCGGACATCGCGCAGGGTGACGTCCGCCGCCTCCGCCGCCATCACCCCCACGCCTCCGGCGCCCAGCACCGAGACCGACTGGACGTCCACCTGGGCGTGGCGCGCGTGGATGCCGTCTCCGGTGCTGCCCTCATCCACCACGCGGAGGATCTCCCCCAAGGCCACCGCCACCTTCCCCTCCCGGATGTTGAGGCCGTACCCGCGTGGACCCTGGATGAGGAAGCGCTCCACCTTCGCCCCCACGTTCACCAACTGCACCGCCCCGAAGTCTCCGCTCTCCAGGAGGACGAGCTCCTCGAGCTCGGCGCGCCCTCCGACGATGGCGATCCCCGCCCGGTCAGCGCGCACCGAGGTGAAGCCGACGACTCGCAGCGACGCTGGCCCCCGCGCGAGCAGTCCGTACTCGTGACCCAGCACCGAGACGTCCCGCACCTCGACCTCGGCGCCGCCGATCAGCAGCGCCGGCCCCCTGCCCCCCGCGAACGCCAGGCTTCGCAACATGGCCTTGCCGGACACCACCCGCAGGCCGGTGACGGGACCTTCGAAGCGGACGCGCTCGGCCAAGAGCTCGCCTGAGGACTCGAACTGCACGCCCTGCGCGTAGGCCCCGAGCAGCTGCGAGTCCCGGAGGACCAGGCTCGCATCGCCGGAGGCGACGACGCCGCGGGCGCGCGCCAGCGTGGCGGAGAGCTGGCACCCGGAGAGCTCGAGCCGGCCACCCGCCAGGCTCACCGCGGCGTCGCGCTGGCCGCTGAAGGAGACCGCCTCGAGGAAAGCGGCACCACCGGCCTCCCCGAGCGTAGGGCCGGAGGCCCGTCGTCCCGGGGTGGCACCGCGCTCGGGACTACCGGTCTCCCCGCGCGGAAGGGCGGAGGCGATGGGGGCGGATTCGGAGCGAAGCGATGCGGAGCCGGCGGGCGGCGAGCTCGGTGCCGCCCCTCGACTACGGGCCTGCGGCCCTACGCTCGGGGTGAACGGTGGAGGAGTCACGGGCGCCCCTCGACTACGGGCCTGCGGCCCTACGCTCGGGGAGACCGGTGGAGGCGGACTCGGAGGGAGCACTGAGGGTGGCTCGCCGCCTGCCGCCACGCCCACGTCCCCGCCCTGGACGGTGACGCCGCGAAGAGTGGCCCCGGGCGCGAGCCAGACCACCGGCCCCGCGCCCGAGTGCGTGAGGACGACCTGCCCGGTGCCTTCCAGCGCCTGCGCCGGCCGGAGCACGAGCGGCCCTCCTTCGTACAGGCCGGTCCGGACGCGCAGGGTGGCCGGCGAGTCCCCGAGCCTCTCCAGCGCGGAGGCCAGCGACCGGAACGGGCGCTCTGCGGTGCCGTCACCGTCCGCGACCGCGCTGGCGTCCACCCAGAGCTCGGCCCGGGCGGCCGCCAACACCACGGGCGGTGTAGGCGGCCGCACCGCGGGGGCGGCACAAGCGCAGGCGAAGAGCGGGAGCAGCAGCCTCAGCACGCCGCGAGCCTAGAGCCATTCTTGGCGCCGCGCTGATCCCTGGCGCCTGCTTTCTGATCCAACCCGGCGTCGTGCCGGCCCCAATCCGCTGCGGCTTCGCGGACCTGGCGATCAGGGCGCACCCGCATCTGATCCAAATCGCTATCAAAATGATCCGAGCCTGATCAGACGACAGCTCAACTGAGCGCCTCTTCATTCGATGCAACATTTACCGGCTTTTCTGATCGCACCTCCTCCTACGTCGCGCTACTCAACACTTCTAAATCGCGTCCAAGGCCGATAAATCGGCCCCGCACGTTGTCTCTGATTGACAACGCGAAGCCGAATTTGTTACCAAAGCAGCCGCTGGCTTGTTTCACCGAGGGAGGGGACAACGTGACGAAGGCAGAGCTCGTGGAAGCCGTGGCTGCGCAGTCCAGGCTGACCAAGAAGTCGGCGGCCGAGATCCTGGAGATCGTGTTCAGCAACATCGGCAAGGCGGTGAAGAAGGACAACCGCTTCAGCTACCCGGGGTTCGGGACGTGGTCGATGCGGTCGCGGAAGGCTCGGAAGATCCGCAACCCGCAGACCAACGAGATGATGAAGCTGAAGGCGTCGAAGACGATCGGGTTCCGCCCAGCGAAGGAGCTGAAGCAGACCCTGTAGAGCCTCTACTGAGCTCGCCGCGAGGGGCGCCGCTTCCGGAAGGAGGCGGCGCCCTTCGCCTTTTCAGCCGCCGTAGCGCTTGACCATCTCCGCGGGGGAGAGGCCGGTGAGCGCCACCAGCTGCTCGAGGAAGTCCTCGCAGCGGATGAAGTGCAGCGTCTCTCCCATGAAGAGGGAGATGAACACGTGCGGGCAGCGGGGGATCCGCACCCCGCGGCACTCCAGGTAGTAGACCAGCTTGGGGAGCGCGCGGGTGGTGAGGTGCTCCAGGGCCCCTTGTGCCGGCAGGACGATCTCGTAGTTGAGGGCCTCGGCGAAGGCGCTGGCCTCCTGGACGCGGACCTCGGAGATGACCTGGTTCGCCTGGGCGGCGGGCGCCGTCCGGAAGGCCTTGGCGAGCAGCGCCTGGAGCGGATCGCTCACAGCCCGGCGACCTGGGAGCGGCCCGGCTGCGGGTTGCCCAGCTCCTCGAGCGGGTCCTTCGCCTTCCCGTCCCGCCAGAACTCGAAGTGGAGGTGCGGACCGGTGCTGCTGCCGGTGCTGCCGGCCAGGCCCAGCGGATCTCCCTTGGCCACCTGCGTCCCCACCTCCACCAGCACCTGCGAGAGGTGGCTGTAGCGCGTGACCACGCCGGCGCCGTGTTGCAGCTCCACCTGGAGGCCGTGGCCGCCGGTGAACTCGGCGCGGACCACGGTGCCGGCGGCGGCGGCGGAGACGAGCTGCCCGTCCTGGGCCGCGAGGTCGATCCCCGAGTGCTGGCGGTACGTGCGGGCGATGGGGTGCAGGCGCCGCCCGAAGAGGCTGGTGACCGCCACCGGGCTGACCGGCCACTCGAAGGCCAGCTTCACCTCGGCGGTCTGCACCTTGAGCTGCCGCACCTGCGCCATGCGCACGGCCACGCGGGTCACCTGCTCCAGGACGTGCTCCGCGAGCTCGGACGGGAAGTCCCCGTAGGTCCGCGCGTCCAGCTCCAGCTCGGCCTCGAGCGTGACGCGGGCGCGGATGAGATCGTACGAGGAGGTCTCCTCGGGCAGCCGCTGGAGGAACTTGTCGAGCGCGAAGGAGACCTGCTCCCAGTTGTGCGTGGCCAGCAGCGGCATGGGAGAGCCGTGCGCGGCCGCCGCGCGCTGGGCGCGGGCGCGAGCCGCGAAGGCCACCAGGGCCGCCTGCAGCTCGGTGGAGGTCCGGGCGGGGCGCGCCTTCCGGGGCCGCCGCGGCTGGAGCACCACGACCGGCAGCGGCACCGGCTTGGTGGCGTACTCCTCACCGAAGGCCTCGGTGAAGGAGAGCTTCTGCTGCGAGCGCGCGCCGGAGCAGGCCGCGCACAGCAGCAGCAACACGGCGCTCAGCAGGCGGGTCCAGCGCGTCATCGACGAGCGGAAAGGTTAGCACCCGAGCGCCACGCGGACTTTGGCCAGGGCCTCGTCGATCTCCGCGCGCGAGACGTCCAGGTGGACGACGAGGCGCACAGTGTACGCCCCCACGCCGGCGCCGCCGCCGAGCAGCCCCTCGCGCGCGAGCAGCGCCAGCGCTTCGCCCACAGGCACCGGAAAGTCCACGAAGACCATGTTGGTCTCCACCGGGTGCACGCGCAGTCGCGGGATGTGCGAGAGCCCTTGCGCGAGGAGCGCCGCGTTGGCGTGGTCCTCCTCGAGGCGTGCGACATGGTGGTCCAACGCGTACAGCGCCGCCGCGGCGAGCACGCCCGCCTGGCGCATCCCGCCGCCCAGCCGCTTCCGGAGCCTTCGCGCCTCGCGCATCAGCTCCACCGAGCCGCAGAGCACCGAGCCCACCGGCGCGCCCAGCCCTTTCGAGAAGCAGACGGAGACGGTGTCGACGATCCCCGCGTAGTCCGAGGGCGCCACCCGCGCCGCGCAGGCCGCGTTGAAGAGGCGCGCGCCGTCCAGATGGACGGAGAGCTTGGCCCGCCGCGCGAGCGAGACCACCTGCGAAAGCTTGGCGAGCGGCCACACCGCGCCGGCGGCCTTGCCGCAGGTGTTCTCCAAACAGAGCAGGCGCGAGCGCGGGTAGTGGTCATTCCGCGGCCGCAGCGCGTCCTCCACCTGGGACGGCTCGAGCATCCCCCGGTTGCCCAGGAGGGCGCGCGGCTGGGCGCCCCAGAGCGCGGAGAGCGCGCCGCCTTCGAAGTTCACGCAGTGCGAGCCCTCCTCGGCGATCACCTCGTCCCCCGGGCGGACCTGCAGGCCGATGGCGAGCTGGTTGGCCATGGTGCCGGAGGGGACGAAGAGGCCGGCGGCGTGGCCCAGCAGCTCGGCGGTGCGCTCCTCGAGCCGCCGCACCGTGGGGTCCTCGCCGTAGACGTCATCGCCCACCTCGGCGGCGGCCATGGCGCGGCGCATGGGCTCGGTGGGCCGGGTCACGGTGTCGGAGCGGAGGTCGATCGTCTTCATCTCGGTGGTAGATCCTCCCGCCGACCATGCCGAAGGAAGCTCTGGAAGCCAAGCGACGGCGCGCGGTGCAGGTGTTCGACCGGCTGGACGCGCAGATGCCCAACGCGGAGATCGAGCTGCGCTACGAGGACCCCTTCCAGCTCCTCGTCGCGGTCATCCTCTCCGCGCAGTGCACGGACAAGCGCGTGAACGCGGTGACGCCGGCGCTCTTCGCCCGCTTCCCGGATCCAGCCGCGTTCGCCAAGGCCCGCACCGCCGAAGTGGAGAAGCTCATCCAGACCTGCGGGCTCTACCGCAGCAAGGCGAAGAACCTCATCGCGGCGGCGCGGGCGCTCCAGGCCGAGCACGCGGGCCAGGTGCCCAACTCCCGCGAGACGCTGGTCACCCTGCCCGGCGTGGGGCGCAAGACGGCCGGCGTGGTCTGCATGCACCTGGAGGGAGACCACGCCTTCCCGGTGGACACGCACATCCTCCGCCTCTCCTACCGGCTGGGCTTCTCCGAGCACGACCATCCGGACAAGGTGGAGGCGGATCTCCAGCGGCTGCTGCCGCCGGAGCGCTGGAAGAAGGGCCACCAGCTGCTCATCTGGCACGGGCGGCGGACGTGCTACGCCCGGAGCCCCGCCTGTGAGAGCTGCGTGGTGAACGCGCTGTGCCCCAAGCGGGGCGTGGCTAGACCGAAGCCCGCTGCTCGGCCCGCTCGGCCTTGAGCCGCTTCATCCGCTTCTTGATCAGCTCGCGCTTGAGCGCGGAGATGTGGTCCACGAAGACGGTGCCCAGCAGGTGATCCGACTCGTGCTGGATGGCGATGGCCAAGAGCCCTTCGGCCTCCAGCGTCTGCTCGTTGCCGTCCACGTCCAGGAACTTCACGGTGACCTTGGCGGCGCGCTCCACGTCCTCGGCCTCGCCGGGGATGGAGAGGCAGCCTTCCGTGTACGTGGTGATGCCCTCCGAGGAGATCACCTGGGGGTTCACCATCGCGTAGGGCTTGGACTCGGGCTGCCGGGGCCGGGTGTCGAGGACGATCACGTTCTTGAGCACGCCCACCTGCGGCGCGGCCAGGCCCACGCCGTCCGCCGCGTACATGGTCTCGAACATGTCCGCCACGAGCGCGCGGATGGACTCGTCCACCGCGGCCACCGGGGCGGCCTTCTTCTTGAGGATGGGGTCAGGCCAAATGAGGATTTCGCGAACCATGGAAGGAACTTTTACCGGCCCAGGCGCACCGAGGCAACCCGCCCCCGCGCTCAGTCGGTCAGGCTACGGGCGTAGTTCTCCCGGAGACGGTCATCCTGGAGGGCCTGGGCGGCCTCGGCGAGCACGTCCGAGACCTCGCGCGCGCGCAGGGCGAGCGAGGGGTCCGAGTGGCCCACGAAGCGCAGCGGGTTGAACTCGCTGGAGAGGGAGTGAAACGCGCGCTGGACCTCATCCGTGCCGGCCGAGCGGGAGAGTCCGAGGATGGAGAAGTAGTCCGACTCCTGAATCTCCCGGTACTTGGCGTCCAACCGGCGGACGTCCAGCTCTGGGGTGGGCAGGGGCCGGGGGGCCGCCCCCGCCTTCACCTCGAGCAGCTGGAGCAGCCAGGCCGCGGCCAGCACCTTGGCGCCCACCTCCTGCCGCAGGCCGCTCTCGAGCAGGAGCTCCTCCACCGTGGACTCGCCGTCCGCGGCCTCCAGCAGCCGGCGCTCGCGCTCGGAGAGGCCGAGCGCCCGGAGCTCGGCGGGATCCGCCACCAGCGGGATGGCGTCCACGCCGCCCAAAAGCTCGAGCGCGGCCTCGGCGGAGAGCGCGCGCCGCAGGGCCTCGGTGAGCAGCTGCAGCGCCGAGCGCGGCGCGGTGGCCACCGCCTCCGAGTCCGGCATCGGCTCGCGGGCGATCCGGTACAGGCACTGCGGCTCGCTGAGCGCCTCCAGCGCCACCTGCTCGGTGAAGCGCTGGACGAGCGGGACGGCCTCGGTGTCGCGCACGTAGCCGCGGGCGCGCAGCACCCGCACCAGCTCCCCCGAGGCCGCGGCGCGCAAGAGGCGCAGCTCGCGCTCCTGCTCGGCGTCAATCAGCCCGTCCCGCCGCGCGCGCTCGAGCAGCGACTCGTGCACGAGGGAGGAAGTGGCGCCCACGATCGCGCCGCGGTGGAACCAGAGCGTGCGCAGCGCGTCGCTCGAGCGCAGCTCGAGGCGGGCCTCGGCGCCGGAGCGCGAGAGCGCCAGCACCACCCGCGCCAGCCCGCGCAGGTCCACGCTGCCCGAGGAGGGCACGTGGAGCGGCGCCCGGCCCGGCACGTCGAACGGGATGACCGTGGAGGCGACCCGCCGCTCGGCGTCCTCGCGCGCGGCGGCCGCCTCGCGCCGCGCCTCGGCGAGCGAGCGCTCGGCCGCCTCCCGCGTCGCCCGCTCCTCCAGCGCGGCCTGGGCGGCGGCCTCCGCCGCCTCGCGCGCCTGCTCGGCGGCCGCGCGGAGCCGCTCCAGCTCGTCCTCGAGCCGCGCCCGGCGCCCGCGCTCCAGCTGGACCTCCTGGGCGGCGCTCTGCGCCTCGCGCGCGGTGGCCTCCCGCTCGGCGGCCTGCTCGCGCTCGAGCGTCTTGGCGGCCGCCTCCGCCTGGCGCCGCGCCATCCGGGCCAGCTCCTCCGCGCGGCTGGCGGCGTGCTTGGCGGCCTGCTCGCGCTGGGCGCTCCCGCGGGCGGCCTGCTCCGCCTCCATCACCTCCTGCTCGCGCAGGACCACGTCCGCGGAGAGCGTCTGCGCCCGCGCGCGCGCGGAGGCGCGGGAGCGGTCCAGCTCCTCCAGCGCGGCCCGCGCCGCGCTCCCGCGCTCGCCGTTCCCCTCCAGCGCCTCGGGGAGGAACACGTCATCCAGCGCGTCGCCGGGAGAGGGAGGCTCTTCGCCGGCCGCGGCCAGGGCGGCATCGTTTCCGGTGAGCTCGGAGATCTCCGCCTCGGCGATCTCCTCGGCGGCCGCGCGCTCCGCCTCCGCTCGCGCCTCCGCCGCGGCGCGCGCCCGCTCCCCGGCGGCGAGCCGCTCGGCCTCCGCCTGCTCCTCCGCCTCCGCCTCGAGCTCCGCCTCGGCGATCTCCGCCGCCGCCGCGCGCTCCGCCTCGGCCCGCGCCTGTTCCTCCCCCCGCTCACCCCGGGCGAAGTCGCGGGGCGATGCCTCCGCGATCTCCTCCTCCGCACCCCGCTCGCCCCGAGCGAAGTCTGGGGGTGCCGCCTCCGCGTTCTTCTCCTCCGCACCTTCCCCCCGCTCACCCCGAGCGAAGTCGAGGGGCGCCTCTGCGGCGCTGGCGTCCTGCGCCTGTGCCCCGTCTTCTTCGGCGTCCGCGTTCGCGGCCGGCGCCGGCGCCTGCGCCTCGTCCGAGAAGAGATCCGCCTCGAGCGCGGCGCTGCGCTGCTTCTGCTCCTCCTCGGGAGGCTCGTCGTCCTGCGCCTTGGCGGCCTCGAGCTCCGCGGCCAGGCGCTCGCGCTCGAGCGCCCGGGCGCGCCGCTGCGCCTGGACGCGCTCGGCATCTTCGGAGTCGTCGGCCTTGGCCGGCGGCGGGGCGCCGAGCGTGAAGCGGCCGACCTGCTCGGTGGACTCCTCGCTGGAGGTCGACTTTGGCGCGGCGCGGTGCTTGGCGCTCGCCAGGAGCTCGCGCTCGAGCGCGGCCTCGTCGTGCGTCTCGTCCGGCGCCTGCACGCCGTACTTGGCGGTGGTGATCAGCTCCCGGTCGAGGATGAGCAGCTTGCCGGGCGGGTGTCCCTGACGGTCCACCTCCTGGCGCGCCTGCTCCGCGGCGGCGAGCCGGGCGGCCTCGGCCTCGCGCACCGCCGCGAGCGCCTCGGGCGCAGCAGCGGGCTCCTCGGGCGCGGCGGGCTCCTCGGCGGGGGCGGCTGCCTCTGGCGCGGGCTCGCCGGCAATCTCCTCGGAGAGGTCCGCGAAGGCGGACTCGGTGGACAGCCCGTTGCCGCCACCAGCCCAGGCGTCCTTGGGCGCGTCCTCCCCCAGCCAGGGCTCCTCGCCGAGCGGGCGAGCCAGCCGCTCGGCCCGATCCGCGTCCGTGCGCGCGGCGGCCTCGGCCTCGTTGCGCCGGCGGACGGGGGCCCACGAGTCGCTCTCCTCGCCGAACCACTCCGCCTCGTGGGCGGCGGGCGATGAAGGCTCGGCGGGCGCGGGCGGCGGCGCGGGCGGGGCAGCCTCCGCGGCGCGGCGGGCGGCCTCGCGCGCCTCGCGGCGCCGGGCGGCCTCGGCGCGGACCTCCTCCTCGAGCAGATCCAGCTCCGAGTCTGGCGCCGCCGCGGCCGGTTCCTCCGCGGGTGCGTCGTACGAGGCGGGCAGCTCGGGCTCCGCGGCGCCGTAGGTCTCCTCGAGCGCCGCCTCCAGCTCCGCGGAGGGAGCAGCGGCGGGCGGCGGCGCGGCGGGCTCATCCTCGGCCAGCTCGATGTCTTGCTGCGGATAGGGGGCGGTGGTGGCCTCGTGGACGGAGTCCGGCACCGGGACCAGCGGCGCCGGGGCGCTCCCGCCGCGGACGGCGTTGGCCACCATCTCCAGGAAGAGCGCGCCCTCGAGCGGCAGCGGCACCACCGGCGCGCTCACGCCGGGGATGGACTCGCCGAGCAGCAGCACCCGCGCCAGCCCGGCGTCCGGGTGCTGCTGGATCTCTTCGAGCGCGAGGTGACCGCGGCCGCCCTCGACCGAGGGGGCGAGGAGGATCAGCGCGGGCAGGTGGTGGCCGAAGCCGATGACCGCGTCCGCCGCGGACGTGGCGAGGACGATCTCGTAGCCCTCTCTCGCCAGGAGCCGCCGGATCGCGGCGATGGTGGCGATGTCGTCGTGGACGAGGAGGACCGGGCCGGCCATTGGCGGCCAAAGTCTACAGCATCGCCCCTGGATCCACGTCGATCACGACCTTCACCGTCGAGGGGAGCTCCGGGAGGGCGGCCTCGATCTCGGCCGCCAGCGGGGCGAGCGCGGCGTGGCTGGGGCCCTTCAGGAGCGCCTGCCACCGCGTCTTGCCCTTGATCTTCGCCACCGGGGCGGGCGCGGGCCCCAGGAGCCGCACGCCGCGGTCGGCCTTGGGGAGCCGCCGCGCCAGTCGCTCCCCCAGCGCCCGGGCAACCTGGGCGGTCTGGGTGGGATGCTCCCCCTCTATCCGCAGGGCGATCATCCGGGTGTAGGGCGGGTAGGACAGCGCCTTGCGCCAAGCCAGCTCCCGCTCGGAGAAGCCGTCGAAGTCGTGGGCGAGGACGCGCTTCACCGGCTCCGACTCCGGGTTGTAGGTCTGCACCAGGACGCGCCCGGGATCCTTCCCCCGCCCTGCCCTGCCGCCGACCTGCGTGAGCAGGTGGAAGGTGCGCTCAGCGGCGCGGAAGTCGGGGATCGCCAGAGAGGTATCCGCCATGACCACACACACCAGGGTCACCCCCGGGAAGTCGTGCCCCTTGGCGACCATCTGGGTGCCGACCAGCACGTCCACCTCGCGGCGGGCAAAGGACGAGAGCAGCTCGGTCAGCCGCTCGGCGTTGGAGGCGGAGTCCCGGTCCAGGCGGGCCACGCGGGCCTTGGGGAACCGCGCGGCGACCTCGGCCTCCACCCGCTCGGTGCCGATCCCGAGCTTGAGCATGGCGCCGCCGCACTCGCGGCACGCGGAGGGCACCGGGTGGGAGAAGCCGCAGTAGTGGCACATCACCTTGTGCGCGGAGAGGTGGTGCGTGAGCGAGACGTCACAGGACTCGCAGCGCAGCGCGGTGCCGCAGACCTCGCAGACCAGGAACGTGCTGTGGCCGCGGCGGTTGAGGAACAGGATGACCTGTTGTCCCTTGTCCAGCACCTCGCCCATCGCGTCGAGCAGCGGACGGGAGAGGATCTCCGCCTCCTGGGTGGGGCGCTCGGGGCCGCGCGGGCGCTCGAGCCGCAGGTCGACGATGGAGACGGTGGGCATCGGCCGGTCGTCCACGCGCGCGGTGAGCGTGACTTTGCGGTAGCGGCCGCGGTTGGCGTTCTCCAGCGTCTCCAGCGACGGGGTGGCGGAGCCGAGGATCACCGCGGCGCCCGCCTGCTTCGCGCGGACCACGGCGAGATCGCGGGCCTGGTAGCGCAGCTTGTCCTCCTGCTTGAAGGACGGATCGTGCTCCTCGTCCACCACCACCACGCCCAGCTGGCACACCGGCGCGAAGACGGCGGAGCGCACCCCCACGGCGATCTTCACCGCCCCGCTGCGCAGCTCCTGCCAGTGGCGCAGCCGCTCGCGGTCCTTGAGCGCGGAGTGCAGCACCGCCACGCTGGCGCCGAAGCGGCTGCGGAAGCGGCCCACCAGCTGCGGGGTGAGGGCGATCTCCGGGACGAGGATCAGGCTCCCCTTCCCCAGCTCGAGCGCCCGCTCCACCACGCGCAGGTAGACCTCCGTCTTCCCGCTGCCGGTCACCCCGTGCAGCAGGTACGGCGCGAAGCCGCCCGTCTCGAGCGCGCGCGTCAGCTCCGCCACGGCCACGGCCTGCTCGGGGGTGAGCTGCGCCGGGCGCGCCTGCTGCAGTCCTTCCCGCACGCCGACCTGGACCTCCACCGCGTCCAGCTGCACCAGCCCCTTCTCCACCAGCCGGCGCAGCACCTCGCGGGCGCCGGGGATGGCGTGCGCCACCTCCTCCACCGCGGCGCGGCCGCCCACCGCGAGCAGGTAGGAGACCACCGCGGCCTGGGCCGGAGCGCGCCCGAGGCTCGCCGTCTGCGCGGCGGGGAGCGCCTGCGCGAACAGCTCCACGTCCGGCGCCACCTGCTTGCCGTCCTCCGCCCCGGAGAGCCCAGGCGGGAGCGCGCCGCGGATCGCCTCGCCGAGCGGGTAGCGGTAGTGCTCCGCGGCGAAGCGCAGCAGGGAGATGAGCTCCGGCGGGAGCGCAGGGGTCGGGTCGAGCAGCTTCTCCACCGGCTTGAGCCGGATGGTGGGATCCGCCGGCCGCTCGCCCTCGCCGAGGTAGAACGCCAGCGTCCGCGCCCGGCCGAACGGGACGAGGATCCGGTGGCCCGGCAGCAGCTTGCCGGCGAGCGCGTCCGGCACCGTGTACGTGAACTCGCCGCGCACCGGCCGGCCCACGGCGACCCGGGCGTAGCGCTGGGGCGTGATCGCCGCGGTGCCGAAGAGATCCGCCTCCTGCTGCGCCGCCGCTCGCCCCTCGCTCACGCGCGGCACACTACACCAGGGCCCGGACACCCGTTCACCCCGAGCGGAGTCGAGGGGCGCCCAGAGTCGATGCCACCCTCGAGTGCGCTCAGGCGGAACGGGGATGGACCACGACTGTGAAGGAGAGCGAGAGCACGAGCGCCCCTCGACTTCGCTCGGGGTGACCGGGTGGGGACCACGGCATCATCAATAGGTCACTCGCCAGGCCTAGAACGGCGCGCCGTTGACCCGCCGCCCTGGGCTCATCGGCAAGCTGGAGCCGGTCACGGCGGTGTGGAGGACCGGCACGGTGAAGGCGGTGGCGTCCGGGCTGCGGTTGTACGAGACGCCCTGCGGCGCGCTGCCGTAGGCGAACGTGTCGTGCACGGTGCTGGCGCTGATCCGCAGCGTGACCGTGTCGCCCGCGTCGTCCAGGCCGAGCGAACCGCCGCTCGCGGCCACCGCGTGGGTGGCGCCGGCCGGAATGCCGGCCGCGCCGCCGTAGACGACCAGCGCCTTGCCCGAGTCGATCCGCGTCTCACACGCGAAGACGTGGCGAAGACTGGCCGAGTTGGAGAGCGTCCAGAAGCCGACGTCCACGTAGCCCGGCGCGAGATTGACCAGCTCGATGAACTCCGACTGCGGCGCGGAGCCGCCTTCCGCCGCGAAGACCTCGTTGATCGACACGGCGGCGGTCACGGTCCGCGCGGTGAGCGCGAGCGGCGCAGGCGTCACCGCCTTCAGCGAAGGGTCGGCGGTGGCGGAGATCCGCAGCAGCGCAGAGGCCGTGAGGTTGGGGACCCGCCAGCAGAACTCCCCGCGCGAGGCGGGCACGCCCGTGGCGATCGTCGTCCAGCTCGCGCCCCCGGTGGTGCTGTAGGCCAGGTCCACCGCGCCGACCTGCGAGGACGCCCAGCGGACGGTGCGTGAGTTGTAGCCGTCGATGCTCTCCCCGCCGAGGAGGCTGAGCAGCTTCAGCGTGGGGGTGCTCGAAGGCGGAGCGACGCGGAAGGTGCTCTGCACCGGGAAGTGGTCCGAGGTCGTGTAGCGGTAGTTGGCGATGTACGCGTCCGGCCGCAGGGCCGCGGTGGAGCCGGGCGCGGAGTCCGGCAAGAGCTCCGCGGTGACGAGCTGGTGATCGATGAACGCCGGGTAGAAGGCGGTGGACGCGACGCCGGCGGCGGAGAGCGGCGCGGTGAGGAACGCGTAGCGGGCGGGCGCGTCCAGCAGCTCCTGGAAGGGCGTGGGGTAGCCGGCGAGGATCGAGGTGTCCACGTCGTCGTTCCAGTCGCCCAGCACCAGGACGCGGCCGATCGGATAGGTGGCATCGAGGTACGCCTTGAGGGCCGCCGCGGCGTTCTTCCGGCTCTGCCAGTTGGCGGGATCCGCGGCCGGGACCTGCGCCTTGAAGTGCACCACGATCACCGTCACCGGCGTCTGGCTCGGAGGCTTGCCCACCAGCACCTGCAGCTCGAGCGGCGGGCGGCCGGCGAAGTCGAACGAGGAGCCTGTGAGGATGAGCCGCGCCGACTGGATGACGAAGAGCTCGGGCCGGTAGAGGACGCCCAGCTTCAGCTCGGTGGGCGTGTAGTACAGGGAGCCGAGCGTGACGCGCGGGTCATCGCTGAGGAAGCCCTCGTAGCCGGTGAGCGCGGCCTTCAGGCGCTGGAAGTAGCCGGTGTCCGCCATCTCCTGGAGCGCCACGAAGTCGAACTGGGAGCGCGAGAGCACCTCGCGGACGTTCGCGAGCTGGAGCTCATCGTCGAACGGGCCGCCCGCGTCCGAGCCGAAGTACTCCACGTTCCAGTTGCCCACGCGCAATCCGCCGGCGCCGCCATCCGCTCCCGCGTCGGCACCGCCGCCGTCGACGCCCGTCTCCGGCCCCCCATCGGAGCCGCCGTCCGCGCCACCCGGAGCTCCCGCGTCGGAGCCGCCCGTGGAGGCGTCGGTGGACGCATCTGGGGCCGGCGCCACGCAGAGCCCGGCAGGACAACGGTCAGAGGGCGCGCAGGCGGCGAGCTCCACCAGGAGGACCGCTGCGAGCAACCCCGAGCGCACGCGCACACCCATGAGCAAGAGACACCCCCTCCAGAGGGGGCGAGTGCACCGCGTCAGGGCCTGGAGGCGCATTTCGCCCACCGCTCCGCGCCCAACCCGGCGAAAGGACTCGAAGCAACGACGGACCCGCCAGCCAGGAAAATCCCTAAGCCATGAGCAGCTATACCGTCCACGCCAACGACACCCTGAGTGGAATCGCCCAGCGCTACAAGACCACCGTCGAGTGGCTGGCCGACAAGAACCACATCCGGAACGTGAACCTGATCCGCGTGGGTCAGAAGCTGGTGGTCCCCGGCAAGAAGGCCCCGGCCGGTCCGCCGCCGGTGCCGGCCAACTTCAAGCCGCTGCGCCGCGGTGCCACCGGCGCGCGGGTGCTGGCCTTGCAGAAGCAGCTGATCGCCGCCAAGGAGATGTCCCGCGCGCAGGTGGCCACCGGCCCGGGGATCTTCGGTCCGCGGACGGAGGCAGCGCTCAAGCACTTCCAGGCCCGGCACAAGCTCCCGCAGAGCGGCAGCTACACCGCGCAGACGGCCGCCTGGCTGGCGCGCGCGGCGAAGAACCCGCCCAAGGGCCCCGGCCCGGGCTCCTCCACCTCTGCCTCGAGCGGCACGCCGCTCTACCGGCAGGGAGATCCGCGCTGGGGCGGCCGGCGGCTGGGCAGCAGCTCCTCCATCGCCGCCGCGGGCTGCGCGATGACGGCCACCGCGATGGCCATCTCCAAGATCTCCGGCAAGCCGATCAACCCCGGCCAGCTGGACGCGTACCTGGACAGCCACCGCGGCTACTTCGGCAACGCGCTGATCTGGGGCGCGGCGGCCGGCGCCCGTGGCCTCTCCGCCACCAAGCGCGGCTGGAGCCTCTCCACCATCGACGCGAACCTCAAGGCGGGGCGGCCAGTGGTGATCGGGATCGATCACAAGCCCGGCTCCAACGGCGGCGCCAACGGCACGGATCACTGGGTGACCGTGGTGGGCAAGAGCGTGAGCAACGGCCGGACGCTCTACAAGATCAACGACCCCGCCACCGGCACCGCCCGCTGGCTCAAGGCGAGCGGCGGGCGCCTCTTCGGCGTCGGCTTCTCCTACAAGAGCACCGGCGAGCTGGTCACCTTCGGCCGCTGAAGGTTCGAGCCGCTACTGCCCGAGCCTGACCTGGGACGCGTAGGTCGCGCGGTACTCGCGCGCCACGCCGCCGTCTGTCCCGAGCTCCTGCACGCGGACCTCCTCGCCCACCGCGCCCGCATCCACGCGTTCCACCCGCAGCCGCAGCGCGCCGCCGGCGTACGTCCCCGCGCCAATCTGCACGAAGCGGTCATTGCAGGCGGGCGCACCGCCGCAGCCGGTCAGCGGCGCCGCACACAGCACCCCCGCCGCGAGGAGCGCCCTCATCTGCAGCCCTCCTTCTGGAGCGTGAGCTTGGAGCCATCCGCGAGCTCCACCTGCAGGGCACAGCCAGTGGACTCCGCCACCTGGGCTCCCACCAGCTCCGAAGGCTCCGTCTCGGCGGGCGGGTCGCGCTCGAGCGTGACCAGCTCCCCCGTGAGCCCGACGCATGGCTGCAGCGCGAAGGCAGCGACGGGCACCAGCAACGACGGCACGAGCGCGGCGAGCGCCCACTTCCAGCGCAAGGTCATCCGCCGGAGCCTACGCCAGCCGGGGGCGGGCGCTCACAGCGACTTGGCGAGCCGGTCCAGGCAGCCGGACCAGAGCCGCGTGTAGACCTGGCGCGAGGTGGGCGTGGGCAGCCCCTCCTGCGTCAGCGAGAGCTGGGTGCCCTTCTGGGCCTCGCGGAACTCCACGGT
>JBGATB010000040.1:0-92016 GCA_044229415.1 Myxococcaceae bacterium | reverse complement strand
GTCGACGTCCGAGCTGCCCCTCGACTTCGCTCGGGGGGAGCGGGGGACTTTCGTGAAGGGTGGTGGGTCCCTCAGGGACCACCGCCGCTGACCTGAAACTTGCCGCGTCCCGCTCAGCCCGAGCGAAGTCGAGGGCCCGCTGATCGTAGGGACTCTCGCTCGTGGGGCCCTCGACTTCGCTCGGGCTGAGCGGACGGCCTACGTTTCTTGCACCGGTGGAGCTCAGGCCTTCACCTGCTGCACCTGCCGCTTCAGGGCGAGCCCGTGCTTGTCCATCAGCCGGTAGAGCGTCACCCGGTTCACCCCGGCCGCTCGCGCCGCCGCGCCCACGCTGCCGGCGCACTGCTCGAGCAGCCGCGTCAGGTACTCGCGCTCCAGCGGCGCCACCCACTCCTCGCGCAGCTGCAGCAGCGTCTTGGCGGGGGCCCCGGGCGCCGGCGCTGGAGCCACCGGCGCGCCGGCGGTGGCCTCCCGCATGGGGCGGGGCAGGTCCTCGGGGCGGACCTGGTTGGCCGAGGTGAGGATGACCGCGTGCTCGAGCGCGTTCTTCAGCTCGCGCACGTTGCCGGGGAAGTCGTACGCGTGCATCAGCGCCATGGCCTCCGGCGAGATGGAGGCCACCTTGCGGTCGTGCCGCTGCGCCGCCTGCTGGAGGAAGACCTGGGCCAGAATCTCCAGGTTGTCCTTGTAGCTGCGCAAGGGCGGCAGCTCGATGTTCATCACCCCCACGCGGTAGTAGAGGTCATCCCGGAACTGGCCCTTGCGCACCATGGCCGCGAGGTCCCGGTTGGTGGCGCAGATGAGCCGGACGTCCACGTGCTTGGGCGCCTCGTTGCTGCCCAGCGGGGTGACCTCGCCCTGCTCGATCGCTCGCAGCACCTTGGCCTGGAGCAGCAGCGGCAGCTCGCCGAGCTCGTCCAGGAAGAGGGTGCCCCCGTCCGCCTTCTGGAACTCGCCCAGCTTGTTGAAGGTGGCGCCGGTGAACGCGCCGCGCACGTGGCCGAAGAGCACGCTCTCCAGCATCGTCTCCGGGATGGCCGCGCAGTTGACCGTCACGAACGGCTTGCCGGCGCGCTTGCTGTTGAAGTGGATGGCGCGGGAGACCAGGTCCTTGCCGGTGCCGCTCTCCCCCTGCACCAGCACTGGGGCGTTGGTGGAGGAGACCTGCTCAATGCGCCGCTCCACCTCGTTCCAGGCGGCGGAGAGCCCCTTGATCACGAACGGGCGGCCGCTGTCGTCCCGGGTGGCGCGGGTGAGCTGCGCCCGCCGCAGGTGCTTGGCCGAGGTCTTCGCCAGCGCCTCCAGCGCCAGCACGTGCTCGTACCCGAACGCCTGCGCCCGCTTCGAGGAGACGGTGAGCACCCCCAGGGGCCGCCCCTGCCAGGGGATGGGCACCGCCACCACCGAGCCCACATCCAGGAAGTAGGTGGCGTAGTTGGGGTCCACCGCGGTGTCGTTGCAGAGGTACGGGCGCGCGGTCTCGAACGAGGTGACCGCGATCCCGTTCGGGCGGCCGTCCGTGCGCGGGCGCAACACCGTGCCGGTGCCCGGCAGCGCCACGATCACCCCCTCCACCATGTGGAAGTCGACCGTGAGCCCCTTCTCCTTCGCGTCGTAGAGGAACACCGCCCCGTTGCGGCTGCCGGTCTGCTCGCAGGCCAGCTCCACCAGCCGCCGCAGGATGGACTCCGCGTCCGCGGAGTGGAGGACGCTCTCGCTGTCGAAACCCGCCATTCGTTGCGGTGGATACACCAGATGTTGCTCTAAAGCAACAAGGCTTCAGGCCCGCTCCCGCGAATCCAAAGGGGAATCTCGATCCTCTGGGCTCGGCATCGCGGGTGCAATCTCAGGCGGCGTTCAACAACTTCTGAGGAAAGAAACAAAATGCTCCGCGCCCTCCGCACCGCCCTCCCGCTGTTCCTGCTCGCCACCCAGTTCGCCTGCGGCCTCGCCGTTCTGCCGGTGGAGGGGGCGGAGGAGACCACGGGTGAGAGCCAGGACGAGCTCTCCTTGAGCCGTGGCCGCTTCGAGACCTTCGTGGGCGCGGACGGCCGCTACTACTTCCACCTGCTGGCGGGGAACGGGCAGAAGGTGCTCGCCTCGCAGAGCTACGCCTCTTCCAGCGGCGCGCACGGCGGGATCGAGTCCGTGCAGGCCAACGGCACGGACGCCGCCCAGTTCCGCATCAGCGAGGCGAAGAACGGCGAGTGGTTCTTCTCCCTGGTCGCGCGCAACGGCGCGGTGATTGGCCGCAGCGAGCTGTACGCCTCCCAGTCCAACGCCGAGCGCGGCGTGGCCACGGTCTCGCGGATCATCACCAACACCCTGGAGAAGAGCCCGGCGCCCGAGGGCTCGCGCTTCCAGATCTTCCGCGGCCTGGACGGCCAGTACTACTTCCACGTCCGCGCCGACAACGGCGAGATCGTCCTCCAGTCCCAGGGCTACACCTCGCGCTCCGGCGCCACCAGCGGCACCGCCGCGGTGCAGCGCTACGGCGCGGACGCGGCCCGCTACGAGCTGCGCGAGTCGACGGACGGCCAGTACTACTTCGTGCTGCGCGCCACCAACAACCAGGTGATCGGCCTGGGCGAGACCTACGCGTCCAAGTCCAACGCCCAGCGCGGCGTCAACGGCTGCATCGACCTCTTCACCGGCCAGCTCGGCGCCGCGAACTAACCCACTTTCCCGGGCAGGTCGGCCCGCACCGCGCTCACGCTCCGAGGACAAAGGGGAGGGCGGGAGGCGGAGCGGTCCGGCCTGCGCAGTACCCCCTCCGTTCACCCCGAGCGGAGTCGAGGGGCGGGAGACCGGGGCCCTTTGTTCGTTTTGAGACCCCGGGCTGAAAGATCGCCAGGTGCGCGCCCGTAAATTTTTCGGGACTGTCGGGTGCCGGGTGAAGACCGTCCGCGGAACTCCGCGACAGCCCGTGCGCCGCGCCTGGCACCTCGGTTGCTCAAGCAGCCGCTCCACGGAGGAACTTCACGTGGATGCATTCGGCGCTGCGGGTAAGGCCCGCCCACTGCCCGAGCCCGAAGCACGTCAGGGCTCGGACCATCGGTACCAGCTGCTCGTCGAGAACATGGAGGAGGGGGTCGTCTTCCACGACGCGGACGGGGTCATCCGCTCCTGCAACCCGAGCGCGGAGCGGATCCTCCGGCTGCCCGCCGGCCGGCTCCTGGGCCGCCGCTCGGTGCTCGAGCTGTGCGAGCCGACGACCGAGGACGGGCAGCCCTTCCCGCTGGACCGCTGTCCGGCGCTGGAGAGCCTGCGCACGGGCAGGTCGCAGCACGGCGTGGTGGTGGGGATCCGCGGCGCGGGCCAGACGGAGTGGCTGTCCATGACCTCGCACCGGCTCTCCACGGGGGAGGGCGGCTGCGCGGGCGTGGTGACCTCCTTTCGGGCGATCACCGAGGTGCGCAACCGCGAGCAGCTGAGCGCCTCGCGCGAGAAGGCCGCGGCGGAGCACGTCCGGCTGCACGACGAGTTCCTCGCCACCGCGGCGCACGAGCTGCGCACGCCGCTCACCGCGCTGCGGCTGCAGATCCAGAACCTGCTGCGCTTCACCCGGGGGCAGCCGGTGGTGGAGACGCCGCTGCTCGCGCAGAAGCTCACCGCGAGCGTGAAGCAGACGGAGCGGCTGGCCACGTTGATCGACCTGTTGCTGGACGTCTCGCGCCTCACCGCGGGCCGGCTGGAGCTGGAGCGGGCGCCGGTGAGCCTGGGGCTCCTGGTACAGGAGGTGGTGGCGCGCCAGTCCGAGGTGCTCGCGTGCGCGCCGGTGGAGCTGCGCCTGCCGGCCGAAGAGGTGACGGGCCGGTGGGACGCCTCCCGCTTGGAGCAGGTGGTGGGCAACCTGCTCTCCAACGCGATCAAGTACGGCGGCGGGAGCCCGGTCTGCGTGGAGGTTGGCGAGCGGGGCGGCCAGGCCATCCTCCGGGTGGGGGACCGCGGCTACGGCATCCGCGCGGCGGACCGGGAGCGCGTCTTCGAGCGCTTCGAGCGGGCGCACCACGACCTGCAGCGGCCCGGGATGGGGTTGGGGCTGTGGATCGTCCGGGAGATCGTCCAGGCCCACGGCGGGCAGATCTCCCTGGAGAGCGCCGAGGGCGAAGGCTCCACCTTCACGGTCACGCTGCCCACCGGCCCCTAGCCTCTTTTAGGGCTGGTAGTAGACCTTCACCTCGAACACCTTGAGCGGGCTGTCCGCCGCGGCGATCTCCAGCCGCTTCCCCTGCGCGCCGCGCAGGTTGTCGAAGAACTGCCACTCGGGGCTGCCCACGTGCTCGTTCTGCACGCCGATCGGCTTGCCGTCCAGGAAGAGCGAGCCGGTGGCCCACTTGCCGGGCTCGTCGAAGCCCACGTCGTCCGGCTTGTCCGACCACTGCACCTCGACGCGGGAGACCTTCTTCGTTGGATCCAGGTCCAGCCCCAGCCGCTCGCCCGGCTGCAGCCACTTCCCCTTCCACTCCGAGTTGGGCAGCGGCGCCCCCTTGAAGTGGAACTCCTGCACCTGGGCGTCCTTCGGCTTGTAGGTGACGCGCACCCACTGGACGCTCATCGCGTCCTCGCTCGCGGGGATGTGCGTGTTCTCGGCGACGATCTTCAGCGTCCTGCCCGCGGGCGCCAGCGTGGTGGCGCCGCTGGCGTTCTCGCCGTGGACGTTGTCGATCTCCGGCGCGTTGCCGTTGTCCGCGTTGGGGTCCACGAACTTGCGCCCCAGGTGCACGTCATCCGTGTACCAGTCACAGTAGGTGGGCTTGCCCTCGCGCTTGGTCTGCGCGTTCCAGTCCCGCAGCGGCGCGTGGAAGGAGACGTCGATGTTCTCGATCTCCAGCCCCTTCCGGGAGGGCGGCAGCTGCAGCGTGAGCGCCTGGCCGTTCTTGATCCCGTCCTGCCCCGCGGGGATGGAGAAGTAGTCCGCGAAGCTGCCGGCGGGATCCGCGTAGTGCACCGTGGCGTGGTCCAGCGCGCCGCTGCCCTCCACCGTGACGGGCCCAAACGTCGGCTGGGCGAAGCCCCAGTTGGTGGCCGAGCCGTCCGCGCGGTTGCGCTGCGCCTCGCGCCCCACCCGCACCGTGAGGGGGCTGCCGTCCTTCGCCGCCGCGTCCACGTAGGCGATGGGCCGGCTGGCGTCCACGCCCGGCAGCGCCACCGGCTTGCCGCGGGTGAGCCGCACGCCGCTCACGTCCAGCGCCTGCCCGGAGGCGGGGGAGGTTCGCGTGGCTGGCGCAGGCGCACCGCCGAGCAGCGTCTCCAGCTCCGAGGCGAGCGCGGCGTCCGCAGGGGAGAAGAGGTTGGCGGCCCGGGCGCGGGCCAGCTCGCTCAAGGTCACGTCCCCGTCGCCGGCGGCGCCGCGCGCGGCTGCCAGCCCGGAGTCGACCCGCTGCGCCAGGGGCTGCAGCCGAGGGGGGAGTCTGGAGATGTCTGCCATGCTCCATGTTCCGCCTCGGGAGCCCTTAGTTGCGTGCCCCCATCCACCCACCTTGGATCCCTGGAGCGGCTCGCCAAGATCCCTAGAATTCGAAAAATGGCGACCGCTCAAGACGTCTTGAAGAAGGCGGAGAAGGCGGAGGCGGCGGGGGAGCACGCGGCGGCCGCGGAGCTCTACGAGCGGGGCGGGGACGTGGAGCGGGCAATCAACGCCCACCGGCGGGCGGGCTCGGTGGACCGGGCGGCGCAGCTGTTCGAGCGCACCGGGCGCGGGGTGGAGGCGGGCGGGCTGCTGATGTCCATGGGCCAGTACCTCCAGGCCGCGGTCCTCTTCGAGAAGTACCGGGCGTACGGCAAGGCGGCCTCGGCGCTGCTGCGGGCCAACCAGCGCGAGCGGGCGGCGGCGATGTTCGAGAAGGCCGAGGCCTACGACGACGCCGCGAAGATCTACGCCTCGCTGGGCAACCACCGGCGCGCGCTGCAGCTCTACGAGGCCACCGGCAACACCAAGAGCGCCCAGGAGCTGCGCGCCTCGCTCGAGCCGCAGCACAAGGGCGCGCGTCCGGCGCCCGACAAGGCCTCCGCGGAGAGCGCGGCCGAGGCGGTGCTGGAGCTGGACGCCAGCATGGAGATCGCCGCGGACCAGTACCTGGACTCGCGCCAGGTGGTGGACGCGGTGGTGGCGCACCTCCAGGCCAACCGGGTGCCGGAGGCGGCGCAGCTCTACGAGAACTGCAGCGAGGACATTGGCTACAACGTGCTCGCCGCGGTGGCGGGGGACCGGGACGTGGAGCGGCGGGCCGCGGACATGTTCATGGCGGCGCGCGACTTCGCCAAGGCCGGGCAGATCTTCGAGAACCTGGATGACTACGGGAGCGCCGGCGCGATGTTCGAGCGCGCGGACGACCCGTACATGGCCGCGGAGATGTACGTGCGGGCGGGGGACCGCGCCAAGGCCGCCGAGGCCTACGAGCGCTACGGCAACTTCAAGCAGGCGGCGGAGTTCTTCCTCGAGACCAAGAGCTTCGAGAAGGCGGCGCTCAACTTCGAGAAGGCGATGAACAACTTCGTCGCCGGCAAGCTCTACTTCCGGATGAACAAGACGCAGAAGTCGCTCCAGCTGCTGCAGAAGGTGCAGAAGAGCGAGAAGGAGTACTTCGACGCGTGCCGGCTGATTGGGGAGATCCTGGCCGCCAACGGTTACCTCGATCTTGCCGTCCGCAAGTACCTGGAGGTGGTGGAGGTGAGCCCCCTCTCCGCGGACACCGCGAACATCTATTACGACCTGGGGCGCGTGCTGGAGAAACGCGGCGAGAACGAGCGGGCCCGCGCCATCTACGACAAGCTGGCCTCCTGGCAGTTCGACTACCAGGACGTGGCCGCGCGGCTCAAGGCGCTGCAGGCCGCGCCGGCGGGTGCGAGCGCGGCCAACGCGCCGCCGTCCATCGCCCCGGTGCAGGCCAAGCCGGCGCGCCCCGCGGCCGGCGCGGCGCCCGAGCTCTCCGCGCAGGCGGCGGCCGAAGCCAGCGGCGGCGGCGGCGCGCAGCTGGTGAGCATGATGGGCGGCTTCGAGTTCCTGAAGAAGACGCCGCTGTTCAGCGACCTCACGCTCGAGGAGATGAAGGCCGTCTACAACGCCTGCGAGACGCGCCGCTTCGAGGCGGGCGCCACGCTGATCGAGCAGGGGCAGCCCGGGGACGCGCTCTACGTGCTGCGCAAGGGCAAGGCGAACGTGGTGAAGGTGGGGGACGCGGAGCGGCTGGTGGCCAAGCTGGGGCCGGGCTCGCCCGCGGGGGAGATGGCGCTGATCGACGACGCGCCCACCTCCGCCCGCGTGGTGGCGGAGAGCGAGGTGGAGGCGTTCGTGATCACCCGCGCCCGCTTCGAGAAGCTGCTCGCCTCCAACGACAAGACCGCGGTGAAGCTCTTCCGCTTCTTCGTGCAGACCCTGGCCAAGCGGCTGCGCAACACTTCAGAGAGCCTCGCCGCGGCCGGCGGGCGCTAGACTCACCGCCCGGGAGGAGAACCACGTGCTCTGCATCGCAATGGCGCTCGCGCTCGCCGCGGCGCCGGCCGCGCAGCCGATCAAGCTCGCCGCGCCCGGCCTCACGCCGCTCAACCTCTCCGCCGACGAGGCGCGCTTCTACTCCGACCACCTCGCCCAGCAGCTGGCGGTGAAGGGGATCCGCGTGGTGACGCCCAGCGAGATCACCGCGCTGCTCGGCCTGCAGCGGCAGAAAGATCTCATGGGCTGCAGCGAGAGCTCCTGCATCGCCGAGCTCGCCGGCGCGCTGGGGGTGGATGGGATCATCACCGGCAACCTCGGCAAGTTCGGCAAGGAGTACCAGCTGAACATCAAGATTCTGGACGCGCGGGACGGGCGGGCGCTGAGCGTCCACACCTCGCGCCCCTCCGGCGAGTCCTCGCTGCTGGACCAGTGCACGCTCGCCGCCAACGCGGCGGCGCAGGACCTGGTCCGCGAGCTGCGCCCCGAGTGGCTCAAGGCCCCCGGCGCCACGCACGCCCTGCGGCGCTACTCCTGGGTGCCGCTGGCGGTGGGCGCGGTGGGCGCGGGCGTGGGGACGGCCATGCTGGTGCAGGCAGGGGCGGATCACCGGGCCCTGCTCGCGCAGAGCGCCCCTTCGAGCGGAGAGACGGCGGAGGCGCTGCGCGACCGCGGCGCGCGGAACCAGGCGATCGGCTGGGCGGGCGTGGGCGTGGGGATGGTGGGCGTGGCCGCGGCGGCGGCCCTCTTCTTCGCGCCAGTGCGCTCCTCGGAGGTCCAGGTGCTGGCGGCGGGCAGCGGTCAGGGCGCCTGGGTGGGCGTGGGCGGGGTGCTCCCATGAGGCGGCTCGCGTTGGGGGCGTTGGCGTTGGTGGGCGCGGCGGCGTGCCTGGACTTCGGCGGCGCGTATGACCAATGCCGCAGCGGCGGCTGGTGCGCGCCGGGCGGGACGGATGCGGGGAGCGACGGCGGCGCGCAGCCCGCTGACTCCGGCAGCGCGGACGCGGGGCCGGCGTGCGCGCTGGGGGAGAAGAGCTGCCAGGGCTCCACCCTGCGCGCGTGCAGGGCGGACCAGACCGGCTACGCCACCATGGCCTGCGCCTACGGCTGCAGCAGCGCGCTGGCGGACGGCGGGGTGGTGGAGCCGCACTGCCGCAAGCCAGTCACCAGCCTGTCCGTGGGTGAGGAGAGCTTCACCGTGGCGGGCGTGGCGGGCGTGACGGAGCTGGGGCTGGACGCGGGGACGTACATCCTCAACTCGGACACCGGGGCGATCACCCCGGGCCGCGCCCAGAACAGCAACTTCACCGCGCTGGAGGTGAACGACGGCGTGGGCTTCCGGCAGGTGGCCGGCTACGGCGTCTTCTCCTTCGGCCGGCTGGTGGTGCGCGAGGGCGTGACGGTGAAGGCGGTGGGGAGCCGGCCGCTGGTGCTCGCGGCGTCGGACTTCGTCACCCTGGACGGCGTGATTGACGCGCGGCCCATGTCGCTGGCGGGCGCGCTCTGCCCGCCGAGCAGCGCGGGGCCGGGCGGAGGGAAGGGTGGGGCCAGCGGACGCGGCTCCCCCACCGCCTCGAGCGGGATGCGCGGCGAGGGCCCGGCGGGCGGCAACGGCGGCTCCACCAAGAGCAACGGCACCGTGGGCGGGGGAGGAGGCGGCGGCGCCAGCGCCGGCAGCGGCGGCGGGGCGAGTACCGGCACGCTGGCGTACCTGGGCGGGAGCGGCGGCGAGCCGTACACGCCTGCGCAGCTGGCCACCTTCGTGGGCGGCTCGGGCGGGGGTGGGGGTGGCTGCAACGGCGCCAGCGCCACGCCGCTCGGCTCGGGCGGAGGTGGGGGCGGCGCAGTGGCGCTCCTCTCGCTCAAGGGCATCACCGTGGGCAGCGCGCCCAGCCCGGGCGGGGTGAACGCCGGCGGCTGCGGCGGCTTCGCCGGGACCACCGGCGGCGGCGGCGGCGCGGGCGGTACCATCCTGCTCGAGGCGCCGGTGGTGCAGCTGGCCGCGTCCACCGTGCTGGCCGCCAACGGCGGCGGGGGCGGAGACCTCTCCGGGCACGACGGCCAGCCCGGCCAGTTCGGGACCGCCGTGGCGTACGGCGGGGACAACACCCAGTTCGCGTACAACGGGGCGGGCAACGGCGCCGCCAACAACCAGCTGGATGGCGGCAACGCCAACGTGCTCGGGACGGTGGGGCCGCCCGGCGTGTCCGCGGGCAATGGCTACGGCGGCGGCGGTGGCGCCGGGCGCATCCGGCTCAACTCGGTCAGCGGCGCGGCCGTGTCCCCCGGCGTGGTGTTCAGCCCCACGAGGAACGCCGGCGGCACCACGGAGGGGATGCTCACGCTGGAGTGAGAGCCCCCGAGCGCAGGTGGAGGGACGCCCGCGCTCTTTGCTGCGCGGACGAAATCCGCCCACTCGCATGGACAAATTCCGCCCACTGAGAGGGGTGGAGGCCGTCTGTGCTCGTCTCGATGCGTGATTGGGCGGATCTCGTCCGCTGGAGGGCAGGGAGGGACGAATTGGGCTCGGGGTCCCGGTCCGCCGCGCCCGGATGGCTCCCGCGGCGCGAGGCTCCGGCCTCGGTGGAGTCCACCGCTCCATCAAGGCAGTGGGAGCACGTCCCGCTCTGCGCCCGCTCGAGCGAGCCGATCCGTCGTTGTGGGTTGGCCGCCTGATGCGTGCCGTGCTCCCTCGAGCGTGAGGGGCGCCACTGCCTTCCACCGAGGTGGGAGCCTCGCGCCGCGGGAGCCATCCCGGCGCGGCGGACCGGGACCTCGAGCCCAATTCGTCCCTCCCTGCCCTCCAGCGGACGAGATCCGCCCAATCACGCATCGAGACGAGCACAGACGGCCTCCACCCCTCTCAGTGGGCGGAATTTGTCCATGCGAGTGGGCGGAATTCGTCCGCCGTCGCTGAAGGGCGGCCTACTTCGTCACGCCCTGCCAGCCGGCGTCCGGCGGGATCGCGGGCCCACTCGAAGCGCCCTGCTTGAGCTCGACGATCAGCGCCTCGGTCGGCGTCTTGCCGACGTTCTCGCCGACGTGGTCCTGGGCCTCCATGAAGATCACGTCGCCCGTCTTGAACTCGCGCTCCTTCTTCGTCCCGTCGGGGAAGCTGAGCCGCCGCTTGAACGGCGCGAGCACGTAGAGCACGAACGCGTCGTGGTGGTGCAGCTTGGTCTTCGCGCCCGGCTCGTCGTGGTAGCGCAGCACGCGGACCCGGTCGTTCTCGAGGATCAGCTTGTACTTGTCGGGATCCGTCTCGGTGGGGCCGGCGGCGAGCGCCGCGGCCGCGAAGCAGCAGGACAGTGCGAAGACGAGCTTTCGATCCATGGTGGCTCCTTGCGGCCGGGTTCGTGACTGCGCGCTGCGACGCTAGGCGAGCGACGGCTTCGGGGCGCTGAATTCATCCAGCTTGGGGAGAGCGGGGCACGCGGCCCCAGCGGGCGAGGGCAGCCCGTGCACGTGATCCGTGACCCGTAAACCCGTACCCGTGAACGAACCCGCACGCGCACCCGAACCCGGTTGTTGCCTCAAGCGGGCGCCGCGACTGATCGTGGCTTTGCCTCGGTCGGGTTCGGGTTCGCGTGCGGGTTCGGCCACGGGTACGGGAGACGGGAGACGGGAGACGGGAGACGGGAGACGGGAGACGGGGGCGGGTCGCCGGCAGGCCTCTCTGGGGCCCTGTACCAGACGGGACAGCTGGGGCAGGGCGTACCTCCCGGAACGCCTGGACTGGCGTGGCGCGGGCCTCCCGCGCCTTCCATGCCTCTCCGCCACAGAGCGGCACCCAGGGGCACGCACCTTGCTCAACCGGGCTCGCCGTCAGGCTTCAAAGGGGGCGGCACCGAGGCAGTCACATGCCCAAGTCTCCTTCGAGCGCCCTCCCCGCGGCCGCGTTCGTCCTCGCCGTCCTGCTCGGCTTCGGGGTGTCCTGCAGCACCACGTACGACCCGACCTTCTTCCTCACCGGCACCGAGGAGCAGGCGCTGATGCACGCCGCGGACGGCGGCCCCGGCGTCTCCTGCGCGGCGCACAAGGTCCTCATCTGCCACATCCCGCCGGGCAACCCCGGCAACGCGCACACCCTCTGCGTGGGCCAGCCCGCCGCCAACGCGCACGTCACGCACCACGGCGACCGGCTCGGCGCCTGTGACGGCCGCACCTTCTCCGCGTGCGATCCAAGCGCCTTCGCCACCGGTCAGGAGGAGCCGCCGGTCCGCGGCGCCCGCGGCAAGCTCATGTGCGGCGGCAAGAAGGTCCTCGTCTGCCACATCCCGCCGGGCAATCCGCCCAATGCCCACGAAATCTGCATCGGCGAGCCGGCGGTGGACGCGCACGTGCGCAACCACGGAGATCCAATCGGCCCGTGCCCCACGCCGGACGCGGGCTCGCCGGACGCGGGCCCCGTCATCATCCTCTTCACCACGCCGCTGACCTGCGAGTCGCCCGGCAGCCCCTGCGCCGTGAACGGCCAGTGCAGCTCCGGCATCTGCACCGCCGGCACCTGCCTGCCGCCGAGCTCGGTGCCCTGCAGGACCAACCCGGACTGCGGCTCCAACCAGTGCGTGGCCGGCCTGTGCGTGGGGCTGCCGCCGGGCGGCACCTGCACCGCGGGCGGCCAGTGCGCCTCCGGCCTCTGCGTGGCCGGCGCCTGCGTCGGCGTCCCGCCGCTCTCGCCCTGCAGCACCGGCACGCAGTGCAGCTCGCTCACCTGCGTGATGGGGACGTGCGCGCCCGGCCTGCCCGGCGGCACCGCCTGCAGCGCCGCCACCGACTGCGCCTCGGGCGTCTGCAAGGCCGGCGCGTGCGTGGGCGGCGGCACCCCCACCGGCGGCGCCTGCGCCATCGCCGCGCAGTGCCAGTCCAACAGCTGCGTGGCCGGCGCCTGCGCCGGGCTCCCTCCAGGCACGGCCTGCGCCAGCTCCTCCGCGTGCGCCTCCGGCACCTGCGCGGCCGGCACCTGTGCGCCCGGGCTCCCGGGCGGCGCGGCGTGCGCCCAGGACAAGGCCTGCGGCTCCCAGGCCTGCGTGGCCGGCACGTGCGTGCCCGGCGGCGCCGGCGGCGCCACCTGCGTCCGCCCCGGCGACTGCGCCTCCGGCAGCTGCCAGGCCGGCGTCTGCGAGGGCGGCGGCATCCCCTCCGGCGGCGCGTGCACGCGGGACACCGAGTGCGCCTCCGGCGCCTGCACCATGGGCAGCTGCGCGGGCCGTCCGCCGGGCTCCGCCTGCGGCTCGGCCGGCCAATGCACCAGCGGCGCCTGCGTCAACGGCGTCTGTGCCACCGGCGCGCCGGCCGGGGCCGCCTGCTCGGCGGGCTCGGACTGCGCTTCGGCCCAATGCGTGCTCGGCAGCTGCGTGGCGGGGCTGCCCAACGGCACCGCGTGCGCCACCGGTGCGCAGTGCAGCTCCGGGCGCTGCGTGGCGGGCCTCTGCGAGGGCGGCGGCACCCCCGTGGGCTCACCCTGCACCACGCCTGACACCTGCGAGACCAACAGCTGCGTCAACGGCACCTGCGGGGCGCTGCCGGGCGGCGGCGCGTGCAGCCAGAACGCCCAGTGCGCCTCCGGGCGCTGCCTGGCGGGCGTGTGCGGCCCCGTCCCGGCGGGCTCTGCCTGCGGCACCAACGGCGACTGCGCCTCGGGCGCCTGCATCGCCGGCCGCTGCGCGGCGGGGCTCCCGGGCGGCTCGGCCTGCGCGCAGGCCAGCGACTGCGCCTCGGGGCGCTGCGCCGGCGGCCTCTGCGAGGGCGGCGGCACCCCCACCGGCGGCGGCTGCACGCAGAACATCGAGTGCATGACCAGCCGCTGCGAGAACGCGGTGTGCGTGGGGCTGCCGGTGGGCGCGGCCTGCTCGCTGAGCGCGCAGTGCGCCACTGGCAGCTGCGTCAGCGGCGTGTGCGCCAGCCGGATCAACTGAAGCGCGCTGCCCAAGGTGTGAAGGAGTCTGCTCGCCGGCTGTAGCGCGCTCCTCCCGCAACCTCGCGCCGGCACAGGCGGCTCGGGGGTGGTGGACGCGTTGCAGTCGGCGGGCGGCATGCCCACGCCCTCCCAGCTCGTCTTCTCCGCGCGGCTCTCCAATCCGCGCGTGGTCCTCCCGCTGAACGCGCTGCTCTGCGCAACTGCGCTGACCTTCGCACTGTCCGCGCACGCCTTGCGCAACGCGCTGCTCGCGCTGGCCGGCGTCCTCACCTGGACCTTCTTGGAGTACGCCATCCACCGCTGGCTGATGCACCGGACGGGCACGCCGTGGCAGCGGTGGATCTGGCTGCACCTGCACAAGGACCACCACCAGCAGGTGACGCTGGAGGACCCCGCGCACCGCTGCACCAGCGCGCTGCTCTCGCTGCCTCTCTTCACCGCGGCCTTCGCGGCCAGCGGGCCTGCCCTGGGGCTCGTGGCCGGCGTGGCGCTGGGCTTCACGCTCTACGAGTGGGTGCACTTCGCCGAGCACGACCCGCGGCTCTCGCGCCGCCTGCGGCGCTTCGGCTGGTTCCGGGAGCGGCTGGCGCACCATGGCTCCCACCACTCGCGCGCGCTCGACCGGAACTTCGGGTTCTTGAGCTCCTTCTGGGACCGGCTGCTGGGCACCTACCGGTCCGCGTGAGAGGCCCCGGGCGTCCGCGCGCCGGAGCCTCTCCCCCCATCGCTTCTAGAAGCGGCCGCCGAGCTGGATCATGCCCGTGTACGCGCCGCCGGTGGTCGCCGTGCCGCCGCTGCTGGAGAACTCGTCGTCGAAGAGCGCGTCGTAGGCGAAGCGCGCGTCCGCGTTGAACGGCCCCACCTTGGCCCTCAGCCCGCCGCCGATCGGCACCCGGCCCGCGGTGTCACTCTGGAAGCCCACCGCCGCGTTGGCGAGATCCGAGCCGCGCACGGTGTAGTGGTCCACGCCGAGCCCCACCACCGCGTAGGGCTGCACGTACGGCGTGGGGAGGTTGAAGGTGGCCGCCACCTGGCCGCCGTTGCGGACGATGTCCGAGCCGTTGGCCAGCCCTTCGCCCGCCACCACGCTGTTCTTCACCTCGTTCACCGCGCCGGTGTAGCCGATCTCAGCGCCCATCCAGGTCAGCGGCTGTACGCCGATGGTGGCGCCCCAGGCGGGGCCGGGGTTCACGCGGTTGTTGAGGTTGCCCGTGTAGCCCTCGAGGCCACCGCCCAGGCTGACGCTCAGGGAGTCGCGGATCTCCCCCGGCGACTTGGTGGCGGCGAAGGCGGCGCTCCCCAGCACCAGCGCCCCCAGCATCAGCGTTCGTTTCCAGCAGTTCATGTCCCGCTCCTTGCGTTGGGTGGAAATCACCCGAGGAAACGTTCGTTCCTCGGCGCTCCGCGGCAATGGGGGGAACGGGACGGCGAGCGCTCAGGTGTCCCAGTCCATGACGACCTTGCCGGAGTGGCCGGTCTTCATGGTCTCGAACGCCTTCTGGAAGTCCGCCGCGGCGAAGCGGTGGGTGATGATCGGCGTCACCGACAGCCCGCTCTGCAGCATGGAGCTCATCTTGTACCAGGTCTCGAACATCTCCCGGCCGTAGATGCCCTTGAGCACCAGCCCCTTGAAGATCACCTGATCCCAGTTGATGGCGACCTCGCCGGGGGGGATGCCCAGAAGCCCCACGCGCCCGCCGTGGTTCATCGCCGAGAGCAGGCCGCGGAAGGCGTCCGCGTTGCCGGACATCTCCAGCCCCACGTCGAAGCCCTCGGTCATGCCGAGCTCCTTCATGGTGGCCTCGAGCGTGGTGCTCTTCACGTTGATCGCCAGCGACGCGCCCATCCGCCGCGCCAGCCCCAGGCGGTAGTCGTTGACATCAGTCACCACCACGTGGCGCGCGCCCACGTGGCGGCAGATGGCGGCGGCCATGCAGCCGATCGGCCCGGCGCCGGTGATCAACACGTCCTCGCCCACCAGGTCGAACGAGAGCGCGGTGTGCGTGGCGTTGCCGAGCGGGTCGAGGAACGCTGCGACCTCGTCCGGGATCTGGTTGGGGAGCTTGAAGGCGTTCACCGCGGGCAGCGCGAGGAACTCGGCGAAGGCGCCGTTGCGGTTCACGCCGATGCCGGTGGTGTTGCGGCACAGGTGGCGCTTGCCGGCGCGGCAGTTGCGGCAGTGGCCGCAGGTGATGTGCCCCTCGCCGGAGACGCGGTCGCCCTTCTTGAAGCCGGCCACCGCGCTGCCCACCTCGGCCACCTCGCCCATGAACTCGTGGCCGATGGTGAGCGGCGTCTTCACCGTGCGCTTGGACCAGTCGTCCCACGTGTAGATGTGGATGTCCGTGCCGCAGATGGCGGCCTTGCGGACCTTGATCAACAGGTCGTTGGGGCCAATCTCCGGGACCGGGACGTTCTCCATCCAGATGCCGGGCTCCGCCTTCGTCTTCACCAGCGCCTTCATCAGCGAATCACTCCCATCTGTTTGCCCACCTTCTCGAACGCGGCGATCGCGCGGTCCAGGTGGGGCCGCTCGTGCGCGGCGGACATCTGCGTGCGGATCCGGGCCTGCCCCTGCGGCACGACCGGGAACGAGAAGCCAATGACGTAGACGCCTTCCGCCAGGAGCGCGTCCGCCATCGCGCCCGCCAGCTTCGCGTCCCCCAGCATCACCGGGATGATCGCGTGCTCGCCGGGGACGAGCGTGAAGCCCAGCTTCGCCATCCGCTCCCGGAAGTAGGCGCTGTTGGCGCGCAGCTTCTCGCGCAGGTCGTCGCTGCCTTCCAGCAGGTCCAGCACCTTGAGCGAGGCGGCGGCGATGGTGGGCGCCAGCGTGTTGGAGAAGAGGTAGGGGCGCGAGCGCTGGCGCAGCCACTCGATGATCTCCTTGCGCCCGGAGGTGTAGCCGCCCGAGGCCCCGCCCAGCGCCTTGCCGAGCGTGCCGGTGAGCACGTCCACCCGCCCGAGCACACCGCAGTGCTCCGGCGTCCCCTTGCCCTTCTTGCCCACGAAGCCCACCGCGTGGGAGTCGTCCACCATCACCAGCGCGCCGTGCTCGTCCGCGAGGTCGCAGATGGCCTTGAGGTTGGCGATGATCCCGTCCATGGAGAAGACGCCGTCGGTGGCGATCAGCTTGAAGCGCGCGCCCTTCGCCTCCTGCAGCTGCTTGCGCAGGTCCGCCATGTCGTTGTTCGCGTAGCGCAGCCGCTTCGCCTTGCACAGGCGGACGCCGTCGATGATGGACGCGTGGTTGAGCGCGTCGCTGATGACGGCGTCCTCTTCTCCCAGCAGCGTCTCGAAGAGCCCGCCGTTGGCGTCGAAGCAGGAGGAGTAGAGGATGGTGTCTTCGGTCTGCAGGAAGCGGGAGAGGCGCGCCTCCAGGGTCTTGTGCACGTCCTGGGTGCCGCAGATGAAGCGCACGGACGCCATGCCGTAGCCGTACTTCTGCGCCGCGGCCTGCGCGGCCTCCACCACCGCCGGGTGGTCCGCCAGCCCCAGATAATTGTTCGCGCAGAAGTTGAGCACCTCCTTGCCGCCCTCCACGCGGATGGAGGCGCTCTGCGGGGAGGTGATCACCCGCTCCTTCTTGTAGAGGCCGGAGGCCTTCAGTCCCTCGGTCTGGGTCTTGAGGTGCTGGAGGAAGGCGTCGCGCATGCCGCGCGCTCTAGCACGGGCGCCGGGCAAAGGCCCATGCCGTCTCACTTCGCACAGGGCCCAGGGGGTGGTTGGCGGCCGCCTCGCCTTCAGGGGTAGGGTTCGCGCGCCGTGCGCGCTGTCCTGCTGTTGTCACTGATCCTCTGCTCCACCGCACAGGCTGCCGCGCCGAAGGTGCGGCTCCGCGTGGAGCCGCCGGCGGACGGGGAGCAGTGCCTGGACGAGGCGGAGCTGCGGCGGCGGGTGTCAGGCCGGCTCGGGTACGACCCGTTCGACACGGTGAGCCCGGTGGAGCTGGCGGTGCAGCCGGTGCGCACCGCGGACGGCCGCGGCTGGTCGGTGCGCGTGCTGCGCTCCGCGCCCGAAGAGCGCACCCGGGCACGCACGGTGGGGCCGAGCGAGGACTGCCGCGCGCTGGACGAGGCGCTGGCGCTCACGCTCGCCATCGCGATCGACCCGCTCTCCAAAGGGCAGCAGCCGGCGCCACCCGGCCCCGCGCCGGTGCAGGTGCGGGTGGAGCCGCCGCCGCCGCCTGCCGCGCCGCCGGCGCTGCGCTGGAGCGCCGGGGTCGGGCTCCAGGCCGTCTTCGGCGGCGCGCCAGCGACCGTGCCCGGCGCGTCGGTCTTCGCGGCGGTCTCGGGCGAGCGGCTGCGGATGGAGCTCGAGCTGGGCGGCACGCTCGGGGGCGCGGTGGACCGTGAAGCCGGCGGCCGGGTGGTGGGGAGCGCGTACAGCGCCTCGGTGCTGCCGTGCGTGACGCTCTCCGCGCTCGCGCTCTGCGGGCGGCTCTCTGGCGGCGTGCTCGCGCTCGCGGGGGAGGGCGTGCCCGGCGCGCGCGCCGCGAGCACGCCGCTCGCTGAGGTAGGGGCGCGGCTGACCGCGAGCTACCCGCTCCACGCCCGGGTTCGCGCGCGGGCCTCGTTGGACGGCGGCGTGCCGCTGGTGCGCACCACGGCGGTGGTGGGCAGCACGGACGTGTGGACCTTGCCGCCGCTCTCGCTGCGGCTGGGTGCGGGCGTGGAGGTGGCGCTGTGAGCGGCCGCCCCAGCTTCGAGGCGGTCTACACCGCGGAGCTCGACTACGTGGCGCAGTCGCTCCGGCGGCTGGGCGCGAGCGACGCGGTGCTGGAGGACCTCACCCACGACGTCTTCATGAGCGTGCTCGCGCGCCTGCCGCAGTACGACCCGGCGCGCCCGCTGCGCCCGTGGCTCTTCGGGATCGCCTTCCGCGTCGCCTCCGCGTGGCGCCACCGCGCCTCCACCGCGCGCGAGCAGGGCGGCCCGCTCCCCGAGGTGGGCGACCCAGCCGTCAATCTGGAGGAGCAGGTGGCCCGGGACCAGGCCCGCTCCCTGGTGCTGCGCGCCCTGGACGCGGTGGACGCGGACCAGCGCGCCGTCTTCGTCCTCCACGAGCTGGATGGGTGGCGCGCGCCGGAGATCGCCGAGGCGCTGGCCATCCCGCTCAACACCGCCTACTCGCGCCTGCGCCTGGCGCGGCAGCGCTTCAACGCCGCGTTCGAGCAGCTCACCGGAAGGAAGGCCTCGTGATCGACCCGGACCTGCCCCCGCTGAGCCCCGCCGCGCTGGACGCGCTCGCCCAGGAGCGGGACGCCAAGCCCTTCACGGACGAGGCGCGCGCTCGGCTGCTGGCGCGGCTGAACACCTCCGCCGCGGCCGTGCAGCAGTCGCTCGGCCCGTCGCCGGGAGGTGCGCCCACTGCCACGCTGCCCGCCGCCGCCGCGAAGGCGAAGCTGGTCGGCGCGCTGCTCGCCGGCGCGCTGGCGGGCGGCGCGGGCGGCTACGCGCTGGGGCTGCGCGCGCGCCCTTCGCCCGAGCCTGCCGCGCCTGTTGCCGCGCCCCGCGCGCCCGCGCCGGCGCCGCCTGCGCCGCCTGCGCCGCCTGCGCCGGTGGAGGCGCTGCCGCCGCCTGTGGAGGCGCCGCCCAAGCGCGTCCCCGCGCCGGTGCGCCCCGCGCCGCAGCCTGCACCGGCCCCCAGCGCACCGCCGGCGACGGACGAGGCCCTGCGCGAGGAGCGCGGGTGGATCGACCGCGCCCGCTCCGCCCTGGCGCGCGGCCGGCCGGAGGACGCGCTCGAGGCGCTGGAGGCGCACGCGGCCCGCTTCCCCAAGGGCGTGCTCGCGGAGGAGCGCGAGGCCGTGCGAATCCAGGCGCTGCTCGCCCGGGGCGACGCGGCCGCCGCGCGCGTGCAGCTGGAGGCGTTCGCGCGCGAGTTCCCCGACAGCTTGCTGCTGCCCTCGCTCGAGGCGGCGCTGCGCAAGGCGGGTCGGCCCTGAAACCTCAAGCCGCCACCGGTCTCCCCGAGCGTAGGGACTTCAGTCCCGTAGTCGAGGGGCGCCCGTGTTCGCCCCTTTCGTTCACCCCGAGCGTAGGGCCGCAAGCCCGTAGTCGAGGGGCGGCACTGAGCTCGCGGTCCCCTCGGCGCCGCTTCGAACTCGGTGCCGCCCCTCGACTACGCGCCTACGGCGCTACGCTCGGGGTGAACGGGGGGTGGCTCTGCGTTGGGCTGTTGCTCCTCGCCGGCTGCAGCGTGCGCGTCTCGCTCGGGGATGATCCCGACGCCGGCTCGAGCGTCGACAGCGGCTCGGGCGAAGACAGTGGCTCGGCGGCAGACGCGGGACCAGGCGTGGACGCTGGGTGCCAGGACGCCGGCCTCTGCGGCGTCTCCTTCCTCGCCGCGGGCGCCTCGCACGCCTGCGCCGTGACGCTCGGGGGAGCGGTGCGCTGCTGGGGTGACAACCTCAACCGGCAGGTGGGTGACGGGATGCCGGGCTCACGCCTCGCGCCGTCCGCGCCGCTGGCGCTCACCTCGCCGGCGGTCTCGGTCACGCTCGGCACCTACAGCAGCTGCGCGCTGCTGGGCGATGGCGGGGTCGACTGCTGGGGCCGTCTGCTCGGCACCTCCAACCTGCAGCCCACGCCGGCTCCGCTGCTCTACCCCACTGTCGAGCTCGCCTCGGGGACGGGCCACAGCTGTCTGCTCACGCCGACCGGTCGGGTGAAGTGCTGGGGCGTCAACGACTCCGGCGAGCTGGGGACCGGCACCTTCGACCCCGCCACCGCGCCGGTGGATGTGTCCGGACTCGGCGCGGGGGTGCGCCACGTCTACGCCGGCGGGCGCCGCAGCTGCGCGCTGCTGGGCGACGGCGGGCTGGTCTGCTGGGGGCAGGGCGGGTTGGGGAACGGCGGCACGGCTCCCGCCAAGACGCCGGTGCCGATCGCGGTCGACGCCGGTGTCCGCGGCCTGTCCATGGGCTCCAACCACATGTGCGCGCTGCTGGAGCAGGGAGGCGTCTCCTGCTGGGGGTCGAACGGCTATGGGCAGCTGGGAGACGGCACGGAGACGGACTCCCCCACGCCGAAGACCCTCGCGTCGCTGACCTCGGGCGTTCGCGCGCTGGCATGCGGCGGCTCACACACCTGCGCGCTGCTCGAGGATGGAAGGCTGTTCTGCTGGGGCGCCAACTTCTACGGCGAGCTGGGCAATGGCGGCTCTTCGGACATCGGGCTGCCCGTTCAGGTGCAGCTCCCTCCGGTGCGCCAGGTGGTGACGGGCTTCAACTTCACCTGCGCGCTCCTGGAGACCAGCGCCGTCCGCTGCTGGGGTGACAACACCCACGGCGAGGTCGGTGACGGGACCGGACAAAATTACCGGCGGCGCCCGGTGGACGTGGCCCCCTAGAAATACCCGTGACGGAAATTCTGGCCTCGCCGCGATGGTGGGAAATCTCCCCCGTCTCGAGGTCGCAGCGTGCGAGTCGCTCTCGGTGTGTGCTGCGTCGCCCTTTCTTGGGCGGCGTGCAATGGACAGAAGGTCTCCGTGGAGGTGTCCCCCTCGCGAGCGACGCTCGCGGCGGGCGGGACGCAGCGCTTCGTCGCGACGGTGAAGGGCAGCTCCATCACCGCGGTGGCCTGGTCCGTGGAGTCTCCCTCGGCGGGGATGATCTCCAGTGACGGCGAGTACACCGCGCCCGCCACTGGCGGCACCTTCACCGTGCTCGCCCGGAGCGTGGTGGACGCCACCGCCGTGGCCACGGCCACCGTCGAGGTGACGGCGGGAGAGCTGACCGTCGCTCCGCCCAGCGCCTCGTTGCGTCCGGGACAGACGCAGGCGTTCACCGCCTCCGAGGCCGTCTCCTGGGGAGTGCCGGAGGCGGGCGGCGGCACCATCACCGCGGCCGGCCTCTATACCGCCCCGCCCGCGTCCGGGGTCTTCCACGTCATCGCCCGCAGCCAGGGAGACGCCAACCGGACGAAGACGGTCACGGTGACGGTGGACAGCGGCTCGGGGGTTCGGGTGATGCTCACGCCGGCCTCGGCGTCCCTGGGCCTCTCCGCCACCCAGCAGTTCACCGCCACGGTCACCGGCAGCGCGGATGCGCGGGTGGCCTGGAGCGTGGAGCCGGCCAACGGGGGCGGCGCGATCACCGCGTCCGGGCTCTACACCGCGCCTGCCGTGGCGGGCAGCTACCAGGTGGTGGCCAGCTCGCTGGCGGATCCCTCGCAGACCGCGAAGGCGCAGGTGGACGTCACCGCCTCGCCGCAGGTCATCTCCGTGGCGGTGAGCCCGAAGCAGGCGCAGGTGATCTCCGGGGGCACCCAGGCGTTCACCGCCACCGTCGCCGGCGCCGCGAACGGGCAGGTGACGTGGAGCGTGGAGCCGGCCTCGGGTGGAAGCATCACGACGGCGGGCGTCTTCACCGCCGGCAGCGCCGCAGGCAGCGTGGTGGTGCGCGCCACGAGCGTGGCGGACGCGGCGCGCAGTGGCACCGCGCAGGTGACCGTCGTCGCCGCCTCGCTGCCAGTCTCCGGCACCGTGAGCTACGGCGGCGCCAAGACGGGGCGCATCTACCTGGCGCTGGTGGGCGGGAGCGGCTTCCCGGTGGCGGGCACGAGCCTGCCCGCGCCGGGCCCGTTCACCATCCGCGGCGCGCCGCCGGGGACGTACAAGCTCACCGCCTTCCTGGACAGCACCGGGCAGGCGCACCCGCTGCCGCTGGTGGATCCCTCCGGCGAGCTGCCCGGCGTGACGGCCGGCTCCTCCGGCAACTCGGTGCAGCTCTTCACCCCGCCGGCCATCTCGCTCCCGGCTCCCACCTCGCTCGGCGTCTGGCCTGGAGACTCCGCCGCGCTCCTCTCCTGGTCCGCCCTCAACGACGACCAGGGGCGCTGCCGGGCCGAGGCGTACCGCGTGTACTGGAGCGCCACGCCAGGCCCGGGGCCGGGCAACAACCTCGGGGTCCTCACCGTGAAGGCCGGCGTGGCCTCCACCCAGGCGCGCGTGCGCGGGCTGACCAACGGCGCCAGCTACTACTTCGGCGTCGCGGGGGTGAACGCTGGAGTGATCGGCCCGGTGAGGGCCTCGGGTCCGGTGCTGATCAACGCGCCCACCGGCGGCGGCGCCATCTCCGGCCAGCTCGCGTTCACCGGGAGCCCACCGGCGGGCCACAGCCTCTTCGTCTTCGCCGCGCCTGCGGGAGGTGGGCCGATCGCGCCCTTCGCCACGCTGACGCCTGTGGGCAGCGGCGCCTCGTACACGCTCACGGGGGTGCCCGCTGGCACGTCGAAGCTCTACTTGCACGCGGACCACAACGGCAACGGGCTCCCCGAGTCCACCGAGCCCTACTTCCTGCTCGCCGAGCCGGTGGTGACCGCTGGGGCGACCACCCAGGTCCCCACGCGCACCATCGACTTCTCCCCGTACGCCTCGCTCCTGCGCACCGGCTACGTGGTGAACGGAGCCAACGCGTTCCACCTGCGGGAGCTCATCCTCGAGCAGCGGATGAAGATCATCGTCAAGGCCACGGTGGACGGGCCCGGGCTGGGCGGGCCGGTGGACCTGCCGCTGGATCCCGCCGGCGTGGGCACCTACGACGACCTGCGCGCCGCGGTGCCGGTGGTGGGGCAGACCTTCTCGCTCACCCTGGAGCTGCAGGACGGCACGGTGCTCCAGCCGCAGCTCTCCATCACCGGCCTCTTCACCCAGGCGCCCGCGCTCGCCGCGCCCGCGGCGGGGCAGACCCAGGTGTCCCGGGTGCCGACCTTCAGCTGGACGCCTCCGCCCGGCGCGAGCGACGCGCGCGTGGAGCTCTACGAGACGAGCGGCGGTGGCTCCACCCACGTGTGGGGTGGAGACGCTCCTGCGGCAGGCCCCCTCACCGCGGGCGTGACGCTCGCCGCCAATGCGCCGCACCGCTGGTACCTCTACACCTTCGACGCGAACGGGAACTTCGCGCGCGGGCAGGCGGACTTCACCACCGGGCCGTGAGGCAGAGCGCGCGCAGAGGGCAGGGAGGGCCCGGTAAACGCAAAGGGGCGCGCTCGTCCCCGCTCGCATGGGGCCCGCGGTGACGCGCTCGACGCGCGGTGGGTAGCACTGCCAGGACGTCCCGGAGTGGGCGCGCGGCCTCCTCGCCCGTCTGGGCCCGCCATCGCCCGTCTGAAGTCTCGGATCAATGTCCGCCCCTCGAGACGCTCGGCGCCCTCCCCGGGCGACTCGATTGGGCTCGTTTCCGAAAATGTCGTTCGGTTCGAGAAGAGGGGCCTGAATTCGAGGGCTTGCGGCCTGGTGGCCCTATGTGACTACGGTCAAGTCAAACGCCTGGAATCAGGCCGCTTTGCTCAAAGTAGATGACAATTCTGGACGCGAGCCCTTCCCTGCCTCGGGAGGGGGCGGCGCACCCAAATCCGGCTCGTTCATGTTCGGACAGCGGTGATCGAGCGCCCGCTGCGTTCGAGCGGGGCTGTGCAACCCAACGCGGTTGGAGCGCACCACCGAGGGGTCCATGCGTGCACTGCACCGCGCGACCCTTGGCCCCACTGCTCCTAAGGGCTGCTGCCCCCGGATCCATTGCGCAGTTCGGGCGGGCGTTGGGTCAGCCCGCCCATGCGCACCTCTCACTGGGTCCTCCTTGCGTCCGCCGCGATGTTGGCCGCATGCGGGCCGGCGACCGGCGGCAACCCGGATGGCGGCGGGCTCACCGGCAATGACGCGGGCGAGGCGGACGGAGGAGGCGGCGGGCCGTTCGTCGGCGGTCCGGACGGCGGCGCTGCGGACGGCGGCCCGGTCATCCACGCCGCGACCTGCAGCCCCGGCTGCCCCGCCGGCTACACGTGCTCCGTGGACCATTGCGTCTCCGGCAGCAGCGTCGGCGTGACGTTCGACGTGAAGTCGCGCGCACTGTGGGGCACGTTGGCGGTGCGGGGCGACACGCCGGGCGGCACCTGCGGCGCTGGCACTGGCGCCACGCTCGTCTTCACCGAGACCTCCGGCGACACCATCACCTACGCGGTGCCCTGCAACGACGTCACCGCCGCGCCCTGGCCCTTCTCCGGGCGGATCTACGAGGGCACCTACGTCGTCAGCGCGACGGGGCACACCCCGGACAGCAAGCTGCCGCTCGGCCAGACCGCGAAGCTGCGGACGGTGACGGCGGCGGGGGACGTCAATGGGCTGTTCCTGGACGTCCCCTCCGTCCACGTCGCGGGCACGACCACCACCACCGTGCAGTTGCGCAAGCCAGGCGCGGACGAGGACGACGCCTTCTTCTTGGTCAAGGCGGGCTCGACGTTCTCGGGCTACGTCCTGCCGGGCACGTATGACCTGCGCGCGCGGGGGAGCGCGTCCTCACCCCTGGGCTTTTATTCGACGAGGCTCTCTCCGGCGCTGGATTTGACCCAGGACCGCACCAACCTGGTCGTCGCGCCGACGACGGTCAGCCTCAGCGGCAGCCTCACGCGCAACGGAGCGCCTCCGCTCCTCGCGAGCAGCTGCACCGGCAACATCGACGGGGCCCGCCTGTTGCTTCGCACCTCGGGTGGCGAGACCAGCGCCGAGCTCAACCTCCGGTGCGGCGGCGCGGGCGCTCCGCTGCTGTTCTCTGGCAACGTTCCGGCCGGGACCTATTCGGCCTGGGTGCAAGACGGCCTGGGTACCAACGACCTGCCGGACCTCCCCGTGCCGCTCGGGACGGTCACCGCGGCCGCGGGCCGCCCGAGCGTAGCGCTCGACGTCCGCGCCTACTACGCCAAGGGCACGCTCACGCTGGATGGCAAGGCGCCCACGTGCACGAGCGCGAGCCTGGCGCCGGAGCTGCGCTTCACCTCGGCCCTGGGCACCTCGCTGCCCCAGCGGATCTTCGTGGAGTGCAACGGCTCGTTCTTCGTCACGCTCCCGGACGGCGACTACCAGGTCACCTTGGTGCACCCAGGGACCGGCAGCTCGCTCCCCACGGGGACGTATCCGTTGCCCGGGCTCGTGGGCGTTCATCAGGAGAATGCGGTGCTCGCGCTCAACGTGCCCTCGGTCTCGCTGGCGGGCACGCTGACGAGAGACGGCACACCGCTGCGCGTGTGCGGCACCGACAAGCGGACCGCCACCGTGCAGCTGCGCCCCTCCCAAGGCGGACCCACGACGACCATCGCCGCGCCGTGTCCGGCGGCGGGAGCCCCGGCCAGCTTCCGAGGGCGCGTCTACCCCGGCACGTACGACGTCTGGGTGGAGAGCCCCGAGTTCGGCGGGGCGGTCCCGCTTCAAGAGCGCTGGGCGGTGAGCTCCGACCAGGCCGCGCTCGCGTGGAACGTCGAGGCGGCGCTGATCACCGGCGTCGTCACGCACAACGGCGCGAAGCCGAACGGTGCAATCAGCCTCTCCTTCGAGAGCCGGCAGTGGCGCTCGCCCATCGTCTTCCCGGTGCTCTGCCCTTCGGCGTCCGGCCCCTGCGCGTTCAGCGTGCGGGTCCCCAAGGGGCGCTACCGCGCGGCGATTACGGGAGACGGGACGGACCTCCCCGCGGGCCCCTACGCGCCCTTCGGGTGGATCGACTTCCAGTAGGCGGAGCTTCAGCCCTCGGTGCGGAAGCGGCGGCTGTCGTCCACCTCGGCGCGGTAGCGGGCCAGCTCCTCCTGCACGCGGGCGGGGCTCCAAGCCAGCCGCTCCGCCATCAGCTGCGCCACGCGCGGCGCGGCGGCCAGCCCCTGGTCCCGCGAGCGGAGGATGAGCGGAATCCGCCGCCCGAGCACGTCCACCAGGCTGCGCGCGAGCTCCTCGTCCACCGCCTCCTCCACCTCCGGCTCGGTCCACGGCAGCTCGGGATCGAGCCGGCGCTCACCGCCGTCCTTCACCCGGCCCGCGAGCTCGGTGGCGCGCACGCCGTAGGTGTTGGCGAGGTGGCGGGAGATCGGCTCGGAGAGCCCCTTCTTCTGCAGCGACTCGGCGAGGTCGTCCAGCTCCGCCTGCTCGGCGATCCCCACCGCGCCCGGGAGCGAGCGCTCCGCCGTGGAGCACGCCGCGGTCTTCCCGAGCTGCTTGACCACCTTGTCCACCGCCTCCGCGGCGATCCGCCGGTAGGTGGTGAGCTTGCCGCCGGCGATGGTGACCAGCCCCGGCTGCTCGAGCACGTGGTGCTCGCGCGAGATGTCAGAGGTGTCCACCGAGCCGGACTCCGGCGCCACCAGCGGCCGCAGCCCCGCCCACGTCGCCAGCACGTCCTCCAGCGTCAGCTGCGCCGCGGGGAAGTAGTGGTTGGTGGTCTCCAGCATGTAGTTCGCGTCATCCTTCGTGGCGTAGACGCGGTCCGGCGAGCCGTCGAAGAAGGTGTCCGTGGTTCCCAGCACCGTCCGGTCCTCCCAGGGGATGGCGAAGGTGACCCGGTGGTCGCGGCGCGCCAGCATCACCAGCGCGTGGTTGATGGGCAGCCGCTTGCGGTCCACCACCAGGTGGATGCCCTTGGTGGGCTTGAGCATCCGCGGCTGTCCCGCCAGCTCGCGCAGCTCATCCGTCCACGGGCCGGTGGCGCTCATCACCACGTGCGCCTTCACCTGGATCGGCGCGCGGGTGGAGCCGGGCTCGCCGTCGCGCACCACGGCGCCGCGGATCCGCCCTTCGGGATCCTTCACCAGCTGCTCCACCCGCGCGTGGTTGAGCATCACCGCGCCGAGCACCCGCGCGTCGATCGCGTTCTCCAGGGTGAGCCGCGCGTCGTCGGTCATGCAGTCGTGGTAGACGATGCTGCCCTTGAGCTCCTCGGTGCGCAGCAGGGGCTCCAGCTCCGCGAGCGCCTTCGGCCGGTAGGTCTTGTGGACCGGGAAGGGCTTGAACTTGGAGAGGGCGTCGTAGATCCACAGCCCCACGTCCAGCTTGATCAACCCGGGGCGGGACTCCTTGTAGGCCGGCACCATGAACTTGAGCGGTTTGACCAGGTGTGGCGCCAGCCGCAGCAACAGCGCGCGCTCGTTGGTGCCTTCGAAGACCAGCCGGAACTGGGCGTGCTCGAGGTAGCGCAGCCCGCCGTGGATCAGCTTCGAGGACTTGGAGGACGTGCCGGAGGCGAAGTCCCGCTTCTCCACCAGCGCCACCTTGAGGCCGCGCAGGGCGGCGTCTCGCGCCACCCCGCAGCCCACCACGCCTCCGCCCACGACCAGCAGGTCGAAGGTCTCGCTCGCCAGCGCGTCAAACGCCGCGTCCCGCCGCTCGTTCGCAGTGCTCATTTGAGCCGGCCACGCTAGCCGCGCCGGAGCGAAATGGGGACAGGCTACTTTTCGCCCGGGATGGTGCTAAGTCGGCGTCCCGCCGCATCCCGAAAGTGTCGCCTGTCCCCATTTTTCCGCCTGCTGACCTGCCCATGACGAACTCTCGCCTCGCCTGTGCGCTCCTCGTTCTGGCCCTCCTCGCTGGCTGCAAGAAGGAGGAGGCGCCGCCCGCCGCCGCCCCGAAGCCGGCCGAGCCCGCCGCCGCCCCTGCCGCGCCGAAGCCGGCCGAGCCCGCCGCCGCTGCCCCCGCCGCTGGAGGTCCCCTCATGGATCCGTCGAAGCTCACCGAGACCGCCCCCGCCACGTACAAGGCCCGCTTCACCACCACGCAGGGAGACTTCGTGATCGAGGTCACCCGCGAGTGGGCCCCCGCCGGCGCGGACCGCTTCTACAACCTGGTGAAGAACGGCTACTACGACGACACGGCGTTCTTCCGCGTGGTGGAAGGCTTCATGGTCCAGTTCGGGATCAGCGGGAACCCGGCGCTCAACAACGTCTGGCGCGAGGCCCGCATCCCGGACGACGCGGTGAAGCAGTCTAACAAGCGCGGGATGGTGACGTTCGCCACCTCCGGGCCGAACTCGCGCACCACGCAGATCTTCATCAACTTCGTGGACAAGAACACCTTCCTGGACGGGATGGGCTTCGCCCCGTTCGGCAAGGTCACCGAAGGCATGGAGATCGTCGACAAGCTCTACAAGGGCTACGGCGAGGGCGCGCCCCGCGGCGCCGGCCCCAACCAGATGCTGATCCAGTCCCGCGGCAACGAGTACCTCAAGGCCGAGTTCGACAAGCTCGACTACACGAAGAAGGCCGTGATCGAAGCCGCGAAGTAGCCGCCATGCTCCGCCTGCTCTGCGCCCTCACGCTCGCTGCCGCGCTCACCGGCTGTCCCGCCGCGCCCGAGCCCGGCCCGGCGGACGGGGGCGATCAGGCGGACGCGGGCGGCGAGGCGGACGCGGGCAGCGCGGACGCCGGCGCGCTGGACGCAGGCAACAAGGCCGCCGCCTGCGCCAGCCAGTTCGGCACCGAGCTGACCGCCGCCTTCGGCCGGCTCGACGGCACGGTGGTGGCGGTGGTGACGCCGGCGGATCAGCAGTGCGCCATGCCCAACGGGGACCACGTGATCGTCCAGGTGCGCGCCAACGGCGCCGTCTACCGGATGGTCGTCAACGTGAAGTCCGACTTCGGGGACCCCAACGTCCGCTTCGGCGAGGCCCGCGCCCCGCTCACCGCCCCGGCGTGGAGCGAGGGCTGGCACCCGGGCGCGCAGGTGGACTACCCCACCACGCTCGGGCTCCACACCGACGCCGGCTTCACCCCGGTGCCGATGGCGGAGCTCGTCACCCGCGTGGCGGACGCCATCCCGCTCGGTGCCCGGGTCTCCACCTACGCCACCAGCACCGGCGGCAGCTACAGCCACAGCGCCCACAAGGTCCACCGCAACGGCGGCAGCCAGGACGGCGCGCTGGTGCTGGACCCTGACTCCGCCTCGCCGCGCTGGCTGGTCTTCCACTTCGCCAACCAGACTTTCTGACTGACGGCAGTTCGTCAGTTGGCTTGGCGGGAGGCGTTTGGGCCCTGGACGAGAATCCAGGGGTGAACGACCTCATCCCCGAGCGCGCGCCGGACCTGCTGCAGGCGCTGGAGGGCCTGCTGCGCAAAGCTGCCTTGCCCGCGTCCGTCCGCGGCACGGTCTGCCTCGGCGTGCTCCAGGCGGACGAGTGGGTCCGCTGGTGGACGGTTGTACTGGGGCCCACCCCGCGGTCCCGCTTCTCGTTCGAGCCCCCGGCGGATTCTGACGCCGCGGTGGTGCTCGAGGCCGCGGATGCCGCCGCGCTGGTCACCGCCGGCCGTCTCCCGGAGGGCGCCAGGCCCTGGCTGCGCGGCAATCGCCAACTCCTCCTGTCCTTCTGTGGGGCGCTCTTCGCGCCGCTGTCACCTGCCTAGGTTCGCCATGGACTTCAACCCCGCCCTCCGCCTCATCGCCCAGCGCATCGCCGCCGGGGAGGTGGCCACGCCCACCGCGCTCACCGACCTCTCGGCCGAGGTGCAGCAGGGGCTGCGCCGGCTGCCGAGCGCCTCCACCGTCGCCCCGCTCCGGTTCCCGGACGCTTGGACCGCCGACCCCGCCAGCGCCGCCGCCCGCGAGCTCGCGGAGAGCTACCTGCGGGTGACCGAGGGCTTCTCCGCCCCGGGCGAGCTGGCCCGCCTCACCGAGCTGGGAGAGGCGCTGGGCCGGGCGATCTCCGAGGCCAGCCCGGACTTTCGCCGCGGCGTGCTGGAGCGCAGCGCGGCGTGGAACGCCCCCATCGACCTCGCCAGCGGGCGCCCGGCGCAGATCCGCGAGCAGCTGCGTGCCGCGCTGGACGACCGCGCCTTCACCGAGTTCCTCGGCGGACCCATGTTCTCCAACCAGGGCAGAGCGGCGCGCCCACAGATGGAGTCCCAGCTGGATGCGGTGCTGCGCACGCTCTATCCGGAGCCCGCGCCCGTCTCCAGGCTCAGCTCCGGCCTCTCCTTCAGTCCCCTCCAGGCGCTCGGCTCTCTGCCCGGCCTTCGCGCCTCGGGCGGCGGCCCCAAGGTGGACCTGGGGCTGGGCCTGGCCCCCGGCGAGCCGCTCACCGCTGGCAAGCTCGCGGAGCTGCTCCTCGCCCCCAAGCAGATCGTCTCGGGCCTCGGCGAGGCCCGTTACATGACGGCGCTGACCGGCCGCGACCGGGTGCTCGAGTCGGGCCACTTCCCCGTGGACAACATTTTCAAGGTCACCCTGCGCCCCGAGCGCACGCCCGCAGGCGTCGGCCTCACGGCGGAGGTGGAGCTCACGGGCATCCTCGGCGCGGAGCCCGAAGCCGCCACCACCCGCATCGGCGAGGCGCTGCGTGCGCGGACGGCGGCGTACACCCAGGCGCGCGCGGACGGGCTGCCTCCGCTCGAGGCCGCGCGCAGCTAACGGGCTAGCGGAGCCACAGCCGCACCAGCGCGTCCATGCCCTTGCGCGCGGCCGTGGCCCAGGCGTCGGACTCGGCCTCCGCACCCTGAGCGTCCGTGAGCTGGCGCGCGTCGTTCCGGGCGCGCGCCTCCAGGTCGTTCACGAAGATCACGAAGCGCTTGCGGCGGCCGTTCGCGGGCAGGAGCTCTCCGGCCAGCCCCACCGCGAAGTTCATGGTGCCGGTCTTGGCCCACGCCGCGAGCGAGACGTCCGGCGCGTCCATCCGCTTGGAGAGGGTGCCCCGCGCGCCGCCCACGGCGAGCAGCGAGCCCAGCTCCCGGCCGCCGTAGCTCTGCTTGGCCGCCTCGTCGAGCACGGCCAGCACCTGGCGCGGCGTCAGGCGTGCCTCGGCGGTGAGGCCGGAGGCGTTGATCAAATGGGCGGTAGACCAGTCCACCTCGGGACGCCGGGCCTTCCACCACGCGAGCACCGCCTCGGCGCCCTCCTGGAGCGTCACCGCGTCCCCGCGCAGCTTGCGCGCGGCGGCCTGGGTCACCAGCTCGGTCATCAAATTGTCGCTGGTGGAGAGCAGCTGCTCCACCAGCGCGGGCAAGGGCGCGCTCTTGTGGCGCACCAGCGGCCGCGCGCCGGGAGAGGCGCGCCCCGGCGTGGGCTCCGGCAGCTCCACCCCCGAGCCCTGCGCGAAGCGGCGGAACAGCTGCGCCACCCGGAGCGCCGGCGAGCGGATGGGGAGGGTGACGCTGCCCTGCGCGCCGGCGGCGGGTGAGAGCAGCCACGTCTCCGGCGTGGGCTGCGGCGCCAGCTTGACGCGGCTGCCGTCCGGGAAGGGCTGCGGCGCCAGCGCCACCGCCACGTCCGGGAACGAGGGGACGGTGAAGACCTGGGCCTCGCCCGGGACGGCGGTGGGCTCCCAGCGCAGCGCGAAGGTGTTGGCCTCCAGCGAGAGCGCGCTCACCGGCGGGTTGTAGGTGGACTCCGGCTCCTGCTTCACGTCGATGTACGGGGAGGCGGTGAGGAAGCTCTCGTCGTAGAGGAAGCGGCCGCGCACCGCGCGCACGCCGGCGCGGCGCAGCGCCTGCGCCAGGCTCATCAGCTCCGGCGCGGTGAGGTGCGGATCGCCCTCGCCGTGGAGGATGAGATCTCCCTCCAGCACGCCGTCCCGCACCTCGCCGGCCCGCAGCACGGTGGTCTCAAAGGTGTGCTCCGCGCCCAACACGTGCAGCGCGCAGACGGTGCTGACCAGCTTGGTGACGGAGGCCGGCATGAACGGCACCGCCCCGCGCTGCTCGCTCACCAGGGCGGCGCTCTCCACGTCCCAGAGCGCCCAGCCCACCCGGGCCGGGTCCACGCCCGCGGCGCGCAGGGCGTCCAGCTCGTTGGCGGGGATGGGCGGCGGACGGTAGGCGGAGAGGCGCTGCAGTGGGAGCGGCGCGGCCTGCCGGGCGGGACAGCCGGCCAGTAGCGCGGCCGCCAGCAGCAGGGGTAGGGGGAGGCGCATGGGGCGCATCAGCGGCGAAAGTGCCTTTCGGTGCAATCGCTTTTCGAGCCCGGCGTAGCCTGCGGCACGTCGCAGGCATTCCCGGAGCGGTGACCCATGGCAGGCCTCTACGAGGACGTTCGCTACGCGCTGCGCGTGCTGCGCAAGACGCCCGCCTTCACGGCGATCGCCGTGCTGACGCTGGCGCTGGCGATCGGCGCCAACACCGCCATCTTCAGCGTGGTGGACACGCTGCTCCTGCGGCCGCTGCCGTTCCCCCAGAGCGAGCAGCTGGTGCAGCTCAAGCACGGCTACAAGGAGGGGACCGGCAACTCGGTCTCCGTCCCGCGCTTCGTCTACTGGCAGGAGCGCTCGAAGGAGCTGTTTGGCGCCGTGGCCGTCTACGACGACCTCGGCTCCGGCTTCAACCTGGGCGGGGACGGTCCGCCCGAGCGCGTGGTGGGCTCGCGCGTCTCCGGGGACTTCTTCAAGGTGTTTGGGATCCCCCCGGCGATGGGGCGCGGCTTCTCCATGGAGGACGAGCGGGCCGGCGCCCAGAAGGTGGTCGTCCTCAGCCACCGGCTGTGGCAGCGCCGCTTCGCCAAGGACCCGGCCATCCTCGGCAAGACGCTCGTCCTCAACGACGAGACGTACACCGTGGTGGGGGTGGCCCCGCAGGTCTTCCACTTCCCCGAGCCGGCGCAGCTGTGGACGCCGCTCACCGTGGACCGCGCCTCCACCGACCGTGCGCAGTACCTCTTCGCCACGGCGCGGCTCTTGCCCGGGATGTCCCGCGAGCGCGCCGAGGCCTCCATGGCGGTGCTCAAGGCCCAGCTCCGGGCCGCCCAGCCAGACTTGATCGACGAGGAGGTGCGCTTCCTCGTGGTGAACCTGCAGGAGCACCTCTACGGGAAGCTGCGGCCGGCGCTCTGGATGCTCCTGGGGGCGGTGGGCTTCGTCCTGCTGATCGCCTGCGTGAACCTGGCGAACCTCCAGCTCGCCCGCGCGGCCAACCGGCAGCGCGAGCTCGCGGTGCGCAGCGCGCTCGGCGCCAGCTCCACCGCGCTCATCCGCCAGTTGCTCACCGAGAGCGTGCTGGTGGGGGTGGCGGGTGGCCTGCTCGGCCTGGCGCTGGCGCATTGGCTCTTGCCCGCGCTGGTCTCGCTCGCGCCGGACAGCCTGCGGACGATCGCCTCTGCGAGCGTGGACTTCCGGGTGCTCGGCTTCAACTTCGCCGTCTCGGTGCTGGTGGGCGTGCTCTTCGGGTTGGTGCCGGCGCTTTCCGCCTCGCGGCCGGATCTCCAGGGCGCGCTCAAGGACGGCGCCAACCGCACCAGCTCCGGGCCCGCCGGCGTGCGCACCCGCCGCGTGCTGGTGCTCTCCGAGGTCGCGCTGGCCGTGGTGCTGCTGGTGGGCGCCGGGCTCTTGCTGCGGACCTTCTGGCACCTCTCCACCACTCCGCCCGGCTTCGAGCCCTCCGGCGTGCTGACGCTCAAGCTGTCCCTCTCGGAGACGCGCTACCCGGACCCGGTGAAGCTGGAGCGGCTGTACCAGCAGATCAGCGAGCGGGTGAACGCGCTCCCTGGCGTCACCTCCAGCGCGGGGGCCACCTCGCTGCCCATGGAGCCGGGGCCGGACCTGCCGTACGCAATCGAAGGCCGCTACAAGGGGCCCGAGGACGAGTCCGGCTACTCCAACGCCCAGTACCGCCCGGTGACGCCGGGCTACTTCGAGACGCTGAAGATCCAGCTGGTGCGCGGGCGGCTGCTCACCGAGGCGGACCGGGCCGGCAGCGCGCCGGTGGCGGTCCTCAACGAGGCCGCGGTGAAGCTGGCCTTCAAGGGCGTGGACCCGATCGGCCAGCGGATCACCATCGGCAAGCCGGGGCTGACCCTCTACGAGGACCCCGCCCCGCGGGAGATCGTCGGCGTGGTGAAGAGCGTCCGCGAGGACGGCCTGGGCGAGGACGCGCCCGCGGTCGTCTACCTGCCCATGGGGCAGATGCCGCCGGCGCTCTCCAAGGTGATCGTCCGCCTCCTGCCCACGGCCTTCGCCTTGCGCGCCGGCAGCGGCTCCGCCTCGCTGGCCAAGGCGGTGGAGAACGCCATCCACGAGGTAGACCCGCAGCAGCCGGTCACCAACGTGCTCTTGATGGACGAGGTGGTCTCCAAGTCCATCGGCGGGCAGCGCTTCAACGCCACGCTGCTGGCGGCGCTCGCGCTGCTCGCGCTCATCCTCGCCGCGGTGGGGATCTACGGCGTGGTCTCGTACCTCGTCACCCAGCGCACGCAGGAGATCGGCGTGCGGGTCGCGCTCGGCGCCACCCGGGGAGACGTGCTGCGGCTGGTGCTGCGCCAGGGCCTGGGCTCGGTGCTGCTCGGCCTGGGCGTTGGGCTCGCCGGCGCGTTCGGGCTGAGCCGGCTGCTCGCGAGCCTCATCCAGGGCGTCAGCAGCGCGGACCCGCTCGCCTTCGCCGCCGCGCCTGGCGTGCTGCTCGCGGTGGCGGTGGTGGCCATCTACCTGCCCGCCCGCCGCGCCGCCGGCGTGGAGCCCACCATCGCGCTGCGCGCGGAGTGACCGTTTCGGGCTAGAGAAGGCGCCCATGCCGAGCGCCATCCCCGAGCTCCCCGCCAGCTGGCGCGCTGCGCTCGCCTCCGAGCTCTCCGCCCCGTACTTCGCCCAGCTGCGCGCCTTCGTGGAGGCCGAGCGCGCCGCGCACGAGGTCTTCCCACCGGTGGAGGACACCTTCGCCGCGCTGGCGCTCACGCCCTACGAGCAGGTGCGGGTGCTGCTGCTCGGGCAGGACCCGTACCACGACGACGGGCAGGCCCACGGCCTGTGCTTCTCGGTGCGCGAGGGGGTGAAGCCGCCGCCCTCGCTGCTGAACCTGTTCAAGGAGCTGGCGGCGGACCTGGGCTGCGAGCGCCCCGGCACCGGCTGCCTGGGCGGCTGGGCGAGGCAGGGGGTCCTCCTGCTCAACACGGTGCTCACCGTGCGCGCCCACGAGGCCAACTCGCACCGGGGCCAGGGCTGGGAGCGCTTCACGGACGCCGTCATCGACGCGGTGAACGCGCTGCCGCACCCGGTGGTGTTCGTGCTGCTCGGGGGCCCCGCGCAGAAGAAGGCCAAGCGCGTGGACGAGGCGCGCCACGTGATCGTCAAGGCCCCGCACCCCTCGCCGCTCTCCGCGCACACCGGCTTCTTCGGCAGCAAGCTCTTCTCCGCGGTGAACGCGGCGCTTGCCGAGCGGGGGCAGCCGGCCATCGACTGGAGCGCGGTCGGCCCCTGAAGAACCGCGGCTTGGCACGTCACGTCCGGGCCGGCGCTCTGGCATGGTGCGCGCCATGGACCTGACCCTCTACGTCGACGGCTTCTGGACCAGCCCCTACGCCTTCTCCACCTACGTGGCGCTCAAGGAGCTGAAGGTCCCCTTCGAGGTGAAGTTGGTGCGGCTGCACAAGAAGGAGCACCACCAGGGGGACTACCAGAACGCCTCGCTCACCGGCCGCGTCCCCACGCTGCGCCACGGCGACTTCTGGCTCTCCGAGTCCTCGGCGATGGACGAGTACCTGGCCGAGGCCTTCCCGCCGCCCAAACATCCGCGGCTCCTCCCGGAAGGGCTGCAGGAGCGCGCCCGCGCGCGGCAGGTGATGGCGTGGGTGCGCAGCGACCTGATGCCCATCCGCGAGGAGCGCCCCACCACCACGCTCTTCTACGCGCCGTCCAAGACGCCGCTCTCGCCCAAGGCGGAGGAGGCCGCGCAGCGGCTGGTGCGCGCCGCCAGCGCGCTTATCCGCGACGGGCGGACGAGCCTGTTCGACGCCTGGTGCATCGCGGATACCGACCTCGCGCTCATGCTCAACCGGCTGCTCGCCAGCGGCTACCCGCTCCCGGAGAAGCTCAAGGCCTTCGTGCAGGCACAGTGGGCGCGCCCCAGCGTGCAGGAGTGGGTGAAGCAGCCGCGCGAGCCGCACGTCGCGTACTGACGCCCGGGTCGCCCTCGCGAAAGGCGCTGGGAGGTTGCACAGGCCGGGGGGCTTCCGGGTCGTCTGGCCATGCGCCCCTTCCAGAGCCTGAGCCTGGGCAATGGCTACGTGCCCACGCGGGCGACGTTCCGGTACTCGCTCTGGAGCCAGGTGCGCACCGGGCTGCTGGCGCTGGTGCTCTTCGCCGTGATGGTGGCGCTCTGCGTGAAGGCGTGGACGCTCCCCTCCTACGACGCCACTGACGCGCTCAAGCTGGCCGCCTTCGGCGCGCTCTTCGGGGCCTCCTCCGTCGCCGTGGTCTGGTGGCTGCTGCAGCTGCTGGGCGCGGTGGTGTACCTGGATGGGCAGGGAATCGAGCTGGTGCAGCGCGGGAAGCGCAAGGCGCTGCGCTGGACCGAGGTGGCCCAGGTGGAGGTCGCCTACCAGCGCCACGCGGGCTTCTTCGGACTCTCGGAGATCCGCCAGCGGGTGAAGCACTTGCGGTTGAAGGCCTCCACGCAGCAGCTGTTGCTCACCAGCGACCTGGTGGGCTTCCCGGAGCTGCTCTCCACGCTGCAGGGGTTGGGGCTGGTCTCCGACCGGTACGAGCCCTAGAGATCTGGCGGCGGCGGGAAGTCCGCGCCCGCGCGGTAGAGCGCCAGAATCGCCAGCCACGCACCGGCGAGCAGCAGCACGCCGAACGCGCCGCTCACCCAGGCCAGCCGCCGCCCGGCGGCGCGCCCCACCACCACGCCCCAGTACATGCAGAACGACCAGAGCCCGTTGGCGAGGTGGTAGGCCACGCCGAGCGTGCCCAGCAGGTAGACCACCAGCGTGGGCGGGTGGTGGTGCATGAACGCGGAGATGTTGGCGAAGGTCTCGGCGTGGCCCTCCAGCACGCGCGGCTTCAGGAACGCCAGGTAGATGTGGGCGCCGAGGAAGAAGAGCACGCCGATGGCGGAGAGCCGCTGCAGCAGGAACTTGAGGTTCTGGAAGTTGGGGTAGCGGAGGTTGTTGGGCCGTCCCTTGGCGGTCTGCACCAGGCCCCAGAGCGCGTGGAGGAGCAGCGGTCCGAACACCATCAGCAGCGTCAGCCCCTGAATGACCGGGTTGCTGTAGCCGGTGACCTGCGCCTCCCAGCTCGCGCCGCCGTTGAGCGCGGCGAGGTTGTCCAGGAGGTGGTTCACCGTCCACACGCCCAGCGGGAGCAGGCCGAAGAGCGAGCCCAGCCGGGAGAAGAGGAACGAGCGGGTGGACGCGGTGGCCGCTTGCGAGGTCATGCGCCACCTCTAACCTGCCGGCCGTCCGGTGCGCGACGGGCGCCTCCGCGCACCCATGGCGTCGGCTTATCAACGCCGCAAGCCGGTGGCTTGTCCTACCCGCGCCCCGTGGTCTATGAGGCGCACGCAAATGCGCTCCCTCCGCTCCGCCGTCCTGCTGCTGTGCGCCGCGCTGTTCGCCTGCGGCCTCCCCGCGCCGATCGACGAAGGGCCCGCGGGTGGGGAGGTGGTGGAGAGCTCCGCCGCGCCCCTGACGCTCCCCGAGGTCACCGTCCGCTTCAACGCGGACTGGACGATCAGCCAGTCCGGTCCGCTGATCGCCGGCGGCACGGTGCGCTTCGCGTATGACGACGCGCGGCTGCCCGGCTGCCGCGGGGACTTCAACGGTCAGCCCGGCTGGGCAATCTCCGGCGCGTACCAGCTCAACGGCGGCGCGGTGGGCAGCTTCGAGGCCGGCGGCCTCTCTCCGTCGCACGGCACCAACCCGCCGGTGGTGGCGCTGCCCGAGGCGGGAGACCTCGCGGTCTGGTTCCAGATCTCCAGCCGCTGGGGCTGTCAGGCCTGGGACTCCGCCTACGGCGCCAACTACCACTTCAAGGTGCTCGCCCCGCCGCACGTGGGCTTCGGCAAGGACTGGTCGGTGGCGGTGAAGGGCGCGCTCGCGGGCAGCCCGGTGGTGGTCGTGGACTACGCGCTGGAGCGGCTGCCGCAGTGCCGCGCCACGTACAACGGGCTGCAGACGTGGGACATCGTCGTGTTCTACCGGTTCGACGGCGGCAACGCGGCCTCCACGCCCGTCACCGTGGTGGGCGGCGGCGGCCGGGTGCCGTACCCGGCGCAGCTCGCGGTGCCGCAGGGCGCGCGCACGCTGGAGCTCTGGTTCAAGAACACGGACCGGGCCGGCTGCGTGGCCTGGGACTCGCGCTTCGGGCAGAACTACCGGCTGTCGCTCTGAGGGTGCCTCTGAAGGCCGTCCTCTTCGACCTCGACGGGACGCTGGTCGACTCCCTGGCGGACATCGCCGGGTCGATGAACCGCACGCTGGTGCGCCGCGGCCACCCGCCGCACCGGGTAGAGGCCTACCGCGGCTTCATCGGCGAGGGCGTGGAGCACCTGGTCCGCCGCGCCCTCCCAGGCGCCTCACCGGACGAGCTGGCGCAGGTGCTCGCCGCCTACCGCGCGGACTACCTCGAGCACCTCTTCGATGGCTCGCCGCCCTACCCGGGCATCCCGGAGCTGCTCCAGGCCCTGCGCGCGCGGGGCGTGCCGCTGGCGGTGCTGAGCAACAAGGCGGAGCCCGCCACCGTGAAGCTGGCGGAGGGGCTCTTCCCCGGCCTCTTCGCCCAGGTGCGCGGCGAGCGCCCCGGCACGCCGAAGAAGCCAGATCCCACCGCAGCGCTGGCGCTCGCCGCCGCGCTGGGCGTGGCCCCTGCGGACTGCGCCTTCGTGGGGGACACGGCGATCGACATGAAGACCGCCCGCGCGGCGGGGATGGTGCCGGTGGGCGTGGCGTGGGGCTTCCGCCCCGAGGAGCTGGTGCCCCACGGCGCCGCGCACGTGCTCTCCCACCCGCGCGAGTTGCTCGCGCTGCTCCCGTCAGAGGGGACGCGCGCGCATGGCTGAGCGCGGCACCAGCCACTCCGCGGTGGCGCTGCTCGCCGAGCGGCCGCTGCCGGACGGGCGGATTGAAGCGACGCTGAAGCTGGCCTGCGGCTGCGTGGTGACGCGCGCGGTGGACGCGGCGCGCTTCGTGGACACGGTGCAGGGGCTGCGGATCGCCGCGGGCAAGTACCCCTGCCCGGTGGGCCACGCGGTCAGCGGCCCGGGTGGCGGAGCTTGAACGGGAAGATGTACGTCACCGCCACCGGCCGCCCCTGGAACATCACCGGCGTGTAGCGGCGCGTCGACAGGGCCTTGAGCACCGCCTCGTTCATGGTGGCGATGCCCTTGATGATCAAGCAGTCCTCCACCCGCCCCTGGGTGGTGATGACGCAGCGGACGAGCATGTCGCCCTCCGCCTTCGCGTCCAGCGCCTCGCGCGTGTACTCGATCTCCTCGCCCTCCAGCTGCACCGGCCGGGACATCCCCTCGCCGAAGGGGAGCACCGTCACCGGCATGCGGGGCGCGGTCACCACCTTGGGGCGCTCGGCGGCCTCGGGCGCGGGGAGGGGGATGGAGTCGGTCCCCAGCACCTCGGGCGGCTCCGGCCCGTCGTCGTCGGCCTCGGTCACCTCTTCGCCCGGGCCGGTGGCGGCGTGGCCGGCCACCGCGCGCGTGCGCGGCGCGGCGCGCAGCTCCAGCCTGCGCAGCTTCTGCATCAGCACCACCTCACCCGAGCCGCCGGCGATCACCGTCTCCGGTTGGTAGCCGTCCAGCTGGAAGGTGAGCTCGGCGGTGACCGAGCCCTCGCGGCCGAGCGGGATCTCGAAGGTGGCCGGGGTGACACCCATCAGCTCGCCCTTCCAGGTGACCTCGGCCCCCTCCGGCTCGGAGCTCACCTGGAAGCGCGCCACCCGAGGCGGGGCCGGCGCGCGCTCCACCGGCGCGCTCTTCTTCTCTGGCTCGGGCTTGGCCACCGGCGGCGGGGGCGGGGCGGCCAGCTGCGGCAGCGCCACCATGGGGGAGGGGTTGGGCACCGGCGCCTTCAGCCACTGGTTGAGCAGCGCGCCGCCGGTGACGAGCAGGAGGGTGGAGAGCAGCACCACCAGCGGGACCAGCCGCCCACTCTCGCGGGGCGGGCCGTGGATGGTGGCCTCGTCCAGGGTGATGTCCAGCGCGATGGACGGCTCCGCGGGGACCTGCTGTGGGGGCGGGAGCGGGGTGGAGTGGATCCGGAAGGTGGAGGTGGTGGAGCGCGGGAAGGTGCCGGAGAGGCCGGCGGAGACGGCCGCCACGCGCATCGCCTCGAGCACTTCATCCATCGTCTGGTAGCGCGCCTCTGGCCGCTTCTTGAGGCACTTGAGCACCATCGCCTCCACCTCGGGCGGCACGTGGATGTCCGGCCGGGCGACGGTGAAGGGCGTGGGCGGCTCGCGGTGGTGCGCGAAGATCAGCTCGATGTGGTCCTTGGAGACGAACGGCGGCCGCCCCATCAGCATCTGGTAGAGCACCACGCCGAGCGAATAGATGTCGCTGCGCAGGTCCGAGCGGTTCTTGGCCTGCTCCGGGGACATGTACGTGGGCGAGCCGAGGAAGATCCCGTGCTGGGTGATCTCCGGGCTGACGGGCAGCATGTTGATGGGCGGGGTGGGGGAGTCCGGGTCCTGCCGCTCCGGGGGCGTGGGCGAGGCGTCGAAGCGCATCCCGCGCGGCGTCTCGTCGTTGGAGCCCACCGACTTCACCAGCCCGAAGTCGAGCACCTTCACCAGGTCGGTGTCGGCCTCGGAGATCACCATCACGTTGGCGGGCTTCAGGTCCCGGTGGACCACGCCCAGGTTGTGGGCCTCGCGCAGGGAGCGGCAGATCTGCTGGGCAATCTCCAGGGCGCGCGGCCAGGCCAGCGGCCCTTGCTTCGTGAGGAGCTTGGAGAGGGTCTGCCCCTCCAGGTACTCCATGGCGATGTAGTAGATGTCGCCGGTCTGCCCGTAGTCGATGATCGTGACCGTGTTGGGGTGGCGCAGCTGCGAGGTGAGCGAGGCCTCCCGCATGAAGCGCCGCAGGAAGTTGGGGTCGCTGCTGCGCGCGTAGGCTGGATCCAGCACCTTGAGCGCCACCGCGCGCTCCAGCGGCATCTGCACCGCCTTGTAGACCTTGCCCATCCCGCCCACGCCGATGGGGGCGACGATCCGGTAGCGGTCGTTGAGCGTGAGGCCGATCAGCGGATCTCCCGCGGGATCGTTCGCCCTGAGCTCTCCTGCCTCGTGCTCCAGCCTCACGCGGGGCAGCAAACCACAGTCACAGACCTGGACCCAAGTGCACCTCCAAGGTGGGTGTCACAAGAAACAGGCACTTCCGCGGGCCCATGGCTTGAGGCCGGTGAATAGGCCGCGGGGGTCCACGTCAGAACCCCGCATCAGGAGGACGACGATGACTCACAAGCACACGCTGATTGGCCTGGTTGTTTCCCTCTCCACCCTGCTCCCCACCGCCGCCTTCGCCCACGACTTCGGGCCTCCGCCGCCGCCGCCGGGGCAGGGCACGTTCCAGGTGCAGGTCGGTCACACGGCGTCCGGGGTCACTGAGCGTCACGGCCGTCATGGCCGGTACGAGCGCCGCATGGTGAGCCGCTGGGTGCAGGGCCGCTACGAGAGCGTCTGGGTCCCTGAGACGTGCGAGGCGCGTGGGAGCCACCACCGCTATCACTACCGTCCGAAGTTCTGCGTGGCCGCGCACTACGAGCAGCGCTGGGTGCCGGGGCACTACGAGCAGGTGCAGGATTGGGTTTGGGTGCCGGCCTACCGGCCCGGTGTGAGCTTCCGGCTCACCGCGGGCCTGTAGAGAGCGGCCCGGGCCGCGGCGGATGAGCCGGGAACCGTCCGCCGCGCCCGATTTTCCGCAGGGAAGTCCTGAAGGCCGTCCGCTCTGACACCGAGCGGGCGGCCTTCGCCTTTTCAAGGGCGGGAATGCCTACTCGCGGCCTGTCTGTCCTCCGGTCCGTTCGCAGCCACGCCGGCTGCTCACAGGACAAGGGGAAGCCGTGCCGAACGCCGCCAAGGGCTGGAGCCTGCTCGCCGTCTGCCTGCTGTGTGCCTGCGAGGGGCGCGTGTCGCTGCTGCCGCGGGAGCAAGGTGGCGACGGCGGCACCTTCGAGCAAGTGGACCCCGTGGCCGCGCTGCCGGAGATCTCACCCGCGCAGCCCGGGCTGGACTCCGGGCAGGCGGTGGGGCCCACGCCCGTCCCGGTGACGCCGCCGCCTCCTCCGCCGCCGCCCCCGGAGTTCTCCCGCATCTACTACGTGGCCACGAGCGGGAACGACGCGGCCGCCGGCGGGAGCAGCACCCCGTTCCGCACGCTGGCGCGCGGGGTCTCGGTGCTCCAGCCGGGCGAAGCGCTCTACGTGCGCGCGGGCACCTATGCCGAGCGGCTGGATCTCTCCGCCGCCGGCGGCGCGCGGGACGGGGCGCCGGGCAAGTACCTCACCATCAAGGCGGAGACGGCGGGGACGGTGACGCTCAAGGGGGGGACGGGCTCGTCCAAGGCGATGTTGAACGTGCAGCGGGCCTACTGGCGGGTGGAGGGGCTGAAGCTGGACGCGGCGGGGGATCCGGCGATCGGCGCGCTCTGGAGGGGCGCGGGCGCGAAGTTCGGGATCCTGCGCGGCTGCACGGTGACGAACGGCCGCGCCGGCGCGGGGGTGGACATCGCGGAGGGCGCGTCTGACGTGCTGGTGGAGAACAACGAGATCTCCAAGTACGACCTCGGAGACGGCGACGCGCACGGGGTGATTCTGCAGACCACGTCGAAGAACGTGGTGGTGCGCAACAACGACATCCACCACTGCTCCGGGGACGCGGTGCAGTGCATTGGCCCCGAGGGCGGCGCCACGCTGCCCGGCACCCCGTTCGACAACCTGCTGGTGGAGGGGAACCGGCTCCACGAGAACCGGGAGAACGGCGTGGACGTGAAGACGTGCACGCGCGTGACCGTGCGCAAGAACGTGATCTACGGCCACAAGCTCTCCAGCACCTCCGGTGGGGAGGGGATCGTCATCCACCTCTCGGCGTCAGACGTGACGGTGGAGGACAACCAGCTCTACGAGAACGGGCGCGGCATCTCCGTGGGCGGCGTGCGCGTGAACGGCCCTCCGGCGCGGATCTCCCTGCGGCGCAACCGGATCTACCGGGGGATCAACGCCAACGGCGAGGACGGGGTGGGGATCCGCGTGGACACCGCCACCGCGGTGAAGGTGCTCAACAACACCATCTACGGGATGCCGGGTGCGGGGCTGATGATCGGCATGGGGGACACCGGGAACAGCGATCAGGTGGAGGTGCGCAACAACATCGTCGCCGAGACGCCGGTGTTCATCCGCCTGGGCGCCACCCGCAGCGCCAACGTGTACGACCGGAACCTCTTCTTCCGCTCCGCGGGTGCGGGCGCGTTCCGCATCAACGGCGTGGACGTGTCCCTGGCCGCGTGGCGCACGCAGACGGATCAGGACGGCAGCTCGCTCGAGGCCTCTCCGCAGCTGGTGAACCCCACCGCCGCGGACTTCTCGCTGGGCTCGGGCTCGCCCGCCCGCGAGGCCGGCGCCAACGTGGGGCTGCCCTTCTGCGGCTCCGCGCCGGATCTGGGTGCGTTGGAGAGCGGCTGCTGAAGCCCTCGACGTTGACGTTGACGTTGACGTTGACGTTGACGTTGACGTTGACGTTGACGTTGACGTTGACGTTGACGTGGACGTGTGACGTGTGACGGCCGCTGCCACGCACCGGCGCTGCGGTGGACCGTCTGGCCACGTCGCCGTCGCCGTCCACGTCGCACGTCCACGTTCACGTCAACGTCAACGTCAACGTCAACGTCCACGTCAACGTCAACGTCAACGTCCACGAGGCTGGGCTCGCGCGCGGTGAGGTGCAAATGCGAAGGGCGCCCTCCCTTTCGGAAGAGCGCCCTCGTAGGCAGCAAGCTCTATCGACCGGCTACTTCTTCTCGGCCGCGAGCTTCTCCTTGTACGCCTTCATCATCGCGTCCTGCTCGTTCTTGGGAACGGCGGCGTACTTGGCGAACTCCATGGTGAACTCGCCCTTGCCCTGGGTGGCGGAGCGCAGGTCCGTGGAGTAGCCGAACATGTTGTTCAGCGGCACCTCGGCGACGGCGGTCACGTAGCCCTCGGCGTTGGAGGTCTCCATGATGGTGCCGCGGCGCTGGTTGAGCTGACCGACCACGGAGCCCTGGAAGTCCTCGGGGGCCTGGACCTCGACCTTCATGATCGGCTCGAGGATGGTCGGCTTGGCCTCGGCGTAGCCTTCGCGGAAGCCCATCAGCGCGGCGGTCTTGAACGCCTGCTCGGACGAGTCCACCGCGTGGAAGGCGCCGTCGTTGATCAGGCAGCGCACGCCCACCACGGGGAAGCCGATGAGCGCGCCCTTCTTGATCGCCTCGCGGAAGCCCTTGTCACAGGCCGGGATGAACTCGCGGGGGATGGAGCCGCCGGAGATCTCGTCCACGAACTCGTAGTGCTCCACCGCGTCCGCGGGGAGCGGCTCGAGGTAGCCGCAGACGCGGGCGAACTGACCGGAGCCGCCCGTCTGCTTCTTGTGCGTGTACGCGAACTCGCCGCGCTGGGTGATGGTCTCGCGGTAGGCCACCTGCGGCTTGCCGGCGATCACCTCGCAGTTGTACTCGCGCTTCATCCGCTCCATGTAGATCTCGAGGTGGAGCTCACCCATGCCGCTGATGATCGTCTGCGCGGACTCCTCGTCGCGGTGGACGCGGAAGGTGGGGTCCTCCTTGGTGAACCGGTTGAGCGCCTTGGAGAAGTTGGCCTCACCGGTGCGCTCCTTGGGCGCCACGGCGAGCGAGATCACCGCGTCCGGCACGTGCATGGACGTCATCGTGATGGCCACGTTGCCGTCGGTGAACGTATCGCCCGAGGCGCACTCCACGCCGAAGAGCGCCACGATGTCACCGGCGTTGGCCTCGGTGATGTCGTTCATCTCGTTCGAGTGCATGCGGACGATGCGGGGGATCTTCACCTTCTTGCCGTTGGACTGGTTGTAGATGAAGTCGCCCTTGGCGATGTGGCCCTGGTACATGCGCATGTACGTGAGCTGGCCGTAGCGGCCGTCCTCGAGCTTGAACGCGAGGCCGACGAACGGCTTGTCCGGGCGGGACTCGAGGGTGACCTTCGCCTCGTTGTTCTTCTGGTCGTGGCCCTCGTTGACGACCTCGGTGGGGTTGGGCAGGTACGAGGCCACCGCGTCGAGCAACAGCTGGACGCCCTTGTTCTTGTACGCCGAGCCGCACATCACCGGCGTCATCTTCAGGCCGATGGTGGCGCGGCGGATGGCCGCCTTGAGCTCGTCGTTGGAGATCGGCTGATCCGAGAGGAACTTCTCGGCGAGCGTGTCGTCCACGTTGGCCACGCCTTCGATGATGTCGTGGCGCGCCTGCTTGGCCTCCTCGGCGTACTCGGCCGGGATCGCCTCTTCGCGGATGTTCTCGCCGTTCTCGCCGTCGAAGTAGAAGGCCTTCTCCAGGATCGGGTCGATGATCCCCTGGAAGCGGTCCTCGGCGCCGATCGGCACCTGCAGCTGCACCGGGTGGTGGCCGAGCTTCTCCTTCAGCTGGTTGGCCACGCGCTTGTAGTTGGCGCCGGCGCGGTCCATCTTGTTGACGAACGCGATCCGCGGAACCTTGTAGCGCTTCATCTGCCGGTCCACCGTGATGGACTGGCTCTGGACGCCGGAGACCGAGCAGAGGACGAGGATCGCCCCGTCCAGCACGCGCAGCGCGCGCTCCACCTCGATGGTGAAGTCCACGTGCCCGGGCGTGTCGATGATGTTGATGTTGATGTCCTTCCACAGGCAGTACGTCGCCGCGGACTGGATCGTGATGCCCTTCTCACGCTCCAGATCCATGGAGTCCATCTTGGCGCCCACGCCGTCCTTGCCGCGGACCTCGTGAATCTCGTGGATCTTCCCCGTGTAGAAGAGGATCCGCTCCGTCAGGGTCGTCTTGCCGGAGTCGATGTGCGCGGAGATGCCGATGTTGCGGATGCGTTCGATGGGGACTTGGGAGGCCACGGTTCGTTTCTCTTCTGTAGTGGAGGGTCGTCAGAGAGCAGTGGAACAACTGCGGCGCCGCCCTTACTTCCAATTGCCGAAAACTCCAAGCCCCCGCCGCTGGGAGTTGGAACCCAGTCTCTTAACTGGCTGAATTTTCTAGCGCCACCTCGAAGGGGGCTCGGGGTGCGAGCGCGTTGTAAGCTCGCCTCGACTTTTCCTTCAGTCCCACCACCCTTTGAGCACCGACTTTCGAGACAGCGGAGTGGTGCTGATCCCGGCCACGTCCGCTCGCGCCAGCGAGGCGCGCCGCCTGCTCGAGGCAGCGGGGGTGGCGGTGCATGGTCCCTCTGGCGCGGACGGGGTCCGGCTGGTGCTGGTGGATCTGACCGCGCCTGAAGGCTGCAAGGAGCTCGAGGGGCTGGGCAGCCGCTCCTCCGCGCTGGGGATCGTGGCCAACGCGCAGGACGCCGCCTGCTCGGCCGCGGTGGTGGACTTCGTCCAGGAGGACGCGCTCGCCCAGGAGCTGCTCCCCCGGCTGGCGCTCGCGCAGAACCGCCACGGCATGCTCCGGGAGGCGCAGCAGCGCCAGAGAGACCTCTCGCTGCTCTTGCGGCTGACCGCGGACTACGCCGAGTCGCTGGACGTGGGCGGGATGCTCCATGACGTCACCCGCCGGCTCGCCGAGGAGCTGGACATCGAGCGGGCCGCGCTGGTCGTGCTCGACGAGGAGCGCGGCGCGGGCTTCATCGTCGCCGCGAGCGACGACGCGGACTTAAAGGAGCTGCGGATCGAGCTCGCCCGCTACCCGGAGATCCGCGAGGTGGTGCGCACCGGCAAGCCGGTGCTGGTGGAGGACGCCCCCACCCACCCCCTGCTGGAGGGGGTGAAGACGCACGTGGCCTCGGCGGGCATCCAGTCGATCGCCGCGCTGCCCTTGGCCGTGCGGGGGAAGGTGCTGGGGGTGCTCCTGCTGCGCGCCTCCTCCAAGCGGAAGATGTTCGCGCCGCGGGAGATCGACTTCTTGGCCACCGTGGCGCACGCCACCGCGGTGGCGCTGCGCAACGCCCGGCTGCTCGAGTCCATCCGCGGCCAGTCCGAGCGGGAGAAGACCGCGCGCATCGCCGCCGAGGAGCGCGCGGCGGATCTGCAGCGCTACGAGGCCTTCTTCGCCAACGTCTCGGACGGGATCGCGATCCTGGACGCGCGGGCCTGCGTGCTCAGCCTCAACCCCGCCGGCACCCAGCTGCTGGACGTGTCCGCCCAGGAGGCGCGCGGCCGGCACATCAACGCCCTGACCAACCCGATGGACGACGGGTTGATCATGGACGTGCTCTGGTCGGTCCAGCGCGGCGAGCTGCGCCGGGACATCGACCTGCCCATCCGCACGCTGGGCGGCCGGCGGTTGACGCTCTCCATCGGCGCGGCGCCGCTCAAGGAGGACGGGGCGGCGGCCATCCTCTCCTTCCGGGACGTGACCGCGCAGCGGCAGCTGGGGGACGAGCTGCGGCAGACCAAGGACTTCCTGGAGCGGCTGATCGACTCCAGCGTGGACGCGATCATCGCCGCGGACATGAAGGGGAAGATCATCCTCTTCAACAAGGGGGCCGAGGCGATCTGCGGCTTCACCTCCGAAGAGGCGCTCTCCAAGCTCAACGTCCGCGCGCTCTACGGGCCGGGCGTGGCGCGTGAGGTGATGCAGCGGCTGCGCTCCCCTGACAGCGGCGGCCGGGGCCGGATGGGGGTGATGCGCCAGGAGATCCTCGCCAAGAACGGCGAGCGGGTCCCGGTGAACATGACCGCCTCCATCATCTACGAGGGTGAGCGGGAGATCGCCACGGTGGGGATCTTCACGGACCTCCGGGACCGGATGAAGCTGGAGCGCAAGCTCTCGGACGCGGAGACGCGGCTGGAGGAGTCGGAGAAGAACGCGGTGATCGTGGCGCTCGCAGGGACCGCGGCGCACGAGCTGAACCAGCCCCTCACTTCGGTGATGGGCTACGCGGAGCTCTTGAAGCGGAAGCTCAAAGAGGGGGACTTCGCCTACCGGCCGGTGGACATCATCTACCGCGAGGCGGAGCGGATGGCAGAGATCGTTCGGAAGATCGGCAAGATCACCCGCTACGAGACCAAGGCGTACGTGGGTGAGGCTCAGATTCTCGACCTCGACAAGGCGTCCTCCCATGAAGAATGAGCTCCAGCCGGCTCGCGCGCTTTCCCCGGTGACCGCCGCCTCGGTGGACGCCTTCCAGGCCTTCTTCGAGACCCTGGAGAGCCCCGCCGCCCTCTGCGACACGCAGCTGCGGCTGCTCGCCACCAACCCCGCCTTCGAGCTGCTCTGCGGCACCCGCGGCGCCTCCGGCCTCAAGCTGGGAGACCTGCTCCAGGGGATCGCCGGCGCGGTGCCGGCGGACGGCCAGTCGCGCGAGGTGGACGTGCCGCTCTCCAGCGGCCAGCACGTGACGATCACGCTCTCCCGCCGCGGAGAGACCATCGCCGTGGTGGCCCGGAACCTGGCGCAGGTGGTGGCGGGCGGCTCGCTCGCCGCGGCTGGGCGGGCGCTGATCGAGCAGGCGCGCATCGAGCAGGCGCTGCTCGAGCTGGGGCGCGAGGTGGCCAGCGCGACCTCGGAAGAGCAGCTGGTGGCGGCGGTGGCGCGCGGGGTGAAGGGGCTCTTCCCGGGCCGCGCCTTCTGCGTGCGGATCACCGATCAGCGGACCGCGGTGCTCACCTCGCTCTACGCGGAGGGGCGGCTCAAGGACGGCGCCACCGAGCTGGTGGTGCTCAAGCGCTCGGCGGTGGAGAAGACGCACCTGGCCACCGAAGGGCTGCCGCGCGAGCGGGTGAAGATCCAGAACGAGGACGTGCCGCTGATCTTCGAGGGCACGGTGCGCTCCATCTGCGCGCCGCTGGCCGCGTCCGGGCAGCTCTTCGGGTTGATCAACGTGGAGTACCCGCAGGGGCTCTCCGCGGATCTGGTGGCGGATGACCGCATCCTCATCCAGCTGGCGAACCAGGTGGCGGTGGGGGTGCGCAACGCCAAGCTGATCGACGAGCTCACCTTCGTGCGGAAGTACCTGGAGGAGCTGCTCGAGCACGCCAACGCCCTCATCCTCGTGGCGAACCGGGACCGCAAGGTGGTGGTCTTCAACAAGGCGCTCTCCACGCTCACCGGGCTGGCGAAGACGGAGGTGCTCGGCAGGGACCTGCTCAGCTTCGTGCCGGACGCGGAGAAGATGCGGGTGATGCGGGTCATCGCCTCGTCGCTGCGCGGGGAGCAGGTGACGTCGTTCGAGACGCGGGTGGTGGGGCGCAACGGGCGCGAGGTGCGCGTCTCCTTCGCCACCTCCTCGGTGATGACCGCCCATGGAGAGGTGGAGGGCGTCATCGCCATCGGCCAGGACCTCACGGTGGTGAAGGAGCTGGAGCGGCGGATCATCCAGGCGGAGAAGCTGGCCTCGCTCGGGCAGCTGGCGGCCTCGGTGGTCCACGAGATCAACAACCCGATGACCGCGGTGGCCACCTACGCGGACGCGATGCTCAAGAAGGCCCAGTCCCAGGCCTACGGGGCGGTGGGCGTCCCCGCCGGTGAGGCGGCGGACCAGGAGAAGCTGAAGAAGATCTTGGAGAACTCGGAGCGGATCCTCCGCTTCACCCGGGACCTGGTCAGCTACGCGCGCCCGGCGCAGGACAAGCCGGAGCAGGTGCAGGTGCCGCGGCTGCTCGACCTGGCGGTCAGCTTCTGCGACCACGTGCTGCAGCAGCACGGCATCCAGGTGGTGCGCGACTACCAGACCGTCCCGCCGGTGGCCGGCGTGAAGGGCAACCTGGTCCAGGTCTTCGTGAACCTGATCACCAACGCCTGCCACGCGATGAAGCCTGGCGGGACGGTGCAGCTGTCCACCCGCGTGGAGGAGGGCGACCTGGTCATCCGCGTCCAGGACAACGGCAGCGGGATCGCCGAGGACGTGGCGGGGAAGATCTTCGAGCCCTTCTTCACCACCAAGCCGGACGGCAAGGGCACCGGGCTGGGGCTCTCGATCGTGCAGGGGATCATCGAGAACCACGGCGGGAAGATCGACGTCTCCACGGAGCTCGCCGTGGGCACCACGTTCAGCATCCGGTTGCCGGTCTCCTGACCGCTCCCGGGTCGACGCGCCGCGCAAGTGGCTGAAAACACCGCGCCGCCGCCGGTTTACAGCAACCCATGCTGTGCCGCGGCGAGAATGTGGGTGTAGTCAACACTTCGGGATCCGCGTGCCTCTCGGAATCGGCAGCTCGCCCCCGCCCAGCGTGGCGGGAACCCCGCCTGCGGCGTCAGCGCCGGGCAGCGCGCCCGCGCCGGCACCCTTCTTCGAGCCCGTGGATTCGATGGCGGCCACGCCATCCTCCAACGTCGTCTCGCCAGACGCGCTGCAGACCGTGTTCGCGCCCGGGGATGGGCCGCGCCGGATGGAGCTTGGGCAGCTGGACGCGATCATCGCGGCCAAGCGCGCGGACCCGAAGACGTACCCGCCCGAGTCCAACCCGTACCGGATCGAATACGCCGTCTACAACCTGACCGACCCGGACGTGATCTCCCGCCTCACCGAGGCCGCGCGGGCCGGCATCCGCGTGCAGCTCCTGGTGGAGACGAAGAACAGCGATCCTTCGAAGCCGTGGAACACCGCGGTGGGTGAGCTGACCGCCGCCGGCTTCAGCCACGCCGAGTCCCAGCATGGCTTGAGCGAGCAGGCGCAGCGGGACACGCAGATCATCGAAATCGACATCGGCAGCGGGCTCTTCCACCTGAAGTCCCGCTACTTCGCGTACCCGGATCCGCAGACCGGGCAGCTGAAGGAGACGCTGCTCACCGGCTCGCACAACCCGCAGTCCTCGGCGCACACGAACGACGAGTCGCTCCACCAGATCTCCGACCCGGGGTTGATCAAGAAGTACCTGACGGCGATCGAGAACGTCCGCGGCGACCGGCCGATCCAGAACACCTGGGAGGACGGCGCGGCGGTCAACGCGCTCTTCACCTCGCCCACCGCGACCGGGCCCAGGCCGGTGCAGAAGATCCTCGAGCTGGTGAAGAACGAGCGGGAGCTGATCTTCCTCTCCGTCTTCGCCCTGCGCGACATCACCGACGCCGACTCCAAGGCCCGGCTGGTGGAGGAGCTGAAGAAGGCGCACGAGCGCGGCGTGAAGGTGGTGGTGGTGACGGACGCGAAGATGGCGGACGGCGTGGACCTCTCCGGCAAGCCCAACCCGGAAGCGCGGCCGGACGACACCGACGAGCGGCTGGCCCAGGCCGGCATCCCCGTCTTCAAGTTCTTCAACCGCTCCGGTCCGTTCAACGCCATGCACCTGAAGAGCGCGGTGTTCGGCGTGACCAACCCGAAGGTCGTCACCGACGCGGGCAACTGGTCCGCCGCCACCATGGGCACGGACCGCTCCCCGTCCAAGAACGTGGAGAGCCTGCTCTTCATCGACTCCAACAAGCTCGACCAGGGGCGCACCGGGCAGCGGTACCTCGGCGAGTTCATGCGGGTGATGCGCCGCTACGCGGACCAGCCCGGCCACGGCCCGGACGTGGAGGCCACGCTGCGCGAGCTCCAGGCGCTGCCGGCCTGGCCCAAGGTGAAGGTGAACTTCGACGTGCTCGCCCGCACGCACATGGGCCAGGACGTCTACATCGCCGGCAACACGCCGGAGCTGGGCAGCTGGGGCACGGGCGGCCCGGGCCTCAAGCTGGACACCGACGCCGGCTCGTTCCCCTACTGGAAGCGCGCGGACGTGGAGCTGCCGCTGGGCGCTCGGCTCGAGTACAAGGTCGTCAAACGCGACGCGAACGGCAATGTCGACTGGGAGCCCGGGCAGGACGCGGTGTTGATCGTCGACCCCACCGAGTCCGCGGACCCCAAGCGGCTCGGCGTCTCGGAAGACTTCAACGGAGACCGTTGATGGTTCGGGTGCACCCAGCCTCGAGCCCCATTCCCGTTCGGCTCGAGCCCCTCGACTCGACGCTCGGGGCAGGCGTAGTCGAGAGCTCGCCCGAGCGCTCCAATCCACCCGAGACGCTCCCGTGCCCGGTCCCGTAAGCGGCTCATCGCCTCGGGTCCTTCAGCTGGGGGCGGGGGTATCGCCTCGCACCACCGGGCCGGCCGCGAGCGCGCCGTCCGCGCCGGGCACGAGCGGCGTGAGCACGTTCGACCCCGCGAGCCCTTCCCGCTGGGTCCCCACGCCGGGCGTGCCGGCGGAGCAGTACGCGCGCCCGCTGGAGGCCGGCACCTTCCCGCTGCCGCCGCGCGGAGGGCTGAGCGTCCGCGGCGTCTACTTCGACTTCGCGGTGCAGAACTTCAGCTTCGAGAAGCAGCTCTCGGTGACCGCTCGCGTGGCGCGCCAGGACGGCAGCGTGGAGGAGATGTTGGTGCGGCCCTTCTACAAGGGCCGGCTCGCGGACGGCAGCGAGCGCTGGGGTTGCGACCTGCCCGTCTTCCACGACTCGGGACCGCACGGCCCCGTCACGGCGGTCTCCTTCGACTACGCGGTCCAGGTGGACCTGGACGGAGACGGCAAGCGGGAGCTTCTGCGGAGCGAGAACGTCTACAAGGCGGCGAGCGGCGCGGAGCTGGCGGGCGGGGCGCACCGCGCGCAGCCTTCCGCCGCGGGGCGCAACAGCCGGGTGCGGCCGGAGGTGGACGTCTCGGGGTTGGACGCCGCGGCGAAGCGGCTCGCGCAGGGGGACGCCAGGCTCGAGGTCTACTTCACGCCAGATCGCGGCGCGCGGGACGCCATCTGCCGGGAGATCTCCGCGGTGATCGCCGCGAAGCGGGCGGACCCGAGCGGCACGCACTACATCCACGCGTCCGTCTACAACATCAACTCCGAGGCGATCGTCTCCAAGCTGATCGAGGCGAAGCAGGCCGGCGTGGAGGTGCGGCTGTTCACGAGCGCGCCGCAGATGATGCCGGACCGGCCGTGGGAGGCGCAGTACCAGCGCCTGCAGCGCGCGGGCGTGGAGGTCGTCGGCGTGCAGCGGGACGGCATCAACTCCAACCACCTCAAGGTCGCGGTGTTCGACGGCAAGGTGGCGGCGACGGGCTCGTTCAACTGGGAGGACGGGGCCGAGCAGGAGAACTTCGAGAACCTGCTCCTGCTGCGCTCGCCCGAGGCCGCGCTGCTCTACGAGTCGATCATCCAGGCGTCCGGTGGCGCCCAGGCCCGCGCCGCGCGCGTGGATGGCCCGGCCAAGGTGCGGGTGCACTACTCGCAGGCGGAGGACGCGCTCGCGGCGATCATCGACGAGATCGACCGCGCGAAGGACTCCATCGTCCTCTCGCAGTTCCAGGTGCGCGAGGCCTGGGACGAGCGCGGCCGCTCGCTCACCGATGCGCTGGGGCGCGCCGCCGAGCGCGGGGTGAAGGTGACGCTGATTACGGACGCGCGCATCGCCGACGGGGGCGACTACCACGGGATTTCCCAGCCGGACGACCCCACCGACGAGGCGCTGGAGCGCCGCGGCGTCCACGTGGTGACGGTGCTGAGCCCGTATGGGCAGTACGCGTCCATGCACGACAAGTTCGCCGTCTTCGATGGGCGGACCACGCTCACCGGCGCGTACAACTGGTGGGGCCCGAGCGAGTCCAGCGACGACGACTTCATCGCGATCGACGACCCCACGCTGGCGAAGGTCTTCCTGGGCGAGGCGCGGAACCTCCAGGCCCACTTCGATCCGGCGTTCGATCGCGGCGCGGCGCCCAAGACGCGCCTGGACTTCCGGGCGCGCGTGCCCACCCAGCCGGGTCAGGAGGTCACCCTGGTCGGAGATCTCCCGGAGCTCGGGGGCTGGGACCCTTCGAAGGGGCTGAAGCTGGATGGCGGTGGCTACCCCACGTGGAGCGGCGCCGCGGAGCTGCCGAGCGGCGTCGCGTTCCGGTACAAGTACGTGGTGCGCGGCCCGGACGGAGATCGCTGGGAGAGTGGGCCGGATCGCCGCTGGGAGGCGGATCCGCTGGGCGGACGCGAGACGGTCAATGACTCGGTTGCGTAGCGCGCTGCTCTTCTGGCTGCTCCTGCTGGTGGCCTGCGGGCCGCCGGGCGGCGGGCGCTCGGACGCGGGAGACGCGGGGCCACCCAGGGACGCCGGGCGCGACGCCGGCAGCCCGGGCGAGGTCGACGCGGGCGCGCGGGATGCCGGCACGCCGGACGCGGGGACGACGGACGCGGGCGCGACAGACGCGGGCGGCCAGGACGCGGGGCAGACGCTGCGCCTGGGGTGGGGAAACCTCCAGTACCCGCCGCTCATCACCAGCGCGCCGGGCGGGAAGACGACCGTCTACGGGCAGCTCTGGATCGACGGGAGGACGCAGCAGCCGGGGGCCACGGCGGGCGTCATTGCGGAGCTCGGGTTCGGGCCGGTGGGCTCGGATCCAGCGGACGCCGGCTGGAGCTGGGTGGCGGGCGCCTTCAACGTCGACACCGGGAACAACGACGAGTTCAAGGCCGAGCTCACGGCGCCGGCCGGCGGCACGTACGACTACGCCTGGCGCTACAGCGCCGGCGGCGCGCCGCTCTACGGAGACCGGAGCGATCAAGGGCGGCTCGGCTCCACGGACGGCTACCAGAGCGACAACGCGGGCAAGCTGGCGGTGCGGGCGCCGGGCGGGGCGCTGCGCGTGGGCACCCTCAACCTGCACTGCATCAACGACGATCCCCAGGCCCGGATCGACGTCGCCGCGGCGCGCTTCGCGCAGCTGGGCGTGGAGGCGCTGGTGCTCCAGGAGGTCTGCGTCCACCCCACGCTCGGGAACACCGGGGACTACCTGGCCGCGCGGCTCACCACGCTGATGGGCGCCCGCTGGCGCGCGTTCTTCGCGCAGTCCCACCTGGCGAACGGCACCACGCCCGAGGGCGTTGCCGTGCTCACCTCCCTGCCCGTGGTGGCCACCGCCGTGAAGGACCTGCCCACGCGCAGCTTCCCGCGCAAGGCGCAGCTGGTGTTGGTGGGCTCGCCGCTCGGGCTCACCGCGGTGACCGCCGTGCACTTCTCCTTCGAGGGCACGCCGAACGGCGCGGCGGACCGGCTGGATCAAGCGAACGCGGTGCTCACCTTCGTCAACGGCTTCAGCCAGGCCTCGGCGGCGGTGGTCGGCGGGGACCTGAACTCCATCCCCACGGAAGGGCCCGCGGGCGTGTTCACCGGCGGCGGCTTCGCGGACGGCTGGGCGCAGGCGCGGCCGGGAGAGGAGGGCGCCACCCACTCCACGTTCTCCACCACGGGCCCCACCCGGCGCATTGACTACCTCTTCGTGCGCGGGGCCCAGACGGCCGAGGCGACCGTGGAGTTCGCGCAGCCCTACGCCGCAGGCGCGCACGTGAGCGACCACTGCGGCGTGGCAGCGCGCCTCGCGGTTCCGTGAGTCAGTGCTGCTTGAGGCGATCCTCGAGCTTGCGGACCCGGGCCTCGAGCCCACGCCGCCAACCGGCATCGTCGACGAGCTGAAGCGCGATCCGGTTCATATCGGAGCGCATCAGCTCGAGCTCGGAATGCACCCCCTCCAGATCCTCGCGCACGCCGCTAAACCCCGCGTTCATGTCCTTCCGGATCGCTTGAAGCACTTCGACCGTGAGATCCGCCACCTTCCCGCCACCCCGCTTTGCCACCGGACGCTCCTGGTTTGAGAGGCGGCTAGCATAGTCCTTCGCCCTGACTGCGGTCACGCTGGGGAGACTAGGCGACCTCGCAGCTCCTCCGCCCACGCGGTGAGCGCCGACTCGTCGTCCACGTTGACCAGCATGGCGGGGCTGCGGATGAGCGCGTCCCAGTCTTCCGCTTCCCAGAGCCCCTCGAGGATGTGCGCGATCACCGCCTCCAGCTCCTCGTCCGAGGCGCCCCGCATCACGCGATCCACGAGCCCGTCCGCCTCGCCGCGGCGCTCCTTGGGCAGGTGCTTGCGGTAGCGCGCGAGGAGCTTCTGGTTCCCCATCACGGGCCAGACGTTGCACAGGTAGAAGACGTGCAGGGAGATCGTCGCGCGCTGGGCGTCCGTCAGCTCCGGGAGGGTGGGGATCTCCCGCGGTGGGTGAGGCTTCCGTGCCTCGGGCTCGATCGCCTCGGCCTCCGGCCAGCGCTCCCGCAGGGACGCCAGCGCCACGGCTTCGCACTCTGCGAGCGGGTGCTGCTGCGCCACCGGCTCGCGAACGGGTAACCCGAGCGCCGCCTCGAGACCTTGCTTCGCGAGCCACGCGTCCCGGGTCGCGGGTGGGTGGTGGAAGAGATCTCTGAGCTCCTCGACCTTTTTCGCGGAGACGCAGCCCTCCAACGCACCGAAGAACATGCGCTCCCAGCTGCCCGTCTCGAAGGGCTCGCCCCAGCTGACCCCGATGCTGCTCGGGGACGAGCCGGCGCTGTAGATGCGGAAGCGGACGCCCCGCTCGCCCGCGTAGGCGATCTCCAGCACCTCGGTCCTCGAGCCGAGGGACATCGCGAAGACCGCCTCCTCGGGCCTGAAGCCCGGCTCCACGGGGAAGAACGACGTCCAGGACGGCGTGTGGCCGAGGATGGCAACGGCCGTGCTCAAGCGCGCGAGCTTCGTCCGCGCGGTGGCGGGCTTTGCGCGCAGGTGGAAGCAGCGACCGGAGGGCAACCCCGCGAGCCGAAGCGGGCGGCCCGGCTCGGTCAGGTTGACAGGTTTGAGTCCCATGGGCGGCGGGGCATAGCACTCTTGAGCGGCACCCGACGCTCGGCCAATTTAGGCGTCCGCGTCAGCTCCAGCGATCCGGTAGAACTCCCGCGACATCGCCATGAGCGCGCCGCTGCACATCTTCCTCGTCCCCGGCTTCTTCGGCTTCGCCAACCTGGGCGAGCTCGTCTACTTCGGCCACGTGCATGCGTTCCTCACCGAGGCGCTCGCGCGCGAGGGAGTGGACGCCACCGTCGTCCAGGTGCTCAGCCATCCCACCGCCTCCATCCGCGAGCGAGCGAAGGACCTGCTCGCCACCGTGGCGCAGACCGCCGGCGCGGACGATGGGCCCATCCACTTCATCGGCCACTCCACCGGCGGGCTGGACGCGCGCTTCCTGCTCTCCCCCGGGACCGCGATGGGGGAGGGGCCGGCGCTCGAGCCCATCGCCCGCCGGGTGCGCAGCGTGGTCTGCGTGAGCACGCCGCACCGGGGCACGCCGCTGGCGTCGTTCTTCCAGGGGCTGGCTGGGCAGCGGCTGCTGCAGCTGCTCTCGCTCTTCACCGCGGCGGTGCTGCGGCGGGCGCGGATGCCCCTGGCGCTGCTCTTCAAGCTCGCGGGCTCGCTGGTGCGCGCGGACGACGCGCTCGGCTTTCGGGCCACGCTGGTGGATCAGCTCTTCGAGTCACTGTTGGCGGACCTGTCCAAGGAGCGGCAGCAGGCGCTGCTCGCGCTGTTGGCGCAGATGGGGAAGGACCAGTCCCTCATCTCCCAGCTCACGCCGGAGCAGATGGCGCTCTTCGCCGCGGGGACCCCGGACCGGGAGACGGTCCGCTACGCGTCCGTGGTGACGCGGGCCTCGGCGCCGAACGTCCACAGCTTCGTGGAGGGCGGGCTGGACCCGTACGTGCAGACCACGCACCTGCTCTACTCGTTCCTCCACGGCCAGAGCCGCGGGCTCTTGCGCGCGCCGCTGCGGCCGGATCACCGCGCGGTGCTCGAGCAGGCCTACGGCGCGCTCCCCGAGCCGGACGACAACGACGGGATCGTCCCCACCCGCTCGCAGCCCTACGGCGAGCTCCTCGCGGCGGTGCAGGGAGACCACCTGGACGTGCTCGGCCACTACGACGGGGCGAACGAGCAGCCCCCGCACGTGGACTGGCTGATGTCCGGCTCGGGCTTCCGCTACCCCGCCTTCGAGCGGGTGTGGCGCGCGGTGCTGGGCTTCGTGCTGTCCTCCAGCTGACGGTCCGGTTGTCCGCCGCCGGACCCGTGCAGACGTTGGCGCGCGTGACCTCCCTGCACATCCCGTTGAAGACGGTCTTCACCGTGGCGCTCGGCCTGGCGCTGCTCTGGGCGGCGTGGAAGCTCCACTTCTTCCTCGGGCTGTTCGCGCTGGCGCTGCTGGGGGCGCTGACGTTGGCGCCGGCGATGCGGTGGCTCGAGCGGCGCAAGGTGCCGCACTTCGCCGCGGTGCTCTGCCTCGCCCTGGCGCTCGGCGGGGCTGGCTTCGGGCTGTGGCAGCTGATCGTCCCGCCGCTCACCGACCAGCTGGGGCAGTTCGGTCAGACCTTCGAGCAGGCGCAGCAGCGGCTGGAGCGGCACCCCACGCGCTCGCAGCTCCTGCAGCGGATGGTGCGCGAGGCGCGCGAGTTCCCGAAGTCCGACGAGGGCAAGGCGCTGCTGCAGAAGCGCTGGTCCTACGGCTACATGGCGCTCGAGGCCGTCACCTCGGTGCTGATCGTCCTCGTACTGATGCTCTACCTGCTGCTGGACGGGAAGCGGCTCTACGCGTGGCTGCTCTCGTACGTGCCGCGGGCGCACCGCCGGAAGGTGGGCGTCACTGCGGAGGAGGTGGGCGTGGTGGTGCGGGCCTACGTGCGCGGCCAGCTGATCACCAGCGCCGCAGCGGGCCTGTGCATGTACGTGGCGCTCACGGTCCTGGGGGTGCCCGCGGCGGTGCCGCTGGCGCTCTTCGCCGCGCTGATGGACGTGCTGCCGGTGCTCGGAATCATCGCCACCGCGGCGCCCGCCGCGCTGATCGCGCTCGCGGTCTCTCCCAGCGCGGCGGTGGCGATCATCGTGGTGCTGCTCGCCTACCACGCGGTGGAGAACTACCTGCTCATCCCCTGGGTCTACGGGAAGCAGCTGCGGCTCTCGACCCTGTCGGTGCTGCTGGCGTTCCTGGCCGGAGGGATCCTCGCAGGCGCGTTCGGCGCGGTGCTGGCGCTCCCCATCGTCGCCGCGTATCCGATCATCGAGCGCCACTGGCTCGCCGGCTACCTCGCGGACGAGACGGTGGAGGAGCACGCGCGGATGGACAGCAAGAGCGAGGAGCAGGTGAAGCGCGCGATTGACGAGGTGGCCGCGGACGCCAACGTGCGGCAGCACTAGAGCGCGCCCCTTCAGGGCCACCACGCGCCGAGCAGGCGCCCCCACGCGAGGATCAAGCTCAGGCTGGAGACGCCCGAGAGGGAGGCGGAGAGCCGCTGCGCCACGCCGCCGGCGAAGGCGAAGGCGTCCACCCCGGCCGCGCCGCGCAGCAGGTAGGGCACCGCGTTCATCCAGGAGCCAAAGACGAGCAGCCCCGCGGCCCAGAGCGGCACTCCCGGGGAGAGGTGGGCGCAGCCGAAGGCGGCGCCCAGCTGGAGCCCGGCGAGCATCATCCAGTCCACGTGCCCCTTCACCACGTCCCGCGGAGAGGGGAGCTTGGCCATCAGGGAGCGTCCCCACGGCTGCAGCGCGGCCACGAGGAACGCCCCGAGGCCGGAGGAGACCAAGATCTGCAGCGCAGCGCTGACGAGAAGCAGGCGGACGGGGCTCATGGGCGCGGAACGTCCCGCTCCGGCCCGTCACCCTCAACTCGCATCCGACGGAAGGAGGGGACAGGCTGCTTTTCCGGGAGGAAAAGCAGCCCGTCCCCTTTCCCGGCTCGCATTCGCCGGTCAGGGCGCGTCCAGCTCCGCGAGCGCGGCGCGGACCTCTTCCAGGCTCGGCGCGGCTTTCAGCGCGGCCTTGAAGGCCTTGCGCGCCTCGTCCTTGCGTCCCAGCTGCTTGAGGGCGAAGCCCAGGTACGCCTGGGTCTCGGCGTCGTTGGCGCCTTCGGAGATCGCCTGGCGCAGCTGCTCCACGGCGTCCTCGTTGAGATCGTACCGGTAGAGCCAGACGCCGAAGCCGGCCCGCTCCTCGGCGCCCGGGTTCTTGTCCACGAAGGTGCGGTACGCGGCCTTGGCGTCCTGGAGCCGGTCGTGCTCGCGGTAGAGCGCGATCAGCCCCTCCAGGGCGTGCGCGTCCGCCGGGTTGGCGGCGAGCCGCGCCTGGTACGCGGCCTCGTGGGCGGCGGCGGCCTTCGCCTCCGCGTCCCGCCAGCCCTGCTCCACCCGCTCGGCGTCCGCGGCGCGCCCCTCGGCGCGGTAGGCCTCCGCCAGCCGCGCCGCGGCGCTCCCGTCCGAAGCGTTCTCCCGCACGCGCTGCTCCAGCCGCTCGCGGGCGAGCTTGGCCTCGAGGTGGGAGAGGTCCTTCGCCGGCCTGCGCGCGGTGGCGAGGAAGGGCGCCCCCAGCGGCACCGCCAGGGCGATCCCCGTGAACACCACGAAGTTGCGCAGCCGCCGCCGCCCCGCGGCGCGCTGCTCCGCGAGCTCCTCCGCGTCCGCCGGCGCGGCCGGCGCGCGGTAGGGGATGACCAGCGTCTTGGAGAGGAGATCCGCGAGCGTGCGGTGGTCCGCCCGGGACAGCGCGACGAGGTTCCCCGCGGTGGCGGCGCCGCCGAACATCAGCGCCATCCCGAAGCCGGCGGTGGCCAGGGGCGCGTTGCCCGCCACCCTCGCCACGCCCAGGTACGAGGCGATCACCCCGCCCACCAGCGTGAAGACGTAGGTGAACGGCAGCACGCCGCGCAGCATCAGCTCGCGGAAGAGCAGGTCTCCCAGCTCCGCGGGGTGGCCGCCGCGCCCCACCATCATCAGGCCGCACAGGCGCATGCCCAGGGTCCGCTTGAAGAGCCACAGCGGGGCGATCGCCAGCACCAGCGCGGAGGAGAGCACCGCCAGGGCCGGGATGAGGACGCCCGTGAAGAGGAACGGCGCGGCGGCGAGCAGCGCGGTGAGCAGGAAGAGCGCCACGAAGTCGATCAGCCCGGCGGCGAAGCGCCCGGAGAGCGGCGCGGGCGTCTCTTTGCTGACGCGGTGCTCGTCGCCAATGTCGATGGGGCGCATGCGGGCCCTTTGACCCTAGCCCGGGGCGTGGCCGGTTGGCGCGCTGCCCGGGGCGGACGGCCGGGCACGCCTTTGCGCGCGGCCGCGCCGCGCCTCAACTTGCCGGGCGTGGTTGAACCAGGAGGGTTCGCGATGAGGAAGCTGGCGCTGGTGATGTGCGTGGGCTGTGGCCTGGCGGTCTCCGCCCGGGCCCAGTCGCAGTCGCAGGAGAAGGGGATGAGCAAGGGGGCCGGCTCGGAGAAGAGCTGCGGTCAGGTGCTCAGCGAGCAGGCGAAGATCCCGGAGCAGGTGGCAGCCACGGTTCGCGCGATGGCGGAGGTGGACGAGGCGCATGCGAAGTGGATCGGCACCCAGACGCCGGGCGCCAAGGCCGAGCACGAAAAGCTGATGAAGATCGCCCAGGAGAACCAGGCGATGGCGAAGCAGGCCAACACCATGGCGTCCACGCTGCGCTCGGCGAAGGACCTGCCGAACGTGAAGCACGGACAGCCGCCCGAGGCGGTCATCTCCTCCATGGAGAAGGCCCGGGACGAGCAGGAGAAGCTCGGTCAGCTGCTGACGCAGAACGCGCAGGAGATGACCCAGCAGATCAACTCCATGAAGGGCGTTGGCGGCAGCGGGATGGAGGAGAAGCCGAACAGCTCCGAGCCGGCGTCCGCGCCGGTGCCCGAGGAGCCGAAGGAGCACGAGATCTCTCCGAAGTGAGGGCGTCGTAGAGGGGGGACGGGGCGGGCTCGAGCCGTGGGACGAAGAAGGCTCGGGCCCGCCCCGCGTTTGCTTCAGCCGTAGAAGGCGTCAATCACCTGCTGGGGGATCCGCTGCGGCCGGCCGGAGGTGGTGGAGACGTAGGCCCAGAGCGTCTGCGCGCTGGCCAGCTCCTTCCCATCCCGCACCCGGAGGACGCGCGTCTTGCGCACCGAGGTGACCGCGGACCAGCCGGTGAGCCAGGTGACGAGCGTCACCTCGTCGCCCTCCAGGGCGGGGAGCAGGTAGTCCAGCTCGTGGCGCCGGGCGACGAAGACCCCGCCCAGCGCGCGGTACGCGGCGTAGTCCAGCCCGCGCTCGGCGGAGTGGGCCACCGCCACCTCCTGCACCCAGCGCAGGTAGACGATGTTGGAGACGTGGCCCAGCTCGTCGATGTCCCCGGGGCGCGCGGTGGTGCGCAGGGTGAACTCGGTGGAGGGGCGCTCGGCGTAGGCGGGCATGGCGGGCTTGCGCGTATAGCGCAAGCGGCGCGAGCCGGCGGCTACGGCGTGCAGCCGGCCCCGCCGGCGGTCACCCGGCGCATGTCGAAGAGGAAGGTCCACGCGTTGTGGGAGCCGGCGCCCCAGCTCGACGGCGGCGCCGAGGAGATGAGCGCCTGGGGGTGGACCGGCGCCACCGCGCCCATGCCCACGCCCAGCGGCGTGCCCGCCGGGTAGCGGATGGCGAGCTGGTAGTCCCCCAGCACGTGCATGCTGGTGAGCCGCCAGAGGGCGAGCTCGTTCTGCGTGGCGCCGTAGAACGGGTTGGCCGCGCCGTACGAGGTGAGCGCCGGAAGGCACTGGCCGCTCTCGCCGGTCACCGCCGCGGTGAGGTTGTCGAAGCGGCCGCGGACCTCGAAGCGCGTCCCGTCCGGCAGGCGGGGCGAGGCGCGGTCCTCCCAGGTCCAGAACGGGTCGATCGCCACGGTGCTGCTGAAGGTGACCCGGAAGGGCACCTGCTCCGTGAGCGACCACTTGCTGGCATCCACGCGCCGGGAGACCGTCCCCTCCCAGGTCCCCAGCAGCTGCGCGTCCAGCAGCGCGCCGGGCAGCAGCGCGTAGGGCTTGGCGTTGAGAATCCGCAGCGCCCGGGACTGCTGCTGGTTGAAGGGGTTGGTGTACGTGCCGATGACGCCGCGCAGCCGGTAGAGCAGGTAGAAGTGCCGGTTGCTCGGCATCCGAAGCTCCGAGGGGAGCTCCCGGGCCGCGTTCTGGGGCGTGACCGCCTCGCCCGTCGCGGTGACCACGGTGTACTCGGCGCCCTTGCGGTCCACCACCGTGGCCACCGCGCCGCCCTCGCCGAAGGAGAGCGCCGCATAGAGCGTGGAGGTGGAGGTGGAGGTGCTGCCTCGCCGGTCCCGCGGGAGGTGCACGCGGGGCGCCTCGGGGTAGAGCGCGTCGCAGACGACGACGGCGTCCCCGTCCGCGGTGGCGCCGGAGTGCTGGCTGGCGCAGACGACGGAGGAGGCGGCCACCTCCTGCGCGAGCGCGTCCGGGTCGTCGACGAGCTCTTCGTCGGCGTCCGGGGTGCCGCAGGCGGTGAGGGTCAGCAGCAGGGAGATCAGGAGGGAGGCGTTCGTCTTCATGGCGCGGGCTCTTCGCACCGCTCCCCGGAGGGCGACGACTAAAGCCTCCTAAATCGCGCCGCCCTGGACACGCGGCGCAAGAACCACCAAGCGGCAGGCGAGGCCCGCCTCGTAGAAGAACCTCCTCTTCAACCAGGAGGTTTCACACGTGTTCGATCACCTCGGGATCAATGTGACGCAGTTCGACAAGGCGGTCCGGTTCTACCAGGCGGCGCTGGAGCCGCTCGGGTACGTGATGGAGTCCCACGACCCGGCGGCGGGCTCGGCCGGCTTCGGCAAGAAGGGCGCGCCGCAGCTGTGGCTGGGCAAGGGGCAGACGAAGGGGCTGCACGTGGCCTTCGTGGCGAAGGACCGCAAGGCGGTGCAGGCCTTCCACGCCGCGGCGCTGGAGCTGGGCGGCAAGGACAACGGCAAGCCGGGGCTGCGGAAGGACTACGGCGCCGGCTACTACGCCGCCTTCGTCCTCGACCCGGACGGCAACAACGTGGAGGCGGTGGTGCACGAGGGGGAGCGCTAGCGCTCCCACGTGTCGAACAGCGCGCGGCGCTCGGGGAAGTGCTCGGCGACGAAGCGCGCGAGCTCCTCCTCGCGCGCGGGCGTCACCGCCGCCTCGAGCGCCTCCGCCAGCTCGCGCGCGGTGCGGGGGCGCTTGTCCGGCGCCTTCTGCAGCGCGCCCTTCACCACGCGCCACAGCTCCCGGGGGATCCGCTCGTTGGGCGGCGGCTCGTCCTGGAGGATCGCCTCGAGCGTGAGGTTCACGTCCACCCGCTCGAACGGCGGGCGGCCGGTGAGCGTCTCGTAGAGGGTGACGCCCACCGCCCAGAGATCGCTGCGGCGATCCAGCCGGTCTCCCTGCACCTGCTCGGGGGACATGTAGAGCGGCTTGCCCTTCACCGTCCCTGGCAGCGTCACGGTGCGCGCGGTGCGGACCTTGGCGATGCCGAAGTCGAGCACCTTCACCCGCCCGTCGAAGCCGATGACCAGGTTCGCCGGGGAGAGGTCTCGGTGGACCAGGTGCAGCGGCAGCCCGTCCTTGCCCGCCAGCTCGTGCGCGTGGTGCAGGCCCTGGAGCGCCTGGAGGAGGATCCCCACCGCCAGCGGTGGCGGAAGGCCGGGGTGGAAGGAGAGGACGGACTCCAGGTCCACGCCGCGGGCCAGCTCCATGGCGATGTAGTAGGCGCCGGCCGCCTCGCCGAAGTCATAGAAGGTGACGAGGTTGGGGTGCGAGAGCGACAGGCCGATCTGCGCCTCGTCCGCGAACTGCTTCACCACCTCCGGCCGGTCGAGCAGGCGCGGCAAGATCCGCTTGAAGGCCACCAGCCGCCCCACGTCCTGCGGCCCGGTGGCGCGGGCGAGCAGCACCTGCGCCATGCCGCCGCTGCCCAGCGGCATCAAGAGCTCGTACCGGCCGATCTTCCCGTGCGAGCGGTAGAGCGTCTCCCGCGAGAGCTCATCCAGCCGCTGCAGCGGCGTCTGTCCTACGGAGAGCGCAAGGAAGGAGAGGACGGCGGAGTCCAGCGCCTCGCCCATGGCCTCGACGAAGGCGGGCAGGGGACCGCCGTGCTCGGGGAAGTGGCCCTCCAGCAGCAGGCCGAAGGCGCCGATGTTCACCCGGCCGAGGTTGAGCTGGGTGACGAAGAGGGTGCGGCCGTGGCCCAGCGCCACCCGCCCCTGCGCCGAGGACACCTCGTCCAGCGCCACCTCCAGCCCGAGCGGGCCGTGGGTGCGGGTGAGCACCGGGCCGTGGGTGCCCTTGAGGCGCACGAAGCCGGCGCGGGCGTGGATGAGCCGGGCGCACTGCGCCAGGAAGGTGTCCAGCCCCGCGGCGAGCCCGAGCTGCCGCTCCAGGCAGTCCTCGAGCACCTCGTCCGCCAGGCGCTGCACCTGGACCAGGCCGCGCAGGAACTCGAGCTCCTCCTTTTCGGACGAGAAGGTCACGCGGTGGAGGTATCGCACACTCTGGGGCGTCCACTTTGCCGAGGTCGTCCACGCGCCGCGGACGTGAGGGCGTCTGCTCCCTTTCCCCTCTCTGAAGCGCTGATCCGTTTTCCACGCTGCGTTGTCTGGCGGGGTGGCGTGCGCGACAGGCGGGACGCCAGGAGGTGAGCGGGCCCAAGTTCTGGTGCCCGACAGAACGCCCATTTCCCGTTATGGCGCGCGGACTTAACCCGCTGAACCGCTCCTTGACACTTTTTCCCCACGGTCTGTACAGTGCGCTCCGCCTTTGAACTCCCCTTGGTAGTGAATCGTCCCAAATATCCTGTCCCACGCGGCGTGCGGCGCGAGTGTCGGAGACAGGTGCCCGTGTCGTTCTGGCTCGGGCCAACTGGAGGCCAACTTCAATGAACGTCGGTTTCGTGACCCAGCTCGTACTCTCCCAGCATGGCGGCGGCAGCGATCGTTCCCTCTTCGACGAGCTCGCGCGCCGGTGGACCGCAGGTGACTGGGGCATGTACCCCATCGCCGTCTGCCTCGTGATCGCGCTGGCGATCATGGTCGAGCGGGTGATCGTCCTGTTCTTCTCCGCCTCCATCAACAAGGAGGGCTTCCTCCGCGGCCTGAAGAAGCACATCTACGCGGGCGACCTGGACAAGGCGATCAACTACGTCGCCGGCCAGAAGCCGACCCCGCTCACCAACGTGATCAAGGCCGGCCTGATGAACGTCCCCAAGGGCGAGGAAGAGGTCCAGGCCGCGCTCGACGAGGCCTCCCTGCGTGAGACGCCCCGCCTCGAGGCCCGCACCGGCTACCTGGCGATGCTCGGCAACGCGGCGATGCTCGCCGGCCTCCTCGGCACCGTGTCCGGCCTCATCCGCTGCTTCGAAGCGGTGGCGAACGTGAACCCGGCCGACAAGGCGACGATCCTCGCGGCAGGCATCTCGGAAGCCATGAACTGCACCGGCTTCGGGCTGCTCACGGCGATCCCGGCGCTGATCGCGTTCTCCGTGCTCATGGGCCGCACCCAGAGCCTGATCAACGACATCAACGAGACCTCCGTCTCCGTGCTGAACCTGATCGTCTCCAACCGCGACAAGTTCAAGAACGCCACGGTCCGCGCCTCCGCCGGCGGCGACGACGAGTAAGGGCTTTTTTCGTCCCTTCACCGCCCAGGGTGAAAACCCCGGGCGGCTCTCGGGTGTCGAAGTCCCAATAGAAAGCTAGGAGCTCTCAGATGGCCGGCGGCATGGATCTCGGGCAAGGCGGTAAGGGCGGCAAGAAGCCGCTCGACACTGCCATCAACCTGGTGCCCTTCATCGACCTGATGGCGTGCACCATCGCCTTCCTCATCATGACGGCCGTGTGGACGCAGATCGGCCGGCTCCAGGTCTCCAACTCGGGCGGCCCGTCGGACCCGAACCAGGAGATGAAGGAGGACAAGACCATCCCCTTGACCCTCCTGATCACCGACAAGGAGCTGCGCCTCACCGCGGGCGGCAGCACCTTCGACCCGATCCCGCTCACCCGTGACACCAAGGGCAAGCTGGACCTGAACAAGCTGCAGACGAAGATCAAGGACCTGAAGACGCAGCTGCCGGATCAGTCCGCGATCACCCTCCAGACCGAGGACACCGTCCGGTACGAGGACCTCGTCCGCATCATCGACGAGTGCATCGGCTCCGGTCTTCCGAACGTCTCCGTCTCCGCGGCGATGGGCTGACCGCCCCTTCTCTTCTCAGAGGCAAACTTCGATGCCCATCAAGGTTCCAGGCAAGCGGTACGGCAAGCGGCTCGAGCACTCCAAGGTGTTCGGGCACGGCGGCCACGGCAAGAAGTCCACCTTCGCCGACCTGCTGATCACCCCGCTGGTCGACATGTTCGTGATCATCGTGCTCTTCCTCATCGCGAACTTCTCCGCGACGGGCGAGGTGCTGATGATGACCAAGGACATCCAGCTTCCGGACGCGGTGAACGTCAAGGAAGTGGAGATGGTCCCGGTGGTGATGGTCTCCAACAGCGAGGTGCTCGTCTCCGGCAGCGTGATCGGCCGCGTCGAGGACCTCTCCCGCGAGGACTACCTCAACATCCCGGCGCTCGAAGAGAAGCTCCGGGACATGAAGAAGCAGTACGAGGACCTCCACGCGATGGCGAAGGACACGGAGGGCGGCTTCAAGGGTGACGTGAACATCCAGGCGAACAAGGACGTGCAGTTCAAGATCATCAAGCGCGTGATGTTCAGCTGCGCCACCGCCGGCTACAACAACATCAACTTCGCCGTGATGCAGCTGGGCTCCGGTAAGCCCGGCGAGGGCGGTGAAGGTGGCGGCGCCGGCGGCGCGGCCCCCGCGCAGCCCGGCTCGCCGTAGCGGCCCGCACGGTTCTGGTTTTCGAAGCGCCCCGGTCTCCGCACGGACCGGGGCGCTTCCTTTTTGGGGCGCGCCCGCCCGTGTTTCTCCTCTGAAACAGGGCACTTCTCACACGGTTGCCTGAGCCCTGCCGTTTGCACCTGGCAGCGCTCCAGCTGACTACGCGCGTGGTCGCTTTGCCCCAACGCGAGCGCCGAACCCCAGAAACGGCGGTGGTTTCGCGCCCAACCCTTTCCGGCCCGGGCCTTGCTCAAGGTGTCCACCCAAGGGGGACAGCGGTTCTCTTCTGCGTCCCGGGGTGTCCTGTGCTTCGACGAGTCGGTCTAACGCTGCTGCTCGCGCTGGTCGGTTGCTCCGGAGAGAGCGACTGGGTGAACCCGCCCAGGACCGTCCCGCTCACGCCCAACACCTCCACCGACCCCGGCACGGCCGTGGATCCCGGCACGCCGGTGACGCCCACCACGCCCACCACGCCGACCACGCCCACCACCCCGGTGGCGGACGCCGGCATCGAGCCGGCGCCCACCACGCCCGTGGCGGATGCGGGCACCGAGCCGCCGGTGGTGCTGCCCCCGGCGATGTCGCTCGAGGAGCAGGTCTTCTTCGCGATGCCCAGCGGCGCCGCTTCGTTCGACGCGGTCTGCGCGCGCAATGGGCAGGACGCGGTCACCCGGCGGCTGTGCACCAACCCGCGCCCCACCATCACCAGCCTGGTGGAGCTGCAGCGCGCGCTCGGCATCGCCTTCCAGCCCGGCGTCAACGGCAACGGCCAGAACGGGAACCCGACCTACGTCCTCACCGGCAACTCCAGCTCGCTGGTGATGAAGGAGACCAACGCGATCAACCCGCGGGCGATCATCGCCACCCCGCGCGCCAACGGCGCCAACCCGAACTTGATCATGATGGGCTTCGTCCGCGGCGAGCAGTTCGCGGAGCTGGTGGCGCGGGACACCGGCACCAACCAGCTCACCTTCTTCCTCATCCGCTTCAAGCAGGCCTGCAACGCCACCGAGTGCACGCTGGGAGACCTGCTCACCCCCGCCGTGGAGTCCAACTGGACCGAGGTCAGCCTGTACCAGGACACCGACCTGCGGAACACCATCATGGACTGCAACCACTGCCACCAGCCCAACGCGGCTGCGAACAAGATCCTCCGCATGCAGGAGCTGCGAGATCCCTGGACGCACTGGTTCCGCAACAACCGTCCGGGTGGGCAGGCGAACCTGGCGGACTACGCCACCGCGCACGCCAACACCGAGGCCTACGCCGGCATCCCCGGGAACTTGATCAACGGCTCGGATCCGGCGCGCCTGGAGAACCTGGTCCGCGACGAGGGCTTCGGCAACCAGCCCAACGAGTTCCCCACCGGCGCGATCCAGACCGCGCTCAACAACCAGCCGAACCAGGTGCCCGCCGCCTGGACCAACATCTACAACAACGTGCTCAACGGCACGGCGATCCCCGTCCCCTACTTCCAGCCCCGCGTCGCTGACCCGGCCAAGCTCACCACCGCCGCCAACGCGTACCGGGCAGTGATCGCCGGGACCATGCCGCGCGCCGCGCTGCCGGACATCCGGGACATCTTCGCGGACGCCGCGCTCCCGGCCACCAGCCTCCATCCGCGGGTGGGCAACACCGGCGCGCAGATCCTCGTGCAGATGTGCCAGCGCTGCCACAACTCCAACCTCGACCAGACGATCAGCCGCGCGAGGTTCAACGTGGCCACGCTGGCGACGATGAGCCGGGCGGAGAAGGACATCGCGATCAGCCGGCTCACCATGCCGGAGACCTCCAAGCTGCGCATGCCTCCCGAGCGGTTCGGCAAGATGACCCAGGCGGAGATCGACCTGGCCATCGCCGAGCTTCGCAAGTAGCGGCACCGTTTCGCAGCGCAAGGGCCGGCGCCTTCCAGAGAGCGCCGGCCTTTGTTTTTTTCGGGGCTCAGGGCCCGTCTCGCCAGCGGCGGCGGTGCGGCTGCCCGCACACCGCTCGACCGTCCCCGCCGACGGCACAGCCAAAGCCGCACACGGCGCGGCCGTCTCCGCCGACCAGGCACTGCATGCCCGGCAGCTCGCCGCAGACAGCGCGGCCGTCCCCGCCAACGCGGCAGCCGAAGCCACAGGCCGCACGGCCGTCTCCGCCGACGGTGCACGCCATGCCCGGGCGCTCGCCGCAGACGGTGCGGCCGTCCCCGCCGACGCGGCAGCCGAAGCCGCAGACGGCGCGGCCGTCTCCGCCGACGGTGCACGCCATGCCCGGGCGGTTGCCGCAGACGGCGCGGCCATCTCCGCCGACGCGGCAGCCGAAGCCGCAGACGGCGCGGCCGTCTCCGCCGACGGTGCACGCCATGCCCGGGCGTTCGCCGCAGACGGCGCGGCCGTCTCCGCCGACGCGGCAGCCGAAGCCGCAGGCCACCCGGCCATCTCCCCCGGTGATGCAGCGGGGCTCTTGAGCGAAGGCGGGGACCGCCAGCAGGGCGAGGAGCAGGAGGGCGCGCATGGGGCTCCCGACGACGGGTGCGGGGTTTGATTCACCCGGAGGCGAAGGTGGCTGGCCCGCGCGGGGCGGGGTGGCCTACCCTCTGGCGCATGCGCCCGCTGCTGCTCGCCGCGTTGCTCTGTTCTGCCCCCGCGCTCGCGCAGGAGGCGGGCGTCTGGAAGGGCTATGTGCAGGGCTTCGTGGCCCACCCGCGCCCCTTCCAGGGCCCTTGGGCCAGCGGACGCCGGCCGCCGTCACAGCCGAGGGACGCCGAGGCGCTCCTCGCCGAGCGGCTGCTCTGGCAGCAGTTCCTGGTGCAGCAGTACGTGCTGCAGCTCGCGGCGCAGCAGCAGGTGCTGGAGGCGCGGCAGCTCCACCTGGCCGAGCAGCAGGTGCAGCGCGAGCAGCTCGCCGCCCAGGAGCTCGCCGAGCGCGCGCAGGCATTGGCTGAGCGCGAGCAGGCGCTGGCGCAGCTCGCCGCGCAGCCGCGGGCGCCGCCCGCGCCACCGCCCGCGCCGCCTCCCCCGGCCCCGGTTGCCGTGGCGCCGCCCGCGCCGCCGCCCGCGCCGACGACGCTGGAGGCGCCACGCCCGCTGGAGGCGGCGCCGGGCCCTCGGGAGAAGGGCCCAGAGGTGCATCGCTGGGTGGATGAGGAGGGCACCATCCACTACTCCACGCTGCGCAAGGGCGAGAAGCGCCTGCCGCGGTGACGGTGGGTGCGTGTCCCACCCGGTCGTTTGCAGAACCTCCCGGGTGCTGTGTCATTCAACGACCATGACCTGCCCCCGCCCCGTGCTCGCGCTGATCGCGCTCTTCCCGCTGGCGTGCTTCACGCCCACCGGCTCGGAGCCGCCCCCCACCGAGGACGTCTACAGCGATGGTGGGACGCTCACCTTCTACCGGGACGTGATGCCGATCACCCAGCAGCACTGCGCGGGCTGCCACGCGGAGGGTGGGGTGGCGCCGTTCGCCATGGCCAGCTACGAGAACGTGAAGAGCTGGCACGTGGGGATGTCCGCGGCGGTGCAGGCGGGGACGATGCCGCCGTGGATGCCGGACGAGCGCTGCCAGTCCTTCAAGGACGCGCGCACGCTCCAGAAGTGGGAGCGGGACACGATCATCACCTGGTCCAAGCAGGGCGGGCTGGAGGGAGACCCGGCGCAGGCGCCCACGCAGCAGCCTCCGCGCGGCGAGCTGGCCTGGGTGGACAGCACGCTGCAGGTGGAGAACACGTACACGCCCAACGCGAAGGTGACGGACGACTACCACTGCTTCGTGCTCGACCCGAAGCTGGCGCAGGACAAGGACCTCATCGGCTACGAGATCCTCCCGGGCGAGCGGCGCACGGTCCACCACGTCATCCTCTATGGCGCCAACGCGGCGGACGCGGCGGCGAAGAACGTGAACGGGGCGGGGTGGACCTGCTACGGCGGCCCGGGGACCAAGAGCCCGGTGATGCTCGGCGGCTGGGTGCCGGGCACCTTCGTCACGCAGTTCCCGGACACCACCGGCATCCCCATCAAGGCGGGCTCGGTGATCGTCATGCAGGTCCACTACAACCTGGCGCCGGGCGCGCTGCCGGACCGCACCACCGTGAAGCTCCAGTACGCCAAGACCCGCGTCCCCAAGCCGGCCACCATCGTGGCGCAGGCGCAGTACCTCTTCTCCATCCCGCCCAACGCCATGGACTACAGCGTGGGCGTGCGCAACGACATCATCCCGCAGGCCAAGATCCTCTGGGGCGTGCTCCCGCACATGCACACCAAGGGCACCCGCATCTCCGTGGAGATGAAGAGCTCGCCGTCTGCGCCGGACTCCAGCGCCACCTGCTTGATCGACGTCCCGCGCTGGGACTTCCACTGGCAGCAGCTCTACTTCTACAGCCAGCCGATCACGCTGCCGACCGGCGGCGAAGTGAAGCTTTCGTGTAGCTGGAAGAACCCCACCAGCAAGCAGGTGACGTGGGGCGAGGGCACCGACGACGAGATGTGCCTCAACTACTACTACATCACCCAGTAGCGGCCGCTCTCAGCGAGGCTTGGTGGTGCTCACCGTGCTCGGCGCGGCGAGCTTCCAGTAGAGGTAGAGCGAGACCGGGTCCCGGCTCATCCGCCGCCGCAGCGTCTTGCGCAGCTCGCTCGCCGCCGCGCCTTCGCCCAGCGCGTCCTGCGCCTGCGTGAGCTGGTAGAGGCAGTAGGGGTCCTCCGGCTTGCTGTCCACCGCGAAGGTCCACTCCGAGAGCCCGTAGAGGTGGCACTGGGAGAGCTCGGCCTTGGCGCCGGCGTAGTCCTTCTTGGCCAGCTTCACGCTGCCGCGCGCCAGGTGCAGCGCCGAGGCGGGCTCGCCCGCGGCGGCCTTCGGCGCCTCCGCCTCCAGCGTGGCCAGCGTCTTCTCCGCCGCGGGGAGCTTGCCGGACCTGGCCTCGGCGATCAGCCGCCGCACCAGGGCGCGGCGCCGCAGGGCGCTGCCCACGCTCTTGGGCAGCCCGCTGGCCGCCACCTTCTCCACGGCGCGGTCCGCCGCGGCGATGGCGTCTGGCAGTTGGTCCGCTTCGGTGAGCAGGGCCGCTTCGGAGATCATCGCCAAGAGCAGGGGGTAGCCCCCGCGCGGCGCGGCCCGCTTGCCGAAGTCCCGGATCCGCGCGAGCGCCGCGTCCTTCTCCCCGGCGGCAAGCCTCGCCCACGCGGCGAACACCTCCACCTCCGCGGCGTCCGCGGGGGACTGGGTGCTCGCCACCGCCTTGTCGAGCTGGGCGTGGCCGCTCTTCCACTCGCCCCGGAAGAACTGCACCGAGGCCAGCCCGTACTGCGCCGGGAAGAAGTCCGGCGAGAGGTTCACCGCCTTGCGGAAGCCCTCCTCCGCCTTGTCCAGCTGCCCCGCCGCGAGGTTGGCCTCGCCGATCGAGTCGAACGGGTTGGCCTCCTTGGGGGAGAGCTCCGAGCAGCGCAGGAAGGAGACCACCGCGCCGCGGAAGTCCTCGGCCATCCCCAGCGAGTAGCCGAGCGCGTTGTAGGAGGCGCAGCTGCGCTGCAGCGCCAGGGCCTTCCCGTACGCCTCCGCCGCCTGCTTCCACTGGCGCTGGTAGTAGGCGATCTCCCCCAGCTCGTAGGGCACGCGCCACTCGTCCTTCACCAGCGGCAGCAGCCGGGTGAGCAGGGCGGCGGCCTGGGCGGGATCGTCCTGGCGGCGGGCGTAGAGCGCCTGGATGAAGAGCCGCTCCGGCTCGGGGACGCCCTTGGCCAGCGTCACGGCCAGCTGGAGGCTCTTGGTGCCTTCGGGGCCGGTGACGCGCGCGCCCAGGTAGGCGTGGGCCATGGCGAAGCGCGGGTCCTCCTTGAGCGCCTTCTGGAGGAGGGCCTCGCCTTCGGCCTCGTGCGAGTGCTCGAAGAGATCTCTCGCCGCCGCGAAGTGGGTGCGGGCCTGGGCCGAGGCCGACGTGAAGGTGAGCACCTGGGCGCGGGCAGCGGGGGCGAGCAGGCCTCCCACGATGCACGCGAGGATCCGTACCACTCTCTGCATACGTCCCCCTGCGAGGCTGCCAGCTTAACGGCCGCGCCCGCCCGACTGAATGTGCGCCGATGGAGGCATTGACGGCGTCAGGGCGAGAGCGCGCGCCCCGCAACCAGCTCCTTCGCCACGTAGAGCAGCGAAGGGTCATGACCCAGGGTCTCCGGCAGATCCACCTCGCGGGCGCCGGCCACACCCACCCCCCGCTTGTTGGGCGGGTGGCCGAACATGTTCGGCTTCATCACCGCGTCAGCAGGGTACTGGGTGCGGAAGTGCGTCACGTGGACGTGCGGCGCCGCCGCCGGGTACTGCGTCTGGGCGGTGCCGAGGTCGTTGATCAACCGCGTCTCGTCGTCGTCCTCGCCTCCCTTCCGGTAGCCCACGCCGGCCAGCGGTGAGGCCACCGTCAACAGGTGCAGCTGTTGCCCCGGCTGCAGCTGCAAGCGGCTGGCGGCGAAGGAGGAGATGACGCCGCCGGCGCTGTGCGCGAGCAGGACGATCGGGCTTGCCTCCGGGAAGCAGGCGGTGAGCCGGTTGACGCCCTTCACCAGCCCGTCCACCAGCTCCCCGCGCTGCGCGTTGGGCATCCAGCGGTACATGAACTGCCGCGCGGGGTGGGCGCGCTCGAGCGTGGGGATGACCGGCCACCACTCCACGCCGTCTCCCTCCACTCCGTGCACCAGCAGGTACAGCGGGCCCTTGCCGCCGGGGCCGCTGGGCAGCTCGGAGCACTCCGCGTCCAGCCGCACCGGGAGGAACTGCGCGCGGTAGACGCCCTTCATCCGCTGCGCGCGGCGCACGTGAACCTCGTCCGCGTCCTCGCCCTCCTCCTCGTCCGCGGCCTCCTGCTGCTCCTGCGGCGTGAGGATGGACGTGAGCTCGCCGTGCTCGTCGATGGAGATCCGCGGGTTGATCTCGTACCAGCCGCGGCGCCCACCCAGGTTCTCCATGGCCCGCTCCACGAACGCGGGGCGGCGGCGGCACCCGGCGGCCGCGAGCGCGCACAGCAGAGCGAGCAGGAGACGAGCGGTTCTCACGGGACGGGCGAGAGCGTAGCGCGCTTTCCAAAGGCGCGTTCAACCCGGTATAGGGGGCCGCCTATGGGCATCGACGTACAGACCGGAACGGGCATCACCTTCGAGCGCTTCTGGCGCTGGCTCCAGGCGCACCGCAACTGCATCCTCCGCGCGGGCGGGCTGGACGCGTACCTCTACGACCGGGAGGACCTGCACTGGCAGTTGGAGGAGGACGGGCAGAAGAACCCGATCGTCCAGCTGTGCCGGGCCAAGGACGTGATCGCCGAGCTCTTGCTGGACGTGCGGGACGTGCTCTTCGTCCAGTCCCTGCCAGAGCAAGAGGGCGAATCCGGCAACGTGCTCTTCGAGCTGGTGGGGCAGCCGGAGGGGGAGCCGGTGGCGCTCTACCACTTCCTGGTGGAGCACGGCTTCACGGACGAAGCCGAGCACCGCCCCGCGCTCAAGCACTGATTGGACAGCCCCTCCCCAAGGCGGCCTAACATCGCGGCAAGAAGTTTAGGTGGGCGTGCTTGGGTGGGCCGAGGCTCGAGCGTAGGCTGCTTCCACCCCCTAGAGCGGAGCGTCCATGCGAGTCACCTCACTCTGGCCCCTCGCCTTGCTGCCCTTCGTGGCTGGCTGCGGTTGTGGCGGCGGCGGCGGCCCCACCGACGGCGGCAATGAGGACGCGGCGGTCATCCTCACCCCGGACGGCGGCGGCTTCTGCGGCGATCGGCTCGCCGAGCTGCCCGAGGAGTGCGACGACGGCAACCGCACCTCCGGGGACGGCTGCAGCTCCACGTGCAAGACCGAGGCGCCCTCCACCTGCGTGGAGGGGCTGGTGGACCTCAACGACGCGGGCGTCCAGAACGGGCTCTTCCTGACGTTCACGGGTAGCACCACCAACAAGCGCAACGAGATCGAGCCGCCCACCGGCTGCCAGGATCAGAACGGCGGCAAGGGGCCGGAGGTGGTGCACCGCTTCAACCTGCCGGTGAAGGCGGACTACCTCTTCACCACCGCGAGCGCGGCCACCCAGCTGGACACGGTGCTCTACCAGCTGGACGCGTGCATGCCGGGCAAGGCGCCGGACGAGACCGCCTGCAACGACGACATCGCCGCGGAGAGCCAGATCTACCAGTCCCAGCTCTTCGTCCCGGCGCTGGAGGCGGGCCCGCACTACGTGGTGGTGGACTCGTACGATCTCGGCTCCTCCGGGCTGGGGAAGTACCAGCTGGACCTGCAGATCCGTCCCGTGGTGCCCTCCGGCTCGCCGTGCGATGGCGAGCGCGTGCGCAACCGCTGTGACGATGGTTACGTCTGCCCGGTGGACGGCGGCACCTGCGCCATCGGCGCGCCGCCGCAGCTGGACACGCTGCAGTACCTGTCGCTCTCCAACACCGTGGTGCGGCTGGTGATGGGTGGCACGGACGCGGACAAGGACGTGAGCGACTTCATCGTGGAGTTCCTGGACGGCACCGGCCAGGTGCAGACGCTGGGCGGCCGCACCAACTTCCCGCTCGCCTTCGACGCGCCGGTGGTGGGCCGGAGCCCCTTCACCGCATCCGCCACGCTCAACTTCGCCGGCGCCGGGGTGGCGCTCCCGCCGCAGGTCCGGGTCCGGCTCAGGGACCTCTCCAACTTCGAAGGCATGAAGAAGACGGCCACGCTCATGGCGATGCCCGAGCGCGCCGCCAGCGCCGCGTGTGACGCGCGGAAGATCGTGGACCGCTGCGCGATGGGCACCGCCTGCAAGCCGAGCGCGCCGGGCAGCGAGACGGGGACGTGCACGGCTGGCACCGCCCCCACGCTCTCCTCGGTGCGCGCCTTCACCGCGCCGGATGGCTCGCGCCGCGTCTCGGTGGACGGAACGGATCCAGAGGGGGACATCAACCGCCTGGTGGTGGTGCTCAAGGACGCCGCCGGCACCGCGGTGGCCGCGGACGTGGATGGGGACGGCATGGCGGAGACCCCCTCGGTCATCAGCTTCGCGCAGTTCCTGGGGACCACCTCCTTCTCGGGGATCAGCGGGCTGCGTGCCGCGCTCTTCCCCACCGGCACCACCATCACGCAGGTGGGCGTGAAGCTGCGGGACGCCACCGGGCTGGACTCGGCGGAGCAGACGGTGGCCTTCGCCGCGCTGCCGGAGGTCCCCGCGGACGGCAGCTGCGATCCCAAGCGCTGGGACAACTTCTGCGCGATGACGGCGCCCCGCTGTGAGGTGGGCAAGTGCGTCACCGCGGCCGGCTCCGCGTCCGTCGCGTGTGGGGCGGCCCAGCCGCTCACCGTGGGCACGCCGCTGACCGGCGCGCTCGTGCTCGGCGCGGACCGCTGGCGCGCGCCCTGCTCGGACACCGGCGGCAGCGCGGCGAGCGAGAAGGTCTTCTCGTTCACCACCACGGCGGTGACGGACTTGAAGTTCACCACCGACTTCCCGGAGACCACGCTGGACACGGTGGTGTACCTCTCCAACGCCTGCGGCGAGAGCCTCACCGTGACCGGCTGCGCGGACGACGTGGACTTCGGCAGCAACAACTTCAAGTCCACCGGGATCGTCCGGAACGTGCAGCCGGGGACGCACTTTCTGTTCGTGGATGCTTGGACCGGCGGCGTGCCCGGCGCGGGCACGGGGGACTTCAAGCTGCTCGTCAGCGAGCTGCCGATCTTGAACGCCTCCGGCGCCGCGTGCGATCCGCTGCTGCTCACCAGCCGGTGCGGGGACCCTCTGCGGTGCAAGCCGAACGCGGGGTACACCGCGTACAGCTGCCAGTAGCGGGTGGCGCTGAGGCGCGCCACGACGCCCGTGGTCCGTGGTCCGTGAGCCCGTGGCCCGTGGCCCCGTGAGCCCGTGCTCCCGTGAGCCCGTGAGCCCGTGAGCCCGTGGCCCGTGGCCCGTGAGCCCGTGAGCCCGTGAGCCCGTGGCCCGTGAGCCCGTGGCCCGTGAGCCCGTGAGCCCGTGAGCCCGTGAGCCCGTGAGCCGTACCCGTACCCGTACCCGTACCCGTGAACGAACGCGAACCCGAACCCGGTTGGTGCCTCGAGCGGGCTCAGCGACGGGTCGTGGCTTGGCCTCGGTCGGGTTCGGGTTCGGGTTCGGGTTCGGGTTCGGGTTCGGCCACGGGTACGGGTACGGGTACGGATAACGGCTCACGGGGAACGGGGAACGGGGAACGGAGCTCGGGCTCGGGCTCGGGCTCGGGCTCGGGCTCGGGCTCGGGGCTCGGGGCTCGGGGAGGCCGCGCCTACCCCACCTTCGCCACCGCAAACCGCGACGGAGGCCGGGCCCTCGCCTTGAGCCACAGCGCCTCGTACTCGCAGAACGGCGCGCCCTGCCGCGTGCAGCGCACGTGGTTCACGCGGGGCAGCATCGCGCCGCTCTGCTCGAGCAGCGCGTAGAGCAGCCCATCCTGGAGCATGCAGTTCAACGACTGGGTCAGCCGCAGCCGCACCCGCTGCTCACCGCTCTCCAGAATCTCCCAGCCGCGGCGCGAAGGGTCCTGCACCAGCACCGCCACCTTCCGGCGCAGCGCCTCGAACAGCGCGTTGGGGGTGGGGCGCAGCCCGAGCGCGCCATCCTGCAGCAGCAGCGCATGCATCCCGGCGCCGAGCGCCCGGCCGGCCTCGCGCAGGCTCGCTGGCCCGTATTGCTTCTCCAGCCAGGCGCAGATGTCGTTGTAGACCTTGATCGGCGCCGGCGCGTCCGGCCGCTGGCGATCCAGCTGCTGCGCGAGCTCGAAGATGGGGCGGACGGCGCCCTGGAGATGCTCGTACTGATCCAGCAGGGCGAAGACCAGCGAGGCGTTGAGGGTGACGGTGTCGGCAACGGGTTTCATGAGCACGCCCGCGCTCGATTGCAGCCAGCGTTCCGCCCCAAACGGCGGCGCCGGCGCGTGGCGCGACGCCCCTTTGCGCGGTCCGCCGGCGGGTCCCGCGCTACGGCCGGGGTAGGCGGCGACCCGACCTCCCAACCTCGGCCTTCGTCCCGGAGTCGGACATCTGACCGCATCCGGTCACCAGTTCCGGGATCGCGACAGCCTCGCAGAGCCGAGAAGCCCGCCGCACGGAGCAAGCGCGCGGATCCACGCGCCGGCACGGTCCGCGCAGTGGAGGGGCTCACACCTTCCACCCCCACCCGGAGCTCAAGCCCATGAAGACCACCCTCCTCGCGCTGTCTTGCCTCGCCCTCTTCGCCTGCGATCTCGGCCGCAACCGCGCGCCGGACGAGCGGCCGACCGCCTTCAACAACGCCCGGGTGACCGGCGTGGTGACGCTGCCGGAAGGGCTCGCCGCCAGCGGCAACGCGTGCGACAGCCTCTCCATCCAGGCCAAGGCCGGCGCCGCGGACAAGCTCGGCAACGTCAGCATCCGGCAGAGCCGCGGGCGCTGCTCGTACGAGATCTCCGCGCTCCCCACCCAGGCCGAGCTGGCGCTGGTGGTCCGCGGCGGCGAAGGCTGGGCCTGCCAGAACGGCTCCGCGGTGGGCTTCCTCCCGGACGCGCAGACCGTGACCCTGCAGGACCACGAGACCCGCACCCAGGACTTCCGCGGCAGCTGCAACGCCACCAGCGCCAAGTAGCGCCGCGCTCGCCAAGCGGCCGCTCGCTGCGGGAAGATGCGCGCGCGGCCATGGCGAAATCCCGCGGCTTCGCGCCGGACAGCGTCTTCGAGCGGGTAGACCCCCGCCTGGCGGAGGCGCTGCGCGCGGAGCTCGAACGCCGGCGCGGCGAGCCCGGCCCGCCGCTCCCGGGACCGGACGCGCAGCTGGTGCTCGCCGGTCACCGCGCGGCCGGCAAGTCCTGGCTCCTGCCGCTGGTGGCCCGGCAGCTGCGCCGGCCCGCGGTGGACTTGGACGATCGCATCTCCAGGCTCAAGGGCCGCTCGCTGCGCGAGTGGGTGCGCACGGACGAGCCGGGCTTCCGCGCCGCCGAGCGCGAGGTCTTCTCCCAGCTCGCGCCCGGGCAGGTGGTGGCGGTGGGCGGCGGCTTCCTCTCGCTCCACGCGCCGCTGCTCGCCGGCCACTTCACCGCGCTGGTGCCCATCTCCTTCGAGACCTACCGGGACCGGCTCTCCGCGGACACGCGGCGCCCGCGGCTGCGCCCGGAGCTGACGCTCGAGCAGGAGCTGCGCGAGGTCTTCACCGCCCGCGAAGCCCTGCACGCCCAGGTCCCCACCCACTCGCTGGTGGACCTGGTGCTCGCGCTGGCGCGGCTGGCCTAAGGTCCGCTGTCGAACCGCGCATGTCGCAGTGTCCTGACGAGAACGACCTGGTGGCCTACGGCATGGGCCTGCTCCCGCCCGAGCGGCGGGACGCGCTCACCGTCCACCTGGACGGGTGCGGCAGCTGCCTCAAGACGCTGGCGCTGCTGGTGGAGCAGCTCTCGGGGCACGGCGCCAGCGCCTTCGCGCCCACCGCGCTCGCCTCGCCCTCGCGCGCCTCGAGCGCGCCGGACGGCGGGGTGCAGCCCCTGGGCGAGCGCTTCGGCCGCTTCCTCATCCTCGAGCTGCTCGGGCGGGGCGGCATGGGCGCGGTGTACGCGGCGTACGACCCGGAGCTGGACCGCAAGGTCGCGCTGAAGCTGCCGCACGCCAACCTCCAGGAGGGCTCGGAGGGGCGCGCGCGCCTGCTGCGCGAGGCCCAGGCGATGGCGCGGCTCTCCCACCCCAACGTGGTCCGCGTCCACGACGTGGGCGAGCTGGAGGGCCAGCCCTACGTGGAGATGGAGTACGTGCAGGGGCAGACGCTGCGCCGCTGGGTGATGGAGCAGCCCCGCGGCTGGCAGGAGCTGCTGCGCGTCTTCCTCGCCGCGGCGCGCGGGCTGGCCGCCGCGCACGCGGTGGGGCTGGTGCACCGGGACTTCAAGCCGGACAACGTCCTCATCTCGCAGAGCGGCGAGGTGCGCGTCACCGACTTCGGGCTCGCCCGGCACCAGCTGGAGCCCGAGCAGCTGGCCGGCGGAGAGCTGCCGGTGGCCGCGGACGCGCTCACCCGGACCGGCGCGCTGGTCGGCACGCCCGCGTACATGGCCGCCGAGCAGCTCGCCGGCGGCGCGGCGGACGTGCGCTCGGATCAATTCGCCTTCTGCGTGGCGCTCTACGAGGCGCTCTACGGCGCCCGCCCCTTCCAGGGCGCCACCTTCCGCGAGCTGCGCGCCGCGGTGGCCGCAGGTCAGCTGCCGCCCCGCCCGCGCGGCACGCAGGTGCCCCGCTTCGTCCACGACGCGCTGGCGCGGGGGCTGCGGCCGGACCCGGCGGCGCGCTTCCGCTCCATGGACGCGCTGGTGCGGGCGCTCTCCCGCCGGCGGCTCTCTCGCGTCCAGCTCGCGGCCGGCGTGACCGCGGCGCTCGCCCTCTGCGCGGGCGCGGCGTGGCGCTGGGCCCCGGCGCGCTCGCCCGAGTGCGAGGCGGCCGCGGCGCGCTTCGCGCAGGCGTGGGGCCCACCGCAGCGCGAGGCGATCCACGCCAGCTTCCTGGCCACCGGCCGCGCCTTCGCGCAGGAGAGCGCGGCCTCCGCGGTCCGCCTGCTCGACAGCCACGCCACCGCGTGGCACCTGGCGCAGGCGGATACCTGCGCCCCCTCGTCTCGCCTCCGGCTCTCCGCGCAGGGGCTGCTCGCACCGCGGTTGGAGTGCCTGGAGCGGCGGCGCGCCGAGCTGGCCGCGCTGGTGGAGGTGCTCGGCCGCGCGGACGCCCCGGCGGTGGAGCGCGCGGTGCTCGCCGCCGGCAGCCTGACGCCGCTCACCGGCTGCACCGAGCCCGCGGCGCTGCGGCGGGAGGCGCAGGGCGGTCAGGGGGCGGCCGGCAAGGAGGTCCGGGAGAAGGTCCGCGGGCTCCTGGACGCCGCGCGCGCCCAGGAGCTCGCCGCACACTACGCGCTGGCCCGCGAGCGGACCGGAGCCGCGCTGGAGGTGGCGCGTCAGGCAGGAGATCGCGCGTTGGAGGCGGAGGCCTTGCTGGGCTTGTCCCGCATCGCCCGCGGCGAAGGGCGCTTTGCCACCGCCCGCGTCGCCGCGGACGAGGCCCTCCTCGCGGCCCAGGCGGGCGGTAGGGACCTGCTCGCGGCGCGCGCGGCGGTCGTCGGCTTCTCCTCAGCGGCGCTGGAGGGTCTGGGCCGGGAGGAGGTGGACCGGCGCGAGCGGCTCGCGCGCGCGGCCGCGGAGCGCGCCGGCACCTTCGACTACGAGCTGAACACGCAGGTGATCTACGAGCAGGCCACGGTGGAGCGCGAGCGCGGCAATTCGAAGCAGGCGCTGGCGCTGATGATCCGGGCGGTGGGGATGCGCGAGCAGCTCTGGGGGCTGGAGAGCCCTCGCGCCAATGACTCGCACTTCAGCCTCGCAGCCCTGTTGATGGACGTGGGGAGGTGCGAAGACGCGCTCGTAGAGGTCTCCGTGGTGCGCGCGCGCCGCGCGCGCATGCAGGGCGCGGAGCACCCGGACGTGGGGCGAGCGCACCAGCTCGAGTGTGTCGCCCTGCGCAAGCTCGGGCGGCTGGAGGAGGCGAGGGGGCACTGTCTGGAGGCGCTGGAGATCTTCCAGAGCGCGCTCCCGCCGGACAGCCTGGAGCGGGTCAGCATCTACAACAACTACGGCAACCTGCTCGCCGACCTGGGGGACCGGGAGCGCGCCCTCGAGGTGTACGGCCAGGCCCTGGAGCTCTCCCGCCGCCTGTTCGGCGCGGCCCACGTTCAGGTCGCGGACGCGCTGATGAACGCGGCGAACCAGCACGTGGCCTTGGGCCGGCTGAAGCCGGCCATCGCCATGCTCCTCGAGGGCAAGGGGATCTACGAGAAGGCGCTCGCGCCCGACCACCCCAAGGTGGGGATGGCGCTGGTCAACCTCTGCGAGGCCTACCGCGAGGGGCGCCAGTTCCTCCCCGCGCAGCAGGCCTGCCAGGCGTCCTACGAGCTGCTGGCCCGGCGCCTGGGGCCCGAGCACCCCATGCTGGCCACGGTGTTGGGAGGGCTGGCCACGGCAGAGCTGGGGCTGGCCCGCCTGGACGCCGCGCGGGAGCACCTGGAGCAGGGCGTGGCACTGGCAGTGAAGCGCAAGGCGCCGCCCAACGTGCTCGCGGCGCTCCAGATGGAGCTGGCCGCGCTGCTCTACCGGCAGCGCCGCGAGCTGCCGCGGGCAAGGACGCTCGCGCTGGCCGCGCGCGAGGTGTTCTCCGGCGCCTACGCCAGCTCGAAGCAGGTCGCCGAGATCGACGCGCTCCTGGCCAAGCTGCGCTAAACGGCGGCTGCAACATCGCGCGCGACGGGGTGTCTGCTCGCGAACCAGGAGGAGATGAATGCACGGCGCATGGATGGCGGTGGCGCTCGGGGCGCTGCTGGGCGCGGAGGGGAGCGGCCCGCGCATGCTCACGGCGGAGGAGATCGTCTCCCGCAACGTGGCGGCGCGCGGCGGGCTGGAGAAGCTGCGGGCGATCAAGACGCTGCGGCGCGAAGGGCGGACGCTCTTCCCCGAGGGCAGCCTGGAGATGAAGACGGTGGAGGTGGTGCAGCGGCCGGCGAGCATCCGGACCGACACCACCTTCCAGGGGCTGACCGCCGTCGACTCCTACGACGGCAAGGAGTCCTGGCGGGTGGAGCCGTTCCAGGGGCGCAAGGACCCGGAGCGGACGTCCGCGGACGAGGCGAAGCTGGCGGCGCTCGCGGCGGACCTGGAGTTCCCCTTCGTGGACGCGAAGGCCAAGGGCAACAAGCTCGAGGCGCTGGGGGTGGAGGACGTGGACGGGACGCCCGCCTACAAGCTGCGGGTGCTGCTCAAGTCCGGGGACACGATGATCGCCTACTTCGACCCGGACAGCTTCATGCTCATCCGCACGGTGGTGCGCACCCTGCGCCGCGGCGCGGAGCGCGAGTTCGAGACCGACTACAGCGACTACGAGAAGGTCGACGGCGTCTTCGTGCCGATGCTGGAGGCCAGCGGCAAGAAGGACAGCCCGGAGTCGGAGAAGGTGAAGGTCGTCTACGACAAGGCCGCCGCCAACGTGGCGGTGACCCCCAAGAGCTTCTCCTTCCCGGAGGGGAAATGAGCGCGCGCGTGGCAGGGCTTTTGGCGGTCTTCGCGCTGGGCGCGGCGGCCCGGGCGGAGGTCTTCGACAGCGCGGTGGTGAGCGGGCTGTCCGCCCGCAACGTGGGCTCGGCGGCGATGAGCGGGCGGATCTCCGCGCTCGCCGGGCGGGTGGAGGCGGACGGCAAGGTCACCCTCTTCGTGGGCGCGGCCTCGGGCGGCGTCTGGAGGTCGGTGGACGGCGCCACCACCTTCAAGCCGGTCTTCGACAAGCAGCCGGTCCAGTCGATCGGCGCGGTGGCGCTGGATCCCACCGCGCCGCAGGTGGTGTGGGTGGGCACCGGCGAGTCCTGGACGCGCAACAGCGTCTCCGTGGGGGACGGCATCTACAAGTCCACCGATGGCGGCGAGAGCTGGACCCACATGGGGCTCTCGAGCTCAGAGCGGATCTCCCAGATCATCGCCCGCGGGAACACGGTCTGGGCGTGCGTGCCCGGCAAGCTCTGGTCGGACTCGGCGGAGCGCGGGCTCTACAAGAGCACGGACGGCGGGCACACCTGGGCGCTGGTGCTCAAGGGGCCCAACCTCTCCACCGGGTGCGGCTCCATCTCCATGGACCCCACGCGCCCGGAGCGGCTCTTCGCCTCGCTCTGGGATTTTCGACGCAAGGGGTGGACCTTCCGCTCCGGGGGGGAGGGGCCCAGCGCGCCCTCCGGCTCCGGCCTGTTCGTCACGGAAGATGGCGGCAAGCGCTGGCAGCGGCTGGATGGCACCGGAGGCCTGCCCAAGGGGCCGTGGGGCCGCGTGGCGGTGACGGTGGCGCCCTCGGACGCGAAGGTGGTCTACGCGGTGGTGGAGAGCGTGCGCAGCGCGCTCTACCGCTCGTCGGACGGCGGGAAGACCTGGGAGGAGCGGGACCGCAGCAACCCCATGGTGTGGCGGCCGTTCTACTTCTCCAACCTGGTGGTGGATCCGAAGAACCCGGAGCGGATCTTCAAGCCGAACCTGCGGCTGATCGCCTCGGATGACGGCGGGAAGAGCTTCACCGGCGTGGGCGGCGGAACGCACGGGGACCACCACGACCTGTGGATCAACCCGGCCAACACCCAGCACCTGTTCACCGCGGACGACGGCGGCCTCTGGATGAGCCACGACGGCGGGAACAAGTGGTGGAAGCTCGACAACCTTCCGGTGTCGCAGTTCTACCACGTGAGCGTGGACGACGATGACCCCTACCACGTCTACGGCGGGCTCCAGGACAACAGCTCCTGGGTGGGCGACTCCGCCTACCCGGGCGGGATTACGCCGAGCCGCTGGGAGGCGCTCTACACGGGGGACGGCTTCTGGATCTTCCCGGATCCGGCGGACCGCAACTTCGTCTACGCGGAGTACCAGGGGGGGAACCTGGCGCGCGTGGATCGCCGCACGCTCTCCGCTCGCGCCATCCAGCCCAAGGCGGGCGCGCACGAGAAGCTGCGCTTCAACTGGAACACGCCGCTGCACCTCTCCCCCAACGAGAAGGGCACGCTCTACATCGGCGCGCAGTTCCTCTTCCGCACGCGGGACCAGGGGCAGAGCTGGGAGCGGATCTCCCCGGACCTCACCACCAACGACCCGCAGAAGCAGCGGCAGGAGGAGTCCGGAGGCATCACCGTGGACAACTCCGCGGCGGAGATGCACACGACGATCTTCGCCATCGCGGAGAGCCCCAAGAACGGGAAGTTGATCTGGGTGGGCACCGACGACGGCCTGGTCCAGCTCACGCGCGATGGCGGCAAGCGCTGGCAGGACGTGACCGGCAACATCCCCGGGCTGCCCAAGGCGTCCTGGGTGAGCTCGATCGCCGCCAGCCGCTTCGACGAATGCACCGCCTACGCCACGTTCGATCGCCACACCTTCGGCGAGATGACGCCGTGGCTCTACAAGACGGCGGACTGCGGGAAGAGCTGGCAGCAGCTGGTGGGGCCGCAGACGCCGGTCCGCGGCTACGCGCACGTGGTGAAGGAGGACTCGGTCTCCAAGGGCGTGCTCTTCCTCGGCACCGAGCTGGGGCTGTGGATCTCCGTGGACGGGGGGCGCCGCTGGGCGGAGTTCAAGGGCGGCGGGTTCCCGTCGGTGGCGGTGAGAGATCTCGCGGTGCAGGCGCGGGACAACGATCTGGTGATCGGTACGCACGGGCGCGGCATCTGGATCATCGATGACATCTCCCCGCTGCGGCAGCTCTCGGACGCCGTGCTCAAGCAGGAGGTGGCGCTGCTCTCCGCGCGCCCGGTGCAGCAGCGCATCCGCGGGAGCGGCGGCTGGGTGGAGGGGGACGCGCGCCACGTGGGCCCCAACCCGCCGGGGGGCGCGGTGATCACCTACTACCAGCGCGCCCGGCACGTCTTCGGGCGGATGAAGGTGGAGATCCTCGACCCGTCCGGCAAGGTGGTGGACACGGTGCCGGCCAGCAAGCGCAAGGGGATCAACCGCGTGGTCTGGTCCATGGAGATTCCGCCGCCCCGCGTGCCCACCGGGGCGCAGGTGGTCGAACACGGGGGCGACGGTCCACGGGTGTTGCCGGGGAAGTACCGGGTGCGGATCACCAAGGGCGGGCAGGTGGTGGAGGGGCCGCTGGAGATCGGCTTCGATCGGCGCTCCCGCCTCACGCTCGCCGAGCGCAAGGCGCAGCTGGACGCGGCGATGAGCGCGCACGCGCTGTTCGGCCGGATGGCGGACGCGGTGGATCGGCTCAACGGCATCCAGGCGCTCGCCGCGGACCGCGCGGAGATGACCAAGCCCAACCCCAAGCTCTCCAAGGAGCTGTGGGAGATCGCCGAGCGGGCAGAGAAGCTCCGCCAGAAGTTCGTCGCCACCAAGGAGGGCGGGGCGATCACCGGCGAGGAGCGGCTGCGCGAGCACCTGGACTCCGTCTACGGCGCGCTGCTCTCCTACGAGGGCCGCCCGGGCGACTACCTGCTGGCGCGGGTGAAGGTGATCGAGCAGGAGGTGGGCGAGGTGCTCGCGGAGGTGAGCACGCTGGTGGAGAAGGACCTGCCGCCGCTCAACAAGGAGCTGAAGGACCTGGGCGTGGAGGAGATCTCCCTGCGTGAAGCGGACGACGAGGGCGGCCGGATCGCCGCGGCGCGGAAGTGGAAGCAGGCGGTGGATCCAGACGAGACTGGCGTAGCGCTCGAGCGGGACTAGCACCGGGACACAGTGATCTTGACCGATTTGTCCGCCCCCCGCTCACCCCGAGCGAAGTCGAGGGGCGCCCAGGCAACGGGCCTCGACTTCGCTCGGCCTGAGCGGGGTACGGGCGATCGCTCAAAACCAGTGTGGCGAGGTACTAGGAAGCGGCACCCTTCGATGCGAGCCCTCTGCCTGGCAGCCCTCCTCACGCTGGCCTCCGCCGCCGGCGCCCGGGCGGACTGCCCGGACAACGCGGACATCGGCACCTTCCTGAACGCCGCCAACTCCGCGCGCAGCCTGACGGAGGACTGGGAGGCGCTGCGCGAGCTCACGGACTGGGACGCCGCCCAGCTCGTGGAGGGCTACCGCGGCGGGCACCCGGAGGGGCCGCGCTTTGCCGCCGGGGTGCAGCTCACCTTCCACAGCTGGCGCCAGGGCGGCTTCGCGCTGTGCAAGGACGCCGCGCCCATCCAGACGGACCTCACCCGGCTCTGGGCCTCGCTCGCCGGCAACTTCGACGACACGGTGAGCGGCTGGGGCGGCTTCGCGCAGCTCTTCCTCCCCGCCACCGGCTTCTTCCAGAACGTCCCGCGCGCGGATGGCTCCTCCGGCACTGCCTCGGTGGGGCAGGTCACCTACTCGCAGGCGATGGGGCTGGGGCTCTTGCGCTGGAAGGGCTGGGTGGAGCTGGGCGGCGGGTACCTCGGGGCGCGCGAGCTGAGCGTGGCGCAGGGCGTGGCCCGGCCGCCGGGGGCCTCGCAGGCGCAGGACTCCGGGCGGCCGGTGATCGCCGCCGCTTCACCCCGGCTGCACCTCTACTCGCTCTTCGTCATCGGCGATGAGGCGGCGCCGCTCGAGCAGGCCTGGCTGTCGCTGCGGCAGTTCCCCCTGGGCCGGCTGCCGATCGACGTGAGCGCCGAGCTGGGGCGGCTGGCGGTGGAGGATCAGGTCTACCTCGCGCTCGGCGCGGGCGCGTGGGGCCCCTGGTGGGAGGACCTCGTCCCGCGCGTGGAGGTGGAGGTGACGCCGGAGTTCAACACGCCGCGGCTGCGCTCCGCGCGCGTCTCGCTCTCCGTGGAGGTGGGCGGCAGCGGCGGGCGGGAGTACGCGCCGTGGCTCCCCGGCTGGCTGCGCCTGGGTGGCTACCTGCGCGGCTCGGTCTTCAACAGCCGCTACCTGGAGGAGGTGACGGGCGTCACCGGGGCGCTCGGGTGGGAGGCCGGGGCGCGGGTGCAGGTGGGCGTCCCGCTCGCCGCCTTCGTGCTCGAGGGCGGCGCCGCGCGCAACCGCCCGCAGGACCTCTCGGCCTTCCCCGCGGGCGTGCACCACCCCACCTGGACGCTCACCCTGGGGCTGCGCGTGTCGCCCTGGGCGGTGTTCGGCTGGGAGCACAACCCGAAGTGGGACGAGGCCCCGTAGATCGTTTCTCAGCGCCGTCCGTTGCAGGCGGGCGGAGGCCTCATGTTCCGAACCCTGCTGCTCAGTCTGGTCCTCGCCGCGCCCGCGTTCGCCCAACCCACCGACTACGCCCGGGGAGGCGGCTTCAAGGGGCGGATCCTCTTCGTCAACTACGACAGCATCGAGCCCAACGAGGCCCACGTGCCCGGGATCCTCCGCGGGATGGGCTTCACCGTGGACGTGAAGGTGGACCCTCCGCAGCTGCCGAAGCTCGAGCCGTATGACCAGCTGTGGCTCGTCTCCAGCTGCGTGGGCGGCAAGCCCTTCGGCGACGCGGACGTGAAGCGGATCGCCGCGTTCGTGAAGCAGGGGAAGGGGCTCTACAACGTGATGGACAACGTGCCCTGCATCCACGAGGGCGCGAAGGTCGGCGCGGCGCTGCACGGCTTCACCGTCAGCGGCGCGTACGACGGGCAGCAGATGGTGAACGTGGTCTCCGGGCCGGAGATGAAGCGGTTGATCAAGTTGGCTTTCGACAAGGAGGACTACGGCAAGCTCGCCGAGTACCGCCGCGCCGGCTTCTTCGACGGGAAGCTCTACGCCGAGGACCACGAGCTGCTCTCGGGGATTCAGCAGATCTACGAGGGGATTACGGTCTGCCACCTCTCGCCCTCAGAGGACCTGGAGGTGATCCTCCGCGCGTCCGACAACCAGTCGCTCGTCGCCGTGTCGAAGAAGCAAGGTGAGAAGGTGGTCCACGACTGCGCCTTCACCCGCATGTTCCACAACTGGGAGCGGCACGCGTCCACCTCCACGCGCTGGTACCAGAACGTGGCGGCGTATTTGGCGGGGCTGAAGCGCTCAGACCTGGCGAAGGCCGAATAGGCCAGGGAGGGACCGGCTGGGTTCAGGGTCGCGCTCGCGGTAGGCGCATGGGTCCCGCGGCGGGGCGCTCGGGCCTCGGTCGAGTCTGCGCCACGGGCGGAGGCAGCGGGAGCCCGGGCCCCAAGGCGCACGGCACGCGCTTCCCAGGTGTGGAACGTTATGTACGCGGGCGGTGGACAACGTTCCCCACCTTGGGGCGCCCGCTGCGTTTCGAGCGCGGCACGGCAGCCCACCGCGGCCCGAGCGCCCCTCCGCGGGAGCCATGCGTGCTCCCGCGAGCGCGACCCTGACCGTCCCAGCGCCCTACTTGCCCAGCGGTTGGCGGTGCTCGTCGAGCAGTCCCACCAGCACGCTCTGGCCGCTGCGGCTCACGCGCAGGCGGGCGAACCGGGCGCGGGCGAAGACCTCCGCCTGGCCCTCCTGGAAGAAGTAGCTCTCCGCGCCGAGCAGCACGCGCCAGTCGCGCCGCTTGAAGCCGAGCAGCTGCTCCTGCGGCCCGAGCGGGCTGCCGTCATCCACGCGGACGAGCTGCGCCAGGCCGTCCGGGTCCAGGTGCACCACGGCCCGGCCTCGGCGGGGAAGGTCGTGCCTGGCCAGCGCCCGCGCCACCGCGTAGTTGAGCTCCATGTAGTCGCCCTGCATGAGCGAGCGTGGGTCTCGCGGCGCCAGCTCCAACACCACTTCTCGCCCGCGGACGAGCACCCACTCCTTCTGCGCCACCAGCCCGTTCACCGCGCACAGCACCAGGGCCAGCCCCACCAGCGTCGTCTTCATGCCTCAAGCCCCCCGGAAGCGGCGCAGGGCCCAGGACCGCGCCAAGAGCAGCACCAGCCCCGAGCCGGTGAGCGCCAGGGACTTGGCCAGGAGGGTGGCGCCGAGGTGGTAGTAGAAGTACCCGCAGAAGAAGACGAGGAAGAGCGCGGAGAGCCCGAGCAGCTTCGCGTCCCGCCGGCCGAAGGCCGTCACCAGCAACGCCACCGCCGCGAGCAGCCCGGGCGCGCGGGAGAGCAGCGCCAGCAGCACCCCGCCGCCCAGCGCCAGCGCCCAAGCCTCCGCCGGGGCGCGCCGCTCCCGCAGCTGCACCGCCACCGCGCCGAGCGCCAGGGCGCCGGCCGCCGCCACCGCGGGCCAGCCGAGCGTGAAGCGCGTCCACGCCTCGAGCGAGCTGAGCACCAGCCCCATCGCGAAGAGCCCCAGGCCGAAGGCCACCGGCGCCACCGCGGCGTGCACGCGCGTGGCCTCCAGCCGCGGGCGGAGGGCGAAGAGCGCGAGCGCCGCGCCGAGCGCGAGCGCGAAGGGGAGGTCCACCGCCTGCGCGCCGGACCTGCCGTCGACGTAGAGGTGGAAGGCGGCCGCCGCGCCCACCCCGGTGGAGACGAAGCGCATCAGCGCGTCCGGGTAGAGCCAGACCAGCGCCACCTCCAGCGCCAGCGTCACCCAGCTCTGCCGCAGGGACGTGGCGCCCGCGCCCTCAATCACCAGGTACTCGCCGGCGAGCGCGAGCGCCAGGCACAGCTGGGTGACGAATGGACCTGCGAACCGCCGCCGCGCGGCGATGGCGGCGGCGAGCGCCCCCAGGCCGCAGACGAGCTGCGCATCGGAGGACGGGTGGAGGAAGTTGAAGAAGAGCAGCGCGAAGCCCGCCGCCGCCCAGCCGCCGAGCCCGGTGAGGCCGCGCACGTACCAGGGGAGCGCGGCGTCGAGCTGGCCCAGCGCGGCGGGGGCGCGGGCGGCCTGCTCGGGCTCCAGGGCGCGCTCGGCGGCGAGCGTCTCCAGCACGTCAGACAGGGTGGGGCGCAGGGCAGCTTGCATGATCACTCCATCGCCGGCCGCTCGGCGCGGACCCGCTTGAGCCAGACGACCGCGGCCGCCACCTCCGCCACCAGGAGCGCGGAGAGGAGCAGGCCGGTGGTCTCGAAGCTGGAGACGAGCTCGTCCAGCGTCCGGCCGGCGAGCGTGGTCGCCAGGGAGATCCCCACCAGCGCGCAGAGGCAGAGCGGGAAGAGGTCCAGCCGCTTGCGCCGGTAGAACCAGAGGGTGAGCGGCACCGCCAGCAGCAGCGCCCCGAGCGCGAGCGGCCCCTCCACGGGCAGGCGGAAGAAGCCCTCCTTCACCATCCAGGCGATCGCCAGCGGCAGCGGCGAGAGGAGGCTGACCGCCGCGAAGAGCCGCGCGGGCCACCGGGTGCGCGCCCACCAGCAGCGCGCGGCGGCGAGCTCGGCGCCCACCCAGAGCGCGCCGTTGAGGGCGAAGCTGAGCAGGAGCAGCTGCGAGAACATCTCGCCGTGGGGCAGCGGCTGCACCTGCCACCAGCCGAGGTGCAGCGTGACGTTGAGCAGCCCTCCCACGCCCACCCAGAGCGGGACGAAGCGCGCGGAGAGCGCGAACGGGATGGCGAGCGCGGTCCAGAGCGCGAAGAGCGTCCAGGCGTCCGCGCCCGTCTGGTAGACCTGCCCGTAGGTGGCCAAGAGCGGCCCCACCAGCGCGGCGGCGAAGGTGAGCGCCAGCTGCCGGGGCAGGCCGCGCAGCCGCAGCGCCCCCAGCGCGCAGGCCGCCACCGCCGCCTCGAGCAGGCCGAGCTTCACGCCCCGCGGCAGCGCGTGCCAGTTGTAGGCGACAAAGTAGATGACGCCCGCCACCACCAGCGCGCCGCCCAGCCCGAGCGCGGTGCGGGAGAAGAAGCGGCGCCAGCGGTCCGCGCCCGGCGAGCCGAGCGCCAAGGTGAGGCCACGGCGGAAGGCGGGCTCGGTCAGTACGCCCGCGTCTCGCAGCGCGCGCAGGCGCTCGGCGGTGGCAGGCGCCGCCAGGAGGTTCGGTCCAGTCATCGACGCGCAGCGCTACACGCGACGTGCCAGGCAGACGCGCCGCGCAACGGCGCGAAACGAAGGCAAGGGCGTGGGGCTCGCCGCGTTGCCCGCTGCGCGCCCGTTGCGAAGCGCGCTGCGCAGTGGGCTGGGGTGAACGAGCTCGGGGCCTGCGCCCTGATCGAGGTCCTCCCTCGTTCACCTCGAGCGTAGGCCGCCAGGCCGTAGTCGGTGTGCCCAGCATGGGCACGGTCAGGAGGTGCAAGTCCTCTGGGAAGCAGGTCGTAGCGACCCAAGCAACTCGCAAGGTTTGTCGGCCGCGAGGCCGGGACTGAAAGAAGC
>JBGATB010000039.1:0-93288 GCA_044229415.1 Myxococcaceae bacterium | reverse complement strand
CCCGGCCTCGCGGCCGACAAACCTTGCGAGTTGCTTGGGTCGCTACGACCTGCTTCCCAGAGGACTTGCACCTCCTGACCGTGCCCATGCTGGGCACACCGACTACGCGCCTGCGGCGCTACGCTCGAGGTGAACGGGGGGGCGCACCGGTTTGATTCCTACGGCCGCCGCTAGGCGCGGTCGCGCAGCATGCTGGTGAGCAGCGAGCCGCCGCCCAGCGCGATCGACAGCGGCGCCAACGCCGGGTTGTGGCCGACGACCGCCGCGGAGGTGGAGAGCGCCGCGGTGGCCACTGCCCAGGTCTGCTTCAGCCGCGAGGACCGTGGGTCGCGCAGGACGCGCTGGCACTCCACGGCGTCCTTCCCCGCCAGGCCCCAGTTCACGTACGGCACCAGCCGCAGGACCGACCGCGCGAACGGGGCCTGCATGCGGCCCACGTCCCGGAGCACCTCGGCCACCTTCTCCGGCTCGGCGCGCAATAGCTTGGCCATCGGCCCGGCCGCGAGCTTCCCACCCCGGCTCACCGCCTCCGCGCCGAGATCCGCGGTGGTCCCCACCTGGCGCAGCCGCGCCAGCGCTCCGCGCTCCCCTTCGGTGAGGAGCTTGGAGACGTAGCTCTTCATCGCCGGGGTCACCTCCCCCGGCCCGCCCGGCAGCGTGAGCTGCGCCATCCGCGCAGCGGCCTCCGGCCCCTTCCCCACGGCGATCGTCTTGGCGGCCGCGCGGATCGCCTCCTGCGCCTGCGCCGCGGTGAGCCCTGGCGGCAGCGGCTTGCCCATCTTCATCGCCGCGTTCGCCCAGAGCTCGAACGCCTTGCGGGAGCTGCCGCGCGCTGCGTTCCCCAGCGGTCCCGCGGCGTGGGCGACGAAGTCCCAGTTGATGGGAGGCGTCAGGCGGTCCACGGCCGCGTCGAAGCCGTCCTTCGGGCTCGCAGGGGCCTCCGGAGCAGCAGGCGCGGGCGTCTCGGCCGCCGGTCCGGAGAGGACCTGCGGCGCGCTCGCCACCCCTGACACCCGGTTCAACGTCGGCATGACGACCCCCGGAGGGTTGTCGGCCGGAGCCGGGGTCGCCGCCACCTCTCATTTGCAAGGCGGACTTACGTTTGCTCAGTCCGGCAGCGGGCGGCGGACCAGCGCGTTGCCTTCGACGTAGAAGAGCGCGTCGCCAGAGACGGTCATCAGGCCCGGCATGCCCTTCGTCTTGAAGAGCTCGCGCGGCGTCTCGGATCGGCGGGCGGAGAAGACCGTGTGCTCGCAGGGCTCGACCTGGCTGCGCTGGCCGCAGACGCTGTAGCTGTACGCGCCTCCCGAAGGGCCCTGCTCCCAGAAGAAGCGGCCTCCGGCGAGGAGGAACGCCTGGCTGTCGGCGTACCCGTCATCCCACTCGAGCACCAGCTCGCGCCCTTCCACGTCCGGCAGCGCGCTCTGGATGCCGCGCCACTGCTCGCCGTGGGCGTCGTAGGCCATCCAGTAGAGCCGGTCCCCTTCGAAGGCGAAGTCCTGGATCGCCCGGCGCTCGTCCGTCTCCACCACCACCGCTTGCGGCGCGCCTCCCTTGCGCGGCACGCGGAAGATCCGGCTGCGGTCCGGGATGTTCGGTCCCTCGCCCCAGAGCGAGTAGATGCCGGTGTTGATCCAGAAGAGGTGATCGCCGTGCAGGCGGAAGTTGGCGTCCCTGTCCATCGGCGTGGCCTGGGCGTAGAGCGTCACTTCGTCCCCGCCGGCAACCGGCATCACCGAGAGCGCCCGCTCCGTCCGCAGGTAGAGCCCATCGTCGGCGACGGCGAACTGCATCACCCCGCCGGAGCGCACCACGGACGGCTCCTCTCCCAGCGTCATCCGCCAGACGCTCCCCTGCTCCAGCCACCAGAGCGTCTTGTCCTGCGCCACCAGCCCGCGGGGCTCGGCGGGCCGGTCCGCCACGCGCTTGGGCTCATCGCACCCTTCCGGCAGCGCCCAGAGCGCGCGGTCCATGGCCCAGTAGAGCGTGCCGTTGAAGAGGGACAGGCCCCCGACCGCGCCGCGCCCCACCACCGAGCAGCTCTTCCCTTCGCACTCGAGCGAAGGGGCGCCGCAGGCCAGGAGCCAGCTCGCCATCACCGCGATGCCCAACGCGCGCTTCATGCCGTTCAACCTCCAGGAGAGAGGGTCCCTGGAGAGACGCGCGGCGCCGGCGGAGGCGGCCAACTTTCGCGCTCAGAGCGTCCAGCTGAAGCCGAGCTGGTAGGTCTCGTAGAAGTCCCCGCTCAAGAGCTTCTTCCGGATGGACGCATACAGATCCACGGTGAGCTCATCGGTGAGCTGCACCGAGACCAGAGGCAGCGGCCGAAGCCCGCGCTCGAGCACCGAGCCCAGCGCCACACCGAAGCCCTGCTCGTCCAGCGCCGCGCCGCTGCGCGGGAGCCGCCCCTGGTAGGTGACGTTGAGCGCGGCTGCTGCGCACAGGTTCAGCGTCACCCGCTCGCCGAGCGTGTGCGAGTAGCCCACCACCACCTCGGCGATCCAGGTGTCCGGGGAGAGCCGCTGCTGCTGGCCGAAGCGGACCGCGCCTCCAGACTTGGTGCGCAGGCCGAAGTTCAAGGACCGCTCCAACCCCAGCCAGTGGCGCGCGTCCACGCCAGCGCCCACCTGGTACGAGAAGTCCTGCGTCGTCAGCTGCCAGCGCAGCGCGCCCGCCCAGGGGATCCACTCGGTGGCGCCGACTTCGCCAAGCCGGTACGCCACGGCCAGCGCCGGGAGGGAGACTTGAAGGCGATCGCTCAGCCCGAGGATCGCCGAGAGCTGCGTTGCCGGCGCGGTCAGCTGCTCGCGGCCGATGTACTCGTACTCGAACGACTTGGTGCTCGTCCCCAGGTAGGGATCGAACCACCCCGGCACGCGCATCGCCGCCAGGGAGTCGCTGTGGGTGACCCCCGCGCCCAGCCGCAGCTCCAGCCGGTGCTTCGGGACGGTGCTCGCCTGGCTCACCAGCACGCCGCCCGGGCCTTTGGCCGCGAGCGCGCGCGAGCCCACGCCGAGCAGGCTCTCCTCGGTCACCCGCGCGGGCTGCCCGCCGCTGACGGTCACCTCCCGCGCCGCGCCGCCGCCGCCCACCGTGGCCCGCCGGACGACGAGGTAGCGCCCGGGCGGGACGCTGAGCGTCACCGCACGCGGCCCCTGCACCAGCTCCAGCACGCGGGCTCCGGACGGCAGGGAGATCAGCTCCAGAGGTCCGTCGCGCTGCTCGAGCAGCAGCGTGCTGCCGCCGCCCACGCGGGTGAGGACGAGATCCTGCCGGCCGCGCAGGCGCGTCTGGAAGCTCGGGTGCTGGGGCCCTTCGGGGACGAGCGCCGTGTCCCGGACGGTGAGCGCGCGCGCGTAGTCGAACGCCTCGGTGACGCTCACCTCCCCGTCGCCGGATTGGTCCGCCGCACCGGAGAGCCCCGCCACCAGGTGATGCGTGAAGAACGAGCCCTCCAGCGCCTCGGCCTCGTGCGCGGCCTCGAGCCCCGAGCTGGCGGAGACGAGGATCGAGCCCTCGCTCGCCAGCTCCAGCGGCACCTGCACCTGGAAGGGCGGACCGGGCGCCAAACCCTTGGCCTGCGTCCAGCCGCCGCCGCGGCACGCGTCGATGATCCCCAGGGTCACGGTCGCCGCGCTCCCATCCAACCGCGCTTTCAGCTGCGAGAGCGCCAGCGGCTGACCGCTCGGGTAGAGCGCTTCCGCGTCCGCGTGGCCGGAGTAATAGAAGACCAGCACCCCGCGCGGACCGAGCGTCGCCTGCGCCTGCTCGAGCGTGGTGAGCAGTGCCCGCGGTGTGGGGTCCAGCAGCACGTGCACGTCCGCCGCGGCGAACCCGCCCGAGCGCGCGAGCACGTCCGCCATCCGCTGCGCGTCCCGGTGGGCGTAGCGCAGCGGCCGCCGCCCCGGCGCCGCGCCGTTGGCGCCGGCGAGCACGGCCACGCGCCGCACCTCCTCTGCGCGCGCGGGCGGGGCGAGCGCCAGCAAGAGCGCGCAGGCGAGCAGCGCCCTCACGGCGGGGGGCCCAGCGTCAGCGTGAGGTGGGTGGTCCAGACGCGTTCGTCCCTGCGGGCCATGGCCACGGCGCGAGTGCGCGCCTGCGCGTCCAGCGGCTCGCCGCTGAGCACCACGTCCAGCGTCTCCACGGCCCGCGCCCCGTCCAGCGTCCAGCTCAGCGGCAGCAGCGCGCGCGGGGCGGTCACCTTGCCCTCGTAGAGCGTGGTCACGCCGCCGTCCGCGCCCACCCCGCCCACCCAGACGTTCTCCAGCCCCTCCGGCGCCAGCTCGAGGCGAACCGCGTCCCCGGCGACAAAGCGCGCCTGCCCATCCCAGAGCGAGACCCGTCCGCCGCGCAGCACGTAGACCGCCGCGGCGGACTGTCCCTTGGCAGCGAGCCCCGTCCACTCCGGCTCACGCAGGAAGAAGCCGAACACCACGGTCACCGCCAGCCCAGTCAGCACAGCCAGCCTGCTCAGCCAGACGTTCGGCTGCCGGCGCGCAGGCCTCGCCGCCTCCCCCACCCAGGCCGGGACGGCGATCGGCTGCGCGAGCCGCGCGAGGTGACCGGCGCACTCGGCGCAGCCGTCCACGTGGCCGCGCAGGGCTGCCGGACCGTGCCCGAGCGACAGGGCGTCCAGCTCGAAGCTCGAAGGGTGCTCCACGGCGCTCATGGTCCCAGCTCCTCCTTGAGCCGCGCCAGCCGCGCGGACGACTTGACCAGCAGGCGGCGCACGCCGCGATCGGAGATCCCCAGCACCCGCGCAATGTCCTCCTGCTTCATCCCATCCAGCCGGTGGAGCACCAGGAGCTCCAGCTCGCCGCGCGGCATCCGGCTGGCCACGTCCCGCAGGAGCTGCTGCGCCGCCACCCGCGCGTCAGGCGCGGGCGAAGGCGGCTCCGGGGTCGCCGGCGCCTGATGGCGCGCCACCATGCGCCGCCGCCGCAGCCGGTCCACCGCCAGGCGCGTGCTGGTCCGGTAGATCCACGCCAGCACCTGCGGCACGTCCGACGGGGCGAAGCCGCTGCGCCAGAGCCGGATGAACGTCTCCTGCGCCACGTCCTGCGCGTCCTCGGGATCGCTGAGCACGCGGCGGCACCGCTCCCGGATGATCGGGAAGTAGCGGCGGTAGGCCGCGTCGATCTCCAGCTCGGCTCGGGCGTCGGACATGAGCACTTCGCGAAAGGAGACGAACAGGCCTGCGACAGGCGGACAACATTCGACGTAGCAGGTCTCGAGGCCCGAGAAAGCGAAACTCCCGGACCGCCCCGTGCGACCACCTCTGTAGATGTCTTGCGTGGACTCCATCCGAGGTGGGCACCGGCAGGTCCGTACGGACTACCGAGGCTGCGACGAGGTGCCGGCGGTCGAGCCGGTCGACCCCGTCTTCGGCGCCCTGGAGCGATCCGCGCGCGTGAGCCCGCTCGGAGCTTCGGATGGCTTCGAGGCGGGCCCCACCGACTACTCCGCCGTGCTGGGGAGCGAACAGAGCGCCGGCCAGGATGCCGCCGCCTTCGCCGCCGCGGCGGGCAGCCGGAAGGACCTCTGGGAGATCTTCGACGCCAACCTGCGCAGCGCGGGCGTCTAGCCACTGGAGATCTCTGGGCTTACATGGTGCGTCAATCTCCGCGTGCCACCTGGCCCTACAATCCTCACCTTCATCTGAGAGAGCTGGTGCAGTTGATGAGCGAAGCACGCGTGACCCTGAGAGCGCTGATCGAAGAGCTGACCCGAACCGAGGAAGTCCCCGAGAGCTTCGTGCGATCCGTCGTCGCGCTGCTGGCCCAGAAGGGGATCGAGCTGGACGGCGATGCAGGCCCGTGGGCGGACATCCTGGTTCGCTCGTTCAAGTCACGGGCGGAGACCCACCGCGTCTGCACGGCGATGACCACCGCGGTCAACGAGATGAAAGAGGACCTGGAGCGGCTGCGCGTCCACTTCGTCCAGCTGGCCGAGCGGGCGGTGAAGAGCCAGGCTCGGATCACCGCGCTGGCCGAGGCCTCGCGCGTGAGGGAGCCGGTGCGGGACACCCACGAGAAGAAGGAGCCGCGCTGGTTCCCGATCTTCGCCGGGGCGAAGCTGCTGCCCAACTGACGGCGTTCCGACTGGTGTCCAGCGCCCCGGCGGAGGAGATTCCTCCGCCGCCAAGGAGGCGCTCCCAGAGTGTTCACCGCGCTGCTCGTCGCCGCTCACCTGCTGCCCCAGCCCACCTTCGAGCTCTTGCGCCAGGAGTACTCCGGCTCGCGCGCGAAGGAGAACGTCCGCCAGATCGTGGACGGTCACCGGATCCAGGGCAGCCCGATGATGGCCGAGGTGGCGGAGAAGGTCGTCCTGCGCGGCCTCAAGGAAGCGGGGGTCGAGGCCAAGCTGGAGCGCTTCCCCTCTGACGGGAAGACCCGCTACGGCAGCTACCTCTCGCCGCTCGCCTGGGAGATCCGCAAGGGCGAGCTCTGGGTGACGGGCGTTGCGGGAGACCCGGGCTTCAAGCCCGTCCGGCTGTGCCGCTACGCGGACGTCCCCATGTGCGTCACCACGTATTCGCGCGGCGGCGAGTGGAGCGGCGAGCTGGTGGACGTGGGCAAGGGGACGCGCCCCGAGGACTACGCGGGCAAGGTGCTCAAGGGGAAGGTCGCGCTCGCCACCGGCTACGCGGCGGACGTGATCCGCCAGGCCGTGCTCCAGCAGGGCGCCGTGGGCGTGGTGATCTACCCGGACGCCGCGGACCGGCCCGAGCACCCGGAGATCGTCCGCTACAACGGCGCCTGGACGCGCGCGGACGAGCTGGCGCGCACCTCGGGCGGCTTTCAGATCTCCGCCCGGGATCACACCCGCATCGCCAAGTGGATGAAGAAGGGCGCGGTCACCGTCCGCGGCGCCATCGACGCCACGCTCAAGCCGGGCGAGCTGACGCTGGTGAGCGCGGCGATCCGCGGGACGCAGGCGCCTCAAGAGGAGGTGCTGATCACCGCGCACCTGGACCACCCCAAGTGGAGCGCCAACGACAACGCCAGCGGCTCCGGCGCGCTGATGGAGCTGGCGCGCAGCCTCCAGGCGCTGATCGCCGCCAAGCAGCTGCCGCCGCCCCGCCGCACCCTGCGCTTCCTCTGGGTGCCCGAGTTCTTCGGCACGCTCGCGTGGGTGGTGCACCACCCCGAGCTCGGCCGGTGCGGCGGCGGCTGGGACGATCCGCGCCCCAAGGCGGCCGCCAAGCCCAGGCCCTGCATCGTGGCCAACATCAATCTGGACATGGCCGGCGAGGACTCGGTGGCCACCAACTCCCGTTTCTACGCCACGCGCACGCCGGACTCCGTGCCCAACCCGCTGGACGGGCTCCTGGCGGACGTGATGGCGCAGACCTACGAGGCCGGGCTGGTGGATCCCGTCGGCAGCTCGCACACCTGGGCGCCCGCGCTGGTGGACTACATGCAGGGCAGCGATCACGACGTGCTGCTCGGCCTGGGCGTGCCCTCCACCATGATCGGCCATGACCCGGACTGGACCCACCACAGCAGCGCGGACACGCTGGACAAGGTGGACGCCACCGAGCTGTTGCGCTCCGGCGTCTTCACCGGCGCGGCGGCGTGGTTCCTCGCCGCGGCGAGCGACGCGGACCGCGCGCGCCTGGACCGGGTCAGCTTCGCGGACGCGCTGGGCCGCTGGTCCAACCGCGCCGCGCTGGCGCTCGACCCCGCCCGCCGCGCCCGCGCCGAGGCCCGCGCGCAGGCGCTCACCGCCGCGCTCACCGGCAAGGCCCCTGCGCCGGATCCGCGCCCACAGGGCACCGGCGCCGGGCCGCGGCGCGCGGTGCTCCTGCCGCTGGACGGGGACGCGCTGGATGGGCTCCAGGGCGAGGACAAGGCGTGGTGGGAGGCGCAGGCCCAGGCGCTGCCGGATCGGGACCTCGCCCTCTACGAGGTCATGAACCTGATGGACGGCCGCCGCTCCGCCGCGCAGCTCGCCGAGGCCCTGGGAGACGAGCTGGACCTGGACGTCTCCGCAGCGTGGGTGGAGCGGGTGGTGAAGCTGCTCGTCGCGCAGGGGCACGCGCGGCCATGATCCCCACGCTGGACACGCCCCGCCTGACGCTGCGCGGACATCGGATCTCCGACTTCGACGACTGCGCCGCGATGTGGGCCGATCCGGAGGTCACCCGCTACATCAGCGGGCGCGCGTTCACCGGGGAGGAGGTCTGGGCACGCCTGTTGCGCTACGTGGGCCACTGGCAGCTGCTCGGGTACGGCTTCTGGGTGATTCGCGAGCGCGGCACCGACCGCTACGTGGGCGAGGTGGGCTTCGCCGACTTCCACCGCCAGATGGATCCCCCGCTGGGCGCCTCGCCGGAGATCGGCTGGGCCCTGGCGAGCTGGGCGCACGGCAAGGGTTTCGCCACCGAGGCCGTCAAGGCGGCGGTGGCTTGGGGAGACGGCCACTTCGGCGGCAAACAGACCGTCTGCTTGATCAGCCCGCAGAACGCCGCGTCCGTCCGCGTGGCGCACAAGTGCGGCTACCGGGAGTTGAGGGAGGCGCTCTACAAGGGCGAGCGCGTCCACCTCTTCAGCCGCCCCTCCCCTTGAGCGCGCGCTGGCGGAGCGCGAGAGCGAGCCCACGGACGAATTCCGCCCACTGACACGGACGAGTTCCGCCCACTGCGCGGGGTGCAGGCCGTCTGTGCTCGTCTCGATGCGTGTCTGGGCGGAATTCGTCCGCTGGAGGGCAGGGAGGGACAGGGATGCGCGAGGTCCCGGGCCGCCCGCGCTCCGATGCTTCCCGCGGCGCGAGGCTCCCACCTCGGTGGAGTCACAGGCGAGAAACGGCAACGGGGAGCACGCCACGCCTCGGCTCGCGTGGACGCCGGACATCCCCCCAAGCAAGGCGAGACCGTGCTCCCGCCCACCTTCAACGGAGCCTGTGACTCCACCGAGGTGGGAGCCTCGCGCCGCGGGAAGCATCCGGGCGCAAGCGAATCGGGACCCCGAGCCCAACTCGTCCCTCCCTGCCCCTCCAGCGGACGAATTCCGCCCAGACACGCATCGAGACGAGCACAGACGGCCTCCACCCCCGCGAGTGGGCGGAATTCGTCCGGCGATCCCCTACTCCGCGCGCCGCCGCCGCGCGCGCAGCCTCGTCACCAGCGCCAGCGCGAGCGCGAGCAGCCCCGCCCCACCGGACGCCTCGGAGCACCCGCACCCGGAGGCCGCGTTGATCTTCACGCTGTAGCCCCCGTCCTCCCCGCCGTCCTCGCCGCCATCGCCCGCGTCCGCACCGCCATCCGGCGGGACGCAGTCGACGATCGCCGCGTGGCTGCAGCCGGCGCTGGCCGAGCAGCTGTCGGCGGTGCACGGGTCCTGGTCGTCGCAGAGCGCGTCGCTGGGGACGTGCTCGCCGGCGCCGTTGCGGCAGCGGTCCACCGTGCAGGCCACGGCGTCCGCGGGCGGGCTCTCGGTGTCGTCGGGGACGGTCATCACCACCCCGCCCTGGCAGACCTCGGCCTTGCAGTCGTCCTGGGAGATCTGCGGCGGCGGGCAGGTGAGGCAGGCAGCGGCGGCCACGGGCGAGTACGTCATCGCCGGGCACGCCGCGCAGCTGGTGCCACCCACGTTCGCCTGGAAGGTCCCGGCCGCGCAGGCGACACAGGCGACGGCGCCGGAGGCGGCCTGATACGTCCCGGCCGCGCACGGCGCGCAGGCCGCGGCGCCGGCATCCGGCGCGCGAGATCCAGGCGAGCAGTCCAGGCAGGCGATGGCGCCGGTCTGCGACTGGTACCTGCCGGCCGGGCAGCTCTGGCACGCGAGCGCACCGGCGGTGGCCTGGAACGAGCCGGGCGCGCAGGAGAGGCACGCCGCGGCGCCGGCGTCCGGCTCGTACCGGCCGGCCGGGCAATCCGAGCAGGTCATCTGCCCGGTGGAGGCCTGGAAGGTGCCGGCCGCGCAGTCCTCGCAGCGGACGCCGCCCGAGAGCGACTGCACGGTGCCCGCGCCGCAGGCCAGGCACGCCGCGGCGCCCGCGTCCGGCTGGAACGTCCCCGGCGCGCAGGTCAGGCACGCCGCGGCACCGGTGTTCGGCTGGTAGCTCCCGGCGGCGCAGGTCAGGCACGCCGCGGCGCCGGTGTTCGGCTGGTAGCTCCCGGCGGCACACTGCGCGCAGGTGATCGCGCCGGTGCTGGACTGGTACGCCCCTGCCGCGCAGGCGAGGCACGCGAGCGCGCCGGTGTTCGGCTGGAAGCTGCCGGCCGGGCAGAGCGCGCAGGCGATCGCGCCGCTGTTGGCCTGGTACGCGCCGGCCGCGCATGGAACACAGGCGCTGGCGCCGGAGTTGGGCTGGTACGTCCCCGCCGCGCAGAGCGGGCAGGAGCTGCCGCCAGTGTTGGGCTGGTAGGTGCCGGGGTTGCAGTCCAGACAGGAGGTGGCGAGCGTGCCGGGCTGGAACTTCCCGGGCGCGCACGGCGTGCACTCGGCGGAGCCAGCCATGGCCTGGAAGCGCCCCTGCGGGCAATCCAGGCACGAGGTGGCGCCGGTGTTGGGCTGGTAGCGCCCCGGCGAGCAGAGCAGGCACGCGATGGAGGAGCCGTTGGGCTGGTACTGCCCCTGCGCGCAGTCCAGACACGCGGTGGCGCCGGTGTTGGGCTGGTACTTCCCGGGAGGACAGGCGTCACAGGCGAGCTGCCCGGACAGCGGCTGCGCGGTGCCGGCGGCGCACGGGGTGCAGTCCGCTCCGCCCGTGCCGAACGCGCCCGGGGGACAGGGCTGCGCGAGCGCCAGCGACGAGACGAGCCACCCCACCGCGCACAGCAATCTGCGTCCCATTTGGCCTTCCCCTCCCGAAAGGGGCGGCACTCTAGGCGCCCCGATTGCGCCTCGCTACGCTTACATCGTAAGCTGACGAAGTAAGCGAACCAGGAACGGACCATGGAACAGACGACGACCTCCCGGCCCACCGCCCCCCGCTCCCCGCCCGGGCGCTGGCCGCTGCTCGGCCACCTGCCGGCGGTGGCGGCCAACCCGTTGGCGATGCTCGAGCGCTGGCACGCGCAGCTGGGGGACCTCTACCGGCTGGAGATGCCGCTGGCCCCGCTCTGGATGGTGAACCGCCCTGAGGAGATCGAGCGGGTGCTCACCGCCCGCGGCGCCTTCCGGAAGGACCGGGATCTCCGCAAGGCCAAGCCGCTCTTCGGCGAAGGGCTGCTCACCAGCGACGGCGACTTCTGGATGCGGCAGCGGCGCCTGGCCCAGCCGGCGTTCCACCGCGAGCGGGTGGAGGGCTACGCGGCGCGGATGGTGGAGCTGGCGCAAGAGCTCGCCGGCCGCTGCGAGCGCGGCGCGGTGCGGGACGTGCACCGGGACATGATGGCGCTCACGCTGCAGATCGCCTGCGAGACGCTCTTTGGCGACGCGCAGGTGGACGCGGGGGCGGTCAGCTCGGGGCTGGAGATCGTCCTGCAGCGCTTTGAAGGGGTGAACTCGCTCCTGCCGCCCTGGCTGCCCGTCGGCTTCCCGGCGCGCTTCCGGCGCGGGCTCGCGCAGCTGGACGGGGTGGTCTACGAGGTGATCCACCGGCGCCGCGCCAACGACGCGCAGACCGCGGATCTGCTCTCGCTCTTCCTGCACGCCCAGGACGAAGACGGGGCGCGGATGAACGACCGGCAGCTCCGGGACGAGGTCCTCACCATGCTGTTGGCCGGTCACGAGACCACCGCCAACGCGCTGGCGTGGACCTGGCACCTGCTGGCGGCCAACCCCGCGGCGGAGCGGGCGCTGCACGACGAGGTCCGCGCCCTCCCCGGCCCGCCCGGGCCGGCGGACGTGCCGAAGCTGCCGTATGCGAACGCGGTCATCCAGGAGTCGATGCGCCTCTACCCGCCCGCGTGGATCCTCGGGCGCGAGGCGCTGGTGGACTTCGAGCTGGCGGGGCACCTGGTCCCCAAGGGGCACGAGATCGCCGTTTCGCAGTGGGTGGTGCACCGGGACGAGCGCTACTACCCGCGGCCGCTCGAGTTCCGGCCCGAGCGCTGGCTGGACGGCTCCACCAAGAGGAACCCCGCGTACGCCTACTTCCCCTTCGGCGGCGGTCAGCGGATGTGCATTGGCAAGGGGTTCGCGCTGATGGAGGCGGTGTTGATCCTCGGCACCCTGGCGCGCGAGCTGCGCTTCGAGGGAGCCGGCGCCCTGGTGCGGCCGCACGCGTCCATCACCTTGCGCCCCAAGGGCGGCCTGCCGATGCGCGTGGCGCGGGCATAGGAGCCAGGCATGGCGCGGCGCGCTGAACGCAGAACGCCCCTCTCCCGGGAGCGGATCCTCCAGGCCGCGCTGGCGCTGGTGGACCGTCACGGGCTGGAGGCCCTGAGCATGCGGCGGCTGGGCGCGGAGCTCGGCGTGGAGGCGATGTCCCTCTACCGCCACTTCCAGAACAAGGAGGCGCTGCTGGACGGGCTGCAGGAGGCCGTGCTCGGCGAGCTGGAGCCGGTGCCCACCCGGAGCGGCTGGCGGACCGCGCTCGCGCGCGCGAGCCACGCCTACCGGAAGGTGCTGGCGGCGCACACCGCGGTGATGCCGCTGTTCGCCTCCCGCCAGCTCTTCAGCGCGGGGGTGATGCGGCACATCGAGCCGTCCATGGCCGTGCTGGTGGAGGCGGGGCTCTCCGGCGCGGAGAGCGTCTACGCGGTGGAGGCGATCACCAGCTACGTGGTGGGCCACGCCATGGGGCAGTGGGGAGATCCGCGCACCCGGGACGGCGGCCAGTTCCTCAGCCTGCAGCTGCGGCAGCTCTCGGAGCTGCCGGCGGAGCAGTTCCCCCTGGTGGCGGCGCTGTTGCCCACGCTCGCCTCGCACGACTTCGACAAGAGCTTTGCGCTCGGACTGGACGCGCTGCTGGACGGGCTCGAGGCGCGGCTCAAGAGCGCTTCGCCTGGAGCAGGTCCACCACGGCGCGCCAGGGGCTGAGGCGCTGCCAGAGAGACTTGGGCGGCTGCGGCAGCTCGCCCACGCGCGTCCACGGGCCGCCGTCCACGCGGACTTCGTCCAGCGGCGCCACGTCCCCGGCCTTCACCGCGCGCCACAGCGCGCGGAGATCCTCGAAGGTGAGCTCCCCGGAGGGCGTGCGAACCATCAGCGGCATGCGCGGCAGATATCAGATCTAATCCCGGCGGGCGCTTGACCTTGTAGGGGAGCTTCTGGCACATGCCCGCCGCCCATGAACCTCAAGCACAGCGTCCTTGCCCTCGCCGTCCTGCTCGCCGCCTGCGGCGCGCCCACGGCCCCCGTCTCCCCCGAGCTCTCCGCGGACGAGCTCTCCTCCAGCGCCGAGACCGCCGAGGCCGGCGCCGAGCTGGTCTCCAGCGCCGCGCGCCTCTGGTTCCCGATGTCCGAGGGCGACTCCTGGACCTTCATGTCCCGGACCTCCACCCGGAAGCTGACCGTGGACTTCGCCTCGGGCGGCATCCGCCACCTGACCGGCTTCACCGCGGACGAGGACGGGACCTGGCTGGGCTACACCGACGGCGCCCCCAACAGCCTCTACGCCTGGGGCTCCACCGCGGGCTGGGCCCCGTTCCTGCGCTTCGGCTACCGCTACACGCCGTGGGAGTACAAGGGCAACGGCGGCGGCTGTGAGCGGTTCGAGCTGCGGCGCTCGGCCACGGACATCGCCTTCCCCACCCCGGCCGGGAGCTTCGCGGACGCCCGCACCATCGACCTCACGCTGATCCCCTCCCCCACCGCGCGCTGCGTGGCCCCGGCGTACGCCTCCATCACCTTCGCCCCCGGCGTGGGCCCGGTCGGCTTCACCACGGGCGCCGGCGAGGTCTTCGTCCTCAAGGAGGCCTCCGTCTCCGGCCGCGCCTTCCCGGCCGCGCTCTCCCTGCGCACGGACAAGGCCACCTACGTCAACCAGCCCAACACCATCCGCTGCATCACCACGCCCTGCCCCTCCAACGAGGTGACCGCGGTGGCGAACCTCACGCTGACGCTGACCAACACCAGCCAGGCCTCGCGGACCTACCGCTTCACCTCCAGCCAGCAGCATGACTTCCAGCTCCTGGACGCGGCCGGCAAGGTGGTGAAGACCTGGAGCATGGACAAGCTCTTCGCGCAGGGGGAGACCTCCTTCACGCTCGCCCCGGGCGGCAGCCGCTCCTTCACCGGCGAGCTCTCGCTCGAGGCCGGCGGCCAGCAGCTCAAGGGCGTCTACACCGCGCGCGGCACGCTGACCGCAGAGAGCGGCGCTCCCGCCGCGGCGGTCACCCGCTTCACGGTGGTGGTTCCTTAAGCGCCTCACCCCCGGGTGAGCGCGCGGCGTTGCCTCCGTTCCGGTCGCCCCGAGCGAAGTCGAGGGGCGCGCAGCGTCTCCACCGCCCCTCGACTCCGCTCGGGGTGAACGGGGAGAGGACCACGGCCTGGCTCAAGTCACAGCCGAGGTGAACGGGAGCGGCGCCGCGCCGCCGCCACGCACAGGGCGAGCAGTCCCAGCGCCAGCGGCCCGCCGCCGGCGCCGCCGCAGTGGCAGCCGCCGTCGTTGACGCCCAGCCTGGAGACGGAGAACGCGCGCGGCGCGCTGCCGGCGCCCGCGTTGCCGGCGGGATCGGTGGCGCGGGCCGTGGCGGAGTGCGCCCCCAGCGCCAGCGCCTGGGAGGACTCGAGCGTGTAGCTGAAGGCGCCGCTGGCGTCCGCGGCCACGGCCGCCACCCTGGCGCCATCCACCGTCAGCTCCACGGTGGAGAGCGGCTCGGCGGTGCCGCTGAAGATCGGCGTGCCCGAGGTGACCTCGGAGCCCTCCAGCGGCGAGGTGAAGACGGGCGCGGCGGGCCCCACCGTGTCCACCCGCCAGGCGTGGGAGGCCGGCGAGAGATCCACGTGGCCGGCGCCATCCTTGGCGCGGACCTCCAGCGTGTGCTCCCCGTCTGCCAGCCCGGTGAAGGTGATGGGGTTGGTGCAGGGGGCGAAGGCGCCCGCGTCCAGCCGGCACTCGAAGGTCACCTGCGGCTCGCTGGCGGAAAAGGAGAACATCGCGCTGGGGAGGTTGAGCAAGGCGGCGGGGGCGCCGGCGATGGATGTGTCCGGGGCGGTGAGATCCACCGCGAACGGGACCTCCGCGGAGCGCGGCCCGAGGTTGCCCAGCGCGTCCGCCGCCCGCGCGGAGGCCACGTGCGCCCCTTCGATCAGCGAGGCGGTGGGGGTGAAGGTCCACCGGCCCTGGTTGTCCGCGGTGGGCTCGCCGATCTTCTCGCCGTCCAGGGTGAGCTGGACGGTGGAGAGCGGCTCGGCGGTGCCGGAGAACGTGAGCGTGGTGACGGCCAGCGCGGTGCCGGGCGCGGGCTGGAGGATCACCGGCGCGGCCGGCGCCGTGGCGTCAATCACCCAGTCGAACTGGGCGGGCGTGGGGTCCACGTTCCCCGCCGGGTCCTTGGCGCGGACCTGGAAGGTGTGGCTCCCGTCCGAGCGGCCGGTGTAGCCGAACGGGCTCGGGCACGGCGCGAAGGCGGCCGCGTCAATCGCGCACTCGAAGGTGGAGCCCCCCTCGTTCGAGGAGAACGAGAACTGGGGCGAGGACGAGTTGGAGGGGTTGGCGGGCGTGGAGAGCAGCGTCGTCTCCGGCGGCACGTCATCCACGGAGAACGCGCGCGGCGCGGAGAGCGGCCCCAGGTTGTTGGCGCCGTCCCGGGCGCGCGCCGCCGCGGTGTGGCCGCCCTGGGAGAGCGCCACCGTGGCGGTGAAGATGAACGCGCCCGTTCCGCTCGCGGTGGTGGTGCCGGCCAGGCTCCCATCCAGCAACACCTCCACCACCGCGTCCGGCTCGGTGGTGCCGGTGACGTTGGGCTTGGGGCCCACCAGGCTGCCCGCGGCGGGGCTCACCACCACCGGCGCGGCGGGAGGCTGGGTGTCCACGATCCAGGTCCGCTGCGCGGGGGTGGGATCCACGTTGCCCGCCGCGTCCACGGCGCGGACCCGGAAGAGGTAGGAGCCGTCCGCCAGGCCGGAGAGGGCCACCGGCGAGGTGCAGGGGGCGAAGGGCTGCGCGCCGCGGCTGCACTCGAAGACGAGCCCTGACTCGGGCGAGGAGAAGGAGAGCACCGCGCTGTCCGCCGAGGTGATGGGCGGGGGACCGCTGTCGATGGAGGTCTGCGGCGGCGTGGCGTCCGTGGAGAAGGCGCGGCTCGCCGCCGGCGAGGGGTTGCCTGCCGCGTCCGAGGCGATGGCGGTGGCGCCGTGGCTGCCGTCCACCAGCGCCTGGCCGGCGGCGAGCGTGTAGCTCCAGGCGCCCGCGCCGCTGGCGGTGACGGTGCCCACCAGGGTCCCGTCCACCCGCAGGGCGACGCTGGCGTTGGCCTCCGCGGTGCCGGCGAGCGTGGGCTGCGCGGTGGCAAGCAGCGCCCCGGCGGTGGGCGTGGTGAACGCCGGGACCGCCGGCGGGACGGTGTCCACGGTGAAGGCGCGCACGGCGCTGCTGGGGCTGCGCAGCTGCTGGAGCTCCGCGGAGGCGGAGAGCTGGTGCGCGCCCTCCGAGAGATCCGCGGCCGGGGTGTGGCTGAAGCCGCCGGCGCCGGACGCGGCGGTGCGGATCCACTCCGCGCCGTCCAGGAAGAGGATGACCGTGGCGGAGGGCTCGGCCGTGCCGGTGACCACCGGGCGCCGGGTGGGGACGCTGGCGCCCTGGGCAGGCGCGGTGAGGATCGGCGCGCCGGGGATCTTCAGGGGGCCGGGGGGCGTGCTCACCGCGCCGAGGCCAGCAGGATCGTTGGCGGTCGCCGGGCCCGCGCCGTAGCGCGCCCCGTTCGGGTTGCTCAGGTCGGTCTGCGTCCCGCCAACGCCGGACAGGACCTGCGGGGTGCAGCTGAGCGTGGTGGCCTGGGCGAGGATCCGCCCGCCACCGCCACCGCCGCCGGGACCGTGGAAGGCGGTCATGATGCTGCCGCCGTTGCCGCCGCTGGCCGCGAGCGAGGAGCAGGTGAGCGGGCCGGCGATCCGCAGGTAGATGCTCCCGCCGCCGCCACCGCCGCCCGCCCCGTCGTTGCTGTTGCCCACGCCGGGGTTGCTGGTGTTCGCCGCGGTCTGGCCGTTGGCCTCGATGGCGCCGTTGCCGGAGAGGTTGCCGGCGCGCACGAAGATGGCGCCGCCGCCCGCGCCGCCGGAGGTGCCCGCGTCGTCGTTCCCCTGCCCTGCGCCGCCGCCGCCGCCGAGCGTGAGGTGATCCATCAGCGTGTAGACCAGCCTGGCGCCCCCGCGCCCGCCGATGTCGCGGGAGCCGTCTCCCAGCCAGCTCCGCCCGCCGTTGCCCCCTGCTCCGCCGTTGCCGCCGCCGCCACCGCCGGCGTTGTGGCAGACGCCTCCGCCCGCGCCGTGGGTGACGTTGCCATAGCCGGTCACCTCCGGGCCGTAGCGCGTCTGGGCCACGCCTTCGCCCTTCGCCGCGCCACCGGCATCCGGCGGTTGATCCAGCTCGCTGCAGCCGTCCGGGGTGATCGCCTGGTTGACGAACTGGCCGCCCCGGAACCCCGCCCCGGTGGCCAGCAGCGCCCCCTGGTTCACCACCGTGCCGGTGGCAAGGAAGGCGAGCACGCCGCCGGTGGCGCCGTTCCAGGGCGCGGCCACCAGCGAGGTGCCGCCGGGCACCTGGACCGAGGTGAACTCCGGCACCCGGATCACCTGCGTGGCGCCGGCCGCGTAGCCATTCACCAGCGGCGCGGTCAGCGCCAGCGCCCCGGCGGACGCGCCGGAGAGCCGCGCCAGCTCCCAGCGCCCCACCGGATCCGAGGTCAGATCGAACGGGCCCGGCGCCCCGGCGCCGGGCTCGGGGATGAGCCCGGTGGTCTGCAGCACCATCACCAGATCTCCGGCGGCGAAGCCCACCGTGCTTGCCACCGGCAGCGAGGTGTCCCCGGGTAGGCGTGGCGCCGAGAGCGCGGCGTACGCGTTCACCACGGTCCCGGGCGCGGTGGCGCTCATGGGTCCGTCCCGCCCCGTCCCCAGGCCGAAGGAGTCGGGCTCGGCGCGCGCCACGAGCGCGGCGCCGAGCGCCAGCCAGGCAGCCGCCAGGCGTGGAAGAGGTGAAGAGTTCAGCGCAAAGCTCCGGCGGCCCAGACCGCCAGAGCATATTCCACACACGCGCCGCGCTGGCGCGGTCGGGCCCGACCCATGGCACGCGCTCCCCATGATTGCGGCGAGGATGTCCCATCCCCGCCGCGTGACGCCATGGGTCGTGAGCCCGTCCCAGGGGTTGGCCGGTGGGCGGAGGTGGCACGCAACGCGCACACGCTCACAGCGGAGAATTTCAAGGAGCCGCATGGTCTTCCTGGTCGCCGGAACGTTGGTTGGACTCGCAGCGCGCGCCTTCGCGCGGGGGTGGAGCGCGGCCTCGCTGCGGGCCACGCTGGCGACGCTGGGGGTGGCCTCGGTTGGCGCGCTGCTGGGCGCGATGTTCGCCTCGGCGCTCCCGTTCGACGTGGACTTCCTGGCGGTGACCGAGGAGACGGTGATCGGCGCGCTTGCGGGCGCGGCCGGTCTGCTGGCGCTGCTCGGCTCGCCCGAGGACTCCGGTGCCCGGGCCGCCGCCGTACCGGTGCGCGGCTCGAGCACCGTCCTGGAGTGAACCGGGCCGGCCTCGCCGGTTTCACCCGCAGTGGCTTCGGCCAGCCATCGGCGCTAGTTCACCTACGGACCCCGCCATGCTCGGCCCGGACGACCTGCTCGCCATCTTCGACGCCTCGCCCAACCCGTACATGGTGCTGGATCGCGAGCTGCGCTACGTGGCGGCCAACAAGGCGTACCTGGCGGTGACGGGGCGGCGGCTGGACGAGCTGCTGGGTAAGCGGCTCCTGGACGTCTTCCCGCACGACCCGTCCAACCCCGGCAACGACAGCTCGCGGATGCTGCTCGCGTCCTTGCGCACGGTGCTGCAGACGCGGCGGCCAGATGTGCTGGCGCTCATCCCCTACCGGATCAACGACGAGGACCACGCCTGGAGCGCCACCCACACGCCGATCCTGGACGAGCGCGGCGAGGTGAAGTGGATCCTCCAGCACACCGTGAACGTCACGGCGGTGCAGGGTCGCTCGCCTGTGGACGCGGGGGTCCTCGGCCGCGCGGAGCTGGTGCAGAAGGCGAACGCGCAGTTGGACGCGCGGCTCTCCGAGCTGCGGCGGGTGTTCGAGCTCGCCCCGGTGGCCTTCTGCGTCCTGCGCGGACCGAGCTACCGGATCGAGCTGGTGAATTCGCCAGTGCTTCAGATGTGGGGGCGCACGCGGGAGCTGGTGCTCAACCTGCCCCTGTTCGAGGCCATGCCGGAGCTCGCGGGGCAGGGGTTGGAGCAGATGCTCGCGAGCGTCCGGAACACGGGGCTCCCATTCGTTGGCTCGGAGACGCTGGTCAAGGTGGCGCGCGCCGAAGGGGGCGCCCTGGAGGACGTCTACTTCAACTTCGTCTACCAGCCGGTGTTCGACGATGCCGGCGCGGTGGAGGCGATCCTCGTGGTGGCGCACGACGCCACCAATGAGGTGAGCGCGCGCAAGAAGCTGGAGCAGGACATCGTGGCGGCCCACCGGGCGGAGCTGGAGATCAACCGGCTCGCGGCGGTGCTGGACGCCACGCGGGACTTCGTGGGGATCGCCCTGCTGGACGGCAAGCCGATCTTCGTGAACGACGCGGGACGCCGGCTGGTGGGGCTGCCGGAGGCGCTCGAGCTGGGAGAGACGCGGATCCGCGACTACTTCGTGGAGCGCCAGCGAGCCAAGGTCTTGGACGAGGTGCTGCCGGCGGCGCTGCGGGACGGCTATTGGGAAGGAGAGCTGCTCTTCCGCCACTTCCAGACCGGCGAGGAGCTGCCGGTCCTCTACAGCCTCTTCCCGCTCAAGGGCCCAGACGGCAAGGTGACCGCGCTGGCCACCATCACGCGGGATCTGCGCGCGCAGAAGCGGTCGGACGCGGAGCGGGCGCGGCTGCTGCAGAACGCGCAGGTGGCGCGGGCGCAAGCGGAGGAGGCGAGCCGGCTCAAGGACGAGTTCCTCGCCACGGTGAGCCACGAGCTGCGCACGCCGCTGACGTCCATGCTCGGCTGGGTGCAGATGCTCAAGGCCGGGCTGTTGCCGGAAGAGAAGCGGGCGCGGGCGCTGGAGACGGTGGAGCGGAACGCGCGGGTGCAAGCGCAGCTGATCGAAGACCTGCTCGACGTGAGCCGGATCATCTCCGGCAAGCTGGCGCTGGAGCTGGAGCCCACGGAGCTGGCCGGCGTGGTGGCGGCGGCGGTGGAGACGGTGCGGCCGGCCGCGGCCGCGCGCGGCGTGGCGCTGGAGCTCTCGGTCGAGGCGGGCGGGCAGGTGATGGGGGATGCCAAGCGGCTGCAGCAGGTGGTGTGGAACCTGCTCGCCAACGCGGTGAAGTTCACGGCGCGGGACGGGAAGGTCCGCGTGGAGCTGAGCCGGGCTCTGACGGATCTGGAGATCCAGGTGAGCGACACCGGCGTGGGCATCTCCCCCGAGTTCCTCCCTCACGTCTTCGAGCGCTTCCGCCAGGAGGAAGGGAGCACCGCGCGGAAGGCGGGCGGGCTGGGGCTGGGCCTGGCGATCGTCCGGCACCTGGTGGAGGCGCACGGCGGCGAGGTCTTCGCTTCCAGCGAGGGGGTGGGGAGAGGCTCGCTCTTCACCGTCCGCCTGCCGCTGCTGGACCGGCCCTGGCGCGAGCGCCAGCCGCCGGCGCCCCCGGCGGAGTGGGTGTCGCTGGAGGGCGTCCGCGTGCTGGTGGTGGACGACGAGGTGGACACGCGCGAGTACGTGCGGGCGCTGCTGCAGGGCAGCCACGCCACGGTGAGCGAGGCCGGCAGCGCCCGCGAGGGGCTGGAGCGGCTGCGGCGCGAGCGGCCAGACGTCCTCATCTCCGACATCGCGATGCCGGGCGAGGACGGCTACCAGCTCATGAAGTGCCTGCGCGCGCTCCCGGAGGAGGAGGGCGGCAACACCCCGGCGCTCGCCCTGACCGCCTTCGCGCGGATGGCGGACCGCTCGCGGGCGATGCAGGCGGGGTTCCAGCACCACGTCACCAAGCCGATCGAGCCTGCGGAGCTGCTGGCGGCGGTGGCCTCCCTCTCCGGCCGGCAGCGTCAGGGCGCGCAGAGCTGACGCGCTCTGCTAGATCCACCGCATGAACCGCGTCCTCCCCTGCCTGCTCTGTCTGCTCGCCCCGCTGTCCGCGGTGGCCGCGGGCCGGCCCATCCACTTCAAGCGCTTCGCGGGCGCGGAGCTGCGCGCGGGGGCGGTGGCGGGCGTGGCGGTGGGGCGCGCGGGCGAGCTGGGCTTGAGCGCGGACGCGCCGGAGCTGGAGGTGCCGGCGGAGCGCGGAGTCGCCGCCCGCCGGGTGCGCCAGGGGACGTGGACCTCGCCCTGGGTGACGCCGGGCTTCGCGTTCGCGGAGCTGGTGCCGTCCTGGAATGCGCAGACGCCGGACGAGACGTGGCTGGAGGTGCAGGTCCAGGTCCGCGCGCGCGGCGGGGAGCAGAGCGGCTGGTACGCGCTCGGGCGGTGGAGCTCGGGCGCCACGCCGCTGCCGCGCAGCTCGGTGAACGATCAAGAGGACGCGCTGGCCAAGATCTCCACGGACACGCTGGTCGCGAAGGCGCCGCTGGTGGCGTACCGCCTGGCGGTGAAGCTCGCGGGGGCGAAGGGGCGCCCCTCCCCCACCCTGCAGCTCTTGGCGGCGGTGACCTCGGACGGCCCACCGGCGGCGCCGGGCCCGGTCAGCGCCCCCCTGCTGCAGAAGGAGGTGGAGCTGGCGGTGCCAGGGCTCTCGCAGCTGGTGCACCAGGGCCACTCGCCCGAGCTGGCCGGTGGCGGCGAGGCCTGGTGCAGCCCCACCTCCACGACGATGGTGCTCGGCTTCTGGAAGCGCGGGCCCACCGAGGCGGAGCTGGCGCGCTTCGACGCCGCGCACCCGGACCGGCAGGTGGACTACGCCGCCCACGCGACGTGGGACGCGGCCTACGGCGGCACCGGGAACTGGGCCTTCAACGCCGCCTACGCCGGGCGCTTCGGCGTGGAGGCGTTCGTCACGCGGCTGCGCTCGCTGGCGGAGGCCGAGCGCTTCCTGCGCGCCGGAATCCCCCTCATCGCCTCCATCTCCGCGGAGAAGAACACCCTGCCGGGCGCGAGCTGGGACGCGCTGGGGTCCAACGGCCACCTGCTCGTGATCACCGGCTTCACCGCGGCGGGCGAGGTGATCGTCAACGACCCCTTGTCCCCGAACAACGCGGGCGTCCGCCACGTGTACCAGCGCGAGCCATTCGAGCGCGCGTGGATGCGCAAGAGCCTGGGGACGGTCTACGTCATCCACCCGCTCTCCGCGCCGCTGCCGCCAACGCCCAGGGGCGAGCTGCCCAACTGGTGAGGGCCGCCTAGGCGCAGACGCAGGAGACGCCGTCCGCGCCTACCGCGCCGCAGCTGCCGGCCCCGCGGCAGACGTCTGCGCCCAGGCAGCCGCAGGACGCGGCGCCGCCGCAGGAGGTCGGCACGGTGACGCAGTACGGGGCGGGCGGCGAGCAGGGGCGCTGGGAGCAAGGCAGCGCGCTGCCCGGCACGTTGCAGGGGCCGAAGGCGCAGGTGCCCGCGTCCGAGGCCGCCTCGCACTGCGGCGGGGCGCCGCCGCAACAGGGGTGGACGCAGATCTGCGAGGCGCCGCACGTAGTGACGCCGCACGCCTGGGTGGTGCCCGCATCCGCCAGCGCGGCGGTGTGGTTGTCCCGAAGCGGATCTCCCGGGGGATCCGGCCAACAGGCGGCGGAGAGGGAGGCCAGGGCAGCGAGGAGCAGCAGTCGCGTGGGGAAGGTCATTCCCCTTCGACACGGCACCCCGACAGGGTGGGACACGACCTTTCAGGCGCGCGCGGGCTCGCGGCGCAGGAGGGGCCGATCTGGCGGCGAGCCCTGGCGCCGGAGCGTAACCACCGGGAAGTAGAGGCCCAGGCGGGCGCGCCGCCACCACGCGCCGGTCCGCGCCCGCTCCTGGGGGCTGGTCATCTCGTACTCGTAGAGCACGGCGCGCGCGTAGCGCGGCGGACGCTGGGGGAACGGGTTGTGGCCCAGCAGCGCCAGCACCTCCGGAGCCCCCTCCAGGAGCCGCGCCATAAGGGATGAGAACCAGCCTGGCGGCGAGCCGAGCGCGGCGAACCAGAGCTGCCAGTCCAGGCGCGGCTGGTGGGGCGCCACCTGCACCGGCGGGCGGTCCACTGGCCCGGGCTTGTAGCGGAAGCCGTACTCCTCCCAGCGCTCACCGTCCTGCGAGCCCTCGAGGAGGATCTCCGGCCGCACGGTGGTCATCACGCTGAACAGCCCGTAGCCGTTGGCCACCCGCAGCGGCGCCAGCCGCTCCTCCACCGCGTCCACCGGGAGCGCGCGCGGGACGAACCGCCGCAAGAGCTCCTTGGTGCTGATCCACAGGAGCGGCGCCGCCAAGAGCGCCTCTGCGCCCTCCCGCAGACGGGAGCGCGGCGCGGGCGCGGGCTCGAGCAAGAGCGGCAGCCCCAGCCAGGCGGAGAGCAGGTTGAAGAAGCCGTAGTTCCCCGTCCCCGCGAAGACCGCCTGCAGCGCGGTGAAGGCGCCGAACGCCACGCGCCGCAGCGTCCGGGGCCCCAGGGCGGCGAACGGGAGCACGCACTCGAGCGCCAGCACCGCGGCGGTGGACGCGCGCTGCGCGAGCTCCGGGAGCTGGTGCGCGTACCAGCCGGCCCGGTTGGGCAGCGGCTGGGTCTCGTAATAGACGCTGCAGGCCGAGAGCCGCCGCCAGGTGAGATCTCCGGACTGCAGCTTGGCCGCGCCGGACTCGAAGTAGAGGCGCAGCACCAGCCACCGCAAGAGCAGGAGCCCCAGGCGAGAAGGGCCCGGCGAGGCGGCGAAGAGCGCGAGCACGCCTGCCTCGAGCAGCAGCACGTCCCACTGGAAGGACATGAACTCCTGCCCCACCGAGACGAAGGACAGGTAGAGGCCGCACAGCGCGAGCAGCGCCGCGCGCGGTGCCACGCCGAGGACGAGCAGCGCGGCCACCGCCTGCCCGGCGGCGCAGGCTCGGACCAGCGCGCGGTCCGAGGCGCCGAACCAGAACAAGGTCGGGACGAGCCCGAAGCGCGCATCGCCCGCGTACCGATGGACGCGCCGCAGGTACGCCTCCACCGGGACGATCCCCCTGGCCCCGTAGAGCCCGAGCACCTGCCGGCGGAGCGAGCGGAAGGCCAGGAAGAAGATGCCGCCCAACCCGCTCAAGAAGATCCCCCGGAGGCTGGGCCGCAGGCGCAGCGTCCGCCGCAGTGTCAGTCTCGAGCGCACGCCCCAAGGGTGCTCACCCTCGAAGCCCCCGCCCCCGAAGGCCCGCCCGGCCGGCTACTGCTCGGCCTGCCTCTTCACCTTCACGCGGAAGCGCTGGCCGTCCTCGCGCTGCTCCACGTCCACGTCGATCTCGGCCCCCTCCCCCTCCTGCCGGCGCAGCGTCTCCAGCAGCTCTCGGCGCGCCGCCTTCAGCTCCTCGGGGGACGCCCGCCGACGGAGCAGCTTGTGCGTCAGCTTGTCCAGCAGGCTGCTGCGGACCCGCCCCTTGAGCGAGGTGAGCTCCACCCGGGCCTGGCCCACCAGCGGACGCAGCCGCTCCCGGGCGGCGGCGTCGTCCAGCAGCGGCGGCCCCCAGACGTCCACGATCAGCCGCGCCGGCCCACCCGCCCGCCGGCGGACCTGGATGCCCACCTCCGCCGGCGCCGCCGGAGAGAGGGCGGCCGCCACCGCCTGTCCCAGCGCGTGGAGGTCCGGCGGCGCGCCTTCGAGCTCCACGGTGACGCGCCTGCCCACCTCGAGCTGGACCTCGGCCGGCGCCTGGCTGGCGCTGAGCAGACACAGCAAGGTCGCGGCGATCACCGCGAAGCGCGGCCAGCGCGGCCGGGCCCGGGCGACAGGGGCCTCACCGCCGCGGCGATCGAACGCCTCGAGCACCTGCTGCTCCAACCGCTCCCGGTGCGCGGGGTCCAGCGGCGCCGAGGGCGGCCGCAGTGCCCGCTTCAGCTCGTCAGGGGTGGTCATGGCGTGGGGACTCCTCTCGTTGCCGCCGCGGGCCAGCCTTCGCGCAGCTCCCGGAGCGCCCGGGAGACGCGCTGGCGGACCGCCGCCTCGCTCAGCTCCAGCAGGGCGGCGATCTCCGCGTAGCCCAGCTCGTCCGCGAACCGCAGCCGCAAGAGCTCCCGCGCCTCCGGGGTCAGCTGCGCCAGCCGGGCGCGCAGCGCCCGCGTCTGCTCCTCGCGCTCCAGCTCCTGCTGCGCGGAGCGGCGGTCTGGATCCGCGAGCCCCTCCACCGCGCTCAGCGGCTCTCGCGCGGCGCTCCCGGCTGCCCGCGCGCGATCCACCAGCAGGTTGCGGGCGGAGCGCAGCACGTACGCGAGCACCGTGCCCCGCTCCGCCTTAAGCTCGTGCAGCCTCGCCACCAGCCGCAGGAAGACCTGGCTCACCACGTCCTCGGCTTCGGCGGCGCTCCCCACCCGGCCGCGCACGTAGCGGCAGACCGGCGGGTAGAGCGACCGGTAGAGCTCGCGCAGCGCCTCGCGGTCGCCTCGCTGGCTGCGGGTGAGCAGCCGGGCGAGGCGCGCGTCTCGCAGGAGGGTGAGCGGGGAGCGCACGGGCGAGCGGGAAGCTACTTCGTCTCTACCACGCGCTTCTTGATCACCTTGCGGACCTTGCCGTCCGGCGTGGTGGTGGTGGTGACCTCGGCGCCGGCCTCCGGGAGGGGGTCCAGCGTGGGGCGGCTGGCCGGGTCGAGCACCGAGACCTGGATCTGCGCCGTCTTGAGGACCGGGAAGGCGGCGCGCAGCGCGCCGGGGATCTCACTCGCGGTCAGGGTGCGCCCCCAGAGGTCCATGCTCACCTCGCCACCGGCGTCAGTGGCCTTGCGCTTGACGACCACCTGCCGCTCGCCGGCGCCGAGCGGGCTCACCGCCTGCACCAGCTTCTCCGGATCGGGCAGCTCTCCCTGGGACTTGGCGAGGCTCACGGTCACCCGCGTGCCCGCCTCGTCGGCGAGCGCGGGGGAGCACAAGAGGGCGAGCGTCATCAGGACTCCGGCGTGTTGGGACGTCATGTCGGTGTTCTCCTTGGGCGGTTGGTTGCCGCCTGGAAGTACGGACCCGGCCCTTTCCTGTGACCGGCGTGCATTGCGGGGCGCCTTGCGCTAGACAGGTGGAGTTACCGGATCGCCCGCTGCGGTCCGGACTCGCCTTCACCGGCAGCCAGTGTTCGTCACGGACGGCACCGGGACATTCCCCAGCCTGCTTCTCGAGTCCCTGACGGTCCTCGCGGCGCTTCGCTGAACCAGCGGAATGCTGCGCCCTCATCGGCGCCTCGTTTCAATTCGTTGATTCCCCAGGAACACCCAAACACATGACGTTCGAAGAGCTGAAGCTCGATGAATCCCTTTGCCGCGCGCTGCGCGACGAGGGCTATACCTCCCCCACCCCCATCCAGGCGCAGGCGATCCCGCACGCGCTCGCCGGCAAGGACCTGGTCGGCTGCGCGCAGACCGGCACCGGCAAGACCGCCGCGTTCGCGCTGCCCATCCTCCAGCGCCTCTCCCACACCGCGCCCACCACGCGGAACGTGCGCTGCCTGGTGCTCACGCCCACGCGCGAGCTCGCTTCGCAGATCTCCGAGAGCTTCTCCACCTACGGCCGCGGGACGCGGCTGAAGAACACGGTGATCTTCGGCGGCGTGGGCCAGGATCCCCAGGTCCAGGCGTTGCGGCGGGGCGTGGACATCCTGATCGCCACCCCCGGGCGGCTGCTGGATCTGATCTCGCAGCGGCTGGTCTCCTTCCCCACGCTCGAGGTGCTGGTGCTCGACGAGGCGGACCGGATGCTCGACATGGGCTTCATCCGGGACGTGAAGAAGATCCTCGCGGTGCTGCCGAAGAAGCGCCAGACGCTCTTCTTCTCCGCCACCATGCCGCCGGACATCCAGGAGCTGGCGGACAGCATGCTGGTGGACCCCGTGCGGGTGGCCGTGGTCCCCGTGGCCACCACCGCGGAGACGATCGACCAGCGGCTCTACCTGGTGGAGCGAGACCAGAAGCGCAACCTGCTGATCCACGTCCTCAAGGACCCGGCGATCGCCCGCGCGCTCGTCTTCACCCGCACGAAGAACGGCGCCAACCGCGTGGCCAAGCACCTGAACGCCGCCGGGGTCCGGGCGGACGCGATCCACGGCAACAAGTCCCAGAACGCGCGCGAGCGGGCGCTGGACGCGTTCAAGGACGGAGATCTGCGGATCCTGGTGGCGACCGACATCGCCGCCCGCGGGATCGACATCGACGGCGTCACCCACGTGATCAACTTCGAGATCCCCAACATCCCGGAGAGCTACGTCCACCGGATCGGCCGCACCGGCCGCGCCGGCGCCGCCGGCATCGCCCTCTCCTTCTGCGACGCCGAGGAGCGCGCGTACATCCGCGACATCGAGCGGCTCATCCGCCGCACTGTCCCGGTGCAGGAGGACAACCCGTTCCGCTCCACTGTGGCGCCGGGCGCGGCGCCTCCGCCGGGCTCGACCACCCAGGACCGCCGCCAGCACGGCCGCGGCGGCGGTGGCGGCGGCGGACGCCATGAGCGCGGCGGCGGTGGCGGCGGAGGCCGTGGTGGCCGCGGTGGCCGTCAGGGCGGGCGCGGTGGCCGTGGCGGCCGGGGCGGAGGCCGCGGTGGCCAGGACTCCCGGCAGAGCCAGGGCGGTGGCGGTGGCGGGTCCGGCTCCCAGCCCGCGGCGGCCCGGCCGGCTGCGCCGGCGCTGCCCGCCAAGCACTACCCGAAGTGGGGCTGAGCGTCCTCACCTCGAAGCGCCCTTACGCTCGGAGGCTGTGAGCCTTTCATGCCCGTCGTTCCCCTCCGGTCACCCCGAGCGTAGGGGCGAAGCCCCGTAGTCGAGGGGCGCCACGGACTCCAAGCGGCCTCTTGGTGATCACGGGCTCGGTGCCGCCCCTCGACTACGGCCTCACGGCCTACGCTCGGGGTGAACGGGGGCGGGCGCACGCTCGACTTCGCTCGGGAAGAACGCGCGCTCAGTTCCCGCAGCCGATCCGCGTGGCCGCCATGGCCACCGAATCGAACCAGACCTCGTTCATGCCGTACTCGGGGCCCACGTTGATCTTCGCGCTGTTCGGCGCGTCGAAGCCGCTGAGCACGGTCTTCGGCATCAGCGCGCCGTCCAGGTACAGGGCGATCTGCTTGCCCTGGTGGTTGAAGTCCCACTCGAGGCAGAACCAGCGATCCAGCGGCACGGCGTCGTACGGCTTGGGGTAGTGGACGAAGCTGGACTCGTCCACGCCAGGGCTGAACTGGAAGAAGAGGGCGCCGAAGCTCCCGGGGTCGCCGCCGATCATCGCCGCGTAGACCGCGCCGCCGCCCGAGGCGTTGTTCCCGAACGCGGTGACGAAGTTCACCCGGCCCAGCGAGCTCTTCGCGGACGCCGGCACGTACATGAACACGCGCCCCCAGAGGTGGCCGCCGGAGAGCGTGAGCGTCTTCTTCCCGCTCAGGAGCGCCTTCTGCCCGCCGGCGTTGATCACGCTGTGCATGGACTTGGTCCCGCGCGCGGCGCGGGTGCCATCGTTGGTGATCGTCCCGTTCGCGGTGTCGGTGCTCCACTGCGAGGCGTCGAAGCCGTTCTCGAAGTCGTCGCAGACGAGATAGGCGGCGTTGGGGCAGCGGACGGCGCCGTAGTAGCCGGCGTCGTTGTCGGGCACCTGGGTGCCGCTGTCCATTGGGGTCGTGGTGCCAGAGTCCGGGTCGCCACCCGTGCCGGAGTCCGTAGCGGTCGTGCCCGAGTCCGTGGGCCCGGTCACCTCGCCCGGGCAGCCGAGCAGGGCCGCCGAGCAGATCGCCACCACGCACCAGGTCGAGCGGAACATTCGGGCTCCTCGAGTGGGTTTCGCGACCGGAGAAGCCTAGCCCGCGCTGGCGGCGGCGAAGCCGAGATCGCGCGAGGGTGGCAGCCCGCCGGACCTCACCCCACACGACTCAAGATGGCTCTCGGCCCCAGAGCCAGGAGAGCGCCGCGCCCAGAGCCAGACACTTGGGCAGCCCGCAGGCCACGTTGGCCAGCGCGAGCGAGTCCGGCACCGCCAGCCAGACGTACGCGGACATCGTCCCGGAGACGACCCAGAAGCCGAACCAGGTGAGGCCGAAGACCAGCCCTCGCCGCCAGGGCGAGCCCGGCACCCGCGCGCCCCACGCGGCGAAGGCGAGCGCGGCGATCAGCCCGTTCACCCCCTCCGCCAGCGTGCCGAAGGTCAACGCCGGCACGGCGCGAAAGACCGGCTCCGCGCGGTGCGCGAGGTAGGGCGCGGCGGCGAGCGGGTTCCACGAGAAAACGAAGTCGCAGAGCGCGAAGAGCCCCGGCGCGAAGAAGGCGACTCGGAGAAACCTCTTCCAGGAGTCAGTCATGCGCGGCGTTCTAGCGCGGCCCCTCGACTTCGCTCGGGGTGAGCGGAAGACGGGCGCCCTTGACTGAACTCCCGTTCAGCACCACCATGCACGGGTGAGGAACCGACGCGTCAGCAACCCGCCCAACCCCTGGGCCTCCACGGAGGTGGAGTACCTCGAGGAGGCGCCGCGTACCGAGCTGGAGGTCTACGAGGACGCCACGCGGCAGATTCTCTCCAAGAACGACAGCCCGGACGTCGGCTTCAGCTTCTCGGTGAACCCGTACCGCGGCTGCACGCACGCGTGCGCGTACTGCTATGCGCGGCCGTCGCACGAGTACCTGAGCCACGGCGCGGGCACGGACTTCGACACGAAGATCCACGTGAAGCTGCGCGCGCCGGAGCTCTTGCGCGAGGCCTTCGACAAGCCGTCCTGGAAGGGCGAGCTCCTGGTCTTCAGCGGCGTGACGGACTGCTACCAGCCGCTGGAGGCCTCGCTGCGGCTCACCCGCGGCTGCCTGGAGGTCTGCGCGGAGTACCGCAACCCGGTGGGGCTGATCACCAAGGCGCCGCTGGTGGAGCGCGACATCGACGTGCTCCAGCAGCTGGCCAGGGACGCCCGCGTCCACGTCTCGGTCTCGGTGCCGTTCTTCAACGAAGCCCACGCGCGGGCGATCGAGCCCTACGTCTCCACGCCCAAGCGCCGGCTGCAGACGATTCAGACGCTCGCGAAGGCGGGCATCCCGGTGGGGGTCAACGTGGCGCCGATCATCCCCGGCCTGTCGGACGAGGACCTGGTGCAGGTGCTCACGGCCGCGCGGGACGCCGGGGCCACGCGCGCCGGCTACGTGCTGCTGCGGCTGCCGGGCTCGGTGCGGGAGGTCTTCGAGTCGCGCCTGCGCGCCGCCCTGCCCCTGCGTGCCGAGCGGGTGCTCCACCGGCTGCGCGAGACGCGCGGCGGGCAGCTCTACGACTCCCGCTACGGCGTCCGCGGCCGGGGCGAGGGCCTGTACGCGCAGACCATCCAGACGCTCTTCGAGGGCACCGCGCGGCGGCTGGGGTTCCGGCTGGGGTTTGACGACGAGGCCGCCTCGCCCGCGCCGACCCCCTTCCGCCGCCCCAAGAAGCCCTCGCCCCAGCTGGGGCTCTTCGACTGAAGCGGAGGGCGAAAACCATGCGACGCTCGGGCCACCCGGCTGTCCCCTCCACAACGAGCGCCGACCGTGCCCCTCTCCGCCCGCTGTGCCCCGCTGCTGTGCGCCGTGCTGCTCGCCGGCCCCGCGTCCGCGCGGGAGCTGGTGCTGACCCACGGCGAGAAGGACCCGGAGCAGCGGCGGACGGCCGAGCTGCTCGTTGACGCCGTGCGCGAGCGCGGCCGGACCGTGGGGCTCAAAGCCAGCGGCGCCGCCACGCCGCTGCAGAGCCTGGAGCAGCTCGCCAAGGGGGACGCCCAGCTCGCGCTGCTGCGCTCGGACCTGGCGTTCTCCGCCCACGCCGGTGAAGGGGCCTTCCCCACCGCGCAGCCGCTGCAGGCGCTGGCGGTGCTCCAGCCGGTGGTGATCCACGTGGTGGTCCGCGCGGGGATCTCCCGGGTGGCGGAGCTTGGCGGCAAGCGCGTGGCGCTCAGCCCCGCGGGTGGGCTGGACGCGCCGGCCGAGTGGCTCCCCTTCGAGGTCGAGGGGCTCAGCGCCCACGCCCTGCAGCTCACGCGGCTGGCGCCCTCGGCGGGCCGGGACGCCTTCATCGCCGGCAAGGTGGACGCCTGGGTGACGCTGGCCCCGCCGGGCAGCCCGGACGTGAAGGCGGCGCTGGCCGCCGGGGGTGCGCTCGCCACCGTCACCCCCGAGCGCGTGGCCCCGCTGCTGCGCTCGCGGCCCTACCTTCACTCCGGCACGTTGGATCCCGCCGCGTACCAGACCGCCGGGCCCCTCTTCGTGCTCGAGCTGGATCAGCTGCTGGTCTCCGGCGACAAGGTCACCGCCGCGGAGGCGCAGGAGCTGCTCGAGGTGGCCTACGGCGCGCAGGGGAAGCTCGAGGGGCTGACGCCGGACCGCACCAGCCAGCGCGGCTGCCTGCCGCTGCAGCCCGGCGCCCTGGCCTACCTGGACAACGCGAAGGCGCTCCCCTACCCCATCAAGGTCTTCGTCGGCGCCTACGCGTACTCCATCAGCGAGCTGGACATCACCTCGGGCACGTACCTGTTCGACGGGTACCTCTGGTTCCGGTGGCGCGGGCCGCACCTGGCCGCCAAGCCCTTCGAGTTCTCGGTGATCAACGGGACGGTGGAGAACCTGGAGGACTCCCCGGTGATCCAGGCGGACGGCTGGAACCGGCAGAGCCGGCGGATCACCGTGAAGCTGCGGGCCAACTTCCTGCTGCACGACTACCCGTTCGACACGCAGAAGCTCCCCTTCGAGCTGGAGCACCGCTGGATGGGGGCGGAGAAGCTGATCTTCGTCCCGGATGACGGCGCGGCCTCCGGCGGCTCGTTGATGAGCTCCTTCCTCTCCCGGGACGTGCAGATCAACGACTGGGTGATCAAGGACGTGGAGCACCTCTCCACCATCAAGAAGTACGAGACGGACTTCGGATCGATCGAGAAGGGCGTCTGGGACGGGAAGTCCTCGCGCTACGCGCTGATCCTCACCATCCGCCGGACGATCATCCCGTACGTGGTGAAGTTCATCATCCCGCTGGTGGTGATCGTCCTGATGAACTTCGCGGTGTTCTTCATCCGCTCGGACGAGTTCGAGGTGCAGGCGGGGATCGTGATCACCGCCCTGCTCTCCTGCATCGCCTTCCACATCTCCCAGTCCGGCTCGCTGCCGGAGGTGGGCTACCTGGTGAAGGCGGACAAGTTCTTCCTGCTCAGCTACGTGGTGATCTTCCTCACGCTGGTGCAGATCGTCGTGGAGAACGCGCTCCACCACCGCGGGAAGCAGGCGCTCACCGCGCTGATCGACAAGATCTGCCGCGTGGTGATCCCCGGCTTCTTCTTCATCACGCTCACGTATCTGCTGTTCGAAGGCATGTAACGCGCGCGGGGCAATCCGCGTACAGGCTGCTCCCTCGTCGTTCACGGAGCGCCCATGAATCTCGCCCTCAAGAGCACCTTCCCCTGGATTGTCGCGGCTGCATGCGGCGTGGCCGGCTGCGGCGGTCCCCTCCCAGAGGACGAGGTCACCGAAGCGGACAGCGAGGCGATCGCCACCGCCAGCCAGGAGCTCGCCAACGGCCCGTGCGCAGCCGCGTACAACCGGCTGGTCCGGCACGTGGCGATCGGCGATCTCGGCTGGCTGAACATCTATTACGCGCCGTCCGAGAACCGATACTGCGCGGTGAACATGGCGGCGAAGGCGTCCTGGGATTCGAAGCGCGGCCGCTACATCGAAGTGGACCGCGGCACGCACGCCTCCCGCCAGCGCGACTCGGGGCGGTACCGCTTCTACGCCGGACCCATCTACCTGGACACCGAGGGGGGCTGCGTCCGCGTCTCGGGAGGGATCCAGGTGACGGAGACCTCGAGCCTCGGGATCGGCAGCAGCGCCCGCTACTGCGAGTGACCCCCGCGATCTGCTGGGGAGATCATCCAGGGATGAACTCCCCTCCGTTCACCTCGAGCGTAGCGCCGTAGGCGCGTAGTCGAGAGGCGGCACCCGCGTTCGGCACGCGGTGACGTGATCCCGGGCTCGGTGCCGCCCCTCGACTACGGCCTGACGGCCTACGCTCGGGGAGAACGGGGGAAGCTCGACTCCGTCCTGGCTGCTAGTTCTCGGTGGTGACCAGCTCGAGCACCACCAGCCGCGCCGCGCCAGGGAAGTAGAGCAGCTCGAGCGTCGTCCGCTGCGTGGCGCCAGCGGCCACCAGCCGCTGGTACTTCACCCGGGCGGCCTGGAAGCTGTTGGAGAAGACCACCTGCTGCGCCGCGGGGACGAGCCCCTGGGCGCCGAAGCCAGCGAGGTCCTGGTTGAGCGCGGAGGTGCTGATCGGCGCCTCCAGCGGCTGGGTGGTGAGCTGCTCTTGGACGAGGAGCGCGGTGGCCACCTGCGCCAGGCTGGACGGGCGGTCCGTCCGCCCCTGCACGTAGAAGTTCCGCGCGCCGACGATCCGGTTGGCCGGCAGCTGCGCCCGCACCGACATCAGCGCGGCGTCCAGGGCGGAGCGATCATCCGGGGCGAGGCCCAGGGTGGGCAGGATCGACCGGATGTTGCAGCGGGTGGTCTGCCGGTAGCTGCCGCAGACCTCGGTGTCCGTCTCGATCAGCCCCAGCGTGTCCAGGCAGGCCTGCACCGCGGCCTCGCACTCCGGCGGGGGCCAGACGTCATAGGCGTCCTCGCGGGTGATCCCCAGCTGCATCAGCGCCGGGTAGAGCGCGCCGGTCTTCTCGCGCAGCACCCCGCCGCTGTCGGTGTAGCGGAAGTGCACCGGGTCTGACGGCGGGTTGGCGGCGAAGACGAACGTGGCGAAGTCGAAGTCCACGTTCCACTCGTCGGTGGTGCCGGCGCGCCGCTCCACGGAGAAGACCGCCGCGTCGGAGGTGGTCACCGTGGGGTCCGAGCCCGCGCCGGTGCGCACCCGCGCGCGGTAGGTCAGCTCGCCGTCGTAGACCGGCTTCACCACGGTGGAGACCCAGATCTTCGAGCTGCCCGCGAAGCCGTCCAGCCGCGGCGCCAGGAAGAGCGTGGCGGTGGCCGGCGCCCCCACCAGCGGCTGGATGCTCACGTAGAGCCGCACGCCGGAGAGCAGCGAGTTGAGCTCGCTCTGGGAGTCCAGCTCGATCTCGAACTTCCGGGCGCTGATCACGGCGCCCGCGCCCAGCACGTCGTCGAAGACGAAGGAGCGCACGCCGTCCTGCGCCAGGTTCTTGCTGGTGCGGCCGGAGATCACCCAGACGCTGCGGCCGTTGCGGAGCTCCGGGCGGGCCACCGGCTTGAACCACACGGTCAGCCCGTCCACCGCGACCTTCAGCTCGTTGGCGGCAAGCTCGTCACCCAGGACGTCCGTCAGCTCCTCGCCCTGCTCCGCCGGCGCGCTGGCCTGGCCGCAGCCGAAGACCGCGAGAGCGACCACCGCGACAGACGCTGCGCGAACGAACCGGCCCATGGCCACACCCCTTCAATGAGGAGGGCCGCTGTAGTCGAAGGAGACGCTCAGGGTCAATTCCTGCCCCCCGTTCTCCCCGAGCGTAGGGCCGCAGGCCCGTAGTCGAGGGGCGGCACGGCGGTCGAGGCGGCGCAGAGGGAACTGCGGGCTTGGGTGCCGCCTCTATCGGGATAGGGGGGCGGCTCACGCCGCGCCCCCTCCCACACCACCGGACGTACGGGACCGTATCCGGCGGTTCGGTGAGTTGAGGTTCGAGCGGCGTATCGCGATTTCCCGCCTCTCTGCCGCCAGTTGCGCGGCCTTTCCTGAACGTCTCGTTCGCTTCGCGCCCACTCTGTCTCGTCACCCGTGTTGTCGGGTTGGAGCTTCACCCCTTCCCTTCAAGCGGGCCTCCTCGTCAGGAGCTTGTGAGTTCACGACAGTGTCGAGCTAGGCGTGAGTTCGCTCTCCTCACCGTTCGGCCCTTCACCCTTCGCTGCCCTTCCGACTTCCAGTAGGCGGGTGGCCATCCCTGTCGGCGCGCTCGTGGCTACTACGGCCTCTGCTGACTTCTCGCTCCGGCCTCATCGGCCGTCGCCCTTTCAGGCGCGAGGCGAGATCTCCCCAGGTAAGGGCTCCGGTCTTCGCCCCGCGCTCGCCGGATATACGTCCACGCGCCTAGGTCGTGGGAGTTTCGCGGTCGTCGGTCCGCTCACCCCTCGCATGTCCGCCTCGAATCCGGTTCCTGTACGTCGAGCCGTGGCTTCGCTATCGCTTCTTTCAGTCCCGGCCTCGCGGCCGACAAACCTTGCGAGTTGCTTGGGTCGCTACGACCTGCTTCCCAGAGGACTTGCACCTCCTGACCGTGCCCATGCTGGGCACACCGACTACGGCCTGACGGCCTACGCTCGAGGTGAACGGGGGGAACTGCGGGCTCGAAAAGCGCCTCCTCACGCCACCGCGCTTGTCGCCTGCCCGTAGCAGGCGCGCTCCAGCTCCGCGAGATCCGCGAAGCGCGGGAACTCGCCGCGCAGGAGCGCGTCCCGGTCGCTCAGGGCGCTGGCCCCAGACGCCTCGAAGAGCATGGCCAGCAGCTGGCGGTAGGCCTGCAGCGGCGGGACGGACGGGTAGAGCCGGGAGAGCCCCAGCGCGTTGGAGGAGAGGCGCAGCGCGGTGGCGCCGCCGCCCTGCCCGCCCCAGGAGACCACGAGATCGGTGAAGAGCACGTTGCGCGAGGCGCCGTCCGCACCGCGGGTGGCCACCGCCCCCACGCCGATGCCCAGGATCTCCCGGTACGGCAACAGCCGCTCCTGTCCCGCCTCGCTCACCACGGTGAGCCCCTGCTCGCCCAGCGCCTTGAGCTGGCTGGTGAGGATCCGCGGCTGCGCGGGAGGGGGCGGCGCGCCGCCCAGCGAGAAGTCCCCCAGGTCCATCGCCGGGGGCCCCTCGGGCGGGACCGCGAAGCCGGAGGGCGGGCTCGGCTCCGGGGCGAAGCCGGCCACCGAGCCGCGCTGGACGATCAGCTCCGCCGCCGCGGAGAGCTCCGCGGCGCGGGTGGCGAGCTGCTCGGGCAGCTGCGCGCTGGCGCGGGCGCGCTGCACCCGGTCCAGCACCTCGGACGGCTCACCGCCCGCATCGAGCCGCAGCTGCGCGGCGCGCAGCCACGCCTTGGCGCCCACCAGCCCCGTGCCGGCGCCCGCGCGCACGAAGAAGGACTCGGCCAGCGGCTGGTGCTCCCGGACGAGGTCCAGCGCGGTGGCGACCTTGAAGGCCACGTTGGGGGACAGCTGCGAGGCGTCCAGGTTCGCGCCCAGCTCGCGGGCCATCCGGGAGAGCTCCTCGTTCTGCCCCTTCGCGCCCAGCCGGGCGAAGACGCGCTCCAGCCTGCCGTGCGCTCCTTCTTGCCCGCGCGCCAGGAGCACCTTCGCCAGCCCGAAGTGCGCGTCCGCGTTCTCCGGCTCGGCCTTGAGGACCTCCTCGAAGGCGGACTGGGCCGCGTCGTGCTCGCCTCGCTCGAAGGCCTCCAGCCCCTGCTGCAGGGCAGGGTGCTGCTGCCAGGTGTGCGTGGACTGCACGCTGGGGGCGACGAAGCGGCTCTCCACGCCGGTGAGCCGCAGGAGCATGGCGAAGGCGAACCCGAAGCCGAAGCCGCCCAGGTGCGCCATCACCGCCACGCCCGACTTGCCGCGCGTCAGGTAGAAGTCGAACAGCTCCGAGCCGAACCAGAAGAGGCCCCACAGCCACGCCGGGATCATCCGGGTGCCGCGCCAGATCCGCACGTACCAGATGAAGTAGGCGAACCGGATGCGCCGGGTGGCGTAGCGGAAGGTGAAGGCGCCGATGCACGCGGCGATCGCCCCGGACGCGCCAGCCATCATCGCCTGCGAGTGGGGATCCAGCAGGTAGTGGGCGAACCCCGCGAACAGCCCGCCCGCCACATAGAAGAGCCCAAAGTAGACCCGGCCCCAGACGTCCTCGAGCAGCGGCCCCACCAGGTAGAAGAAGAACAGGTTGCCCAGGATGTGCAGCCACCCGAAGTGCAGGAACATGTGCGTGAGCCAGCCCACCTGCTTGGCGCCGCGCGCGGGGACCAGGCTCCACTTGCGCAGGGTGCTCCGCTCGAGCTCCTCCAGCGCGGCGTTCACCAGCACCTCGAGCTTCGCCTGCTCGATCCGCACCTTCTCCTCGCTGGGGATCCGCTTGCGCTCCTGCGCCTGCTCCTTGAGCTCCGCGAGCTCCTTGAGATCCTCCGGCTGGAGGAACTGCTCGGCGAACTTGGGTGGCACCTCCAGGTACGGGTGCTCGCCGAGGTAGCCCACCGCCTCCCTGAGCGTGCTCGCGCTCGCGCCGCCGGGGTTTGCCGGCACCACCCACGTGGCCATGAAGGCCACGGCGCAGATCGCCGCCACGCCGATGGAGACCACCGGCACGCGATCCACGGACGCCTCTTCGACTCCGATCGGGAAGAAAAGGAACACGCTTGCGAACGAACTCTAGTCGTCCCCGGCGCGCCTCACGCTGTAGGGCGTTCGGCGCCTATTGCGGCGTGGGGAGCAGATCGTAGGAGAGCGCGAAGGAGAGCGTGAACAGGCCGTAGCCCGGCAGGGTGACCGGCGCCTGGAAGGTGAGCTGCACGCCCGGGCGCCAGCGGCGGTTCAAGGTCACCCCGGTGAGGAGCAGGAACTGCGTGTCCGGGTAGAGGCTGCGGGTGCCGTCCCCCGCCTGCGAGTCCGCGAACTGCAGCCGCTCGATCGCGCCGGCGCCGAACACCCACTCCAGCAGCTCGCCCCGGTGGCCAAAGAGCAGCGGCAGCGCCACGTTCAGCTCCGCCAGGCCGGTGATGCTGGTGGGCACCTCCTCCGAGTGGTACCCGAGCCCCGGCGCGATCGAGAGCACCTGCCGCCGCCCCTCGCCCAACTCCCGCGACCAGAGCTCCGCCTTCCCGTCCACGTAGAGCCCCAGCCGGTAGCTGCGCCCCAGCACCGCCGCGCCGTGGAAGGACGCGCCCAGATCGAACCCGTCCGTGACGCCGTAGCGCGCGTTGAGCCGCAGCTCAGGGGTGGGCGGGCCCCGCGGCCAGGACGCGCAGCTGGCCTGCGAAGGCGGCACCGCGAAGCCGCACCAGGGCGTGGCGCTCAGCTGGGCACCGAGCCGGTACGCGCCCGCCGGCAGCGTGGTCGCCGTCTGGTGCGGGACGACCGTGGAGCAGCCCGCGAGGGCGAGCGCCCAGAGCACGCAGAGCTTTCGCACGGCCGCTGCATAGCACCGAGCGATGCGCGATAGCCGGAGCTTGACGCCACGGGTGGGCGCGGCCAGGCTGCGCCCCCTCATTTTCGAAGGCGACGAGGGGAGGCGCACGTGAGCGAGCAGGAGATGAAGGCAGAGCTGGAGCGGTTGCGCGCGGAGAACGAGGCCCTCAAGAACCGCGGCAGCAAGGGGGTCTCGATCAAGGTCAGCGAGAAGGGCGGCGTCTCGGTGTACGGGCTCGGCCGCTTCCCGGTGACCCTCTACAAGGAGCAGTGGACCCGCCTGCTCGACATGGCGGACGACATCCGCGGCTTCATCAAGGAGAACGAGCCCAAGCTGAAGGCCAAGCAGTAGGCCGCTCCACGGTGACCGGGACACCAGCGAGTCCCGGTCACCTTCAGCGGCAGGCAGCTACTTCCCGAGCATCGCCTCTTTGAGCGACCCCTCCACGGGGTCCTTCCCGAGCCACACCGAGAAGAGCGCGTCCGCGAAGTCCTTGCCTTCGATGGTGAAGTCCACCTTGCCCGAGGTGACCAGCCCCTTCCCCGGGACGTAGGTGAAGATCAGGTGGTCCCCGGACTTGCTGTCGATCAGCGCGTTGCTGAACTTGGTGAGCCGCTCCTGGAGCTTGGGGAGGTTCGCCTTGTTGTTCTTGGCGAAGCCATCCGCGATCGCCTCGGCGATCTTCTGCTTCTCCACGTCCCGGGTCATCACCAGGTGCACCTGGCGGACGGTGTCCGAGGTCAGGATGGCGTCCCCGGTCATGGACGGGTCCTCCACGTAGAGCCCCGCGGCGTAGACCTTGAAGACGAACTTGGTCCGCACCCCCATCCCCTTGAGCTTGAGGGTCTTGCCCTCGACGGTGGCGGTGTCCGGCAGCGTGACGCCTCCCGCCTCCTTGGCGAAGGCGGGGACGGCGACGAGCAGCGCGAGCAGCAGTGCGGAAATGGTCTTCTTCATCGGTCTTCTCTCTCCTGTGGGCCGTCCTCAACGACAAACGGCCGGGGACTCTACCCGTTCGCCTTGGCGAAGCTCTCCATGAATGACACCAGGGCCTGGATGTCCTCGACGGACACCGCGTTGTAGGCGGAGACGCGGATGCCGCCGGCGCTGCGGTGGCCCTTGAGCCCCACCATCTTGTTCTTCTTGGCCTCGCTCACGAACTTGTCTTCGAGCGCCTCGGACGGGAGCCGGAAGACGATGTTCATCAGGGAGCGGCTCTCCTTCTCCACCGGGGCCTTGTAGAAGCCGGCGTTCTTGTCCAGGGCGCCGTAGAGCAGCTGTCCTTTCTCGCGGTTGCGCTTCTCCAGCGCGGGGAGGCCCCCCATCTGCTTGAAGTGCGCCAGCACGTTGCGCATCAGGTAGATCGCGAACGTGGGGGGCGTGTTGTAGAGCGAGTTGTTCTCCGCGTGGGTGGAGTAGCGGAGGATCTTGGGGATGTCCTTGCGCCCCTTGGCGATCAGATCCTTCCGGGCGATCACCACCACCACGCCGGAGGGGCCCAGGTTCTTCTGCGCCCCCGCGTAGATCATCCCGAACTTCGACACGTCCACCTTCCGCCACAGGAAGTCGGAGCTCATGTCGGCGACCAGCGGGACGCTCCCGGTGTCCGGGAAGTCGAACCACTGGGTGCCGAAGATCGTGTTGTTGGTGGTGAGGTGGACGTACGCCGCCTTCGGGTCCAGCTTGATCTCCGCGGCCTTGGGGATCCGCAGGTAGCGCTTGTCGTCGGTGATCGTGGTGGCGGCGATCCGCGGCTTGCCGATCAGCTTCGCCTCATCAAAGGCCTTCTCGGACCAGGTGCCCGTCATCAGGTAGTCCGCGCTGGCGTCCGGGGCCAGGAAGTTCATCGGGATTTGGGCGAACTGGAGCGAGGCGCCGCCCTGGAGGAAGAGCACCTGGTGGCTCTCCGGGATCCCCAACAGCTCGGTGAAGAGGGCGATCGCCTCGTTGTGGACGCCCTCGTACTCCTTGCCGCGGTGGCTGTGCTCCATGATCGACATGCCGGAGCCGGCGAAGTCGATCAGCTCGTCGCGGGCGCGCTCGAGCGCGGGGAGGGGAAGACCAGAGGGACCAGCGTTGAAGTTGATGACGCGCACGGTGGGGCTCCTTCGGCGGAGGGAAGTGGCCCGCTTCTTAACGAGAAGGGGCCGCTCTTGTCCTTCTGTTTCCCGCCGTCTGTCCGGACTTGGCCCAACCGCCTACGCGCCGGGCTACTTCGGCGCGCCGGCGAAGTGGAACGGGTAGCGCACGTGGACCACGCCGCCGCCCGAGGGCGCGGGGAACGTCCAGCCGGAGATCTGCCCCTCCAGGCAGCTGGAGAAGGTGGCGTGGGCGGAGGGGGCGCGGGCGCCGCTCACCTTCCCGTCCGGGGCGATGGTGAAGCTGGCGACCACGTCCAGCGTCCCCGCGCTGCCGGCGGCCAACAGCGCCTCGTAGCACTGGCGGATCCCCTCCTTGCCGGCGCTCACCACGCCGCGGATCTGCTCCTTGTCCAGGTGCCCCTCGCCGGGCGGGCTGGAGAGCACGCGAGGCGCCAGCAGCGCCAGCGCGGCGCAGGCGGCGGCGGTGGCGAACAGCGGGAGGCGGCGGGCAACGGGGCGAAGCGTGGACTGACCGAGCATGGCGATTCTCCGGTGAAGCGCCGTGTCCCCCATGGACACGAGCGACAGGCCGCGGCGGGTGGAGGCGGCCTGCGCCAGATCCACCAGCAGATGTGCGTACGGCGCGGGCGTGGGGCCGGCCACCGCCGCGTCCACCGCCTCCTCGCGCGCAACGGTGAGCTCGCGCCAGAGCCAGCGGGCGGTGGGGTGCAGCGCGAAGGCGGCGCGCGGGAGCGCGGCGAGCGTGCTGGCGCGGACATCCCCGCGGGCCAGGTGCAGCAGCTCGTGGCGCAGCACCAAGGCAAGCCGCGCTGGGTCCAGGCTGCACGCCAGCGCCGCCGGGAGCACCACCCGGGGTCGCAAGAGCCCGGTGGCGAACGGGAGCGGCTCCTGCTCGCAGAGCAGCACCGGGACTGGAGCGAGCCCGAGCGTCCGCGCCAGCGAATCCGCCCTGGCCTGGAGCGCCGCGGGGGCCGGACGGGCACGGGCGCAGCGCAGCTGGAGCCGCGCGCCGCGGATGAGCAGCCGCGCCAGCCAGAGCGCGGTCGCCGCCAGCCAGAGCGCGCCGAGCGCGGCCAGCGGCGAGCCCAGAGACGAGGCCTGCGCCCGCCAGCGCGCCGCCACGCCGATCACCTCGAGCGCCTCCAGCCGCAGCGCCGTGGCCCCGCCCAGCGCGTCGCGCAGCCAGGGGACGGTGAAGAGCGCGGCCGACAGCCAGAGCGCGGCGAGCAGCGCCTGGTGGCGGGAGGCGGGCTCGGCGGGAAGCAGCGCCCTTCGCCGCGCCAAGAGCGGCAGCGCCGCGTGCGCGAGCAGCGCCCCCACCCCGAGCGAGGCGAGCACGTGGCTCATGACTTCCTCCGCTTGCCGCCGAGCTTGGCGTCGATCTCCGCGCGCAGCGCCTCGAGCTCCGCGCGGCTGAGCTCCTCGTCCTCGAGCAGCCCGGCCACGAGCTCGGACGGCTTGCCCGAGAAGAAGCGGCCGATGAAGTCCTTCAGGTGGCGCGCCCGCGCCTCCCCCGCCGGGACCGCCGGCCGGTAGAAGTGGGCGCGGCCTCCTTCCGGCGAGGGCTCCGCCGCCACGTACCCCTTGGTGACCAGGATCCGCAGCACGGTGAGCGCGGTGGTGTAGGCCACCGGCCGCTCCAGGCCGCCGAGCACGTCGTGGACCGTGCCGCCTCCCTTGCTCCAGAGGACGGCCATGATCTCGGACTCGGCGCGGGTGAGCGGAGGTGGGACGGGGGCGGGCGTCTTCATAACTAGGCTCTTAGTACTAAAAACATAGTTGATCAACCTGCGTGTCTGCGCCCGCTACATCTGGAGGTTTACGGTGGAGCGTCCAAGCGCCGGGGCGCGCGGCCCTGTAAGCGCCCACACGCCAGGCAATTCAGGCGCTTGGAGGGGATCCGCCGAGGCACCCTTCTGGCAAACCTCGCCGCCCCATGCCCCCGCCGTTTCGAAGCCGATGGTTCGTCGGCCTGCTCGTGGTGTCCGGTTGCGTCGGCGTCTCGGCGCCGGCGACGAGCGGCGAGCCCGGGGAGGGGACTCCGGAAGAGCTGTGCGGTCCGGAGATCGTTCCCGGCCCCTCCCCGATCCGCCGCATGACCCGCTGGGAGTACGACGCCACGGTCCGCGATCTGCTCGGGGACCTCACGCGCCCCGCCGCGGAGTTCAGCGCGGAGGAGGAGGCGCTCGGCTTCAACAACAACGCCGTGGCGCTCACCACCAGCCCCGCGCTGGCGGAGAAGCTGCTCACCGCCGCCGAGGGCGTGGCCTCGCGGCTCACCGGCAATCTGGGGAAGCTCGCCTGGTACCGCTGCGACCTGGCCGCGGAGGGCGAGGACGCCTGCGCCAAGAAGTTCATCGACGCGTTCGGCCTGCGCGCCTTCCGCCGCCCGTTGGACGCCGCGGATCAGGCGTCCCTGTTCGCCCTCTTCGACGAGGGGCGCAAGCTCGGCGCGCTCGGCGCTGACAAGAAGCCGCTCACGGGGTTCGACGCCGGCCTGCAGCTGCTGGTGGTGGCCGCGCTGCAGTCCCCCGAGTTCCTCTACCGGGTGGAGCTGGGCGGCGGGGAGAAGGTGGGGCCGGATCTCGCCAAGCTGGACGACTTCGAGCTGGCCTCGCGCCTCTCCTACCTCTTCTGGGGCTCGCTGCCGGACGAGGCGCTGTTCGCCGCGGCGGCCAAGGGCGAGCTGCGCACCGCGGATCAGGTGGCGGCGCAGGCCCAGCGGCTGGTCGCCGAGCCGCGGGCCCGCGCGCGGGTGCTGGAGTTCCACCGCCAGTGGCTCGACTTCGACCGCATCCACAACGCCGGCAAGGCCGCCTCGGTCTTCCCCGGCTGGACCGCGGAGCTCCCCGGCCTGCTCGAGGCGGAGACCGAGGCCTTCATCGAGCACGTGCTCTTCGAAGGCGAAGGGACGTGGGACGCCCTCATGTCCGCGCCGTACACCTACGTCAGCCCGAAGCTGGCCAGCTTCTACGGGATGGAGCCGCCCACCGGCGCGGCGGACGTGAACGGGATGCTCCCCACCCCGCCCTCCCCCACCCAGCGCGCCGGCCTGCTCACCCAGGGCTCGCTGCTGGCGCTCAACGCGCACTCCAACCAGACCTCGCCCGTCCACCGCGGCAAGCTCGTGCGCGAGTCCTTCCTCTGCCAGAACCTCCCCGCGCCGCCGGCCAACATCCTGATCACCGTCCCCGAGCCGAAGGCGGACAGCACCGCCCGCGAGCGCTTCGCCGAGCACTCCTCCAGCGCCGCCTGCCGCGGCTGCCATTCCCTGATGGACCCGCTCGGCTTCGCCTTCGAGAAGTACGACGGCGTGGGCGTCTACCGGGAGACCGAGGCCGGCAAGCCGGTGGACGACACCGGAGAGCTGGTGGGCACGGACGTGGACGGCACCTTCCAGGGCGCGCCAGCGCTGGCGCAGAAGTTGGTCGCCAGCAAGGACGCGCGCGGCTGCTACGTGACGCAGTGGTTCCGCTTCTCCCAAGCGCGCGGCGAGCTCCCCGAGGACCGCTGCACCATCAAGCGGCTGGAGCGCTCCTTCAACGAAGGCAACCGGGACGTGCGCAAGCTGCTCATCTCCATCACCCAGAGCGACGCCTTCCTCTACCGCCGCGTGGCGGCGCCGGGGGTGCAGCCATGACCGCCAAGCTCTCCCGCCGCACGCTGCTCTCCGCCGGCGCCCGCGCCGCGCTGGCGCTCCCGCTGCTGGACAGCCTCGCCTGCACGGACGGGGCGCGCGCTCCGGCAGCGTCCGCGCTCGGCACCGCGCGGCAGGCGGCCACCGCCTTCCCCAAGCGGATCCTCTTTTTCTACACGCCCAACGGGAACCTCTTCCTCCCCGACTCCATGGACTTCGCCGGCTCGGCGCTCGAGCCGCTGACGCCGTTCAAGGACAAGATGGTGGTGATCAAGGGGCTGGACCTGCTCGCCAACGACGAGGGGCCCGGCGAGCCTCACCAGCGCGGCATGGCCCTGCTCACCGGCACGAAGCTGAACACCGGCGGCCAGGTGGGCGGTGACGGCTCGCTGGCGGGCTGGGCCTCCGGCGCCTCCGTGGACCAGGTGATCGGCGGCGCCATCGGCCAGGGGACGCGCTTCAAGACGCTCAACGTGGGCGTGCAGTCCACGCAGTACGGCGGCACGGAGGTGCGCACGGTGCTCAGCTACACCGGCAGCGACCGGCCGGTGGCCAACGAAACCAGCCCCTTCACGCTCTTCAACACCGTCTTCGCCGGCCTGGGCGGAGATCTCACCAACCTGGCGCGGGACCGGCAGCGGCGCCACGCCGCGCTCAAGCTCGTCCGCGAGCGCTACCAGAAGCTCTCCGGCCGCGTCTCCCCCGAGGACCGCAAGAAGCTGGAGAACCACCTCGCGTCGCTCGACGAGGTGGACATGCGGCTGGACAACCCGGCCGGCACGGTGGGCGGCTTCTGCAAGCAGCCCACGCTGGGCGCGCAGCTCAACCTCACGGACACGGCGAACTACGGGACCATCGGCAAGATGCAGATGGACCTGGTCTCCATGGCGCTGGCCTGCGATCTCACCCGCGTGGTGACGCTGCAGTGGTCCGCCTCCACCAACAACCGCCCCTACCCCTTCCTCCAGTACAACGACGGCAGCGGCCTCAAGCCGATCGTCGGGGACGAGCACATCCTCGGGCACCAGCCGGACACGGACGTCCACGCCTGGGGCAAGCTCGCGGTCATCCGCCGCTGGTACATGGAGCAGCTGGCGTACCTGCTCGGCAAGCTGGACGCCGTCACCGAAGGCAGCGGCACCCTGCTCGACAACACCGTGGTGGTCTGGTGCAGCGAGATCGCCAAGGGGAACACCCACAGCCACTTCGACGCCCCCTTCCTGCTCTGCGGCGGGGCGGGCGGCGCGATCCGCACTGGCCGCTACCTGACGTTCCCGGGCAATACGCCGCACAACAACCTGCTCGTCTCGCTGCTCAACGCGATGGACGTGCCGGCCAAGACGTTCGGGGCGCCCCAGCACTGCACGGGGCCGCTCGCCGGTCTGGTCTGACGCCGCGGCGCGGGTAGAGTGCGTCCCCGACATGGGACGCATCTTCGAGACGCGCAAGACGGCGATGTTCGCCCGCTGGAACAAGATGGCGAAGCTGTTCACCCGGATCAGCAAGGACATTGCGATCGCGGTGAAGGCGGGCGGCGCCAACCCGGACACCAACCCTGCCCTGCGCCGCGCGCTGCAGAACGCGCGCGCCGGCAACATGCCCAAGGACAAGGTGGAGGCCGCCATCCGCCGCGCCAGCGGCCAGGAGCAGCACGCCTACGAGGTGGTCCTCTACGAAGGGTACGGCCCCCACGGGATCCCGCTCCTGGTGGAGACCGCCACCGACAACGTGGTGCGCACCGTGGCCGTGGTGCGGATGCACTTCAAGGATCACGGCGGCAACATGGGCAACACCGGCAGCGTGGGCTTCATGTTCCAGCGGATGGGCGTCTTCCGCCTCTCACCGGAGGGGCTGGACCTGGACGCGCTGGAGCTGGACCTGATCGATCACGGCCTCCAGGAGATGGGCGAAGGGCGCGGCGAGAAGGACGAGAAGCAGATCATCATCCGCTGCGCCTTCAACGACTTCGGGCAGCTGCAGCACGCGATCGAGGCGCGGGGGATCACCCCGCTCTCCGCCGAGTCCGAGTACATCGCCTCGACGATGGTGGAGCTGCCGGAAGATCAGGCCAACGAAGTCTTGAAGCTGGTGGACGCGCTGGAGCAGGAAGAGGACGTCCAGCGCGTCTTTCACAACCTCAAGTGAAGCTGTGCAGGAAGAGCCCGCTGCGCAGCTTGGGCTCGAACCAGGTGGACTTGGGGGGCATGATCTCCCCCGCGTCCGCGATCGCCATCAGCTGATCCAGCGTGGGCGGGTGCATGGCGAAGGCGACCTTGTACTCGCCAGAAGCCACCAGCCGCTCCAGCTCCTCCACCCCGCGGATGCCGCCCACGAAGCTGATCCGCTTGTCCGTCCGCGGATCGCCGATGCCCAGCGCCGGCCCCAGCAGGTTGCGCTGCAGGATGCTCACGTCCAACACGCCGGTGGGCGTGGTGCCGATGGTCGTGGCGCGCGCGGCCAGCTGGTACCACTTCCCGTCCAGGAACATCCCGAAGCGGTGCGGGCCGGCCGGGCGCTTGACGCCGGAGGGCTCCACCTCGAACGCGGGGAGGATCTTCTGGAGCAGCTCGTCCGGGGAAAGCCCGTTGAGGTCCCGGACCACGCGGTTGTAGTCGAGGATCTTCATCTGGTTGTGCGGGAAGATCACCGACAGGAAGTACTCGTGCTCGCCGGTCCGCTTCTTCTCGCGGATCTTCTTGTGCACCCGCGAGGCCGCCGCGCTGCGGTGGTGGCCATCCGCGATGTACAGGAAGCTCACGTCGTTGAACGCGTTCACCAGCTTCTTGGTGCTCTCGCCGCGGACCACCCAGAGCGTGTGGCCGATCCCGTCTTCCGTGACGAAGTCGTACTCGGGGGCGTACTTGGTGACCTGCTCCACCACGTCATCCACGGAGGACTCGGCGCGGTAGGTGAGGAACACCGGCTCGTCGTTGCCGCCCAGCACTTCGATGTGGCGGGTGCGGTCGTCCTCCTTGTCCGCGCGGGTCAGCTCGTGCTTCTTCACCAGGCCGCGGTCGTACTCCTCCACGCTCGCGCAGCCCACGATCCCCGTCTGGACGTGGTCCCCCATCTTCTGCCGGTAGATGTACAGCTGCGGCTCGGGGTCCTTGAGCAGCCAGCCGTTCTTCTCGAAGTCCTTGAGCGCCTTCAGCCCCTGCGCGTACACGGCCTCGGAGTGCTCGTCCGTGCCCTCCGGGAGATCGATCTCCGGGCGCGAGATGTGGAAGAAGCTGTGCTCGTTCCCCTTTGCGTAGGCGCGCGCCTCCTCGGTGTTGACCACGTCGTAGGGGGGCGCCGCCACCTTGCGCGCCAGCTCACGCGGGGGACGCAGCGCTCGAAACGGCCTCACCAACGCCATGGGGAACACGACCTCCTTCTGGGCAACGAAGAGGACGCGGGTAAACCAGACCTTCGGAGTGGACGCAACGACCTGCCGCGCTTCAGCGCTCGGTGAGCGAGCGCCAGGCCATGTCGCGGTCGTAGTAGACCCCCACCATGCCCTTGAGGCCGCTCCCGTCCACGATCTGCTGCGCCTGAAGCTGCGCCACGTACGTCCGCTTCACCAGCCGGGCCGAGCGCTGCATGCCTTGCGCCTTGGCCCAGCCGTTGAGCTCGGAGATCCGCCCCGCCAGGTCCTCCGGCACCGCCGGCAACGCCCGCTGGTCCACCAGGCACCACCAGGGCGCGCCCAGCTCCTGGACCGCGCGGCGCAGCGCCTCCTCGTACCGCTCGAAGGACTCTTCGGTGGGATGCGCGGGGTAGACGACTTCGATGATCCGCTCGGCCGGATGGAGCTTGATCTCGAACTGCTCGGTGGTGGTGGCCTCCATGCCGGCCAGCAGCGTAGCGCCGATGGTCCGGGGATATGAAGGATCACCCAGGGCGTTTAAAGGCGACGAGGTGACCCTTGCCGATCTCCCCTGAAGTCCTCCAGACGCTCTGCGCCACCCCCGCCGAGGTGGCGCGGCTCGTGGCCGCCGTCCCTCCCGCGCGGCTGCGCCAGCGGGCCGCCTCCGGCCACTTCGCCGCGCTCGAGCACGCCTGTCACCTGGCGGACATCGAGGACGAGTACGCCCTGCGCGTGCGCCGCCTGCTCACCGAGCAGGATCCCCTGCTCCCGGACTTCGATGGGGACCGCATCGCCACCGAGCGGCGCTACCTGGAGCAGCCGCTGCCGCCGGCGCTGGAGCGGCTGCGCGCCGGGCGGGAGCGCCTGCTCACCCAGCTGCGAGGGCTGAGCGAAGCGCAGCTTGCGCGCGGCGGGCGCCAGGAGCAGGTGGGGCCGGTGGACGTGGCCCGCCTCGCCAGCGCCCTGGCGGAGCACGATCTCGGCCACCTCGAGGAGCTGCGCGCCCTCGTCGCAGAGCTGGGCGGCGCTCAGGGCACGCCGTAGGAGCGCAGCAGATCGATCACCCGGCTGGCCAGGGCCTGCTCGCGGGCCAGGCAGAAGTCCGGGTAGCGCGGCAGCTCCCAGAGCTTCGGGTCCGCGGAGATCCCGTGGACCGCGAGCAGCGCCGGATCGCACCGCGCGAGGTACTGGCGCGGCAGCTTCCCCGCGAGCGACTCCGCGTCAGACCGCAGCAGCAGGGCCAGGTTGCCCAGGCGATCCGGCGCGGTGGTGCTGTCCCGGTAGGGCAGCTGATCCACCGCCGCGCGCGGCACCAGCGGCCAGAGCATCACCGGCTCCCCCGAGTTGAGCGGCGCGCCGCTGGGCAGCGAGGCCGCCTTGGTCCGCATCAGGTAGACCAGCAGCGCCAGCAGCACGCCGGACTCGAGCGGCACGTTCTGGATGAAGTCGTCCGCGTCCGGGATCAGGCTCTCCCCGCGCCGCGCGGTCTTCTTGACGTGCTCGAAGAGCTCCAGCGTCTGTCCTTGCGCCGCGAGCCGCGCGTCCACCTGCGCCCGCGTCTCCGAGGAGGTCTGGTAGTGACCCCACAGGCTGGCAGCCACCGTCCAGCCCAGCCACTGCGTGGCCACCAGCTTGTGCCCGGTGGCCGCGGCCACCGCGGGGGCGAGCAGCAGGTACCGGTACGGGAGCCAATCCCCGCTGGGGATCCCCGCCTTGCGGAACAGCTGCACCGCCGCCTGGAGCCCGCGCACCGCGTCGTCCCAGCGCTCCTCGATCTTCGCGTAGCGCTCCTCCACGTCCCGCGAGCGCTCCACGTCCCGGTAGCGCAGCACCCCGGTGGAGAGGAAGAGCGCGGTCCGGACGAGGAGATCCGTGTCCACGAAGCCGCCGCTGCGGGTGGACTCGTCCGCGCCCTCCTGCACCGCGAAGCCTTCGAGCGAGGGATCCGCCAGGGCCTCGCGCGAGCGCTCCCGGAAGTTCTTCATCACGCCGGTCAGCCGCGCCGCCGCCAGATCTCCCGGGCGCAGCCGCACGCCCTGCTGGTTGAGCCGCGCGAAGATCTCGATCACGTTGTCATCATCCGCGCCGGCGTCGATCTCGTAGGCGATGATCTCCGCGCCCAAGAGCGCGTTGCGGATCGCGTTCGCGCGGTCCAGCGCCTGGAAGAAGAGCCCGCTCGCCGGATCCACCCAGTCCCGCAGCGCGTTCTGGATGGCCAGGCTCTCCGCGCCCCGCTCGGTGCCCGAGCGCAATCCCTCGAACAGCACCTCCGCGGGGACCAGGAGCCCTTCCCGGGCGAGCGGCTCGAGCTGGCGGGTGCGCAGGTGGAAGGGCTCGTCCGCCCACGCCGGCTCGGGCGAGAGCGCCACCAGCAGCTCCGGATCCGGGCGGGAGGAGCCGCGGTGGCGGCTGCGGAAGATCACCCGGAAGAGCGAGGTGAGCCGCTGCTGGCCATCCAGCACGAACTGCGAGCCGGGGACGACGCGCGGCGCCCCCTCCGCCGCGCCCACGCCGGAGCCATCCGCGGGCGCGAGATCCCACGCGCGGGTGACGAAGGGCGCGTCCTCCCCCTCCCAGCTCGGCTTCCAGAGCAGCAGCGCCCCCACCGGGTAGCGCCGGTAGAGCGAGTCCAGCAGCGCGCGCACCCGCTCCGGCGTCCAGACGAAGCCGCGCTGGAGATCCGGCAGCAGCAGCCGGCCCTCCTTCTTGAGCTGGGCCAGCGCCTGCACCTTCCACGGACTGGTCTTGATGGTGACCGCGTTGAGCGCCATGGCCCCTCCGTTTCGCAGTGGCGAGCGAGCATAGGGCCCACCGGTGAGGTCAACGCGCTGGGCGGATGAAGGCAAAGCGCCCACCTGGCGCAACCCGGCGGCAGGGCTCACGGCCGAGCGCCCTCTACCCGGCAACGCGCCCGCGGCCGTCTCGACAGTCAACGAGTCAAACGCTACACAGAAAATCCGTAAACGACCGGGGCGGGCGAGCGATGAACGAGAACGCGCTGAACGCGAACGTGGGGCTGAAGCTGCGCGGCCTGCGGCTGTCGCGGAACATCAAGCAGGCGGACGCGGCGCGGGAGCTGGGCGTCTCCCCTGCGTACCTGAACCTGATCGAGAAGGGGAAGCGGGTGATGCCCTTCCCGCTGCTCTGGAAGGCGCTGCGCTACTTCGAGCAGGACCCCGAGCAGTTCATGTCCACGCTCGGCGAAGGGCGCGTGGACGAGGCCCTGGCGAAGCTCCTGGACGAGCCGCTGCTCAAGTCGCTCGACATCGACCCCGAGTCGCTCCAGCACCTCTCCGCGGAGCCGAAGCTGGCCGGCACGGTGGCGGCGCTCTTCAACCTCTACAAGAACACCCGCACCCAGCTGGAGAACGTGCTCGCCCAGCTCTCCGCGAAGGAGCGCGCCGGAGCCTCCGGTACGCCGGACATCCGGTTCGACTACTCGCCGTTCGACGAGGTGAGCGACTTCCTCGAGGCCCACAAGAACTACTTCCCGGAGCTGGAGGAGCAGGCGGAGGCGCTGCGCCGGGACCTGAAGCTCGAGCGGCAGGTCACCTCCGGCCAGCTCACGCGGCTGCTCGCGGAGCGCTTCGGCTACCGCGTGGCGTACGAGACCGCGCCCAGCGGCAGCTCGGTGGTGCGGCGGCTGGACGCCCAGGAGAAGACGCTCACCCTCTCGCCCAACCTCACCGAGCAGCCCCTGAAGTTCCAGATCGCCGCGTCCATTGGACTCTTGGTGCTGGACCGGGAGCGGCTGCTGGAGCGGATCGTCGGCGCGGGGAAGACGCGCCACGCGGAGACGCCGCGGTTGATCAAGGTGAACCTGGCCAACTACTTCGCCGGCGCGCTGATGCTCTCCTACGGGGACTTCTTCAAGGAGGTGGAGCGCACCCGCTACGACGTGGAGCTGCTCTCCAACATCTTCGGCACCACGTACGAGACGGTGGCGCACCGGCTCTGCAACCTGTCCGACCCCAAGCGCAGTGGGATCCCGTTCCACTTCCTGCGCTCGGACATCGCCGGGAACATCTCCAAGCGCTACAGCGGCACGGGCCTCAAGTTCGCCTCCGGCGGCGGCTCCTGCGGCAAGTGGGCGGTGCACCTGGCCTTCTTGAACCCGTCCCAGCTCACGCGGCAGTACTCGATCATGCCGGACGGCTCGACCTACTTCTGCTTCGCCAAGGTGCAGCTGCAGCCGGTGGAGGGCTCCATCGTGCGCGGCACGGCCTACTCGATTGGCCTGGGCACCCACGCCGAGAACGCGAAGTACCTCGCCTACGGCCTGCCCACGCTCGACGCGCGCAAGGACGCGGTGCCGAGTGGAATCTCCTGCCGCTTCTGCGAGCGCACGGACTGCAACCAGCGCGCGGCCGCCAGCTACCGGTTCGCCTTCGCGTTCGACGAGTACACCAAGAAGGACTGCTTCTTCTCCCCGCTGCTGGTGCACGAGGCCAAGGGCGAAGAGGAGAAGCCGCGCCGCCGCAAGGGCGAGGGCGAGCCGAACTGAGCGGCTGCTGCCGCCGTTCACCCCGAGCGCAGTGAGGCCGCCGCCCGTTGGGCGGAACAATCAAGGCAAGAAACGTGAGGCCGTCCGCTCAGCCCGAGCGAAGTCGAGGGCCCCACGAGCGAGCCTCCCTACGATCGGCGGCCCTCGACTTCGCTCGGGCTGAGCGGGGCGCGGCAAGTTTCAGGTCAGTCAGTGGTAGTCGAGCGAGCGCGCCCAGCGCAGGTGGTGGAAGTCCACCCCCACGCCGAGCAGCGGGCGGAAGCCGTCTCCCACGGTGAAGCCGGCCACGGCGGGGATGGAGACCTCGCTGGCGGAGCGCGCGCCGCCGCGCTCGCTGCGCGTGAGCTCGATCCGGGGTCCGGCGGACAGGTAGAGCCCGTAGAGCTGCGAGCCGTCGAACCCCAGCTTCGGCTCGAAGGTGAGGGCCAGGACGCAGTGTGGAAGCAGGGCGCCCAGACCGAAGCCGACGCTGAGCGCGAAGGTGCGGCGAGGGAGATCGTAGGCCCCGCCCAGGGAGAGCCCCAGGTGGAAGCCTTGGCGCGCGTCCGTGCGCTCGAACGACTCTGCCGCCATGTCCTCGAGCGCGACGCCGCCGAAGTTCCCGCGCACGCCTACGGAGGTCTCACCGGTCCGGGGATCCACCAAGAGCCGCGCGCCTCCGCCCAGCCGCAGGCAGCCGCACAGCGGCACAAGGAGGAAGAGGATGAGCGCGCTGGGCTTCAAGCCCCGTCCCGGACGAGGCGTCCGGGACGAAATTCACCGTACCTCTGGCGCGGCTCACCCCGCGCGCAGCGACGCCGCCTCCTCGTCCAGCCCCGCCTCTCCCAGCAGCTCCGCCGCCTCCGCCGCCCTGCCCTGCGCGGCCATCGCCGCGGCGGTGAGCAGCGCCGCGCAGCGCGCGAGCTCCGGCTGGCCGTCCGCCGAAGACCAGACCCCTCGAGCCAGCGCCTCCGCTTCGGCCGGCGCGGGCGACAGACGCGCGGCCGCGAGCAACAGCACGGTCTCTCCCGACGGCTCGGGCGCGAGCCCCAGCGCCTCGAGCAGCCGCTCCTCCGCCGCGGCGCGCGCGGACTCGGTGCCCTGCGCCAGCAGCCGCGCGGCCAGCTGAACCGCCAGCGCCGCCCGCAGCCGCTCCGGCCCCTCCTCCGCCCAGCGCAGCGCCTCCTCCAGCGTCTCCCGCGCGAGCGCGCCGTCCGAGCGCGCCTCGAGCGCCCCCAGCAACCCCAGCGCCGCGGCGATCTCCCCGGACGGCGCGGACCGCTCCACCAGCAGCGCCGCCGCCTCGCGCGCCGCCTCCTCGGCCGCGGAAAGCTCCCCCGCCTCCGCGTGCAGCGCCACGCTCAGCTGCAGCGCCTGCAGAGCCAGCATGGGCACCCGGGCGGCGGCATGTGCCCGCGAGAGCCATGATCTCGCCGCCTCGAACGCTCCGCGCCCGCGCTCCACCTGCGCGAGCGCCAGCGCCTGCTCCGGGTCTCCCTCCTCCGCGCCGGGCAAAAGCCGCGCGCGCGCCTCGTCCAGCGCCTCGCCGCTGCCCTCCAGCAGGGCCGCCTCCGCCGCGAGCAGCGCCGCCTCCCGCTCCTGCTCCGCGGCGAGCGCCCCGTGCCCCGGCGAGAGCCAGGCCAGCGCGTCCGCCGGCTCCCCGGCCAACAGCGCCACGCGCGCGCCGGCGACCCGGCAGGCCCCGAAGCCTTCGCCTTGCGCGCCAGTCCCGTCTCGCTCCGCCGCCGCGAGCGTCTCCACCAGCGCCTGCGCGTCCTCGGCGTCCCCCGCGGCGGCCAGCGCCACCGCGGCGGTGAGCCCCGTCTGCAGGCCCGGCGAGACCGAGTACGCCGCGAGCGCGTCCGCCAGCGCATCCGCGAGGTCGCCCTGCGCGGCCCGCAACCCAGCCCGCTCGCGCAGCAGCCATCCGCGGTCCTTTGCGCTGGCGGACTGCAGGGCACGGCCGAGCGCGGCCTCGGCCTGCGCCGCCTGGCCCCGCGCGAGCAGCCCGGAGACCTCCGCCAACGCGGCCCGGAGCAGAGGAGGGGCGCTCAGGCCGGCTCCGCCGGCGCGTGCTCGGCCACCGCGAGCGAAATGGAGCGCTGCAGCTCGGCCTCACGCGCCGCGGCGCGCGCCTGCGCAGCGCCCAGGCGCAGCCGTGCCCAGGGCGAGCCCTCCGCCTCGCGCGCCCGGGCGAAGGTCTCTCTCAGCGTCCCCACGCCGACGCGGGTCGCCGGCGCCGCGTGCTCGCTGAGCACCGAGCCCACGCCCTGCCCCACCGCGCCCGCCTCCGCCTTCGCGCGGGCGGTCACCGGCCGCACCACCGGACCCAGGGCCGGATCCAGCGCCCGCGCCCCGCGCTTCACGCCGCCCACGGCCGCGTCCACCCCAGCCAGCGCCGGCCCGGTCACGTTGGAGAGCACCGGCGACTTCACCCACGCCGACGGCGCCACGAAGACGCCGGGCAGCACGGGCGGCGCGGTCAGGTAGCCCGCCGCGGAGCCGGAGCTGCCGATCATGAAACCGAAGACGCCCGGCACGTAGACGAAGAAGGTGCGCCCCATCACCGGGTTCCGCCCAAACCCCATGAACGGGAAGGTGAGGCTCCCCGTCCCGCCGCGCTCCGCCTTGCTGAAGAAGTAGCCCACGCCGCCCACGGACGTGCCGGCGCCCGCGGTGATGAAGGGCCCCACCGTGCGGCGCCCGCTGATCGGGTCCTTCGCGTCCACCTTGAGGCCGCTCTCGCTGGAGATGGCCGCGAAGTTGGGGATGACCTGGTGGCCGAAGATCCCTCCGAGCATGAAGCCCGAGCCGTCCAGCCGCCCGCGCTGACGCACCGTGGAGACCTGCTGCGCCACCTCGCGCAGCGTCTGCAGCGCCTCTACCTGGGCCGCCTCCGCCTCGGCCAGCGCTTTGCGCGCGGCGGGCTCGGGCGCCTGCGCGAGCGCGGCGCGCACCCGGCCCAGCTCCCGCGTCAGCTCCGCTTGCTTGCGCTCGATCGCCTTCGGACGCGTGGGCAGCTCACCGCCAAGCGCGGACGGCGGCCCCTTCGAGCGCAGCTCCTTCTCCCGCGCGTCCAACCTCGCCCGCTCGGGGGCGCCCTCTGGGAGGGCCTCGCGCGCCGCGGCCACGTCCGCGAGCGCCCGCCGGGTCTCCGCGGGGGTGGTGGGCGTGCGCGTCGTCCCCACCAGCAGCGAGGCGACCTGGCTCACGCGCGCCGGCATCCCCGGCACGCGGCCCTTCGGCAGGTGCCCCAGCTCGCCGCGCGCGCGGTGCGCGGTGATCAGCGCGTCCCGCAGGAAGGTGAGCTCCGCGGGGTTCATGTCCACCAGGAGCGAGTCCAGCATCCGCCCCAGCTCGCGCACCGGCAGGGACTCGCCGTCCCGGGTGAGCTGGGCCACGCGCTCCATGGCCGCGCGCTGCGCGAGGAGCCGCTCCGGCACCGGCTCGCCCTTGGCCTCGTACGCCGCCTGGCGGGCATTGAGCCCTGCCTCGTGGAGCGCGACCAGCTCCTCCAGCGGCGTGGGCGGTGGCGCCGCCGCCTCCTTCGCCAGCCGCGCGGCGTCCACGTCCAGCGCGCGCTCGCGGGCCTCCAGCTGGCGCAGCTCGCGCTGCAGGGGCAGCCACTCCCGGGAGAACCGCGCCGGTTCCTGCGCCGCCAGCGCCTGGGCGCTCCGGCCGGCGAGCGCGTAATCCGCGGCCGCCGTCACCCGTTCGCGGGCCTCGCTCAGCTGCGCGCGGGTGACCTCCAGCTCGGCGAAGGTGGTGGGCCGCGCCGCCTCGCCCGAGAAGAGCTGGGCGAGCACGCCCACGTCGCTGCGCTGGCCGCCCAGCCGCCGCTGCTGCACGTGCGCCAGCTCGCCGAACTCGAGCGCCGCCTGCTCGGAGAGGCGCCGCAGCGCGCGGATCTGCGCGGGGCTGGCGCCCTCCAACGCCTGCGTGAGGCCGTCCTGCCACTGCGCGGCCGGGCCGGCGCCACGGAGCTGGCCGATCAGCCCGGCCACGGCCTGGCTGCGCGCGGTGGCCCCCTCCTGAGCCAGCGAATCCCGCAGCTGCTCCAGCCCGGCGAGCGCGGGGCGCGGCCCCACGGCCGAGGCCACCGGCGCGTCCGCGCCTGGCAGCAGCTCCGTGTACCGGGCGGCGTAGGCGCGGAATTGGGCGTACGCGGCCTCGAGGTTCTCCCGGCTCGGCGCCTCGCGATAGCGCGCGTCCGCCTCGCTGACCCGCGCCTCGAGCCCCGCGAGCTCCCGCTGCGCCGCAGAGCGCGACGCCAACCCCGCCCTGGCCGCGCCCACCAGGCGCATCGCGGCGAGGAACTGGAGGTTGTCCTCCAGGTGCTCGGCGGCGCCGTCGAGGCTGCCCTCGCGCAGGAGCTTCTCCCCCACCCCCACCAGGGTGAGCGCGCCGGCCTCCTCGGCGAAGCGCCGCCCCGCCGCGCCCGCGCGGCCGAGCTTCGTCGCCGCGGGCGCGCGCGCCGCCGCCTTCGCGCCCACGAAGCCGAGCGTCTCGAAGAGGACGATGGATCTCGCGTAGTCGCTCGCGCGCCACCCCGCGCGCTCGGGTTTGCCGCGCAGGTGGTTGAAGCCGTTCATCGCCGTCTGGAAGACGACCGCGTCCGCCGCCTGGCCCGCCGCGAAGCGCCCCACCAGCGGCGCCGCCGCGTTCCCGTCCCGCCAGGCCTTGGCCAGCGTGGAGAAGCTCACCGCCCGCTCGCCCAGCACCGCCCGCGCGCCGACGCCGGAGGTGGCGAAGCCCACGGCCACCATCGCCCACGTCTCTGGCGAGTCCAGCACCTGGCCCACGCCGGCCAGCGTGCGCTGGAAGAGCCCCGGCTCCACCGCCTTCTCCAGCGCGGCGAGCTTCTCGTCCGCCTCGCCCAGGGCCTTCTGCAACGGCGCGAGGCTCCCGCTCTTCTCCAGCGCCTCGAGCCGCCCCACCTCGCGCTCCAGCGCCTTGGGCGTGAGCAGGCCGAGCAGCCCCTTCTGACCGCGCTCCTTGCGCAGCCCCTCCACCGCCGGCAGCAGCTTGGAGAGCTCCTGCGCGGTGCTCACCCGGCGCTGGCCTTCGCCGAGCAGCCCCGCGCCGACGAGCCGGTTCACCGCCGCCGTGGGGCTTGGGGCGCCGGACGCGAGCGCGTCGACCGAGCCGTCCGCGCCTGGGGCGCCCCGGTAGAGCGCGCCCACCGCCTCGCGCAGCTCGAGCGCCAGCGGGACGTCCTTCGCCCGGGCCGCGTCCGAGAGCCCCGCCAAGCGTCCCTGGGCGAGCTTCGCCAATGCATCGGGGCCCGAGGTGGGCCTCGCCAGCTCCGTCAGCCGCCAGTCATGGAACGGGCCGGCCGGGAGCGCGCCGCCGGCCCGCACCTGGGCCAGCGCGGCGTCGGTCTCGCGCAGCCGCGCGGAGAGCTCCGCCAGCGCCTTGCGCTGCGGGGCGGGACCGAGCGCCTCGGCGTCCGTGGCCACCGACTTCGTCCCCTCCCAGACCTTCCACTCGCCCTGGAGGAGGTTCCCCAGCGCCTTCCCGCCCGCCGCGCCGAGCCGGCGCATGCTGTCCAGGCCGCCGTGGGCCTCGCGCCACCCGGCGAGCGCCGCGCGCTGGGCCTCCAGCGCGCAGGTGAGCTCCCGCCGGTGGGCGGTCAGCGCGGCGAGCAGCCCGAGCCGATCTCCCAGCTCCGGCGTAGCGGCGAGCTGGGCATCCAGCGCGCGCAAGGCCTCCGCAGAGGAGGGCCGGCCGGGCGCTGCGCTGGGGATGGGCGCGGCGCCAGAGGGACGCCGGACGTCGCTGACCATGAGAGGGTACACATAGTCCCCCCGGGCATCCGCGCTCAACCCCTGGGAGTTACGGGTGGAAGACAGGTGGGACGCTGGGTGATGTAGGCGCTGGGGCGCTGACGTCTATGCTTGCCCCGTGGACTACGGCGAATACCTCCAGACGTTGCGCCGAGGCGCCGCCGGGCTGGACGTGAGCGAGTACGGCTCGGTCCAGGAAAACGGCCGCCGCTACCCGCTGTTGCGGGTGGTGGTGCCGGGGCCGCGCACGCTGGTGGTGACGGCGGGCTTCCACGGGGAGGAGCCGGCGGGGCCGCTGACGCTGGCCAAGCACCTGGAGGAGATCGCCGCCTACGCCCGCGGCAAGGGTGTAGGGCTGCGGATCTACCCGTGCATCAACCCCTCCGGCTTCGAGGCCGGCACCCGCTACAACGCCAGCGGCGAGCGGCCGAACAACGACTTCCTCCGCTACGAGGTGTCACCCGGGGTCCTCAAGGGTGAGCTCAACGACGGCGAGCCGTTCACCCGCTACGAGCTGCACCGCGCCGGACCGAAGGAGACCCGGGCGATTGTCGAGGAGCTGGCGCCCCTTCCCCCGCCGGTGGCCGCGCTGGACATCCACCAGGATCGCTACCTGGCCGGGGCGTGGACCTACGCCTACGTCTTCGGGGATCGCGCGCCCTTCCACCCGCTGGTGCGCGCCTCGGAGCAGCACGCGAAGATCGCCGCGCTCCACCTGGTGGACGAGCACCGCAAGACGGACGCGCAGGGGTTGATCGCGTACCACGACGGGAGCGTGACGGACTTCTTCCACCGGCGCGGCGTCCGCTACACGGCCACGCTGGAGACGACCACGCAGACGCCCATGGAGCGCTGCCATCAGATCAACCTGATCTGGGTGCGCGGCTTCATTGATCTGACGGCCACCGCCTAGTTGTTGACCTGATCCCCGCTTCGGTGCGCGAATGCGCGCCATGCGCGTACACGGGCTCCTGGCGGTCGGTCTCATGCTGGTGGGTTGTGGCCGTCCCCCGGCCTCGCTGGAGCCGATCGGCGGCGGCGGGATCGAGGAGCCCATCCCCGTGGCCCCGGTGGCGCCGATCACCACGCTCAGCCCGGCACCCGCACCTTTCAACGACAAGCTCACGGTGAAGCTCTCCACCGACCGCGAGGCCACCGTCTTCCTCACGCTGGATGGCAGCGATCCGCAGCTCGCCTCGGCGGAGCGGATCGAGCGCGCCGCGCCGTTCACCGTGGAGCTGACCAAGACCACCACGCTGCGCTACTTCGCGAAGACGGCGGAGGGCGGCCTCGAGCCCCCGCGCTCCGGCGAGTACGTCCGCGCCGGAGGCCCCAAGGGCACCGTGCGTGGCGTGGTGCAGGTGGGCGCCGCCGCGGTGGGGCTCTCGCTGGCGCTCTCGGTGGACGGCCAGCTCACCGCGCTGCCCAAGGCGACCGCGCCCGGCCCGGTGCCCTTCTTCGTGGAGAAGGTCGGGGACGGCACGCACCGGCTGGTGGCGGTGGCGGACCGCGACGGGGACGGCAACTTCCTCCCGCTGCTGGATCTCCTTTCGGATCCGGTGCTGGTGGCGATCGAGCTGAAGGACCCGTTCAAGGCCGCCGTGGAGAACGTGGTGATCTTCCTGGGCGCCTCCGCGCCGGAGAAGGGGACGATCCACGGCACGGTGACGATCCCCGACCCGCCGCTCGGCCAGGCGCTCACGGTGGCCGCGGTCAGCCCCTCGCAGCTCACCGCCGGCGCGGACCCCAGCAAGCTGCTGGAGCTGCTGCAGAGCGGGGACCGGATGCTCACCCGCGCGGATCAGACGAAGTACCCGTACGCGATCACCGATCTCGCGCCCGGGCGGTACACCACCATGCCGATCCTCGGCGGGCTGGGCACCAGCGGCGCATCGCTCAACCTGCTCGTGAACCCGCTGCGCACGGTGGAGGTGAAGGCCGGCGGTGACGCGACCATGGACCACGCCTTCGGCCCGGTGCACCTGAGCGGCACGCTCACGCTCAAGGCCAACGCGCAGAGCCCGTTCTTCACCTACGCGATCGTCGTGGCCAAGAGCTTCTCGCTCACCGGCGGCGCCCAGGCGCTCTTCATGCCGGTGCTCATCCTCCACACGCCGGGCGCCACCACCCAGCGCGGCACCTACGGCGGCGGAGCGCTCCGCGCCAACCAGACCTTCCAGCTGCGCGTCTTCACGAGCGAGGCGTCGGCCAACCCGATCGCCGATGCCCTGGTCTGGGCGCTCACGCCGTTCGGCGGCGCCCCCCCGCACGGCTCGGTGAGCACCGCCAGCAACGACGTGATCTACGATCTCACCCTGCCCTAGGACGCCGTGATCTACCAGGGATGAAGTCCCCCCCCGGTTCAGCTCGAGCGTAGGCCGTCAGGCCGTAGTCGAGAGCCGGCACCCACGCTCGGTCCTCGCTGGCGTGAATTTCGAGCGTGGGTGCCCGCCCCTCGACTACGCGCCTACGGCGCTGACCTGAAACTTGCCGCGCCCCGCTCAGCCCGAGCGAAGTCGAGGGCCCGCCGATCGTGGGGCCTCTCGCTCGTGGGGCCCTCGACTTCGCTCGGGCTGAGCGGACGACTCACGTTTCTTGCCATGATTGATCCGCCCAACGGGCGGCGGCCTCACTACGCTCGGGGTGAACGGGGGGAGCTACGCGCCCAAGAGGTTCACAACCTCTGGGGGAGAACGGGGCTCCTCCCTCCGACGCCTCAAGCGTTGAAGCCCGCGCCCAGCGCCAGCCCGAGCAGGCCGATCACGCCGGCCGCGTAGAGCGCGTAGCGCCACTCGCCCTTGGCCCCCAGCACCACGCCGGAGGCGACCAGCCGCGCCACGGGCGTGAAGAGCAGGAGCGAGACCGCGCCCTGCTGCGCGAGGTCTATCGCCATAGCGGTGTGGCGCGTCACCGGCAGCACCCGCAGCGCCACCGAGGTGGCGAAGAGCGCGCCGCTGGCCACCGCGCCCGCGCGGAGGATCTTCGCGAGGTACCGCTCTCCTCCGTGGGCCAGCCGCTCGCGCAGCGTCTGGACCTCCTCTTCCATGCGATCCGGGACGCGCAGCGGCTCGCCGAGCGGCACCGGCGGCAGCGTCCGCACCCGGCCCTTCTCGTCGATCACCAGCGGGGGCAGCTCCGGCTCCCCCGGCAGTCCGCGGTCCTCGTTCAAGCTCTCATCCACAGCGACACCCCTCCCCTCCACAGCATCTGCGCCGCCACCGCGAGCAGCACCGCGGCGAACAGGCGCCGCAGCAGCGCGGTCCGCGCCTGCAGCACCATCCGGCTTCCGATCGTCGCTCCGGCCAGCACCCCCACCACCAGCGGGGCCGCGAGCGGCAGCGACAGCTGCCCCCGCCAGGCGTACGCGGCCACGCTCGCGGCCGCCGTCACGCCCACCATCATGTTGCTCGTCGCCGCCGCCACGCGGAACGGCACGCCCATGGCCGCGGTCATCAGCGGCACCTTCACCGGCCCGCCCCCCACCCCGAGGATGGAGGAGATGCCCCCCGCCACGAACGAGCCGCCGATCCCCAGCGGCAGGTTGCGCAGCGGCTCCTCCTCCAGCGCTTCGTCCTGCTGGCTCCGGGAGAGCATCATCTGCACCGCGGCGAGCGACGAGAAGACGCCGAACGCCACCGCCACCACCGCGGGCGCCAGCAGCGCCGCCACCACGCCCCCGGCGATCGCCCCGCTCACCGTGGCCAACTCCAGCACCAGCGCCAGCCGCACGTTGGCGAGCTTGCGCTCCACGTGACTGGCCGAGGATGCGCAGCTGTTCGCCACCACGCACAAGAGGCTCGCCGGCACCGCCTGGGAGATCGGCACGTCGAAGCCCAGGACCAACACCGGCACCAGCACCGCCCCTCCTCCAATCCCCAGCGTGGAGCCCACCAGGCCACACGCGACACCAGTGAGCAGGAGCGGGACGAGGTGCATTGCGGAAGAGGATAGGGAGCGCGCCGGAGACCGGATAGCGCCCCTCCGTCAGGCCGGACCCGCTCGCTCGCTGCCCTGCCGCGCGAGCTGGAGCCTAGGCCGCGGAGGAGGTGATCGACCCCTCCGGGAGCAGGGAGAAGATCTTCTCCCGTGATCTCGGGGTGAAGCTCTGTCGAACGATCAACGACCAGAGCTGGGTGAGAATGTCCCGGGCGAGCGACAGGCTCTTCTCCACCTCGCGGCCCACGTCGAAGTCGGGGCCCCGGTAGAGGCCGGGCAGCTCCTCGCGCCGGGGCCGCCCCCTCCAGCGCCGCCGGCCGATCGGGCTGGAGAGCACCATGCCCGCGAGCGAGAGCCCCCGCACCCAGCCGTCCAGCTGCCCCTTCGAGGGCGCGTCGTTGAAGGTCTCCCGGCAGGAGAGCCGGATCAGCTCGTAGAGCCCGCGCCCCACTCCCCGCTGGGGCGCCCAGCCCCGCTTGAGCACCTGGAACTTCGCGCGCAACGCGGGCTCGCCCATCATCTCGCCGCCGTGGAACTCGCGCAGGTACTGCAGCGCGTGCGCCCACTCCACCCGGCGGTGCACGGCCAGCGGCGTCTCACCGGCCGTCCGGTGCTCGGCGGCCAGGCGATCCACCAGCGGATGGAGCACGCGATCCAGGCACAGGTGCGTGAAGTAGCCGCACACCAGCGCCAGCCCGGCGTAGGTGCCCACCAGCGCGCCGTTGGAGACCAGCTCCGCCATCTTGATGCCCAGCGCCACCGGGGCCCGCCCGTGGAACACCTTGGCGAAGTAGGGGAGCTCCTCGCGCGGCAGCATCAGCTCCACCCCGCCCCGCAGGCCATCGAAGAGGGGCAGATCCGGCAGCGCCGCGCCAAAGCGCGCGTAGGGGAGATCCTCCAGCAGCGCGCGGGTCATCTCCCGGGGCAGCGCGGCGGTATCGGCGGAGAGCCGCTCGACCGCCGTCAGGTGCAGGAGCAGCGAAGGCATACGCTCTTGGATACGTAGGACACGGCGCCGAGACATTGCAATCGTCGGCCACCGCTGTGGGTTCAAGCTTTGCCCAACGTTCGCCGGGGGGTACTGTCGCCAACCCCCGGAAAGACAGGTGGTCCGCGCAATGAACTTCAGCTGGGCGCAAGGTGACGTTCGGAAGGTCGCAGCAGATCTGTTGGTCCTCCCGCTGTTCGATAGCGAGCTGACCGCCAACGAGCTGCCGGCGCCGCTCGCCGCGGCGGACCAGGCGCTGGGAGGCCTGCTCCTCGCCACCGCCAAGGAAGAGGGCTTCAAGGCCAAGGGCGAGCAGATGCTCGTGCTCCACACCCACGGCAAGCTCAAGGTGAGCCGGGTGATGCTGCTGGGGCTCTCCGCCCGCGCCCGCTTCGAGCCCGAAGTCCTTCGCCTTGCCGCGGGCCGCGCCGTGAAGGCGGCGAACAAGCTCAAGCTGAGCCGGATCGCCTTCTGCCTGCCCGTCACCCGCGTCTTCGAGGGCTGCGTGAAGGCGGCGGTGGAGGGGCTCTCCCTGGGCGCCTACCGCTTCGACCGGTACCGCACCACCAACAAGGACGACAAGAAGGCGCCCCGCGTCACTGACGTGGCGCTCCTGCTGCCGGGCGAGCAGAAGAAGAGCGCGGCGCTGGACAGGACGGTGGAGCTGGCGTCCGAGCTCGCGGAGGCCACCAACTGGGCCCGGGATCTCGTGAACGAGCCGGCCGGCGTGCTCACCCCCTCCAAGCTGGCGGACGAGGCGCGCGAAGCAGCGCGCGCCGGTGGGCTGCAGATCACCGTGGGCGGCCGCAAGGAGATCCAGAAGCTGAAGATGGGGATGTTCCTGGGCGTGGCGCAGGGGAGCGCCGAGGAGCCCAAGCTGCTCCACCTCTCCTATGTGCCCAAGAACCCCAAGCACGCCAAGCGCGCCCCCATCGCGCTGATCGGCAAGGCGATCACCTTCGACTCGGGTGGCCTCTCCCTCAAGACCGCCGAAGGCATGGTGGACATGAAGACGGACATGGCCGGCTCCGCCGCCGTGCTCGCGGCGATGCGGGTGATCGGCAAGCTCGCGCCGCCCTTCCCCGTCCACGCCTTCATCGGCGCCTGCGAGAACATGCCCTCCGGCACCGCCTACCGGCCGGGGGACATCCTCATCTCCCGGCTCGGCAAGACGGTGGAGATCACCAACACGGACGCGGAGGGGCGCCTGGTGCTGGGGGACATCCTCACCTGGGCCAACGAGCACAAGCCGGCGGCGATGATCGATCTCGCCACCCTCACTGGCGCCTGCATGATCGCGCTCGGGCACTACATCGTGGGCGCGTTCGGCCAGGACGATCAGCTCATGTGGTCCATCCTCGAGTCCGCCAAGGCCGCGGGCGAGGAGCTGTGGCGGATGCCGGTGAGCGAGCTGCAGAAGGACGCGCTGCGCTCGGAGGTGGCGGACATGAAGAACTCCGGCGAGCGCTATGGCGGCGCGATCAACGCCGCCTGGTTCCTCCGCGAGTTCGTGGGCGAGACGCCCTGGGTGCACCTGGACATCGCCGGCCCCTCGCAGAGCCCCAAGGAGCGCGGCTACTACGGCAAGGGCGCCACCGGCGTGGGTGTCCGCACGCTCGTGGAGTTCATCCGCAAGCGGACCGCAGAGCTCGACGGACAGGCGGCTGACTCAAAGGTCGCGTAGCCCCCAGCAGGGCAAAAAGGGGACAGGCTACTTTTTGCGCGCAAAAAGTAGCCTGTCCCCTTTTTCTCCCTACCCGTGGGGCGGCGGCACTGCGCGGACGCTCCCGAAGATCTGATCCAGGCCGGCGGTCACCGCCGGCGGCGAGGCGGAGGGCCAGGTCGCCAGCAGCATCAGCATCCGGCCCTCGGCGCCTTCGAGGATGACCACGCGGCCCAGCAGCTTCTCGCCCATGGTGAACCGGAAGCCGACCGCACCGTCCACCGGCCCCACCAGCTCCGGCTCGGAGGTGACCGTACCGGGCTGGCGGCGCAGCCCCTCATTCAGCCGCTCCGCGAAGCGCGAGGGCGAGGCGAGCGCTGGCGCCACCTGGAGCACCACCTGCGCGCCGCTGGCCGGGTGGCGAAGAATGATCGGCACCACCACGCCTTCGTCCGGCGGCTCGTCCTGCGCCTGGAGCTGCCACGCGCCGTCCGGCCGCGAGAGCTCGAAGCCGAGCTGCGGATCCACGTAGCGCCTGGACTGCCCCGCGGCGCCGCTCCCACCCACGCCGTCCCCCGGCCGGGGCGCCACCGCGGGCCTGGACGCCGCGCAGCCCACCGCGAAGCTCGCCGCCACCACCGCCATCGCCCACGCCCGCATCGGCTACCTCCCTCGAAGGAGCACAGCTGCGCATCCGGGAGGCCGGCGCCCAGCCCCCACTCCGCCGCGCTGTGCGCGAGCACACAGTCCCAAGCGCTTCACCTCCCGGGCATTTGCGAATACAGCTTGGGCCCCATGAGCGAGCGAACCCTCGTGGTCTCCGCCACCAACCTGCTGGCCCGGGGGTTCCTGGTGGTGCCCACGGACCGCAAGTCCCGCGCGGGGGCGCCGGTGAACGGGCTCTTCGCGGTGGCGCGGGCCATCCAGCACGTGCTCGCGTGGAAGACCCCGGCGCGCGCGGTGGCGGTGGTGGACGTGGCCGGACGGAAGTGGCCCGAGCTGCTCGTCCCCCAGCTGGACGGGCTGCGCCCGCTCTTGCGCGCGCTCGGCCTGCACGTGGTGGACGCGGCGGACGAGACGCAGGTGGTGGCGAGCTACGCGCGCGCCGCCGTCTCCGCCGGAGACGACGTGGTGATCGTCGGCGTGGACAAGCGCTACGCCCAGCTCGTGACCGACACGGTCTGGTGGTACGACGCCAACAAGGACGCGCGCTACACGCCGGAGATCGTCCGCAAGCGCTTCGGCGTGGCCCCGCCCCAGGTCGGCGACTGGCTGGCCCTGGTGGGCGACGATGACCAGGTCCCGGGCGTGGCCGGCATCGGCGCCAAGGGGGCCACCGGCCTGCTCGAGGCGCACGGCACGGTCGAGGCCGCGCTCGCGAAGGTGGACGCGCTCGAAGGTCGCGCCCGCAAGGCGCTGGAGGCCGCGCGCGGGGAGCTGCCGGCGCACCTGGCGCGGGCGCGGCTGACGGGCGACAAGCCTCTGCCCCTGGGGCTGGAGGGCTGCGCCTTCGTCGCGCCGGACGTCGCTGCGCTCAACGCGCACCTGGACGCGCTCGGCTTCGTGGAGCTGCTCCTGAGCGCGGGCGGCCGCACGCAGGTGAGCGTCTGCGCGAGCGCGGCGGAGCTCGCCGCGGCGCTGCAGGCGCTCGAGGGCACCACCCCGAGCCTCTACGCGCTGATCGAGGACGCGGACCCGAAGGCCGAGGAACTCTGCGGGATCGCTCTCTCGGCCGGCAGCGGGCAGGCCTGGTACGTGCCCGCGGTGAGCGCGGCGTGGCCTGGGCTGAGCGCCTGGCTGCAAGACGCGTCCGCGCCGAAGGCAGGGCATGACCTGGTGGCCACGCTGGCGGTGCTGCGGCGCCAGGGCGTGCGGGTGGCGGGGATCACCGGCGACTCCGCCTGCGCGTCCCACCTCACCCAGCCCAGCGGCTGGGCACCCCACGATCTGACGCTGGTGGCGCGCCACGTCCTGGGCCGCTCCCTGCCCGAGGATGACGAGGTGCGCGGCACCGGGGCGGACCGGAAGCCCTGGGGCAAGCTGAGCGTGGAGCGCGCGGCGGAGGTCGCCGGCCAGCGCGCGGAGGCCTCGGCGGCGGTGCTCGCGGCGCTGGCGCCCGGCGTGGAGCCGCGCCTGCTCGCCGAGTACCTGGAGCTCTCGGACACCCTGGTGCGGATGGAGCTGACGGGGATCCTGATCGACACGGCCCAGCTGGACCGGACGGAGGTGAAGTTCGAGGCGATCGAGACCGAGCTGCAGGCCCAGATTGAAGGGCTGGCCGGCCACGCCTTCAACATCAACTCCTCGGCGCAGCTGGGCAAGGTGCTCTACGAGGAGCTGAAGCTGCCGGTGCTGCGCCATACCAAGACCGGCTACAGCACCTCCAACGAGGCGCTCGAGGGGATCGAGCACGCGCACCCAATGGTGGGGCTGGTGCTGCGCTGGCGCCGGCTGCGGCGGCTGCGCGACAGCTGGGTGAGCTCCCTGCGCCGCAGCATCCACGCGGACGGCCGCGTCCACTCGCGCTTCCACTGCGCGCGCTCCTTCTCCGGCGAGCTGGTGAACACCAACCCGGACCTGGGCCGCGTCCCAGGGCGCACCCCGGAGATGGCGGAGATCCGCCGCGCGTTCGTGGCGCCGCCGGGGCGGCTGCTCATGTCCGTGGACTACAACCAGCTCGGCCTCTACGTGCTGGCGCACCTGACCAAGGACCCGGCGCTGGTGGAGCCGCTGCGCCAGCGCGCGGACATGCACCGGCTGACGGCCTCGGCCGTGTTCGAGAAGCCGCCGGAGGCGGTGAGCGACGTGGAGCGCCAGGTGGGCAAGGTGATCAACTTCGCCACGTTCGCCGGGCAGGGGGCAAGCGCCCTGGCCCTGCAGCTCGGCGTCTCTCCGGCGGAGGCCAAGGAGTACCTGGCCAGGTTCGATCGCCGCTACGCGCAGGTCCGCGCGTTCCAGGACGAGCAGCTCCGGCTCGCCACCGAGCAGGGCTTCATCGTCACGCTCGCCGGCCGGCGCTGGCCGATCGGCGGGCTGCAGTCGCTCGACTCCCAGCTGCGCTCCTACGCCGAGCGGATGGCCCGCCGCGGGACGCACGAGGGCTCGGTGGCGGACGTCTCCCGCCGCGCGCTGCTCGAGGTGGACCGCGCGCTGCGCGCGTCTGGGCTCTCCGCCGTGCCGCTGGTGGAGGTGGTGGATGAGATCCTCTTCGAGGTCGCCGAGCGCGAGCTGATGGAGTCCGCGAAGGTGTGCGCCCACGCCATGAGCCACGCCTGGGCGCTGGAAGTCCCGCTGGTGGTGGGCGTGGAGGCGGGGAAGACGTGGGCGGATCTGCAGCCGCTGAAGCTGTAGCCCATGAATCCAGCAGAGACATGATCGGGAGCTCCCCCCGTTCTCCCCGAGCGTAGGGCCGCAGGCCCGTAGTCGAGGGGCGGCACAGGGCTCGTGATCTCGTCTGCGCCACTTCGAGCTTGGGTGCCGCCCCTCGACTACGCGCCTGCGGCGCTGACCTGAAACTTGCCGCGCGCCCCGCTCAGCCCGAGCGAAGTCGAGGGCCCGCCGATCGTAGGACTCTCCGCCGTGGGCCCTCGACTTCGCTCGGGCTGAGCGGACGGCTCACGTTTTCTTGCCTTGATTGATCCGCCCAACGGGCGGCGGCCTCACGACGCTCGGGGTGAACGGAGCGTGCGAACAGCACGCGCGCGAAGCTCAGCCCTGGGCAACCGGCCCCGCCGCGAGCACTTCGGCGTGCAGCGCCTGCGCGGCGGCGACGGGATCCTCCGCGGCATGGAGCGGGCGCCCCACCACCAGCAGATCCGCGCCCGCCCGGATGGCGGCGGCGGGCGTCTCCACGCGGCTCTGGTCCCCCACGGCGGCGCCCTGCGGGCGGATCCCGGGGGTGCACAGGAAGAGCTTGCCGCCCACCACCGCGCGCAGCGCCGCCACCTCCTGCGCGGAGCAGACCAGCCCATCCACCCCGGAGGCCTGCGCCAGCCCGGCGAGCCGCGCGGCCAGCGCGGCCGGCCCCTCCGAGTGGCCGGTGGCCGCCACGTCCTGCGCCGAGAGAGACGTGAGCACCGTCACCGCCAGCACCTTCGGCGCGCCCTTGCCCGCCTTCGCCGCGCCCTCGCGGGCGCCCTTCACCGCGGCCCGCAGCATGGCCTCGCCGCCCTGGGCGTGGACGGTGAGCAGGCTCACGCCGAGCGCCCCGGCCCGCGCCGCCGCCAGCTCCACCGTGTTGGGGATGTCGTGCAGCTTCAGGTCCAGGAAGACGCGGGCCCCCAGCTCCTGGAAGCGCTGCACCGCCGCGGGGCCGTGCTCCACGAAGAGCGAGAGACCCACCTTCGCGTAGCCCACCCACTCCCGGACCCGGCCGTAGAGCGTCAGGGCGTCCGGCAGGGGGAGATCCGCGGCGAAGGCGATCTTCTGCTTCACCCCTGCCCCTCCTGCAGCCTGCGGAAGTCGCGGTTGAGCGACTCGGCCAGCTCCGGCGGCAGCGCGTTCTTCGCGGAGAAGAGGGCGTAGGAGACGAACGCCTCCAGCGCCTCGTAGGCCTTCACCTTGCCCAGCCGCGGATCCGCCCGGGTGGCGTTCTGCATCACCCGCGGGAGATCCATCTGCCCATCGTCCTTGAGCGTCACGCCCTCGAACGCCTTCTCCATCCCCGGGAGCGGATCGCTCAGGAAGGACTGGAGGTCCGCCAGCGGCTGGCCGGCGGCGAGCAGCGCCTGGCAGATCGCCTTGATCAGCGCGCCGTACCGATCCAGCGGGGAGCTGGGCGCGGGGGTGGCGGACGGCGCCTTGGGCGCGGCGGCGGGGGCCACGGTCTCAACCGCCAGCGCGCCGCGGGTCAGCGCGCCGCTCACGGTGGAGAGGAAGGCGAACGCGCTCCCCTCGAACTTCGCCTCCAGCGCGCTCACGCTGGCGCCGCCGGCGCCCACCAGCGGGAAGAGCACCCGCTCCTCCGCCGTCTGCGCCTCTCCCGTGAGCAAGAGCCTCAAGTGCGGCGGGAGCCGCGCGCGCCACAGGTGGGTCATCTCCGAGCGCTTCACGCCCTCCAGGATGAGATCCCGCACCTTCCCCGGGAGCTTCACCGCGTCCTCGCCGCCGTGCGGCCCCTCCAGGAAGATGAAGTCCCCTTCGGTGAGCTCGAAGAGGTTGAGGACGATCTCCCGCACCAGCTCGGTCATCGCCGAGTAGAGCGCCGAGGCCTTCACCCAGCCGTGCTTGCGCAGCACCTGCCCCAGCTTGGCGCCCGGCTTGACCTCCTTGAGCGCCGTGGCGAGCTGATCCGGTTGGATCAACCCGAGCCGCACCAGCTTGTGCCCGAAGCGCTCGTGCACCTGCGTGGAGCTGGCGAAGACGATCTGCGCGTCCTTGAAGCTGACGGTCTTGCGGCCGCCGCGCGCGCTGACCACCAGCTTCCCGCTCCGGATCCCGGAGAGGATGTGGGAGATGGCCTCGGCGATCGACATCGCCCCCAGCGTGCCCGCGAAGTAGCCGCCCGCCAGCGCGGACTCCTTCAGGAGCACCAGCGCCTCGGGGCCGTGCGCCACCGCCGCCAGCTCGCCGACCTTGAGGCCGGCGGCCTTCGGCAGCTCCACGCGGAAGCTCTCTCCCGCGGCGGTGACGGCGACCTTGATCACGAGCCCCCCGCGCTACTTGCCGGCGAGCTCAGCGTCGATCAGCTTCTTGAACTCGTCGAACGGCTGGGCGCCGGAGAGCATCACGCCGTTGACGAAGAACGCCGGGGTGCCGCTCACGCCCACCTTGCGGCCGGCCTCGGAGTCCTCCTTCACCTGGCCGGCGAACTTGCCCCCCTCCACGCAGGCGCTGAACTTCGCCGCGTCCAGGGAGAGCTGCGCGGCGTACTCCTTGAGGTTGGCCGGCTCCAGCTTCTCGCGGTTCTTGAAGAGCAGGTCGTGGTACTCCCAGAACTTCCCCTGCTCGTTGGCGCAGAGCGAAGCCTCGGCGGCCTTCTGCGCGTGCGGGTGGAAGTCGAGCGGGAACTGGCGGAACACCAGCTTCACCTTGCCGGCGTAGCTCTGCATCACCTGCTCCACCGTGTCGTGCGCCTTCTGGCAGAAGGGGCACTCGAAGTCCGAGAACTCCACGATGGTGACCGGGGCGTTGTCCGGGCCGCGCGCGGGGCCCTTCACCTCCACCTGCTTGCGCGGGCGGGCCGGCTCCGGGAGCTTCACCTCCACGTTCGCCTTCTTCTTCAGCGACTCGAACAGCTCGCGCGCCTTGTCCTGCTTCTCCTGGCGGGTGAGGAAGTCGACGATCTGGGGCTTGTACTGGTCCAGCGTGGCGCCCGGGGGCAGGCGGGCCGCGCTCGCCTCGTAGAGCTGCTTGATCTTGTCCTCGGGCGGCGCCGGGACCTTGTCCTCCACCTCCGCCTTGAGCAGCGCCTCGCCGTTGGCCAGGCCCCGCTTCTTGGCCTCGGCGTCCAGCAGGCTCTCCAAGATCATCCGGTCCAGCGTCTGCTGGCGCAGCTGGTACTTCTCCTTCTGGTACTTCTCCTCCGCCTCCATCAGCTGCGGCTTCACCTTCTCGTCCAGCTGGGCGGCGGTGATCTTCTGATCGTTGAAGGTCGCCACCACCATGTCCGGCGGCAGATCCGCCGAAGCCGGCGCGGCGCCGGAGGACGTGCCCACCGCGGTCTTCTGCTTGTCACAGCCGAAGAGGGCGAGGAGCGTGAGGGCGCTGACGAGGAGGGCTTTGACGGAGGGGTGGCTCATGGGGCGGGCATCCTTAAGCCCCCACCGCCCCCTGGGCAAGCACAACCGCGAGGCGTCAGGCGACCAGCGGCTCCAGCGAAGAGGCGAGATCCGGGAGGCGCAGATCCAGCCGCTCCACGTCCCGCGTCCGCGCCCGCACCACCACGTAGTTGCTCTCGTCCGCCAGCACCTTCTGCACGAGCTTGTGGTTGAGCGCGTGGCCGCCCTTGTTCACCTTGAGGTTGCCGATCAACGGCCGGCCGAACAGCGCCACGTCCCCCATGGCGTCCAGGATCTTGTGGCGCACGAACTCGTCCGGGAAGCGCAGCCCGTCCGGGTTGAGGATGGAGAACTCGTCCACGACGATCGCGTTGTCCAGCGAGCCGCCGCGGGCCAGCCCCACCTTCTTGAGCATCTCCACGTCCCGGAGGAACCCAAAGGTCCGCGCCCGGGAGATCTCCCGCGAGAACGAGCGGTCCGAGAACTCCAGCTCGTAGGTCTGATCGCAGATCAGCGGGTGCTTGAAGTCGATGGTGCAGTGGATGCGGAAGCGCGAGGACGGGGTGAGCGTGGCCTCCTTGTCCCCGTCATGCACGGTGACCGGCTTCTTCAGCACCAGGAAGCTCTTGGGCTCGTCCTGCACGCGGATGCCGGCGGAGGTGATCAGGTACGCGAACGGCGCCGCGGAGCCGTCCATGATCGGCACCTCGGGCCCGTCCACCTCCACCCGGACGTTGTCCACGCCCAGGCCAGAGAGCGCCGCCATCAGGTGCTCCACGGTTCCGATGCGGACGCCGTCCCGGCCAAGGGTGGTGGCCAGCGAGGTGTCCACCACGTACGCCGCCAGCGCCGGGATGGAGACCGGGCGGGGGAGATCCGTGCGGACGAACACGATCCCGTGGTTCGGCGCCGCCGGCCGCAGGGTGAGCGTCACCGGGCTGCCGGTGTGGAGCCCCACGCCCTGGCAGCTCACGACCTTCTGGATAGTCCGCTGGTTGAACGAGGATTGAGGCATCTTGAGCGTCGCCCTCCGAAGTCCCCCGACCGCTTACTGCCCTGACGATGCGGCGCGTTGCGCAGCAAGGCAGGTGCCACCGAGTTGTGCTTCGACTCGCCGCCAAACCCTGGGAAGACCAGCGCTGGAGCATCCGCGCGCAGCCTCAATCACGACCGCGGTGTCAGGGCTGCGCCCACCGAACGAAGGGAGCGCTCGAATGCCACGACACTGGTGTCTGGTCTTCAACGTCGCTCCCTCGTGTCGACGACTCAGTTGCCTGAGGCGCGCCTCAGGACTTCGTCGCCCCCTCTGCCGCGAAACGACCGAGGGCTTACTCGATGTAGGAGGGAAAGCGCAAAACCTTTTTCCCCCGAGTTGCAGGGGCTTGGCTCACGGCCAGTAGCGAGCGAGCACGCTCCGGGCCTGGGCGAGGTCGAAGCCGGGGTCCTTGAGCTCGGCGCGGCGGCTGACGGCGGTGAAGGTGGTGCGGGCCGTCTCCGCGAAGAGGCGGCAGTCCTCACCGAGCCGCGCGCGCGCCACCGGTCCCTTCGGCACGCCTGGCAGCTCGGCGATGATCGCGAAGAAGCGGTCGAAGGGCTCGATGTCGCCGTAGCGCAGCAGCTGGTACCCCACCGCCTCGAAGTCCCGCAGGTAGCGCCGCAGCGCGGCGAGCGCGGCCTCGGCGCGCTCCGGCTCGCCGTGGAACGCGCCCTCCACGGCCCGGCAGAGCTCGGCGAAGGCCCAGAGATCCGTCTGGAGCCTGCGGGCCATCACCGGCGCCGCGGTGAGAGAATCGAAGTCGAGCCCGTCAGAGGGCGCCAGCAGCTTTCCCACGCGGGTGAGCTGGGCGCGGAAGAGCTCGGCATAGGCCGCGGCCGCCGGCGCCAGCGTCCCGGGCTGCGCCCGCCCGTGCAGCGTCTGGAAGATCGCCTCCGTCCGCGCGAGCAGCTCCTGGGCCGCCTTGGCGAAAAACGCCTGGTGCTTCCGGGAGGACAGCTGCGGGAGCAGCTCGGCGGTGAGGAGCTGCGCCAGGCTGACGGACTCGCTGCGGATGAGCGCGAGGACCAGGTGGGCCCGCCCGGCGCCCGGCGCAGCCTCGGGGCCGCCCACGTAGGAGACGCAGTGGAGCAGCCGGAAGAGCGCGAGCACCAGCGCGCAGAAGGCGCCCCGCGCCCCCTCTGGCAGCGCCTGCAGCGCCAGCAGCAGCGGCACGCTCTTCACCCGGTCGTACTCCAGGCGGAACTCCAGCGGCCGCGAGGGGCGGAAGAAGCGGCTCTTCACCAGGTCACCCAGGGCGAGCGTCCCCACGTTGGCGAACAGCTGGTAGCTCACGGACGGCGAGGCCAGCAGGTGCTCGAGCACGTCTTTGAGCGCCAGGAAGCTCTCGCGGAGCACGAAGAGGCTGTCCGGCGGGCTGTCCTCGTCCAGCTCCTGCTCGAGCAGCGCGCGGCGGACGCGGTCATCCGAGAGCTGGCTCTCCACGTAGCGGCGAAAGACGCGCTTCTGGTCCGCCTCCGGGTCCAGCAACAGCCGGGAGAGGCCAATGACCCGGGACAGCGCGTCCCACACGTCCGTGAGCTCGCCGCGGAAGTCGCGCGCCACCACCGGCGCTTCAGAAGGCGGCAGGTTCTGCAGGTTGAAATAGCGCTCCAGCCCGCGCAGGAGCAGCTCCAGCTCGAAGACGAGCTCCTCGCGCCCCTCCACCTTCAGCCCGCGCAGCCAGCGCTCGCGCTCGGCGAGCACCCCGGTGCGCGGCGCCTGCGAATGGGAGATCAGCTCGAAGTAGAAGTCCCGGGCCCGGCGGGCGCGCCAGGGGCCCCCGGCGTCCGGCGCGCTCACCAGAGCGAGCCCTGGGAGGTGGGGGGCGGCGGCTTGCCGAAGTACTGGAAGGCGCGCTGGGTGGCCACGCGGCCGCGCGGGGTCCGGTGCAACAGCCCCTCCTGGAGGAGGAAGGGCTCGTAGACGTCCTCGATGGCGTCCCGCTGCTCGCCCACGGACGCGGCGATCGTCTCCACCCCTACCGGCCCGCCGCCGAACTTCTCGATGATGGTGAGCAGGATCTTCCGGTCCATGGGATCCAGGCCGTGGGCGTCCACCTGCAGCCGCTCCAGCGCGCGCGCCGCCACCTCGCGGGTGATCTTGCCGTCCCCCTCCACCTGGGCGAAGTCGCGGACGCGGCGCAGGAGCCGGTTGGCGATCCGCGGCGTCCCGCGCGAGCGGCGGGCCATCTCCGCCTGCCCCGTCTTGTCCAGCGGCACGCCCAGGATCTCCGCCGAGCGCTCCAAGATCTGCTCGAGGAACTTGGGCTCGTAGTAGTCCAGCCGCTCCTGGATCTGGAACCGGTCCCGCAGCGGCGAGGTGAGCAGGCCGGTCCGGGTGGTGGCGCCGATCAGCGTGAAGGGCGGCAGGTCGATCTTCATCGCCCGCGCGGCCGGCCCGCTGTCGATGGTGACGTCCAGGCGGAAGTCCTCCATCGCCGGGTAGAGGTACTCCTCGATCGCCGCGTTGAGGCGGTGGATCTCGTCGATGAAGAGCACGTCCCGCGGCTGCAGGTTGGTGAGCAGCCCGGCGAGGTCGCCCTTGCGCTCGATCGCCGGGCCGGAGGTGACGTGCAGGCCGCTGCCCAGCTCGGAGGCGATGATGTGCGCCAGCGAGGTCTTCCCCAGCCCCGGAGGGCCGGAGAAGAGACAATGATCCAACGCATCGCCCCGGCCGCGGGCGGCCTTGACGTAGATCTTCAGCTTCTCCACCACCGCGGTCTGGCCAACGTACTCGTCGAAGGTCCGGGGGCGGAGCGAGGCCTCGAAGCGGCTCTCCTCGGGGGAGCTCTCGGCCACCAGCGACTCGCTCTTACGCGCCATGCGGCGCGCGAACCTACTATAAGCGCCGCCTGGAGGAGGCTCATCCACGTGCGCGGTCTGGTCTTCGATCTGTCGATCCCGAAGTACCTGCTCGCCAAGGGCGTCGGCGGGATGATCCCCGGCATCCACTACGGGAAGGGCTCCTGCCTCTCCCTGCGGGAGGTCCCCTCCCCCAAGCTCCCCGGCCCCGGCTGGGTGCGGCTGCGCCCCCTGCTCACCGGCCTGTGCGGCTCGGATCTGGCCACCATCTTCTTCAAGTACAGCCCACAGCTGGAGCCCTTCAACAGCTTCCCCGCGGTGCTCGGCCACGAGATTTTGGCCGAGGTCGTGGAGGTGGGCGAGAGCGTCCGGCTGCTGGAGAAGGGCCAGCGGGTGGCGGTGGATCCGCTGCTCCCCTGCCGGCTGCGCGGCTTCGAGATCCCCTGCGGCCCCTGCTCGCGCGGGATGGAGAACGGCTGCGAGCGCACCGCCGAAGGCTGCCTCGCCCCGGGCCAGATGATCGGCTTCCACCGCGAGCTGCCCGGCGGCATGGGCACGGAGCTGGTGGCGCACGCCTCCCAGCTCCACCCGCTGCCGGACCGGATCCCCGACAAGGCGGCGGTGCTCACCGAGCCGCTCTCCGTCAGCGTCCACGCGGTGCTCCACCACCCACCCAAGGACGACGACCGGGTGCTGATCATCGGCGGGGGGCCGGTGGCCTTCGCCACGCTCTGGGCGCTGCGCGCGCTCGGCCACAAGTGCACGGTCACCCTGCTCACGGTGGAGAGCTACCAGCTGGAGATCGCCAAGCAGCTGGGCGCGGATGACGTGCTCCTGGCCAAGCCGGACAAGGAGGAGGCGCAGGAGGTGGCCAAGCGCACCGGCGCCCACGTGTACAAGCCGGTGATTGGCCCGCCCGCGATGACCGGCGGCTTCGCCCAGACGTTCGACTGCGTGGGCAGCACCGCCTCGCTCAACGACGCGCTCCGCTACACCAAGGCGTTCGGCAAGGTGGTGCTGATCGGCAACGCGGGGATCTTGAACGGCGTGGACTGGACCACGCTCTGGCGCAACGAGCTGACCGTGGTGGGCAGCTACGTCTACGGGCTCGAGGACTTCCGCGGACGGCGCCTGCACACCTTTGACGTGACCCGGGATCTGCTCGCCGCGGGCGAAGGGCCGGACCCCGCCCCGCTCGTCACCCACACCTTCCCGCTGTCGCAGTACGCCCAGGCGATCGAGGCCAACCTCCATCGCGGCCAGTTCAAGTCGATCAAGACGGTGTTCGATCTCAGGGAGGCCCCATGAGCCACGCGCCCAGTCAGTTCCGTCCCCTGCCGGCCCTCGCCGAGGCCTGGCGCCAGAGCGGAGGCGAGAAGGTCCGCGCCCTGCGCCGCGCCGCGCTCGCCGCGCGGGAGGTGCTGCTCGCGGATGGCCCGGTGGCCGCGCTCGCCAGCTGCCCGATCGTCACCTTCCCCTACCCCACGCTCTTCGCCTTCAGCGGCGGCGCGCTCTCTCCGGCGCCGTACGTGATGATGACCCACCGGATGCACGTGGTGCAGTTCGAGACGGACGAGGGGCGCAAGACGCTGCTCTTCAACGCCTCGGACGTGGATCGCGGCAACAAGGCGCCCTTCTATTGGGGCCTGCGGCAGAAGTACGGCGACTTCCTCACCGACAAGGTCATCTCCAAGCGCTACGGCGGACCGGAGGTGTGGCTGCCGCGCCTGGGGCTGTTGCCCGAGGACGTGGACTACATCGCCTACGATCACTTCCACCTCCAGGACGTCCGCGGCTGGCTGGGCGGCGAGGGCGCGAGCGCGTTCTTCCCGCGCGCCAAGCTGCTGGTGATGCGCTCGGAGTGGGAGGTGGTGAAGGACCTCCACCCCATGCAGAACGCCTGGTTCGTCCCGGACGGGATCAAGGGCGTGCCGCAGGACCGGGTGATCCAGCTGGACGGTGACGCCTGGCTCGGGCGCGGCGTGGCGCTGGTGAGCACGCCCGGCCACACCGCGGGGAACATGTCGCTGGCGGTGGCCACGGACCGCGGGCTGTTCGTGATCAGCGAGAACGGCGTGGCCACGGAGAGCTACACGCCCGAGCACTGCGGGATCGCCGGGGTGCGCACCTTCGCCGAGCAGATGGGCTGGGAGGTGGTGCTCAACGGCAACACCCGCGAGTGCTCGCTGGATCAGTACGCCTCCATGGTCCTGGAGAAGACGCTGGCCGGCCCCTCACTCCAGGCACCGGAGTACGTGAACTTCATGCCCTCCTCGGAGCTCACCGGCTCGCTGCTGGCGCCGGGGCTCTCCCCCGGCTTCTCGCACGGGGTGCTCGAGCAGGGGATCATCCGCCGGCCGTCCGCCGCCGCCGTGCCGCTGCGGCGCGAGCGCCTGGAGGCCGCGGTCTAGACCTGACTGCCCGCTCGTCCTGGAGGCGGGGGAGCGCGCGGCGAATCGGGCGATGCAGCGGCGCCGAGGGTGTGCACCTTCGAGGGGTACTTGAATCCCCCACGGAGGAACCATGGCCCAGATCGCGTTCATTCTCGACTCGGACTTCGAGGACTCGGAGTTCCGCGTGCCGTACGACCGCGTGCGCGAAGCAGGTCACACGCCGGTGGTGATCGGCCAACAGGCCGGCAAGGAGCTGGCCGGCAAGAAGGGCCAGGTGAAGGTCCGCGCCGAGAAGGGGATCGACGAGGTGCGCGCGGCGGACTTCGACGGCCTGGTGATCCCCGGCGGCTACTCTCCGGACCACCTGCGGACCAACATCAAGGTGGTGGCGTTCGTTCGCGAGCTGCATGACGCCCAGAAGCCGGTGGCGGCCGTCTGCCACGCCGGCTCGCTGCTGGTGGAGGCGGACCTCGCGGAGGGGCACACGGTCACCTCCTGGCCCTCCATCAAGACGGATCTGATCAACGCCGGCGCGCGCTGGGTGGATCGGGAAGTGGTGGAGGACGGCAACCTGATCACCTCGCGCAACCCGGGCGACCTCGAGGCCTTCAGCAAGGCGCTGCTGCGGCAGCTTGCCGAAGGGCCGGCGCAGCGGCTGGGCACGCCCGCGCGTGCGGAGCTGCCACCCGCCCCGCACTGAGCGTCCGGCGTTCGCGCGGCTACGTGGGTGGCGGGTGTGCGCGTTGGACCGCCTTGCGGGTGGCTGGCGCGCCAATAGGCTCGCCCCCATGCGCCCCGTTTCGAAGAGCTACCGCAGCACCAACCACCAGGTCCTGGGCTCGGACATCCTCTCCATCGTCGACGTCCTACCCCTGCCGGAACAGCTGCTCGGCAAGGAGCGGGCGCAGGCGCTGCGCGAGGTGAAGCCCGGGGAGTGGTACCCGATCTCGATGATGCTGGAGCCGCTGGACGCGGTCGCCGCGAAGATGGGGGACCGCGCGCTCATCCCCATTGGCTACGCGCTGATCAAGCGCTCCCACTCCGAGGCCATCCGCAAGCACTTCAAGAGCGCGAAGGAGCTGCTCTCCGGGTTCGACGGGCTCTACCGGCGGGCCAACCGCGGTGACGAGATCGGCGGCTGGAAGGTCCTCTCCTTCGAGCCCGGGAAGGCACTGCTGGAGAACACCATCCCCCACCACTGCTTCATCCAGGTGGGGATCGTCCAGGAGGCGCTCAAGGTCCTGCAGATCCCCGCGGTGGTGAAGCAGACCCAGTGCGTGCGCGAAGGCGCGGACGCCTGCCACTTCCTGGTCACCACCACGCAGAGCGACGCGCGCTGGCTGGGACGCTGAGCGTGTCACTTCTGTGAAGCACCTTCACATTGTCCCGCATAGGAAACTGGCAGGTGACAGCCGCGATAACGCTCGGGATAGCTGTTTCCACACTCCCCCGAGGAACCCCCATGTGGTCTCCGACTCGCCTGATCCCCGGTCGCACTGGCCGTGCTGCCGCTGCCGCCGCTGCCGAAGCTGAGGCGCGCGCCACCCCCCCGGCCTCGCTCCTCAACAGCGCCTCCGCCAACCCTCCAAAGTGGACCCAGCAGTTCGTGGGGAAGCAGATGGTCTACTTCGACGACCAGTTCCCCAACTGGACCGGCGTGTTCGCGGACACCGCCGGGGTCATCGCCGGCAGGGACTTCAAGACCCTGGAGGCCGCCCGCGCGGCGGTGGCCAACCTGCGCAGCCAGAACCCCGGGGCGAAGAACGGCGTGGTCTACCTCAAGAGCGACGAGGGCAAGTTCGCCGCGTACGAGCTCAACAAGCCGCTGCAGCAGACCGGCGGGCTGTGGCGCCAGAAGATCTTCCCCGCGACCGAAGTCCTCGGCCGCGATCCGCGCGTGGTGCTCGCGGAGGATGCCGCTGGCCGCGCCGTGCGCGTTCGCGGCGTCACCGTGGGGACGATCATCACCTGAGCGCCCGCTAGGCGCGGGGCGGGATGAAGGTCATCGCCCGCTCCGCCAATGACGAGATGGTGAGCGCCGGGTTCACGCCAGGGTTGGCGGAGACCGCGGAGCCGTCCACCACGTAGAGCCCTTCGTACCCGAACACGCGGTGGCGGGCGTCAATCACGCCCTCCTCCGCCGTACGCCCCATGCAGGCGCCGCCGAGGATATGGGCGGTGGTGGGAATGCCCCCGAGCGTCTCGGTGACCAGCGTCATCGGGTGGCCATCGATCTTCTCGGCGACCTTGCGCGCGAGCACCGCGGCCTCCGGGATGTTGGAGGTGGGCGCCGGCCCGCTGGCGAGCTCGGTGGTGACGCCCTCCCGGAAGGCGGTGGTGAGGCCGCGGCCGAGCTTCATCTTGAGGTGCCCGTCCACCGTCCGCATGTAGAGCAGGATCAGGGTGGACTTCGCCCAGTCGCGGACCAGGTAGGCCTGCGCGGTGCGCAGCGGGTGGCGCGCGGTCTCCGCCAGCAGGTTGAGCAGCCTCCCGCCGAACGTGTCCGCGGTCACGTGCGGCGCGCCGAGCAGCCGGAAGAAGCCCGAGCCCTCCGAGTAGCGCACCGGCTCCAGGTGCGAGTGCGCGTCCGTCTGGAGGATCGAGCCGATGGCGATCCCCTTGGAGAGGTCATCCTTGCGGCGGGAGGTGACGCCCACCAGCGCCTCGGAGTTGGTGCGCACGAAGTCGCCCACGTGCTCGGAGAGCGCGGGAAGTCCGTCCGGGCTGGCGCGCAGCCGCAGCAGCAGCGGCACCGTGCCCATCACCCCGCCCGCGAAGATCACGTTGCGCGCGGAGAAGCGCTGCCCCTGCCGCTTTCCAGGGGAGAGGCCCTGCTCCACCTCCACCTGGTAGCCCTCCGCCGCGGGCCGGACCCACGTCACCTCGGTCTGCGGCAGCAGCGTCAGCCCGCGCTTCTCCGCGAGGTAGAGGTAGTTCTTGTCCAGCGTGTTCTTGGCGTTGTGGCGGCAGCCGATCATGCAGCCGCCGCAGCGGATGCAGCCGGTGCGGGAAGGCCCCTCGCCGCCGAAGTACGGGTCCGGGACGGTGACGCCCGCCTCGCCGAAGTAGACCGCCACGTCCGTGGGCTTGTGCTCCATGCCCAGCTCGGCGCCGAGCTCCCCCAGGATCTCGTCCGGCAGCGTGCGGAACGGCACGGTGGCGGCGCCCAGCATCTTGCGGGCGCGGGCGTAGTGCGGCGCCAGCTCCGCCTTCCAGTCCGCCAGCCCACTCCAGCTCTCGGACAGGAAGAAGTCGTCCTTCGGCACCGGCAGGGTGTTCGCGTAGACGAGCGAGCCGCCCCCCACCCCCACGCCGGAGAGCGCGGTGACGTGCGGGAAGAACGTCATCTGGAAGAGGCCGTGCATCCCCAGCGCGGGACGCCACAGCCAGCGGCGCAGCTCCCAGTTGGACTTGGGGAAGTCGTCCGGCCCCAGCCGGCGCCCCTTCTCCAGCATCAGGACGCGGTAGCCCTTCTCCACCAGCCGCAGCGCGCTCACGCTCCCGCCGAAGCCGGAGCCGACGATCACGTAGTCCCAGACGTCCATGGCGTCCCCTTCAGCCGGTGGCGCGCAGGCTCTTGAGCGCCTCGCGGAAGAGCAGCTCGAAGGCGGCCTCTGGGCCCGCGCGCTCGGCGGCGAGGTCCGCGGCCTTCTCCGCCTGAGGGGGCTTGTAGCCGAGGTTCACCAGCGCGGAGACCAGATCCGCACGGGCTCCTCCGGCCGGCGGCGCCGCCTTCTCGCCCACCCGCGCTTCGATCGAGACCACCTTCACCTTCTCCTTCAGCTCCAGCACCAGGCGCTCGGCGGTCTTCTTGCCCACGCCGTGGATCTTCGTGAGGCGGGCCACCTCCCCACGGCCGATCGCCTGCGCCAGCTCGCCCACCTCCAGGCCGGACATCACCGCCATCGCCAGCTTGGGCCCCACGTGGGAGACCGAGGTGAGCAAGAGGAACATCTCCTCCTCGGCGCGGCTGAGGAAGCCGAACAGGTCGAACGCGTCCTCGCGCACCACGGTGCGGATTCTCACGTGGACGGCGGCGCCCTCGTCCGGCAGCCGCGCCAGCGACAGCAGCGAGAAGTGGACGCGGTAGCCCACCCCGTTCACGTCCAGGATGGCGTCGTTGAGGTTCTTCTCGGCGACCAGGCCCTTGAGCGAGGCGATCATCAGAACCGCTGGTACGCCGGCGCGAGGCGATCCGCAAGCAGGGCGAAGCCGTCCCGCCGCTTCGAGCTCCGCCCGGAGGCGGCTGGCCCCGGCCCGCGGCCCCGCGCCTGGTTCAGGTGGCACAGCGCCACGGCGAGCGCGTCGCTCGCGTCCGAGCGCTCCAGCGGCGGAAGCTTGAGGAAGGTGGTGACCATCCGCGCCACCGCGTCCTTGCCGTCCGCCCCGCCGGCGCCCACCGCGCGCTTCACCCGCGCGGGCGCGTACTCGAAGACAGGCAGCCCGGTCTGCGCCGCGGCCAGGAGCGCCACCCCGCGGGCGTGCCCGAGCACCAGGGCGCTCCGGGCGTTGCGGAAGGTGAACAGCCCCTCCACGGCCACCGCCTGCGGCCGATAGAGCGCGAACGCCGTGGAGAGCCCTTCGAAGAGCTCCTTGAGGCGCAGCTCCAGCGCGGCGGAGGCATCCACGCGCAGCACGCCGTGGCCCACGTGGCGCAGCTTGCCAGCGTCTTCCTCGACGACGCCGTAGCCCATGAACCGGCTGCCGGGATCGATCCCCAGAACGCGCAAGGTGTTTCGCCCCTCCCGAGCGGAACAAATGTACAGACGTTGTAGCGGATGGGATCGCGCGTGTCGAATAACTGGGCGCGGATCAACCCTGGGCGAGCACCGAGTCCATCAGCGCCTCGTCCATCTCGAAGTTGGCGTGGACGGCCTGGACGTCGTCGTTGTCCTCCAGGGCTTCAATCAGCTTGAGCAGCTTCCGCGCGTTCTCCCCCTCCACGTGCACCTGGCTCTGGGGGAAGTACGTCCACTTCTGCTCGCCCAGCTTCACGCCGGCCTTCTCCAGCTCCACCGCCACGTGGTGCAGCGCCGCCGGCTCGGTGCGGACCTCGAAGCCGTCCGCCCCGTGGCTGAGCACGTCCTCCGCGCCCGCGTCGATCGCCTTCTCCACCATCTGGGCCTCGGTGAAGCCCGGCTTCGCGGCGATGGACCCCTTCTTGTGGAAGATCCACCCCACCGCGCCCTCCGCGCCCATGTTCCCGCCGTACGCGGCGAGCGTGGAGCGGATGTCACCCGCGGTGCGGTTCCGGTTGTCGGTCAGGCACTCCACGAGCAGCGCCACGCCGCCGGGGCCGTAGCCCTCGTAGAGGATCTCCTCGTAGTTGACGCCCTCCAGCTCACCGGTGCCCTTCTTGATCGCCCGGGTGATGGTGTCCGCGGGCATGTTCGCCTCGCGCGCCGCGGCGATCGCCACCCGGAGGCGGGCGTTGCCGGCGGGGTCACCGCCGCCCAGGCGGGCAGAGACGGTGATCTCCTTGATCACCTTGGTGAAGAGCTTCCCCTTCGCCGCCCCGGTGACCGCCTTCTGCCGCTTGATCTTGCTCCAACGGTTGTGGCCGGACATCCCGCGTTCCCTCCGTGGAGCTCACCGGAGGGCGACGGTCAGCGCGCGGAGAGGAGCTGCTTGGCCTCCTCGGCGTACTGGCCCTGCGGCTCCAGCTCCAGATAGCGGCGCAGCTCTACTTCAGCGCGGGGCCGCTGCCCAGCGTCCAGATAGACGCTGGCGAGCAGGATCATCGCCCGGCCGCTGCGCGGATCCAGCTCCAGCGCCCGCAGCGCGGCGCTCTCGGCGCCCTGCCGGTCCAGCGCGTCGAAGCGGGCCAGCCCCAGGAACAGCCAGCCGGTGGCCGAGGCCGGATCCGCCTCCACCACCTGCTGCAGCCGCTCCACGGCGTCCTTCAGCTTGCCGCTGTCGTAGAGCTTGATCCCTTCGGCGAGCTCCTGCTGGAGCGCGTCCGTGTCCGGCGGCTCGGGCTGGGCCTCGGCCACCACGGCCTCCTCCGGCATCGGGAGCGGCGTGGGGGCGGCGGCCGCCGGGACGGGGACGATCGGCGCCACGGCCGCCGACTGCGCCTTGAGCGGGGGCAGCCCGAGCTCGCCGCCAGGCAGGGCGGTCACCGCCACCGCGGCGGCGATCAGCGCCAGGGCGGTGGCCGCCACCAGCAGGCGGGACAGCCCGCGGGACTCGGCGGCCATCTCGGCGCTGGCCGCCGGGGCGGAGACGACCGGCAACGCCACCGGCGCCTGCGCGGCGGGGGCCTCGGCGACCGGCGCCTCCGGCTCGTCCCGGAAGAACTCCGCCTCCGGGTTGAGGGGGACCTTCTCTTCGATCCGGGCGGAGACGAGCTCCACCGCGGGCATCGGCGCGGGCGTGGGGCGCAGCTGGATGCGCGCGAGCGGAACGGGGGCCGGGGCCTCCGGCGCGGCGGGGACCAGGCTGAGCGCCGGCACCGGCTCGACCGGGGCGGGCTCCGGCACCACCTGCGGCACGTGCAGCGGCTGCGCGGTGGGAGCGGAGGCGAGCGTCTCCGGCACCAGCTCCTGCTCGGCGATCAGCTCGGGCGCGTTCGCGAGCGCGCTGGCGAGCGAGGCGTCTTCCGCCACCGGCGCGCCCTGCGTGAAGGCGGTCATCTCCGGGGTGAGCGGCCGCGGCTCGGCCGGCTCCACCACCGGGCGGATCCGGAACGCTTCCAACTGCCGCGCCAGCTCGGGCGGCAGCGGCGTCCCCAGCCCGGGCTCCTGCCACTGGGCGTCGAACTGCGGCAGCGCTTCCAGGTCGCCGAAGAGGCGCTGCTCGAGAGAGGGGGCGTTGCCCGGCGTGCTCGCCTCGAAGAACGAGGGGGCGCGCGTGGAGCGCTCCTCCTCGTCCCGGGCGGGCAGCGGCGCGATCACCCCGAGCGCGTAGAGACGGGTGATCACCTCCAGCGTCACCACCTCCTCGAGCGGGCTCTCCAGGATCACGTCCAGCACGCGGCGGAAGCCGTCGAACAGGCGCAGGACGGGGTTGAGCCCGTCCGGCAGCTCCGAGAGCCGCTCCTTGAGCCGAGCGAAGTCCAGCGCGAGCAGCGCGGTGAGCGGCACGCTCTTGGCCACCAGCTCGCGCCAGCGCAGCGCACGGGGGAAGACGCGGGTGCAGAACTCGCGCAGCCCCATGGAGAACGCGGCCCGCTCCAGGGACGGCCCGAGCGCCACCTGGTAGGTGCCCTCGGAGAGCAGGAGCAGCCGCAGCAGCGCGTCCTCCCCGGAGATGGTGCCGAAGGACGCGTCCACGATCCGGCCCTGGCGGAAGACGACGCGCGCCTTGCCCGCGCCGAAGTCCACGCGGCCGGACCGCACGCCGGCGAGCAGCGCGCGGATCAGCTCGGGGATGGGCAGCTGGGTGGTGTCCGCCATGAAGCTGCCGTCCAGCGCGCGCGGCGAGGACTTCAGCCGCACCAGCGAGACCACGTCGTTCACGAAGACGGGCTTGACCAGGTAGTCGTCCGCGCCGGCGTGCGTGGCCAGGTCGCGGTGGTACGGCTCGGAGGAGCGCGCGAGCAGCAGGATCGGCAGGTGCGCGGTGCGCAGCTCCGCGCGCAGCTGGCTGCAGAGCGCGAAGCCGTCCGCGCCGGCGAGCCCCACTTCGGAGACGACCATCACCGGCAGTGGCCGGTCGCCGGAGAGCGCGCGCTGGGCCTCCTCGGCGTTGGCCACGCCCACGGTCTCGAAGCCGGCGCGGGCGAGCGCCGCGGAGAGCAGCGTGCGGGCGCGCTCGTCCGGCTCCACCACCAGCACGCTGGGCGCGTGGGTGGGGGCGTGCGAGGTGGCCTGGAGCGCCCGGGCGGAGGCGCCGGGGCCGGAGCGCCCGGTGACGGACGCAGCGAGGCGGGGGAACTGCGAGAAGGGAGCAAGCGGCGCCGAGGGGAGGCTCGGCTGCGGAATGGACGACACCAAGAGCGCCTCAGGTGGGAACTTGAGCGCCCCCAACCTACCCCTTCCGTCCGCCTCAAGTCGAGACGGCCAGGAACCGCCTGTCGAGCAACGTGAAACGGCGGAAGCGGCGGTCCAGCGAGGGCACGGCGCCGTACCCGTGGCGCTCGATCAGCGCCTGGGCGAGCAGGGCCAGCTCCTCGTCGGCAAGCCCCTCGAAGCGCAGCACGGTGCCGCGGGTCTGGGAGAAGGAGACAGGGGTGACGCGGGCCTTGAAGAGGCGCGTGCGGCCGGGGAGCGCCAGGTGCAGGGTGAGCGGCCCGGCCAGGCGGACCGCCACCGTCACCGCGAGCCGCACGCCGCGCAGCGAGACCTCCAGCCCGCGGCCGTAGGTGGAGAGCTCCTCGGACTGGAGGAACCAGTCCACGTCGAGCGGCAGGCGCGGGTAGCGGCGGCGGCCGTGGTAGAGGCGGCCGCGGCGCTGCTTGCGGCGCTCGGGAGCGGAAGCTGGGGACGGGAGGGCCATGTCCCGGATGAACCTCCCGAGTCCGGGCCGGGTCAAAATTTCAGCCGGCCCTCGGCTGCTGCCGTATAAACGCCCGCCATGATCGCCACGAACCTGCTGCGCGCTGTCGCCGTCGTCGCGTTCACGATCTCCGCCGCGGCCTGGGCGCAGGAGACCCCGCCCATCGAGTCTGGGGACAGGCCCGCGCCGTACGCCGGCGAGAGCACCCCGAGCGCGCCGCCTCCGGCCGCGACCCCCGCGCCGGCGCCCGCCGCGGAGGCGCCCGCCCGCTCGGAGACGCCGCGCGAGACCTATGGCGTGGCGGACAAGAAGGAGACCTTCGGCGCGGTGATGGCGCCCGCGGCGCTGCCGGGCGGGTCCAACTCCGGCTACGTCTACATCGGCGTGCAGAACGTGGGCGCCGGCTACCGCCAGGGCGTGAGCGTGTTCGAGGTGGAGGGGCGCGCGTCCTTCAACTACCTGCTGATCTCCCTGGGCGTGGACGCGGTGCTCAAGTGGGCGGCGTACAACCAGTCCGGCCTGGAGATCGCCCCGTACATCGGCGCGGGGATCGTGCTGGACAGCGGCGCCCGCTTCATCGAGCAGGCCAACTTCGCCCACTTCGGCCTCAAGCTGCTCGCCGGCGCCACCGCCACGTACAAGCTGACGGACACGCTCCGGGGGATCGCCAACCTCGAGATCCCGTACGATCTGTCGCTCAGCCCCTCCGGCGGGAACCTCTTCAACCCGCTGGTGGGCGTGGGCGCCGAGCTCTACCTGGGCGAGGACATCTCGGCGATGGCGCTCGGGTCCATTGGCCTGGCCACGCTCAAGGAGCCGCTCGCGGTGACCGCGGCGCGCTTCGGCTACCAGTTCCGGCTCGGCGTGGGCTACCGCTTCTTCTAGGTCAGCCCGAAGCGCTCCAGCTTCTTCAGCAGCCCTTGGCGCGAGAGCCCCAGCGCCTGTGAGGCGTGGGTGCGGTTCTGGTTGAACCGCTTGAGCGCCTCTTCGATCTCCTTGCGCTCCAGGGCCTCCACCTTCTGCGGCAGCGTCAGCTCACCGGTGGCCGGCGGGCCGGGCCGCTCGGCGTTGGTGAAGGAGAGATCCTCCGGCTGGATCTCCCGGCGATCTCCCGCGAGCACCGTGGCCCGCTGCATCTCGTGGCGCAGCTCGCGCAAATTCCCCGGCCAGCGGTGCTCGCCCAGCGCCTCCACCGCGCCCTCCGAGAGCAGCTTCGGCCGGCCGTCCGGGCACAGGTGCGCGCACTGGTTGAGGAAGTGCTTGGCGAGGATGGGCAGGTCCGAGGTCCGCTCGCGCAGCGGCGGCAGCCGGATCTCCGCGCCCTTGATCCGCCAGTAGAGATCCTCGCGGAAGGCCTGCGTCTGCTGCAGGTGAAGCAGGTCCTTGTTGGTGGCGGAGAGGATCCGCACGTTCACCCTGGACGGCCCCTCCGCGCCCACCGGGAGGATCTCCCCCGCCTCCAGCGCCCGCAGGACCTTCACTTGAAGGGACGGCGTCATGTCGCCGATCTCGTCCAGGAAGAGCGTCCCCTTGTCCGCCTCGGCGAAGAGCCCCGCGTGATCGCGCAGCGCGCCGGTGAAGGCGCCCTTCACGTGGCCGAACAGCGCGGACTCCAGCAGCGTCTCCGGCAGCGCGCCGCAGTTCACGGCGACGAACGGCCCGTCCCGCCGGCGGCTCTTCTGGTGCACGTTGCGCGCGAGCAGCTCCTTGCCGGTGCCGTTCTCGCCGGTGATCAACACCGGCAGATCGCTCCCGGCGATCCGGTCCGCCAGGGTGAGCGCGGTGAGGAAGGCGGGGCTCTGCCCCACCATGCTCCCCTCGGCGCGGGACTGGGTGAGCCGCGTCTGCAGCGACTCCACCTGCCGCTCCAGCAGCACGCGCGTCTTCGCCCGCTCCACCACCACCAGCAGCACGTCCGGATCGATCGGCTTGGTGAGGAAGTCGTACGCGCCGGCCTTCACCGCCTGCAGCATGTGGCGCGTGTCTCCAATCCCAGACGCCACCAGCACCTTGGCGGAGGGCGAGCGCGCCACGGTCTCCTGGAGCTGGGCGAGCCCCGCCTCCACGCTGCCGTCCGGCGGGAGCATCAGGTCCAGGATCACGATCGGAAACGGGCGCGCGGCCAGCGCGGCGCGCGCGCCGGGGCGGTCGCTGGCCTCCACCACCTCGAAGCCGGCCTCCCTCAGCAGCGGCGCGTACACGCGCCGGAAGGCGGCGTCATCGTCCACCAGCAACAGCGGCAGGGGGGAATCTCCCACGGTGCGCGACCTCCCTAGGCTAGGACCGACTCTCTACCGCGTCGGAGGGGCCATGCGAATCGGCGTCATCCCGGAGAACGTCCCCGAGCGGCTGGCGCTCGCGGCGGGGCTGGTGCCGGTGCCCCTGCTGGAGTCCTTCCCCACCGCCGGGCTGGCCCGGATGCTGATGGTCTCCACCCAGCTGGGCCTCTTCGATGCGTTGGAGCCCGGCGCGCGCACCGGCGCGGAGGTGGCGCGCGAGCTGAAGACGGACGCGGACGCCACCGGCAAGCTCCTCCGGGCGCTGGCCGGCGCGGGCTACCTGCGCGAGCAGCGCGAGCGGTACGCCCTGAGCCCGCTCTCCCGCCGCTGGCTGGTGAGGGGCAAGCGCGGCTCGCTCGAGGACTGGATGCGCTTCCAGCTGGTCCAGTGGGAGTGGATGGGCCACTTCGAGGAGTACGTGCGCACCGGCCGCCCGGTGGATCTCCACGCCGTGCTCACGCCCGAGCAGTGGGGGCTCTACCAGCGCAGCATGCTCACCCTGGCGCAGCTGGCCGCGCCAGAGGTGGTGCGGCGGGTGCGGCTGCCCAAGGGCGCCAGCCGGCTGCTCGACCTGGGCGGCTCGCACGGCTACTTCTCGGTCAGCTTCTGCCGCCGCGCGCCGGCGATGCACGCCACGGTGCTGGAGCTGGCGCAGGCCATCCCCCACGCCGCGCCGCTGCTCGCGCGGGAGCAGATGGGGCAGCGCGTGGTGCACGTGGAGGGGAACGCGCTCACCACCGAGCTGGGCGAGGCGCGCTACGACGTGGTCTTCGTGGGGCAGCTGCTCCACCACTTCGACGCCGCCACCAACGCAGCGCTGCTGACGCGGCTGACGCGCGCCACCGCGCCGGGAGGGCTGGTGGTCCTCTACGATCTCGTGCGCCCCTCTTCGGCCAGGGAGGCGGGCCAGCTCGGAGGCCTGGGGGATCTCTTCTTCTCGATGATGAGCCGCTCCGGCACCTGGAGCCTGGAGGAGCTGCGCGGCTGGCAGCTGGCGGCGGGGCTCACCGCGCCGCGCTCGGTGCGGCTCGTCACCGTGCCGACGTTGGCGCTCCAGCTCGCGTGGAAGCCGAAAGCCTAGAAGCTCAACCCGACGGTGAGCATGCCGATGGGCCCGGTGGCGTAGGTGAAGCGCGGCATGTAGTAGCCGCCCAGCAGCGAGGCCTCGAACACCCCGCGCGAGTAGCCCACCACGCCGCCGGTGATGAGCTCGAAGGGGCGGCCCGGCTCCACGCGATCGCCGCCGGGCTCGAAGGCGACCTTGAGCCGCGAGTTGAGCCCCACGAGGAGGTCGGACGTGGGCCGGTAGCCCAACCCCAGGTGCCCCTCCACGTCCATGTCCGCGCCGCCGGTGCCCGCCACCACGTTCGCCGTGCCGAGGAAGTCTCCGAACTCGCGCCCCACCGCGAGGAAGGCCTCCACCTCGCTGCCCTTGGGGTTGAAGCCAATGGCCTTGTAACGGAGCCCCGCGGCCAGATCGACGCCGTGCTCCCCCTGCTCCAGGAACTGGTACTTCGCCTGGACCTCGGGCGTGAAGACCGCGCCCACCGTCCAGTCCACGCCGGCGCGGAACGACAGGTGGCGCAGCGGCACCACCTCCACCCGCTGCCCCAGCCGCAGCGCCGAGCTGTTGGCGCTGGAGGCGCGGCCGCTCGTCTCCGAGTGGAAGAAGGTGGGGTTGGTGCCCGCGCTCTCGCTCAGCGGGAACATCCGGTCGTGGTTCTCCGGGTGGGAGGGCGCGGGCGGCTCCTCGGCCAGCGCAGCCGAGGCGAGCAGGATCGAGAGCGGGAGCGAGAGCGAACGGACCATGCAGGGGCTTAGACCACATCCCCGTTCCACCTGCACACGCGTGAGGTTCCCACGAAACCCCGGTCGCGGAACGAATGCGGGACCGAGGTGAACATAGAGCCATGGCGCAACCCCTCTCGACAGGATGTCCCTCCCCGCTGGCGCTGGAGCGCGTGGCGCTCGGGGAGAAGACCGCGAGCGCGGTGACGCAGCACGTGACCGGCTGCCCGCGGTGCTCGGCGCGATTGAGGCAAATGGCCTCAGAGGCGGCCCGCTTCTCGGAGTCCACGCACTCGCTCGCCGCCCGCGCGCGGCTGGAGCGGGCGGATCGCACCTGGAGGAAGAAGGCCATGCTCGTCGCGCTCGTTCCACTCGCCGCCGCTGCCGCGGTGGCCATCCCCTTCGCGGCGCGCGCGCCGCAGACGGCGCCGCCGCAGGCCCCGCAGGCCCGCCACGGCCTGGAGGTGCTCGAGCCGAAGGGCTCATTCGCGCCGCCGCGGCTGCGGACGGTGTCGCTGCGTGGGCAGCAGGTGCTGTTCGGGCAGGGCAGCCTGGAGGCCGCGGTGAAGGACGGCCCGCCCCGCCCCTTCACGCTGCGCCACACGGACGTGCAGGCGGAGGTGACCGGCTTCGCCTCCTCGGTGGTGGTGACCCAGGAGTTCGAGAATCCGTTCCGCGAGAGCGTGGAGGCGGTCTACGTCTTCCCGCTGCCGGACGACGCCGCGGTGGACGAGATGTCCCTCACCGTGGGCTCGCGCGTCATCCGCGCCACCATCCAGAAGCGGCAGGAGGCGCGCCGGCGCTACGAGCGGGCGAAGCAGCAAGGGCGCCACGCGGCGCTGCTGGATCAGGAGCGGCCGAACATCTTCACCCAGTCCGTGGCCAACCTGCTCCCGGGCGAGAAGGTGAAGGTGACGCTCCGGTACGTGGCGCCGCTGCGGTACGACGACGGCGTCTACACCTTCAACTTCCCCATGGTGGTGGGGCCGCGCTACGTGCCGGGGACGCCGCTTCAGGGCGAGCCGCAGGGGACGGGCACCCGGCCGGACACGGACCAGGTCCCGGACGCCTCGCGGATCTCCCCGCCCGCCTCGCGCACCGGACGCGACGTGTCGGTGTCCCTGCGGGTGAATGCGGGCAGCCCGCTCGAAGCGATCAGCTCCGTCTCGCACCGCCTGCAGTTGGAGCGGACCTCCTCGGAGAGCGCAGTGGTGACGCTGGACCGCGCGGACCACATCCCCAACCGCGACCTGGTCGTCCGTTGGACGGTGGCGGGCGCCCGGAAGCAGGTCGCGCTCCTGGCGAGCGGCGGCCCTGGCGGCGCCTTCGCGCTGATGCTCACCCCCGAGGCGCGCGAGGCGAACGCGGAGATCCTCCCCAAGGAGATGGTCTTCGTGATCGACACCTCCTGCTCCATGGCGGGCGCGCCGCTGGAGGCGGCGAAGCGGGCGATGAGCTCGGCGATCGAGCAGATGAACCCGGATGACACCTTCATGCTGATCGACTTCGCGGACCGCGCGTCGTCCTTCAGCCCAAGGCCCCTGCCCTACTCGCCCCGGAACGTGGCCCACGCGCTGGGGTACCTGTCCGCGCTGCCGGCGTCCGGCGGCACCAACCAGCTCGAGGGCATCCGGCTCGCGCTGGGTCGCCCGCAGGAGCCCGGCCACCTGCGGACCGTGCTCCTGCTCACGGACGGGTTCATCGGCAACGAGCGGGAGATCTTCGCGGAGACGGAGCGGCTCCTGGGCGACTCGCGGCTCTTCGCGCTCGGCATCGGCGGCTCGGCCAACCACTACCTGCTCTCTCGGCTGTCGCAGCTGGGGCGCGGCTTCTACCAGTACCTCCGTCCGGACGAGGACCCTCAGGCGGCCGTGGAGCGCTTCGTGCGGCGGATCCAGCGGCCGCTGCTCACCGACATCGAGGTGGACTGGGGTGGGCTCGAGGTCACGGACGTGCTCCCCTCCCGCATCCCGGACTTGTTCGACGCTCAGCCGCTCCTGCTGCTCGGGCGCTACCGCTCGCCGGGCGCAGGCACCGTCACGCTCCGCGGCAGGATGGGCGGACGCAAGGTGGAGCTGCGCAGCCAGGTCTCGTTCCCGAAGGAAGCGACGCAGGGAGACGCCCTAAAGACGATGTGGGCACGAGCGCGGATTGAAGAGCTGGACCTCTCGCGCCACGAGGGCAACTCGGACGCCCCGCGCCAGATCGAAGCGCTGGGGCTGGAGCATCACCTCGTGACCGAGTTCACCTCGCTGATCGCCGAGGAGCAGGAGCGGACGTCCGCGCCGGCCACGCGTACGGTGGCAGAGCCGACCGATGAGGAGGAGGAGAACGCCGAGGGCGGGGAGGAGGCCGGATACTTCCTCCACCACGTTCGCACTGAGGATGCTCCGGAGCCCAAGCCGGGCTCCCGGCCGGTTCTCTACCGGCGGCCACCTGCGAAGCCGAGCGCGCCGGAGGTCGACATCATGAATGTGGACGTAGGCGGAGGCGATGGCAGGAGGGGCGCCGCTGGCGAATCCGGCGAGGCTGATGACGAGTTCGACTCCATGTTCGGCGGAGGCCGCGCGTCCGCGGTCGCCGGAAAGAAGCTCAAGCGAGAGGTCTACGTTCCGCCAGCACCCGGCGAATCCGACGACCTGCCGCAGTCGCTCGGGCAAGCCGACATCATGCAGGTCGTGATCATGCACAAGCCGGAGATCCTGGCCTGCGTGAAGGAGCAGAACGCGAAGAACCCCTCCCTGCACGGGACGCTGGTCCTCCGCTGGGTCATCGACAAGAGCGGCAAGGTGTTGTCCGTGACGGTCATGACCGAGGAGTTCAAGCAGACGCCGATCTCGAGCTGCCTGATGGCGGCCGTGAAGCGCTGGACCTTCCTCCCGCACCAGCAGCAGGGCGATCCCATCAACTTCCCCTTCAAGTTCTGATCGGCGCGAGCCAATGGACGCAGGCGCCCTCTTCGAGCGGTACTACCCAGCGGTCTACCGCCGCTGCCTGGCGCTGCTGCGCCAGCCGGACGACGCCGCGGAGGCGGTGCAGGAGGTGTTCGCGGCGGCAGTGGCGGGGCTGGGGCGCTTCCGGCTGCGCGCGCAGCCGCTGACCTGGCTGTACGCGATCGCCACCCGCCACTGCCTCCAGCAGCTGCGCAACCGCTCGGTGAGGGAGCTCAAGCACGCGCTCTTCGTGGACGCCGCGCACGCCACGCCGGAGCTGGACGCGCGCAGGGATCTCGAGCGGGTGCTGCAGGCGCTGAGCCTGGAAGAGCTGGAGCTGGTGGCGCACGCCTACCGGGACGGACTCACCCAGGAGGAGATCTCCGAGGTGACGCGCCAGTCGCGCAAGACGGTGGGCAAGAAGCTCAGGGCGCTGGCGGACAAGCTCCAGCTCGCGCTCGAAGGGACGCCCGAGCCCAAGCCCGCGCTCGTCGCGCGGGGCGCAGGCGGCCGTTAGAGTGCCGGTGCATGGCGCCGCGCAGACGACCCCAGCCCAAGGACACCCTCCCGGACGTGCGCGACGGCCTGACGCGGCTGCAGCGGGTGATCCTCTGGCAGCTGGGTGAGCTGCAGCGCGAGCGCGAAGGGCTGAACGTCCCCACGGCGATGCTCTACGGGCGCGTGGTGGAGCACGTGGACGTCACGGTGGACGAGTTCCAGGCC
>JBGATB010000038.1:0-93839 GCA_044229415.1 Myxococcaceae bacterium | reverse complement strand
AACTGGCGGCAGAGAGGCGGGAAACCGCGATACGCCGCTCGAACCTCAACTCACCGAACCGCCGGATACGGTCCCGTACGTCCGGTGGTGTGGGAGGGGGCGCGGCGTGAGCCGCCCCCCTATCCCGATAGGGGCGGCACTGACCCGGTGGTACCGCGACGCCGCTTCGAGCTCGGTGCCGCCCCTCGACGACGGGCCCAAGGGCCCTCGCTCGGGGGTGAACGAGTGAACGCCGTCACCACGCTCCTCGCCGGGTGCGCGCTCGCGGCGCTGCTGATCGGGCTCGGCGGCCTCGCGCGCTGGGTGCTGCGTGCCGAGCGCGCGGGCTGGCTGGGCCCCTTCGCGCTCTTCTGGTTGGGCTGGGCGCTGGAGCTGCTCGTCCTCCAACTCTGGCACCTCGCCGCGCCCGTGAGTGGCTGGGTGTACGCGGCGCTGCTGCCGCTCGCGGCAGTGGGTGCGTGGCGCCTGACCGTCCACCCTCCCGGTCACCCCGAGCGAAGTCGAGGGGCGCTCGATGTCCGAGATCCGCAGGCGCCTCTCGCCGATCACCCCGAGCGGAGTCGAGGGTCGCTTGATCGCCGCTCCACGCTTCCGCTGTTCGCGGCGTTCGCGGTGGGCGCGCTGCTCGCGCTCTACGCCTGCCACCGCGTGCTCGCCGCGCCTGCGCATCCGGACGCGTGCCTCTACTACGTGCAGTCCGTGCGTTGGGCCGGAGCGTTCCCGCTTGTCCGCGGGCTGGCGCTCTTCAACCCCCTGCTCGCGCTCAACCACGCGTACTACCTGTTTGCGGGGTCACTCGGCGTGGGGCCTTTCGCGGCGGAGGGCTACCGGCTCGCCAACGCGCCGCTGCTCATTTCCGTCGCCGCGTTCGGCTCGCATCGATTGGCGCGGCTCGCGCTCGGCCGCGGCCCCCTTCAGGCGGAGGACCTCCTCGGCGCCGTGCTCCTCGCCCTGAGCCTGGATGAGCTGATGCGCGATCCGGCGAGCCCGAACGCGGACGCGGCGCTCTGGGCCGCGAAGGCGGCGCTGGCGTGGATGGCGCTCTGTCCGCTGCCGGCCCTGGGGGACTCAGTGGGTTCGGGGGCCGCGCGCGATGCCTCGCTCCACCCCGCGGCGCGCGCCTCGGACCTCGGTGGAGGTGGCGCCGGCGACGGCGGCAGCGGGAGCTCGGGGTCATCTGCAACGATGGCGAGCAAAGTCGAGCCGGACCCCGCGATTCCGGCGTCCGGCGACGAGTTTGCTCGCGATCCTTGCAAACCGGAGGGGGCCCGCCTGGCGTCCGTGCTCTTCCTCGGCGCCGCCTGCGTCGCCGCGAAGCTGAGCGCCGCGGTGACCGTGCTTCCGCTGGTGGCCTGGGCGCTCTGGCGCGAGCGGAGGCACCTGTGCGCGGCACTGCCCGGCGCGGCCGCCGCGCTCACGCTCGGGCTGGCGTGGTGCCTGCGCGGAGTGCTGCTCACCGGCTATCCGCTCTTCCCCTCCGGGCTGCTCGGCTTCTCGGTGCCCTGGCGCTTCGCGGAGCAAGACCGCGCCTACCTCGCCGGCTACATCGGTGCCTTCGCCCGCTACCAGGTGAGCCGCTACGGCGAGCCGCTGCCGGCCGGCCCCTGGGTCATGCACTGGCTCACGCGCGAGTGGGTCGACAACCGGCAGCTCCTGTTGCCCCTGGGAGTGCTCGCGCTGGGCGCGATCGGCATGACGCTCGGCGCCCTGCGCGCGCGAAAGGTACCGGCGGTGCTTCCTCCGCTGCTGCCGGTGTTGGTCGCGCTCGGACTCTGGCTGCTCGCCGCGCCCGACGTCCGGTTCGTCGCGCCGGTGCCGTGGGTCGCGGCGGCGCTCGCGTTGTTCGGCGTACTGGCGGTGTTGCCGGAGCGCCTACCGCGCCGAGGCCTCGCCATCGCGTTCGCGGCGAGCGCGTTGGCCGGCGGGTTCATCGGCGTGGACTTCAGCCAGGTCGGGACGCTGCGCTGGAAGCCGACACCGCTCCAGGAGTCCGTCACCTCCGCGCAGCTCGCCTCGGGCGAGGCGGTGCACGTCTACGCGGGCTGCTGCTTGGAGCCGCCCTGTGCGCAGTCCCCACGGCCGTTGCCGCATGTCCGGCTCCGCTCGCCGGGCGACTTCAGCTCTGGCTTCCTCCCGGCGCCGTAGCGTTTTCGCGCTAGAACCGGGCGCCATGCACGTGGCGATCACCGGAGCGAGCAGCGGCATCGGCGAGGGACTGGCCCGGAAGTACCTGGCGCGGGGCGCGAGCCTCACGCTCGTGGCGCGGCGGAAGGAGCTCCTGGAGAAGCTGGTGGCGGGGCAGGGCGCTCACGCGCACCTGGCCTCCGTCGACCTCTCGAAGTCGGAGCTCGCCACCTCGTGGGTGGACGAGGCCGAGGCCAAGCTGGGGCCGATCGACGTGCTCGTCAACAACGCCGGTCAGCAGATCGTCGAGCCGTTCCTGACGACGTCATGGGAACGGGCGGAGCGGATGCTGGAGCTGGACCTCCTGACGCCGCTGCGCCTCACCCAGTACGTCGCCGCCAGGATGGTCCGCCGCGGGCGCGGCTGCCTGGTGGACGTGGCCTCGATGGCCGGCCTCGCGCCCACGCCGGGGATGGCCTTCTACAACGCCGCGAAGGCGGGGCTCGCCGCGGCCTCGGAGTCCCTGCGCTGGGAGCTCAAGCCGCACGGCGTGCACGTGGTGACCGTCTATCCCGGGCCGGTGGAGACCGCGCTCGAGGCCGCCGGCCGTGCCGCGTACGAGCCGGCGCTCGCCGTGAAGCTGCTGATGCAGGCGGGGACGGTGGAGGAGCTGACGCGGTTGATCATCCGCGCGGTGGAGGAGGAGCGGCCGCGGGTGATCTACCCCGCCTTCTACATCCTGGCCCGGCACTTCCCTGGCCCTACCCGCTGGGTGCTGGACGCGCTGACGCCGCGGCTGAAGACGCTGCCGTAGTCCGGGTCCCCAGCTACTTGAAGTCCCGGCGCTGGAAGATCGCGGACGCGACGACGATGAACAGCGCGGACCAGGCGAGCGCCACCGCCACCGCGCCGCCGAACTCTCCCCAGGCGACGCTCTGGTCATAGGTGGCCTGGGCGCGGAAGTTGAGCCGGTCCAGGTTCGGCAGCGCGTAGTAGACGGCCTTGCCCAGCACCTGCGCCGCCGCGCTCTCCGAGCGCTTGGCGAGGTTGTAGATGTCTCCACTCAGGTGGCCGGCGATGTAGATGCCCACGCTGATCAGCGCGGAGACGATCGGGCTGGAGAAGCTGGACATCAGGAAGCCCACGGCGCTCAGCACCATCAGCTCGAAGAAGAGGCCGACGATGGAGAGCACCTGCGGCTGGGTGAAGTCCACGCCGTAGAAGAGCAGCTGCGCCACGTAGATGGCGGTCATCCCCAGGAGCAGCAGCGCCAGGGTGACGAGGTTGCCGCCGTACCGCGCCAGCAGGAAACCGTTGCGTGAGATCGGCTTGGAGACGATGAGGAAGATGGTGCGCCGCTCGATCTCCCGCGCCAGCAGGCCGCACGAGAGGAAGATGGCCAGGAACACGCCCATCAGGCTCATTGCGCCCAGGCCGAGATCGACGATCACCCGCCGGAAGGTGGAGATGGTGAGGTCCAGCACCAGCGTGGTGGAGAGCAGCAGCACCAGCGCGAAGGCGAACACCACCGAGGTGACCCGGTTGCGCCGGGCCTCGCTGAAGCCGCTCCAGACGAGCGCGAAGAAGCCGTTCATACCCGGATGTCTCCACCCACGCGGTTCTTGCCCGCGTCCTTCACCGTCTTGACGAAGAGGTCCTCCAGCGTGGACCGCACCGGCTGGAGGCTGGTCACCTTGCCGCCCGCGCCCAGCACCGCCTGGAGCAGCCGCTGCGAATCGCCCTCGGCGGCGTAGACCAGGACGCGCCCCTCCATGGGCTTCACCTCGCTCACCGGCACGCCGAGCCCGGAGACCTTCTCCGCGGAGAGGCCATCCACGGTCAGCTCCACCGCGGAGGTCTGGCTGGTGACGAGCTCTCGCACGCTCCCTTCCCGCACGCGCTGCCCGCCCACCAGGAGCGCGGTGCGGTCGCAGAGCGCCTCCACGTCCGGGATGATGTGGGTGCAGAAGAGGACCGTTGTCCCGCGCTCGCGCTCGGCGAGGATGAGGTCTCTCATCTGCCGCCGGCCCAGGGGGTCAAGCCCGGAGGTCGGCTCGTCCAAGATCAGCAGCTTCGGCTTGTGAACGATGGCCTGCGCCAGCGCCAGCCGCTGCACCATGCCCTTGGAGTAGCGGCGGATCTGGAGGTTCTGCGCCGGTCCCATGTCCACGCTGCCCACCACCTCGGTGACGCGGCGGTCCAACTCCTGGCCGGAGAGGCCGCAGAGGTGGCCCGCGAGGCGCACGAACTCGCGGCCCGTCAGGTACTCGTAGGGCGCGGGGTTCTCCGGGAGGAAGCCCACCTCGCGCCGCACGCCCGCCTTGTCCGGCGCCTGCCCGAAGAGCAGCGCCTGGCCGCTCGAGGCGCGGACCAGGTTCATCAAGATCTTGATGGTGGTGGACTTGCCCGCGCCGTTGGGCCCGAGCAGGCCGTAGATCTGCCCCTTCTGCACGGAGAGCTCGAGCCCTTGCAGCGCCTTGACGCGCCGCTGGAACGCGAACCCCACGCGGTACTCCTTGGAGAGGGCGCGGGCCTCGATTGCCAGTGGTTCGGAGGTCGTCACGAGCGGGAGATTTTTTTCCAGCAATCCGCGTTCGTCGAGTTCTATTGCGCCTGCCTGGTCACGGCTGCTCGCCTGCGCGTTTGAGCCGCTCCTCGATCAGCTGGAGTCGGAAGTGCTGGGCGCTGGAGTGCGAGCGGCCCTTCTCGTCGATGAAGATTTTGCCGCCCAGCGGGTCCACCGGGAGTGTGGGGAGCGCGCCGCTCTTCACGAGCTCCTGCACGCTGGGCCAGCGGCCTTCGCGCGCTTGGTACTCCTTCGCCAGCGCGTCGATCGCCTGGAGCTTCTGCTCGAGCTCGATCTCCGCGAGGCGCTTCTCGTAGAGCGCCCGCGTCTCGTCGTCCTGCGCCGAGTCACGCATGGTGCGCGCCACGTCCGCGGCCAGGTCGAAGTTGCCGCTCTGCGCGTACAGCCGGGTCGCCAGCTGCGCCATGTACCTGGGGGTCCGGGGATCCTTCCCGAGAGCGCCGAACACATCCGCCGCCTCCTTCAGTTGGCGGTGGAAGAAGGTGAGGTTGTAGCCGAGCTGGAAGCGCAGCCGCAGGTCCTCTGGGAACTGCTTGAGCCCCTTGCGCAGCAGCGCGGTGGACTCATCCGCGTTGGCGTACACCTCCCGACCCAGGTTGAGCGGACAGCCGATGGAGGCGTACAGGTAGGGCGAATAGAAGAAGGGGTCCAGGTCCGTGGCCAGCTCAGCGTACTGGGCCGCGTCGCGGTGCTCCTCCGGAGTCAGCGCCTTGCCCAGCTGCTGGACCGTCATCAGCCAGTAGTAGTCGGCGACGAGGTTCTGGTGAGCCGCGCCGAGCGCGTGGAGCACCTCTCTGCGCGGCAGGGCGAGTCCCGCCTCCGAGCGGACGGCGCTTCGAGGAGGGTTGGAGAGCAGGCCGATGGAGAGGACGGCGACCGCCGCGATCAGGGCGCGGATCATGGGACGCAGTTTTTCATCCAGAAATCCGAAAGCAAGAAGGGGTTGGCGGGCCTTTGAGAGCCAGCCAACCCCTTGGGGGTCATGCAGATGCCGCTAGCGACTTAGTCGCAGGCGACGTCGTTGTAGTTGTTGAACGGCACGCCCGCGGGGACCGAGGTCTCCGTGGTGTTGCCGCAGGTCGAGGCGACGGCAGTCGCATCGCCAGAGGAGATGTACCAGGTGTCGATCTTGGAGTCGTTGTCGACGTTGCCGGCCGCGGAAGCGGTGAAGCCGCAGTTCGGGCAGGTGCCGTTCACGCCGGCCGCCGTGGTGGCGTTACCGGTGAGGGTGGCGGTCCAGGCGTCGGCCGCGGGCACCGCGGTGCCGAAGCGGGACTGCTCCTGGCCGATGCAGCTGAACGCGTTCGGGGCGACCTCGCCGGCCGTGGCGCGAGCCCAGGTGCCGGTCGTGCAGGCCGCCTCGAGGCGGTAGAAGTAGCGGTTGCCCTTCTCAGGCGAGAAGCCGATGGCGCCGCCGTTGACGGAGAACTGGTCCTTCTCACCGAAGAACGACTTCTGGCCGCTGAAGACCGCCTTGAGGTTGGTCTTCGCCTCGGACTGCTTCGAGCGCGCCTGGAAGCGGATGAAGTTCGGGATGGCGATGGCGGCGAGAATGCCGATGATCGCGACGACGATCATCAGCTCAATCAGAGTGAAACCACGGGACAGCTTCTTCATTGGGGGATTCTCCTAGGGGACAGTGATCCGACGATGCGGATGCGGAGCCGGTCGCTGCAACGCCAGTACCAGCCGCCGCTCGGATTCAACCACGCTGAAGTCCTCGCGAACCTACTCTCTGCCACCCCGCGATACCGGCCGAAGATTGTCAGCCGATGACGTAGCTGGGCACCCCAGGGTGGGTCGTGCGACTCCCTCCCTGGAGGGCAGCCCGCAAAGCGGAAGGGCTGGCGGCTCTCGGGGAGCGGCCAGCCCTTCGCTTGCTGCCAGGGGAAGCTTTCGCGTCAGTCGCAGGCGACGTCGTTGTAGTTGTTGAACGGCACACCGGCGGGGACCGCGGTCTCCGTGGTGTTGCCGCAGGTCGAGGCGACGGCGGTCGCATCACCGGAGGAGATGTACCAGGTGTCGATCTTGGAGTCGTTGTCGACGTTGCCGGCCGCGGAGGCGGTGAAGCCGCAGTTCGGGCAGGTGCCGTTCACGCCGGCCGCCACGGTGGCGTTGCCGGTGAGGGTGGCGGTCCAGGCGTCGGCGGCGGGAGTGGCGGTGCCGAACCGGGACTGCTCCTGGCTGATGCAGCTGAACGCGTTCGGGGCGACGGCGCCCGCGGTGACGCGGCTCCACGTGCCGGTCGTGCAAGCGGCCTCGAGACGGTAGAAGTAGCGGTTGCCCTTCTCAGGCGAGAAGCCGATGGCGCCCGCGTTGACGGAGAACTGGTCCTTCTCGCCGAAGAACGACTTCTGGCCGCTGAAGACCGCCTTGAGGTTGGTCTTCGCCTCGGACTGCTTCGACCTGGCCTGGAACCGGATGAAGTTGGGGATCGCGATGGCAGCGAGGATGCCGATGATGGCGACCACGATCATCAGCTCGATGAGGGTGAATCCGCGCGAGAGCTTCTTCATGATGGGAGCACTTCCTTCGGTACTTGGGGTTGACGTCACCCCGGTCTGCAACCGAGGTACCAAAGTGCACGGACCAATGAATTCAACTCCAACGCCCAGCGCACCGGCCGGTTCACTGGGTGCTGCGATACCCGGCCCGACGATTTGCGGCGCTGTTTGGGGCAAAAAGTGGCTGCGGGCGCGCGCGGCGCTGTTAATGGCGCGCTGATGGCGACAGAGGAAGGAAGAGCGCGCCGACTTCCGCATCTGCTGCTCGCCACGCTCCTGATCGCGCACGTGGTGGTCGCGCTGGCGCTGCTGCCCGACTGGCTCTTCTCCAAGTATCCAGACGCCGCCCTGCTGCTGCGCAGCGGGAAGCTCGCCGCGGAGGAGGGCGCGGACTTCAGCCCCTTCTACCTGCTGCTCAACGCCACGCTCGCGCCTCAAGTCCTGCGCGTGCTGCAGACGCTCGCGGGCGCGAGCGCGATCGCCGCCGTCTTCTTCTGGTGGGATCACAAGGGCCAGCCCTGGCGCGGGCTGCTCGGGGCCGCCCTGCTGTCGCTCTGTGCCGCGCTCCCCGCGTACGAGGCCACGCTCGAGCCGGACGTCTGGATCGCCGTGCTCGCCATCTGGACGCTGGTGGTGCTCGAGGCCGCGCGGCCGGACCGCACCAGCGGCGCGGTCTTCCTGGGCATCCTCGGCGGCGTGGCGCTCGCCCTGCGCCCGTCCAACGCGCTCTGGTTCCTCGCCGCGCTCGCCGTCTTCTGCCGCCGCGCCCACTTCTCCCGGCAGGTGCTGGTGCGGGCCGCCGCCTCCGCGGGCGTGGCCGCGGTCCTCTTCTTCGCCTCGTCCGCCGCGGTGCGCGGCAGCCTGGACCGCAACGCGTCCGCCACCATGAGCGTGGGGACGGTCATCCACATGGGGAACCGGCCGGAGAGCCCCGGGCTGGGCGCGCACCCCTCGCGCTTCACCAAGCTGCTCGAGCTGCAGCTGCGCAGCGCCGCGCGGCCGGACTACGCGCACGCCCTCTACCGCCGCATCGCCCGCGCCGCCGAAGGCGAGGACGCCTCCGCCGCCCGCGCCGAGAGCTACTGGCTGCGGCAGACGCTGCAGTACGTGGCGAAGGAGCCGCTCGCCTTCGCCCGGCTGCAGGGGCGCAAGCTGGTCTTCTTCTTCTTCGGCCCGGACGGGCACGACCTCGCCGAGGTCCGCCGCGCCGAGCTGAAGCTGGCCCCGCTGCCGCTGCTCCGGACGGAGTGGCTCCTGTTGCTCGGGGTGGCGGCCGCCGTCTTCGCCCTGCGCCGCCCCGGGCTGGGCGTGGCCATGGCCTTCGCCGCCAGCTTCGTGGCCATGGGCTGCGTCTTCTACGTGGTGGCGCGCTACCGGCTCGCCGTGGTTCCGCTGGCGTGCCTGCTCGCGGCCAGCGCCCTGCCCGCGCGGGAAGCGCTCAAGGCGCCGCGAACCTGGGCGCCCTTCGCGCTGGCGGTCCTGCTGCTCTGTGGCACCGCGCTGCCGCTGGTGAGCGGCGCGCGCGAAGTGCTCGCCCGCGCGCAGGCCGCCTCCGCCGCTGGCGCCAAGCTGGACACCGCGCGGCGCGCCGCGGACCCCTCCGGGGTCGCCGCGGCGTGGGTAGAGCTGCAGGCGGCCCAGCCGTTCGCGGCGTGGGTGAGAGATCTGCGCGAGGTCCCCTTCGAGGACCCCGCGCTCGCCACGCAGGCGGGCCAGCGGGCGCTCGAACAGTGGGGCGCAGAGACCGGCGCTTCGCTCACCTTCGCCGCGGAGCTCGCGGCGCGGGCCGGGCGGTGTGACGGCGCGCTCTCCGCGGCGCGCGCCGCGGCGGAGACGGGCTTCCGCTGGTCGATCTTCGACGGGCTGGTGGACCCGCTGCTCATCGCCGCCCGCTGCGAGCTCGCCGCTGGGCGGGGCGCCCAGGCGTTGGCGGACGCGCGCGAGAGCCTCTCGCGCACGCCGGGGACGCTGGACGGGCTGGCCGCCGCGGTGGCGCTCTCACCGGAACCGGACGAGCCTCGGCGCGGAGAGCTCTTCACCCTCCACGACCCGCCCAGCGCGCAGTACGCGCTCGCCCGCTGGAGCAACGACGCGGGCAAGGCGGCTCAAGGGCTGGCCGCGGCGGATGCGGTGCTCGCGCTGATCCCCGAGTCCGCCGCCGCCCGCTACGAGCGGGCGCGCGCGCTGGCGCTGGCTGGCCGCTCGGAGGAGGCGCTGGCGGAGCTGGATCAGGCGCTGCTGCGCGACCCGTGGCGCGGCTGGCCGATGCGCCCGTTCGACACCGCCGTGGCGCTGGTGGTGGCCCGGGAGCCCACCACGCCCGCGCTCTGGGCGGCCGCCGCCGAGCACGCCTTCCGCGAGGGGGACGTGGGGGCGGCTTCCAGCCGGGCCGAGCGCGCCGCGGTCCTCTTCGGCGCCTCCGCGCCCACCTGGATGGGGCAGCGGCTGGCCCTCTACCGGCGCTGGGCGCGCTGACGGTTCTTTGCCGGAGCGCGGCCTCCTAAGCGATGCTCACCCACCGCGTGACGCTCTCTCTCGACAGCCCGGTCGCCGCCATCGCCACGCTGTGGCTCTTCCTGATGGGGCTGGTGATCGGCAGCTTCCTCAACGTGGTGATCGCCCGCGTGCCGCACGGGCAGAGCATCGTCCGGCCCCGCTCGCGCTGCCCCCGCTGCGGCCACACGCTCTCCTGGTGGGAGAACATCCCGGTCTTCTCTTGGCTCGCGCTCCGGGGGAAGTGCCGCGGCTGCAAGCTGCCCATCTCCATCCGCTACCCGCTGATCGAGCTGCTCACCGCGCTCTTGTTCCTCGCCTGCCTGCGCCGCTTCGACTGGACCCTGGAGCTGGCGCTGGCCCTGGTCTTCATCTGCCTGCTCGTTCCGCTCACCTTCATCGATCTCGAGCACTACCTGCTGCCGTTCGCGCTCACGCTGCCGGGCATTGCGGCCGGCGTGGTGTTCTCGATTCCGCTCGGGTGGCCGCGCCTGCTGGACTCGCTCATCGGCGCGGCGGTGGGCTTTGGCCTCTTCTGGCTGATGGAGGTGGTGGGGGAGAAGGTCTTCAAGAAGGAGGCGCTGGGCGGAGGGGACAAGTTTTTGCTCGCGATGATCGGCGCGTTCCTCACCTGGCGGCCGCTGCTCGGCGTGGTGTTCCTCTCCTCGCTTCAGGGTTCGGTGCTGAGCCTGATCTTCATCGCCGTGAAGGGACGCGCCGGGCCAGAGCTGCCGCCCAGTGACAAGCCGCCGGCAGATGTCCCCCCCTCCGTTCACCCCGAGCGAAGTCGAGGGGCGCCCGAGGATGTCCCGCCGGTTCAGTCAGCGGATGCCTCCGCCCCCGCTCACCCCGAGCGAAGTCGAGGGGCGCCCGAGGACGGCAATCCAGAAGTGGCCCCGAGCGCCCAGCCTGCGGCCCCCCTGAGCGGAACGCCTTCGGATGAAGAGGAAGATGACTGGGTGCCCGGCCCCACGAACCTGCCGTTCGGGCCGTACCTGGCGCTGGCGGCGCTGGAGCTGCTGCTGCTCTCGCACGTGCTGGAGGGGCTGCTCCCGGCGGGCACCGGCTGGCTGGTCACGGGGAGGTTCTAGTGCCCCCCCCGCTCACCCCGAGAGGCTGTGAGCCTTTCGGGCCCGTAGCTCCCCCGCTCACCCCGAGCGTAGGCCGCCAGGCCGTAGTCGAGGGGCGGCACGCACGCTCATGGTCCCTGCGGCGCCGCGTCGAGCTCCGTGCCGCCCCTCGACTACGCGCCTACGGCGCTACGCTCGGGGTGAACGGTGGGAGGCTGAGTGGCGGGCCGGACATGAGCTCCCGGACGAGGGTCTAGCCCGTGCGCCTGCGCCTGGCCGCCATCGCCTTTCTCATCGCCTCGCTCTGCGTGGGGGTGAGCTGGCTCACGCTGCAGCCCATCCTGGTGCGCTTGATGAACGTGCTCGCGCGCCTGGCGCCGGCGGACGGGCCGGAGCTCAAGCTGCTCGCGCAGATGCGCGCGTCGCTGCCGGTGCTGCTGGCGCTGGACCTGGCGATCATCGGGGCCATCTGCGTGGGGGTGCTCTACTTCACGGTGGGGCGCGGCCTGCAGGCCACCGAATCCACGGTGGAGCAGCTGGGGCGGCTGGAGCTGGATCTCCCGTTCCAGCCCAGCGGCGGGCCGCTGCTGTCGCGCCTGCAGCAGGCGCTCTCGCGGATGGCGGAGGCGCTGCGGGCGGAGCGGGGCGTGACGCAGAAGCAGCTCCGGGAGCTGGAGAGCGCCAACCAGTCCCTCTCCCGCGCGCAGACGGAGCTGGTGGCGGCGGAGCGGTTGGCGATGGTGGGCGAGCTCGCCGCCGGCGTGGCCCACGAGATCGGCAACCCCCTGGCCGGCATCCTCGGGTACCTCTCGCTGGCGCGCTCCCGCGCCAAGGGCGCGCCGGAGCTCCTGGACTGCCTGGAGCGGACCGAAGGGGAGGTCCAGCGCATTGATCAGATCGTGCGCGGCCTGCTCGAGCTCGGCCGACCCGCCCGCGGCGTCCGCGGCCCGGTGGAGCTGGACAAGATCGTGGACGCGAGCGCCCGCCTGGTCCGCGCCGGGCCGGACTTCGCCAAGGTGGAGCTGGCGCTGGCGCTGCAGCCCCACCTGGTGGTGAACGCCGAGGCCGGGCCGCTGAGCCAGGTCCTCCTCAACCTCTTGCTGAACGCGGCGCAGGCCCAGAAGGGGAGCGGCGCGGTGACGGTGCGCGCTCGCGCGGACGGCGGACAGGTGCTGCTGCAGGTGGAGGACTCCGGCCCCGGGCTCACCGAAGAGGTGCAGCAGAACCTCTTCCGGCCGTTCTTCACCACCAAGGCGGCGGGGAAGGGGACCGGGCTGGGGCTGGCGGTCTGCCAGCATCTGGTCCGCAGCATGGGCGGCCAGCTCACCGCGGAGAACCGGCCCGAGGGCGGCGCGCGCTTCACGCTGCGGCTGGACAAGCTCTAGCGGCCCGCGTCCCTCCGGAGGTGCGCCCGGGAAGGTGCGTCTCTCTGGGGATCCACCCCCGAAGTCGTCCGCGCTGGCCGCGGAGCGGCTGATAGGCTTGCCGCGCCCCCATGGCGACCTTCCGGAACATCCTCATCGCCGATGACGAGCCCTCCATCCGGCACGTGCTCAGCCTCGTCCTCTCCGAGCGCGGCTACGAAGTGCGGGCGGTGGCGGACGGCGAGGAGGCGCTCAAGGAGCTCACCGCGCGTCCGTATGACGTGGTGATCTCCGACGTGCGGATGCCCAAGCTGGACGGGATGGCGCTGCTGGAGAAGGCGGTGGCGCTCTCGCCCGAGGTCACCTTCGTGGTGATGAGCGCGTACGGCACCAACGACGTGGCCCTCCAGGCGGTGCAGAAGGGCGCGTACGACTACGTCCAGAAGCCCTTCAAGCCGGAGGAGGTGGTGTTCGTCCTCCAGAAGGCGGAGGAGCGCCACCGGCTGCTGAAGGAGAACCGGCGGCTCAAGGAGGCCACGGGCTCCGCGGCGCCGCTGGAGCGGATCGCCGGCGTGAGCGAGGCGGTGAAGGGGGTCCACAAGCAGATCCTCAAGCTGGCGCCGGTCTCCACCACGGTGTTGATTACCGGCGAGAGCGGCACCGGCAAGGAGCTGGTGGCGCGCGCCATCCACGAGCTCTCCAAGCGGGCGGCCATGCCGTTCGTGGCGGTGAACTGCGGCGCCATCCCCGCCGGGCTGATCGAGTCCGAGCTGTTCGGCCACGCCCGCGGCGCCTTCACGGACGCGCGCACCGCCAAGCGCGGCCTCTTCAGCGAAGCGGACGGCGGCACGCTCTTCCTCGACGAGGTGGGCGAGCTCCCCCAGGCGGCGCAGATCAAGCTGCTGCGCTTCCTCCAGGAGGGGGAGATCCGCCCGGTGGGGGAGAACAAGGCCGAGCGCGTGGACGTGCGCGTGGTGGCCGCCACGCTCAGAGATCTCCACCGGCTGGTGGAGCGCGGCGAGTTCCGCGAGGACCTCTACTACCGGCTCAACGTGGTGAACCTGGTGGTCCCGCCCCTGCGCGAGCGCAAGGATGACGTCGGGGTCCTGGCGCGGGCGTTCCTCGCCCGCTTCAACCGCGAGCTCAACCGCGACACGCACGTGCGCGGCTTCTCGCCCGAGGCCGAGGCGCTGCTCGCCTCGTACGCGTGGCCCGGGAACGTCCGCGAGCTGGAGAACGCGATGGAGCGCGCGGTCCTGCTCGCCGAGGGCGAGCTGATCGCCCCGGAGAACCTGCCGGAGAAGATCTGGTCCGCGCGGCCCGCTCCTTCGAGTGAAGGCGCCGCGGATCCCACGGGGCGGCAGGACCTCTCCATCAAGCGCGCCACGCGCGAGCTCGAGGAGGCCTATATCAAGGCGGCGCTGCGCCGGACGCGGGGCAACCGCACCCGCGCGGCGGAGCTGCTGGAGATCAGCCACCGCTCACTGCTGTACAAGATCAAGGAATACGGGATTGACCCGGACGCCGAAGCCGAGCGTGGGTGACTGCGTCATCGCGCGCCTGCCCGCCAGGACAGCCCCAACCTGCGGTGGTCCCACGAAGACCCACACACTTCAACTGGTGTAATTGTGTATCAAAGATGCGTAAATCATAGGAATTTGAGGGCGCAGTAGGTTTGACTCCTCCGCGATGACTGCGGAATAGATCAGTCCCGCTGGACGCAGCTGCAGCGGAGCGGGGCAATGGTCTTCAAGCCGAACAACAACGTTCAGCGCCTGAGGGAAGAGCGGTTGCTCTCCAAGGCGGAGCTCGCGCGGCGGGCGGGGGTCTCGGTCCTGACCATCGACCGCATCGAGAAGGGCGCGGACTGCCGGCTGGACACCAAGCGCAAGATCATCCTCGCGCTGGGGCTGAAGGTGACGGATCGCAGCCAGGTCTTCTTGGAAGAGGCGGAGGCGCGCGAGTAGCTGACTTTCTTTGGCGCAAGACAACGGATGTTACCGTTTGTCAACAGCGCACGGGAGTGACGGATGGCGAAAGGCAAGCTGGCGGTCGGGCTCGATATCGGGTCCACGGGCGTGAAGATGATCCAGCTCAAGGAGGTGCGCCGCCGCGGCGTGCTCGGCTACGCCCTCCAGAGCTTCGGGATGAAGCCGCTGCCGCCGGAAGCGATCGTCGACGGCGCGCTCATGAACTCCACCGCCATCGTCCAGGCGATGCAGGAGCTGTTGGGCGAGCTCAAGGTGAAGCAGAAGGAAGTGGCCATCGGCGTGTCCGGCCACTCGGTGATCATCAAGAAGATCTCCATGCCCCGCATGACGCAGGAGGAGCTGGAGGAGTCCATTCAGTGGGAGGCGGAGCAGTACATCCCCTTCGACGTGAAGGACGTGAACATCGACACGCAGATCTTGAACCCGGACGCGAACGACGCCACCGGGCAGATGGACGTCCTCCTGGTCGCCGCCAAGAAGGACATGATCAACGACTACACCACGGTGGTCTCCGAGGCCGGGCTGATGCCGGCGGTGGTGGACGTGGACGCCTTCGCGGTCCAGAACACCTTCGGCGCCAACTACGACACGCCGGAGAACGAGACCATCGTCCTCATCAACGCCGGCGCGGCGGTGGTGAACATCAATATCGTGGCGCGCGGGATGACCGTGTTCACCCGCGACGTGACCATCGGCGGGAACCAGTTCACCGAAGAGATCCAGAAGCAGATGAACGTCTCCTACGAGGAGGCGGAGGCGCTGAAGATCGGCGGCGGCCGCGGTGACGCGGACGCGGTGGTCCCCCAGGACGTGGAGCGGGTGATGGCCGGGGTGGCCGAGCAGGTGGCCGGCGAGATCCAGCGCTCGCTGGACTTCTACGCGGGCACCGCGGCGGACTCGAACTTCAGCAAGGTCTACCTCTCCGGAGGCACGGCGAAGATCCCCGCGCTCTTCAAGACGATCGAGTCCCGGGTGGGCGTCCCCGTGGAGATCTTGAACCCGTTCAAGAACGTCGAGATCGACAACCGGAAGTTCGACCCCGCCTTCATCATGGATGTGGCGCCCATGGCGGCGGTGGCAGTGGGACTCGCACTCCGCCGCGCAGGCGACAAGCTCGACTAAGGCCCAAAGGACATCCCCATGATGATCCGAATCAACCTCCTGCCGGTCCGGCAGGTCAAAAAGCGGGAGATGGGCCGACAGGTGCTGATCCTGTTCGCCGTCGTCCTCATCGGCGGGGTGGTGATCAACTACCTCTGGTACTCCAGCCGCGCCTCGGTGCAGGAGGATGCCGAGCGCCGCCTGGCCTCCACCCGCCAGCAGATCGCCGAGCTGGAGAAGGTGATCGGCGAGGTCAACAACCTCAACAAGCGCAAGGAGGAGGTGGAGAAGAAGCTCTCCGTCCTCAACAACCTGCGCAAGAGCCGCTCCGGTCCGGTGAAGCTGTTGGACGCGCTCGCCACCGCCACGCCCAAGAAGGTCTGGCTCAAGGACTTCGAGGAGAAGTCCAACGGCGTGCGCCTCTCGGGTACGGCGATGAGCCACGACGACGTGGCCGAGCTGATGCGCGGCCTGGGCACGGTGGTGTGGACCCCCAAGGGCATGGCCCGCCTGGTCGAGCAGAAGCGGGACGCCAAGGTCTCACGCGTGGAGCTGGTGGGCGCTGAAGGCGCCACCGAGGACTTCCCCACGCCCGAGGTCAATCAGTTCTTCCGCCAGATTGACCTCAAGCGCGCGGAGCAGGCGCAATCGAGGGAAGCCGGGGTGGTGGGCAGCGTCGTGAACTTCGAGATCACCCTGTCCGCGAACTACGCCATCTGAGGACGCGCCATGGAACAACTCATCGACAAGATCGCGAAGGCGCCTCCCCTCCTGAAGTTCGGAGGTGTGGCCGGCGCGGTCGTCCTCATCACGTTGCTCAACTTCTTCCTGCTCATCCAGCCGGTGGAGGCGGAGATCGAGAACCTCGCGGTCCAGCAGCGCACCGCGGACCTCCAGTACGCGGAGAAGAAGGAGATCGCCCAGAACCTCAACGAGCGCCGCCGCGAGATGGACGTGCTCGAGCAGAAGCTGGCCGAGGCGCTCACCGAGCTCCCGGAGCGCAGCGACATCGACGAGCTGCTCGCGCAGCTCAACGACATCGGCCGCAAGTCTGGCCTGGAAATCTCGACGGTTGAGCCCGGCACCGAGGCCCCCGAAGCGTTCTTCGCGAGGATCCCTGTGCGTATGAGTGTGACGGGCAACTACCACGAGATCGCGATGTTCCTGCAGGAGATCGCCAACATGCGGCGTATCGTCAACGTCACGAACATCAAGCTGGGGACGCCGGTGGTGAAGAACGACAAGGTGATCCTCAAGGCAGACTTCCTGGCGACCACGTTCCGCTTCCTGGATCAGCCCAAGCAGGGCGACAAGAAATAGGGGCCCGACCCATGACTCGCGCAAAGCTCACATGGCTTACGGCGGCGCTGGCGGGGGTGGCCCTGGCCGCGGGCTGCTCTGAAGAAGCGCCGCCGCCTGCCCCTGCCGCGGCTGCCGCCGCCGCGAAGAAGCCCCTGGCCGCGGCCGCCGCGGACGCCGGCACCGCCATCGGCGGCGCGCTGGCCACCCAGTACAGCTACAACCCGGTGGCCAAGCGGGATCCCTTCCGCAGCCCGGTGGACGACCTCATCGCGCGCGGGCCGGAGACCGGCAACTGCAACGAGCCGCTCTGCCAGTTCGACATGGATCAGCTGCTGCTGGTGGCGGTGGTGACGGGGGACGCGAACCCGATCGCCATGGTCGAGGACCCCACCAAGCGCGGCCACATCATCAAGCGCGGCAGCCGGATGGGGAAGCAGGGCGGGAAGGTGACGCAGATCCTCCGGGACAGCGTGATCGTCACCGAGTACTGGACCGCGCCGGACGGCAAGGTGAACCCGAACCCCGTCTCGCTCAAGCTCTCCGCCGACAAGACCGTGGCAGTCGACATGGACATGATGAAGGGCAAGCCGTACTCGCCCTAAGGACGTTGCCGTGACGCGCTTGCAGAAGCTCAGCAGGGTAGCTCAGAGGAGCATCGACATGACTCACACCAAGCTCTGGACGGCGGTGCTGCTGTTGACGGCAGCCCTCCCCGCCGCGGCCGCCGAGCTCAACACACTGAGCGACCTCAAGGTCGTTTCACGGGGCAGCTCCACGCAGGTGGTGCTCGCGGGAGACCGCGCGCCCACCTTCACGGTGTTCCGGCTGAGCGACCCGGACCGCCTGGTGGTGGACCTCTCCTCCGCGGACGCCCGCGGGGTGAAGGGCCACCATGACGGCGCCGGCCTGGTGGAGGGCGTGGTGGCCTCCCAGTTCTCCGACGAGCGCGCCCAGGTGGCGCGGGTCCTCGTCGGCCTGGGGAAGGGCGTAGGCCACTACGACGTCCGCGCGGACGGCAAGCGCGTGGTCATCTCCGTGGAGGGCGCCGGCAAGGCGGAGGCGGCCGCCGAGCCGGCCGCGAAGCCCGCGGCGGTGGCGGTGGCCCCCAAGGCCCCGGCAGCGGCGGCCGAGCCCGTGGCGGCGGCCGAGCCCCGCGCGGACGGCGTGGTCCGCTCCAAGGTGGACGAGAAGCCGGTGAAGCACGCGGCGCAGAAGATCACCCAGGTCACCTACCAGGCGAACCGCCTGCGGGTGGTGGCGGACGGCGAGCTGCCCAAGTACGAGCTGATCGAGCTGGCGGATCCGCCCCGGCTGGCCCTGGACGTGTACGGCGTGTCGATGGCCGCCAAGTCCACCCGCGTGAAGGGCGAGCTCGCCGAGCTGCGCTCCGCGGCGCACGGCGACAAGGTCCGCTTCGTGCTGGACATGACCGGTGAGATGGCCGGCTACAAGGTCTCCCGCACCGCGCGCGGGGTGGAGCTGGCGCTCTCCGCGCCGGCGGTGGCCGAGGCCAAGGCCCCGAGCGCCGGTGGCGAGGCCGAGGTCGAGATCGACGGCGAGAAGATCAACCTCTCCAACGAGAGCGCGCCCCTGGCGGCCGCGCCGGTGCCCGCCGTGAAGGCCGGCCCGGTGGTGGAGGTGAAGGACCTGGAGTTCCGCGAGAGCGCGGCCGGCGGCAAGGTGGAGCTCAAGCTCTCCGGCGAGGCCCGCTTCGCGGTGGACCGCCCGGACGAGCGCAGCGCGGTCCTCACCCTGGAGGGCGCCAAGCTCCCCAAGTCGCTCGAGCGCTCGCTGGACACCAGCGCGCTGGAGACGCCGGTGAAGATGGTCAGCGCCTTCTCGGTCTCCGGTGACCGGGTGCGGGTGGTGGTGGCCGCGGACGGCGCGCTGGAGGAGACGGTGGGCAAGACGCCCTCCGGCCTCTCCTGGCGGATCAACGTGAAGGGCGTGAAGACCGAGGCCGTGGCGGTGAAGCCGAAGACCGCCGGCTTCTCCACCGAAGCCACCAGCTTCGCGGCGGAGGGCGCCCCGCGCGCCGCCCGCTACGTGGGCCGCCGCGTCTCCTTCGAGTTCAAGGACATCGACATCCACAACCTCCTGCGCGTGATCGCCGAGGTCTCCAAGAAGAACATCGTGGTGGCGGACGACGTGAACGGGAAGGTGACCATCCGCCTGCGCAACGTGCCCTGGGACCAGGCGCTCGAGCTGATCCTCCGCAGCAAGGGGCTGGGCAAGGAGGAGCTGGGGAACATCATCCGCGTGGCGCCGCTCACCACCCTGGAGGCGGAGGCCAAGCTGCGCGCCGAGCGCAAGAAGGCGCTCGAGGTCCAGGAGGACCTGGTCGTCCAGCTGATCCCGGTGAACTACGCCAAGGCGGACGAGATGAGCGCCCGCGTGAAGGAGGTCCTCTCCGCCCGCGGCAACGTGACCGTGGACACGCGCACCAACGTGCTGATCGTCCGGGACGTGGCCTCCAACATCGGCCGGGCGCGCTCGCTGGTGCAGAACCTGGACACCCAGACGCCGCAGGTCCTCATCGAGAGCCGGATCGTCGAGGCGAACACCATCTTCAGCCGGCAGATCGGCGTGCAGTGGGGCGGTCAGGCGCAGATGGCCACCGGCACCGGCAATCCCACCGGCATCGTCTTCCCGTACAACGCCTCCGTCCGCGGCGGCTCCTCCGGTGAGGCCAACGCCGGCACGGCGGACGCGCCGAACTTCGCGGTCAACCTCCCGGCGGCGGTCGGTACCGGAGCAGGTGGCGCGCTCGGCTTCATCTTCGGATCTGCGGGCGGCGCGGTGGCGCTCAACCTGCGGCTCTCCGCGCTGGAGAACCAGGGCGCGGTGAAGACCATCTCGGCGCCGAAGGTGACCACGCTGGACAACAACGCCGCGAAGATCAGCCAGGGCGTGTCCATCCCGTTCAGCCAGGTGTCCGCCCAGGGCGTGAACACCACCTTCGTCGAGGCGCGCCTGTCGCTGGAGGTCACCCCGCACATCACCCAGGACGGCAGCGTCCTGATGACGATCAAGGCGGAGAACAACCAGCCGGACCCGTCCGCCACGGGCGCCAACGGGCAGCCCTCCATCCAGCGCAAGGAGGCCAACACCCAGGTGCTCGTCAAGGACGGCGACACCACGGTGATCGGCGGGATCTACGTCCGCCGCAGCGCCACCTCCGAGGCCCTGGTGCCCTTCTTCGGGAAGATCCCGATCCTCGGGTTCTTCTTCAAGAACAACACCGAGAGTGAGAGCCGGCAGGAGCTGCTGATCTTCATCACTCCGCGGATCATCAACCGTCAGACGATTGCCCAGGCGCTGTAGGCGCAACGTGCAAGGAGACAAAGTCATGAAATGGATCCTCCCGGCCCTCGCCCTCTGCGCCTCGGTTGGCTGCGCGGTACCCAACGACAGCCCGATCCGGATCTTGGGCGCCCGGCCGCTCAAGCCGAGCGACACCGATTGCGCTGCCTTTGAAGAGATGATCCTCGCGGGCAGCCTCGATATCGGCGCCCAGCCCGCGTACTTCGTGCAGCTCGACATGCAGTCGGACCTTCAGCAGATCGACACCTCGACCGGGGGTCAGAAGCTCGCTGACGGATCTCGCAACAACTTCTACGGCAACGAGATGCTGGTCACCTACAGCTCCACGCCTGCGCTGACCTTCGAGCAGGAGAGCGTCCCCATCCACTTCGTCATCGAGCCCGGTGCGGACGCGTTCGTCCGCCTGAACCTGCTCTCCCGCAAGGCGTTGGACGTGCTGACCGCCGGGGTGGGCACCGACACGATCGACCTGCGCGTCCAGCTCGAGTTCCGCGGCGCGCTCGCGTCCGGTCAGAAGCTGCGCTCGAACACCATCGTGTACCCCATCGAGATCCGGGACTCGGGCTTTGCCGGTTGCGCCATGGGGACGCTGCTCAAGCGGAACGGTCCCTGCGGGAACTGGGGCGGGCAGGACGGCATCCCCGTGGTCTGCTGCCCGGTGGATCCGGCGGATCCCACCAAGTGCAAATAGGCACGACGTCCGCGCTGGCCGCGGCCGTCCTGGAGGGGCTCGCGCAAGCGGGCCCCTCTTTTGTTGATCCCTGCCGCGTTGCCTCCTAGAAGCTCTAGGACATGTCCTTCCTCACGCACCTCGAATCCGTGGTCAAGCAGGTGGACGGCGCTCTCGCGTGCAGCGTGATGGGCTTCGACGGCATCGCCGTGGAGACCCACCAGGTGGACGCGGCGCAGGACCTGGAGCTCTCCAGCGCCTGGGTCGAGTTCTCCAACGTGATGACCCAGCTCAAGAACGCGACCGATCTGCTCAAGACCGGTCAGGTGAGCGAGGTGAGCATCAACACGGAGAAGGTGATCACCCTGATGCGGATGGTCTCCCCCGAGTACTTCATCGTCCTGGCGCTGGCGCCGGACGGGAACTACGGCAAGGGGCGCTACGTCCTGCGGATGACCGCTCCGAAGGTGAAGGCCGAGCTGTAAGCCGCCCGGGCGATTTGTCCTTCCCTGGAGCGGCCGGCTTCGGCTAGACACCAGCGCACTTTTCCTTCAAGGCCCCGCTTCCAAGAGCGGGGAGAGAAAGAGCGCCATGGCTGGTGTCATTGATACTTCCGAGTTCCGCAAGGGAATGAAGATCGAGATCGACGGGGAGCCCTTCGAGATCATCGAGTTCCAGCACGTGAAGCCCGGCAAGGGCTCCGCGTTCGTGCGCACCTCCATCCGCAGCCTGCTCACCGGCCGCGTCCTGCAGCCGACGATGAAGAGCGGTGACAAGGTCGGCAAGCCGGACATCGAAGAGAAGGAGATGCAGTACCTGTACAAGCAGGGCGACGACTTCTACTTCATGGACACGAAGAACTACGAGCAGACCTACCTCCAGGAGAAGGCGCTCGGAGAGGCGAAGTCCTTCCTGAAGGAGAACATCAACGCCTCGATCCTCTTCTACAACGGCAAGGCGATCGGCGTTTCGCTGCCGAACTCGGTGGATCTGAAGGTGGTCAAGTGCGATCCCGGCGTGCGCGGAGACACCGTCTCCGGTGCCCTCAAGCCGGCGACGCTGGAGACCGGCTACGAGGTCAACGTGCCGCTCTTCATCAACGAAGGTGACGTCCTCAAGATCGACACGCGAGACGGCAAGTACCTCACGCGCGTCGCCACCGGCGGGTAAGGGGAGAGGCAGCCATGGCCACCAAGCGCAAGTCGGCGCCGGACACCTCGGCGCGCCTGTCGCGTGTGAGCGAGTCGACCGTCGTGGACAGCAACACCTCCCTGGACGTGGAGGCGCTCCGGCAGATCGTGGAGATCCTCGAGTCCTCGGACGTGACCCGCCTGGCGTGGCGGCGCGGCGAGGAGCGGCTGTACATCCGCCGCGGCCAGGCCGAGCCCACCATCGTCCAGACCATGCCCACCCCCGCCGCGGTGGCGGTGGCCCCGGTGGAGCACGTGGCGCCGCGCGCTCCGGCGCCGGCCACCCACGCAGCGCCGGCCGCAGCGCCCGCCGCGGCGGCGCCCGCCGCTGCTGCGCCGGCCAAGCCCGGCCAGGTGGTGACCTCGCCCTTCGTGGGGACCTTCTACCGGACGCCCGCGCCGGATCAGCCCCCGTTCGTCGAGGTGGGCTCCACGGTGAAGAAGGGCCAGGTGCTCTGCATCGTGGAAGCGATGAAGCTGATGAACGAGATCGAGTCCGAGGTCGCCGGGAAGGTGGCGGAGATCCTCGTCGAGAACGGCCAGCCCGTGGAGTTCGGCCAGCCGCTCTTCCGCGTCGAGCCGGCCTGATGTTCAAGAAGATCCTGATCGCCAACCGCGGTGAGATCGCCCTGCGGATCATCCGGGCCTGCCGCGAGCTCGGGATCGCCACGGTGGCGGTGCACTCCACCGCGGACGCGGACGCGCTGCACGTGCGCTTCGCGGACGAGGCGGTGTGCATCGGGCCGCCGCCGTCCAAGGAGAGCTACCTCAACGTCCCGGCCATCCTCTCCGCCGCGGAGATCACCCGGGCGGACGCCATCCACCCCGGCTACGGCTTCCTCTCCGAGAACGCCGAGTTCGCGGAGGTCTGCGAGAACTGCAAGATCCGCTTCGTGGGGCCGCGGCCGGAGATGCTGCGGCTGATGGGCAACAAGGTCCGCGCCCGCGAGGCGGCGCGCGAGGCCGGGCTGCCGTTGCTGCCGGGCTCGCCGGGCGTGTTGAAGGATCCGCGCGAGGCCGAGGCCTTCGCCAAGGAGATCGGCTTCCCGGTCATCCTCAAGGCGGCGGCGGGCGGCGGCGGGCGCGGCATGAAGATCGTCCGCGATCCGGCGGCGGTGGCGCAGGCGTTCTCCACCGCGTCCGCGGAGGCCGTGGCCAGCTTCGGCAACGGCGACATGTACATCGAGCGGTACGTGGAGAAGCCGCGCCACATCGAGATCCAGATCGTCGCGGACGAGCACGGCAACGTGATCCACCTGGGCGAGCGCGAGTGCTCGGTCCAGCGCCGCCACCAGAAGCTGATCGAAGAGGCGCCGTCCGTGGGCGTCTCCCCCGAGCTGCGCGAGGAGATGGGGCGGGTCTCCGTGAAGGCGATGGAGAAGCTCCGCTACAACAACCTCGGCACCATCGAGTACCTGATGGACGAGCACGGGAAGTTCTACTTCATGGAGATGAACACCCGCGTCCAGGTGGAGCACCCGGTGACCGAGATGGTCTACGGGATCGACCTGGTCCGGGAGCAGATCAAGCTCGCGTACGGGCTGCCGCTGTCGCGCAAGCAGAAGGACGTGAAGCCCATCGGCTCGGCCATCGAGTGCCGGGTGAACGCGGAGGATCCGGTCACCTTCGCGCCCTCGCCGGGGAAGATCACCGCCTACTCCGCCCCTGGAGGGTTGGGTGTGCGGATCGACTCCGCCGCCTACGAGGGCTACAAGGTGCTCCCGTTCTACGACTCCCTGCTCGCGAAGCTGATCGTCTTCGCCGAGGACCGGCAGACGGCGCTGCGGCGGATGGAGCGGGCGCTCGGGGAGTACGTGGTCCAGGGGATCAAGACGAACATCCCGTTCCACCGGGCAGCGCTGGTGGAGGACGCCTTCGTGGAAGGGGCGTACGACACGCGGTTCGTGGAGCGGCTGCTCGCCTCGGAGACGGGGACCAAGCGGCTGCGCAAGGCGATCGAAGAGACGCCGTAGGAAGTGGGGGCGCCCAGTTCCCTACACGCCGGGCGATCAGGGGGGCGAGCGACGGGGCGCAACGCGTTCCCGAGAGCCGAATCCTTGAACGTCGCGGCCCTTTGGCCTAACCTCGTAAGTCCTCAGACTCCCTTGACTTCTCGGTAAAACCCGCGCTCGATGGACAAGAACAAGATCATCGAAGGCGCGGCGAAGCTCGTCGCCAAGGGGGCCTACGACAAGGCCATCAAGGAGTACCAAAAGATCCTGGATGCGGATCCGAAGGACGTCCGGATCCTCCAGAAGATGGGCGAGCTGTACCAGAAGAAGAACGACAACGCCCAGGCCGCCAACTACTTCACGAAGGTCGCTGAGAGCTACTCGAGCGACGGCTTCTTCCTGAAGGCAGTTGCGCTCTACAAGCAGGTCCTCAAGCTCAACCCGAACCTGGTGGACATCAACCTCAAGCTCGCGGAGCTGCACCAGCAGCTCCAGCTGATGAGCGAGGCGATGGCGTACTACCAGATCGTCGCCAACCACTACGACAAGGCGGGGGACACCAAGAGCTCGCTGGACACGCTCAAGAAGATGGTGGACCTGGATCCGGACAACGTGGCGTCCCGGATCAAGCTCGCGGAGCTCTACGCGCGCGAGAACATGAACGCGCAGGCGCTGCCGGAGTTCAAGCGCGCGGCGGAGTACCTCCAGAAGAACAACCGGACGGACGACTACCTGCGCGTGGCGGAGCGGCTCTCTGCGCTGGAGCCCGCCAACGTGCAGCTGGCGCGCGAGCTGTCCGCCTCGTACCTCCAGAAGGGCGATCAGAAGCGCGCCCTGGCCAAGCTCCAGATCTGCTTCAAGGCGGACCCGCGGGACGTGGAGACGCTGGGGCTGCTGGCGCAGGCGTTCGAAGGCCTGGGGCAGACCTCGAAGACGCTCTCCGTCTACAAGGAGCTGGCGAAGATCCAGGAGGAGAAGGGCAAGACCTCCGAGGCCCGGGACATCTGGGCGAAGATCGAGAAGCTGGATCCCGGAGACCCGGATCTGGCGGCGCGCCGCGGCGCCTCCGCGCCCGCGCCGGCACCCGCTCCCGCGCGCCCGGCACCCGCCGCGCCGGCGCCCGCCTCGGCCGCACCCGCGCCCGCCCGCGCCACCTTCTCTCCGGCGGCGGCCGCGGCGGCCCCGGCGCCGGTGGCAGCTTCCTCCTCCGGCGGCGGCCTGCCGCGCGAGCAGCTCGCCAAGCTGCTCACGGAGACGGACGTCTACGTGAAGTACGGGCTCCACGACAAAGCGCTGGAGCACCTGCGGAAGATCTTCGGCGTGGATCCAGAGAACCTGGACGCGCACGAGAAGGCCTACCAGATCTACGTCTCCTCGAATAACGAGGCCCAGGCCGCCGAGCAGCTGCTCAACGTGCTGCGCCTTTGCACCCGGCGCGGGGACGTGGAGCGGGGCCAGAGCTACCTGAACACCATCCTCCAGCAGAACCCGGATCACCCGGAGGTGCCGGCGTTCCTCGCGGCGCTGCGGCCGGGCGGGGAGGACGAGGAGGGCCGGAGCGAAGGCGTGGGCGAGGACGCGATCCTCGTGGACTCCAACGACGAGGAGATCATCGTCGCGGACGCGCCGGAGGACGCCCTGGCGCCGGAGGAGCCCGAAGATCTCGCGCTGCAGGCCTCCTCGGCCGACGACGACGTGGTGGAGGAGGTCGTCTCCGACGAGTCCGTGGTGGTGAGCGAGGAGCTCGAGGACGAGCCGATCTCCGCCGAGGTGACCGGCGAGGAGCTGGGCGGCGAGGACCTGGGGTCCGCGGAGATGGTCTCCGAGGACGTGGTGGAGGAGGTGATCGAGGACTCGGACGAGACCCGCGAGCACCAGTCCCCCGGCAGCTACGAGCTGGAGGACGAGCCCACCACGCAGGCCGGGATGCCGCCGGTGCCGATGGCGCCCCCCGCGCCCACGCCCGCCTCATCCCGCGCCATGCCGGTGGCGTCCGCGCGCTCTGCGCCGCCGCTCGCCAAGGCCCCGCCAGCGCCCACGCGCCCCGCACCGGCTGCCGCCGCCAAGCCGGCCCCCAAGCCCGCGCCGCCGGTGGAGGAGGAGGATCCGGCCGGCAGCGAGTGCGACGAGGCGGCGTTCTTCCTGGATCAGGGGTTGATCGAAGAGGCGCGGGAGATCCTCGACACGCTGGACATCGCCTACCCGGGCCACGCGCGAGCGGCCGAGCTGCGTGAGCGGCTGGACGAGCTGGAGCGCCAGGGCGCCACGGAGGCGGAGCCGGTGGAGGACGCCGCTCCGCCGCCCATGGTCTCGCCGCTGGAGTCGGCGGACACCGGGGAGCGGGACGCGTTCGACCTCGCGGCCGAGCTGGCGGACGAGCTGGGCGAGGAGCCGGCGGAGGCGGAGCCGCTGAGCGCGGCGGGGGACGACTTCCAGTACTCGGTGGAGGAGGTGTTCTCCGAGTTCAAGAAGGGGCTGGAGAAGGTCGTCAAGCCCGAGGACGTGGACACCCACTACGACCTGGGCATCGCCTACAAGGAGATGGGGCTGCTGGATGACGCCATCGGCGAGTTCACGGTGGCGCGCCAGGGCTGCATGAAGAAGAAGAAGGAGGTGGACTGCCTCACGATGATCGCCATGCTCCAGTCCATGAAGGGAGAGCACGGCGCGGCGGTGGACACGCTCAAGCAGGCGCTGCTGTCCGAGCACGCGGTGGGGGAGGTGCTCAAGGCGCTGGAGTTCGAGCTCGGCACGGCCTGGGAGGCCAACGGGAGCGCCGGGAAGGCGCTCTTCCACTTCCAGAAGGTGGCCAAGCTGGATCCGAAGTTCCGAGACGCCTCGGCCGTGGTGGTCCGGCTGGCGGCGGTGACCAAGCCGGAGGATGACCCGCTCCCCAAGGTGACCAGCAACGGCGTGCATGGGCGCGCCGGGAACAAGCCGGAGGCCGGCGCGGTACCTGACTCCGCGGGACAGAAGTCGCGCAAGGTCGGGTACGTGTAGAGGGAACCTTCTGGAACACCCACGGCAATGACGACGTACCTCGACTACTACGAGCTCACGCAGGAGCCGTTCTCGAACGCGCCGGTGAGCCGGTTCTATTACAACTCCACCCAGCACTCGCAGGCGCTGACGCGGCTGATGCACTCGGTCAGCTACATGAAGGGCCTGTCCATCCTGATCGGGGACATTGGCGCGGGGAAGACCACGCTCGCCCGGCGGATGCTGGATTCGCTCCCGGAGGCCGAGTACGAGGCCGCGCTGCTGGTGATCATCCACTCGGGGATCACCGCCAACTGGCTGCTCCGGCGGATCGCCCTGCAGCTGGGGGTGGAGAGCCCGGCGCAGGAGAAGCTGGCGCTGCTCTCGCAGCTCTACCAGCGGCTCTTGCAGATCTACGAGTCCGGCAAGAAGGCCGTGGTCCTCATCGACGAGGCCCAGATGCTGGAGACGCGGGAGATCATGGAGGAGTTCCGCGGCCTGCTGAACCTGGAGGTCCCGGAGCGCAAGCTGATCTCCTTCGTCTTCTTCGGGCTGCCGGAGATCGAGCGCAACCTGAAGCTGGACCCGCCGCTCGCCCAGCGGGTGGCGCTGCGCTACAAGCTCGAGCCCTTCACCGCCGAGTCCACCGAGGCGTACGTGAAGCACCGGATGCGCCTGGCGGGCGCGCCGAAGATGCCCTTCACCCCGGAGGCGATCGCCGCGGTCCACCGCCACTCGGGCGGCTCGCCGCGCGTGATCAACACCCTCTGCGACAACGCCCTCTTCGAGGCCTTCCTCGCCCGCGCCGAGTTGATCAGCGGCGAGCTGGTGGAGCAGATTGGCCGGAACCTGGGGCTGGCCAGGCCCAACGGCGCGGAGCCGGTGATGTCGGCTCCGGACGTACAGCCTGTCCTGCCGCCGGCTGGCGTGAGCAAGACGCCGGCGAAGAAGATCGATCTCGCGGAGATCGACCGGTACCTGGAGGGGCTGGGGAAGCTCTGACGGGGCGGAACGAAGGTGCTCGACGGTGGAGAAGCGCAGAAATGGTTGGCGGACCGCGCTGCTGGTCCTCCTCCTCGCCTTCGTCGGGACGCTGGCCTTCCTGCGCTCGCACCTCGCATGGGAGCTGACCTGCACCCAGGCCCGGCGGACCCTGCCGCAGCTGCTCGGGCTGGACGTGGGGATCGGCCGCTGCGAGATAGACCCGCTCTCCGCCACGGTGCGCCTCTACGGCGTCTCCGCGTTCACGCCCGGTAGCGACGTCCCGGTCGTCTCGGCGGACTCGGCGGAGGTCTCGCTCGGCTCCTTCCAGCCCTTCTTCGGCCGCCTGGGGATCGACTCGGTGCGCCTGGTCCGTCCGCGGGCGAGCGTGGATGTCTCCGGCCCCCCTTCGGAGAAGAAGCGCGCGCAGGGCTGCTCGCTGGAGGGGCTCTCGCGGGTGGCGGTGGACCGGCTGGAGGTCTCCGAAGGCGAAGTGCGGGTGGTGCTGCCCAAGGGCCAGCGGGTGGAGGTCCGCGGCCTGGACGTGCGCTGGAAGCTGCGGCGCGGGGTGGCCGAGTTCCAGCTGGAGGCGGAGAAGGGGCTGGCGCAGGCGGTGCCCGGCGGGCCGCCGCTGGCGGTCTCCAAGCTGTACGTGGAGGGCGGCCTGGACGTGGGGGACGAGCGGCTGGAGCTCACCCGCGCGGAGCTGGGGCTGGAGGACATCACCGTCAGCGTGGCGGGAGAGGTGGAGCACCTGTGCGATCCGCAGCTGGCGCTGGACGCACAGCTGTTCGCCCCGCTGCGCACGGTGGCCACCGCGGCGCAGCTGCAGCGCGAGGTGGGGGGCCACCTCTGGGCGCGGCTCTCCGTGAGCGGGCGCCCGCGCGAGGTGATCGTCGGCGCGGAGGTGAAGGGGACCGGCCTGAGCCTGGGCGAGTTCTCGCCGGGGGACTTCTCGGCGCGGGCGTCCTTCATGGGGGACGAGCTCTCCATCCAGGAGCTGGCGGTGCCGGCGGGGCCGGGGGTGATCAGGGCCACCGGGGGGGTGAAGCTGAGCAAGACGCTGCCAGTCACCCTGCGCTTCGAGACCGAGAACGCCGAGTTCGCCCGGGTGCTGGAGAAGGCGGGGGTGCGCCACGCGTGGGTGGACTTCTTCGCCAGCGGGAAGGGGAGCGCGCAGGGGACGCTCTTGCCGTTGCCGAACCTGGCGGGCGAGGCGGACATGCGGGTGGCCCGCTTCAGCGTGGCCAGCCGCCCGTTCGACGCGCCGATCAAGCTGGGCTCGGAGATCCTCTCGTTCGACCAGGCGCGGGTGCAGGTGGGGCTGAAGGTCCTTCCGGACCGGGTGGAGCTGCACGGCGCCAAGGTGGATCTACCGGCCACCGCGCAGGCCTCGCAGACGCACGTGACCGGGGATGTGACCCTCTACTACGACCCAAACCGCGGGCTGGAGATTTTGGCCCGGCCGGAGGCGCTGGACCTGGCGCACTTCGGCCACATCTCCGGCATCCCCTGGTCCGGCAAAGGCAGCGGGCTGGTGACGATCGTCGGCCCGTACCGGGACGTCCGGATAGACGGCATGGTCTCGATGCGGGACTTCGAGTTCTGGAAGTTCTCGCTGGGGGTGGTGCAGGGGAAGGTCTCCCTGCGGGACAAGACGCTCTCGTTCCCCGCGGTGACCGGCCAGAAGGGGAACTCGCAGTACTTCGGCCAGGGGGCGCTCACCTTCGGCGAGGAGGTGCTCACCGTTGGCAAGGTGGAGCTGGCGCGCGGCGGGCGGCTGGAGGACGTGGTGGATCTGATCGCCCCCATGCACTCGAGCATCGAGCTGTTCCAGGGCGGGACGACCACCGGGCTGGCTTCCGGGAAGGTGGACATCCACGGGCCGGCCGAGCACTTCGCCGGGACGGTGGCCCTGGACGTGAAGGACGTCACCTACTACGGCCGCCGGCTGGGGGCGGGGCGGGTGGCGCTGCGCTTCGAAGACGGCCAGCGGATGGTGCTGGAGCGGACCACGCTGGTGGGGCCGCTGGGCGCGAGCATGCTGGAGGGCACCTTCGACTTTGACGGCCCGCTCGCGTACGCCTTCCGCGGGGACGATCTCTCGCTCCCGGAGCTGGTGGGCCTTCAGGACGCGCAGCGGCTGGGGGTGGACGGGCGGCTGACGCTGGTGGGGAAGGTGAGCGGGGACTCCACCACGCCGGTGGTGAAGATGTACCTCACCTCTCCGCGGGTGCAGTTCGCCAACAAGGCGCTGGGACGGATGCACCTGGAGTCCGAGATTGAAGGGCGGGACCTGCAATTGTTCGGCACCCTGTTCGACGACGCCCGCGCCTCGGCGCGGCTGCGCTTGAAGGAGCCCTTCCCGTACGAGGGCACGGTGGCGCTGGCGCTGCCGGAGATCCGGCCGCTGCTGCCCACCGCGGCGATCTCCCAGGGGGTGACCGGCACGCTCGCTGGGAACGTGAGCGGCTCGGGGAACCTGAGGGATCTGCGCTCGCTCAAGGCCAAGGGCACGGTGGAGCGGCTGCTGATCTCGCGCGGGGACTTCGCCGCCGCCAATGACGGGCCGTTCGTCCTCACCTTCGAGCAGGGGCGGCTGGCGGTGGATTCGCTCAAGCTGCGCGGCCCCAACACCGAGCTGGCGGCGGCGGGCATGGTGGGCGAGGACCGGGTGGACCTCACCGCGCACGGAACGTTGGACGTGCGGCTGGTGGAGTCCTTCGTCCCCACCTTCGAGCGCACCGCCGGCCGGATCGAGCTCTCCGCGGCCGCCTCCGGGACGCTCGCCAAGCCCAAGCTGGTGGGCCGGGCGGAGATCCACGACGCGCGCTTCTCCATCCGGGATCAGCCGGCGGCAGCGCGCAACGTCTCCGGCCGGGTGGAGTTCTCCGACACCCGCGTCTTCATCCCGTCCCTGGAGGGCGTCTTCAACGAGGGGCGGGTCTCGCTCAAGGGGGACGTGAGGCTGGCGGAGTTCAAGGTGGAGAAGGTGGAGGTGGGGCTGCAGGTGGACGAGGTGAACCTGCGGCTGACGGAGCAGATCCCCATGACCGTGTCCGGGGAGCTCCTGCTCCTGGGCAAGCCGAGCGCCCTGGTGCTCTCCGGGGACGTGGACCTGCTCAAGCTGCGCTACGAGCAGCCGCTGGAGCTGGAGACGCTGATGCTGGAGGCGCAGCGGGCGCGCTACACCGGCGGCGGCGAGGCGCCCAAGGAGTGGCTCTCGTTCGACGTGGCCGTCCACTCGCGCGGGGACGTGCGGATCAACAACAACCTGGCCAAGGCGCGGCTGGAGGGCTCGGTGAAGCTGACCGGGACCAACCTGCGCCCGGGGCTGTTGGGCACCATCACCGCCGGCGAGGGGAGCCAGGCCTTCTTCCGCGGTAACCAGTTCGCGGTGAGCCAGGGGCTCCTGGAGTTCAAGGACAGAAAGAGCGTGGACGCGGTGTTCGACCTCCACGCCCAGACCCAGGTGCGCGAGTACCTGGTGAAGTTGCACGGCTTTGGCCGGCTCACCCAGCCTCAAGTCATCTTCACCTCCGAGCCGGAGCTGCCGGAGGGGGACATCCTCTCCTTGCTCACGCTGGGGGTGGTCTCGCGGGACCGGAGCAACACCGCGGACACCGGCGCCGGGCTGGCGGCCGAGGCGCTCTTCAAGGTCTCCGGGTTCGACCGCCAGGTGCAGCGCTTCCTGCCCAAGAACGAGGTGCTCCGGGACATGCAGTTCCACCTCTCCAGCACCTACGTGAGCGCCGAGGGGCGGGTGGAGCCCACGGCGCAGCTGGAGTCCAAGCTGCTCACCGAGAAGCTCCGGCTGAACCTCAACTACCCCCTGCGCTCCGGGCTCAAGGGCACCAAGGCCCGCGCGGAGTACCGCTTCAGCGACCGGCTGGCCGGCCAGCTGCAGTGGGACAACGACAGCACCAGCACCTCCTCCGTCGGGAACTTCGGTCTGGATTTCAAGCTCCGCTGGGAGGTGGAGTAGCTTCCCGGCCCAAGCTTGGGACCGAAGGCCTCTTCTTGGCTCTGCGTGTGGCTCTGGTTCGCTGCCTCTCCAGCGGCCGCCGCGGCGCCCGCGCGCGCCTGGCCGCGGGTGGCCCAGCTCAAGGAGCCAGCGGCAGAGCCTGCGCGCCCGCGGGTGACCCGGGTGGAGCTGCACTTCGCCGGGGAGTGGGCCCGGCGGGCGCCCGCGGCGGATCTCCAGGAGGAGCTCAAGAAGCGCGTGGGGGTCCGGGAGGGGCAGCTGCTCTCCTTGCGGGAAGTGAGCCGGTCCATCGAGCGGCTCTACGAGAGCGGGCGGCTGGCGGACGTGGTGGCGCGGGTGGAGGACGTGCCCGGTGGGGTGCGGCTCTCCTTCGAGCTCACGCCCAAGCAGCGGATCGCCCGCGTGGCGGTGGAGGGGAACCGCGTCCTGCCTGACGAGGAGGTGGCGGCCGCCGCCAAGCTGGAGCCGGGCAAGGAGATCTTCCCCGAGCGGCTGGGGCAGGCGGTGGAGGCCGCGCTCGCCCACTACCGGCGCAAGGGCTACGACCAGGCGAAGATCTCCTCGGAGCTCAACGAGCTGCAGGAGGGCCTGGAGGTGGTGCTGACGGTGGAGGAGGGGCCGCCCACGCGGCTGGCGGGCCTGTCCCTGGCGGGCAGCCCCGGGCTGCCTCTGAAGAAGCTGCGCGAGGTGCTCGCGGTGGAGCTGGGCGAGGTCCTGGACCTGGAGGCGCTGGACGCGAAGCTGGAGCGGCTGCGCGCGCTCTACCGCGCCGAGCGCTACTACGGGGCGGTGATCTCCCCGCCGGTGGTGACGCGCGGCCCACAAGGGGCGCTGGTGGCGCTGCCGCTCTCCGCCGGACCCCGCTACGACTTCCACTTCCACGGCAGCCGCACCATGCCGGACACGCTGCTCACGGCGGCGCTCGGCTACGATCCCACCGAGCCTCTGGATGGGCCGCTCGTCGCGCAGATGAGCCGGCGGCTGGAGAGCCTGTACCGCTACCGCGGCTTCCACGACGCCCGGGTGCGCGCGCGCGAGGTGACCAGCCCCGGGCGCGAGCGGGCCATCCTCGTCTTCGAGATCGACGAAGGGCTGCCGCTCGCGGTGGACCGGATCGACTTCGAAGGGAACCACGCCGTCCCCACCGCCGAGCTGCGGCAGATCCTCTTCGACGCCCTGGCCGCCACCGAGCCGGTGGTGACTCCGCCCATCCTGCTCACGGATGACCCGCTGGAGCTGGAGGGGCGCGAGCGCGGAGAGCCGCTGGTGGCCTACCGGCAGGAGCTCTCCACCGTGCTGGTGGAGGAGGTGTACCGGAAGGCGGCGGAGGCGATGACCGCCTACCACCACGAGCGCGGCTTCCTGAAGGCGCTGGTGGTGGTGCAGGCGATCGAGATCGACGTGGCGGCCCGGCGCGCCCAGGTCCGCTTCAAGGTGGACGAGGGCGTGCAGACCCGCATCCAGGAGGTGCGCACCGCCGGGTTGCCCAGCTCGCTGGGGGTGAAGCCGCCGGACAAGCCGAAGGCGGGAGATCCGCTCTCCTACGCCGCGGTGGATCAGGCGCGCGCGGCGCTGTTGCGCGGCCTGGCCAGCAAGGGGCACCTCTTCGCGCGGGTGGATCAGCACGTCACGGTGAGCGAGGACGAGCGGCTGGCGCGCGTGTCGTTCGACGTGGACCCCGGGCCGCGGGTCCACGTGGGGCAGGTGCTCCTGCGCGGGCTGACCCGCAGCAAGGAGGCGCTGGTCCGCTGGAACCTGAAGCTCAAGGAAGGGGACGTGCTGGATCCGGAGATGCTCTTCGAGAGCCAGCGGAACTTGGCCAGCCTGGAGATCTTCCGCCAGGCCACGCTCCAGCTCTCCCGGCCAGACGTGGTGGAGTCCACCAAGGACATCGAAGTGGAGCTGCGGGAGCAGCTGCGCTTCGGCGCGGACTTCGCCTGGGGCTACTCGCTGGCGGAGGGGCCGCGGGTCGACTTCACGCCCACGTTCTACAACCTGTGGGGGCTGGGGGTGAACCTGGCGCTGCGGGCGAAGGCGAACCTGTTCTACGCGGCCACCATCCGGCCCGCCTACACCCCCAGCAGCGACCGGACGGTCGGGGAGTTCCTGCTGGACGAGCTGGGCTGGCAGGTGAACGGCAGCCTCTCCGAGCGGCTCGGGCCGTTCACGCTGCGCAGCGACGTGGTCTTCGAGAACGTGGCGCGGCCGGCGTACCGGTTCTTCCGGCTGGCGTTGGTGCAGGGGTTCGACGTTCCGATCTACAGCCGTCCGGCGAACGTCTTCGGCCTGGGACGCGGCAAGCTCGAATGGTCGATCTCGCCGCAGCTGGAGCTCGAGCGGGACAACATCACCCTGCGCAACCCGGACGCCCGGATCGACGCGATCGACCAGCAGCGCCTGCGCTTCCCGGAGGGGACGTTCACGCTCATCTCCCCCCGCGTCCAGCTCACGCTCGACTACCGGGACGATCCGCTCAACCCGCACGCGGGCTTCATCCTCTCCGTCAGCCCAGAAATCATCTGGGACCTGGGGAACCAGCACGTCAACCTGTTCCGGGTCTCCAGCGGCGGCTCGCTCTTCGTCCCGCTGGACGTGCTGTATTCGAACATGGTGCTGGCGGTGTCGCTGCGCGGCGGGCGGATCTTCCGCCTGGGGGCGGACGCGGTCTCCATCGGCCCCAAGCGCTTCTTCCTCGGCGGGGCCACCACGCTGCGCGGCTTCCGCGAGGACGGCCTGTTGCCGGAGGACCGCCGGGCGGTGATCCAGCGGGACGTGACCAGCTGCCGCCAGCTGGCGTTCCCCAACGGCTGCTCCAACGAGGCCAACCAGCTGGAGAAGAACCAGCAGATCCTCTCCGAAGGTGGAGAGGCCTTCGTGCTGGGGAGGGTGGAGCTGCGGCTGCCGCTGGTCGGCGCGCTGGGGCTGTCGGTGTTCGCCGAGGCGGGCAACCTCTGGCTGGACACCCGGACGGTGGACCTGCGGACCTTGCGCACCGTGGCGGGGATGGGGCTGCGCTACCTGACCCCGGTGGGCCCGCTCTCGCTGGACGTGGGCTGGAACATCCGGCCGGATCAGCTCCTGGGCGAGCCCTCCCTCAACCCCAACTTCAGCATCGGCGGGGCCTTCTAGGTTAGGGTCGCACGCCGTGTTCTACCGGTTCGTCCGCGCGGTGGTGAGCTTCGCCTTGCGCCTGTTCTGGCGGGTGCGGGTGCAGGGGAAGATCCCGGACCTCGACGGGCCGGTGATCTACGTGGGCAACCACCCCAACTCGCTGATCGACCCCGCGCTGGTCTTCGTGATCACGAACCGCCACGTGACGTTCCTGGCCAAGGCGCCGCTCTTCAAGACGCCGGCGATCGCGCAGATCCTCAAGGGGCTGGACGCGCTGCCCGTCTACCGCAAGCAGGATGACCCCACGCAGATGAACAAGAACGAGGGGACCTTCGAGGCGGCGGCGAACGCCCTGCGGCAGGGGCGGGCGATCACCCTCTTTCCGGAGGGGCGCAGCCACTCGGAGCCTTCGCTGGGGGAGATCAAGACCGGCGCGGCGCGGATCGCCCTGCGCGCCGCCAGCTCCCCGGAGGCGCGCTCGCTGAAGATCGTCCCGGTGGGGCTCACCTACGAGCAGAAGCACCGCTTCCGCAGCGAGGTGCTGATTGACGTGGGCGAAGTGATCGACGTGGCCCGCTTCATCCCCACCTCCGCGGAGGACGAGGCGCGCTGCGTGCGCGAGCTGACGGACGCCATCGCCTCCGGGCTGCGCAAGGTGACGCTCAACCTCTCCCAGTGGGAGGACCTGCCGCTGATCAAGACCGCGGAGGCGCTCTACGCCTTCCGGCTGGGAGAGGGCGCGGGGGACGCCGAGCGGCTGCGCCGCTTCGCCGGCGGGGTGGAGTTCTTCCGGCGCGAGCAGCCCGAGCGCTTCGAGCGGCTGCGCGGCGCGCTGATGGAGTTCAAGCGGCGGCTGGATCTGGTCCACGCGGATCCCACGTCGCTCACGCTCGTCTACCGGCGCTCGCAGGTGTACCGCTTCATCGGCCGCAACGTGGCCTCGCTGTTCCTGGGCTTCCCGCTCTTCCTGCTCGGGGTGGTGCTCTACTTCATCCCGTTCCAGATCCCCCGGGTGCTGGCCCGGGTGCTGAAAGTCGACCTGGACCTCATCGCCACCGTGAAGTTCTCCGCAGTGCTGGTGCTCGCCCCGCTCTGGTGGGGCGGGATGACGGTGGCGGCCTGGCTCTGGCTGTCCCAGGCGTGGGGGATCTTCGTGCTGCTCGCCGCGCTGCCCCTGGCGCTGCACACCCGCTACTTCCTGGAGCGCTGGCGGGGGGCGTTGGAGGACATCCTCACCTTCCTCACCCTGGGGCGGCGCGCGAGCCTCAAGGCGCGGCTGCTGGTGGAGGGGGAGCGGCTCTCCGCCGAGGTGGAGACGGTGGCGGCGGAGTACCGGCCGCGCGTGGTGGGGGCCTGAAAATGCCCGCCAAGGTCCTCACCGAGCAGCGCGAGCGCGTCTGGGTCGTCACGATCAACCGCCCCGAGAAGCGCAACTGCGTGGACGGTGAGACCGCGGCGCTGCTCGAGGCCGCGTGGAAGCGGTTCCGCGACGATGACGGGCTCTGGGTGGCGGTGCTCACCGGGGCGGGCGAGGACGCCTTCTGCGCCGGCGCTGATCTCTCGGCCTTGGAGACGCTGGGGCCGCCGCGGGACGCGCCGCCGCACGTGGTGCGCCAGTTCGTGACGCACGGGCCGGGGTACCTCGGCTACACGCGGCAGGTGGACATCTACAAGCCGATCCTCGCGGCGGTGAACGGCTTCGCGCTGGCGGGCGGGCTGGAGCTGGCCTGCCTGGCAGATGTGAGGATCGCGGAGGAGCACGCGCAGTTTGGCGTGGCCTGCCGCCGCTTCAACGTGCCGCTGGTGGACGGCGGGACGCAGCGGCTGCCGCGGATCGTGGGGATGGGGCGGGGGCTGGAGTTGATCCTCACTGGCCGCTCGGTGGACGCCGCCGAGGCGCTGCGGATCGGCCTGGCCAACGAGGTGGTCCCCAAGGGGCAGGCCCTGCCCCGCGCGCTGGAGCTGGCCCAGACGCTGTGCGCGCTGCCGCAAGGGGCCATGCGCAGCGACAAGCAGGCGGCGCTGATGGGGTGGGGGCGCCCGCTGGAGGAAGGCCTGCGGCTCGAGGCGGAGCTGGGGCAGTGGGCGGTGCGCAGCGCGGACCTGGTGGAGGGGAGCTCGGCCTTCGTGCAGAAGCGCCCGCCCCGGTTCAGCCAGGACGACTAGGGGACGATCTTGGAGAGCCCCAGCAGGTCCGAGCTCAGCTCGTGGCCGTGCGCCTTCACCACGCCCAGGTTGACGAGGATCTTCGCCTTGCCGTCCAGGGTGGTGAGCGCCACGCCGACGCCGCCGCTCACCGCCATGGCGCCTTCACTGCCGAAGGTGAGCGCCTTGGCCTTGAAGGCCGCGTCCTTGGTGGGGCCGACCAGCCCCTTGGGGAAGAAGTACACCGCGTCCGCGGCGGAGACGGACGCCACGTCCCCCACCGGCACCGCGCGCGCCTGGACCGCCTTGCTGCTGGCGAGCGCGGCGATCAGCTCGTCCGCCGCGCCGCGCTCGTCCCCGTAGACCACCACCACCTGCGCCGGCCTCCCCTTGGGGAGCGTCCGGTCGAAGAGGAGGATCTTGGTCACCAGCACCGCCTGGGCCTTGAGCGGCACGGTGGCCTGCGCAAGAGACACGTTCCCCACCAGGGAGGCCGCCAGCAGCGTCGCGAGCGCGGAGCGGAGGTGGGGACGGGGGTGCATGGCCTCAATTCCGGACGGGGCAGGCGGTGGGATCTTCTGAGCTGGAGCTGGCTACACAATCGTACACCGCCAGGTCCACGTATCTGCCTCCTTCCGCACGGTAGCGCGAGAGCAGGTTCTTGACGGTCTGTTGTGCGTCGTAGTCCATGGGGCCGGAGGCGCCTTCGTAGTTGATCCGGGCGCCTTCCCGGAGCAGGGCTACCGCCCGGGCCAGCGCGTCCGGGCCGGTGCGGACCACCTCGCCGTCCGGGGCCCCCAGCGTCAGCAGCCCCTGACGCACCTGGGCGCCGGTGAGGCCGGCCGCGTCCCCGGAGGTCTGGATGGCAACCAGGGCGGCGAGCATCAGGGTGACCGCGTTGTCGTAGTAGTGCGCGGTCCGGTAGCCGGGCTCCTGCCCGGTCTGCGCCAAGAAGCGCTCCCGGAAGATCTGCCCGGAGGCATCGTCCATCAGGACCACGTGAGATACCCCCTCGCGTCCTTCGGCGATCGAGCCGAGCGAGTCCAGCACGGACTCGGTACGGAAGCCTTCAGTCTGGACGAAGCGGATCTTGCTGGTGGAGGCGGGGAAGAGCCGGACGATGGGGACGTAGTACTGCGCGTAGGTGGAGATGGAGATGAGGTCCGGCAGGGCGATGGCGCCGGCGTGGGTGTCGTCATCCGCGTTCACCAGCTTCTGGAGATCCTCCTTCCAGTCGTAGCTCGAGGTGTCCGCGTCCCGGGCGTGGAAGAGCTGCTCCAGCAGCGGCGGGGGGCTGGGGTGGAAGAGGTTGGCGTACTTGAGGAAGGCCGCGGCGGTGTCCTTTCCTTCCAGGTCGTTGGCGCCGTAGGTGACGACCTTGAAGACCGAGTCCGCGTTGCAGTCGCCGTCCCGGCAGGAGCCGGAGCGGTCCTTGACGAACTCGCGCACCACCACGAGGGAGACCTGGGCGGAGGACATGATCCCGGCGAAGAGCCATTGCTTGCCGTTGCGCAGCGCCTCCTGGCGGATGGCGTCTCCGTCCGTGGCGGTGGGGTTGTTGATCCGGCTCGCGGTGCAGCCGCTGCACTGGAGCGGCACGTTGAGGTCGTTGCTGGCGTCGAAGTCGTACTGCATCCGGTTGACCGCCACCGCGTCCTCGCTCGAGTCGAGGATCAACGCGCGGGCGCCGCGCTCCTGGACCAGCTCGCGGGCGCGGGTGGTGGCGAGCGTGGGGTCGTTGCCGGAGTCGGAGACGATGATGTCGAAGCGCAGGTCCTCGAAGGCGTCGCTGCTGCGCAGCGCGGCGTTCATGTCCCGCTCGGCCAGGAGCACCGCCTCGCGCCAGCCGGGCTCGGCGTTGGTGCCGGTGGTGTCGATGATCGCCCCGAGCGTCACCGCGGAGCCGGGGAGCGGCCGCGAGCAGCCGGCCGCGAGCAGCGCGGCGGCGAGGAGGCGGAAGGTGGGGCAGGGGCGGGCGCGCATGGCTGGCTCGTCTAGAAGTGCTGCTGCAGCTCCAGGGAGAAGGAGCGGCCCACCATGGGCAGATCGAAGCCGCCGAAGCCGGGCTCCGAGTAGCGGGCGTCCAGGAGGTTCTTCACCGCCAGCTGCAGCCGCGTCTCCTTGAGCTCCGGAGAGAGCGCGAGCCCCAGGCTGGTGAGGACCAGATCCACCCGGGCGTACGCCGGCAGCGCGTAGGGGACGTCGTTGTTGAGCAGCACGTTGCTCTGCGAGGCGCCGCGCGGCCCCACCACCGCCACCTGGGCGCTCACCGCCGTGTGCAGCTGCCACAGCTCCAGGCTGGTCCCGGCGATCAGCGTGGCGCCCGGGTAGAGCGGCGGCGCAGAGGGGTCCAGGCCCGCGGTGCGCTCCTCGGTGGCCTCGAGCAGGTTCCACTGCGCGGTGGCGGTCAGGTAGGGGGCGAAGGGCGGAAAGAGCCCCTTGGCGGAGAGCTCCACCCCCACGGTCCCCTGACGGCCGGCGTTGCGGGCGAAGAAGTCGTTCGCCAGCTGCACGAACTCGATCTTGTTGTCCACGCTCTGGAGGAAGGCGGCCCCCTCGAGCGTGACCCGGCCGCCGATCGAGAGGCTGGAGACCAGCTCGGCGCTGCGCACGGTCTGGGGGATGAGCTGCGGCAGCGCCGGGCGCGTCCGGCTGCCCACCACGTTGTTGGCGAAGCCGTACCCGGAGACGCCGAAGAGCAGCACCGCCGAGGGCGTCTGGTAGGCCTGGCCGACGATCAGCTTGGTGACCAGCCGCTCCGTCCAGGCGTAGGAGGCCGCCACGCGCCAGCTCGGCTGGACCGGGAAGAGGTTGGGGAAGTCCAGCCGCAGGTTGCCGGAGAGCCTCAAGGCGGGCAGCGAGGGCAGCGGCTGCGAGGTGAGCTGCAGGTAGAAGCCGGCGGTGGAGATGAGCGATTCGCGCGCCTCGTCCCCGAAGAGCAGCTCGGTGCTGGCGGCGCCCCCCACCGTGGCCCGGTTGTCGGTCAGCGTGTAGTAGAGGTTGCGGTGCTGCTCGATGGAGCAGTCCACCCCAAGGGCGAGCGCCAGCCGCTCGCCGAGCGGGGCCAGCCGGGTCACCGCGCCGAGCTCGTAGGCGGCGTAGCGGAACTGGCGCCGGTACTGGAAGGCGCCGTTGCGGGAGAGGTAGAGCACCTCGTCTCGGGTGGGGTGGCCCTGGGACCAGCCGAAGGTGACGTGGGTGGTGGCGGTGTCGGACCAGGCGTGCTCGAAGTCCGCGTGCGTCCAGGTGTTGAGCAGGCTGTAGCGGCTCAGGTGGGTGAGGGCGCCGTTCACCTGGAACTCGCCCATGGCGTCCAGCTGCTGCAGGCCGCCCTGCAAGGTGAGCGTGCCCGCGCTGCCCAGCTCCACGCGCGCCTGCACGTAGCCGCCCGCGGGCGCGGAGAGATCCCCCACGGAGGGCTCGGTCCCCACGGTGCGGAAGACGCGCGAGCTGGCCTCCTGCGCGTAGGTCTGCTGCAGGGTGATCCCCGAGCGGTCCACCCGGTCCAGGCCGAGCGCGGCGAGGAACGACCAGCCGGTGCCGCCGTAGCTCACCAGCGCGGCGCCGCCGTAGCCGGGCGCGCGCAGGTACGAGCCATGGGCGCTGAGGGTAGCGGCGAGCCCTCCAGGCGCGGCGCGGGTGATCACGTTCACCGTGGCCAGGAACGCGTTGGCGCCGTACAGCGCGGAGAGCGGCCCCTTGGCGATCTCCACCCGCTCGATCACCTGCACCGGGATGAACTCCGGCCCCAGGAACGCGGTGAGGTCCGGCCGGAAGGAGACGGTGGCCCCATTCACCATCACCTTGACGATCCGGGTGCCCGCCCGGAGGCCGCCGGTGACGCCGCGCACCCCCACCGAAGGGAGCACCAGGTCGTCGATCACGTAGAGGCCCGGGACGTGGGAGAGGATCTCCCCCAGCGAGCGCCAGCCGTGGAGGGAGATCTCCTCGCGGCTGACCACGAAGACGTTCGCGGCGGACGTGGCGGCGTCCTCCGCCACGCCGCTCGCGGTGACCACCGGCTGGCTCAGCAGCTCCAGCAGCTCGCCCACGTCCTCGCCTTCCGAGGGCTGCGCGGGGGAGGGCTGCGCGGGCGGCTCGGCGGTGAGCGCGAGCCCCAGGAGCAGGGGGAGCAGGCCGGCGGTCATGAGCCGTTAGCTGCCACCGACGATCCCCAGGGCGCGCCACTTCTCGTAGATCGCCTTGATCTTCGCCTCCGCGTCCGCGATCGCCTGGGCCGGGGTCATCACGCCCTTGGCCGCGTTGGCGAACATCTGCGGCACGATGTTCTTGTTGAAGACCTCGCTGGTGGCCGCGTTGGAGGTGCCTGGGTAGCCGATGTTGATGGACCAGTCCTCGGCGTTCTTGAGGAAGGCCAGCTTGTCCACCGGGTTGGAGCCGTAGGGATCCTTGTCCAGCAGGCCGCCGGCGGTGCTCAGGTTCGCCGCGGTGCTGGGGAAGGCGGGCAGGTTGTACATCTCGGCGTTGAGCACGTCGTCCCCGTAGTGCTCGGCCAGGTGGAGGAGGAACTCCTTGGCGGCGTCCGGGTTCTTGGAGTGCTTGGGGATGATCCAGACGAACATCACGTGCTGGCTGGCCAGCTTCTTCTTCGGTCCGCCCAGCGCGGCGACGAAGAAGGTGTCATCCGAGATCGCCTTGAGCATGTCGCTCTTCTGCGCGGTCCGGTACGCGGAGATCGAGTTGTCGATGTAGGAGAGCTGGCTGGCGTTGTAGAGCTGGTTGTTGGTGGCGGGGGTCCAGCTGAAGACGTCCGCCGGCATCGCGTCCCGGTAGAGCGCGTTCATGTACTCGACGGCGGCCAGCGTCTCCGGCGAGTTGATGATCACGTTGTTGTTCTCGTCCTGCTCGGACGCGCCGAAGGACCAGAGCAGCGAGCGCAGCCCCACGTTGGAATCCAGCTCGTCGGACATGCCGATGCCCACCGGCGTGCCCTTGGCCTTGAGCTCCTTGCCGTAGGTGAGCAGCTCGTCCCAGGTGGAGGGGCCATTGGGGAGCCCAACGCCGGCCCACATGCTCTTGCGGAAGTCGCCGGGGTTGGCGGCCCAGCCAGCGCAGAAGCCGTAATAGAAGTTGGTCTTCGCGTTGTACGAGCTCTTCTCGGCGATGGCGACCTGGCGGCCCAGCCGGCGCTTCGCCTCCTCGTTGATGTCGCGCAGATCCAGCACGTACGGCTCGGCAGAGGAGGGCGGGAAGACCCATTCGATCAGATCGTGCCCTTCACCGGCGGCGAACTCGGCCTCGGAGCGGGTGGCCACTTCGGCGAGCGGGACGCGGTCGATGATCACCTCCTGGTCCCGGCTGGCGCCCCAGTCCTGGGTGAACTGATCGAACCAGGCATCGTGGCGGGGCACGAAGTGCGTCCACTGCATGATCCGCAGCGGCTCCTTCGTGGTGGGCGTGACCGGCTTGGGGCTGCAGCCGCTGAGCACCGGCAACCCGGCGCCGGCCGCTCCCAGCGTGAGGGCCGCAGCGCTCGCGTGCTTGAGCACGTCGCGTCGGGAGAGGGGCTTGGCTGGCGGGTTCCGCTTCTTCGTCATGGAGTGACCTCGTGAGGAACGACCGCTTTGGGGTTCCGTCTCAGCTGAGAAACCACGCGAGACGGAGCGGTGCGTCGAAGCGGACGATACCGACGCGGATCTGCCTCGACAATGTACGTGCTCGACGCCCCTCTCGAGGGCGAGTCAGCGACGACCGCGCGACGGAAATTGACCCACGCCGCCGAGCGAAAACTGACGGCGCGCGCGGGTGCGAAAGGCACTCACCTTTCGTCTCGCCGCGGGCGCTTCAGCTCCGGGTGGGCGCGGGCTGCTGGGCGGCCATCACACGCCCGGTGACTCCGGCGAAGGCCAGCAGGATGGCGCCTCCCACCAGCACCGGCACCGCGTTGGCCTGGATGGCGGTGGCCAGCGAGCTCCTGTCGCTGATCGCGCCGATGAGGATGGGGGAGGGCACGTCCCCCAACAGGTGGATGAGCAGGGTGTTGAGCCCCATCGCGAACGCGCGGAAGCCGGCGGGCACGGTGTTGACGATCGCCGCGTTGAGCGGCCCGTTGTTGAGGAAGATGAGGAACTGCGCGGCGGCGATCGCCGCGAGGATCACCCCCACGGACCGCGCGCTGGCCGCCAGGTACATCAGCGGCGCCGCCGCCATCAGCCCCACGCCGGAGAGCACCACGCCGCCGCCAGCCTTGCGCGTCTCCAGCCGCACGCCGAGCCAGCCGCCCACCAGCGTGCCGGTCAGCCCAGCGCCCGCGGTGATCCCGCCGAACAGCAGGCCGGCGCTGCCCGCGTCCATGCCGCGCTCCTCCTTGAGGAAGGAGGGCATGAAGGTGGCCAGCCCGCCGATCGCGAACGTCATCATGGCCATCCCGGCCACCAGGACCCAGAAGGCCGGGTTCCTGGCCAGCGCCTTCACCCCGGCGCGGAAGGGGACGCGCTGCTCGCCGCCGGCGTCGTGCGCGCCGCGGGGCGGCTCCGCCAGCGTGAGGACCCAGAAGGAGAGGAGGATCCCCGGCGCGCCGGCGATGAAGAAGGCGGCGTGCCAGGAGAGCCGCTCCGCCACCGCGCCCCCCAGGCCAAAGCCGAGCGCGGCCCCCACCGGGATCGCCGCGTAGAAGTAGGCGAGGTAGCCGGAGCGCCGCTCGCGGGGCACCAGGTCCGAGATGATCGCCGGCGCGGCGGAGCCGTAGCCGGCCTCGCCGATGCCGATCAACGCCCGCACCGCCAGCAGCAGCACGAAGGAGCCCGCCAGCCCGGAGGCCACGGTGGCCAGGCTCCAGACGAAGAGGCTGCCCGCGATGATGTAGCGGCGCGGGTAGCGATCTCCCAGGTACCCGCCCAGCGGCGAGGCCACCATGTACACGAGCATGAAGACGCTGATCAGCGCGCCGCCGCGCGTGTGATCGATCCCGAAGTCCTTCTCGATGAAGGAGAGGCAGCCGGCCGGGACGTACCGGTCCAGGTAGTTGAAGAGGTTGATCAGCCCCAGGGTCCACAGCCAGGAGCGGCGGGTGGCCTTCGGGTCGCTCATCCCTTGCCGAACCGTTGCGCGAGCAGCCCCCAGCGCAGGCCCCGGTCGCTCACCCAGCACTGGAGGGAGGCCAGCTTCTCCATCGCGGTGAGGAGGATGAGGGCTCCGGCGCAGATCACGTCCGCCCGCTTGGGTTGCAGGCCGGGCAGCTTCTGGCGCTCCGCCAACGGGAGCGCGCACAGCTTCTTCGCCAGCGCGTCCAGCTGGGTGATGGTCAGCGTGCCGCCGTGGACCTTGGCGGGATCGTAGGTGGCCAGCTTGTGCTGCAGCGCGAAGAGCGTGGTCACCGTGCCCGCCACCCCCACCATGCGGAACCCTGAGGGAGGCCTGGGCAACGCGGCGAAGGTCTCCCGCAGGTGCGCGCGCACCGCCTTCTGCTCGTCTGGGGAAGGCGGGTCCGCGCGCACGAAGCGCTCGGTCAGGCGCACCGAGCCCACGTCGAAGCTGTGGCGGTAGCCCACCTTCCCGGCCGCGCCCTCCTCGCCGTAGATCAACTCGGTGGAGCCCCCGCCGATGTCGATCACCACCAGCGGCTTCTCCGCGGCGGCGGCGCCAAAGTCCGCCCAGGCCGAGGCGTAGGAGAGCTGCGCCTCCTGCTCGCCGGAGATGATCTCCACCGTCAGCCCGGCGCGCGCCTGGGCCGCGGCGAGGAACTCCGCACCGTTCTGCGCGTCCCGCGCCGCGCTGGTGGCGGTGACGGCGATCCCTTCGGCGCCGGCGCCGCGCGCCTCGCGGGCGAAGGCCTCGAGCACCTTGAGCGTGTCCTCCTGGCCTTCCGCGGAGAGGCGGCGGGTGGCGTCCACCCCGCGCCCCAGCCGGGTGATCTCCGCGCGCTCCAGCACGGCCTTGAGCTTGCCGTCCGCGCCGCGCTCGGCCACGAGCAGCAGCACCGAGTTGGTCCCGATGTCGATGGTGGCGAAGCGGCGAGACATGCGGGCGCTAGGTTAGCCAAAGCCGCATTCCGGCGGCGGATGGCTTTTCGCCCACCCCGTCCTACCTAGATCTCCAGCTCGAGCGCCTCGCCTTCGCCGAGCCGGCGCCAGCGCTCCACCAGCGCGCACAGGCGCTGGCGTGCCTCGCCCAGCTGGGTGAGCGAGTAGCCCGGGGGCGGCACCCCGCGCGCGGCGCAGGTGAGCCGCAGCAGCGCGTCCAGCTCCTCATTGCTGCCCACCGCGCCCCAGGCGTCGCTCTGCAGCGCCTCCACCAGGGCTTCGAGCTGGAGGTCCTCCAGCCCGGGCGAGGCGAGCGCGCGGGCTGGCGGCTCTCCCTCCTCCACGCGGTGCAGGTAGCCGCGCAGCCGAAACACGTCCACCGCCACCGAGTGGACGAGCTCCAGAGGCACGGTGATCGCCTGCTTGGGCCCCTCCAGCGCCACGGTGGCGCCGCTGGCGAGGCGGATCTCCAGGCTGTCCGTGGGACCGCTGCGCTTCTTGAAGGTCAGCCTCACCGCCGTTCACCTCGCTCGAGGCTTACGACGATGCGCCTTTCCCGGGCGGACGCACCTGCCCGGCGGGGGCAAGTGCTCGGCGCCGAGCACTTTGGGAGGAGCTTCTCCCACCTGCTGGGAGCTTTAGCGTCCCCAGTCCGGCGTCTGGTAGTTGCCCTTCTCCAGGGGCAGCGCGAGCTGGTTGTTGCCCTCGTGGGTCATCACGTAGAGCCCCGAGCCGCCGGCGCGGGTGGAGGTGAAGACCATCAGCCGGCCGTTGGGGGAGAAGGAGGGCTCCTCGTTGTTCCCCTGGTCCTGGGTGAGCCGGTTCACCTTCCCGCTCTCCACGTTCACGGTGAAGAGGTCGAACGCGTTGCGCTCGTCGCGCGCGGTGAAGGCGATCAAGTCTCCGCGCGGGGACCAGCTGGGCGTCTGGTTGTAGTTGCCCTGGAAGGTGAGCCGGCGCGCGTCCCCGCCGTCCGCGCCCATCACGTAGATCTGCGGGGAGCCGCCGCGGTTGGAGACGAAGGCCAGCCGCTTCCCGTCCGGGGACCAGCAGGGGCTGGAGTTGATGAAGAAGGGCGTGTTGGTGACCTGGCGCGCGCCGCTGCCGTCCGCGTTGGCGACCCAGATCTGCGCGGCCTCGCCCGCCGCCAGCGAGTAGGCGATGCGGCGGCCGTCCGGCGAGAAGGCGATGCCGGTGGACATCTGGCCGCTGGTGGTGAGCCGGGTGATCTGCCCGCCGCGGGCGAGGTAGAGGTCCGGGTGGCCCGCCCGGTACGAGGTGAAGCCGAGCACGCCGCCGGGCCCCAGCGCGGGAAGCAGGTTGATCCCTCCGGTGGCCACCGCCTGCGCGTTCCGGCCGTCCCAGTCGGACACGTACACGTCCTTGGCGGAGCCGTTCTTGCGGACCCAGGTGATTCGGCTGCCGAACGGCCCGGTCTCCCGGGTGAAGTACTTGTAGAGCGCGTCCGCGAAGTGGTGCGAGAGCCGGCGGGCCTCGTCCACCGGCACCGCGTGGGAGACCTTGAAGTCCTCCTTCGCGCCGGCCACGGAGAACAGGCGCAGGTCCCCGCGCAGCGTGCCGCCGTCCAGCGCCAGCTGGGTCTTCACCAGCGACTCGGCGCCCACGTCCGCCCAGCGGGGGAAGTTGATGCTGCCCGCGGTGATCCCCTCCTTGGCGTCCGCGAGGAAGCCCTTGCGGTCCAGGAGCTGGAAGATGCCGGCGGCGGCGAGATCGAACGCGAGCGCCTCGTCGAACTCGGTGGCCTTCGCCTTCGGCACCGCCTCCTGCGCCAGCGGTGCGGCGAGCGCCAGCGGCATCGGCCGGAAGTTGGCGCCGGAGATCTGGATGACGGGCGCCTGCGCGAGCGCGGCGGAGGAGGCGAGGAGGGCAGCGGCCAGCAGCGCCGGAGCGATGCGCGAGCTCATAAGGGCGTGAACTCCAGGGTGACGCCGGTCTTCTGCAGCGCGTCTCGCAGGTGGTCCGGCGGGGGGGAGAATGGCGCGGCCTTCTTCACGGCGGCCAGCACCGCGTTGTCGAACAGCGCGTTTCCAGACGATCGGGCCAGCGCGACCTTGAGGATCCCGCCCGTCTTGCTGAGGAAGAGGGCCACGTGGGCCTTGAGCCGGATCCGCTCCTGCTCGGGGATGGTCTGCGACACGTCGAAGTGGCGGCGGACCTGGGCGTCCAGCATGCCGTAGTACCGCTCGCCCTCGGCGGTGGCGGAGGTGCCGTTGGGGTCTCCGTCCGCCGCGCCCTCCAGCTCGTCCAGGTCCGTCTTCTTGGAGGTCTTGTCGAACGCGCCGAACAGCTTCTTGCGCCGGTCCACGCCGCTGGCCTCGCCCGCCTGCTTCTGCGCGGCCTTGGCCGGCGGCGAAGGCGCGAGCGCGGGGGCGGTGGGCGTGGGCTTGACGACCTCCGGGACGGGGACGGGCGCGGGCGCGTCCGGGGCCTTCACCTCCTGCGGCGGCGCGGGCAGCTCCTCCTTGCGCGGCAAGAGCTTCTCGTCCCGCGGCTTCCCCAGGCGGACCAGGGAGGCCTTGATCGGCTTCTGGTTGAGATCGATCGCCGGGCCCGCGGTGAGCCAGCTGTACAAGATCCCCACCAGCACCAGCCCCACGTGCGCCGCCACCGAGCCGACGAGGAACGGCCCCCACGCCGCGGGCTTGCTCACGAGCAGGCTGTGGTGTGACGCCGCGGTCCCCATGCGCTACCGGCGAGCCTCCTTCTTGCGGCTCTTGGAAGTCAGGGGGTCGGTGATCATTCCCACGTTGCCGATCCCCGCGCGCTGCGCGGCGGCCATCACCTCCACCACCACGCCGTAGGGGATCTGCCGGTCCGCGTGCAGGTAGATCTCCTTGTCCGCCTGCGCCTTGGCGTTGGCGCGCAGCTTGGCCTCGAGATCGTCCAGGGCCACCTCCGCCTCGCCGATGAAGACCCGGCTGCTCGCGTCCACCGAGAGCACCAGCTTCTTCTCCTCCGCGTCGATCGGCGCGGCCTTGGCCTCCGGCAGGTTCACCTTCACGCCCTGCTGGATGAGCGGGGCGGTGACCATGAAGATGATGAGCAGCACCAGCATCACGTCCACCATGGGCGTGACGTTGATCTCGCTCATGGTGGTGCGGCCCGGCGTCCCGGACCTTCCGCCCATCCCCATGCGTTGGCTCCTACTTGAAGAAGTGCCGCTTCACGATGTTGAGGAAGTCCGAGGAGAAGTTGGACATCTCGGTGTCGAACACCCGGATCCGCGAGACGAACGAGTTGTAGGCGACCACCGCGGGGATGGCCGCGAACAGCCCCGCCGCCGTGGCGAAGAGCGCGTTGCCGATGGGCGCCGCCACCGTGGAGAGCGAGGCGTTGCCCTTGTCCGCGATCTCGTTGAACGCGTTGAGGATGCCGATGACCGTGCCGAACAGGCCCACGAACGGCGCCGCGGAGCCCACCGTGCCCAGGAACGCCACCCGGGACTCCAGCTCGGTGATCTCCGAAGTGGAGGCGCGGTGCAGCGCGCGCTCCACGTTCTCGATCCCGCCCAACCGCTCCGCCATGGCGCCGTCTTCGGTCTGCTTGGCCTGCGCCAGCTTGGAGAGCTCCTCGTAGCCGGCCTTGAAGACCTTGGAGAGCGGCGAGGCCTCCAGGCTCTGCGCCTTCTGGTAGATGACCTCCAGCCGGGAGGCCTTCCAGAAGGTGTCCAGGAAGGTGACCGACTGCGAGCGCGCCCTCGCCAGCTGGAGCGATTTCATGGCGATCAGCGCCCAGGAGAGCGCCGAGACCGCGACCAACAGCCCGAGCACCGCCAGCTCGATCAGCGAGCCGTTCTTGATGATGGCGACGTAATCCATTGCCGCCACGAGCGAAGGGAGCGTCATGGGGGATGTGCCGTAACATCGCTCCCAGGGAGGGTCAAACGCTCACCTCGCGCTGCCTCGCTGGCTGGTGGGTAGGGCGTGCATGTCAGGTGAAGGTGGGACAGCGGCCCGGTTTCTCCAGCCGCGCCAGCCCCTTGGCGGATGTGGGTGCCGCGGTGACGGCCGGTCCTAGCGGGCGCGGGTCTGACATCGGTTGAATTCCCGGCATCAGCGGTCGTCTGGACGCGCAAGTACCCACCCAACGCAAAAGGCGCTCTCCCCATGAAGCTCAAGTCCTTGATCGCAATCCTCGGCATGGCGCAGCTGGCCACCGGCTGCATCCTGGTCTCGAACGGCGGGCGCAACCCTCCGCCTGCCCCGGGCGACGTCACCTTCACCTGGAGCTTCGTCGGCCGCGGCTGCGCCGAGAACCCGGACATCAAGTCGGTGGTGGTGACCATCCCCGGCGAGACGCTCCAGAACGGCGGCGTGTTCCCCTGCACCGCCAACAACTACCCGGGGATCGTGCTCCACGACTTCGCCGCCGGCACCTACAGCTACACGCTCGAGGCGGTCAGCTACTCGAACAAGGTCCTCTTCGGCGCCAGCGGCAGCTTCACCGTCAACGGCGACATCCGCGTGACCGCGGACCTCACCCCCGCGGGCGGCCCCACCAGCTACGCGTACCTGACCTGGCGCTTCCCGCCCAACTCCGCCTCCCAGGACCCTGGCTGCTCGCAGGCCGGCGTCACCCGCGTGGAGATCTCCATCGACGGTCAGACCCCGCCGGGTAGCTTCGCCTGCGAGGACGGCTTCACCATGCAGGGCGTGCAGACCCCCTACCTGACGCCGGGCACCCACCAGATCGAGTTCCTGGGGCTCTCCTCCAGCGGCTACCCCTACTACCGCTACACGGGCACGCTGCAGACCCAGAACGGCAACCCCGTCTACGCCGAGTACCGCCTGGCCTGGAACGTGGGCGGGGCGGCCATCAAGTGGCAGCTGACGGACGGCTCGATTGGCCGCGACTGCACCAGCGGCGGCGTGAGCTCGATGAGCATCAACTTCCAGGACGCGAGCGGGAACTGGGTCTACGGCAACAGCGGTGACAACCAGGCCTGCAACGCCGCCCCGGTCGTCTACAACTACCTGCTCCCCGGCACCTACCGGGTCTTCATCCGCGGCACCGGCCCGGGCGGCACCTACCTCTCCAACGGCGCCACGCCCCCCACCCTCACGGTTCGCGCGGGTGAGTTCGTGAGCGCGGACGCCGCGCTGACCGTCACCATGTACCGCCAGTAGCCCAAGCAGGCGCACATCCACAGCGCCGCTCTCCAGAGGGCCGGGTAACCCCCGGCCCTCTTCGTTTTGGCGGCACGGGTGCGCGATGCTCCAGGGCGCCCCCGTCTCCCCAAACGTCCATGGACGCCCCCCGCTGCCCCGCAGAGCGCACGCTGGACGAGCTCGCCACCGGCGGGCTGTCCCCGGATGGGCGCGCCGCCGTCCTCGCGCACGCCGCGGACTGCCCGGCCTGCGCCGCGCGGCTCTCCAAGGGGCCCGCTGGCGCGATCGAGGCCACCGCGGACGTGGGCACCGCGCCCGGGGCGCCCGCGCTCGAGGACGTGCTGCTCCCCCGGGGCGCCTCGATTGGCCGCTACCTGGTGCTGGACAAGCTGGGGGACGGGGGGATGGGCGTCGTCTACGCCGCGTACGACTCCGAGCTGCACCGCAAGGTGGCGGTGAAGCTCTTGCGCAACAAGAAGGGCGCGCGCCCCGCCGAAGCCGCCACCGCCCAGCAGCGGATGCTGCGCGAGGCGCAGGCGCTGGCGCGGCTCTCCCACCCCAACGTGATCTCCGTCTTCGACGTGGGGACGTACGGCGAGCGCGTCTTCATGGCGATGGAGCTGGTGGAGGGCACCACCCTGCGCGAGCGCTTCACCCGCGAGCGCCCCGCCTGGCGCGAAGTGGTCCGCTGGTTCGTGGAGGCCGGCCGCGGCCTCCAGGCCGCGCACCAGGCGGGGCTCATCCACCGGGACTTCAAGCCGGACAACGTGCTGGTGGGCGGGGACGGCCGGGTCCGGGTGATGGACTTCGGGCTGGCGCGCCAGGCGGAGGCGCCCGCCGAGGACGAGGCCACCGCGCCGCTGGACTTGGAGCCCACGCCGCGCAGCCCCAACCCCAGCCTGCTCGAGGTCCCCCTCACCCGCGCCGGGCTGCGGATGGGCACGCTGCAGTACATGGCGCCCGAGCAGCACCAGCGCGCGGGGGACGAGCGCTCGGATCAATTCAGCTTCTGCGTCTCGCTCTACGAAGCGCTCTACGGCGCGCGTCCCTTCCGGGTGGAGCGCCTCTCGCCGCAAAGCACGGACTGGCGGCTGCCGCCCGCGCCGCGCGGGGTGCGCGTGCCGGCCCACCTGCGCCGGCTGCTCGCGCGCGGCCTCTCCCCCGAGCCCGAGCGCCGCTTCGGCTCGATGGCGCAGCTGCTCGCCGAGCTCTCGCGGGACCCGATCGCCGCGCGCCGGCGCTGGGGCGCCGCGTCCGCGGTGGGGCTGGTGGCCCTCACCGCGCTGGGCGCGAGCTGGCGGGTGGCGAGCGGGCGGCAGGCGGCCTGCTCCGGCGGCGCGCAGCAGCTCGCCTCGGCGTGGGACGAAGGCCGGCGGGCGCAGGTGGAGCGGGCGCTGCTTGGCACCGGCGTCCCCTACGCCGCGCAGACCTGGGAGCGCGTGCAGGCCGGGCTGGACGACTACGCGCGCGGCTGGGCGGGGCAGTACGCAGAGGCCTGCGAGGCCACCAGCGTCCGCAAGGAGCAGTCGGCGGAGGTGCTCGATCTGCGCATGGGCTGCCTGCAGCGCGCGAAGGTGGAGCTCTCGTCCGCGGTGGAGGTGCTCGCCGCCGCCGACCCGGCGGTGCTGGAGACGGCGGTGAAGGTGGTGGCGGGGCTGCCGCCGCTGGCCCGCTGCGCGGACGTGGAGGCGCTGCGCCAGGCGGTGCCCGCGCCGCGCGATCTCGCCGAGCAACGCCAGGTCACGCAGGTCCGGGCGGAGCTCTCCGCGGCCGCGGCGCTGGAGAACGCGGGGCGCTACGAGCAGGCGCTGGCGCGCGCTGCCGCCGCGGAGGCGCAGCTGGCCTCGCTGGCCTACCGCCCCGTCCACGCCGAGGTCCTTCTGCGCAAGGGCTCGGTGCTGCTCCAGCAGGGGCAATTTCCGGCCGCCGAGGCCGCGCTCCACCAGGCCTTCACCATCGGCCTGGAGGTGGGCGCGCTGGAGCTGGCGGTGACGGCGGGGGCGGCGCTGGGCGTGGTGGTGGGGGAGCGGCTGGCGCGCCCGGCGGAGGGGCTGTGGCTGGGGGAGACCGCGCTGGGGCTCTCCGGGCGCGTCCCCGGGGGACGGGCGGAGTCGCTCGCGCGGCAGGCGCTGGCCAGCGTGCACGAGCGGCGCGGCAAGTACGAGGAGGCGGAAGCCCAGCTGCGCCGGGCGCTCGAGCTCTCGGCGCGGGCCGCCGGCGCCGAGTCGCTGGACGCGGCGCTGGTGCGCAACAGCCTGGCCATCATCCTCTACCGGGAGGGCCACTACCCGGAGGCGGAGGCCGAGCACCGCCGGGTGCTCGCGCTGCGCCAGAAGCTGTTGGGCGCGGACCACCCGCTGGTGGCGCAGTCGATGGCCAACCTGGGCAGCACGCTCCAGCGGCTGGGGCGGGAGGCGGACGCGGAGGTGCAGATGCGCGCGGCCCTGGTGCTGCGTGAGCGGGTGCTGGGCGCCGAGCACCCGGACGTGGCCCACACGCTGCACATCCTCGCCACCCTGCTCGCGGACATGGGGCGGCTGGACGAGGCCGAGGCCGCGCAGCGGCGCGCCTTGGCGATCCGGGAGAAGCTCTTCGGGGAGATGCACCCGAGCGTCACCCAGTCGCTCAACAACCTCGCCTACGTGCTGCAGAACCGCGGGCAGTACGGCGAGGCCGAGCGCACGCTGCTGCGGGTGGTGGCGCTGCGCGAGAAGATGCTCGGCCCCGAGCACCCGGATCTGGCCCAGTCGCTCGCGCTCCTGGGCGTGGTGCAGCGCAACGGCGGGAAGCTGCCACAGGCGGAGGAGAGCCTGCGGCGCGGCCTGGTCCTGGGGACCAAGGCGCTGGGCCCCGAGCACCCCCTGGTCGCGCAGGTCCACCACGAGCTGGGGTTGTGCCTTTCGGGGCGCGGCCGCTACGCGGAGGCGGAGGCCGAGGAGCGCACCGCGCTGGCGCTGCACGAGAAGCGGCTGGGGCCAGAGCACCTCCAGGTTGCGACGGTGGGCCGGGATCTCGCGCTGCTGCTGGTGAAGCAGGGGCGGCCCGCCGAGGCGCTCGCGCTCGCGCGCAGGGCCCTGAAGATCGCCGCTGCGCCCGGGGTCGCCCCCCGGGACCGGGCCGAGCTCGCCTTCCCCCTGGCCAAGGTGCTCTGGGCGGCGGGCGAGCGCACCGAGGCGCTCGCGCGCGCCCGCGAGGCGAGCGCCGGCTACACCCAGCCCGAGGACGCGCCGCGGCGCACCGCCGTGGAGCAGTGGCTGGCGCAGCGCTCCCGCTGAGCGCAAAGGGCGCTGGCGCCGTTCGTGCTAACACCCTCCCAAGATGCGTCCAGACAGCCACAGGCCGATCGGCGTGTTCGACTCGGGGATCGGCGGGTTGACGGTGCTGCGCGCGCTGCAGCAGCGGCTCCCCGCGGAGAGCACGGTGTACCTGGGGGACACCGCGCGGGTGCCCTACGGCAGCAAGTCCGCCGAGGTGGTGACGCGGTACTCGCTCGCCAACGCGCGCTTCTTGCTCCAGCACGAGGTGAAGCTCCTGGTGGTGGCCTGCAACACCGCCTCCGCGGTGGCGCTGCCCGCGCTCTCGCGGGAGCTGGGCGGGCTGCCGGTGCTCGGGGTGATTGATCCCGGCGCGGCCGCCGCCGCGGCGCAGACCCGCTCCGGGCGGGTGGGCGTGGTGGGGACGGAGGGGACCATCAAGTCCCAGGCGTACACGCGGGCGCTCTTGCAGCGGCTGCCGCAGGCGCGGCTCTTCACGCGGGCCTGCCCGCTCTTCGTGCCGCTGGCGGAGGAGGGGTGGACCTCCGGCGAGGTCCCCGCGCTGGTGGCCCGCGAATACCTGACGCCGCTCGCCGCCGAGCAGATCGACACCTTGGTGCTCGGCTGCACGCACTACCCGCTCTTGCGCGAGGTGATCTCCGCGGTGCTGCCGGGCGTGGCGCTGGTGGACTCGGCGGACGCCACCGCCTCGGCCGCCGCGGCGCTGCTGCAGGAGCGGCAGCTGCTCGCGCCGGTGGGGACGCCGGTCGGCGCCCGCTACTACGTGACGGATGTGCCCGAGCGGTTCGCCCGCGTGGGCGCGCGCTTCCTCGGCAAGGAGATCTCCGAGGCCACCCAGGTGGACATCAGCAGCTTCGCCTAGACGGACTCGCGGACCGGCCGCTCGGCCAGGGCGCGCTCGCGCGCCTCCGCGTCCATCTCCTCCGCGACGGCGAGGGCGGCCTTCTCGCCGATGTCGTCCTTGCGCGGGAGGATCCCGGTCAGCGCGGTGACGATCCGCTCCAGCGTGGGGAAGAAGCGGAAGAACGTGAGCGGCCAATTCACCCAGCCCACGGTGATGCAGTAGTACTTGTTGAACGGCGCGGTGTGGTGGACGTCGTGGTGGCTGGGCGGGAGGATCAGGTGCAGCTTCTGCAGCCAGATCACCCAGCGCGGCGCGTGCCGCATGTGCGCGTACTTGTGGAACTGGTTGGTGAACATCACCCAGAGGATGAGCGCGCCCATCCACGTGGACATGAAGAGGGCGAAGAGGTGATCCGGCCCCAACGGGAGGAGCAGGGCGATCACCGCCACCCAGAGCGAGATCAGGCAGTTGTTGCCGTTGGTCTCGATGAAGTCATGCCGGGTGATCGCTTCCGGATCCACGTGGTGCTCTCGGAAGGGGCGGATCAGCGCCTTGCCGATCACGGGCATGTCCACCGAGCCCCAGGTGTCCGCCAGCCAGTGGACGAAGCCGCTGACGAAGTCCGCGCCGATGAAGCCCAGCAGCACCGCGGAGAGGACCAGCCAGGGGCTCTCCGAGATGTGCGGGACGATCCGGTAGACGACGCCCGCCTCGAGCAGGAGGAACGAGACGATGCTGCCGATGTCCAGCAGCCGCAGGCCTTTGCTGTAGCCCTGCGCGAGCTCTTTCGCGTCGCGCTGGGTGATCTTCGAATGCGCCATCTGTTGCACGCCCCCGCTTCGGTCGCGGCCTAACACACTTTCGCGGCACATTACCCCGGAACTCCGCGCCAGCGGGAGGAGGGCGCTAGGCGCTCGCCCGGGGGGGAAGCCGCTCCACGCGGACGAAGGCGTTGTAGTCCGGCTCGCCGGAGACGGGATCGTAGCGGCGCCCCACCAGCACGTTGCACTCGGGCCAGAAGGCCTGGAGGTGGCGAGGCCGGCAATGCCCAATCCGACACACGCCCACCATCTCTCCGAGCGCGCTGGTGAGCCTGACCGGCTGCCCCTCGGCCAGCCCCAGCGCCCGGGCGTCCTCCGGCGCGAAGAACACGGCGCGGCGGCTGGTGGCGCCGGTGATCCCGTCCTTGTGCCCGTAGGTGATGGAGTTGAACTGCTTGCCGCGCCGCGAGGCGAGGAAGAAGTGCCCTTCGGGGATCTCCACGCTCGGCAGCGCGACTTGCGCGAAGCGCGCCTTCCCGTTGGGCAGGTTCTTGAAGAGCCCGTCCGCGCCCAGCCGCTCGCCGCCCCACTGCACCGCGTCCCCCTCCTTGGCGAGCTTTTCGATCCCCGCGTAGAGCGGCATCACGCGGGCCATCTCCTGGCGCACGTCCGCGGACTCGGGGAAGGCGAAGAGCTCCGGCCGGTCCGGGTGCAGCGCCCGGCCGATCAGCGCGGGGATCTCCCACTCTGGCTTGGCCTCGCCAATGCGGCGGCCGGGGATCTCCGGGGTAAAGCGGATCCGCCGCTCGGTGGAGGTGGAGGTCCCGCCGCCGCGCTGCTCGTAGCGCGTCTGCGCGGGCAACAGCAGCACCTCGCTCCCGTCCTCCGCCGGCTCCACCAGGGCCGAGGTATTGATCACGATGTCCTGGTGCACGCGCAGCCGCACCCGCGAGAGCGAGCGCGCGGCCTGCAGGGGATCCGGCAGGGTGTCCAGGTAGTTGCCGCCCACGGCGTAGAGCACCTCCAGGCCGCTCTCGCCGGCGCGGTCGAGCAGGTGCGCGGCCTTGAGCCCCTTGCGCGCGGGGACGGGCCACTTCCACTGCTCGGCGAGCTTGGCGGCGGAGGCCTCTGAGATCTCCACCGCGCCCGGGTACTTGTCCGCGTCACAGCCGCACTCCGCGGTGCCCTGCACGCCCGAGTGGCCGCGGATGGGCACCACGCCGGTCTTCTCCCGCCCCACGTTGCCGCGGCAGAGCGCCAGGTTCACCACCGCCTTCACGTTCTCCACGCCGAAGCGGTGCTGGGTGAGCCCCATGCTGTAGACGATCACCGCGCGGCGGGCGGCGCCGTAGAGCGCGGCGAACCGCACGAGCTCCGCGCGGGGCAGGCCGCTGCTCTCCTCCAGCGCCTCCCAGGGCGTGGCGCGCACGGACTGAAGCAGGGCATCGAAGCCTTCGGTGTGCGCGTCGATGAAGGCGCGGTCGAACTGGCCCTTCTCGTCCAGCGCCTTGAGCGCGCCGGTGATGAAGGCGATGTCCCCGCCCGCGGCGACGGGGAAGAACTCGTCCATCAGCTGCGTGCCGAAGAGCGCGCTCGAGGCCACGGAGGGCACCCAGTAGCGCTCCAGCGCCGGCTCGCGGAACGGGTTGACCACGATGATGCGCGTCCCCGCCTTCTTGGCGAAGTGCAGGTACTTGGTGGAGACGGGCTGGTTGTTGGCCAGGTCGGTGCCGAAGAGGATGACCAGGTCGGTGCCGATCCAGTCCTTGAGCGAGCAGGTGGGGGCGCCCCAGCCGATCGTCTCCTTCAGCCCCGCGGTGGAGGCGGCGTGGCAGAGCCGGGCGCAGCTGTCCACGTGCGGCGTCCCCGCCACCCGGGCCAGCTTCTGGAACGTGTAGTAGGTCTCGTTGGTGATCCCCCGGCTGGAGGCGAAGAAGCCCATCCGGTCCGGCTCCGCCTTGGCCAGCGCGCCGGCGACCTTGGAGATCGCCTCGTCCCAGGAGATCCGCCGGAAGCCGCGCTCCCCCTTCCTATAAAGGAGGGGGTAGGGGATGCGCCCCAGCTGGTGCAGCTGCTCGTTGGTGAGCGCCCGCAGGCGCGCGAGGTCGCTCCAGGCGCCGTCCGGCAGCGCGTCCATGGTGTTCAGGCGCAGGAGCTTGAGGCGGGTGAGGCACAGGTGGGTGCCGGGGATCACGTCATCCCGCAGGCCTTTGGGCCCCAGCGAGCAGCCGTCACACACGCCGTGCCGGAGGATCCGCCACGCGTAGGGCAGCTGCCGGCGGTTCTCCCAGAGCACGCCGAGCATCTCCCGGAAGTGGCGCGGCTTGTGCGGCCAGAGCAGACCGAACGGGAAGCGCAGGGAGATCCAGCTCCAGAGGCGACGCCAAAGGCTCAAGTCACGCTCCCTGAGGGGAGCCCGAGGATGCGGGCGGGGTGGGTATACACGTTGAGCCCATCTCCCCGCACGAACGTCGCCAACGTCACGCCCGCCCGCTCGGCCAGATCCACCGCCAGCGAGCTGGCCGCGGAGACGGAGGCCACCGCGGGGATCCCCGCCACCGCCGCCTTCTGGACGATCTCGAAGCTGGCGCGCCCGCTCACCGCCAGCACCAGCGGCCGCTGCGCCGGCGGCGGGAGCTGCGGCGCCTGGGTGGGGAAGGCCCGGGACGCCACCACCTTGGCGTGGACGAGCGCACCCACCACCTTGTCCACCGCGTTGTGGCGCCCCACGTCCTCGTAGACCGCGAGCACGTTCCCGGCTTCGTCCAGCGCCGCCGCGGCGTGGGTGCCGCCGGTGGCGTCGAACGCGCGCTGGGCGTCCCGCAGCAGCGCGGTGGCGCCCTGCAGGAGCGCGTAGGGGATCTGGCGATCCATCGGCAGCGGCGCGAGCAGGGCCATGAGATCCTCCACGCTCTGGCGGCCGCACACGCCGCAGGCAGAGGTGGTGAGCGTCCCCCGGCGGGCCGCGCGCACGCGCTCCACCGGCAGCTGCACGCCGCCCAGCGGGACCACGTCAATCACGTTCCCGTAGCCCTCCTCGCCCAGGCGGCCGCAGTGGGAGACGGTGGAGAGCTCGTCGATGCTGCTGAGGATCCCCTCCGCGAAGAGGAAGCCCACCGCCAGCCGCGCGTCGTCCCCCGGCGTGCGCAGGGTGGTGGCAATGGGCTCCTGCGCGAGCCGGATCTCCAGCGGCTCCTCCACCGCCACCCTGTCCGCCAGCGACGAGGGCGCCCCGTTGCGGATCCGCAGCGCCCGCCGCACCACCACCTTCTCCCGGCTCATCGCTGCGTCTCCGCCGCGTCCTTCGCCCAGCGGGCGAGGAAGACCGCCAGCCCGGCCACCTCGGTGGTGCGGAACACCCGGCTGCCCGGGGGCGCCTCGTCGTCCGTCACCAGCGCCAGAACGTCATTGCGCTCGGCGGACAGGCGCGGCCCCAGCGCCTCTTGCCACCGTTCGATCTTCGGCAGCGGCCCGTCCTTCCAGCCCTCCACCAAGAGCAGGTCCAGCTCGGGGCGGACGCGGGAGAGCAGGGCGGGCAGATCCAGCCCCGCCGCCGGCAGCTGCAGCGAGAGCCCCTGCGGCGTCATCAGCCCCACCGGCGCCGCGCCCGCGCGGGCGAGCAGGTCGGTGTCGCTGCCGCGCTTGTCCAGCGGGTGGGGGTGCGCGCTGTGCTTCACCACGGCGGTGCGCACTCCGCGCGAGGCGAGCTCGGGCAAGAGCGCGCACAGGAGCGTGGTCTTCCCCGCGCCGGACCAGCCAATCAGCGACAGCGCCGGGACGCTCACGGTGCCTCCTGCGCGAGCAAGAGCCGCGCGCCAAAGAAGAGCTCCAGCTCGATCTCGTCCCCCGCCGCCAGCTGCCCCACGCCCGCCGGCAGGTGCGCCCAGCCCTCGCGCCCCACGTTCTGCACGAGCTGCCCGCCGCCGCGCGGCCGCGGCTGCGCCCAGCGTTGGCCCTCCCGCTCCTCCAGCGTGGCGGAGAGCAGGTAGGTGAGGGCGGGCTGCTTCACCTGCGGCTGCGCGAGCAGGGCCTTCACCCGCCGGCGCTCCTCCACCAGCCCCTGGCGGCTCAGGAGCACCGCGCGGGCGATCACGTCGAACCCCACCGCCGCGGCGCCCGGGTTGCCCGGCAGCACCACCACGCGCTTGCCGGAGAGCTCCGCGAGCGCCACCGGCTTGCCGGGCTTGAGCGCCACGCCGTCGAACAGGAAGCGGGCGCCGAGCGCGCGCAGGGCGTGCTTGACCCGGTCCCGCTCGCCCACCGAGGCGCCGCCCGCGGTGATCAGCACCTCGGCGTCCGCCAGCGCCTGCTCGAGCGCGCGCGCGAGCTGCGCTTCGTCGTCTCCGCAGCGGGCGCGGCAGACCACGCGCGCGCCCGCCTCCTGCGCGAGCGCGGCCAGCAGCGGCCCGTTGCTGTCGTAGATCTGGTGCGCCGCGGCCGGCGCGCCCGGCGGCAAGAGCTCGTCTCCCACCGCGAGCACCGCCGCGGCGGGGCGGGTCAGCACCTCCACCTCAGCCAACCCCTGCGTGGCGAGCGCGCCCAGCGCGTAGGCGTCCAGCCGGCAGCCGGCCGGGAGCGCGAGCGCGCCCTCCGCCAGCTCCTCGCCGCGGCGGCGGACGTTGGCGCCCGCCTGCGCCTCCACGAAGACGCGCACCTCGCCGCGCTCCTCGGCCGTCGCCTCCTGCCGGATCACGCAGTCCGCGCCTTCGGGAAGCATGGCGCCGGTGAAGATGCGCGCGGCCTCGCCCTCGTTGAGCGCGCGCGGCGGCGCCCCGCCGGCGAAGAGCTCCAGCGCGCGGGTGAAGCGGGCGGGGTGGTCCCGGTTGGCGCCGCGCGTGGCCTGCGCCCGAACGGCGTACCCGTCCATCGCCGAGCAGTCCGCGCCCGGCACCGCGCGCCGCGCCCGCAGCGGTGCCGCGAGGATGCGGCCCCGAGCATCCTCCAACGGCACGCGCTCGCGCCGCGGCGCGAGCGGCTGCGCGGCGAGCGCGCGGGCCTGGGGAAGGGGGATCACCCGCGGCACACTACCTCGGCCCCGCCGCGGTGGAGATGAAGGCCCGGGCGGAGTCGAGACGGAGCCGGAGTGCCGTACCTGGCATGGAGCGGCCCATAGGGGACCGGCTGGCCAGGGGGTCGCCGTTCGCCCAGCACGCATGGACCCCGCGGTGGTGCGCTCCACCCGCGGCGGGTTGCACAGTCAGGACGAGCGCCCAGGGCGCGCGGCCGCTGGACCGTTACGAAAGGAGCGCAGAACGTCGCCTGAGGCCTGCTCGCGCCCGTTTCCGGCATTCTCTGCTCCAAACGTCACGGTTGAATGCGCCGTCAGAGCCCTGGGCGGCGGATCAAGGCGGTCCGCCGCGAACGGCTCGCGCGTCCCTCGGCCCGGCGCTTCAGTCGCTACGGCCGCGACGAGGTCCGCCGCCGCACCTCGGCTTCGATCAACCCGCGCTCGGCCTTGAGGGAGGCGTACTGCGCGAGCGGCGCCTCGGCGCCGGCCTGCAGCTGGGCCCTCAGCGCCTCCAGCGTCTGGGTGATCTGCAGCAGCCGCACCGAGAGCTCCGCGAGGCTGGCGAAGCAGAGGTTGAGCAGCGTGGTGAGCTCCACCTTGCCGCCCAGCTCCTCCAGGTACATCCGCGAGAGCGGCCGCGGCGTGGGGGCGCAGAGCGCGACGGTGACGGCGGCGCCCACGCGCAGGCCCTCCTGCACCAGCATGCGGACGTCCCGCGCGCGGGAGAGCCGCTCCATGGGCACCGAGATGTCGCCGAGCAGCGGGTCCTTGGCGCTCATCCCGGGCGGGGTGAGCAGGGCGGAGAGCCGCGCGTCCACGCCGTCCCCGCCGGCGACCTCCAGCGCCGTTTGAAGAAGGGGCAGCCAGCGCTCCTTGAGCTGCGCCCGCGCCAGCTCGAAGGGGCCGTCCGCGAGCACCGCCTCCTTGAGCTCGCGCTCGAGCGCGGAGATCAGCGTCTCGTGCGGCGTGGCGCTGCGCGGGGGGAAGCTCCCGCTCAGGCTGGACGGCGCGCCCGAGTGCTCCGCGCCGGAGCGCAGGTTGGGGTCCTCGAAGCGGTCCCGCCGCTTGCGGCTGAACGGCCGGCCGAGCACGCGCGTGTCTTCGAGCCCGGCCGGCGCCTCCGGCGCGCGCCGGGGCGCGCTGCCGATCTCCGTGATCTCGTCGTCCTCGTTGGTGGGAGTCATGGGCGTCAGCCGATGCCGCCGCGGGTGGGGCGCCGCTGCGCTGGGCGCGCGGGCAGTGACTCCGCTTCTGCGGGGATGGGGTCGGGCATTGGGGGGGTACCCTCGAAGATGTGGGCGGAGAACGGCGCCGCTGGTCTCATTGTCCGAGAAGCCGTTCCCGAGTTTCCGCGCGGGGTTCGGCGATCGCAAAGGGCCTTTGGTCACGCGGCTGGAGCCGGATGCCGGCGCGCCGGCGTCCACGCCAGGTGACACGCGCGACGGTCCGCTCGTTAGCGCGCGCGCAGCACACACGCGGAGTCCGCGGTCGTCCGTTAACGCGCGTCTTTCTTGTTTATTTGGGCGGATCCCCATGGCACTAGTCCCCGCGCCGCGAAGGGGAGGGGCCGCCAAATGACGAGCAGGGTTTCGGGTCGTGCACTCGCAGTCCTGGTCATCTGGGCCGCGACGAGCGCGCTCGCGCAGGGGACCTCGGTGGTGATGGGGGTGGTGCAGGACGCCTCCAGCAAGCAGCCGGTGCCGGACGCGGTGGTCACCGCGACCTCTCCCGCCTTGCAGGGCGAGCAGCTGGTGGTGACGGACGCCACCGGCCTGTTCCGCCTGCCGCAGCTGCCCTCCGGCGTGTACGCGCTGCGGGTGGAGCGCGAGGGCTTCCGCCCGTACGAGCGCAAGGAGATCCCCGTCCGCCTGGATCAGACGCTCCGGGTGAACGTGGAGCTGTTGCCGGACGCGCTCCAGGCGGAGGAGCTGGTGGTGACCGGGCGGGCGCCCACCATCGACGTGGGCTCGGCGGCGTCCGGGCTGAACATCGACTCGCGCTTCCTCCAGAACGTGGCGGTCATCCGTCCCGGCGGGAAGGGCTCGGCGGCGCGCTCCTTCGAGTCGTTGGCGGAGCTGGCGCCGGGCGCCACGGAAGACACCTACGGGGTGAGCATCTCCGGCGCCACGTCTCCTGAGAACCAGTTCATCGTGGACGGGCTCTCCGTGAACGACCCGGCGGTGGGGGTGATCGGCACGCCCCTCTCCGTGGAGTTCGTGAAGGAGGTCAACATCGTCACCGGCGGCTACCTGCCGGAGTACGGCCGCTCCACCGGCGGCGTGATGAACGCGGTCACCAAGTCCGGCTCCAACGAGTTCCACGGCTCGCTGTGGGGCAACTGGGCGCCGGGGCTCCTGCAGTCCTCCGCCAAGGAGGTCCGCCAGTCGGGGACGGTCATCTCCGCGGCCGGGCGGCCGTGGAACGAAGGGGACCTGGGCATCGACCTGGGCGGGCCGATCATCCAGGACAAGCTCTGGTTCTACGCGGGCATCATGCCGTCCTTCACGCGCGTGGCGGTGGAGCGGCAGCTCAACACCATCAACATCTGCACCGAGGTGAACCCGTCGATCGGCTGTGACGCGGTGAACCGCCCGCAGCGGGACGTGGGCACCGGCTTCCAGCAGGTGACGCCGATCGACGGGACGATGGTGCGCCGCTTCGCCGACCTGCGCACGGTCCAGTACCTGGCCAAGCTCACCTACCTGCTCACGCCGGATCACACCTTCTCGCTCTCGCTCTACGGCAACCCGGAGACGAGCGGCGGCGTGGGCAAGTACGCCTTCAGCCGGGACGGCGCGCCGGAGGTCTGCACGGGGCTCTCCTGTACCGCGTTCGTGCAGGGCAGCTACGAGTCCATCGCCACCCAGCGGGCGAACAACGGCCGGGATCTCGCGCTCAAGTACGCGGGCAGCTTCTTCAACAAGACCCTGCTGGTGGACGGCACGCTCGGCTGGCACCACCAGGACTACTACTCGCGCCCCTCTGACGGGACCGCGCCCGGCACCACCGAAGGGCTGGCCGGCGTCCCCAACTTCTCCTTCCGCCGCACCCGCAACCCGGGCGTCCACGTGCTCACCGAGTTCGAGGAGCTGCCGGATCCGAACGTCTGCGGCGCCACGGACGCCGACCGGCGCCTGCGCTGCCCGGTCTCCACCTATTCGGTGGGCGGGCCCAACACCATCACCGACGGCGGGCTGAACCGGTACCAGGGCAAGCTGGTGGGGACCTACCTGCTCAACGCGCTCGGCCACCACGTGGTGAAGGCCGGCGTGGACCTGGAGAGCATGTCCTTCACCGTCAACCGCGCCCGCACCGGCGGCGCCCCCTGGCGCGAGTGCACGGGTGGCGACTGCTGGTTCACGCTCAACCAGTACGGCTACCTGCAGGCCCCGGATGACCCCGTCTTCCTCACCACCAAGAACGGCACCACCACCGGGCTCACCGTGGGCGGCTTCCTCCAGGACAGCTGGAGCGTGATGGACGTGGTGACGCTCAACTTGGGCGTGCGCTACGACGCGCAGACCATCTGGGGGCTGGATGGGCAGGTGGGGCTGGCGCTGCCCAACCAGTGGAGCCCGCGGGTGGGGCTGATCTACGACTTCACCCAGGCCGGCCGCTCGAAGATCTACGTCAACTTCGCGCGCTACTACGAGAACGTCCCGCTGGACATCGCCGACCTCTCCTTCCCGCAGCAGCAGCTGCTCTCCGCCACCTACCGGACGCCGCCCTGCAACCCGACGATCGCGGGCATGGCCACCGGCTGCGATGACGCCAGCCGTTCGGACCTGGGCGCCAACGACTCGCCGGTGCGCCGCTGGGACGCGCAGGGCGGAGATCGCGTGCCGGTGGATCCGGCGGTGCGGCCGCAGTCGAGCGACGAGCTCCAGCTTGGCGCCGAGTACGAGCTGGCGCTGGGGCGGGTGGGGCTGTCGTACACGCGCCGCTACCTGAATGACGTGCTCGAGGACATGAGCCGCGACGACGGGACCACCTTCTTCATCGGCAACCCGGGGAAGGGCTTCGCCACCGACTTCCCGCTCGCGCAGCGCAACTACGACGCGGTCTCGCTCTACTACACGAAGGCGTTCGCGGATCAGTGGCTGGCCCAGCTCAGCTACACGTGGAGCTCGCTGCGCGGCAACTACAACGGCCTGTTCCGCGCGGAGACCAACCAGCTGGAGCCGAACGTCACCGTGGACTTCGACCTGCTGGCGCTCACGGTCAACCGCTTCGGGCCGCTGCCGGGGGACTACAACCACTCGATCAAGGCGTTCGCCGCCAAGGAGTTCACCATCTCCGGCGGGACGAGCGTCAACATCGGCGGCTCCTACCGCGGCCGCTCGGGCGGGCCGATCAACTACCTGGGCGTGAACCCGCGGCGCACCACCGGGGCGGAGACCTTCATCCTCCCGCGCGGCTCCGCCGGCCGCCTGCCGTGGGTGCACAGCGTGGACGCGCACGTGGGGCTCAACCAGAAGCTCCCCGGCGGCTTCACGCTCGGGCTCACCCTGGACTTCTTCAACCTGTTCGACTTCCAGGCCCCCACCCGCGTGGATCAGCAGTTCACCACCGCCCGCGTGGCGGCGATCGAGCAGGGCGGGACGCCGGCGCAGGTGGACGCGTGCGCCTCCGGCCCGGAGGGCTGCGGGGTGATCAGCACCGTCACCGGTAACCCCATCGTCCTCTCGGACATCAACCCCAACTTCAAGAACCCCACCGCCTACCAGGCCCCGCGCAGCGTGCGCTTCGGCGCCCGGCTGAGCTTCTGAAAGGACCGCCATGCGCACTTCAAGACTCGGATGGGCAGTCCCCGCGCTCGGGCTGCTTGCCTCCTGTGCCTCGCAGCCGGATCCGCAGTGCTCGGTGGCGCGCGCCACCATCGATGGCTCCACCGGCTCGCACGCGCTCGTCTACACGCTCAAGCCCGGGCAGGACGCGGCGGCGAGCTGCGCCAAGCTCACGGCCGGCCGGGCCGGGCTCCAGAAGTTCTACCCAGAGGGGCCCAACAAGCGCGGGACGCTGGCCATCCGCGCGGAAGGGGCGGGCCCGTTGCTCAAGGACACGGCGCGGGTGCGGGTGGGCCAGGCGAACGCGCTCGGCGAGTTCACCTCCAACACCCCCGCCGCGGACGGGTTCTGCGAGGTGCCGTCCCTGAGCGTCGCCGAGATCGTCCTCGACGCGCCGGCCAAGCGGGTGGCCTGGGAGTGGTCCAACGTCCGCGTCTACAACACCTCCGCCATCCCCGGCACCCAGTTCGCCGCGGACCTCAAGTACACGGAAGACGCCTGCACCGCGGAGTACAGCGTGAAGGGCATCTGGCCGGTGGTGGCCTGCAAGAAGGACAGCGACTGCGCCAGCAAGCCGAACCCGGACGCCGGCCAGACGCGCGGCTCGGGGATCAACCCGCTCTTCCCCACGGTCTGCAACCTGGCCGCCAGCATCTGCGTGCTGGACGGAGAGGTCCCCTCGGAGGGCTAAGCTTGGGCGCGTGAGCGCGCTCGCCCGGACCACGCTGGCCATCCTCGGAGGGGGCGCGGGTTCGCGCCTCGGCGGCGCGGCGAAGGGGTTGATCCAGGTCTCGGGCCGGGCCTGCCTGGCCCACCTGGCGGCGCTGGCCCCGCGCTTCGCGGACGCGTTGGTGGTCTCCTCGGAGCCCCGCTACGCGCCCTTTGGTTTGCGGCTGGTGCCGGATCCCCCCGGGCCGTTGCGGGGACCCGTGGCGGGGCTGCTCTCGGCGCTGCGCCACGCCGCGGTGCCCGAGGTGCTGCTGGTGGCCTGTGACATGCCCTTCCTGTCCCTGCCAGCGCTCGCGCTGCTGGCGGAGGCGCCGGGGAGGGCGGTGGCGTTCGAGCGGGCCGGCCGGCTGGAGCCCCTGCCGTGCCTCCTCCGGGCGAGCCCGGACGAGGTGGCGGGGCTGGGAGAGCACTCGCTCAAGGGGGTGCTGGCGGGGCTGGGCGTGGCCGGGGTGGCCGAGGCCCGCCTGCGCGAGGTGGATCCTCAGCTGCGGACCCTGGTCAGCCTCAACACGCCCGAGGACCTGGCACGGTGGGGAGCGACCCTCCCCTGAGTGCGTTGGGCAACGCGGATGCGAAAAAACCGGGCCTTCCGTGGCATGTTCGCGCTAAGCCCTCGCTGGCACCTCCCAATGGCGAAAAACTTCGAGAAGGCCGTCACCGGCTTCAACCACAACATCAAGCACAAGGGGAAGGTCTACCACGTCCAGACCGAGGACTCGGGCGTGAACAATCCCCACATCATCACGCACCTGTTCGTGGGCGGGAACATCCTCGCGTCGAAGAAGACCTCCTACGCGGACATCCTCAACGCCGAGAACCTGGCGGACGTGGTGCGCGAGCTGATGGAGGAGCAGCACAAGGAGATGCTGCGGAACCTGATCAACGGCGTCTACGACAACATCGACGCCAGCGGCGCGGTGAAGCACTACCAGCCGGGTCAGCTCGCCACCGCGGAAGAGGCGGCGAAGACCAAGCTGCAGCCGGGCAAGCCGGCGCCGCCCCCGCCGGATCAGCTGCCGCCGGAGGTGCTGGCCGCCCGTCAGATGAAGGTGGCACCCAAGATCAACGAGGTGGGCGTGGAGACGCTCTTCGGAGAGGACCTGATCTCCGAGAAGAGCCTGGACGAGGTGATCTTGAGCTACCTCGCGGGTGACTCGGACTCGTAGGCCGCGGCGTCGTTCAATTCGGCGCGGCGCTGTAGTAGACGTCCCTCATGTCGACCGCACCCACGCAGAACTCCGCGCAGGAGCTCGCGCGGCTCAAAGAGATCTCCGGCCGCCTCCGCCTGGACATCATCGAGATGCTGCACAAGGCCGGCTCCGGGCATCCGGGCGGCTCGCTCTCGGTGATCGACATGGTCACCTGCCTCTACTTCTCCCGGATGCGGCACGACCCGCGCCGGCCGGACTGGGCGGATAGAGATCGCTTCGTGCTCTCCAAGGGGCACGCGGTGCCGGCGCTCTACGCGGTGATGGCCGAGGCCGGCTACTTCAAGCGCGAGGAGCTCTCCACGCTGCGCCGGATGGGCGCGCGGCTGCAGGGCCACCCGGTCAACTCGGAGCTGCCCGGGATCGAGGCCTGCACCGGCTCGCTGGGGCAGGGGCTCTCGGTGGCGCAGGGGATGGCGCTGGCGGCGCGGCTGGACGGCAGCAAGTTCCGCGTCTACTGCATCATCGGAGACGGCGAGATGCAGGAGGGCCAGGTCTGGGAGGCGGCGATGAGCGCCCCCAAGTACAAGCTGGACGGCCTCACCGTGCTGCTCGACTACAACCACGGCCAGATTGACGGCACGGTCCACGAGGTCATGGAGATCGAGCCGATCGACGCGAAGTGGAAGGCGTTCGGCTGGCACGTGATCAAGATTGACGGCCACGATCACGCGCAGATCCTCGCGGCGCTGGACGAGGCCAAGGCCACCACCGGCAAGCCCACCTTCATCATCGCCAACACGGTGAAGGGGAAGGGGGTCTCCTTCATGGAGCACCAGATCAAGTGGCACGGCAGCGCGCCCAACAAGGACGAGACCGAGAAGGCGCTCGCCGAGCTCCGCGCGCTCAACGACCTGACGAAGGGAGGCAAGTGATGCCCGCCAAGGCCACGCGCGACGCGTTCGGTGAGGCGCTGGCGCGCCTCGGGGAGAAGTACCCGCAGGTGGTGGCGCTGGACGCCGACCTCGCCAAGAGCACCAAGAGCGAGCTGTTCGCCAAGAAGTTCCCCAACCGCTTCTACGAGATGGGGATCGCCGAGGCGAACATGATCGGCACCGGCGCCGGGCTGGCGCTCGCGGGGAAGGTGCCGTTCCTGTGCTCCTTCGCCTGCTTCGTCACCGGCCGGTACGACACCATCCGGATCTCGGTGGCGTACTCGCGGGCCAACGTGCGGATCGTCGGCAGCCATGCCGGCATCGCCGTGGGAGACGACGGGTACTCGCAGCAGGGGCTGGAGGACGTGGCCCTGATGCGCAGCCTGCCCGGGATGGCGGTGATCCAGCCCGCGGATGATCTCGAGTGCGAGGCCGCGGTGGAGTTCCTGTGCACCCACCAGGGGCCGGCCTACCTGCGCACCACGCGCCAGAAGCTGGAGCGGGTGAACAAGGAGGGCTACCACTTCGAGCTGGGCAAGGTGGTGGAGCTGCGGCCCGGCGGCAGTGACGTGGTGATCTTCGCCACCGGCGGAGAGGTGCACCCCTCGCTCGTCGCCGCGGAGGCGCTGGCGAAGGACGGGCTGAAGGTGGGCGTGGTGAACGTGCCTTCGCTCAAGCCGTTCGACGTGGCCGGCGTGGCGAAGCTGGCCGGCGCGGCGAAGCTGGTGGTGTCCGCGGAGGACCACCAAATCATCGGCGGCCTGGGGAGCGCCGTGGCGGAGGCCTTGGCGGACAAGGGCGTGGGGCGCCGGCTCTTGCGGATTGGGTTGCCGGACGTGTTCGGCGAGAGCGGCGCGCCGGACGAGCTGCTCGCCAAGTTCAAGCTGGACGCGGCGGGCATCGCCGAGCAGATCCGCGGCGCCCTGAGATAGTCCGGCCCAAGTCAGATAGCGCCCTCTCCCACCGTTCGGCTCGAGCGCAGTGCCGTAGGCACGTAGTCGAGAGCTCGCCCAAACGGTCCAGTCACAGGTGGCGCTCACCGCGGCGGCGCGGAGGTCGGAGCAGGCAACCAGGCGCGGCTGTCCTCCGGTGGACGACGGCGGTTCCGGTTCTCGCCCGCGCTGCCTAACTCTGAAGGCATGGACGGAAGCCCTGCCACGGAGCGGCTGCTGCGGATGATGGTGGTGTTGCTGGGCGTGCTGGTGGCCTTCGTCGTCGGCGCGGCGGTGCTCGGCGCGGTGGCCTACACCCGGCTCCGCCAGTCCATGGGGAAGGTGGAGGTCGAGCGCGTCGCCCAGGCCGCGCAGAACGCACAGGACCTGACCGAGGACGTCACCCGGCGGCAGCAGGCTGTCTCCGAGGCCCTGCTCGCGCGCGCCGACAAGACTCAGAAGAAGCTCGCCGAGCTGGAGCAGCGCAAGAAGGCGATTGGCCCGCCCAAGGGAGGACCGATCGCCCGGCTCAACCAGATGACCGAGATGATGGGCGTGATGACGGACCAGATGGCGCTGCTCACCGGGCACCTGGCGGACACGCAGGAGCGGCTGGCGAAGGGCCTGCGGCCGCTGCCCGCGCAGAAGGAGATCGCCGGGCAGGCGAGGCGGGCGCCCGAGCGGAAGTGAAGCGCTTCTCCCCGTTCACCCCGCCCCCCGGTCACCCCGAGCGAAGTCGAGGGGCGCTCATATCTCCATCCCCTCCCTTGAACTGAAGGACGGCCGCGCTGCGGATCTCGAGCGCCCCTCGACTTCGCTCGGGGTGACCGGGTGCGGATCTCGAGCGCCCCTCGACTTCGCTCGGGGTGACCGGGTGCGGATCTCGAGCGCCCCTCGACTTCGCTCGGGGTGACCGGGCGGTGCGCTACGGCGCAGCGCTGGCGCCCTGCTCGAGCCACGCGGCAATGAACTGGTCCAGCTCTCCGCGCAGCACGTCCTTCACCCGCGGAGTCGCGGCGCCGGTCCGGGCGTCCTCCACGCGGGCGCCGCGGCCCACGAAGTAGCGGCGCGCTTCCGTGCTGCCGCCGCCCTGGCCGGAGAGCAGCGTGGTGGCGATCTTCAACAGCTCCCCCTGCGGCTCCTCTCCGAGCACGTGCAGGGTGCGGCCGGTCTCGTCGTCGCGGGCGTTCACCTCCGCGCCCACGCGGGTGACGAAGCTGCCGGCGTGGCGGCGGACGTCCCGCGCGTCCAGCACGAAGCGCTCGGCGGAGCCGCTGCCGCGCGCGTGCACCCGCACCACGGCGGAGGCCTTGCTGGCGTCGTCGATGCGGCGGTGAAGTCCGCGCTCGCCGGCGAGGAAGCCCACCACGCCCGGCCCGCTGATCTTCAGCACCGCGCGGCAGGGCTCGCTGCTCTCGGCCACCACCCGGACCTCGTAGCCGCGCTTCTGGGCCCACGAGCGGTACATGTGCACCAGCTCGCCGATCCACGCGTCCACCCCGGCGCCCTCGGCGGGGGCGCAGATCTCCAGCAGCGCCTCGTCCACTTCCCCTTCTGGGCCGGCGGCGAGCCGTGCCTCGGCGAGCTGGACCTCCCGCGCGGCGTCCGCCACCGCCTTCGCCGCGGCGGCCAGCTGCGGCTCGCTCCGGGCCTCGCGGGCGCGGCGGCCGGCGAAGACGGCGCTCTTGGCCACGCGGTCGAGGTCCAGCAGGCGCGATTCGATCTCCCGGAAGTCCCGGAGCGTGGCGGCGGCGGCCTCGGCGTTGTCCCAGAAGTCCGGCGCCTGGGACTTGGAGAGGAGCTCGGCCCGGCGACGCTCGAGCCCGGGCCGTCCCGCGCCCGCGCCCACCGCGGAGGCGCGCCGGGCCCAGGCGTCGGCCTCTTCAATCAGCCCGCGCCGGTCCAGGCGGCGCCGGGTCACCGTGGCGCCGGCGGCGGGGAGCGCCACCTGCGCGGTGGGATCTTTCTGCGCCGCGAGCGGCTGCGCGTAGGCGGTGACGCGGCCCTTCTGCACGAGCACTTGAATCGGCGTGCCCGGCTGCAGCGGCCCGCGGGCGATCTCCACCGCGAGCGCCGCGGTGAGCGTCTTCTCAATCTCCCGCTGCAGAAAGCGCGCGCCGAAGAGCGGCGAGTAGCCGCGCTCCACGAGCAGATCCACCACGTCCGGCAGCACCTCCACGTCCAGGCCGCGGGCCCTGATCCCCTCGCGCTCCAGCACGCGCCCCACCTCGCGCTGGGCGATGCGGCGGATCTCCACCTTGCTCAGCGGGTAGAAGTGGCAGAGCGCGTCGAAGCGGTTCAAGAACTCGGGCCGGAAGGCCTCGCCGATCCGCCGGTCCACCTCGGAGATCATCTCGTCCCGGGAGCGGGTGCCGGAGAAGCCGATGGGCGGCTCGCGGTAGGCCTCGGAGCCCACGTTGGAGGTGGCGACGATCAGCGTGTTGTTGCAGGAGATGGTCTCGCCGGCGGCGTTGACGAAGCGTCCTTCGTCGAAGAGCTGGAGGAAGCGGTCGTGACAGGCGGCGTGCGCCTTCTCGAACTCGTCCAGCAGGAGGACGGAGAAGACCTTGCCGTCGAGCAGGCGGGTGAGCTCCCCGCGCTTGGCCTCCAGCGTCTGGCCCCAGGTCGAGCCGAAGAGCTGCAGCTCGTCGCCATCTTCTGGGTAGTCGGCCATGTTGAGCCGCACCAGCCGGTCCGAGGAGCCGAAGAGGTACTCGGCGAGCAGCTTCGCCAGGTGCGTCTTGCCCACGCCGGTGGGGCCGGCGAAGAGGAAGACGCCGAGCGGGCGCCGAGGGTCCGAGAGCCCCGCCTTGAGCAGCGCCACCGAGCGCAGCACCGTGGCCACCGCGTCGCTCTGGCCGAGCAGCCGCTCGGAGAAGAAGCGCTCCGTCTGCGGGAAGTCGAGCGGCATCGCGTCATCCACGATGAAGCGCGGCAGGTGGGTGGCGGCGCAGAAGCGGGAGATCACATCCTCCGGCCCCACGCGCTCCTTCGCGGCGCCGGCGGCCTCGGCCACCGTCTCGCGCAACAGCTCGATCGCGCTGCGGGGCAGCCGCCGCGCCAGCAGGAACTTGGTGGCCAGCCGCAGCGCCATGTCGCAGGCGCTCGGGTCGATCTGCAGGGTGAGCGCGTCCTCCAGCTCCTCCGCCAGCCGCGCGAGGATCCACCGGCAGCGATCCAGCGGTGGCTCGTGGATGACCACCAGGTGCAGCCGCTCGCCCAGCGCCTCGTCCGAGCGCAGGAGCTCCTGGGCCCGGCGGACCTCTCCCTCCAGGACGAAGCGCAGCCGCCCGGCGCGCAGGAAGCGGATCGCCACCGGGGAGAGGGAGCCCTGGAGCAGCCCCGCGTCGCGCACGTGGACGACCGTGCCCTCCGTCTCCGAGAGGTGCTCGAGCAGCTCCTCGAACAGCTCCGCGGACTGCCGGGGCGTGGAGGTGCGCGCGAAGATTCCGGCGAGCGAGATCTCCAGCACCCGCGCGTTCGCCAGCTCCTTGGGGACCTGGCCGGCGGCGATGCGCCGCGCCAGCTCCTGGACGATGGCGCTCTTGCCCACGCCGCTGTCCCCCGCCAGGAGCGGGGACTTGCCGCCGTGCGTCAGCAGCGCCAGGACTTCGGTGACCGCGGCGTCCACGCCGTGGGCGCTCGGGAGCCGCTTCTCCGCCGCGAGCGCGGTGAGATCCCGTTCGATCAACTTCGCGAGCTCGGTGTTCTCCCGCTCAGCGCGCCTTTTCCCCGACTTGGCCACGCGGGGAGACTAGCAGGCGTTGCGGCCGGTCGCGCCCGCCGTTAGCCAACGAGGTTCCAAGAGCCATGGTCAGACCCACCCGCAGATCTCTCCTCGGCGGCGCGCTCGGCGCGGCGCTCTTCTCGGACAAAGCGCAGGCGGCAGCGGGGGCGGAGCGGCGGGGCAGCGCGGGGTTCTCGCTGGCGCGGGTGGAGCTGCGCGTCCCCGGGTTGGATCCCGCCCACGACGGCCTCACCGTTGCGCAGCTCTCCGACATCCACGTGGGGACCGCCACGCCGGACGCGCGGATCCTCGCCGCCGTGGCGGCGGTCCGGCGCGCCCAGCCGGACGTGACCGTGCTCACCGGTGACTACCTCACCCACTCCCTGGATCCGCGGGACAAGGTGGGGCCGATGCTCGCGGGCCTGCCCGGGCCCACCTTCGCCGTGCTCGGCAACCACGATCACCGCGTGGACGCGCGGTACCTGCGCGCCGCGCTGGAGCGCAACGGCTACACCGTGCTGCAGAACCAGCACACCGTGGCGCGGGTGCGCGGCGCGGACTTCACCGTGGTGGGCGTGGACGACGGCGGCACCCGCCACGACGATGTGGAGCGCGCGCTCCGCGGCGTGGCGCCCAGCGGCAGCCGGCTGGTGCTCGCGCACTCGCCGCCGACCGCGCGCAAGCTCCCCGAGGATGGCGGGCTGCTCTGCCTCTCTGGCCACACGCACGGTGGGCAGATCCAGCTCGGCCGGCTCACCGACGCGATCTTCGCCCGCGTGGGGCAGCCTTTCGTGCGCGGGCTGTACCCGGTGAACGGCAACCAGGTGTACGTGAACCGCGGGCTCGGCTTCGGCCGCGGCGGGAGCTTCCCGCGCTACGGCTCCGAGCCGGAGGTGTCGCTCTTCACGTTGCGGGTGGCGTAAGGCGTTGAGTCAGGGAGCACAGCCGTTCGGGTAGAGCCGAAGCAGCGGGTAGTAGTAGGGATCGGGGGCGACCACGTCTGGGCGGCCGTCTTGGTCGAAGTCCGCAACTGCTATGCTCTCGTACGCTCGGGTCTGGCCATGGAACCGAGAGATGTCGAAGGCCCCCGCGCCATCATTCCGCATCAGCAAGTAGTCGGCGTTTGGCGACCAGAGGATCGCGTCCAGATCCCCATCACCATCGAAATCTGCGACGCGGATGCGGCTTGGGTTGCGGGGCAGAGTCGGAAGCGGCCTTGAAGTCAGCGCGCCGTTCGCGTTGATGAGCAACTCGGCGTTCGCGTCGGCACCGACGACGAGGAGGTCCTCGTCTCCATCGCCGTCGAAGTCCCCCGCCGCAACTTGAGGCCAATAGATCAGGCTGGAGCCAAACATCACCGAAGGCTCCAATCGCCGGGTGCCCTGGACGAAGACTGCAACGCCGCCTGTCTTGAGCAGCGCGGCAAAGTCTCTTCGGTGATCGCCATTGAGGTCGAGAAGCGCGATGTCGGCCACGCCGCTCGCGCCTTCGACAGCCACCGGAGGGTTGAAGGTACCGGCCCCGGTCCCTCTCGAGAGGGAGACTTCGCCGTTGGCCTTCAGGCTCAACAAGTCCATGGCGCCATCCGAGTCGAGGTCCGCGATCCACACACCGGCAGCGCCGGGCAGAGCGACTTCGCTCTGCGCGAAGTCCCCGTTTCGAGCAAGGAGGAGGGTGAGCGAGCCCGTATTCTTTCCGAGCGCGAGCAGGTCGTTCGAGCCGTCTCCATCCACGTCGGCAACCAGCAGTTGCGCGAAGCTGCCGGTTTTCAGAGTCCTGGGCTGATTGAACGAAGGCCCGTCCGAGTTGAGAACGACACCGAGCAGGTATCCGTCGGAAAAGGCGATGTCAGGCCGCCGATCGTTGTTGAGGTCCCCGACTGCAAGCAAGGATGGCCGGACAGGCAGCTCGTAGGCTCTCGGCGACAGGAAGCGTCCGGGGGCCACCCCCAAGAAGGGGATTGGGTTGGGAAACGGGTTGTTCACCGAGGACATGACCAGCTCGTTGAGGCCATCTCCGGTCAGGTCGAGGGACACCAGAGCATTCACGAAGGGTGGGTCAACACCCGTCTCGAGGCGCTGCACCTCGGACAGATCTCCAGCTCCATCATTCGCGAGCAGCGACAGATGCGCGCTGTTCGCGCTGAAGACCCCGCCGTCCGTCCGTCGGATCGCGCCGCTGAGGATGAGGTCCTTGTCGCCATCGTTGTCGAAGTCAGTCACTGCTACGCCGCCGACGTAATACATCGTCGTGGGGGACGATGCTTCGACGAGCGTCCCGCCGGATGAGCCCTTGAGCACCTTCAGCGCGCAGGGTTCGGTCGCACAGGTCGTGCCCAGCACCTCCAGCCCGCCGTCGCCGGTCAGGTCCGCCGCCTCGAAGCCGCGAAGGCCTGCAGGGAGCGCGTAGGTGGAAAGCTCCACCAGGCCCGCATCGGTGATCCCAAGCACCGAAAGCTCGGTGGCGTAACCGGAAGAGGAAGCGTTCGCAGCGACGATCTCCGCCCTCCCGTCCCCATCAATGTCTCCGACGCGGACGCTCAGCGCTGATTTGGGCTGCAGCGAGAATTCGAGCGTTCCCGCGTCTGTGAGCAGGATCGCGCTGACCCCTGGCGTGCCGCTGGGACCGGCACAGACGACATCCTTTTGGCCATCTCCGTTGAGGTCTCCTACCCCGAGCGCGACAGCCTGGAAGCGACAGGGAAGTGTGAGAGCCGATTCAATCCCGCCGTCTGCCGCTGCCCTCAGAACCTGAATCGTCTGACTGTATGACTGCGCGATGATCACTTGAGGGCGCCCATCCCCCAGAATGTCGACGACCGCGAGCGGGCTGAACCGCTCGTAACCCAGGTTGGAGAAGCTCCACCCTCCATCCGCAAGGTTGAATCCGACGCCCTGCGGCGTCACCAGGTCCTTCCGCGAGTCGCCGTTCAGATCCTCCGCGAACAGCCGCACGGTGCCATAGAGCGGAAAGGGCAGGACGGGCAGCGTGCCCAGCGCAAGAGGGCCCCTGCAGACCGGGCCCTTGCAGTGACCCCTGTGACAGGATCCACCGCCAAAGCAGACTTGGCCGCACTCGCCACAATTCGCCGCGTCGCTCGCGAGATCCCGACATGCACCACCACACAGCGACGCTCCCCCAGCGAGGCACTTGCTCTGGCACTGCGCGGCGACGCAGGACTGGGAGGCGGTGCAATTGCTGCCGCACGTGCCGCAGTTCGAGGAGCTGGTGCTCAAGTCCACGCACTGGCCACTGCAAACGACTTGGGGCGAAGGGCAGCCCGTACGGCACTCGGAGCTCGAGCAGAGCGAACCTGCTCCGCAAGCCACACCGCAAGCGCCACAGTTCAAATTGTCGTGCCGGAGGTCCACGCAGGCGCCGGAACAGTTGGTGGAGCTTGTTCCGCAGCTGGGCTGACAGGTACCTGCGGAGCAGGCGAGGGCGTTGTCGCAAGCCACGCCACAGGCACCGCAGTTTGCGGGATCACTCTGAAGGGCGACGCAGCGTCCCTCACAGTCGGTCGTGCCGTCCGGGCATGAAGGTCGAGTGGGCGCACCACAGCCGAAAATCAGCGACGTGGCCATGCCGCCAGCTGTGAGGATGAGGCCTGCTCGTCGCCAGTTCATGATTTCAACGCTAGCGGACGGAGGCATCTTTCGCCTTCTTCCGGGTGAGCGAGGTTTCCCTACCTCACGGCGCAGCCTCACGGATCTCAGACGCGTTCTCACGCGAAGGATCACTGTCAGGTCGGCCAGACACCGCATGCTCCGAGCGGAGTCACTCCCGTCCTCTCAAACAGCTGATCGCGGGCGGGCGTGGAGCCGGCACCGGCCCTGCACAGTGGCGCGCGCATGACCCGTCTGCTTGCGATCGTATTGGCGTGCGCTGCGTGCGGTCCTCTCGAGCCTGAGGCTGATATCCCAGGTCAGCTCTCGAGCGCGATCACCACCCGCTATGAGGCGGGCACTTGGGTCAAGGTCCGGGTGAGCACCCGGCTCCGGGCGGGGCCTGGCACCGGCTACCCGATCCTCACCACGCTGGCGCAGGGCACGACCGCGCAGCTGGTGCTCGCCGGCAGTCACACGGACTGGTTCTACAAGGTGAAGGCCGGCGGGATGACCGGCTGGGCCTACGCGGTGAATCTCCACTCGGCGACCGCTCGCTACGGCGTCTACCCGGACGCGTACGACGCCCTCAAGGTCGCAGGGCTCAGCAGCCGCTTCACCCAGACGATCGGCAACGCCCCCGCGTCCAACGGCGTGCACAAGCAGGACGGGACCTCCAACGGTCAGCCCTACCCGACTGCCACCGACATCAGCGTGAAGGGGACAAGTTGGGCGACGCCTGCGACGCCGATCTGGATGGCGACGGCGTGGCCAACGCTTCGGACAACTGTCCGCTCACGGCGAATCCCGGGCAGGAGGACGCGAACGTGAACGGCAAAGGCGACGCCTGCGAGGCGGACGCGGATCTGGATGGCGTTGCAGACGAGGTGGACAACTGCCGCGCTCTGGCGAACCCGGACCAGGCGGACGCGGACCAGGATAGGCAAGGCGACGCGTGCGACGCGGACGACGACGCGGACGGCCGGATGGATGGCTCGGACAACTGCCCGCTCGCCGCCAACGCGGATCAGCTGGATCTGGACGGGGATGGCCAGGGCGACGCCTGCGACGCGGACGACGATGGCGATGAGGTCGCCGACGCCGCCGACAACTGCCCCGGCGTGAGCAACCCCACGCAGGAGGATCTCGACGAGACCGGCAAGGGCGACGCCTGCGAGCTCCCACCGCCTCCGCCCCCGCTGGCAGAGGGCGAGGCGGAGCAGGAGCCCATTCCGCTGGAGGACGCCGAGGGCGTCTCCGGCTGCAGCAGCGCGGGCGGAGGCTCCAGCCTCAGCGCACTGCTGCTCCTATTCGCTCGGGCGCGACGGCGCCGGCGGCGGCGCGGCGGCGGATCCTGAGCGCCGTGCCGCCTCTCGACTACGGGCCTGCGGCCCTACGCTCGAGGAGAACGGGGGAGGGGCTCTTCTCTCCCTCTACTACGGTCCCCTCCCGAGCTCGTCAGCTCTCCTCGAAGACGTACTCGTGCTGCGCGTCCCGCATGATCAGGGACCGCTTCGGCCCCTTGCCGACGACGAGCTCCACGCCTTCCATCCCCGGCACGGTGGTGACGAAGGACACGGTCCCATCCGGGTTCTTCTTGCTCGCCACCTCGCTCTTCCACTCGCCGAAGTCGAAGATCGTCGCCGGGCCCGCGTGGCTCACGGTGACGGCGCCCAGCTCCTTGCTCACGTATTTCGCCGCGAGCTTGGCGGCCTCGGGGGCCTCGGCGGGGACGACCCAGAGCTTGCGCTCGGAAGCGCGGTTCTCGAAGTAGGACTTGGCGGCCGCGGCGAGGTCCGCGTCGGCCTCCGGCTTTCCGTCGAAGAGCACCTCGAGCAGCTTGCGGCGGAAGAGGCTGCGGATCAGCCAGCCCGGATCTCCGTTGGTGAGGATGACCGCCCCCACGTTGTGCTCGGGCAGCCACATCATGTCGCTGTGGAAGCCGATCATGTCCCCGCCGTGCGCGACCACCGTCGTGCCCCAGCGGGTGTGCACCATCAGCCCCATGCCGTAGGTGGTGTCCTTGCCGATCGCCACCTGCGGAGCCCGGCGCGCGAGCAGCGGCTCCTTGGAGACGTACCGCTTGCCGTTGGGCAGCGCGCCCTCGGCCAGCTCCATCTGCACGTACTTGAGGACGTCCTTGACGCTGCTCCAGGCGCCGCCCGCGGGGCGGACCGGGACGATCGACGTGTTGACCGTGCTCAGCGCCAGCGCCGTCTTGTCCGCGAGATCATGCGAGTGCGGCTGCGCGAAGTTCCCGGTCTCGGCCTTCTTGAAGTCGAAAGTGGTGTTCTTCATCCCCAGCGGGTCGAAGACCAGCGACTTCATGGCTTCGTCGTAGGCCTTGCCCAGCTCGAGCTTGGGCGAGGCCACGTGCCCGCCGATGTAGCCCGCGGCCGCGGCCAGCGGGTTCGAGTACTGGAAGAGCTCCCCGAACTTGCTGGTGGGCTGCATGGTGGCGAGCGTGGCCAGCGCGCCGTCCGGGGTGAGCTTGCCGTACTCGAGCAGCCACTCCATGTCCTGCCGGGGCATCCCCGTGCAGGCGCAGATCAGGTGCTTCACCAGCACCTTGCTGGTGGTGTCCGCGTCCCCCAGCTTGAAGCTGGGCAGCAGCGTGGTGGCCTGGGTGTCCCAGGTGAGCTTCTTCTGATCCACCAGCTTGGCGAGCATCAGCGTGGTGAGCGCCTTGGTGTTGGAGGCGATGATGAAGCGGGTGTCCCCGTCCACCTTCCCCGGCTTGCCGAGCTCCCGCACCCCGTAGCCGCCGGCGAAGACCACCTTGCCGTCCTGCACCAGGCCCAGCGCCACGCCCGGGATGCCGAGCTGCTTCATCCCGGATTCGATGAACGCCCCCAGCGCCGCCAGCCGCTGCGCGTCCAGCGGGTGGGCCTTCTTGCCGGCGAAGGACTCCCGCTCGAAGCCCTTGGGCAGCAGCTGGCCGTAGACGAGCGCGGTCTGCCCGCTGCGCTTCTCGCCGACCGCGTCGGTCATGTCGTAGATGACCACCGTCCACACGCCGTTGGCGAAGCGGGCGCTGGCGCCCACGCCGCGCTTCTCGTTGGGCGAGGTCAGGTACCCGTAGTTGGTGACCTGCGTCCAGCCGTCCTTGTCCGCGGCGGGCGTGGTCACCTGCACCGGCCACGGCTTGCTCGGCAGGTACGCGGCCCAGGCCTGCTCCAACGCCTGCTCCTTGTTCGCGGCCTTCACGTCGATGATGGCCAGGTGCGAGTCCGGCTCGGGCGGCGTCAGGATCGTGGCAGGCCCCTTCACCGTCACCGTCCAGCCCGCCGGGGCAATGAAGGTGTTCCCCTCCACGGTGGTCTTCGGTGTGTCAGCCGCGAGCGGCTCGGCCTTGGGCGCGGGCGCGGCCGGGGCAGCGGCCGCGGGCGGCGCCTCGGCGGTTTCGGAGGTGGCGGTCTGCGGCGCCACCTTGGGCGCGCAGGCGAGCAGCGGGAGGATCAGCAGGCAGGGCAGGGAGGTGCGCATGGCGGCGGACCGTAGCCAAATCGTGCGCGAGCGGCACGGAGGTTCGTCTCCGTCGTGAGGGGGCCCTAGGATGTCGGGGTGCGCGCGCTCCTGCTGCTCTTCGCGCTGGGCTCCTCCGCCGCCGCCGTGGCGAGCACGCTGCGCTTGCAGGACGGCGTCTCGCCGGCGCCCGCCTACGCGGGCACGCGAGATCTGCTCCTGCTCGCCCCCATCTCGGGCGAACCGTTCGATCCAAACAGGAGCTACGTCACCAACGATTGCGAGGTGGACGGCTTCCCATCCGAGATCGCCACGCTCCTGCGCTTTGACGTCTCCGCCGTCCCTGCCAGCGCCCGCGTGCGCTCGGTCTCCCTGGACGTGACCCTGACGGACCCGGACTCGGCGAGCTACTCCATCTACGAGGTCCTTCGACCCTGGAGCGCCACCCAGGTCAACTGGATGCGAGCCACGCCGGCCCAGCCCTGGGGCCTGCCGGGTGCCCAGCAGACAGGGGCGGACCGGAGCGGCGTGGTGATCGGCATCGCGAGGGGGCCCGACGGCGCGGTGCTCAACGCGCAGGCGGTGCCCGTGGCCCAGCGCTGGGTGAGCACCCCAGCCTCCAACTTCGGCGTGTTGATCAGCGACCCATCCCAGCGAAACGGGCTCCACTTCCACAGCGGTGAGGCCGGGACGGTCGGACAACGTCCGCGGCTCACGATCACCACCGAGGACGGCGGCGCCTTCACCTTCCAGAGCGGGGCTTCGGGGTACGCCGGCTCGGATGACGTGGTGATCGCGCACGGCCCGCCGTACCTCAACGCCGCGTCCAAGCCGCTGCTGCTCGAGTCGGGGGAGGCCGACGTGCTCCTCATGGGCTTCGACGTGCCGCCCCGGCCAGGCGCCGTGCTCGTCGCCGCCAGGCTCGTGGTGCACGTCGTCTCCGGCACCACGGGGACCTTCAGGATCTACGCCATGAATCACCGGTGGGAAGAGCAGGGGGCGAGCTGGTCGTCAGCCACGGCCGGTACCTCGTGGACGGCGGACGGCGGGTTCTCCTCCGCGGACCACCTTCCGCAGCCGATCGGCGAGCTTCGCCTCGCCGGTGGTCCAGGCCCGGCGACGGCCACCTTCGCGGACGCTGGCCTTCAACTCCTCCAGTCCTGGCTCAGGGGCATCGAAGTGAACGATGGGATCGTGATCATCCCCGCCACGTCCGCCACGCCAACCCTGGAGCTGGCCTCCCGCGAGAGCGCCGACGCCGGCTTGCGGCCCGCGCTCGAGCTGGACTGGACGCTGCCGGACGGCGGAGAGCCCGCTGAGAGTGACGGCGGGAGCCTCGGCGACGGTGACGCCGGGAGTGACGCCGGGCCGCTCCACCTCACGGTGGCGTGCGGCTGTGGCGGGGGCGTGGAGCCAGGCGCCGCGCTGCTCCTGCCGCTCGCGCTCTGGACGCTGCTGCGCCGGCGCCGCTAAAGCCCGTCCGTTGTGAGTCCACGGCGCCAGCGCGCTCTGGGGCGCCCACAGGCGCTCCCTTGTCGCCGCGGACCCGGGTGAATTTGACTTGGGCATCCCGCCCAGGAGCCCCCTCATGTCCCGTCTCACGTTCCGCGCCGCGGCGTTCGCCGCGGTGCTCTGCCTTGCTGCGTGCACGAGCACCTCGTCTCCCGGTCCGGCCGGCCCCGCGGGCCCCGAAGGTCCGGCCGGCACGATGGGCACCATGGGCGTGGCCGGAGCCGCCGGGCCCGCGGGCCCAGCGGGGACGAACGGCGTCTCGGTCGCCGTGGCGGCGCTCGACGCCGGCAGCGCGGACTGCCCCAACGGCGGCGCGATGTTCACGGGCGCCAATGGCGTGGCCTACGCCTGCAACGGCGCCGAGGGCGCGCAAGGTCCGCAAGGCGCGCAGGGCCCGTCCGGGCCGACGGGGCCGCAGGGGCCTCAAGGCATCCAGGGCGCGATGGGCGCGCAGGGGCCGCAGGGCATCCAGGGCGCGACGGGCGCGCAGGGGCCGCAAGGTCCTCAGGGGCCGCAAGGCCCTCAGGGCATCCAAGGCCCGGCCGCGGTCCCGGACACCGGCTGCCCTGGCCCGCGCTTCGGCGGGACGTGCCTGCTCTCGTACTCCAACCAGCAGACGACCAACTTCCAGACCGCCGCGCAGCTTTGCGCCTTCCAGGGCGGAGACCTGTGCACGGACAGCCAGGCGTGGACCCTCTCGGTGGGCTGGTGGCAGAACATCTACCTGGCTCCTACGGTGCTCGCGAACGCGCACTGGACGGCGTCCTTCGGGGACAACGACAGTGGTTACTGGGCGGGCGCCAACGGCGGCACCGGCGATGACCACAGCCCCAACTCGTCCTACGGCTATGCCTGCTGCGGCGGCTACACCCCCACGGACGCCAACGTGCCGGTGCAGACCTTCGCCAACGTGAAGGTCACCGCCATCCACAACATTGCGGACACGTACTGGAGCGGCGCGGTCGCCTACTGCGCGGCGCTCAAGTCGGATCTGTGCTCCGACTCCCAGACGCTCCTGCTGCGCTCGGCCGGCAAGCTGTCGGTGGCGACCTGGACGAACTCGCACTCGGACAATGACGCCAACGCCTACACGGCGATCAACGGCGGTTCGTCGGACGACACGCACCCTGGCAACCAGCTCGGCTTTGCCTGCTGCGCCTCGCGCCGGCCCACCGACCTGAGCTGCCCGGTGACGCGCACCTCAGGCGTCTGCGCCAACGTCATCCACAACAGCGCGGACACGACCTTCGCGGCCGCCGCCGCGGACTGCGCGGCGAACGGCGCGGATCTCTGCTCCACCGCGCAGCAGTCCGTACTGCGCACCGCCGGCGCGCTCACCGTGCCGAGCTGGTCCAACTCGCACTCGGACAACGACGGCCTCAACGCCACCGTGGGCGTGGGCGCCGTCCCGGACAACCCCATCCTCACCACGCCCTACGGCTACGCCTGCTGCGTGAACTAGGCGCCCAAAACGCCGCGCGCCCGAAAGGCGCCTCTCCAAGAGGAGCCTTCGGGCGCGGGAGACCGCTTCAACAGCGGATGCTTACTCCTGGGTGACCCGCAGCCCCGGGGCCGTCTTGAAGCCGGCGGCCTTGAGCAGCTCCACCGCGTCCACCGTCTTGAAGTCCTTGAGGCGGCCGGACTTGCCCACGTAGGTCACCGTCCCGCTCTCGTCGGTGAACAGGTGGCCGTTGAAGACCTCCAGCTTGCCGCGGGCCAGCGAGGCGGTGGTGAGGATGTACTGGTTCGGACCGTCCGGACGGCGGGAGGCCGGCACCGCGTGCACCGAGCCGTCCGCGAGGATGGCGAAGTTGCCCGCCCACTTCATGTTGCCCGCGCCGCGGGCGAACGGGTCGGACCAGAAGGCGGTGTCGTAGCGGTTGTCGATCCGCGCGCTGCCGCGGCTGGTGACCTGCTTGAGGATCGCCTCGCCCTCGCCGTTGGGCTTGGTGAAGCCGCCGTTGCCCTGCGAGGTGTCCAGCACGTTGAAGGTCTGGACCTTGGTGCGCTCCTCCTCGAGCTTCTCCGGGGTCAGCTCGGTGTAGTCGAAGGCGAGCGGGCCAACCGGGGTCTCTTCCTGCGCGTACGGGCTGTACACGCCGGTGGTCTGCAGCCCGTTGGGGCCGAGGTCCGAGTGGTCGTAGTTGTAGAAGGGGTCATCGTCCAGCTGGCGGACGTCGTAGACGACCGCGCCGTCGGCGATCGCCTTGTTCATCACCGCCTTCACCCCGTCCTTCACCGGCGAGCCGCCGTAGGAGAGGGTGCGGCCCGGCGCCAGCTTCGCCTTGGCCTCGGCGAGCAGCCCGTTGTACTCCGGCTCCACCACGCCGTTCTGCCGGTCGATGCTGCGGCGCAGCTGGTTCATCTCGCCGAAGGCGTCCTTGAACAGCGCCGCCGCCTTCGGATCCAGCGTGTGCGTGGAGACCTGGGTCTGCATCTCCTCTTGCTCGTCACGGCTGATGCGGCCGGCGTCGTGGAGGATGCGCTCTGCCGCGTCGAAGCTGATGGTCGTGCCGGCGGGGCCGAACGACTGTGCAACGGAGGAACGGGACATTTTGGGAGGGCTTTCGGGGAGTGAGTTTCCCCGTATTGTCAGGCCCAGATTCCGCGAGTTGCGGTCTGGACCTGACAGCCCCTTTACACTTTGCGCGAAATCCCTAGCGGGAGCCGGGTGGAGGCGCCGGGGTCGGCACGGTGCTCCGGCGGCGGCCCACGCCCGTTCCGAGCGGCACGGCCTGCGGCTGCGCCTGGCCGCCGGGCGGCGGGGGCGCGGCGGTGGCACCCGAGGGCGGCGGCGGGCTGGCGGCGGCCGTCCCGGCCCCGCGCACCACCTGCATGTCCACCGTGGCCATCTCCGGACGCCCGTCATACGGCTCGGCCGTCAGCTGGAGATCCGCCACCGAGCCGCCCCAGAAGGAGCCCTGGCGGGAGTCCACCAGCCGCCCCAGCGGCACGTCCACCAGCCCCATCTCCACGTCCCCGCCCGGGTCGCGGTGCACCACCCGCAGCGTGAGGCTGCGGTCGTCGAAGACGTTGGTCACCACCGCGAAGCGCGAGGTGAACGGCGCCGCGAGCGCCTTCTTGACCGGGGTCTCCAGCTGCGAGCCGTCCGGCAGGGTGGCCAAAATCACCAGGTTGGGCTGGTTGGCGGCGGGGATCTGCGGGGCCAGCGTGACCAGCGCCGCCTTGGTGCTCGGGCTCTGCAGGTTGCCCATCCGGCCCACGAAGCCGCGCATGATGTAGTTGAAGACGCCGTCCGGGCTGCCCGCCCACGGGGTGAAGCCGTCCGGGCGGGACGGGGCCACCAGCACGGAGCGGATGCGGATGCTCCACGGCCGCAGCTGCACCGCGGTCAGCCGGTCCTGCGCGTAGCCGCTCTTGTCCATGCCGGTCTGGGCGGCGCGGCGGTAGCACTCCTCGGCCTGCGCGTAGTTCTTCATCCGCGCCGCGTTGTCGCCCTGCGAGAGGGAGAGCGCGTACGCGGCGAGCGGCGCGGCGCGCCCGTTGGGGCGGCGCTGCGCGGCGGCGGTGTAGCGCTCGTTGGCGCGGTCCCAGTCCTTGGCATTGAGCGCGGCGTCGCCTTCGGCGGCGAGCCGGTCGTGCTCGGCGTTGAGGAACTGGTCGTACTCGGCCTGCACCGCGGCGAGCTTGCCGGCGCGGGCCCCGTCCATCTTCGCCGCGAGCGCGAACAGCTCCATCGCCTCGGGGTAGGCGCGCTGGCGGCGCAGCCCCTCGGCCTCGGCGTCGATCATCCCGCCCAGCTCGGCGCGCGCGCGCACGGCCTCGTCCCGGCTCTCCGGCGCGTTGCTGGCGCGCTCGGCCTGCTCGAGCAGCTCCGCCGCGCCCTTGTAGTCCCGGGCCACCGCGCGCTGGTGCGCCTGCGAAAGCCGGGCCCGCGCCAGCTGCTTGCCGGCGTCGGTGCGGAAGGCCTGCAGCGCGGCGTCACCCGGTTCGATGGCGAGCGCGAAGTCCGCCTCGCTGACCGCGCACTGCCAGTCCTGCTGTTGCGCGCAGCCCTGCGAGCGGCGCTGGGCATCGGAGACGGCCTCGCGCTTGGCCCGCTCGAACTTCTCGCGCAGGTCCCCGCGCTCGGGCTCCTTCTCCACGGCCTCCCGGTATTCGTTGTACGCCGTCTTCCAGTCACCCACGGCGGCGGCGCTGTCGCCCGCCTTCTCGTGGGCGACGCAGGCGCAGAAGAGCAACGCGGTCACGGCGAGCGCGAGTCGTTTCATCTTCCCCTTCCGGTGTTTGGTGGTCGGCCGGAGTCTAGGCGCGCGCAGACTGGACCGCCCGTTTTGTGTGGGCGTGCGCGCGGGTGGGCGGGACGGCGCCAGCGGCGCGCAGACGTGTGGTCCAGCCCTACGTCGCGAAGCCGAGGCGGCTCCGCCTAGCATGGTCCTCGTCGCCGCCGCCGATTCGGAGCTACATCAAGATGCTGGAGGACAAGGCCTTGCGCGAGCCCCCGGGTGCGACACGAGACCCGGATCGACGGCACCAGCTGGAGCTCGATCTCGCCACCGCGCTGCCCCCGCTCGCCCACGTCCTCCATGACGTGCGGGTGATGCTGGACCAGAACGGGTACCTGGGCCTGCTGCTGATCGACCTCCAGCCGCTCTCCGAGATTGAAGAGGAGTGCGGTCCCGAGGTCTACAACCAGCTGCTCACCAAGGTGTGCGCGGAGCTCGCCACCCTTCGCGTGGAGTCCCTGCGCGCCGGAGATCTCCTGGCCAGCGTGCGCCCGCTGGGCGAGCAGGTGGCGATCTTCCTGGAGAAGCCCCGCGGCGCCGCCACCTTGAGCCCGGCGGCCCTGGAGGCCGTGGCGGACCGGGTCTGGCTCGCGCTCGCGCCCCGGATCACCGAGCTCACCCGCCCCTTTGGCGTGAAGGGCCGCGTGCGGCTCGGCTATGCGCTGGCGCTGCCCAACCCGATGATCCAGACCGAGCGGTTGATCTACCGCGCGGTGGACCAGGCCCAGCTGATGGGGGCGGACTACTCGCGGCGCGTCAGCGCCAGGGCCCGGGAGCGGATGCGGGACCTGATCGTCCAGCGGCAGCTCTCCACGTTCTTCCAGCCCATCCTCCAGATGGAGGGCGGCGAGGTCCAGGCCTACGAGGCGCTCATCCGCGGGCCGGAGGGCTCGGACCTCTTCACCCCGGCCATGCTCTTCAACCTGGCCGCCAACGCGGACCTGGTGGGCGAATTGGACCGCGCCTGCTGCGAGACCGTGCTGCGCGAGCTGGGGCGGGTGCCGGAGCGGACGCTGCTGTTCGCCAACGTGCTGCCCACGCTGATCAACGACCCGGCCTTCCGCGCCAAGATGATCGCCCGCACCCGCGAGCCGGGCAGCGACCCCAGCCGCGTGGTGCTGGAGATCAACGAGGGCGTGGCCATCCGCAGCTATGACGTGCTCGCCCAGAGCATCGGCGAGCTGCGCGCGCACGGGATCCGCGTGGCGGTGGATGATCTCGGCGCCGGCTACGCGAATTTGGATCACGTGGTGAGGCTGAGGCCGGACTTCCTCAAGCTGGACATCTCCATCATCCGCGGCGTCCACCAGAGCACCGTGAAGCAGGCGCTGATCGCCAGCATGGTGGAGGTGGGCCGCGCGGTCGGCGCCACGGTCATCGCCGAGGGGATTGAAGAGCAGGCCGAGCGGGACGCGCTGGTGGCGCTCGGCGTGGGGTGGGGGCAGGGCTACCTGTTCGCTCGCCCCTCGCCGAACCTGCCCAAGTCGTAGCCCGCGGTCACACCACACAACCCGTTGACGTTGACGTTGACGTTGACGTTGACGTTGACGTTGACGTTGACGGCGACGGCGACGGCGACGAACCGAAGCCACACCGAGACCGCATCGTGAGTCGCATTCACCTCGAAACCCGCGTTCGCGCTCCGATCGACCGGGTCTTCGATCTCGCGCGCGATCTGGACTTCCACCAGCGCTCCATGAAGCACACCGGTGAACGCATCGTCGGCGGCAAATCCGGCGGGCTCATCGAGCTCGGCGAAGAGGTCGAATGGGAAGCATCCCATTTTGGGATGAAGCTCCGCCTCCGCAGCAAGATCACCGACATGGACCGCCCGCGCCTCTTCGTCGACGAGCAGGTGAAGGGCGCTTTCGCGGGCTTCGTCCACCGGCACCTCTTCGCGACCGACGGCGACGTCACCGTGATGACCGACCACTGGGTCCACCGCGCGCCCCTCGGGCCGCTGGGAAACCTGGCCGACGTGATGTTCCTCAGTCGCTACATGAAGCGGCTCCTCGAAACGCGAAACGCGGAGCTGAAGCGCGAAGCGGAGCAGCCTCGATGAGGTCTCTCGCTCTCCTCCTCCTCGTCCTCTTCATCGCCCTCCTCCCCAGTTGCGGGGAAGAGCCCCGCAACGTCTCGCTCTGGCACTCGTACCGAGGCGACGAAGAGGCGGCACTCAAGGAGGTCGCGCACCGCTTCGAGGTCGCGCACCCCGGCACTCACGTCGAGCTCCTCGGCCTCCCGTTCGACGCGTACCAGGCGAAGCTGAAGGCCGCGATCCCGCACGGCCACGGCCCCGATCTCTTCATCGACGCGCACGAGCGCGTGCAGCCGTATGCGCGCGACGGGTTCGTCGCCGAGGTCACGCTCGAGTCCCAGCACTACGACGCGGCCGCGCTCGCCGCGGTGACCCAGAACGGGAAGCTCCTCGCGATCCCGCTCTCCGAAAAGTGCCTCGCGCTGTACGTCCGCAACGACGTCCCCGACTCGGCGACGCACACCCTCGAGGATCTCCTCGCCCTCCCCGCGCCGGCCGGCGGATACCCCCTCGCCTACGACGCGAGCGGCGCGTTCTACCACCAGCCGTTTCTGTCGGCCTTCGGTGGCGCGTACGTCGACGGGGCGAACTACACGTTCGACTCGGCCGAAGGCGAAGCCTCGGTGCGATGGGTGCAAGATACACTCGTCGCGAAGGGCCGCCTCCCGAAGGAGCCGTCGTCCAGCGTCGCGACCGAGCTGTTCGTCGCGGGGAAGGCGAACGCGCTGATCGAGGGCCCGTGGCAGCTCGCGACGTTGCCGAAGGATCTCGGCTACCACGTCGTGCCGTTGCCGACGCTCGGCGGCGCGCCGATGCGGCCGTTCGTCGCGGTCGAGAGCGCGTTCCTCACGCCCCGCGGCAAGACGAACGCCGACGCGCTCGCGCTCCTTCAGTTCCTCGGATCGCGCGAGGCCGCCGTCGTGCTCGCGACGATGGGTCACCAGGTCGTCGCCCGCAAGGACGCCTGGGACGATCCGGACGTGAAGTCGGAGCGAACGCTCGACGCGTTTCACCGCGCGGCCGATGCCGGCGTGCTGATGCCGGCGACCGAGGCGATGAACACCGCGTGGGTCCCGTCGAGTGACGCGCTCAAGCGCGCGGTGGGCGGACAAGACGCCCACGCGTCGCTCGCCGAAGCGCATCGCCGGTGGAGCGAAGCGAACGCGCCCCCGCCGCCGAAGAAATCGCCGGGCGCGCTCTACTTCGCGCTCGGGTTCCTCACGCTGCTCGGAGCGTTCGCGCTGGTGCGGCGCGCGCGCGATCCGAAGTTCCGTCGCGAGGTGAAGCGCTCGGTCCCCGCGTATCGCTACGTGACCCACGCGGCGGTCGCGGTCGTGCTGCTCGTCGTCGTGCCGCTCGCGGCCGGAGCGCTGACGTCGTTCTACAGCGGCACCCGGCAGAACCCGCAGTACGTCGGGCTGGCGAACTACCTCGCGATCCTCGGACCGCACGACGGCTCGCTGTTCGGGCACGGGTCCTTCTACGTCACGCTCGGCGTGACGGTGCTGTGGACCGTGTCCAACGTGGTGCTGCACCTCGTGCTCGGGCTCTCGCTCGGGCTCCTGCTGTCGCGGCCGCTGCTCAAGCTGCGCGCGATCTACCGCGTGCTGTTGGTCCTTCCGTGGGCGGTCCCCTCGTACGTGACCGCGCTCGCGTGGAAGGGGATGTTCCACGGCCAGTTCGGCGCGATCAACGCGCTGCTCGTCGCGCTCGGGTGCGAGCCGGTGTCGTGGTTCTCGAAGTTCTCGACCGCGTTCGCCGCGAACGTCGCGACCAACGTGTGGCTCGGCTTTCCGTTCATGATGGTCGTCACCCTCGGCGCGCTCACGTCGATCCCGAAGGACGTGCTCGAAGCGGCCGAGGTCGACGGCGCGACGCGATGGCAGCGCTTCCGTCTCGTCACGTTGCCGCTCTTGAAGCCGTCGCTCCTGCGGCTACGGCGCGGCGTACGCGGTGCTCATCTTCCTCCTCTTGTTCGTCACGTCGCGGGTCACCGCGAAGAAGGGCGAGGCGTGAAGAAGCTCGAGCCCTTCCTCGTCCACGCGGCGCTGCTCCTCGCGGTCGCGTTCGCGCTGTATCCGCTCTTGTGGGTGCTCTCGACCGCGCTCTCGCACGGCGGTCTCGGCGAGAGCCGCGCGATCCCGTGGCCGAAGGATCCGTCGCTCGACAACTTCCGCGCCGTCGTCTCGACCGGGGTGTTCGCGCGCCAAGTCGCGAACTCCGTGCTCGCGTCGGCGGCGACGGCGTTGGCGTCGGTCGCCCTGGCGACGCCGGCGGCGTACGCGCTCGCGCGCTTCCCGTTCGTCGGAAAGAAGACGTCGCTGCGCGTGCTCTTGGCGACGCAGATGTTCCCGGCGGTCGCGAGCGCGGTTCCGTTGTACCTCGTACTCGACGCGCTGCACCTCCTCGACACTCGTACCGGATTGGTACTGGTCTATGCGTCGACCGCGATCCCGTTCGCGATCTTCCAGCTCCGCGGCGCGTTCGAGGCGATCCCGGTGGACCTCGAGGAAGCCGCCATGGTCGACGGCGCGACGCGATTCCAGGCGTTCGTCCGCGTGGTGCTTCCGGCGGCGCGCCCCGCGATCGCCGTCACTGCGCTCTTCGCCTTCATGAGCGCGTGGAACGAGTTCATCCTCGCGGCGACGCTGCTCTCGCGCGAGAGCGCGTTCACGTTGCCGGTGGTGCTGCAGCGCTACGTCGGAGAGCACGACGCGGCGTGGGGACCGTTCTGCGCCGGGTCGATCCTGGTGAGCATCCCGGTGATGGCGTTCTTCTACCTGGCGCAGAGGCAGCTGGTGAGCGGGCTGACGAGCGGCGGGGTGAAGGGGTAGCGCGCGCCACATAACGCACCACGGACGGCGGTGGCTGGGTTGTCGCTCCCGCGCTATGCTTTGGCTCGTGTCACGTTCCCGCTCTTTCCTTCGCTTGTTTGCTCAGCTGACGATGGCCTCGTCGGCCGTCGTGGCTTGCAGCGCGGATGATCCAGCCGGTCCAGCCTCTCCCGTCGGCGTCGATCGAACCGGGTTCGACATCGACGTCTGCAGCGGCGGGACAGCGTGGAGGGACTTTTCCAAGTTCACTCCATCGTCGCGGGTCGACTTCATCACGTACCTCACGAGAGACTTCAACACGCCGCCGTACTCGTGGGGCACACCATGCATCGGTGCAACGGACGACACGTGCCTCGCCATCGCCAAACCAACCGACACCGACAGGGTGAACTTCCCGGGCGACTGGTGGAAGGTTCCGGCCGAGTACCCCTATTCAGGCCTGCGCCGGCTTGTCTACACGCGCGGTCCGGACGTCGGCTACGTCGGAACCATCCCCCAACTCATCGAGTTCATGTCGGGCGTCGACACCCCGTTCGAAGCGACGTTTCTCGCGAGTGAAGCGATGCAACGCTACGTCTCGTGCGATGGGAGACCGAACGCACGCTTCGTCTCCGGCGGCATCGAGCTCATCACTCAGTACAGTACGTGCGGAGCAGTGGCGGGCGCCAATCCTCCGCGAGCCATCATCTACACCTTTGAAGTGCGGCTTTTCGTGGGGACCGACGGAACGATGACGGTCCTCCAAACGGCGTTCTTGAAAAGCTCCGATGGGGGCTATTATTGCGGGCCCGCTCCGGGTCGCAGACCCGAAGGTCTCGAGCCTTCCGCGTGCTCGGAGGCCGACGACCTCGGCGCCTACTTCGCGGAATCCGCCCGCTTCGAGGCGGCATCGGTACACGCGTTCGAACGTCTCGCCGAAGAGCTCACGCTGCACGGCGCACCGAAGCGCCTCGTGCGCGCCGCTCGCCGCGCGCGCGCCGACGAAGTGCGCCACGCACGCACGACGCGCGCACTCGCGAAGAGATTCGGAGCTCGCCCACGCGCGGCGAAGGTGCGTCGCGTCGCACCCCGCGACCTGATGAGCATCCTCCGCGAAAACGCAATCGAAGGCTGCGTTCGCGAAACCTACGCCGCGCTTCTCGCGACGCATCAGGCACGCAACGCCACTGACCCATCCATCGCGCGTGCCATGCGCACCATCGCGCGAGACGAAACGCGTCACGCCGCGCTCGCGTGGGATGTCGCCGAATGGGCCGAGCGGGATCTCGACGCGACCCAACGCGCTGAGCTCGCGCAGCTCCGCGCGCAAACGGTCGCCGAGCTCGAAGCGTCGACCACTCGCGGACGCGAAGTGCCTGAAGCCGGCCTTCCCGATCGTTCGACCGCGTTGCGTCTCGTGAGGAGCCTGTTCGCTCGGTTGTCCAGCTGATCTGGAAGGGGTCGTCGAGAAGCGCGGCGCAACGATCGTCGTCGAGCGCGGAATCGGGCCCAATTCGGCGTCGGAAGGCCGCGCCTGGCGACGTGTGCTACCGTGGTAGCATCATGTCGAAGCGGGCTGGAACGACCGAGAAGATCAGCATCTCGGTCCGGTCGTCCGATCTGGCCTCGCTTCGGAAGCGGGCCAAACGTCTCTACGGTGGCAACGTCTCGGCCGTCATCGCCGAGCTGGCTGCGGATGCTGCGCTGCTCGAGGGCATGCACGATCTCGTCGGCCGGCTCGGCGGGCTCAGTCTCACCGATGAGGACCGCGCGAGCCTGGACCGGGAGTGGGCAAGGCGGGCGCGCCCTTCGCGCAAGCCCTTGCGCAGGCGCAAGGCAAAGTAGGCCGCGTGAAGGACGGGATTACGTTCGACACGGGGGCGCTGATCGCGCTCGAGCGTCGCTCGGCACGCGCGCGCAAGATCTTGGAGCGTGCGACCGAGCTCAGGATCCGCATCGCCGTCCCGTCGGTGGTCATCACGGAGTGGTGGCGCGGTCGAAGCGACGTGCGAGACCACATCGCTCTTGCCGTTCGCATCGAGCCGCTCTCCGAGCGCATCGCGAAGCTCGCGGGCGAGGCGATGGCCGCGGTTCGCGGCTCGACGGCGATCGACGCGATCGTCATGGCCTCTGCGGTACAGCGAGGTGACGTCGTCTACACCTCGGACGTCGACGACCTGCAGAGGCTTGCAGCGCACTTCCGCGCCGTGCGCGTCCTCGGAATCGGGTGAAGGCGACGAGCATCCCGGCGGTGCGAAGCCACGGTCAGGCGTATCGAGCGCGCGCACCCTCCCGAAGGGCGTGGGCATCATGGGGGTTTGGCGTCTACTCGCGACCGAGACGGTGGCCGAAGTCGACTCGGCGGACCGTGAAGGGCAACCCCTCGACGGTATCGCTGCTCGTCGACTCGCTTGTGGCGTCTCAGCTCACCGCAGAGGCAGCTCGTGAGCGGGCTGACGAGCGGCGGGGTGAAGGGCTGACGGACCGATTCACCGACGAATTGACCATGTCCGGCTCGATACGAGCCTCCTAGCCTCCAAGTGGGAGGTACCCCATGGTCGTGCATTGCCGCACTCTGTGCAGTGTCGTGCTAATTGGCGCGGGCATCGCGTCGAGCGCCGCAGCGGACGAGGCGGGCCCCGCGACGTCGACTCGCACCGACCCACCCACCGTCGTCACCGCGACGCCACCCGGCGATGCTCGCCCCAAGGCCGAGCGCAGTTGGTACGGCTGGCAGATTCTGCTCGTAGACGTCGGCTCGCTCGCGCTCGCCGGCGGGGGTTTCGTTGGCTGGATTGGCACTGACTCCCCAGGGCCATTCATCGCGCTCTTAGCGTGCGGCTCGCTTGCATATGGGGTCAGCTCCCCGGTCGTCCATGCGCTGCACGGGAACATGACTACTTCGTGGGTGTCGTTGGCCCTTCACTGGGGCACGGCGTTGCTCGACACAGGCTTCGTGTTCTTGGCTGGCTACGCGCTCGCCCCGGCGATTGTCTTCATCGCCCCTGCAATACTGCTCATCCCAAGCACCATCGAGGCGGCGGCGCTTGCCTACGAAATGAAGCTCGTGACGCCGACCCCGCGCGGCTCATCGTGGCTCACGCCCACGTTCAACCTGCCGAAAGGCGGCGCCACGCTCGGTATCGCTGGTGACTTCTGACGCTGTGTTTCGGCACGTTCACTCCGTAGTCGCGTCGCCATCGCCCACGTCGGCCGGCGCGTCGGTGCCGCCGTCCGTCACAAGAGCGACGCACATGCTGCCTCTGGTGTTGAAGCCGCCGGTTCCCCCGGGCGTCACCTGCGGCCTCGGTGCGCAGCGCAATCCGTCGGCGCAGTTGTCATCGGTCAGGCAATCGCCACCCTCGTTGCTGGAGTGCGGAGGCCTGCATCTGGAGCCGTTGCAGATCAGATCGGGAGGCTGGCAAGCGGGGCATCCGGGCTCGGGGTGGTACGGCTGACACTCGTAGAACCTCACCACCTGCTCCCAAGGTGCGGCCCCGCAGCACCCCGACACGCCCGACGCGTACGTGAACGTTGCTCCGCACAAACCGTTGATCGCCCCACCGTCCGTGCCCGCGGTCCCGCTGCGCGCGTCGAGACAGACCGGTCCCTTCCACGAGGACGGCGGCCCCGAATCGAGGCAGGCGGCCTCGCAGGTGTGCCAGCCGTTCCGGCTCCAAAACTCGTCGCACGGGCGCAGCTCGTGAGGATCGACGGATGCGCACGCGACGGCGGCGACGAGCAACGCGAGAAGGAAGAAGAGCCGCCGGGAGGTCATCTCCTCACCTCTCAAGCACGACCGATGCCACCGCCGCGACCGCTGATTTCGGCCAAGCGCCATTGCCGCCGCGCAAGTCCTGCGTGCGCGCGAACGACCGATGACGCTTGGGCTGGCGTGAGCACGGTCACCTCCACGTACTATCGTCGGCGTCGAACATGGAACCGCTCCACCCCAACTTCATCCAAAGCTACTTCCACGGCACCAAGGCGAGCCTCTCCATCGGAGAGCTCGTCGCTCCGGGCAACGAC
>JBGATB010000037.1:0-96583 GCA_044229415.1 Myxococcaceae bacterium | reverse complement strand
GAGCGAAGTCGAGGGCCCGCCGATCGTAGGGCCTCTCGCTCGTGGGGCCCTCGACTTCGCTCGGGCTGAGCGGACGGCCTCACGTTTCTTGCCTTGATTGATCCGCCCAAGGGGCGGCGGCCTCACTACGCTCGGGGTGAACGGGGGGAGGGACTTCGCGGCCTCGAACCGGCAAGATGCTTTAAGCGCCGCGCAGCCCAAGGAGCCTCGATTTGAGATCCGCCCTCCGCTGCCTCACCTGTCTCTCCGTCCTCCTCGCCGCCGGCTGCGTCCACAAGGCGCAGTTGATTCCCAACAAGGCGATGCAGGACATGCAGTGCGCCACCGAGTCCCTCACGGTGATGGAGCTGGGCGGCGGCGAGGAGGGCGCGCACCTGGTCACCGGCTGCGGCAAGAAGGCGACCTACGAGCTGAACCCGCTGGGAGACTGGGTGCTCACCGGTCCGGTGACCCAGGACCCCACCTACATCACCCCGCAGACCGCGGAGTAGCGGCTACTTCACCAGCACCGTCCGCAGCGCCGGGACGATCTGCTCCTTGGACGGCCCGGGCTGGTTTCGGGCCGCGGACTGGGCGAGCGCGTCCACCAGCTCGTTGAGCGGGTGGCCGTCATGGCCGCGCACCCAGGTGAAGCGGACCTGGAGGCTGCGCACCCGGGCGTCCAGCGCCTCCACCAGGTCCCGGTTGAGCACCGGCTGCTTCTCGGCCGTCATCCAACCCCGCTTGCGCCAGCCGTGGATCCACTTGGTGAGCGCGTCGATCACGTACTTGGAGTCCGACGTCACCTCCACCGTCTCGCCGTCCGGCAGGCCGTGCAGCGCCTCCAGCACCGCGCGCAGCTCCATCCGGTTGTTGGTGACCTCGAAGGCGCCGTCGTGCGTGTAGCGCTGCGCGCCGAAGCGGAGCGCGGAGAGGGCCCGGTCAAAGACGATGAAGCCGGTGCCGCCGGGGCCCCCCGGGTTCTTCAGGGAGGACCCGTCAGTGAAGGCGACGAAGCGCGCGGGAGGGGCAGCGGCCATGGTGGGGGCACTCTGCCAGCTTGCGTCCCGCCGCGCTGCACGCGGATGCTTGCGGGCGCCAGCCGAAATGGACCCCCGCTCGGACACCACGCGCCGCTTCCTCCAGCTGCTGCCGCAGCGGGCCCGCGCGCACTCCCTGCCGGACCGGCTGGAGGCCGCGCTGCAGCAGGTGCTCGCGGCCGCGCGCGCTGCCTTCCCCACCGTCCCGCTGGAGGAGGACGCCTTCCTCGCGCACCTCGCGCAGCGGCTGGAGGGGGACTCGGACCTCGCCGAGGCGCTGGAGGCCCTGCACGCGCAAGACATCTTCCTCGCCTTCGCGGCGCTGCGCGGCGCCGCGCCCGCGCTCGAAGAGCTGGACCGGCGGCTGGTCACCGCCTCGCGCTCGGCGGTCACCCAGTTCCGCGCCCCGCCGTCTTTCACAGAGGACGTGCAGCAGCTCCTGCGGCAGAAGCTCCTGCTCTCCACGGCCGCCACGCCCGCCAAGCTGCTCGACTACGCCGGCCGCGGGCCGCTGGTGCTCTGGCTCCGGGTGGCCGCGCTGCGCGTCGCCTTGAACCTCCTGGACGCGGAGAAGCCCCGGGCGCAGGCGGAGCCCGGCTCGCTGCGCGCGCTCGCGGCGCCGCAGCCGAGCCCCGAGAGCGTCCTGGAGCGCCAGCGCTTCAACCCCGAGTTCAAGGCCGCGCTCGAGGACGCCCTGCGCCAGCTCTCCACCCGCGAGCGCAACTACCTGCGGCTCTACTTCGTGGAGGGGCTGACGGTGGAGGCGATCGCCCGCATGGAGGGCGCGCACAAGTCCACCGTCTCCCGGTGGCTCACCCGCTCGCGGGAGACGCTCTTGCTGGAGATCCGCCGGCTGCTCGCGGAGCGGCTCGCCCTGAGCGCCGCCGAGCTGGACCGCCTGATGGGAGATCACCAGAGCCACCTGGAGCTGAGCCTGCTGCGCGTGCTCGGGTAGGGCTCGGGCTCGAGGGCCCGTCACTGAACGGGCGGGCCAGAACCCGGGCGCCCCTCGACTCCGCTCGGGGTGAACGGGGCGGCGCTCAGGGCTGCTCGCGCCGGTCAATCTCCTCGATCAGCGCGCGCGCATCTTCCTGCCGGTAGCCGCCCAGCTCTCCCGCGGCGAACGGCGCCAGCGCCTGGCGCGCCCCGGGCAGCGCGCCCAGCCGCAAGAGCGCCACGCCGAGGTTGTAGCGGGCCTCGGGGGCGAAGGTGCCCTGCGGCGCCGCGGCGAGGTACGCCTCCCACGCTGCCACGGCTTCCGCGTAGCGGTGCTCGTTGAAGTGGAGCGCCTGGGCGCGGGCGAAGAGCGCAGAAGGCCCCGGCTGCTCGGGCGCCGGCGGACGAACGCGCCGCGCCGGAGCGCGCACCTGCGCGGTGGGCGGCGGCGGCGCCGAGGGCGAGGCCGGCAGCAGCACGTCCTCCGGCATCAGCGGCAGCGGCGGCGCGGTGAGCACCTCCGCCACCCGCGCTTCCCCCGGAGCCTCGGCGGGCGCCTGCGCGCGCGGAGCGGCGGGCACCGGCGCGGCGGCGCGGGGCCGGCGCCAGAGCGGGGCAAGCGCCTCCACCGCGCGCTTCATCGCCTGGCCCAGCTGCTCGCGCTGCCGGTAGGCGGCGAAGCCGGAGCTGGCCACCAGCAGCGCGAGCATCAGCACCATCGCCGTGCGCAGCCCGCGCTTTCGCAGCGCGAGCGCCTCCTGCAGCTTTCGGCGGGCGTGGAAGAGCCGGGAGCGGACGGTGGCCTCCGGCACGCCGACCAGCGCCGCCACCTCGGAGGCGGAGCGCTCCTCCACCCCGGCGAGCAGGAAGGCGGTGCGCTGCTCCTCGGGCAGCGCCTCAACGGCCTGGAGCACCGCCTCGGCGAGCTCGCGGCGGATGGCGAGCGTCTCCGGGTCTGGCGCCTCCAGCGCCACCGGCTCCCCGGCGAGCGACTCGTGCGCCCGCTTGCGCCGCATCGCCGAGCGCTGCAGGTGGCGCGAGAGGTTGGTGCAGATGCCGAGCACGAAGGTGCGCGGCTGCGCCTCGCCGCGGTAGCGCTGCAGCGCCTTGGGCAGCACCTCGAAGGTGGCGGAGACCAGCTCCTCGGCCTCCTCGCGGGTGCGGGTGAGCTTGCGCGCCAGCGCGCGGACGTCCTTGGAGTAGCTGAGGTAGAGCTCGGCCGCGTTCATCAGAACACCCAGAAGCGCACGCCGAGCGACGCGCCGAAGTAGAACTGCGAGAAGTCAGAGGGGAGCGCCACCTCCGGCTTGAGGTACGGCTCGCCGAAGCCTGCGATGGGCAGCGAGAGCGCCACCGTGGTGCGCAGCAGCACGCCGACGCGCTCCTCGTGCTGCTGGGGGACCCCGTCCACCAGATCCGGCAGGGTGGCGTAGAACATGGGGCCCGCGCTCTGCGTGGCGCTCACCCGGAAACGGCCGAGCCGGTGGTGGAAGCGGACCTGCGCCTCCGCGCTCACCCGGCGCAGCTCGCCCCTGTCGCTGCTACCCAGCCCCATCGCCAGGTTCGCCCCGAGCGAGGTCCACGACCACCACCGCTCCACGCCGGTCTCGAAGAGGTGGACGCCGCTGCCGGCCATCGCCCCCACGCCGTAGGAGCCGTGTACCGACCAGGCCGCCGGGAGATCCGGATCCGCCGCAGGCCGCAGGGGCACCGCGCGCCCCACCAGCACCCGTTCCGGCGGAGCGCGGCTGGGCTCGGGCTCGGCGTGCAGCGGTGGATCCGGCGGAGCGCTGAGCGCCGGCAAGCGCGGGCGGGAGGCCAGCTCATCCGCCTCGTTGCGCGCGAGGTTCCCCGCGAGCAGCGCCAGCTCCGCCATCGCCTCCTGGGCGGTGGGCGAGAGCTTGAGCGCCCGGCGCAGGAAGTAGCCCGGCTCCTGGGTGCGGCGGAAGACGACGGCGGCCTGGAGCTCCCCGCTGACCTGCACCAGCAAGAGCTCCGCGCTCTGGGGAGCGAGCGCATCGCCCGGGCCGATCACTGGCCGGTGGAGCTCGGCGGCCACCGCCTGCCGCAGCGCAGCGGCGTCCAGCTTGCCGGAGGCGTCCTCGACCACCACGAGCAGCGGGGAAGGCGCCGCTGCCAGCCAACCCACCAGGACCGTGAAGACCGCCGCCGTCATGCGAAGTGAATCCCGAAAGAGCGTCCTAGCAGGGGACAGACCCATTCGTTGCCGAGGCGGGGCAAACGTTCACGAGGAGGGACGATTTCCTTCGCGGCAACGTGATTTCAGGGCGTTGCGCCGCTGAGCTCGCCCGGGGCCGCGCATTAAACGGCGCCGGGCGCAGCGGGAAATAGCCGGGCGAACCTTCGCGATTGGACGCGCCGGAAGATGCTCGCCCGCCATTGTTGCGCCCTGCTGTTGGCCTCGGCCGCCGCCCTTGCACAGGAGCCGGAGCCGCCCCCGCCGCCGAGGCTCGGCCAGCTCACCGGGCTGGTGCGCACCCGCGGCACCCGCGCGCCCATCGTCGGCGCGGCGGTGGGGGTGGAGGGAGAGCCTCCGGCGTTGACCGGCGTGGATGGGCGCTTCACGCTCTCGCTGGCGCCGGGGGTGCACCAACTCCGGGTCCTCGCGCCGGACCACGCGCCGCTCTCGCTGGAGGAGACGGTGCGGGAGGCAGAGAGCATCGAGGTGCTCTACGGCCTCACGCCGCTGCGACCAAACCCCTACCAAACCGTGGTCCGCGCCGAGAAGGAGCGCACCGAGGTCTCCCGCGTGACGCTGCACGACGAGGAGCTGCGCGCGGTGCCGGGGACCCTGGGAGATCCGTTCCGGGTGGTGATGCTGCTTCCGGGCGTGGCGAGCCTCTCCTCCGGCCTGGCCTACCCGGTGGTGCGCGGCTCGCAGCCAGCGGCCACCGGCTACTTCCTGGATGGCGTGCGGGTGCCGCTGCTCTTCCACCTGCTGCTCGGACCGGCGGTGGTGCACCCGGACTTCATCGACACCATCGACTTCTACCCGGGGGTGGCGCCGCCGGAGTTCGGCCGCTTCATCGGAGGCATCGTCAGCGGGAAGGTACGCCCGCCGCGCGAGGACGGGCCGCACTTCAACCTCTACGCGGATCTGATCAACACCGGCGCGCTGGTGGAGGTGCCGCTGCCAAGGACCGGCACCAACGTCACGCTCGCCGGGCGCTTCAGCTACACCGGCTGGCTGCTCGCCCTGGCGCAGCGGGCGACGCAGCAGGAGGGCTCCACCGACCTGCGCTATGGCGCCGACTTCTACGACTACCAGGCCCGCGTGGAGCAGAAGGTCGGCGCCGGCAAGCTGCGGCTGCTCGCCTTTGGCAGCTCGGATCTGGTCAGCGGGAAGAACGACCCGCTGAAGATCTCCGTGGAGGGCCTGACCCGCTTCCACAAGGTGGACCTCCGCTTCCAACACCCGCTGCTGTCCGGCACCTTCGAGGTGGGCGCCAACGGCGGGATCGAGTCCACCGGCCTCTCGGAGACGGGGCGCGGCGGGGACAGCAGCGAGCTCTCCTACCGGCAGGCGGTCTTCTCGGCCCGAGCCTCCTGGCGTGGGGAGCTGGGCCACACCGTCCATCTCACGGCCGGGGTGGACGCCGAGCAGCGGCGCGGGACGGTGACCGTGGTGGGAGGGCAGACGCCGTTGATCCAGGCCGGGCGCCGCGCCGGAGATCAGCTGGACCAGCCCACGGCGATCGGCACCTTCGTGGGCGGCTTCGCGGAGCTCGCTTGGAGGCCGACGCCGCGCTGGTCCATCGTCCCCGGGCTGCGGGTGGACAACTACCACCTGGTTCCGGGCATCGACCGGCAGGCGGTGGAGCCGCGCCTCACCGTCCGCCACGCCCTCACCGACACGCTCACCCTCAAGGGTGGCGCGGGGCTCTTCCACCAGCCGCCCACCGTGCTGGTGACGCTGCCCGTGCTGGACACCGCCGGTCTGCGCTACGGCCTGCAGGAGCAGGTGCAGGTGGACGTGGGCGCGGAGTGGCGCTTCGCGCAGGGCTGGGAGCTGGGCGTGGATGCCTATTACAACCCGCTCCTGCGCGGCGTGGAGTTCGACCTGGGCGAGGTGATGACCCAGCGGCGCAGCGGCACCGCCTCCTCCGGTTCGCTGGACGGGAAGGGGCGCGCCTTCGGGGTGGAGCTTCTGCTGCGCCACCCGCTGGGACGGGGCTGGTTCGGTTGGCTCTCCTACTCGTTCCAGAACGCGCAGAGGCTGCGGACCTTCTCCCGCTATGACGATGACGACCTTCCGCGCGAGCAGGCCACCGCCTGGGTGCCCTTCGCGTACGAGCAACGGCACGTCCTCAACCTGAGCGTGAGCTGGGAGGTGGGAAACGGCTGGACGCTCGGGGCGAGCGGCCACTTCCACACGGGCAAGCCGGAGACGGGGGAGATCACCAGCCGGGCCCAGCGCCAGGTGGTGGGCGAGGACGGCCTGACCCGCTGGGTCCGCGTGGATCTGGATCAGGCGAGCCGCCTGCCCCCCTTCTTCCGACTGGATGCCCGCGTCTCGAAGACCTTCACGTTCGACAGCTTCGTCGTGGAGGCCTACCTGGACTTCATGAACTTCACCCTCCGTCAGGAGGTGCTCGGCTACTTCTACGAAGACGAGACGGACATCACCGCGCCGCAGCGCAAGCCGGTCAGCCTGCCGGTGTTCCTCCCGATGCTGGGAATCAAGGGGAGCTACTGATGAGAGTGCTGCTCTGGCTGCTGTGCGCCGCGCTGTCCGCCGGCTGCTTCGAGACGTTGGAGAGCGACTCCCCCTTCTACTTCGCAGGGGACGCCTTCCGCGCGGACGGCTCACCGTTCGCCAACGCCACGCTGGCGCTCCGGCGCACCGGGGGGACCGCCCACTGCGATCTGATCGACGGGTTCTCTCCCTTCCAGGACGTCCAGACGGACGCGGTGGGCCACTTCGTGAAGGAGGTGCTGTTCTACCAGACGCAGGTGGGGCGCACCGGCAGTGGCCGGTGCTTCGAGCTGACGCTGCCGGAGGAGTCAGGCGGCGTGCAGACGCGGCTGATCTTCGACCCGCTGTACGGGCATGACGTGCCGCTGCCCGAGACGCGGAACTGGGCGGCCGGGCTGGCGGTAACGCGCGAAGGCGGCGCCCTGCGCGTTGCCGCCAACGCCTACCGGGATGGATCCACCGGCTCGCGCGCGCTCTGGCTGCGCCAGGGAGATCTGCCGGTCTGGCACACCCGCGAGCTCACCCTCCCCGAGGTGCTGCTCGAGGACTTCGCGCCGCTCACCGCGAGCATCGTGGGCGAGCTCGACGACTCGATGAGCTTCCCGCGCTCGGGCACCCTCGCCTTCTCCGAGCGCGCCCAGGGAGGGCGCGTGGGGCTGACCGCGGCGACAGCCCGGCCGCCCAGCCGCGGCGCGCCCTGCTGGCTGGAGCCGCCACCGGCGCAGCCGAGCGCGCCCTGCGGTCTGACCGACGGCGCGCTCGAGCAGGTGCAGCTGGGCGGCGTGTCGAGCGTCGAGCTGCAGCTGGACCCACCGCGCACACTGCGCCGGCTGGCGGTGCGGGGGCTGGTGGCCTACGCCCAGAAGCTGATCCTCGAGGCGAGCGCGGACGGCGCCACCTGGACGGCGCTCGGGGAGCTGCCGCTGCCGCAGCCCCCGAGCTTCCAGCCGCTGCCGGACGGCGGAGCGCCCGAAGCGCTCTCCCGGCTCCCGGAGAACCCGGCGGAGGCTGAGCGGTACCTTCAGGCGGAGCTGATCCCTGCCCTGGCCCGCTACGTCCGGCTGCGCGCGGTGTGGGCGCAGGGGCAGGAGGTCCCACAGGCCGAGGGACAGCTCTTCACCCTGCGCGAGCTCTCCCTGTACGAAGAGTGAGCGCGGCGGGGCGCTGGGATAGCCTTTGCGCCATGAACGAGCTCCCCGAGGATTCGGCCGAGTTCCGCCGGCTGGTCGAGGAGCTCGAGGCGTTGCTCCACGCCGTCACCGCCGGCAGCGTGGACAAGCGGGCGGCCCTGGACGCGGCCGCCCGGCGCTACGAGCTGGAGCAGCAGCTCATCCGCCTCATGTCGCCCCAGGGGCGCCCCGTCGAGCGCCGCCGCAACGTGCGCGTCCCCTGCGCACTGGAGGTGCAGCTGGGCGCCGGTGGGACGGCGGCCAGGGGCAAGGTCGTCGACCTCAGCTTCAGCGGCGCCCGGGTCAGGACCACTTTCGAGGGTGCGCTGGGCAAGCCGCACGAGCTCACGCTGCTCCCCCAGCCCGGCCTGCTCGATCAGCCGTGTCACGGCCGCGCCCGGCACGTCTGGACGCGCGGGGAGGAGCACGGCTTCCAGTTCATCCCCGGGGACGTGGGCTTCGACCGCCGCCTGCTGCTCCTGGTGCTCGCCGTTTTGAAGTCCCGCCCGGGGCCCAAGTGAGTCGCGCAGAGAACGGCCACCTCGCTGCGGGCTTTGATCTCTGACCAACGGCGGCTAAGAGCAGCCCGCATGGCTCAGCGTGAAGAGGCGCCCTCGGTCCTGATGGAGGCCGCCGGAGGGTTGGACGGCTCGCTCAAGAAGTTCCAGTCGCTGGTGGAGTCGGTGGAGAAGGCGCCGCTCACCTCGCAGAAGGGGATCGAGCGCGCCGCGAAGATGCTGCAGGAGATCGTCGACCTCGAGGCGCAGCTGGAGACGCGCGTCCGCGATCTGGTGAACGCGATCACCCACATGCGCGAGCAGCAGGAGGCCCACGCCCGCGCCGCCCACGCCCGCGCGCTGGAGCTGCAGTCGCGCACCACCCTGCTCCAGGGGCTGCTCGAGCGGTACGGGACGCTGGGCCAGGAGGCCAGCGCGCTGAACGCCGAGCTGCTGTCGGTGGAGCAGCAGCGCCGCGCGCAGCCGGGAGAGGGCTCGGACAAGGTCGCCGCCAACGCCCTCACCCCGTTGATCGACCGCATGGGCAACGTGGCCGAGCAGGCCGCCTCCCTCACCCAGGACGCCACCGCCCAGGACTTCGACGACGTCTCCCGCCAGGCGGACTCGCTGCGGCAGCAGCTCCTCTCCGCGCGGAATAAGCTGGATCTGCTTCACAAGAAGCTCGCCACCGCCTGAGCGGCCAGGGAGCTCCCGTCACCGCTGCGGACAGCCTTGAGGGAGCGATTGGCTTCAAGGTCGCGAAGGGCCGTGCACGCATGCACCCCGGTCCGGTATCAGGACATCGCTTACACATCGCTGACAGTCCTTCAGCGCGCTCAGCCGCATTGCTCGTCCGTCCCGGAGAGCCGCGGCGAGCCCGCGTCGCTCCACGCCTGCGCCACCAGCGCCGAGCTCAGCGCCACCGCCTCCGCCCAACGCCGCGACGTCCACTCTCTCGTCGCGAGGTAGAGCGGCTCCACCGCGCCGCCGGCCGCGATGTCGGCTTCGCGCAGGCGCCGCGCGTCCGGGAGGTCTCCGAACAGCGCCTCGAAGATGGCCGCGCGGGGCTCTACCCGCTCCGTCACCCGCGGCAGCGCGCGCAGCGCCCTCGCCGCCACCCAGGCCCGGCGCGAGGCGTCCTCGAAGAGCCGCCCCTCGTAGCGCAGGTGCAAGCCCTCCTTGTCCTCCGGCGAGAGGCGGGGGTTGTAGTCGAGCGTCGCGTGCAGCGGAGAGAAGGCGTCCGAGACGTAGTGGCTCAGGTGGGCCACCTCCAGCAACGCGCGCGGCTCGTCGCCTGCCTTGAATGCGGCGCTCAGGCGGGCGAGCTGCTCCTCCACCTTCCACGGCACCCGCCCCTGCTTGCGCGCCGCCTCCTCGCCGAAGCGCGCCTCCACCTGCGCCCACTCGCGCGGGTAGGAGGACGGCGGTTGCGCCGCGTCCACGTCCAGGTAGTGCGTGGGCCCCTCGTCCGGGCGGAAGTCCGGCGAGTCGCGATCCCTCCAGCGGTCTGGGTCTACGCCGTGGTCCGCGTAGGCCGCGTCCGCGTGGCGCTCCAGCCACTGCCGCACGCAGGCGGACGGCGGGAGCGCGCGGGCCGCGTTGCGCGCGAACCAGCGGTGCGGGTCGTCTCCCCACGCCAGGGCGCGCCCGGCAGGGAGCAGGAGGAGGAGCAGCAGCGCGAGAGGGCGGAACGGGCGCCCCTCGACTTCGCTCGGGGTGACCGGGGGCACCCACTCCAGCGGGCGGACCCCGCGCCCCTCGACTTCGCTCGGAGTGACCGGGGGGACCTTCCGCATCAGTAGCCCAGCGCGGAGATCTTCTCGCGCAGCGCGCGCACGCGTGCCTCGTCCGTGCGCAGCGGGTCGTCCGCCTTCTTCAGCGAAGTGCCGACAATCAAGTAGTCCACGTACGGCAGGACCGACTCCACGTTCTCGGTGCTCACGCCGCTGGCCAGCCCCACCGGGTACTCGCCGGCGATGCGGCGCGCGGTGCGGATCCGCTCCAGGTCCGCCAGCTCGCCGGTCTTCGGCCCGGTGATGTTGATGCCATCCACCGAGCCGAGCGCGGCGCGCATCGCCTCCTCGAAGCTGCGGCCATCCAGCGGGCGGGTGTACTTCATGTGCACGCCCGCGGTGTGCAGCGCGTCCGGCTTCTGCTCCGCCTGCGTCTTGAAGGCCAGCTCCCGGCTCGTCACCTCGGCCGGCTTGTACGTGCCGTCATCGTCCTCGTACTCCACGCGCTCGCCGGGGACGACCTCGCACCAGACCATCTGCGCGTCGAACTGGCGCGCCAGCCGGAAGCCTTCGGCCAGGTTGGACGGCCCGTAGGCCAGCGCGGAGATGCCCAGCGGCACCTTCGGGTAGCGCTCACGCACCGCGCGCAGGACCCGCTCGTACAAAGGCATCTCGCAGCGGGAGTTGATCAGGATGATCATGTCCGCCCCGCCCTTCACCGCCGCGTCCGCGTCCGCGAGCGCCCCGGCGATGAGCCGCGCCTCGTCCACCGCGCCGTCCGGCTTGAGCGTCTTGTGCGCGCGGACGTGGAGCACCACCCAGAGCTGCACCTTGTGCGAGGAGAGCCGGGCCAGCTTGGCGCGTGCAGCCTGCGCGGAGATCTCCGGACCGCCCGCCGGGGCAGCGGCCGGCCTGGCGCCGGCGCAGGAGAGCAACACACAGCAGAGGAGAGGGAGCGCTCGCATGAGGGGCGCGGGGTCTACCACACCCGCGATTCGCGGGTTTTCCTCGCTCGCGGGTAAGCTCGCCCCCGAGCAAACGCCAAATGGGCTGTCCGTCCGAGAATGAGATCCTCGACTTCGCGCAGGGGATCCTCCCCGCGAAGCAGGCCGAGACGCTCCACCAGCACCTCGACAGCTGCAGCGACTGCCAGCGCCTGGTCGGCGAGGCGGCGCGCACCGACAGCCACCCCACCAGCCCGGAGCACGCGCCGCTCGCGCGCGGCGCCGCGGTGGACCGCTACTTGATTCTGGAGCAGCTGGGCGTGGGCGGGATGGGCGTGGTCTACGCCGCCTTCGACCCGCAGCTGGACCGCAAAGTGGCGCTCAAGCTGCTGCGCACGGACCTGCGCGCCGCCTCCGAGCGCCGGGCCCGCCTCTTCGGCGAGGCGCAGGCGCTGGCCCGCCTCTCCAACCCGCACATCGTCACCGTCTACGAAGCCAAGTCCGTGGGCGATCAGGTCTTCGTGGCGATGGAGCTGGTGGAGGGGCAGACGCTGCGGCAGTGGCTGCGCGAGGGCCGCCGCGCCTGGCGCGAGGTGCTGCGCACGCTGCTCGCCGCCGGAGACGGGCTGAGCGCCGCCCACGAGGCGGGCGTGGTGCACCGGGACTTCAAGCCGGACAACGTGCTGCTGGGCAAGCAGGGGCGCGTGTTCGTCACCGACTTCGGCCTCGCGCGGCGCGCGGACGCGCAGGTGCCGCTGCCGCCGCCGCTCGAGGAGGGCACCCCGCGCTCCACCTCCGCGCACGAGAGCTGGTCCACCGTCTCCGGGGAGCTGCTCGGCACGCCCGCGTACATGGCCCCCGAGCAGTGGGACGGCAAGGAGGTGGACGCGCGCTCGGACCAGTTCAGCTTCTGCGTCACCCTGCACGAGGCGCTCTACGGCGAGCGCCCCTTCGCCGGCGGCGGCACCGCGGCGCTCGCGGAGGCGGTCCGCAAGGGCGACCTGCGCCCGCCCCCCAAGGACGCCCGCGTCCCCTCCCGCCTGCGAAAGGTCATCGCCCGCGGCCTGGCGGTGGACCCGGCGGCCCGCTACCCGAACATGGCGGCGCTGCTCTCCGCGCTGCGGCATGACCCGCGCGCCGCCTGGCGCAAGCCGCTCACCCTGGCCACCGCGGCGCTGCTGCTCGGCCTGGGTGTGGTCATCGGCACCGCCAACTCCGCCTCCGCCCTCTGCAAGGGGAGCGAGCGGCACCTGGCCAACGTCTGGGACGCGCCCCGCAAGGCGGAGGTGAAGCAGGCGCTGCTCTCCTCCAGCAGCTCGGCCGCCGCGGGCGCGTGGAGCGGCGTGGAGCGCGCGCTGGACACCTACGCCTCGCAGTGGGCCGCCCTGCACCAGGAGGCCTGCGAGGCCACGCGCGTGCGCGGCGAGCAGTCCGAGGCGCTGCTCGACCTCCGGATGACCTGCCTGCAGCGCCGCGCGAGAGACCTCCAGGCGCTCACCGAGCTCTTCGTCCGCCGCAAGGGCGAGGAGGTGGAGCTGGCAGTGCAGGCCGCCTACTCGCTGCCGCCGCTCAAGGAGTGCGCGGAGACGGACGCCCTGGCCGCCCAGGTGAAGCTGCCCAAGGACCCCGCGGTGCGCGAACGCGTGGAGCAGGTGAACGCGCGCCTCTCCCACGTGCGCGCGCTCGTCTCCGCCGGTCAGTTCAGCTCCGCTCGGGCTGAAGCGGAGTCCGTGATTGCCCAGGCCAGCACCGTGGAGCACCTGCCCACGCGCGCCGAGGCCTTCTACCAGCTGGGGCTCATCTGCATCCGCGCGGGCGAGGCCGGCAACGCGCAGTCCGCCCTGCTGGACGCGCTCTACGCGGCGGAGGCCGGCCACCATGACCGGCTCGCCGCGCGGGCGCGGATCGATCTCGTCCAGGTGCTCGGCGAGCTCGCGGGCCAGCACACCCAGGCGATCGCCGCGGTCCGCGAGGCCGAGGCGGCGCTGGCGCGGCTCGGCAAGGACGCGGACATGGAGAGCACGCTCGCCAACACGGTGGGCGGGCTGCTGATCGCCCAGGACCGCTGCGAGGAGGCGCTCGCGCAGCTGCGCCGCGCGCTCAAGCTCGCGGATGTGGCCTACGCGCCGGATGACCCCGCGCGCGCGCGCGTGCTCAACGCGCTGGGGAACGCGCAGCGCTGCATGGGGGACCTGGACGCGGCCTCGAAGACGCACCAGGAGGCGCTGATGCTGCGCACGCGCGCGTTCGGTCCGGAGCACCCGGACGTGGCCTCCTCCCTCAACAGCGTGGGCAACGTGCTCTTCACGCGGCAGAAGTTCGAGGAGGCCTTGCCCTACTACCGGCGAGCGCTGGCCATCCGCGAGCGCAGCTTCGGGCCGGACAACGCGGTGGTCGCCGCCTCGCTGCTCAACATGGGCGTGGACCTCATCTCCCTCAAGAAGAACGCGGAGGGGCGCGACTACGTGCGGCGCACCCTGGACATCTACGAGCGCGTCTTCGGAATGGAGAGCCCGCGCCTGGCGCGCCCGCTGAGCGTGCTCGGCCACGTGGAGGTGGACCTGGGCAACCCGGACGCCGCGCGAGACCTGCTCGAGCGCGCGCTCAAGCTGCTCAACGACCGCGACGACCAGGAGACCGCGATGGCGCGCTTCAACCTCGCCCGCGCGCTGCGCGGCGGCGGCCACGACGGACCGCGCGCGCGCAAGCTCGCGCTCGAGGCGCGCCATTACTTCGAGAAGCGCAAGGACGCGCGGCGCGTGGAGCTGGAGACGATCGACCAGTGGCTGGGGACGTCCCGCGCGCTGTAGTGCGGACGGCGGAGCAATTCCGGCCCCCCCCCGTTCACCCCGAGCGTAGGCCGTCAGGCCGTAGTCGAGGGGCGGCGCAGAGCGGGTGTTCGAGGAGGCCCGAGCTCGGGTGCCGCCCCTCGACTACGTGCCTGCGCCACTACGCTCGGGGTGAACGGGGGAGCGACGCGCCCGAAAGGTTCACAGCCTCTCGGGGTGAACGGGGGGAGGACCACGGCCTGAAATGGCTCACAGCCTCTCGGAGTGACCGGGGCGTGGGGCGCGCGCTATAGACGGACCATGCGCCGGGCGCTCGCAATCACGGGCGGAGCCCTGCTGGTGGTGGTCCTCACCCTGGGCGGCTGCGGCCAGGGCTGCCTCTCCCAGCTGGCCTCCCACACCGCTGCCCGGACCGAGGAGGGGCGCGCCTCCTACGTGGCCGCCTGGCGCGCCGCGCGCGAGGGTTTCGACAAGAGCTTCCGGCTCGAGCGGGCCTGGCTGGACCCGCTGCCCAGGGGGACGCAGGACCCCGGCCCGCTCCTGGGCTGCGTGCTCCCGTGGGAGCCCACCACCCGCGAGTCCGTGCGAAAGTCCGCGGAGCAGTGCGGTGAGCCTCCGGTGCGTCCCTCTCCGGAGCAGCTCGCGCTGCTCAAGACGCTCGCGGAGTCCAACGCCAAGCCACCCCGGACGCTGGAGCCCGCGCCGCCCTGGCTCACGGGGCTGGAGCAGTACGGCCCCTGGCGCTGCTTGAGCGCAGGCCCGCTCGGGCGCGAGGACCGCTCGCCCTGGGACACCGGTCAGCTTGCCTGGCCCACGCTGGACGTGGGCGTGCTGCGCGGCTGGACGCGGGCGCGGCTGCTCGAGGCGCGCAAGCCCAGTCAGCTGGAGGCCGCCGTCTCCTCCAACCTCCAGCTCGCGCGGCTCTTGCTCGACTGCGAGGTCCTGCCGGTGCAGCTCGCCGGCCTGGCCGTGCTCGAGGCGCAGGCGGAGTACCTCGACAAGCGGCGGCTCTGGCTGCCCCGGCTGCCCAGCCGCGCGTCGCTGGAGGCGAGCCGCCGCGCGCGCTACGCGGCCGCGCAGACGCTCCACCCCTGGCTGGACGCCGAGGCGCGCGCGTTGCCGGCAGACCTGCTGCCGGAGTCCGTGCGCTGCACCGCGCTGGTGGAGGGCGCGTTCTGGGCCGGCATGGCGCCGGTGCTCGAGGGGCAGCACGCCGCCTACTACGAACGCTGGAGACAGCCCGAGACGCTGCAGGGCTGGTGCAGCCGGGTGGACGCGCAGGGGCCGTGGCTGCTCGCGCGCGAGGTGCCCCAGGACGTGTGGGAGCGGCTCCCCCGTCGCGCCGGACCGCAGGCGCAGGCGCGCTGGCTGTGGCGGCTGGCCCGCCTCCACCCGCACGCCCGGAACGCGCTGGGAGACCTCTGGCTTGGCCTCACCACCTCCTCTCCGCTCCCACACGGGGACGGCGAGGGCACGGACGGCATGGACTTCTGAGCTACCGTTCCACGCGTGCTGACCGAGGGCTGTCCCCGCTGCGGAGCGCCGCGCGTGCCCGCCGCCGAGTGTCCGCGCTGCGGGGTGATCTACGCGAAGGCGCGGGCCTCCTCCGCTCATCCCGCTCCTCCCGAGGGAGACCCCTCCGTTCACCCCGAGCGAAGTCGAGGGGCGCCCCAGGACATCGGCTCTCGCTCGTCCCTCGACTCCGCTCGGGATGAACGGGGAGCGCCCCTGGACATGGACTCTGGTTGGCCACTCGGCTCCGCTCGGGATGAACGGGCGCCCCTCGACTTCGCTCGGGGTGACCGGGAGCTGGAGCTGCGCGCCCGGCAGCTCGCCTTCCCGCTCGCGCTGGGCGGCATGTGGCTGCTCGTCAACCTCCCCTTCGCCGGCGCGCTGGTGCGGATCTTCCTGTCGATGTGGCTCCACGAGATCGGCCACGCCACCGCGGCGCTGCTCTGCGGCCGCGCGGCGTTCCCGCTCCCCTGGTTCACGCCGGTGGCCGAGCAGCGCTCCTGGGTGGTCGCGCTCGCGGTGGCAGCCTCGCTGGGCACCGGCCTCTACCTCTCAGCGCGCCGGGAGCAATGGGGGCGGCTGGCGGCGCTGCTGGGCGTGCTCGCGCTGCAGGCGGCAGGCACGCTGGCCCTCCCCTTCTGGCGCACGGACGAGCTCGTCCTCTTCGCGGGGGACGCCGGCGGCCTCGTGCTCGGCACGGTGCTGCTGTGCCTCTTCTACGTGGGCCCGGAGAGCCGGCTGCACCAGGGCTGGCTGCGCTGGGGGCTGTTGGTCATCGGCGCCGCCGCGGTGGCGGACATATCGCGCGTCTGGTGGCGCGCCCGCGCCGACTTCGCCGAGCTGCCCTTCGGCGAGATGGAGGGCTCGGTGAAGACCGACCCGCTGCGGCTGGTGGAGGACTTCCGCTGGACCGAGGCGCAGCTCATCTCCCGCTACCTCGCGCTGGTGCTGGCCTGCCTCGCGGTGCTGGCCGCCGTCTACGTCTGGGGCTGGCTCTCCGCGCGCAAGGCCGCGCAGTGACTTCGCCACCGCGAATACGCGACAGTCGCCCCGTGCTCCGCGGTCTGCTCACGCTCTGTCTCTTCGCCACCGGCTGTGGCGCGCTCAACGACGAGCAGCTGGACTACCTGCGGCGGGACGCGCTCACCCGCTCGCGCGCGCCCTCCACGGTGGCCGCGCTGGCGCGCCACGCGTCTCGCTACGCGGACGCCGCCACGCTCGACTCCACCCGCTCCGCCTCGGACAACGTGGATCGCATCGAGGCGCGCCTGGCCAAGCTGGACCCCACCTGTCTCACCGTGGTGCGGGGGGGCGCCACCGAGTTGACCGTCACCCTCAAGGTGAAGTGCTTCCCCGACGCCGGGACCGACCAGCTCTCCGTCTTCCTGCTGCGTGGCAGCGTGCACCTGGACATCGTGTCGGAGACGTTCGCGGTCCCCGCCATCCACCTGGAGAAGGGCTCCCAGGAGCTGCTCACCTTCTCGGTGGACCGCCTGCCGCCGCCGGACGACAGCTACACCGTGGACACGGACATCCTCTCCTTCAAGGGCACCGCGGAGGTGGACGCCGCCGGCACCACGCTGGACGGCAGCGGCACCCATGAAGGGGAGATCCGCTTCCCGCTCGCGTACCGGATGGAGCGGGTGCGCGTGGTGCCCGGCTGCGGCGGCGTGCAGGGGCGGCTCACGCTCGGCCCAAGAGACGTCTTCGTCTGGCAGGGCCACACCCGTCCGGTGGAGCAGCTGCTCGAGTACGGCCCTCCGGGGCGCGGCACCCTCCGCGTGGAGGACCGGAGCTTCGACGAGGTCCTCTTCGTCTCCTCGCTCTGCCCGAAGTAGTCAGAAGCCGAAGCCCAGCCGGACCTCCGTCACCGTCGCGTCGTTCACCACGTTCGGCGGCGTCACCACCAGCTCCACGTTGAAGGCGGTGAAGAGGAAGAAGCCGATCACGTAGCGGTCCACCCACCAGAAGCTCAAGGACGGCTTCACGTACTCCGGCACCGCCGTGTAGAGGTCCAGCTGCAGCCCCACGCCAAAGCGCGGCACCAGCGCCTGCTCCCCGTTGACCCGGCGGATGGCCAGCGTGCTCAACGCGTAGAGCTCCACGAACGGCGCGTAGGGCCCGCCGATGGTGACGGCGCCGGCCCCCACGCGGGCGGTGACGCCGAACGCGTAGAGCGCGACCGCGTCGCGCCGCCGCAGCCCCTCCAGCCCCACCTGGAGCGCCGCGGCCACGTTGAGCGAGTAGTCGTTCGAGGAGCGCGGCAGCAGCGCCAGCCGCGCGCCGCCGCGCAGCGAGGGCACCAGCACCGCCGTGGGCTTCGGCCCGCCCTCGGTGGAGAACGCGAGGATGCCGAAGTTGAACGCGGGACCGAAGTTGCTGCCGGGCCCATAGGGAGCGGCGGACGTCGCGAGCACCGCGGCCAGCAGCAGAGCCGTCACGGCTCTGGACTCTAGTGGGCTCAGGGCCCCGGGGCCGCTTTTCCCCGGGCGTACTTTGGGAGGAAGGGTGCGTCTGGATGCGCGTCGTTCCACGCGTTGACCACCTGCACCAGCTCACCGGTGCTGGGGCGGTCCACGAAGTAGGCGACCAGCGAGAAGGCCACGATGCTCAACCCCGCGGCGCCGAGCCCGAAGTTGAGCGGGCCCCACGTGCAGCGCTGGCCGCCGGGCGCGGCGCCCACCGTGCCCTCGTTGAAGGTGCAGTACTGCCGGGGCACCGCGAGCATCCCCACCACCGCGGTGAGCACTCCGGCCGCAGAGCCGCCGTAGAGGTAGAGCAGCGAGCGCCGGTGCTGCCGCAGCAGCTTCTCGGCGTGCGCGTGCTCCGGCGCGTTGACCGTGTGCAGCGCGAAGTCGTGCAGATCCCCGCTGAACGGAGAGAGCGAGCCGGCCGCGCAGCTGTCGCAGACGCTGATCAACCGGGGCACCGACGGGCGGTCCGCCGCGAGCGGCTGCGGGGCGGCAGCCGGTGGCGGATCAAGCACACCCGCGTCCGCCGCGCGCGGGTCGGTCAGCTTGAAGTCCATCTGCAGCGGCAGCGGCGCCTGGGCGAACGCGCCCACCGCCAGCAGCGGCAGCGCCGCCGCGATCAACCACGGGCCCTGCCGGAGCGCCGCTCGCACGGCGCGGGACTATAGGCCCTAAGCCAGAGCCTTCAGTGCGCGGTGAGCTCGGGTGGCTGGCCTCTGCGCGCCCCGGCGCGCGCGCCTCCGCGCTGGGCGATGAGCTCCAGCGCCCGCTCCAGGTAGCCCTTGAAGACGGGGTAGTTCTCGCTCATCGGAAAGTGGCCAATGTCCTTCATCTCCATGAACTCGGCGCCGGGAATGCCCTCCGCGGTGCGCCTGCCTTCGGAGGGGGGCGTGAGGTAGTCGTAGCTCCCGGTGAGCATCACCACCGGACAGCGCCCGGTGTCGATCTCCTGGAGCTTCCCCCTCAGGTCGTGATCCACCGAGTAGTAGTAGAGGTCCCCCTTGAAGGCCTCCGAGCCCTGCGAGTAGTAGAACCACGTGGCCCAGCGGTCCGCGTCCGGCGACTGCGGCGCCATCAGGTCCCACACTCCGCTCGCGCAGACCTGCGCGGCGTTGGCGTGGGGATGGTGCCACCAGTCCAGGTAGAAGCCCGGCGAGTAGTCCGCGGCCTCCACGGGGATGACGCCGCCGAAGCGATCTGGGTAGCGGTGCGCGAGGTCCAGCGCCACGTTCCCGCCGAAGGACGAGCCCATGAAGATGGGCCGCTCGAGCTCGAGCGCGTCACACAGGCGGACGATGAACTCCGTGTAGAAGTCCGCGGTGAGGCGGTACTCGGACTTCCACCACTCCCGGTTCTTCGGTGGGTCGGACTTCCCGTGCCAGGCGAGATCGTAGGCGATCACCCGGTAGTCGCGGGTGAGCTCCTCGTCTTCGAGCAGGTAGCGCCACTGGTGGTTGTGGCAGCCGGCGGTGTGCTGGCAGAGCAGCGGCTGCCCCTCGCCGTTCTCCAGGAAGAAGACGCGGTACTCCCCGCCCTGGACGTCGATGGTGACGTAGTGCCCGGTAACGGGCGAGAGCTCGGCGGCCATGGGGCTAGCTCCTCTCTCCGAGCGGCACGCCCGTCACCCGGAGCAGCTCCAGGTGCCGCGTCACCTCTCTCAGGTTCTGCATGAGGACCAGCAGGTCCCCCTCCAGCTTCATGTCCTCGCGGAAGGTGGCCGCCCAGAGCCCGTGGAACATGGGCGGCGGCGTCTTCTGCGAGAGCTTGCGCCAGCTCTCGGGGCTCGCGCGGATGGCGAACTCGTACCGCTCGTCCAACGGCCCGGGGTCGATGGTCAGCCCGTCCACCTTGCCGCGGTTCATGCGGACGAGCACCCGGCGCTCGCCCATGTCGAGGAGGAACGCGCACGTGTAGAACTTTCCGTGCGCCTGCAGCTCCTCGTCCTCGTCGGACGTCTTCTTGAACCGCTCCGTCCACTCGCGGACCGGCGGCGGGAGCTCCGGCTCCCGGTGCTTCAGCTCTTCGCGTTGCAAGGCGTCCCCCTCTTCCTGGCGCAGCCGCGCCCTCGGCTCACCTTGCGAAGCCGCGCGTCGCGGGGGAAGCGCGGCGCGCGGCCAGGTCGCTCGCACTCACGCTGCCCAGGCCGGTGGTCGAGGGAATCGGCCCGGCTCCCTGCCGCCGCCCCCGTGCATACGTGTCACAAGGCGCACGTCGCGCAGAACACGAGGCAAGGCATGCAAGCAGCCATTCCGCAGCAGATGAAGGTCACCGCCATCCACCGCTTCGGCGGCCCAGAGGTCCTCGAGCCGGAAGAACAGCCGGTCCCCAAGCCCAAGGCCGACGAGGTGCTCATCCGCCTGGATGCAGCGGGGGTGGGCGTCTGGGATCCAGCCGTCCGCACCGGCGAGTTTCAGCTGGGAGGAGACCGCTTGCCGTTGGTGCTCGGCAACGACGGCGCGGGCGAGGTGGTGCTGGTGGGCTCGGGCGTGAAGCAGCTCCAGCCCGGGGATCGCGTCTACGCGTACTCCATGCGGGGCGGCTTCTATGCCGAGTACGTGACCGTGAAGGAGGACGCGGTGGCGAAGATCCCCGCGGGCCTGAGCCCGGAGAGCGCGGGAGCGCTGGGGGCGGACGGGATCACCGCGCTCTGCGGCCTCGAGCAGCTCGAGCTCCAGAAGGGAGAGACGCTGCTCATCTTTGGCGCGAGCGGCGGCATTGGCCACCTGGCGGTCCAGCTCGCGAAGCGGCTGGGCGCCCAGGTGTTCGCCGTGGCCTCCGGGGAGGACGGCGTGGAGCTGGTGCGCAAGCTGGGCGCGGACGAGGCGGTGGACGGAAGGAAGGGCGACGTGGCCGGGGCGCTCGCCCGCTTCGCGCCGGAGGGCGTGGACGCGGCGCTCATCCTCGCCAACGGCAAGGGACTGGACGTGGCGCTCGCCCGCATCAAGGCCGGCGGGAGGATCGCCTACCCCAACGGCGTGGAGCCCGAGCCGGAGGCGCCGCCGAACGTGTCCGCCACGGCGTATGACGGGGAGCCGAGCCCGGAGCGGTTCGCCCGGTTGAACGCGCTCATCGCCCAGGGCCCGTTCCACGTGCAGGTGCGCTTCTACGCGCTCGCGGACGCCGCGCAGGCGCACCGCGACGTGGAGAAGCACCACCTGGGCAAGCTCGCGCTGCGCATGGACTGAACGCTCAGCGGCGGCGCCGCGCGCCTCGCAGCAGCGGCATCAGCAGCAGGAGGGCGCCGAGCTCCAATCCGGGCACCGCCGCGCAGCCGCCCTTCTTCTCCTCCGTGGCGCGGTGGATCGTCATCCGGTTGGAGACGCTCTCCCCCTTGGTGCCCTTGGCCACCGCCTCGAGGACGTTCGCACCGGGCAGCAAGGGGACGACCGCGGAGAAGCCCTCCACGCCGAGCTGCTCGGCGGCCACGCCGTTCACCGCGACGCTGGCGAGGTCGAAGCCCACCACCGAGCCGTAGACGGTCACGCTCTCGCCGGTGACGGTGGCGCCGTCCTGCGGGTCCACGAAGGTGAGGGCCACCTCGGTGGGCACGGGGTCGGCTCCCGGCGTGAGCGGGACGTCCAGCTTGAGCCGCTCGTCGTCCGGGATGGACACGGTCTCCGAGTGGGTCATGAAGCCCTCGGCCCGGGCCACGAGCAGGTAGTCCCCCGGAACCTTGCTCACGGAGAGGGCGTAGGCGCCGTCCGCGCCGGCGGTGGCGCTCGCCACCTTGTCGCCCGTCTTCGGGTCAATCAGCTCGAGCGTGGCGTCCTTCACGCGGGAGGCCTCGTCCTCGGTGACGTAGACGAAGCCGGCCACGCCGGCGTTGAAGGTGACCGTGGCGCTGTCGCCGCCGGTGTTGCCCGCGGCGTCCTTGGCGGAGATCTCGATCAGGTTGGCGCCGGGCGCCAGCTTCACCTCCTGCGAGAACCTCCCTCCGGAGACCGGCACGTTGGCGGGCGCGCCGCCGTTGAGCTTGAGCGTGACGCCGGCGATGGGCCCGGCGTTGTCGCTGGCGGTGCCGGTGAGCGTCAGCACGGCGATGTCGGTGCTCGCCTTGTCCACCGGGAAGGCGATGGCGAGCGCGGGCGGCTGTTGGTCCGGCCCGCCGCTCGCCATCAGCCCCACCGAGCCCCAGACATCCGCGGAGGCGGTGACGGTGCGGGTGACGGTGTTGCTCGCCCAGCCGGCCTTGCTGACGTTGACGGTGTACGTGCCGGGCGGGAGCGCGAAGTTGTAGAAGCCGTCCGCCGCGGTGGTCTGCGTGTTGGCGCCCACCGTGACCGTCGCGCCGGAGATGGGCTTGGTCATGTCCGTGGGCGACGCGGCCACGTACTCGTAGATTTTGCCGCGCAGGTGCCCCACCGCGGTGGAGGCGTTGATCTCCATCGAACCCCAGATGGTGGCGCCGGCGGTGACCACGCGAGAGACGGAGGCGGAGGAGTAGCCGGCCTTGGTGACGGTGGCGGTGTACGTGCCCGGCGCGAGCACGAACTCGTAGAGCCCGTCCGTGCCGGTGGTGACGCTCTTACCGGCCACGGTGACCACCGCGCCCGCCACGCGGTCGTTGGTGTTGCCCTTCTGGTAGATGTTCCCCATCAGCTTGCCGGACGTGGGCGTGGGGGTGACGCCGTTCACCAGCTGCATGTACTTGGTCCAGTTCCAGCCGCTGCCCGGGTCCGAGTGCGCGTTGGTGTTGCAGGAGGCCGGCACCTGGTAGTGGCCGATGATGTGCGAGCGGTCCCGGGGAATCCCGTGCCGGTCGGCGATCCACCGGGTCAGCTTGGCGGACTCCCGGTACATCGCCTCCGTGTAATAGACGGAGGGCTGCGCGATGAAGCCCTCGTGCTCGATGGCGATGGAGCGCCGGTTGTAACACTGCGCGTGCCACGACGAGTTCTTGTGCTCCACCATCTGCGTCACCTGCCCGTCGGACGAGCGGACGAAGTAGTGGGCCGAGGTGTTGGTGTTGTTCGGGCTGAAGAACCAGTCGAGCGCGCCGGGGTACTTCCCCTGGGTGGTGTGGATGAGCACCAGCGAGTAGCTGTCCCGGCCTGCGGTGAAGTTCTTGGACGCCTTCCACTGGTACGCGCCCGGGTACTCCTTCACCAGGTCCTGCCGCGCCTGGAGCGCCGGCAGGTGCTTGCGCCAGCCCGTGAAGGTGGGCGCGAGCGTCACCTGCTCCGCCGTAAAGCCGTGCTCGAGCGTGGTGTAGACCTCGCGCGCGTACGCCTGCGCCAGGTCCGGCTGCGTGAGCCCCGCGTAGAGCGTCACCGCGTCCCAGAAGTCCGCCGGGTCGCTCGGGTTCAAGTCCGCGGACTGCGCGAAGGTCTTGTCCGCCAGCTCGCGCAGGACCGCCGCCCCACCGAGGATGTTGGCCCGGGCGTCGAGCTTGAGCCGCGCCTCGTCCGCACCGGTGAGCTGCGCCGCGCGCGCCAGCGAGCGCCAGTCCTCGCGCGCTGCCAGCTGCATGACGCCGAAGCCGCCGGACGCGGACTGCGCGTGCTGCGTCACCCCGGACTCCACCTGGGCGATCGCCTTCAAAAGCCCCACCGGCACCTGGTACTCGGCGCCGGCCTGCTGGAACGCGGCCTCCAGCGAGGAGCTGCGGCGCTCGGGAACAGCGGAGGCCGGTGCGGCAGGCTCGGCGGCGATGCCACATCCGAGGGTCAGCGCGGCGAGCAGCGAAGCAAACAACCGATGCACGTTCATGGGGGCTCCAGCTCCACGACTGCGTGGTTTGGAGCGCGCCCCTCATCAAGATCCACGCCACGGCGGCCCGGACTGAAACCCCCGTCAGCCGCGCGAGCGGCCCGCCCAAGGGGTCATGCGCGCGGCGGTTTTTGAGAGGAACGGGCCCGTTTCAGCCCCACCTGCAGGCAATTGCGCAACCGCGCTTTACCGAGCGCGTTGAGCGTTTCGACGACACGTGCCCGAAAACGCTGCGTCACCTCGAGGGGACTTCTTCGCGTCAGCCCTTCGGCGCGAGCTCCATCGCCGCGCGCACCAGCGGGTGCTCGGTGGCGCGCTTGCGCCAGCACGCGTAGACGGGGAAGTGCACCACCGGGCGCGTGAGCGGCAGCACCGTCACCCCCGCCACGCGCGGCCCGCCCTCCTGCAGCGCGGGCACCAGCGAGTAGCCGAGCCCGGCGGCCACGAAGGCGAGGATGGTCTCCGAGGAGTCCGCGGCCGGCCCCTTGCGCGGCGTCACCCCGTGCAGCTGCAGCGCCCGCAGCTGCAGCGCCCGGAGCCGCGCGTCCGCGTGGTACAGGATGAAGGGCTCGTCCTTGAGGTCCGCCACCTCCACGTGCTTGTGCTCGGCGAGCGCGTGCGACGAAGGCAACGCCAGGAACGCCTTCGCCTTCCCCACCGGCTGGGCCACCACGTCCCCGGGGATCTCCTCCAGGTAGTCGATCAGCAGGTCCGCCTCGCCCGAGCGCAGCGCCTCGAGCTCCGGCGTCTTCACCTCGGTGAGCGCCACCTCGATGTCCGGGCGCTTGGCCTGCAGCCGCCGCAGCCACGGCGGCACCAGGTGGCGCAAGGGCAGCCCCGCCGCGTGGATCCGCAGCGTCCCGCCCACCGCGCCGCCCTTCACCGCCGCCTCCACCGCGGAGAGCTGCTCCAAGAACGGCGCCACCACCTCGTAGAGCACCCGTCCCGCCGGCGTGAGCGCCACGCGGTCCTTGCCCACGCGCTCGAAGAGCGCCGTCCCCACCTCCTCTTCCAGGCGGCGGACCTGCTGGTGCACGCCGGGCTGGGTGATGGGGTACGGAAAGCTGCGCGCGGCCCGGGCGTAGCCCTGCGTCCGCGCGACCCAGTAGAAGCCTTCGAGACGGGAGAGGGAGATCACTCACCGGAGCTTATTGATTGGCGGCCACTCGCTACCAGCGGCTTCTGGCGTAGCCTCCCAAGGCGATGACCTCCCCGCTGGGCATCCTCCTGGCTGGCGCGCTCGGGGCCGGGGCGCTGGCGTGGGTGCTGTACTTCCTCTGGAAGGACCGGCTCCACCCCGAGCCGCGCTGGCTCCGATCCAGGCCGCGGCGTCCTTGATCGTCCTGGCGCTCTGGGTGGTGCTGCTGCGCCTGGCGCCCACCCTGACCCACGCCCCGGCGGTCAATCACCCACGCTGATTGATTTTTGCCCAACCAGTTCCAGGAAATTTACGACCGCCTGACAGATCCTTCTGGGGTCGCGCGCGTTCCAACCCGCGCACCCCCACAAGGAGCAGCACATGAAGGCGTTCGGCAACCTCATCCACTTCGGCATCCTCGGGCTCTGGGCCCTCCTGGGCCTCGGCCTCACCGCGAAGCTCGTGTTCGGCGCGGGCCCGCTGCTGGCGAGCCTCTTCACCTCCGGCACCTGGTGGCTGTGGTTCGCGGGCCTGGCGGCGGTGACCACCGTGGCGGTGAAGAAGTGGGAGAGCGCGGTGGCGCCGCTGCTCGTCCACGCCGGCGCGTTCCTGGTGCTGGCCGCGATCCCGCGCGTCTTCCCGCTCAACCTGCTCCGGCTGGGGCTGGACCTGCTCTCCCGCTAGGCCTTGCGCGCGAGCACGAAGACCTCGCGCGTCAGCCCCAGCGCCCGCGCAGCGCCGTAGGCCGCGGCGAGCACGCCGTAGCGGAGGGCCTCGAAGAGCCGGTGCAGGAACGAGCGCGCCGCGAAGCGCGCCCGGAAGAAGGCCTTGGAGCGGGCCACCACCTGGAAGCCGTTGGCCTCCAGGAGCCGGCAGAGGGACTCCACCGAGTAGTAGACGTAGTGCTGCGCGCCCAGGTCGTCCGGACGGAAGTAGCGGTAGGTGCGGCGGCGCCGCCGGCCCTTCCAGTAGTCGAGGTCCGGCACCGCGACGAGCAGCGCCGCGCCGGGCGCGCAGACGCGGCTCACCTCCGCCAGCGCGGCGCCCGGCGTGGCGGTGTGCTCGAGCACGTGCTTGAGGTGGGCGAGCGTGAAGCGGCCGGCCTCCAGCGGCAGCCGCTCGAGCGTCCCGGCGTGGGCCTCGTAGCCGCGCTCGCGGCAGACCTTCACCGCGTACTGCGAGACGTCCACCCCGGCCGCGCCATGCCCCAGGCGCTTCGCCGCTTCGAGCACGTAGCCGAAGGAGCAGCCGACATCGAGCACCTGCCCCGGCCCGGGCTCCCGCCCCGCCTCCTGCGCCCCGGAGAGCCAGCGCATGGACTTGCGCACGCGGTGCTCGAAGCGCTTGTCCCGGCCGGACTTGCGGCCGTGGAAGTACGAGGCCTCGTAGAAGCCTTCGGGCAGGAGGGCCGCGCGCTCGAAGGCCTTGTAGACGCTGCCGCAGCGCTCGCACTCGTCGAAGCGCACCTCGTCGAAGCGGACGTACTCCCGCCGCTGCGGGCTGGCGCAGACGGGGCAGTGGTCCCAGCGGGACTCTGTGGGTGAGGCGTCCAGAGGCGCGCGGGCATATACCCCATGCGGCTCGCGGGCATAGGCCAAATGGCCGAAGTCGCACCCGGGCGCCGTGAACCATCTTCGGCCCTGAAGAATCCCCGACCCTCCGGAGCCCGCAGATGCCCATCACGTTGCAGCCCACCTACGCGCAGATCGCCGCGCTGACCCGCCAGATGGAGGACGCCGTCGGCAGGAACAAGGACGGCGTGCCCAATGACGAGACGCTGCCGCCGGACCTGGCAGGCCCCACCCGCTGGGTGGACCGGAACCCGATCGCCACGCTGGTGCGGGACACGTTCTCCTCCCGCGGCGATGGCGCCGCGCTCGCGTCCTTCGTCGAAGCGAAGCGCGCGCAGTGGGGGCAGATCTCCAATCTGCCGCCTGACCGGCTCGCGAGCATGAGCCCGCTTTTCGAGCCGGAGAAGGCCATCGCGCTCACCCGCTTCGGCCGCACGCCGGCGGAGGTGACCGACGGCTTCGTTCGGGCGAAGGGCAGCGTGGACGGGCAGGCGATCGCCGACCGCGACATCTTCTGGCAGCGCTGGAGGCCCACGGCCCCGCCCTCAGGCAAGGTGGTGGTCGTCGCCCCGGGTTACCAGCAGACCGGCCGCAACTTCCTGGAGCAGGTGCAGCTGCTCAACCGGGCTGGCCACGATGTGCTGGTGATGGATCAGCAGTGGGCGGGGCACTCGGACGGCAAGCCAGGGGCGATCGACCGGGGCTTCGGGATCACCCGCGACGTCGCGGCGGTGGCGGCGGCGGCGGCTGAGGTCGCCGAGGGCGACTACGGCGCCTCCGGCGAGGTCGTGCTCCTGGGCACCAGCATGGGGGGCGGCGCGGGGGCGCTGGGCGCCGTCGCGATGAACGACGCGGGGTTGATCCAGCTGTCCGGAAAGCAGATGCCCAAGGGCGTCAGCGCCGTGCTCCAGGCGCCGTTTCTCGAGGCGAGCGACAACGCGCTGAACCGCCTCTTCCAGGGCCTGTCCGCCATCCCGGGCGTGCGCAACCTCGCGCTTCCGCCGACCGGCAAGCCGATGTTCACCGAGGACCCCGTGGCGCTGGCCAAGCTCGCCACCCACCAAACCGCGGAGCACATCGTCGGCCGGGCGCAGGCGCTCACCGCCTCGGACTCGGATCTCGGCCGGCTGCAGGAGGTGATCGCCTCGCGGCCACCCCTGGGCCGCGTCTACATCATCCACAGCGAAGCGGACCCGTTGGCCAGCTCGACGGCGAGCGCGGCGATGGTGGAGAAGCTCGCCCCGAAGGCAAAGCTGCGGCTTTTGCCGGGTGCGAACCATCTGCACGAGGAGAGCGCCGCGCAGCAGGGCGAGGCGCTCGCCGGGATCGACTGGGTCACCGGCTGAGCGCGGGCCGACGGACAGCGCGGCCCTTTCGCGCTAGACCTCACCGCCCATGGACTACGACCCCTCCCGCGCTCCGGAACCCAAGGCGTGGCTGGCCACCCCCGAGGCCTCCCGCGTGCAGCTCTGCGAGCAGGCCCACGCCAACCCTCCGCCGGGCCACCCTCCCATCGAGAACGCCCGGCTCCACGCGGCGGTGCACGCGGTGGTGGAGAACCAGCTCGCGCTCGGGCAGCCACCGCAGGTCCGCGCCGCGCTGGCCCGGCTGATGGGCCAGGGGCTCAGCCGGCATGACGCGATCCACGAGATCGGGACCGTGGTCTCCGAGCTGATCTTCGACCTGGTGAAGAAGAAGCGGCCGTTCGACCCGGCCGCCTACGCGGAGGCGCTGGACGGGCTGTCCCGGCGCCTGGACTAGGGGGCGCGACACGAGCGCCCCTCGACTCCGCTCGGGGTGAACGGGGACTAGAGCAGCGGGCTGATCTTCTGCTGCGGCCGGCGCGTATGCGTCTCCCAGCGCTTGGCCCGCTCCACCGGCCGCGCCGCGGCGGTGGTCAGGATCTCCTCGAAGTCGCTCACGGCCGCGGCGCCGCGCAGGCCGATCCGATCATCCGCCATCAGGAACGGCACCGCGTCCACGCCCAGCTCCGCCGCGGCGGCCTGATCCGCGCGGACCTCGGCGAGCCCGTCTCCATTCTCCAGGCGGCGCGCGAGCAGCGAATAGTCCACCGGCACGCGCCGGCTCCTGAGCAGCGCCACCAGCGGATCCACCCGGCCCACGTCCACGCCCTCCTCGAAGATGCCGGAGAAGATCGCCGCCACCGCCTGGGACTGGGCGCCCTGCTCCCAGCACAGCTGCAGCGCGCGGTGCGCGAGCAGGCTGTTGGCCGCCATCTTCATCCGCGAGAAGTCCAGCTCCAGCCCCTCCACCTCGCCCAGCGAGGTGACGCGGGCCAGCGTGGCGGCCGCCTGCTTGGCGCCTCCGTACTTGCGCGCGTAGAACGTCCGCGCCTCCTCCCCTTCCGGCGGGAGATCCGGATGGAGCTCGTAGGCCCGGTAGCGGATCTTCACCTCCAGCTCGGGGTGAAGCGCCACCGCCCGCTCGAGCCGCCGCTTGCCGATGTAACACCAGGGGCAGACCACGTCGGAGTAGACGTCCACCGCCACCACCCGTCGAGAGCCCATGGAATCCTCCGCGCAAACTGCAACGCCCACTTTCAACCGCCGCCTCCGCGACCGTTTCGCGGTGGCTTGCTGCTCGTTGCTGTGCTGCTGGTGAATCGACAGCTGCGCCGACGTGCCTGCTGCTGGCCCTGCGCCTGCCCCCGAACTCGAAACCGATGGTACAGCACCCGGATGGAGGCGATCTTCGCTCCACCACCGCAGTGTCGAGCACACCTCGTTACGGTGAAGGAGCCCCGCGCACCTGTCCGCCGCCGTGCTGGAGAAGTGGCCGCAGGTTCGCTATTCCATGGGGTGTGAGCTTTGAACGTCGGCTGCACGCCCGCGTGGCGGTCCCCATCGATGCGCGGATCGTCCTGGAGGATCAGGAGGTCGCCTTCACCGTCCGCGAGGTCTCCCGGAGCGGGATCTTCCTCTACACCGCCAAGCCGCCCGCCGAGGTAGGGGCGCTGCTCACGTTGAAGCTGGCCATCACCGCCGGCATCAAGCCCGTCACCCTGCAAGCCAAGCTGGTGCGCGTGGCCAACGACGAGGGCGGCGCGGTGCTCGGGATGGGGCTGAAGTTCGTGGACCTCACCGAGTCCACCACCAAACAGCTGCTCGATTTGATCGACCGCGCCATGGTGGGCCGCGGCACGCAGATGCGGGCCTATCCGCGCGTCTCGTTCCTGCTCACGGTGCGCTGCACCTCGAAGCAGGAGCTCTCCGCGGTGCTGCGCGACATCGGCGAGGGCGGCGTGGGGCTGGAGCTGGCCGAGCCCTTCAAGAAGGACGAGGCGGTCACCATCGAGGTCGCCCGCCCCGGCCTGGCGGTCTTGAAGCTCAAGGGCTGGGTGGTGTCCTGCATCCCCACCACCGGCGCCCGGAAGCGCTACCGGGTGGGCGTGTGCTTCACCGCGCTCTCTCCCACGCTGCGCGCGGAGCTGGTGGAGTTCCTCCGGTCGCTCTACCGGCGCTAGCGCCGCTCCCCACAGCGTCGTCACAGGTGGGGCGGCGTGGTCTTCTTGCCTCCGCCTTGCTTCTCCGAGGGGTTGTAGATCTCTCGGGAAGCCAGTCATCGTTGGGGTCATGGATGACGGTCGCCGCAAAGCGGATCGCAAATCCGTCGGTCTGCTCGTCAAGCTCAACCATCCGGACCTGGGCAACTTCGTCCAGGGCTTCGCCACCAACATCAGCGCCGGCGGGATGTTCATCCGCTCGAAGAAGCCGCACCCCGTAGGCACCGAGGTCCGCTTCCAGGTGGAGCTGGCCAACGGCGCGCGGGTGATGAAGGGCTCCGCGGTGGTCCGGTGGATTCGCGAGTCGGGAGATCCCACCGGCGCTGCGGGGATGGGCCTGCAGTTCCGGGACGTGGACGCGGACACGCAGGCGGTGATCGACAAGATGCTCGCCTCGGCAGGCGCCGGGAAGCTGGTGGAGCCGAAGATCGAGCCCGCACCCAAGCCGGCCGCCAAGCCGAAGCCCGCGCTGGGGGCCGTGGTCCCTCCCATGGCCGCGGCCGCGCCCGCGGGCCGCGCCGCGCCAGCGCCCGCGCCTCGCGCCGCCGCGCCCGCCGCAGCCGCGCGGGACTTGAGCGCCCTCTTCGACGACGGAGACTTGAGCGTTGGCGCGGAGGCGAGCGGCCCGCTGGAGATCCCCGACACGCGCCCGCCCGCGCCGCCCAAGCCCTCGCTCGTGCCGCCGCCCGCCGCCGCGGAGCTCGAGCTCGAGCTGGACACCGAGGCGGCCCCGGAGCCGCCCGCCCCCGTGCCCGCGCCTGTGCCTGCGCCCGCGCCTGCCGCCCGGGCCCGCCCCGCGCTCGCGCCCGAGCCGCCCAAGCCGCAGCCGCCCGCCGCCTTCTCTCTGGAGGAGGACGAGCCGCTCGAGTTCGGCTCGCCCCCGCCGCCCTCCCCCGCGGTGGTGGTGCCGCCCCCGGCCGAGGAGGACGTGAACATCTCCATCGACGAGCTCGTGCGCGGGACCCCGGCCAGCGAGGACGCCGACGTGGAGGTGGAGCTGGAGCCGGTCCCCGAGGTGGAGCTGGAGATCTCTCCGGCGGACACCTCCGAGGAGGTGGTGGAGGGCGTGGAGGTGGAGATCGCCCCGGTCGAGGAGGAAGAGGAGGCCAAGCCCGCCGCGGCCGCCGCGAGCCTCAAGACGGGGATGGACTTCGACTTCTCCGCCGGCGACGAGGAGGAGATCGAGCTGGAACTGGACCTTCCCGCGGGCAAGGGGAAGGGCAAACCTCCGCCTCAGAAGAAGCCGGCGCCCAAGCCCGCCGCCAAGCCCGCGCCCGTTGCCGCGGCACCCGCCGCCGCCAAGCCCGCGCCCGTTGCCGCGGCGCCCGCCGCGGCCAAGCCCTCCGCGCTCCCGAACATCCGCCGTGAGGCGCCCGCGCCGCCGCCGCCCGCGCCGGCCAGCCCGGTGATGCTGGAGGCGCAGAAGGCCGCCTCGCCCCTGCCGCCGCCGTCCACCAGCACGCCGATCTTCCTCAAGCCGCCCGCCACGCTCTCCGGCACGGGGCCGGTGGTGGGGATCGACCTGGGCACCACCAACTCCTGCGTGGCGCTGCTCAACGGCAACCGCCCGCTCGTGCTCCGCTCGAAGGAGGGCTACAACACGCTGCCCTCGGTGGTCTCGCTCACCAGCGCGAAGAAGCTCATGGTGAGCCACCGCGCCAAGAGCCAGATGGTGCTCAACCCGCAACAGACCATCTACGGCGCCAAGCGGCTCGTCGGCCGGCTCTACGACAGCGCCACCGTGCGCCAGGTGCGCGAGCGCTTCCACTACGACATCGTCCCGGACGAGAACGGCCGCGCGGCGGTGAGGCTGGGCGAGCACGTGCTCACCCTGGAGGAGGTGCAGGGGCTCATCCTCCGGGAGTGCAAGGAGATGGCGGAGGGCCACCTCAACCAGAAGGTGGAGCGCGCGGTGATCACCGTCCCCGCGTACTACTCCGAGCCGCAGCGCGAGGCGGTCCGCAAGGCCGGCGCCATGGCCGGGCTCAAGGTGGAGCGGATCCTCAACGAGCCCACCGCCGCGGCGCTCGCCTACGGGCTGAACCGCGACATGAAGAAGCGGGTGCTCGTCTATGACCTCGGCGGCGGCACCTTCGACGCCACGCTCCTGCGGATCGACAAGAACGTCTTCGAGGTGCTCGCCACCGGCGGCGACATCTTCCTGGGCGGCCTGGACTTCGACAGCCAGATCGTCGACGTGCTCCTCCAGCGCTTCCAGGAGACGGAGAAGATCGCCTTCACCGGCGACAGCGTGGCCCTCTCCCGCGTGACGGACGCGGCGGAGCGGCTGAAGATCGCCCTCTCCGAGCGCACCTCGTTCGACGTCCACATCCCCATGCTGATGATGGACGACGCGGGCAAGCCCAGGGATCTGCGCTGTACCTTGAGCCGCGCCGAGCTGGAGCAGACCTGCATGCAGCTCATCAACCGCACGCTGGACGTGGTGCGGGACGTGCTCCTGGACGCGAAGCTCAAGCCTTCGGACGTGGACGAGATCATCCTGGTGGGCGGCCAGAGCCGGATGCCGCTGGTGCGCGACAAGATCAAGGAGCTGTTCGGCCGGGCGCCGCAGGCCTCCGTCAACGCGGACGAAGCGGTGGCGCTGGGCGCCGCGCTCTACTCGGGCGCGGTGGACAAGGTCAGCAGCGTGGTGCTGATCGACGTGCTGCCGATGACGATCGGCGTGGCGATGCCCGGCGGCGCCTTCAAGCGGGTGATCGAGCGCAACACGCCGCTGCCGATCGAGAAGTCCTTCGGACTGGCCACCAGCCGGGACAACGAGACCGTGCTCGAGCTCTCGCTGTTCCAGGGCGAGGACCAGCTGGTCTCCTCCAACGAGTACCTGGGCACGGTGCGCGTGGAGGACCTGCCCAAGGGGCCCAAGGGCTCGGTGAAGCTGGCGGTGACCCTGAAGGTGGATTCGGAGTGCGTCCTCCACGTGGAGGCGCGCGAGCTCTCCACCCGCAAACAGGTGAAGGCCAGCATCGCCACCCGCTACTCGCCCGAGGCGCTGAACCAGAAGCTGAACATCAGCGCGGACGCGATCCAGGCCTCCGAGGCCAAGCGCAGCGCCGAGCTCAAGGAGCGCGGCGGCCGCTTCTGGGGCTTCGTGAAGAAGGTGCTGCGGCGCTGAGCTGCGTCCCCCGCCGGCGACAGCAGGAAGGGCTCCGAGTGGGTTCAGGGTCGCGGCATGCGGTGCACGCATGGGGCCCGCGGTGGCGCGCTCGAGCCGCGGCGGGTTGCACAGGCACGGCTTGCCGTGGGAGGGCGCTCGCCGGTTCTGTGAACGGTTGCGGGGATTCCAGGCCCGAACCCATTCACAGTTCCGCCCCGCAGCCTCGAGCGCCCGCTGCGACCGGTCGAGGCTGTGCTACCCACCGCGGCTCGAGCGCACCTCCGCGGGGCCCATGCGTGCTTGGCAACCCGCGACCTTGAACCCACTCGGATCCCTCAAGGCCTTTTGCCCGCTCCGGGTCATCGCGGTGAGCCGGACTCCTGAACCCAGTCGGCCCCTCCCCTGCCCCGGGGAGGGGTCCCAGCTCCTCTTCGGAAACGTCGGATTCGCCGCGGCTCGACTCGAGCGCCCTCGGAAACTCCAGGACTTGCGAGCGCCCGCGGGGAGTTTCCGACGCTTCTGAAAGACGGCCCTCAGGACTGGAAGACGTCCCCCTGCGCCTGGAAGAAGCCGGGCTCCTTCTGGATCGGCCCCATCCACTGGGTGATGCCGGCGAAGCCGCCGCTGCGCTGCACGTAGAACTCGTTCACCGTGTTCGGGTCGGTGTCGTTGGGGCGGGGGCCGAGCGCGCCCACCGGAATCAGCGCGGTGTAGCCGAAGCCGTCCGGGTGGTTGTCGCGGGAGAGCTCCACGCTCACGAACTCCTGGCCGATCGGCATCGAGCCCATGTTCCACTTGGCGCCGAACGCCTGCGCGTCCTGGAAGGCGGTCTTGAGCTTGGCCACCGTCTCGTCGCTGACTGCCGGCTTGGTGCCGCCCTGCGGAAGCTTGAAGGGGCCCGCGAGCTGGCGCAGCCCGGCGAAGCCGCCGTCGCGCTGCACGTAGAACTCCTTCGCCTTGTTCGGGTCACCGCCGCCGCCGGGTACCAGCGGGCCGGTGACGAAGAGCGCGGTGTAGCCGAAGCCGTCCGGGTGGTTGTCCCGCTTGAGCAGCGCCGAGGTGACCGCCACGCCGAGCGGCAGCCTCGCGTCCCAGGTCACCTTGCCTGACCGCTCGGCGTCGGCGAACGCGGCGCGCGCCTTGTCGAGCGTGGCGGGAGAGACGGACTTCTCGCGGGGCGGCATCGGCAGCTGCGAGGGATCGATCCGGGACATGAAGGGCATGGCGTGGTCTCCGATTGAGTGAGGGTCGCCCCTGATTCTCGGAGCCCACAGCCGCGAGATTTCGGGTGTTTCCCGCAACCGCTTTGACAGCCCGCGTCCAGAGACACGCCGCGTGGGACTGTCGCGCTCCGATCTTCGTCCCCTGGCGGAGGACCCGCGCGTTCGAGAGTTAAAGCGGCTTTACGCAGCCTCTGATCCAGCCTCGAGCTCCCTGCCAAGGCACCGAAAGAAGAGGACTCTCAGCCGCTAAGGAACAGGGATTTCACTCCTGGCGATAACCCCCGCATGGCTAACTTCGGAATCGGCAAGGGTGGGCGCTTCATCGCGGAGCTGAGCAACGGCACCCGCGGCGCGAACAAGTTCAACGCGAAGATCGACGCGGACATCGCCGCCCGGGGCTCGGCTGCCCAGGACGAAGGCGTGGTGAAGGCGTTCGGCGGCGACACCATCTTGATCAAGAACGGCGAGTCCGGCTTCGTCCCGGCCACCGAGACCGGCGGCCTCTTCCAGAAGCTGGACGACCTGGGCGTGCTGGAGAACGGCGAGGCGCGCGCGCTCACGGACGACGAGAAGGCCGCCGTCGGCCAGCTGGCCGAGTCCAACAAGGCGGAGATCATCAGCGGGCTGGAGGCGCAGAAGCGCACCTCGAGCCAGTACGGCCTGCACGCCACGCGCAACAAGGTGATGCTGGGCACGGGCGTGGTCGGCGGCGGCGTCCTCGGCTGGCAGGCGATCAGCCCGGATGACCCGAAGCCGGTCCCCCCGCCCACCGTCGCCGCGCAGGACGTACTCCGCGACCCCGCCGCTGGCGCCGCAGCCGACCCGAGCGGCCTGCCCCCCGAGATGCTCGCCGGCCTGCCGCCCGAGCTGGTCGCCCAGGCTGCCGCCACGGGCCTGCCGCCCGAGCTGCTCGCCCAGGCCGCCGCGGGGGGCGGACTTCCGCCTGAGCTCGCCGGCGCCCCTGCCGCGGGCCTGCCGCCCGAGCTTGCCGGTGCTCCTGCCGCGGGCCTGCCGCCCGAGCTGCTCGCCCAGGCCGCTGGCCCGGGCGCGGCGCCGCAGCTCGCCGTGGCGGACGGCTCCGGCGGCGCCGCGGCGCCCGGCTTCGACCCGACCCGCGCCTAGCGCGCGGCGGTGGCCTTCTTCCTCTACAGGCGTTCGGTCATGTCCGACTCCGCGGTCGGGCATGGGTTGGATCTCGTGGCCCTCACCCTGGGCGGCCTCTTCGGGTTGGCGAAGCTCGAGCAGCTCGGCGTCCCGTCCGGCCTGCTGACGTTCGTCTTCTTCGCGAGCCTCCCCGCGTACCTCGTGGTGACGGTGCACCTGCTCGGCGGAACGCTGGGGCAGCGGCTCTTCGGCGTCCGGGTGGTGAGCTGGGAGGGCGCTGGGCTCTCATGGGGCCAGTCCTTTCGGCGCGCCGCCGCCCAGACCGGCGTGGTGGCGCTGCTGATGGTTACCGGCCCGTTCGGCTTCCTCTGGCTCTTGTTCAACCGCCGGCGCAACGGCCGCTGGTGGCACGACGCCAAGGCCAACACCCGGCTGGTCCGAAGCTGAGTCAGCGCGCCCCGGCGAGCCCTCCCTGGAGCAGATCCAGCTGGGGCGCTCCCTCCCTGGGCGCGGTGGCGCTGCGGCAACCGCGGCACCAGGACTGCGGCCGGGCTTCGCCGCGGACCATCCGCATCCCGAAGTCGCGGTCCACCTCACCCGTCCGGTGGCAGCGCGGGCACTCCTTGAGCTTGGCCTGCGCGGGCTTGCGGCGCTTTGGCCGCGGCGCCATCTCCGCGCCATAGCGCACGACGATCGCCAGGGCCCGGGCGAACCCGTTGGGCCGGGGCCCCTTCTTCCGCGGGGGCGTCCAGGTGAAGAGCGTGGGCTGCGAGGTCGCGTGTTCCATGCGCCCACTTCTAACAAGGGGGTCTGACACTGAACGGGCGTGGGGGTACGCCCAAATTGAGGAATTTTTCTGCCGGTAGATCCGGCGCTTGCGAAGATGACCGCTGCCGTCCGGACTTCGAGCGACGTTCTGATCCGCGCGGGCTCAAACCCGGCCCGTACTTTTTTCGCAGGATCGACACCGCGGCCGGAGCGTGATCTCTGCGCAGTTCATGACCCGCAAGAAGACGATCAAGGACTTCTCCGAGCAGGACCTGCAGTACGAAATGGCCGCCCGCTTCGCGGATCAGCATTACCGCGCCGGCATGACGATGTCCCAGATGGAGCTGGCGATCTGGGATGCCTGTGGCATGGAAAACCCGGCCGCGTTGCGCGCTCTCAGCGCGCTGCTCGGCCGGATGCCCCTAGAGAAGCCCACCGGCAAGTTGTGCCCGAAGTGCGGCAAGCGCGTCTCTGTGAAGGCCAAGGACCGTGAGCGATCCCTCCGCACCATGGCTGGACGAGTGACGCTCAGGCGCAACTATCACCACTGCGAGCACTGCCAGCTCGGCTTCTACCCTTTGGATCTCCTGCTCGAGCTACCCGAAGAGGGCGAGCTCTCGACCGAGATGGAGAAGCGCGTCCTGGACTTCGCGGTCAACGACGTCTTCAACCAGGGCTCCGCACGCTGGAACGTGCACTATCGCCAGCCCATCTCAGACAACCTCCTGCGGCGCGTCGCAGCGCGCGTTGGCGCCCAGTGCGAATCCGCTGACCAGGGCCACCTGCAACAGGCACTCAAGCCGAGCATGGATGCCGCGGAAGTGCTCGTCGTCCAGATGGATGGCAGCCTGTTGCCCATCCGCGGCGCCGAACCGTGGAAGGAGGCGAAGGTCGGCGTCGTGTACCGGCACGACCCCGCGCTCAAGAAGCCCCAACCCGAGTCCGCGCGCTACTGCGCCGTCGTCGGCACGGTCGCCAACTTTGCTCCCGTCCTTGAGGAAGCACTTATCGCTGAGTGGCTTGATGACGTATCAACCGTCATCTGGTTGGGCGACGGCGCCACCCACAATTGGACTCTCGCGGATCAGCTGGTACCCGATGCCATCCAGATCCTCGACTGGTACCACGCAGTTCAGCACGCAGTGGACTGCGGGAAGGTCCTTCTCGGAGAGGAGAGTCCGTACCTGCCCACCTGGCAGCAGCGGGCAGAAACCCTGCTCGCAGCTGGAGACCCCGAAGCCGTAATTCGGGAGCTCATGGACTGTGTTCCCGAAGTCGGCCAGCGACGCCAGGACCGGCGTGAGGCCCTCGAGGCCCTCGACGACCTGGTTCGCTACTACCGCAACAACTCGACCCGAATGAAGTACCAGCTCTTCCGGGAGCATGGGTTTCCCATCGGCAGCGGCGCGGTGGAGAGCGCGCATCGTCACGTGCTGCAGACCCGAATGAAGCGCGCCGGTCAGCACTGGCAGTTTGAGAACGCCAGACGGATGGCGCACCTCCGGGCCGCCTACCGCACCGCCGGAGCGATGGACTTCCACGCCGCGATCCAACGGGCGCACCGCGACACCCGACGCGGCCCGGCGGACGCCGTCACGGTTTCCGCTTCGCCCGCCAGGGCGAGCGAGATGTTGCCCGAGCCCGCCAGGCGGCCTCAAACTGATCGTGCACCCAACGGGCGTACTGCCATCCCGAGTTGCCCCGGCCGGCCTCAAACGGACTGTGCGCGCCGCCGCCGCAGGACGCAGAACACCGCGCTCGCGTCCACCAGCCCCAGCTCCCGGGAGTCCAGGCTGGCCAGCGAGTTGTCTCCCAGCACCAGCAGGTGCCCCGCCGGCACGAACGGGAGGAACCTCCCCCACTCGGCCGCGCGCGCCCAGGGCGGCAGATCATCCCCCGCCACGGCCACCACGCGCTTGAGCATGGGCGGCAGGTAGGCGGCGCCGGGGCGTGGGCGGGACACCCCGGACTGCCGGAAGCCCACCACGTCCTGCCGCCGGAAGCCGGTCCCCGCCACACGGCGCGCGAGCACCCGCTGACCGTCAGCGAGCGCGGGCGCCATGCTCTGCCCGTCCACGCGGACCAGCACCCAGGCGCGCCGCAGCCGCCAGCCCCCCCAGAGCAGGAGCGCGAGCGCGGCCAGCCCTGCGAGCAGCGCGCTCACCGGCCGCCCCTGGCCGCGCTGGGCGGGCCCGCGGCGAGCCGCGCGTCCTGGTAGCCGCGGGCCTGCAGCGCGAAGAGCTCCGCGTAGCGGCCCCCGAGCGCCATCAGCGACTCGTGGTCCCCTTCTTCCACGACCCGGCCGCCCGCCAGCACCACGATCGCGTCCGCTTCGCGCAGCGCGCTCAGGCGGTGGGAGATGAGCAGCCGGGTGCTGGCCGCGCAGTGGCGCAGCACCGCCCGGGTCAGGCGGAACTCGGCCCCGGCATCCAGCCCCGAGGTGGGCTCATCGAGGATCAGCACGTCCGCCTCGCGGCGGAACAGGGACCTCGCCAGCGCCAGCCGCTGCCACTCCCCGCCGGAGAGGCTCGCGCCCTCCGCGGCGCCCGGCTCCTCGGACTCGAGGCGCCGCGAGAGCAGGGTGTCGTAGCCCCCCGCCAGGCCGCGCAGCTTGTCGTGGATCTCCGCGCGCGCGGCGGCGGTGTGGATCCGCTCGAGATCCATCAGGGCCTCCACGTCCCCGAAGGCCACGTTCTCCGCGGCGGTGGCGTCGTACGTCATGAAGTCCTGGAAGGTGGCGGTGAGCCGCCGCCGCAGCGAGCCCACCTCCAGCTTCCGCACGTCCACCGCGTCCCAGAGGATGGTCCCCCGCTCCGGCTCGAAGAAGCGGCACAAGAGCTTCACCAAGGTGCTCTTCCCCGAGCCGTTGAGCCCCACCAGCCCCAGCGTCTGGCCCCGGCGCAGGGTCAGGTTCACGCCCCGGAGGACCCAGGGGCCGTCCGGCGAATAGCGGAACCACACGTCCCGCAGCTCCACCGCCCGCTGCAGCGGCGGCGCCGGCGAGCCCCCGGAGCCAGAGGCGGGGAGGGAGAGCACCTCCAGATAGCTCCGGAACAAGAGCGCGCTGCGGGTGGCCGTGCCGAGCTCGAAGGCCAGCGAGCTGAGCGCGCCCTGGAGGCCGGTGGCCGCGGCGAGGACCAGCGCCACGTCCCCCAGCTGGTAGCGCCCGCGGCTGACCCCGAGCACCACCGCGGCGAGCCCGGCGGCGATGACCGCCGCGGAGAGCAGCGCCAGCCCCCCCTGGCGCGCGGCGTGGGTGCCCGCCAGCGCAGTCTCGCGCTCGCCAGCGCGCTTGAGCGCTTGCACCATCCGCTCCACCAGCAGGGGCCCCAGCCCCAGCAGCCGCGCCTCGCGCGCGCCGCGGACGTCCAGCAAGAGGGAGCGGTAGTAGTCCCGCCACCGGTAGGTGCGCACCAGCGTCTGGGCCAGCTGCGCGTCGAGCCGGCTGCGCTGGATGGAGGCCGCCACCCCCAGCGCCCCCGCGAGCAGGAGCACCCACACCATGGGAGGCGCCACCCACCACACCATCCCCAGCGCGCTGCCGACCGCGACCAGGGTCCTCAGCAGCGAGAGCGCCAGCTCGGAGAGCTGCTGCGGAGCCTCGCGCGCGGCCTGCTCGGCCAGCTGCAGCTTGCCGTGCAGCGCCGGGGTCTCCAGCTCCTGCAGGCCAACCAGCCCGTTCACCTTCTCGAACAGGGCGCGCTCCACCGCCACCCCCAGTCCCAGCTGCGCCCGCTGGCTCAGGTAGCCGCTGACGTAGATCGCCGCGCTCCCCACGCCGGCGGCGCCCGCGGCGCCCACTGCCAACAGCACCAGCTGCGCCGCGGCGGGGGCGGTGGGGTTGCCGAGCCCATCCAGGAGGCTCTTGAGGAACCACCCGCCCGCAGGTCCGGCCAGCCCGGCGACACCCACCAGGCCCGCCGCCAGGAGGGAGAGCCCGGGCGCCGCGCGCCACTGGAGCCGCAACGCGCTGGTCAGGGCCCGGAGCATCTAGAGCACGTCCGAGATGCGGTGGCCCGCCGCCGTCACCGCCCCGTCCCGCACGCGCACCAGCGTGGGGAAACCGGCGTCCCGGAAGGCGCGCGTCACCTCGGCGCCAGGCCGGACCACCGCCACCTTGGCGAGCGCTTCCAGCTTCTGGGCCACCGCGCGCGCGTCCTGCTCGTCCTGGGGCTCGTCCGAGTGGGCCACCACCACGGCCAGCAGCGGCAGGCGCGGGGGCTGCTCGCGCAGCTCGGCGCGCACGGTGTCGCAGGTGGAGCAGCCGGCCGTGAAGTAGCCCACCAGCGACTCGCCCTGCGCGAGCGACGCCTGGGAGAGCTGCTCGCCCGCGAGAGTGGTCACCCGGAACGTCCCCACCCGGTCCCCGCGCCTTGGCAGGTCCTGGTCCTTGACGTTGCCCGAAGCGAAGGCCTCGGCCAGGGTGCGCACCCGCTGCGCGAGCGCCAGCGCGAGCGCCAGCGCGACGCAGGCGAGGACGACACCGGCGATGGAGAGCGTGAGGGCGATCACGAAGCGGCCTTTGACGAGGTGAAGAGGAAGGCCAGGTCATCCCAGCGGATGAAGGCCGCGGCGGGGATGAGCCCCAGCACGGCGACGGTCAGCTGCAGGGGCAGCGGCTGGGAGGTGGAGGGGATGGCGCCAGCGACGAGCCCGAGCGCCGCCAGGGCCATCAGCAGGCCGTTGCGGGCCAGGTGGTGCGGGGCGAGCGGCGCGCCAGTCTTGCCGAAGCAGCGGCACTGGGCCTTTTCGCCGCTGCGCAGCGCGCGGGCGGCGGCGACGGTGAAGGCGCCCAGGAGCACGAGCGCGGCGGCCAGCCCGGCCCGAGGCCGCAGGGCGATCAACAGGGCGCAGCAGACCTCCGCGGAGATCACCCCCGCGGCGACCGCGAACGAGGCCAGGCGGGAGCGCGGCACGCCGAACCCCGCCAGGCTGCGCACGAAGGACTGCAGCGCGGCGGGGCGGGAGAGCTTGCCCCAGGCGGCCGTGGCCAGGACGAGCGCGAGCAGGCTGGCGCAGAAGATCTCGAGCAGATCCATCTCTTGGGCTCCGTGGGAACGGCGTCCGCGCCGCCGCGGGCGCAGGCGCACCCGCGGCGGCGGAACGGTCAGCTGCGAAGGTGGATCAGCAAACCACGCTGGCGAGCCGACAAGCGCCGGAGCAGTTGCGCTGCAGGCGCCGGCCGCAGCAGTCCCAAGCGTTGGGGGCGCAGGCGCCCAGGGAGACCTCGGAGACGAACAGCGAGAGGATCCGACCACCCAGCGTGCGAACGAGCTTCATGGTTCAAACTCCTGTGTTTGGGGAGCGGCAAGTCGCTCCACACGGGCCAGGAAGCGGAGGGGGGAATTTTCGTTCCATTTACGGCGCCGGGTCAGAGGCCCCAGCCCAGCCGCTCGAGCAGCCAGGCCACGGCGGCGCACGCGGCCAGGCCCGCCGCCACGGTCAGGTACGGGTGGGCGAAGACGCGCTCGCGCAGAGACCGCGAGCGCTTCCGCTCCGCGCACGGGGCGCAGCCCGCCGCCTCGCAGCGCTCGTGCGCGTCGAACAGGGCCCACTCCGCAGGGTTTACTTGAAGGCCGGGGAAGGCACGCTGGGCCTCCTCCAACATCGCCCGCTCGCTGGTGCCGGCGTAGAGCACGCCGGTCTGGAAGCCGCAGGCGGCGTCGAGCGGGACGGTCATCACCTCGCCGGTGCGCAGCGCCTGGGTGGTGCGCGGGGTGAGGACGATCAACAGCGCGCCGTCCCGCTCGGGGGCGTGGAAGAGCCGCTCATCCCCCTGGGCGATCATCAGCTGCCCCGCGCCGCCGTGCGGCGTGAGGTCGAACCGGATGGGCCGGTTCGCGGCGAGCAGGTCGAGGTTGGCGTGGGAGAGCCCCATCACCAACGTGGAGCCGCCGGTGCCCTGTGCCACCATTCGAATCACCCTGAGCTGACCCGCCCAGCGGGGGAGGATGTGAAAACTCGCGCTGGCTCAAGAACCTGACGGGAGGGCCAGCCGCCGGGCCGCGCCCAGGCCGATCCGCCGCATGATCCCCGCCGCGAGCGAAGGCGAGAGCCGCTGCAGCAAAAGCAGCGCGGCGTTCCCGCCCACCACGTACTGGTCCTTCCCACCGCGCAGGGCGGAGGCCATGGACCGGGCCACCCACTGTGGCTCGAACGTCTTGGGCAGCTCGAGCGGCCAGGCGTCGCCCGAGTCGTTCCGGGTGTGCGGCGGCGCGTAGACCACCACGCGCACGCCGGTGCCCGAAAGCTCCGCCCGCAGCGAGTCCGAGAACGCCACCACCGCCGCCTTCGCCGAGCTGTAGGCCGCGGCGGTGGGCATCGGCACCCAGGCCACGGTGGAGGCCACGTTCATGATCGTCCCCTTGCTCGCGAGCAGGTGGGGCAGCGCGGCGCGCGTCACCCGCTCGGTGCCGAAGACGTGCACGTCGTAGAGCGCCACCATCTCCGCGGTGTCCGTCTGGCTCCAGAACGAGAGCCGGCCCGGGTAGCCGGCGTTGTTCACCACCGCGTCCAGCCGGCCGAAGCGCGCGAGCAGCTCGCCCAAGCCCTCTTGCACCGAGCGCTCCGAGGTGACGTCCATCCGCACCGCCAGCGCCTGCCCGCCCGCGGCGCGGATCTCCTGCGCCGCCGCCTCGAGCCGGTCCGCGCTGCGCGCCGCCAACGCCACCTTCGCGCCCTGTGCCCCCAGCTCCTTCGCCGCCGCCAAGCCGATCCCGGACGACGCCCCGGTCACCAGCACCACGCTTCCCTTCAGCTCCATGTTTCGCTCCTCCTTCGTGTTCAACGCCGCTTCTTGCCCGGTGCCAGCTTCGCCAGCCGCCTCCGCGCCTTCTTCGCCCACGCCAGCTCCAGCTCGCACCAGGCCAGCCCGTGCTCGATGGAGAGCTCCCAGACGGCGGCCTCGCGGTCCGAGCGCGCCAGCTCGAAGATCTCCGGCGCCTTTAGCCGCGCCTGGTACTCGGCCCGCACCGCGTCCACGCTCTGGGCGTAGGACTCGAGCACGCGGTCCAGCGCCTTGGGGTCCGACTCCGCGGAGAAGACGAACTTGAGCAGCAAGGGGTGGCGCAGCTGCATCGGCTCGGTGGGGGCGGCGCGCCAGGCCGCGAGCGCGGCGCGCCCTTCGGGGGTGAGCGCGTAGACCTTGCGGTCCGGCTTGCCGTCCCCCCGCTCCACCTTCACCGAGACCTGACCGTCCGCCTCCAGCTGGTGGAGCTCCCGGTAGATCTGGCTCTGCGTCACCGACCAGAACGAGCCCACCGAACCTTCGAAGCGCTGGCGCAGCGTGTACCCGCTGGAGGGCTCCAGCTCCAGGAAGCCGAGGATGGCGGCCGCAAGTGACATGCGGCTTATATGACACTTGTGGAATAGCCAGGTCAAGCCGCGCCACATTGGCTCCCCCGGCGGATCCAGCTGGCAGGGAGGGCCTGGGTAACCGAACGGGTCGCGCTCCTGAGGCGCTCGCATGGTTCCCGCGGTGGCGCGCTCGCGGCCTCGGTGGAGGCCGGCGCGACGGTGCAGGCAGCGGGAGCACGACACCGTCTGCCAGGGGGCCAGGGCCGAGCGGAGGTCCGCGCGCCTCTTCAAAAGCGTCGGATTCGCGCTTTTCGACGGCGACCCGCATCGGGATTTCAGCGGGTTACCAAGTGCCCAAAGGACGTTTCCGACGCTTCTGAAGAGGCGCTTCGACCCCTTCCCCGCGCCGGAGCGCGGAGGTAGAGCGCCCGCTCCGGTACGTCCGGGCTGTGCTACCCACCGCGCCCGGAGCGCGTCACCGCGGGAACCATGCGAGAGAAGCGCGAGCGCGACCCTTTGCGTCCCTCGGCCCTCCTGGCCCTCCGCGCTCCGGCGCTACGGCAAGCAGGCCGTTCGCAGGAGCACGCTCACGCTGCCGCCGCGGGAGTTGGCGGTGAGCAGATCCAGCCTCCCATCCCGGTTCAGGTCCGCGGCGAAGAGAGAGAGCGGCTCGTAGCCGCTGGTGTAGCGGACGGGCGGCCGCAAGGCGCCGCCGCCGCGCGCGAGCATCACGCCCACGTTGCTGCTGGTCTGGTCGGCCACGGCGACGTCCAGCTGCCCGTCCCCGTCCAGATCTCCCAGGACGAGCGCGCTGGGGACGCCGTCCACCGCGAAGAGCCGCTCCGCCTTGAAGGTGCCGTCCCCGTTGCCGAGCAGCACGCTCACGCTGGCGGGCAGCTTCAGCACGGAGACGAGGTCCAGCTTGCCGTCCCCGTCCAGGTCGCCCGCGGCCAGCGCCATCGGGTCTCCGCCGACGAAGTGGGTCCTGGGAGGACCGAACGCGCCATCGCCCCTCCCGGCGCTGAAGATGACGCGGTTGTTGGGGCCGGTGGCGATCGCCGCGTCCGGCTTCCCGTCGCCGTCGAAGTCGCCCAGCACCAGCGCGCGGGGCTCGTCCTGGAGGGGAGAACCAGAGGGCGCCGCGAGGGTGCCGTTGCCGTTCCCGAGCAGGGCGATCACGTTCGAGTTGCCAGCGACGACCACGTCCTGCTTCCCGTCGCCGTTCACGTCCCCCGCCACCACCTCCGTGCAGGCCACCCCGGTGGTGTAGGGCACCGCGGCCTGGAACGTGCCGTTCCCCACGCCGAGGAGCACGCTCACGTCCTTGCTCACGGCGTTGACGCTGATCAAGTCCAGCTTCCCGTCCGCGTTGAGGTCCGCCGAGGCCAGCCCCTGCGGGGCGGTACCCACCCCGTACGGCACCGCGGGGGCGAACTTGCCGCTGCCGTCTCCCACCAGCACGCTCACGGTGTTGGCGGCAGAGTCCGCGGCCACCACGTCCAGCCGGCCGTCTCCGAGCTTGAAGTCGGCGGCGATCACCGCCGAGGGCACCGAGCCCACGCTCAGCGAGGGGGGCGGCAGGAAGGTCCCGTCTCCCTGGCCGAGCAGCACCGCCCGGGAGACGCCGCTGGTCGCGGCCAGGTCCAGCTTCCCGTCTCCGTCCAGGTCCCCCACCGCCACGGCGTTCGGCGTGTTCCCCACGCCGTAGAAGACGGGCGGCTTGAAGCTGCCGTTGCCGATCCCCAGCATCACCAGCACCGAGGAGCCGTTCCCGGCCGCCACCGCCACGTCCTGCTTGCCGTCCCCGTCGAGGTCCGCCACCGCCAGCGCTCTGGGGCCGCTTCCGGCGCCCGTGTTGACCGGGGCCGCCACCGTCCCGTCTCCCTTGCCCAGGAAGACGCTGACGTTGTTCGACCCGATGTTCGCGGTCGCGAGGTCCACCTTCCCGTCCCCGTTGAAGTCCGCCGCGGCGACGGCGAACGAGCTCATCGCGCTGAAGGCGGGCACCGCGGCGAAGGTGCCATCCCCCTTGCCCATGTAGACGTTCACCACGCCCACGTTGGTGGTGGCCAGGTCCGCCTTCCCGTCCCCGTTGAGGTCCGCCGTGGCGATGGAGACCTGGCTGCCGCCGCCGGTGATCGGCGTCCCCGCGCGGAAGTCGCCGTTCCCCACGCCGAGCAGCAGGCTCACCGAGCCGTCGTCCGCGGTGGCCAGATCCATCCGCCCGTCCCCGTTGAAGTCCGCGCTCACCACCGAGGCCGGCTTGGTCCCCACCGGGAACGAGGCTGCCGGCCTGAAGGCGCCCGTGCCCGTCCCCAGCAGCACGCTCACGTCCGCGCTCGCGGCGTTGGTGACCGCGAGGTCGAGCTTGCCGTCCGCGTTGAAGTCCCCGAGCGCCAGCGCGCTGGGCTCGGAGCCCGCCACCAGCTCCACCGCCGGCGCGAACAGCCCGCCCCCTTTCGCCAGGTACACGCTCACCTTGCTCCGGTCCGTCACCGCCACGTCCCGCTTCCCGTCCCCGTTGAAGTCTCCGAGCGCCACCCCGTTCCCGCCCAGCCGCTCCCCCAGCTGCGGCGGCCCGCCCAGGAAGAGCGTCCCCACGCAGTCCGCCGGCAGCACCTCGTTGGAGGGCTCGGACGCGGGCCCCTCGCCCGCGGCGTTCCGCGCGGTCACCGTGAAGGAATAGCGGGTGCCGTTCTGCAAGCCGGGCACCGCGGCCTGCAGCTCCCCCATCGTGGTGGCGGTGAGGCCACCGGGCACGGACGTCACGGTGTAGCGGGAGACCGGAGCGCTCCCCACGTCCGCCGGCGCGCTCCACGCCACGGTGGCGCTGGCGCTGCCGGCGGTGGCGGTGACCGCGGCCGGAGCGCCCGGCGGGACCCCGGCGCCGCCATCCTCGCCGCCACCGCCGCCCCCGAACGCGCGGCGGGCCCCCTCCCAGTCCACGCAGCCGGCGAAGCCCGCCAGCGCCAGTAGGCCAGCGCAGAGCCCCGCGCGAACGCCTGTGTGACCTGCACCCATTTCGAAGCCTCCACCCTTGGTGGGCGCCGCACGATTGCACAGTTGCGGTGCAGTCCGGGTCACCGGCGCGCGAACGACAAGGAGCTTCCCCATGAAGCGCGGCCTGCTGGGCCTGTGCGCGGCGCTGGCCGCGGCAGGGTGTGGATTCGTCAAGGTGAACGGGCGCCCCCTCACGCTGGGGCTCCCCGGCGAAAGCGGCGCCCAGAGCGCCCCCGCGCAGCCGCCGGCCTCGAGCGGCGGCCGGAAGGCGCCCGCGCCGGTGGACGACAACCGCGCGGTGCAGGTCATCTCCGTGGCCGGGACGTACACGGACGTGCCGCAGCTCTTCACCCTCTCCGGCGTGGCCATGGACAAGTACGTGAGCAAGGTGCTCGGCGTGGACATGGACTGCGGCAGCGAAACCTCCGCCAAGCCGCTCGCCGAGCTGGAGCTGACCCGGGACATGCCGGCCAGCTTCACCGTCACCGTCACCGGCGGCACGGACGATGGCTTCGTGCTCCGCAAGGACGGGCTCAACTGGAAGGTCTGCACGTACAGCATTGGCCAGCGGCCCACCGTCACCAACCTCAACCCCGGCTGGAAGGCGGGCCGCTACGCCATCTACCCGGTCACCCGGCGCACCCCGCGCGGGGGAGAGACCTTCCAGATCGAGCTGTACGATCCGCAGACCCCCGCGCCCTGGGGCACGAAGGCGAAGAAGCTGTCCCTGGCCAAGAAGCTGGACAAGCCGCTCTTCGTGGACGTGACGCTGCAGCAGGCGCGGCAGGTGCTGCGCGAGGAGCACGCTGGGCGCGGCTGCCGGCTGCCGCTGCCGGCCGAGCCGGACCTGGTGCTCTCCCTGGAGCGCCCCATCCCCGGGCTGGTGGTGCGGCCGCTCTACACGCCGGCGCAGCTGGCCCTGCGCGTCCAGCCGCCGGGCAAGCAATACCGGGCCGGCAACCGCTGGTGCTCCGGGTTCCGGCGCGAGGTGGTGCCCACCGGCTACGCGCCGGACTGGGAGTCCCCGGTGGAGCTGCACCTGAGCGGCCAGGAGGAAGGCGACTACGCGCTCTCGCTCGGCACCGCGCAGGCGGACGAGGCCGCCAAGGTGACCCTGATGATCTTCGACGCCTCCACCCGCTTCGACCCGCTGGCGCTCGTCCCGCCCCGCGGCCCGCTGGAGCTGCCGCAGCGGCAGCTCGCGCTGCACTACCCGCAGCTGGACACCCGCGAGCTGACCTACGCCAGCCGCGAGAAGGCGCAGCTGACCGCCAAGCTGTTCGCCACCGCGCCGCGCGAGCTGTTCGTCTTCCCCAAGGCGGACCTGGACGAGGAGATGGCCGCGCTGCGCTCCGCGGGGATCGAGAAGCAGAGCGGCCTCAAGAAGAACGAGCCGCTGCTCCTGCTCAGCCTGGGTGACCGGGCGGAGGTGGTCACCGCGGACGGCGTCCGCTACAGCCTCAAGGCCAGCTACATCCGTCCTGCTCCAGAAGGCGCCATCGCCATCCCCAGCACCCCTCGGCGGCTGCTCAAGGACACCGCCTTCGGCGAGCTGATGGGGATGGCCCCGCCCTCCACCAAGCAGCTGCTCGCGGCGCACGAGGCAAAGGTGGCCCGCTACGACGCGTGCGCGGAGAAGGCCTGGGAGCCCTACAGCCGCCAGCTGGACGGGGCCACCTGGACCCTGCGGGACAGCCGGGGCGGCTCGGTCACGGTCGAGTCCTCGCGGGCGTCACGCATCCGCGACGAGGGCGACGCGGCGATCAGCCGGGCCTGCGGCAGCACCGAGGCGCAGGAGCGCGAGCAGGAGCGGGTCCGCGTCCAGCTGCTCGGCGAAGTCGAACGGGACCGTCAGAAGCTGCTCGCCACCGCGCGGCCGCAGCTCTAGCGGTCCTTCGGGCGGGGACACCGGCGCTCTCTGATTCCGAGAGCGTGCGGATCCCTGGCCAGCGGGACGAGCGGCGCAACTGCCGCGGCGGCGGCCGAGATAACGGAGGCATGAACCTCAATGTCGCCAAGGCAGTGGACGCCTTCCGCAGCACCTACAACGCCCAGCTCTCCCGGCCGGTGGAGCGCGAGGTCTTCATCACTCCCAACCAGATCGTCCGCGACTTGATCGGCGATCGCGGCGCGGAGGCGCTGGCGAAGATCGACGCGTTCAACGCCGCGGTGCCGGACTTCTTCAAGAGCTTCCGGACGTGAGGTAGCGCGGCTGCGGCAGCAAGACCGCCGGTCCCTGCCGCAGCTTCTTGCCGAAGAAGAGCATCGCCGCGCCCATCACGGTGAACATGAGGTGCAGCACGCCCGCAGGCTTGAGCACCATCTGCCCGGCGCGCGTCTGACCCGCCTGGATGGCCGCGATCTCCGGGAGCCGCTCGTCCTGGATCTGCTGCAGCAGGGCCGCGTCGATCGGCGCGCCCGCCTGGAGCGCCGGCACCAGCACGTTGGCGGCGGCGAAGGTGTCCCGGATGGCCACGTTGAGCCCCTGGCCGCCCGAGGGCGACATGGTGTGGGCCGCGTCCCCCAGGAAGAGGATCCCCGGCGCGTGCCAGGCCTTCACCCGGTCGACGATGATCTTCAGCACCTGCATCGGCGTGTTCTCTGAGAGCTGCGCCGCCACCAGCCCGCGCAGCGGCTCGGTGAGCGTGGGCAGCAGAGCTGCCTTGAGCGCCGGAAGGTCCTTCTTGAGCGCGGCGAGATCCCCCGGCGCGCTGTAGGCGATGTGCAGCCGGTGCGCGGCCGAGGGCTGCGTCACCATCACCACGCCCTTGCCGAACATGTGGACGTCCACCGTGCCGGGCAGCGCCTGCGGCGCCCCGGAGAGGTCGAACCGCAGCCAGAGCGCGTCCGCGGTGGTCTCGAACGTCTCCGTCTCCAGGCCGAAGGACTTTCGCAGGGCGCTGTTGCGGCCGTTGCAGACGACGAAGAGATCTCCGGGCACGCGCTCCTCGCCGCGCGCCGTGCGGACCTTGAGCGCCACCACGCGGCCGCCCTCCCGCTCCGCCTCGAGCACCGTGGTGGAGAGGTCCAGCCGGTAGCCGGGGAAGGCGCTGCAGCGCTCGTGCAAGAGCGCCAGGAAGCCGGGCTGGGAGACGATGGCGCCCTTCTCCTTGGGGCCAGGGACCTCCACCTGGCGCGTGTGGCCCACGAACATCCGCCGCTCCACCGAAGGGAGGGCGAGGCCGCGCTCGAGCAGGAGCCTGAAGAGGCCGGCGCGCTCCAGCTGCTCCACCACCGAGCGCTGCACCAGCTCCCCGCGGAACTCGCGCTGGAAGTCCGGGTGGCGCTCCAGCACGCGGACCTTCAGCCCCTGCGAGGCGAGCTGGTAGGCCAGCATCATGCCCGCGGGCCCTGCTCCGACGATCACCACCTCGGGCTGCGCCACCTGAAGTCACCCCTTGCGCGAGAACCAGCCCAGCCACTCGCCGAGCACTTGCAGCTTCTTCACGTTGATCTTGTAGATGCGGGCCCGCCCCTGCTGCTCGCAGGTGACCAGCTCGGCCGCCTCGAGCACGCGCAGGTGACGCGTGGTCGTGGGCCACGCGTGCTCGAAGCGGTCGGCGATGTCGCCGGCGCTCAGGGTTCCTCCGCGGAACCAGAGCGTCAGCAAAATCTGCCGGCGGGCGCGGTGCGAGAGCGCGGCGAAGACCGCGTCCAGCTCCTCCAGCCGCTCTTCCGGGCTAGCCCTTGCCAATGCCCGAGGGCTGCAGGTCCAGGAACTCCATCCCGTCCGTCAGCTCGCCCATCGGCTCCCAGACCGCCATCACCTCCGGCATCTGGTGCGCCGCCGCCGAGGACTTCTCGTCCTTCCACTGCATCAGCTCCACGAAGATCGTGCCCGGCTTGCGCCCAGACTCCGCCTTCCAGATGGTCGGCGCCTGGCCGCTGGAGAGCCCCGCCGCCTTCAAGGCCGGCCCGTGCTTCTCCAGCAGCTTCCGGAACTCCGCCTCCTTGCCCTTCTTCACCCGATAGATGCACAGCACGTCCACTGGCTTGCCCATGCGAGATGCGCCTCCTGATTAGCGAGTTGGCTAATTAGCGTGTTCGCTAACCATTGCGCAAGAGGGGGGACAGCGGTTGGGGGCGACTTGAGATCCAGTCGCAGCTGGAGGTAGTCAAGCGGGCCTTCTGTTGGAGCCGTCCATGTCCCCCAAGTCCTGGTCCGTTGTGCTGTGCGGCGCCGTGCTGTTGGCCGCCGCGGGGTGTGGGGGCCTGCTCAGCCTCCCGCCCGAACCCAATGGCAAGGGGGACGCGGGGGAGCCGCCGAACGGCCAGGACGCCGCGCAGCCGCCAGACACCGGCCTGGGCGGCTCGGGGCAGGACGCGGGGAGCGGCGACGCTTCGGTGCAGGAGGACCCGGGCGGCTTCGACGGCTCGGTGAGCGTGAAGGTGGAGCCGTGGATCCCCGCGCGCAGCCGGCCGGGGGCGCGCTACACGCTCGGCTTCCGCGCCTGGCGCGGTGGGCTGGCGGCGCGGGGCGAGCGCGTCTTCTGGGTGGAGAGCGGCGCGCAGCCGGGCGTCTACAGCGCGGAGGCGGCCTGCCCCGGGCTGGACGGCGGCTGCGCGCAGAAGATGCTCACCCTCACCCGCCCGAGCGCGTTCTTCGCCAGCGCCACGGAGCTCTTCGTGGCGGACACCACGGTGCTGCGCCGCGTGGGGGTGGACGGCGGCGTGGGCGCGCCCATCGCGAGCTACAGCACGGAGATCGTCAACCTGGCCGCAGGGCCGGCGAACGCCTTCTGGACCGGCGGCACCGCCACCAACATCTTCATGACGCCGGTGGGCGGCGGCACCACCAACACGCCCATCTATTCGAACGGGACGCCCATCGCGATGGGGGTCGCGGCGGACAGGATCTACTGGGTGGGCGTGGACATCTCAGGCCTGCAGGGCGCGCTGCAGACGCTCCGCGTGGACGGCACCGGCGCGCGGGAGGTGAGCCGCTTCAGCGGCGGGTTCCACGCGCTCGGCGGCAACGCCACGTACCTCTATTACGCGAAGGACTCGCCGGGGACGGTGCGGCGGCTGACCGTGGCCACCGGGCGGGATGAGCTGATCGACTCGGACGCGATGGGGGTGACCGACTTCGCGCTCGATGACGCGTACGCCTACTGGACCGAGCCGGGCGGCTCGCCCGACTACTTGAACGGCCGCGTGCGGCGCGTGGCCCATGACGCGACGAAGGCGGAGACGCTGGCGGACTCGATTCCCCGGCCGGTGGCGATCGCCGTGGCCGGGCGGGTCGTCTACGTGGCCAGCGCGGGGACCGCCGCCGCGTCGTATGCGGATGGGGCCATTCTGAGGATCACGCTGAAGTAGCGGGGCGGTGCTTCGTGCGGGCCCGTGACCCGTGGCCCGTGAGCCGTGACCCGTGACCCGTCCCCCGTACCCGTACCCGTACCCGTACCCGTACCCGCTCCCGAACCCGAACCCGAACCCGAACCCGAACCCGATCTGCAGTGCCCAACTTCGCCGAGGAACAGCTCATCCCGGCGGCGCGCTGTATGGACACCGGGGCGAGCCAGGCGCGACCTCGTTCGGGTTCGGGTTCGGGTTCGGGTTCGGGAGCGGTGACGGGTACCGGTACGGGTACGGGGTACGGGGGACGGCTCACGGGCTACGGGCCACGGCTCGCGGGCCGCTAGAAGCCCAGCGGCAGCCCGAACGCCGTCCCATTCTGCGTCCCCGTCCGGTAGCTGTTCGGCGCGCCGATGGAAAGCGCCGGCGCTCCCGGCCCTCGCGTGAGCGAGAGCACCTGGCCGAACTGCCCTCGCTCGGAGGCATCCCCCGCGGCGATCAGGAACGGCTCGGCGTTCGTCCCGACCAGGCTGCCGCCCAGGTAGACCAACACCGCCCCCGTCCCCTCCCCCGCGAAGCCCGCCCCCGGGGCTCCCACCACGAGCTCCGCCTTGCCGTCGCCCGTGAGGTCGACATCGCCCGCCAGCGCGCGGCCGAAGTTCGGCGGCCGCTCCGGGTGCGCCAGCACCAGCGGGACCAGCCCATCCCCCAGCGCCGCGACGAGCGCCTCGCCCGATGCAGGCCGGCGCGCCACCAGCGCCGCCACCTCGTAGAGCAGCACCGCCGGCTGCACCCTCCCCGCCACCGAGAACGACGCCGCGCTGATCGCCAGCCGCTGCTTCCCGTCCCCCACGAAGTCCCCGGCCCGTGTCATCGCCACGCCCAGCCCCAGGTTGAGCAGCCCCACCTCGGAGTCCGCCGCCACCCTCACGCTGGTGAGCGCCGTCTTCCCGCCGCAGCGCGCGCCCCCCGCATCGAAGCCGAAGAGCACCACCACCCCCGAGCGCGTCCCGTCCGAGTACCGGTACCCCAGCTCATGGCAGCCATCCCCATCCAGGTCCCCGAGCGCGGTGGGCGCCGAGGTGTTCTGCGCCGAGTACGCGGTGGTGACCACCGGGTCACACCCCATGGTCAGCTTCGCCAGCGTGGGCGAGTCCGGCGCGCGCCCCAGGTACAGCTCCAGGCCGTTGTTGCGCAGCGCCGCCAAGTCCTGCTTGCCGTCCCCGTCGAAGTCGAAGCCGCCCGCCAGCATGCGCCCCACCCCGCTGCGCTTGCACTTGGCGTCCCCCACCGGCGTGCAGCCGGCGATGTCCACCGGCGCCCAGAGCCGGTAGGCGCCCTTGAAGCTGCCGTCCGCTTGGCCCAGCAGCACCTGCACCCCGCCCGGCGTGGCCGTGCTCGCCGGCACGCAGCCCGCGTTCTCCTTCTCGTACACGGGCGCAATCTCCGTGGCCCGCACGTTGGCCCCCGGCGCGGCGAGCGTCGGCGATCCGATGAGCGCGTCCTGCCGCCCGTCCCCGTCGAAGTCGGTGAACGCCACGTCCGCGCCCACCAGCTTGCCGCCCTTGAGCAAGGGCGAGCTCGCCCCCTCCGCCACCAGGGCGGCCGTGGCCGGCGCGTCCAGCGACGAGGCGAACGCCTGGCCCGCGCCAAAGTCGTTGCCGTCGTTCGACGGGCCGGGGCCCGCGTAGCCCGGCGCCCCCACCAGGAACGAGGTCTTCCCGCCCGGCTGCCGCGCCGTCGCCACCGCCACGCCGTAGAGCTCGCTCGAAGGTCGCGCGGGGATCACCGCGGCGGTGCGCATCCACTGCGCCAGCGGCCCCACCGTGCGCTGGAAGAAGTCGATCCGGCCGGTGAAGACGCCCGCGGTGGTGGAGGCGCGCGAGGCCAGCGCCACCAGCCCCACCCCGGACGGCTGCGCCCACGCCGCCAGCGCCGCGCCCAGGCAGTCCCACTTGGCACCACCCGCCACCGAGTCCAGCGGCTTGTTCACCACCGCGCCCGCGGTCAGCGCGTCCAGCGGGTAGACGAGCAGCCGGCCCGCGTTGTTGACGCCCGTGGCGCCGGTGGCGTTGGGCGCCCCCAGCACCAGCTCCGCGCCGGGCAGGCCGTCCACGTCCGCCACCGCGAAGGAGCGGCCGGCGTTGCTGGAGGCGGCCTCGCCGTAGATGCGGGCGAAGGCCTCCATGCGCCCAAGCTGCGGCGGCGGGTTGGCGGGTTCGCCGGAGGGCTTGTGCGCGGAGAGCTCGTAGAGCAGCACGCCGCCCGCGTTCGAGCCGGACTTCACGCCGCCCATGGCCGAGAGGTCCGGCGAGTCCGCGGCGTCCACCACCACCATGAGCAGCGCCGGGCGCGTGCCCGCCGCGGGGACCACGCCCAGCCGGTAGGTGCCTTCACCGGTGTCCGCGGTGTTGGTGGGGAGGATGAAGAGGTCCGGGCTGGCCTGGTACGGGCTGGCGCCCCCGCGCGAGAAGTAGAGCTCCACCGCCGGCTGGTTGCGCGCCAGCGGCGCCCCGCCGAGCAGGCTGTTGTTCACGGTGCCCAGCGCGGCGAGGTCCGCCTTGCCATCCCCGTTGAAGTCCGCCACCACCAGCGCGCGCCCCAGCCGCAGGTCCGACTTCGCCTGGAGCTTGCCGTCCACGCCCAGGTCCACGCCGCCCAGGCGCACGGCGCCCAGGTCCGGCAGCGGCTGGCCCTTCTGCAGCAGGAAGAGGTCCACCACCCCACGCCGCGCCACCGTGGCGGTGGCGGCGAGGTCCGCGCCCGGCGAGCCCACCACGAGGTCGCGGTCGCCGTCCCCGTCCACGTCCGCGATGGCCAGCGCCGCGCCGAAGTTGCCCGCCCGCCCCAGGCCCGTGAGCGGGTCGCGCAGCGGCTCGGGGCCGGCCTCGGTGAAGCGGTAGAGGAAGAGCGCGCCGGAGTCGCCGATGGTGACGTCCGCGCCCGGCGAGGAGACGGCGAGATCGTCCCGCCCGTCCCCGTCCAGGTCCCCCGCCGCCAGCACCGCGCCAAACTGGCCGGTGTCGGAGGTCCCCTTGAGCACCCAGGTGGGCTCGGCGGAGGGGCCCGCCGAGGTGCCCTTGAAGACGAAGACGGCCCCGCCCTGCGGCCGGCCGAGGTCGCTGTCCGGCACGCCCAGCGCGAGGTCCTGCACCCCGTCCCCGTCGAAGTCCCCGGTCACGGTGGCGCCCACGTCCGCCAGGCGCCCGTGCGCGCGGGTGGGGCGGACCAGCTCGTCCAGCACGCGCACGGCCAGCGCCGCCGTCTCGCCGGTGAAGGGGTCGGTCGCCTCCAGCGCGAGCGCGCCGCTGGCATTGGGGGCCAGCTTCAAGGTCCTACCCTCGAGCGTGGCCGCGCCGCTCACCACCCGCCACTGCGGGGAATCCGAGCCGTCCGCGGTGCCCAGCGGCGCGCTGGAGCCTGCCGGCAGCGCCAGCTTTGACGGGCTGGCGCGGAAGCGCGCGGTGGGGCGGACGTCGTACTGGAGCAGGGCCTCATCGCCGCTCTGGCTGTCCCGGACGGAGAGGACGTCCAGCCCGGTGCCCGCGCCCGCGGTGTACAGCCCGGTGGCGCTCACGCTGCCCCCCGAGCCGCTCTGCACGAGCGAGAAGGCAGGCGCGCCCAGCGTGCCCTTCACCATCACCTGGAAGCGGGTGCCCGGCTTGAGCGCGGCCCGCGCCGGGCGCACCTCGAAGGCCGCCAGCACCTGCACGGTGGCCGTGGCGCGGGCGCCGCACACGTCCTCGACGAAGAGCGTGTCCGTGGCCGGGGTGAGCCCGGCGACGAAGCGGTCGCCGTTCACCGCCCCGGAGGAGCCGCCCGGCTCCACGCCGAAGGTGTAGTGGCCGCTGCCGCCGCTGGCGAGCAGCTGCGCCGCCTCCTTCACGCGCACCTGCGTGGGGAGGACGGAGAGGGAGACCTGGCCCACGCCTTCGCAAGGGTCCGGGTCCGGCGGCGGCGCGGGCGCCGGCTTGGCGCAGGCGGCGAGCGCCAGGAGGAGGAGCCACCCACCGTTCAGCCCCCCCCCGTTCATCCCGAGCCCCTCGGCTGACGCTCGGGGCAGGCGTAGTCGAGGGACGCCCGACCGCTCAGGACTCCTCCCAAGTGAACGCAGGAGGAGGCGCGAAGTTGGGTGGCGCCCCTCGACTACGCGCCTTGCGGCGCTACGCTCGGGGTGAACGGTGGGCTCGGGGTGAACGGTGGGCTCGGGGTGAACGGTGGGCTCGGGGTGAGCGGTCATGGCTTCATCCCTCCGGACACCCAGCGCTGGATCTTCAACGAGAGCGCGGGATCGAGCGGCCCGTCCGCGGGCATGCGCTGATCTTTGACGGCCCCCAGAATCAGCTGCGCGTTGGCAGTCCAAGCGTCGAGGTTGGTGAGGGGGCGGCCGGGCCCGCTCTGGTGGCACTTCTGGCAGCGCGCCACGTGGATGGGCTGGATGTCCTTCTCGAAGGAGAGGACCTCGTTGCTGCCGGGCCGGTACTCGAACGTCAGCGTGCGGCGGGCGCGGGTACCGTCCATGTACGTGGCGGTGGCGCCGAGCGTGTAGAGCCCCGCGGGCAGCCCCGCGAGCGAGAACGCGCGCAGGCGGCCGTCGGACTCCTCGCCGCCGAGCGAGAAGGCCGGGGCGTTGGCGTTCACCTCTTCGCCGTCCTGGAGCCGGTAGATGACCGCGAGCGGCTCGGGGCCGGGCGGGAAGCGCGCCTGCACCACCACCTCGTCGGTGGAGATCCGCATCGCGTCATCCAGGCCGAAGAGCCGAGGAATCCGCCCGCGGCTCACGCAGTAGGACGCGTCCCCGCTCTGCACCCAGGCCGAGCCGCTGGCGTCCACGCCCAGCAGCACCGGGGTCTCCCCCGGCACGCCCGCGGCCTGCTCCCACTTGCCGGTGGCGAGCGGGTCCGAGCTGGCCTGCACGGTGGCGGAGACGCTGTCCGCCTCGTAGCGCAGCAGCCTGGCGCCCACGCGCACCCAGAGCACGCGGCCGGCGCTCATCACCTGGTCCAGCGTCCCGCCGAGGTCGTAGGTGAACCAGCCCTCTCCGGAGCGCCGGTGCAGCGTCTTCTGCGTCACCACCCAGAGCTCGCCTCGCGCGGTGGAGGACGGCGTGAGCGAGACCAGCGACACAATCCCCTTCACCTCCCGCGAGCTGGTGCGCACGGTGAAGTTCTCGCGGGTGAGCTGCACGCCCACGCGCAGCAGGTCTCCCTGCGCAAACCAGATGCCGTTGGCGCCGTCCTCGGCGGGCGCCGCCGCCAGCGCGGTCAGCCCCTCCACCGAGGCGCCGTCCAGCTTGAGCTCGGAGAGCTCGCCGTTGGAGACGCGGAACAGCCCCTGCTGGTGGGCGATCCACGCGGTCCCGTCCGCGCCGGTGGCGGTGGCCACCAGGCCGTCCACCGGCAGGTGCGCGCGCCAGGAGGGCGCGATGATCCACCCGCCCTGCGCCACGAAGAGCCCGCCCTCGGCGCTCACCAGCGCGCTGTGCGGCCCAAGCGGGCGCAGCGCGCTCACCTTCCCCAGCGCCGCCGCGTTGCCCGGGTGCGCCACCAGCTGCGCCCGGCTGCCGTCCATCCGCAGCCGCGCAGGCTCGCCGTCCGCGGTGAGGAACATGCCGCCACCGGACTCGTCCGCAGCGCCGGGCGCGGTGGAGAGCGCCGCCTGGGACTCGACGAGGACGGCGTCGAACGTGCCCACCGGCGGGCGGTCCACGCCGCACGCGGTGCAGAGGAGCGCCAGCAGCGAGCCCAGCGCGAGGACTGATCGCCCAGGCATGAACCGGCCCCGAGCAGCCCAGAGGGACAGGGTGGGCTTGGGGTCGCGCTGCGCCATGCACGCATGGGTCCCGCGGTGGTGCGCTCCAGCCGCGGTGGGTTGCCGCGGCTCGGCCTGGGTGGGTGGGCGCTCGCCGCGCTGAGCGATGTGGGGATGTAATCCATGCCCCCAGCAGCAACAACTACCCCACTTCGAAGATCTGCAGGGGTTCGCGCGCCCACTCCCGGCGGAGCGCGGCTGGGCAACCCACCGCGGGTGGAGCGCACCTGCGCGGGACCCATGCGTGCACGGCGCAGCGCGACCCCAAGCCCACCCCGTCCCTCCGGGCTGCTGGGGGGCGGTTCGTGCCTCGGTGCTCAGCCTCAGCAAAGCGACGACGGCGCGCGGTGGGGTCATCAGGCGATCAAGGCGCTCAGGGGATCCATCCGCAGGATGGAGTAGTCCAGCTTGGCGGAGGCGAGCACGGTGGCGATGACGTGCTCCGGGTAGATGGCCTGGCCGTCGGGGGACGGCTTGCCGGTCCTCAGGTCGATCAGCGCGGGCGCCATGGAGATGTCGCCCGAGGCGCCGAACACGGTGTTGTGCTTGATCCCCGCGCCCATCAGGAGCGCCGAGCTGCACAGGTGGTGGTCCCGGCCGCCGGTGTTGTTGATGAGCGGCGTGCGCGCGAACTCGGAGAAGACCAGCACGGTGGTGTGGTCCATGAAGTTGCCGCCGGACGGGTGCGGGCTGGCGCGCAGGTCGGAGACGAGATCCGCCAGCGCGTTGAAGCCGGTCCTCAGATTGGTGGCGTGGGTGAGCTGGGTGCCGAAGTGGGTGTCCAGTCCGCCCACCAGGTTGATGGAGACGCACTGGCTGATGCCCCGCTTGAGCGCGGTGGCGATCAGCGCCGCCCGCCCCGCCGCGTTGTCGTACGGGCCGGAGGCAGCCAGGCCGTAGGTGGCGCGCACCGCCGCGTTCTCCGGGAGCTCGAAGCGGAAGGCGTTGTCCAGCTTCTGCGAGAGCACGGTGCTCATCTGGTCCCGCGAGTTGCCGTAGGTGGAGACCAGCCCGCGGCTGTCGAACGCCTGCGCCTCGCAGGTGATCGGCTTGCCGCGCAGATCCACCAGCTGCTTCTCGATCTCCGCGTCCAGCGGCGTCTTGCTGGGGGAGAGCGTGAGCAAGAGGTCCGCCGAGCGCGCCACCCGCAGCGCGTTGGCCGCGCCGGCGTAGCGGTCGTTGTAGGACTCGATGCCGTAGGCGATGGACGGGATGGGCACCCGCGGCGCCATCTGGCCCACTATCTCCGTGGCGGTGGACGAGCCGCGCGCCGCGCTCCCCACCGGGGACTTGCCGGTGAGGAAGTAGCGGTAGCCCACCTCGTGCGCGAGCGTGGCCATGTTGATGCCGCGCACCACGGTCATGAGATCGTAGTGATCCGCCAGCCGGCCGATCGCCGGGCCGAACGCGATGTTGCTGGGCCCCGCGCCCGGCCGCTCCGCCGGCACCACCGGCATCACCGGGAAGCTGGGGTCGTTGGAGAGCAGGCTGTAGCCGGGGAGGATCCGCGTCTCGGCCACCCGGTCCGCGGTGAAGACGGTGGGATCTCTGGGGTCCAACGCGAGCAGCTGATCCCAGCCGCCGCCGAAGTAGACGAAGACGAAGCAGCGGTCCGCCGGGGCGAGCGCCGCGGACTGGGCGAAGGCCTTGAACGAGAGGCCGCCCATCAGGCTGGTGCCGGCGAAGGCCGAGGCCGCCTTGAGGAAGCTGCGGCGCGGGAGGCAGGGGTCGTAGTTCTTCATGGGGAGTCTCTCGTCAGTAGCTGAGGAAGCGCGGATCCGTCATGAGGGCGATGCAGATGGAGCCCCACGCCTGATCCCGCTTGTTGACGGTCATCGCCCGCGCGGCGAGCGTCGTGAAGGTGCCGGCCCAGGTCTCCAGCTCCGCGCCCGCCAGCGGCGCACCCCAGAAACGGGTGGAGAGGTAGACCAGGTTCTTGCGGACGGAGGCCGCGTCGATCTTCCGCAGGTCGGTAATCCCATCCGGCACCTCGCGGGAGAGGATCCGGTCCGCCGCCAAGGGCTTGCCCAGGTCCGCCGCCGCGGTGGCCAGGCAGACCTCCCGCGCGCCGTCCTCGAGGAACTTGGCGAAGACGAGGTTCGGCTCGGTGTTCTCCGAGTTCACCACCGCGAAGTCCGCCTTGCCGAGCGAGGTGGCCAGGTTGTCGATCTGCGACCACTGCCGCCCGGTGGTGATCTGGATGGAGGCCTTGAGCTGCGCCACGGTGAGCCGGCGCGGCGCGCGGCCGATGTGGCCGCCCTGCATCTCCGGGTCCGGCAGCGGCACCACGGACGGATCCGCGGGCATGACCGGGGTGAGCTGGCCCGAGACCTCCGCCGGCTGCTTGCTGCAGGCGGCGAGGACGCAGGCGGTGAGCACGGCGAGTCCGGTGCGCTTCATCAGTCGATCCTCCGGTACGCGTCGGTGCTCAAGACCCGCTGCAGCAGCGACTTCATCGAGCGGTTCTGCTGGATGAAGCCCTGCACCAGGTCCTCCAGGTACAGGTCCTCCTCCTGCTGGCTCATCGGCCGGCCGAGGAACTCCTTCCACACCCGGCGCACCGCGCAGCGCTCCAGGTCTCCGGTCTGCATCATCCGTTCGACGAGCAGCCGCGGGCCGCCCTCGATGTTCGCCTCCTCGGAGGCGGTCCGGTACAGGTAGGTCTTCAGCATGCCGAGCGACTCGGCGCCGTCCCCGTCGTAGGCCTGCATCACGTAGTTGGCGCACTCGCCGCCGCAGTTGGCGTCCCCGTTGAGCGCGCAGTCGCGGCAGCGCGGATCCAGCCGCGGGAAGGCCATGGGGTCCAGGTACGTGGCCGCCCGCTCGCCGTAGCGGCCCCAGTGCGCGCCGGTGGGCTCGATGGTGGCGTGGCAGTAGTTGCAGCCGCAGCGCTTGGCGAGGTTGTTCTCCCGGTTGCAGCTGTCATCCGCGGAGGGGAGCCGCGCGTTCGGCGCCGGGACGAAGGTCTTGCAGAGGAAGGCCTCGTAGAACTCGCTCACCCGCGCGCGCTGGGTGGGGAAGCGCAGCAGGTAGGCCGGCGTGGTGAGGATGCCCGAGTGCTGCGGGCCGCGCAGGTACTCGCTCCAAGTGGTGAGGTCCGTGTACGGGACGTTCGGCACCACCGCCACGTCCACCGGCGGCGAGAGCGCGAAGACGGTGAAGCCCTGCGCGTCCCGGTAGAGCGAGGAGATGGGGCCGTTGGCGAAGGAGCGGCGGGTGGTGAGGATGTTGAAGTACGGCTCATCCCGGCGCAGCACCGAGTCGGCGATCAGCTCGGGCTCGGCGTTGAAGGCGGCGATGCGGGCGTTGTGGACCGCGTTGTCCCCGGACTCGCAGCGCCGGCTCCCCACGCCGCAGCCGCAGCTGCGGTCCGAGGCGAAGCGGTTGGTCTCACAGCTCTCCAGGGTGGCCGGGTTCACCGCGCGGGTCTGCGCTTCGATCGCGCACATGGCCACGGTGGTGCGCGCGGTCTCCCAGAAGGGCGCCGGCGCCATCACGTAGCCCTCGCGCTGGATGCAGCCGCGCTGGATGCCGTAGCTGCCCTTCACGCCGTTGCGCAGCGGCAGGGTGAGCGTGCAACGGTCCAGCTGCGGCAGCGAGCTGCCGGCGGTGGGGTTGACGAAGGAGACGACGCGGCCGGTCCCGGCCTCCAGCACCCGCTGGGTGAGCGCCGCGGTGTTCGGCTTGGCGGGGTCCGGGAGGCAGGTGTTGGGGTGCAGCACGTTCGCCCCGTCGCGGCGCATGTCGCAGAAGTAGAGGAGCTCCGGCGCGAGCACGCCCTTGGTCACCGCCACGTCGCAGGAGGTGATGGTGGCGTCCGTGGCGTCCAGCCGGGTGCACGCGTAGAAGCCCGGGTCGTAGTCGTAGCTGACCGGCAGCGGGACGTTGTTGGCGTCGAAGCAGGTCTTGGTCGCCGGCTCGGAGTGCGGGTCCTCCTGGAAGGCGTTGCAGTCCGTCTGGAGGATGTTGCCGTCGCAGAGGGTGCCGTTGCGGCCGCGCAGGCCCACCGTCGGGTTGCCGCCAATGCTGTACGGCCGCGGGGCGGTGCCGGTGCCGGAGAGCCGCGCGTCCCCGTTGTTGTAGACGGAGGCGGAGATGTTGGCCCGGAAGAGCGCGCGGTGGTACCCGCGCATCCGGTCGTAGAAGTCCTCTCGGGTCATCAGCTCCCGCACGTCCGCCTCGGAGACGGAGCCCTTGGCCTGCGCCGCGCGGTACTCGTCGATCGTCGGCGGGCGGCCGAGCAGGTCGAGGTAGAGCTGGCGCAGGTGGCGCTCCACCGGCGGGCTCGCCGGCGCCTCGCACGTCTGCGCCAACACGCGCGCGGGGACGACGAGGAGGAGCCCGGCCGCGAGGGCCAGACGGATGGACTGCATGGGGACCTCCAGTTGCGAACCTCGATTAGCGCCGAAGCGGGACGGGCGTTCAACGCGCGGTTGGCCCCCCTCCCACGTCTGCGCACTCGGCTTTGCCATGGCTGGCTACCGAGCAACCGTTGTGCCCCTTGTCCGCCTCTGGAGCCACTGATTTCCCTTGGCCGGTCGCACCTGCCCCTGCACCCGGTGTCTCGCAGGCGGAGACAACTTCCGTCGCCTCGTCGCGACAGCCGAGAGGTGGGAAGCGCGCGACAGCGTGCGAGGGGCTCCCGCTCGAACGCCGGCGGGGGAGGTGGCATGCTGCCCGCCCTTGGACGCCCTTGCCCTCCAGCGACGACGACGACGCCAGCGGCGCGCCCCGCTCTGGGCGGTTGTGCCGCTGGCGCTCGCCGGACACGGGCTGGTGGTGGGGTTGCTGATGTTGATCCACGCGGTCTCGCCGCCGCCCCCGCCGCGCAAGAGCGCGTCCGCCCCGTCGCGCTTCACCATGCGCACCATCAGCCGGGCGCGGTGGGCGAGCAACGCCGGGCTGGCCCCCTCGCAGCAGCGGCCCGAGGCCATGCCGCGCGGGCAGGTGGTGGACGTGGCGCCGGGCAACCGGCAGCGCCCGGTGGAGTCGAAGTACCTCGCGGAGACGGACAACCGCGTGGACAAGGAGACCCGCGCCCGCGAGCAGACCGCCAACTACGGGCGCGCCGCGCCGAAGAACACCGAGAACAGCCAGGCCTTCGCCGCCAAGCGCGCGCGGCAGGCCGCCTCCGAGGTCCACGCCGCCACGCCCGCACGGGTGGAGCAGATGATGGGCGAGCTGGGCGCACGCACCGGCCCGCGGCTGATGGACGCCTTCCGCGATTCGAGCGGAGAGCGCCCCGCGCAGGGCCCCGCCGGCCAGGACGAGCTCTCCAGCAACGGCACCAGCGCCTTGGACAGCGCGCCCACCACCGCGGAGGGCGGCGGCGCCCCGAACGACGACTTGCAAGACGTGGCCGCCGGGGACGGGACGTTCCTCAACACCCGCGAGTGGAAGTACGCCGGCTTCTTCAACCGGGTGAAGCAGGCGGTCTCGGCCAAGTGGGATCCCAACGGGCGGCTGCGCGCCAAGGACCCCGCCGGCCGCAACAGCTACGGGGACCGGGTGACGGTGGTGGACGTGACGCTCGACTCCACCGGGCGGATCCGCGACATCTTCGTGGCCCGCAGCTCGGGGCTGGACTACCTGGACGCCGAGGCCGTGGCCGCCTTCGAGCGCGCCGCGCCCTTCCCCAACCCGCCCATGTCGCTCGCGCAGCGGGAGGGCCTCATCCGCTTCAACTTCAGCTTCAGCGTGCTGCGCGACGGGGGGCTCTCCCCCATGCGCTTCTTCCGGCCACCGCAGTGAGCACCGGCGAGCTGGACTGCCAGCGCTGCGGCGCCTGCTGCTGCAACCCGCGCGAGAACGAGGCCGAGGGCTTCCGCTTCTACGTGGAGGTGCAGGAGGACAGCCGGCTCTTGCGCAAGGACGACTGGCGCAAGAAGTACGTGGTGCTCGACGAGGCCGGCGCGCCGCACCTGCGGCTGGACCCCAGCGGCCGCTGCGCCGCGCTGCGCGGGCCGCTCGGCAAGAGCGTGAGCTGCGCGGTGTACGACGCGCGGCCGCGCGGCTGCCGGCTGGTGGAGAAGGGCTCGGCGCGCTGCCTCCAGGCGCGGCGCGAGCGCGGCCTGGACCCGTGAGGGCCCGTTGGCTAAACGCGTGGCCCATGGCTCCCGAACGCGTCCGCTGCAGCTGGCCCGGTGAAGACCCGCTCTACTGCGCCTACCACGACGAGGAGTGGGGCGTTCCCGAGCGGGACGATGACCGGCTCTTCGAGAAGCTCATTCTGGACGGCTTCCAGGCCGGGCTCTCGTGGATCACCATCCTGCGCAAGCGCGACAACTTCCGCCGCGCGTTCGACGGCTTCGACGCGAAGAAGATCTCCCGCTACGGCGCCCCCAAGCTCGCCGCGCTGATGAAGGACGAAGGAATCATCCGCAACCGCGCCAAGGTCTACGGCACGGTGAAGAACGCCCAGGCCTTTCTGGCGCTGCAGGACGAGCTCGGCAGCTTCTCGGACTTCCTCTGGGGCTTCGTGGACGGCAAGCCACGCCACAACGCCTGGAAGCGGCGGCAGCAGGTGCCCGCGCAGACGCCCCAGAGCGAGGCCATGTCCAAGGCGCTGCGCGGCCGCGGCTTCACCTTCGTGGGGCCCACCATCTGCTACGCCTTCATGCAGGCGGTGGGGATGGTGAACGACCACGTGGTGGACTGCTTCCGGTACGCGCCGCTGGCCAAGGTTTCCCGCCGCGCGTGAGCGAGCCCTCCCCCACCGAGAGGCGCGCGGCGCAGGCGTTCCTGCTCTTCGCCGGGCTGCTCGGGCTGTACCTGCTCAAGGTCGCCTGGCGGCTGCCGATCGACTACTGGGACGGCTACGAATACCTGGGCAACGCGCTCGCGCTCAGCGGCCGGGACGTGTCGCATCTGGAAATCGCGTACATCGGGACGCGGCCGCCCTTCACGTCACTGCTGCTCGCGCCGGTGCTCTGGGGTTACCGCGCCGCGGGCGGAGGCACCGCCCTGGTCGGCGTGCACGGGGTGATGCTCGCCGTCGCCGCGCTCGCGGTGTGGGCCTGCTTCCGGATGCTGCGGGACTGCTTCAGCTTGCCGCTCGCCGCGTTCGCCACCCTCACGCTCGCGCTCAACCCGCTCTTGGTCCACTACGCGCCCTTCGCGATGGCGGACGTCCCGTCCCTGCTCTTCTGCGCGCTCGCGCTCTGGCTCTACCCGCGCGCCGCCGCGCGCAGCGGCAAGGCCGCCGTTGGGCTCGCCTTCGCGCTCGCCGGCGCGTTCCTCTCCAAGTACCCCGCCCTCTTGCTCGGCGGCGCGCCCGTGCTCGCCGAGCTGCTCTACGCCCTGGTGCCGGAGAAGGCCGCGCGCGCCACGCCGCTGTTGCGCCGGCTGTGGCAGGCCTTCAGCAACCTGAAGCTGTGGCTCTCGCTCGCGCTCTCCCTGGTGCTGTTCTACGGGGTGCACGTCTTCGTCTTCGCCCGCGTGTTCCCGGGGAAGGTGGATCCGTGGCGCCACCTGCCCACGGTGATTGAAACCGCCCTCACCACCTCCATCGGCGCGTTCATCTCCGACCCGAAGACGGAGTACCTGAGCACGCTCGCCTTCGGCTTCACGCCGCCTTTGCTGGCGCTCGCCGTCGTCGGGGCCGGCGCGGCGCTGCTGCGGCGCTCGCGGCAGGACCTGGTGCACGTGGTCTGGAGCGCCCTGTTCCTGGGCGTGATGAGCCTCTACGTCGGGCACAAGGAGGCGCGCTACGTGCTGCCGGTGGTGCCCTCCGTGCTCTACCTGCAGGCGCGCGGGCTGGAGCTGCTCTGGGCCCTCCTGCGCCGCCGCGTGCCCCTGCCGTGGGCCCCGGCCGCGGCCGCGGTGCTGCTGCTCGCCTGGCCCGAGAAGCAGGCGCTCGCCGAGCTGCGCAAGTTCGAGGACCCGGTCTATTCGCGGCCGTTCCTGCCCGAGGTGGCCAGGTGGATCCGCGACCGCTCCACCACCGGTGACGAGGAGATCGTGCTGATGAGCGCGGCCTGGGCGTACTCCATCTACCCGAAAAATCCCCAGCCGCCGCTGCCCACCGACGAGTTCTATTACTTCCACCACGTGAACCACCTGGGGATGCAGTACTTCCTCGACCGCCAGGTGCGCGCGCTGCAGATCGTCCCCATGGTGGGCGCCACCACCCGCCTGGTCCGGGACGCCTCCCACCACCTGCAGCTCATCACCACGCCGGACATCGCCGCTTCGCTCCAGAACGCGCCGACCAACGAGCTGCTCCGCCTGGAGCTCTTCACCGACCGCGGCTTCACCTGGTTCCATCCGTCAGGGCAGTACGACGTGATGACCCCCACCATCCCCGAGCCGCCCAACCCCCTCACGCTCGAGTTCGTGCAGCGCCGCACGCTGGTGCGCGGGCCCGCGGTGCCCAACGGCGCCAGCTACACGGACGCGCGCACTGGCTCGCCGGCGCTCTCGCTCGTGGCCGGAGAGAGGGGCTGGCAGGTGACGCCGGCGCTCGAGCCGGGCTGGGTCATCTACGAGCGGCCGCGGGCGGGCGGACCGGCCTCCCGCCTGGCGCCGGGGCTCGCGCCGCCGGACCAGCTGGAGCTGATGAAGATCGAGCGGACGGAGCTCCACTTCCGCTAGCGGCCCGTCCACAGGGATGAGACTCGCTCCCCTCCGTTCACCCCGAGCGAAGTCGAGGGGCGGTGGAGACGCTGGGCACCCCTCGACTTCGCTCGGGGTGAGCGGTCTCCTCAGCTGAAGAAGTTCCAGTCGTTGTACGGCGTGACGGTGATCTGCTCCGGGACGATGCGGCGGTTCTGGCCGATGGGGAGGGTGAACTCCAGGCCGGACCGCTCCACGTTGGTGGCGTTCTGCAGCAGGTTCACCAGGTCCGGCCGCGCTTCGATCTCCCCGACGAGCCGGTCGATGCTCTCGCTGTCCAGGTTCTTGGACTCGATGTTGAGCACGCCGCCCTCGTCGTCGATCCGCTCCTGGGTGACGCGCACCTTCATCTCGCCGCCCTCGGTGCCGGCCGGGTACTCCAGGTCCCCGAGCAGCTGCGCCAGGTTGAACTTCATCCGGAACAGCTCGAGCTGGTTGGGCGGCCGCGCCTCCAGCTGCGCCTGGGGCGTCTCCTCGAACTCGATGCTCCCGAAGTTGGGCTCGGCGAACTCGTTCTCCCGCAGGTACACCCGGTCCCCCACCGTGTCCCGCGGAGTGATCAACGAGTCGATGTTCCGGGTGACCGGGGCAGCCAGCGCCTCGTTCCCCAGCAGCGCCCCCACCGCGGTGCTGCGCGGGATGAGGTTGAACAGCGAGGCGACGTTCTCCTTCTGGTTCGCCAAGAGCTCGCGCGGGACGATGTTCCCGGTGGACGGGCCGATCAGCGCCCAGTCCTGCCCGGCGATCCGCCGGCCGATGTTCACCGGCTCGTCGAACCCCTCCACCTCGCCCTTGACGATCGGCGCGGCGGCGTCGTTGCGCTCCAGCGGCGCGTAGGGATCCGTCCCGGTGGGGAGGATCTCACTGAGCAGCTTTCCGGAGTTGGTCTTCTGCCCCGTCGCGAGGATCAGGTTGTCGACGTTGATCACCTCGACCGGCACCAGCTTGCCGCTGGCGTCCTCGATGATCTCGTACTCCCTGCCGGTGACCGGGTCGTCGAAGAACTGGCCTTCGAACCGCCGGGCCGCCCCCTCGCGCCGCACGAACCGGCGCAGGGCCGCGTCCGCCTCCTTGCTGTTCACGAAGACGTCCACGGTGTCGCTCTCACCGTTTTCGATCCGCACCACGTTGGAGGCGTTGAACTGGACGTCGTTCTCGCGCTCGCGGGCGAGCCCGCCGATGTCCACGTAGCGGAAGCGGATGATCTTCGGGGCGTCCGGCGGGGCGCCGCGCCGGGGCGGCACCTCCTGGATCTGCACGTCGTAGCCGAAGCTCTTGGCCAGCTCCTTCAGCTTCGCCTGGTCGATGTCGAACAGCTGGGCGAACTCGAACTGGCTGTTGGGCCCGGACTTGCCGGTGACGAACTCCACCGGCCCCACGTCCCCCAGCTGACGCCGGTTGTAGGTGGTGGACGCGGAGTCGGGCGCGGAGAGCGCGCCCTTGAGCGCGGCCACGGTGACGAACCCCGAGTCGCCGAACCCCACCACCATGTTGCGCTTGCCCCGGTACGGCGCGAGCGGATCCGCGTCCGTCCCGAACCCGGCGAGGAACTGCGCGGTGGAGACGATCTTCTTGCGCGCGCGCGCGGCCACGTCGCCGTTGGCGACCTGACCCACCTCGTCCAGCACCAGGTCCCGCGAGTCCTCCGGCAGCCGGGAGACGTCCAGGTCCGGGATGCCGGTGCCGATGGCGCCGCGGTTGGTGTAGAGCACCAGCTCCTGGGTCGTCCCGTCGGAGAGCGTCGCGTCCACCGTCACCCGGTAGCGCGCGGGCCACTGCTCCACGTTCTCCGGATCCACGATCCGCTGGTCTTCGATCCCGCTCTCCCGGACCCGCGTCTCCACCAGCGTGTCCGGGCCGGCGATCTCTAGATTTATCGCCGCCGCGTCGCCGATGTCCCGCCCCTTGGCGTACTTGAGCGCCTGCATGTCCGTGACCAGCGCGGGGCCGTTGAGCGGGTTCAGGTCCCCCACGCCCGCGGACGGCCGCGCCGGCTCCCCGGTGTCCTGGTAGGCGCCGCTGTTGACGTAGAAGGCCTCGCCGGTGTCGCTGAACTGGCTGACGCTGTCGGTCGCTTCGATCACCAGCACGCGCGCGTTCGGGTTGGCCTCCCGGAAGGCCCGCACCGCGGCCTGGCTGTGCGGCCCCGCCCCCACGAAGACGGCGTCCCACGCCGCGCGGGAGGGCTCGCCCTCGGGCCGCGCCAAGTCCCGGATCAGCGCGTCCTTCAGCATGTCCGAGGTCTTCTTCGCCTTGGCGTTCACCGCGTCCACGTACGTCTTGCGGACCTCCGGCGGCGCCGCCACGAACGGCAGGCTCGCCAGCCGCTGCAGGTAGAACTCCGGCGTCTTGCCGGGGATGAAGATCGCCTCCCCGCCGTACTGGTTGAGCGCGCCCAGCGCGGCGTTGCGCACGTTGAAGTCCGCCAGCGCCATCGCCTTGAACAGGGAGACCGGGTCCTCGCGGCCGCCCTTGAACATCAGCTCGTACACCTGCCGCGGCAGCTCTTGCAGGTTGAGCTCGCCGCTCAGCGCGCCCTTCTGCTGGAAGAGGCCGGCGCCCGGGAAGTCGTACTCCGCCGGCCCGGTGTACTCCGCGAAGGAGAGGCCGATGGCGTCCGCGTCACCGGAGAGGTTGGTGTACGGGACGTTGGCGAAGCGCGCCTCCAGCGCGGGCTCCGTCAGCGTCCGCAGATCCACCGCGGCCCGCAGGTTCGCCGGGGCCTTCTTGAGGATCCCGTCGATCTGCTGGACCTCCTTGGCCTCGGCGGCCTTGCCTTCGCTGCTGTTCCAGCGCGCGAGCAGCTCGTTCACGACCACCGCGTCAGAGGCGCCCGCGAGCCCCACGCCCGCCTTGAGCGGCTTGAACGCCTTGGCGGAGTGGAAGACGTTCACCAGCGCCGCGCGGTCCGCGTCCGGCAGGCTCGCGAACGCCTGGTGGGTGTACTCGTGCCGCAGCACGCTCAGCCGCTCCGGCCCCGCCACCTTGCCGCCGTTGATCACCCGGTAGCCGGTGGTGTTGTCGAAGAACGCCAGCTTCTGCTCTTCAATCTGCTCGTAGCGCGCGGTGACCGCGGCGCGCTCCTCCGGCGTCTTCGCCGCGGCCAGCCCCTGCGCCTTCGCGGCGGCGAGCGTGGCCTCGAACTCTCCTTCGGAGAGGACCTTGGTCTGCCCCTTGAGCACCTGCTGCTGCTGCCGGGCCACGCCGCGCTCCACGAAGCCGCGCGTCAGCCCCTGGAAGCGCGCCGCGTAGGCGCGGAACTCGGCGTACGCCGCCTTGAGGTTCTCCTGGGTGGGGGACGCGGCGTAGCGGCTCTGCGACGCCTGGACCCGCGCCTCCTGGTAGCGCAGCTCGGAGAGCTCCTTCCCCGCGAAGCGCCCCTGGGCAAAGCCCATCAGCGTCCAGCGCGGTGGGGGTGAGCTGGCCCAGGAGCGCCTTCACCTTCTCGTGCTTGCCCCACCGCGCGTCACCCTGCGCGGCCTGGATCTTCTCCTTCGCCGCGGCGAGGTCCTTCCCGGTGGCCACCAGCTTGCCGCCGAAGTCCACCGCGCCGATCGCGATCAGCTGGTTCACCACGCCCGCGGTGGAGGGCTTGCCGCCCGCCGTCTGCAGCACCGACTGGCCGCCCTCCTCCAGCGAGAGCCACGGCTGCAGCGCCGCCTGGTAGAGCGCGCCCGCGGCCGCCACGTCCCCCGCGTCCACCGCGCGCGCGAGGAAGCCCATCCGGTGGGCCACCACGTCCTGCAGCGACATCGGCTTGCCGGCGGCCAGCGCGGCGGCCTCGGCGAAGGTGTAGTCCTTGGAGCCGGTGGGCAGCTTGCCGTCCGCCACGTCCGAGACCGCGCGGTCCAGCTCGCCCAGGCTCGCCTGGAGCGTGGAGATCCGCCCGCGCTGCGGAGCCTGCTCCAGCGTCTCCGCGTCCGTCACCGTCTTGCGCACGTCCTTCCAGAACGCGAGCTCGCCGTGGAGGACGTTGGAGATCGCCTTGCCCACCCCCGCGCCCACGCGCAGGGTGGACTCGATCCCGCCGTGCTCCTCCCGCCAGCGCGCCAGCTCCTTCTGCGCCATGCCCAGCTCGTGCTGGATTTCGGTGCGGCGGGCCTGGAGCGCGCCGAGCGCGGCGTACTTCCCGGAGAGCTTGGGGTCCTGGGCCAGCGCGTCGGAGAGCAGCTCGTCCGAGGAGACCGCTGGCGTGGGGAGGCCCGGGATCACCGGCGCGGCGGCGGTCGCCGCGAAGGCATCCGCGGGCGCGGCGGGCGCGACACCAGCGGCGGGCGCGACACCAGCGGCGGGCGCGGGCGCCGGCGCGGCGGCGGGAGCAAGAACGGGTCGAGCAGTCGGACGCAGGCGGAGAGGTTCGTCGCTCATGGAGGGGGTCTCGGGAGGGCCCCAAAACTGCTGGGGTCGTCTGAAATCGTCGCCCCCTACCCCGTAGAAGTTGCACCTCCTCGAACTGCGCGAAAAAGAAGGCCTTTCGTGGCGCACCTGCCGGCGCACCAAGCCCAAAGGCCAAGCAAATTGACACCTTTACCCGGGGTCCGGCTCAGCCGGGGATGCGCTCACGGGCGCGCGCCGTCACCTCGCCCTGCAGCTCGGGCGCGGCGGGCAGGGCCACCCCGGCGAGTTGGCCGGAGTACTTCTTCTCGAACTCGCGGCGGCGGGGCGAGTCCTCCACGCTGCCGAGGTTCTCCTCCGCCTTCTTCCGCAGCGCCTCGAGGCGCTCCTTGCGGCCGGCGGCGCCGGGGTCGATCTTGTCGCCGGAGATGGGCCCCTCTCCCTGGGCGAGCCGCCGCTGCTGCTCCTGCAGCCGCTCCATGGGCGCGTAGGCGTTCAGCCGCTCCAGCTCGCGCAGCGCCCGGGCGATCACCTCCGGGCTGGCGTTGGGATCTCCGAGCACCTGCTCCAGCCGCGCCGCCTCCTCCTCGAAGCGCGTCTCGGACGGGGAGGTGTAGGGATGGGGGAGCCGCCGCTCCACCTCCCGCATCTGCGTGGGGAAGGTCTCGCGCAGCTTGTTGACGACGTCGTTCCAGAAGCCCATGGGGGTGCGCCTCGCTCGGGGGGATGTCCGTTCCGTGGACAAGCCCCCGCGCGAGGTGGCGCACACCCGGCAGCGAAAATCAGCCCGCGCGTCTGGCGCGCTGCAGCGTCTTCCCGTCCTCGACGACTTCGCCCTTCATCCAGGCCTTCATCGCCGGGACCACGTCCCGCGCCCACTTCTTGGAGGTGCGCTCCGCGAGGAAGAGCTCCACCAGCGCGTCCACCATGGCGGAGAGCTGCTCGGCGAGATCCAGCCGCTCGCTGAGGCGATCATCCTCCTCCTCGGTGAGCAGCTCCGGGAGCTTGGCGGACTTGAGGTCCAAAAACTCCGCGTCGATGGAGGTCTCCCACGTCCGCTCGCCGGCGGTGAGCCGGAGGCGGGCCAGGTGCACCAGCAGGCCATCGTCGAGCGCGCGGCGGACCTGCACCGAGTACGGCGCCACCGTGCCCTTGGCCATCAGCTCCACCACCTCGCCGTGCAGCCCGCGCAGCACCACGCGGCCCAGATAGAGCACCGTGACGTCCTGCCCGTCGTGGCGGACGAGCGCGTCTCCGGACTCCGAGCGCCACAGAAGCCAGGTGAGCAGCTCGCGCCCCAGATAGGTGCGGCCGCGCAGAAGCTGCTCGCGCGCCTTGTCCCGCTCCAGCTCGGCGGGGTCCTTCAGCTCCTGCTCGGCGCTCTCTCCGTCCACCCCCACCTCGCCCTTGGCGAAGCGGGCATCCTTGCGCGACTGCTCACGCCCCATGGGCCACCTCCAGGCTCGGACCGACCAGGCTCGCCGTGGGCAAGAGCGCGTCCGCGCTCGCCCCGCCGCTCTCCGCCAACGCGCCCGGCACCAGCGGCGTCAGCTTCACCTCGAACGCGCTCTCCAGCTCTCCCACCACCTCGTCCACCACCTTCCGGGAGGAGCTCCAGATCTGCAGCTGCTGCGAGTCCAGGTTCCAGGCCAGGTCGTGCGTCTTGGTCACCGGCTTGGCCTTGCCGCGCAGCATCTGCCGCAGCTCGGCGCGGGCCTTGGAGCGCTCGCTCTTGGCGGGCTTGCGGTCGTTCTCCTTGACGAAGGTCTGCTCCCACTTGGCCAGCTCCTCGCGGATCAGCGAGGCGCTCACCTTCAGCTGATCCACGCGCCAGGTGAAGAGCGCGCGCTGGCCGAAGAAGAGCTTGCCGGTGGAGAACTCGGTGGCGTCGAAGTCCTCGAGCTCGGCGAAGCCGGCGGCGCGGTCCTCGTCCCCCTTGCGATCGATCGGCTCGAACGCGGAGGACTGCAGGGCCTTGACGAACCAACGGCGGACGTCGGACGGGGAGCGCTTCTTGTCCGACTCCACCCGATAGCGAGAGAAGGTGACGGTTCCTCTGAGGATGGGCATGGGGCGCGCACCATGCCACAGCCCTCCGACAGCGCGAGTTGTCGGCGCACAACCGGCGGCGTCCAAGGCCCGATAAGTCCTCGAGCCATGGCGCCCCTGTCCGTCAATCCGGTTGACTCCCGCGCGCGCGCCATGGCGCCGCTCGTGGGGATCACCATCCCGGGTGCGCCCGCTGCCCCGCCCGCTGCCCCGCCGGTGGACCGCTTCACCGCGGTCTCGACCTCGTCCCCGGCAGCCCCTGCGGGGGCCGGCATCACCGCTGTGCAGCTGCAAGGGCTCCTGGGCGAAGTGGAGCACGCGCTCGCCGAGGCGAAGGCCGAGCCCCTGCCCACCACCGCGCCGGCGCTGATCTCCGCGTACTGGCGGCTGGGCAACGCCCTGTCGCAGGGCGAGGCCGCGCTGATCGGCGCGATCGACGCGCTGGATGCCGGCACCGCGGATCGACCCACCTTCGAGGCGGTGCGGGACCGCGCCTTCGCGGCCCTGCGGAGCACCGGCGAGGCCTTCGCCGCGCTCGAGCCGGCGCTCGCCCGGCTCGGCGGAGACCCGCTGATCCCCAGCCTGCCGGTGGCGATCGAGCCGGACCGCGGGGACGGCCGCCCGCTCTACGTCTACGAGAACACCTTCAAGCAGGACCACCCGCTGACGGACGCAGAGCGGCGCAAGCAGTTCGCCAGCCGCGTGGACCGCTTCGCCAGCTCCGGCGGGAAGTACGCGGACATCCTGCTGGGCAAGCCGGGGGCGCTGGACGCGCTGCCCTCGGGGCTGCGGCACGACTACTTGATCACCGAGGACGGCACCCTGCGGATGTACCCCAACCCGCGGGATGACAAGTCCTCGCCGCGGCCGGGCCACTCGCTGCTCGCGACTGGCAGCGACCAGTACCGGGACGTGCGCGCGCTGATGGCCGGCGAGCTGCTGCCGCTCAAGGACGCCGGCGGCGAGCTGGTGGCGCTGCTGGTCTCCAACAACTCGGGGCACTTCCGCCCGGCGGCGGAGGATCTCCCGAACGTGCTGCCGGTGCTGGAGCAGCTGGGCGTCCCCCGAGAGAAGGTCGTCTTCGTGGCCGGGCCGAACAACCTCTGGCCCATCTTCGGAGACCTCGCGCGGCGCAACCGCGTGCCCACCGACATCGCCGCCGCCATGCCGCCCACGCCGCAGCAGGTCCTCGCCGGGCTCGCCGCGGGACTGGCGCCGTCCGCGCCGCCCACTCAGCTCTGGCAGTAAGGGTCAGTAGGGCGGGAGCAGCCGGCGCAGTCCGTGCGCGAGCACCACCGCCATGAACGCGGCGTTGCGCACCAGGAGCAGCGGCCAGAAAAGCGGTAGCGGACGCGTGCGCAGCGCCTTACCTGCCGAGGGGAACTGCTTCGCGAGCCGTGCCGCCAGCGCACCGAGCCAGGCGACCGAGCGTGGCCAGTCCCTCAACCCAGCGAGCCAACTCGCGGGGATGGCGGAGGCACCGAGCGCGGCACCTGCCAGCCCGCCGACGATCGCCGCGGTCGTATCGGTGTCACCGCCGAGGAGGATCACCTCCTCCACCGCGCGCCGGAAGTCGCCCGGGTAGCGCAGCCAGCAGAAGAGCGCCATCGGCACGGTGTGGTTGATGTAGCCGGAGACGCCCCGACTCAAGCCGAGCGCGGCGGCGAGCTCCTCGGGCGTCGTCTCACGACGCAGGTGCGCCTCGACTTGGCCCAGGCTCGCGCGCAGCTCACTGCCGGAGAGCACGCTTCGCAGCTCGACCAGCAGCGCCGGTGCGTCCACGGGGCCTCGCACGGCGTGGCGCGCGGCGAGAGCGATGGCCAGCGCGCCCTCCTCCGCACGTGCCTCGCGGTGGGTTAGCCGCGTGGAGGCCAGGGTCACCGAGCGCAGCAACTCGGGCTGCTCGCTGAGACAAGCGCCTAGGACCGCCGCGCGCATCGCCGGACCATTGCCGGCGGAGACGACGCCGCTGCGCTGGGGCGAGAACCCGAGCCACAGCTTGACGATGGCGCGCAAGGTGCCCCAGCCAACTCCGGCTGGGAGCAGCGCGAGCCAACCGCGCAGGCGCCACGCGAGTGAGCGGGCGAAGCGGGCGGGGTCTTCCGGCGCGGCGAGCAACGCCTGGGCGGTCATCGCCGCGTGCTCGGTGTCGTCGCTGAGCAGGCCCCGGCCGAGCACGAGCCGATGCTCCAAGGGCGCACCGCCGTAGAGCCGCCGCGCACGTCCCGGCGTGAGCCCTTCGCGAGGGAGGCCAAGCGCGTCCCCCACCGCCGTACCCAGCACCACCCCGCGCAAACGCTCGTCGCGATCCATGCGCGAGCGTCGAATGCAGCCGGCGTGCGAAGAGCAATCGCCGGGAATCCGAGGCGGGAGCCGGGCGCCGGCTGCAGCGCTGTCGTGCCTGAGCGGCGCGGCCGGACAATTCGTCCGATGCCGCGCTCGGGGCGCAGCAGGGCAGATAGGACTCGAGTAGGTTCGGTTCGCCCTCGCGCTGCACGAATGGTTCCCGCGGTAGCGGATCGCAGCCGCGGTGGGTTGCACCGGCACGTTCTCTGCGGCGGGCGCCCGACCCGGTCACTCCGAGCGGCATCGCGCTCGAGCCCCGGTCGATGCTGCCGGGGGGCCCGACCCAATTGGGCGACCAACCGCCCAGTCGATGCTGGGGCGACCCAACCTGCCGGAGTCCTTGAGCGCCGCGCCCGATTCAGCTGGTCGACCACGCTGGGCGGCCAGTGGGCGACCGACGGGCAGCCCATGGCGCAGAGGTTCCGCGGAGGTTGCGGGCAGAGTTGGGCGACCAGCGGTCGACCAGCGTGGTCGACCAGCGGAAAGTGAACGAGCACAAAGGGTTACCGCCCCATTTCCCGATTGGGCGGCTGGGCGACCAATCCGGGTCGTCTACCCTCCCGTCCAGCTCGGCGTCCGACCTCTCGCGCCGCGCGCCACATGTTCCGGGTGAACCGCACGCGGTCGCGAGGCTGGCTCGGTGTGAGCGGACCGGGCGCCCGCTGCCGGGGCCGCGGCTGTGCAACCCACCGCGGTCGCGATCCGCTACCGCGGGAACCATGCATGCAGCGCGAGGGCGAACCGAACCCACTCGAGTCCTATCTGCCCTGCTGCGCTCGCGTCCGGGACGAGAGCACAGACTGCCTTCGACGCTAGAGCCGAACCTTCTTCACCGTCGTCTGCCCGGCGGAGATCTCCACCTCGAGCGTGGTGCGGATCTGCCGCTCGTCGTTGCGCAGCTGGAGCACGTGCTTGCCGGCGTTCAGGGGCACGTCAATCAGCGGCGTTTCGCCGAGCTTCTTCCCGCCGAGGCTGACCTCAGTCCAGGGCACCGTGTCCAACGTCAGCTTGCCGAGCGCCACGGCCGATGGCGGCTCCTCCCTCGCCGCGGGCTCGGCCGGGAGCGGGCGCTGAGCGGCGCGCTGGACCGGTGCCAGCCGCTTCGCGTTGCGCTTGGTGAGCGCGACGGCTTCCGGCTCGGCCGCGGCCGGCGCAACCACCGCGGCGGGCGGCTCGGACGGCGCGGGCTTCGCGGCCTCCGGCTCGGGAGGCGGAGGCGGCACGGCGCGCACCGGCACCTCGATCGCAGGGGTGGGTGGCAGCGACGGCTCGAGCAGATCCCCCGAGCGCGGCTTGAAGGCGGAGGTGGAAGCGGTGATGGCGTAGAAGCTCCCCACCGCCGCGGCGATCGCCACCACATACCGGCCCCAGCCGCCGCGGCGCGCCGCGGCGGGAGCGGAGAGTGCGACAGCGGCGGCGGGCAGCTCGGGCTCGGTCGGCGCGGGAGGTGCGGGCCGCTCCCGGCGGGTGAGCTGCTCGGGTTCGCCGCTGCCCGGCATGGAGCGGTCCGTGGTGGGCTTGAGCTGGGTGGCGACGGTGGCGGCCGCGGCCGCGAGCTCGCCGGCGTTCAGGCGATCCAGCACCGCCGCCCGCTGGGCCATCCGGTCCTGGAAGAGCTGGCGCATGTACCCGCCCACGTCGCTGTTGCGCGGGGGCGCGCGGAAGGCGCGCAGCCACTCCTCCAGCGCCGAGTGGAGCGCGAGGCTGCTCTGGTACCGCGCGGTGAGGTCCTTGGCGAGCGCGCGGGCGATGATCTGCTCGAGCACCTGGGGGATCTGCGGGTTCTTGGTGCGCGCCAGCGGCGCCGGATCCGGCCCGGTGATCGCGGTGAGCGCCGCGAAGGGCTCGTCGAACTGGTAGAGCCGAGAGGAGGTCACCGCCTCGAAGAGGACGATCCCCAGGCTGAACACGTCCGAGCGCTGATCGATCGCCTCGCCGCGTGCCTGCTCCGGGGACATGTACTCCAGCTTCCCCTTGATCTGCCCGCTGCGGCCGCTGGTGGCGCGCTTGGTGGCCTTGGCCACGCCGAAGTCGAGCACCTTCACCACGCCGTCGTAGGTCACCACCAGGTTCTGCGGAGAGACGTCCCGGTGGACGATGCCCAGCGGCTTGCCGTCCAGCCCCGCCTTGGTGTGCGCGCTGGAGAGGCCGGCGGCGGCGTCCGAGATGATCTTCACCGCGAGCGGCAGCGGGAGCGGGCGATGCGCCGCGCGCCCCGCGCGCACCACCTGCGCCAGGTTCTCGCCGGGCAGGTACTCCATGGCGATGTAGTAGGCGCCAGCGTGCTCTCCGAGGTCATAGACCTGCACCACGTTGGGGTGGGAGAGCTGCGCCGCCAGCCGCGCCTCCTCGAAGAACATCTCGGTCAGCTCGGGATCCTTGGCGACGTGCTCGGCGATCTTCTTGATCGCCACCAGCTTCTGGAAGCTCTTGAGCCCCAGCTGCTGCGCCAGCCAGATCTCCGCCATCCCGCCGGTGGCGATCTTCGCCACCAGCCGGTAACGCTCCGCCACCACGGTCCCGGGCGACCAACCCGCGGGCGCCGGAAACCGCAGCGCGCCTGTGGGTTGATCCAGCTGCACGCGCAGCGAACTCTGTAGGGTGCTCTGCGGAGGTGTCAACGCGTCAACCGGGAGTTGTCACACTCCTGCGATTCACGGGCCGGCACCAAAGGAGCACCCAAGGTCCGGGCGATCTAGGGTCCTGTCCTCCTGATGACCGTCCTCCCCCTGCTCCCGCTGCTGCTGGCGGCCAGCACCCCCATCAACCCGGAGCTTCAGCGCGCTGAGTCATTGTTCGCGGAGCTGCAGTACGCGGATTGCGCGGTGGCGCTCGACGCGGCGTGGGCGCGGCGCGGGACGGATCGCACGGCGGTGCTGAGAATCCTGGAGCTGGAGGGCACCGTGGCGGCGCTGCTCTCCCAGCCGGAGAAGGCGAAGCTGGCGCTGCGGCGGCTCTTCCTGCTCAGCCCGGACCGGAAGATCGACGCAGACCTCTCCCCCCGCCTGCGGCTGCCCATGTACGAGGCCAAGGCCTGGGCCACCGAGAAGGGGGCGATGCGGCTGAGCTCCCTTCCCCCGGACGCGCGCGCCGGGGCGCTGGAGCGGCTCGCCGTCCGGCTCTCCGGAGATCCCCTGGCGATGGCGCGCAAGGTCCGCTTCCACCTGCTCGGCCCCGGCGGCTGGAGCGCGGCGGACGCCCCGCTCTCACAGCTCTCCGCGCAGGTGCCGGTGGAGGGCGCGCAGCTGCGCTGGTGGGCGGAGGCGCTCGACGAGCGCGAGCGCGTCCTGCTCACCCTGGGCAGCGAGGAAGAGCCACAGCTCGCGCGCGCGGACGCCCCGCTGGCCGCGGCTCCGGGCCTGGACGCCACCGCTCCGGCGCCCGCGGCCGGACCGCGCTACCGGCCCCTCGCGTACACCGCGCTCGGGCTCGCGGCGGTGGCGGCGGGCGGCGGCGTCTACTTCGGCACCCAGTCCGCGGCCACCCGCGAGCGGCTGGAGCGCCCCGCCGTCGATGAGGACGGCCGCGTGACCAGCCTGCGCCAGGCGGACGTGGCCGCGCTCAACCAGGCCATGAAGCGGGACGCGCTGGTGGCGGACGTGCTGCTCGTCTCCACCGCGGCGCTGGCGATCACCGGCGTCACCGTGTGGATCGCCGGCACCCCGGCGAAGGTGACTCCCGCGCCGGGCGGCGTGGCGATCAGCGGGGCGCTCCCATGAGGCAGCTCCGCCTCTGCTTGGCCCTGGGCGCGGCGCTCTTCGCGGCCTGCAGCCTCTCGGACGCGGTGACGGACGGCTTCCGCTACGCCTGCGCGGAGCAGAAGGACTGCGCCGAGGGCTACGTCTGCAGCGGCGGCGAGTGCCGGACCGAGCCCCTGACGCGAGACGCCGGCGCGGGCGTGGACGCGGGCACGGACGCGGGCAGGCCCAGGGACGCGGGGACGGTGGACGCGGCCACCCCTCCCCCTGGGGACTCGGGCACGGGCCTGTCCGACGGCGGCGCCTGCGACGGCGGCGGCGTGGAGGTCTGCAACGACGGGGCGGACAACGACTGCGACGGCAAGCCGGACTGCGCGGACTCCGACTGCGATCAGAAGTCCTGTGGCGGCGCCTGCATGTGCGATCTCGGCGTGCGCGCGGAGCTGGCCTGCGGCGACGCCGCGGACAACGACGGCGACGGGAAGACCGACTGCGCGGACCCCGACTGCGCCGGCCACAGCTGCGGGGACAACTGCACCTGCGGCACCGGCGCCAAGGTGGAGCTCAACTGCCTCAACGGCGCGGACGACGATGGGGACGGCAAGCTCGACTGCGCGGACGAGGACTGCGCGGTGCGCGACTGCGGCGGCTGCATCTGCGGCGCGAGCAACCGGCGGGTGGAGACCAGCTGCTCCCCCGGCGGGATCGACAACGACAAGGACGGCAAGCCGGACCTGAGCGATCCGGACTGCCTGGGCCGGGCGTGCTTCGGCGTGGCGAGCGGCTGCCTCAACGGAGAAGGCGCCCAGCTGGAGACCGCCTGCGGCGATGGCGTGGACAACGACGGGGACGGCGACACGGACGTAGCGGACTCCGACTGCTGCGCGCTGCTGCCGGTGGCGCTGTGCGAGCGCTCCTGCGCGGACGGCGTGGACAACAACGACGACGGCGGCACCGACTGCGCGGACCCCAGCTGCAAGGGGCGGATGTGCAACGCGGACGGCGGCCTGGGCTGCCAGTGCTTCGCCGGCGGCAAGCGCGAGACGATCTGCACGCCCGGCTCGGGAGACAACGACAACGACGGCCTCACCGACTGCGCCGACCCCGACTGCGAGGGGCGCGTCTGCGCGGGCAGCGGCTGCTTCTGCTACGGCGGCGCCCGCCACGAGGTGGCCTGCACGGACGGCGTGGACAACGACGGGGACGGCGCCAAGGACTGCGAGGACATCGACTGCGCGGGCCAGAGCTGCGGCGCGCACGGCAAGGTCTGCAGCGACGGCCGCTGCGCCTGCGGCGGCAACGGAGGCCTCACCCAGTCCGCCGAGCGCGCCTGCCGGGACACCCAGGACAACGACTGCGACGGCAAGCCGGACTGCTTCGACGACACCTGCGGCGGCAGCTGCGAGTCCAGCTGCTCGGACGGCGTGGACAACGACGGCGACGGCGTGAAGGACTGCGAGGACCCTGACTGCAGCCACCGCCCGTGCGACGCCGCCCGCGGCGCGGCCGTCTGCTGCAGCCAGCAGCCCAACGCGCTGGCGTGCAGAGATCTCTCCAGCGAGGCGGGCAACTGCGGCGGCTGCGGCGTGCAGTGCGCCACCGGCTCCACCTGCCAGCCGGTCTCCTCGGGCGCGCTGCTCTCCGGTCGCTGCACCTGCCCCGCGTCCACCAGCTGCCCGCTCTCTGGCACCGGCGGGCTGCTCGCCTCCCAGAGCTGCGCGTCCGCCACCGCCTGCACCTGCTCCGCCGCCAACGGCTCCCGCCAGTGCGCGCCGGGCGCCACCTGCACCGAGACCGAAGGGCTCCCCTCCCCCGGCTGGTGCCACTACCCCTGACCTCGCGGCTGGGCGGTTTGGCGAGCTGCACCCCACCTGGGCTATGGGGGTTACCCCGCCCCGGAGGTCCGCGCGTGATCCGCCCCCTGCTGCTCTGCCTGCTGTTGCCGTCCCTCTCCTCCTTCGCCGCCGACAAGGCGGTGGAGGTCTTCGTGGACCGCGGCGACTACTTCCTGCGCGCGGGCAGCCGCGCCGGCCTCCAGGTCGGCAGCGAGGTGACCTTCCTCGGCGAGAAGATCGCCGACACCGAGGAGCGCCGCACCGCGGGCCAGGGGACGGTGATGGAGGTCTGGGACTCGCTCGCGCGCGTGCGCCCGGACGACCCGGCCGCCATGGCGAGCATCCGCTTCGCCCGGCTGCCCAAGGCCGTGGCCGCAGCGCCGAAGCCGGCGCGCGCGCAGGCCCCGGCCGCCCCCGCGGCGCAGGCCCCGTCCGGCGGAAAGGCCGTGGAGTCCTCGAGCGGCTTCTCGGACCGGCTGGTGGGCACGTGCGCCGGCGCGCGCGTGGAGGTGGTGGCGCGCTCGGGGTTGATCGGTGGCTCCGTCCGGTTGGTCGTCGACGGGAAGGTGCTCGACGCGGGCGACGTGAAGGTGGGCCAGAACGTCCAGCTCGGCGGCGTCATCCGCGGCAAGCCGGCCGTGCTCCGAATCACCCAGGGGCTCTTCGGCACCGACTACGAGCTGACCCGCGATGGCGCCAGCTGCCCGCTCGAGGACGTGGGCTGACGGACGCGTTGTCCGGATTCGGTGCGAACCAGCGCCGCGCCCTTACGCGCGCGCGCCCCGCTCGCTAGAAGCGGCAACATGCATTCGCCTTCAGCTCTGCTCGCGCTCCTCCCCGCCCTGTTGCTCGCCTGCGGCCCGGAGGTGGACGCGTGGCCGCGGCAGCGGCAGGGGCTCACCGCGCTCGAGGAGGTCACGGGGTTCGGCAGCGACCCCGGCAACCTGCGGATGCTGCGGCACGTGCCAACGGGGATGCCGGCGAAGGCGGGGCTCCTGGTGGCGCTCCATGGCTGCACCCAGGCCGCCGCGGACTTCGAGGCCGACGGCTTCAGCGCCGTGGCGGACGAGCGGAAGTTCTACGTGCTCTACCCAGAGCAGCGCGCCACCAACAACCCGCTGCGCTGCTTCAACTGGTCCGGCGAAGGCGCGGACCTGGCGAACCTCCAGCGCGGCCAGGGCGAGAACCTCTCCATCAAGCAGATGGTGGATCGCATGAAGGCGGACTTCTCGATCGACCCCGCCCGCGTCTTCGTCACCGGCGTCTCCGCGGGCGGCGCGCAGACGGCGCTGATGCTGGCCACCTGGCCAGACGTCTTCGCGGGCGGCGCGGTGATCGCCGGCGTCCCGTACGACTGCGCGCACTCGCTCCTGGAGGCCAATGCCTGCGGCGCTGGGAGGGACCTCTCTGCGGCCGAGTGGGCGAAGAAGGTGAAGGACGCGTTCCCGGCCTGGACCGGCCCCTGGCCGCGCGTCTCCATCTGGCAGGGGAACGACGACCTCACCGTGCGCCCGGCGAACCGCCAGGAGCTGGTGGACCAGTGGACCGGCGTGCATGGAATTGACGGCGTGGCGGACCAGACGCAAGCGCTGGGCGCGCACACCCGGCGCGCCTACCAGGACGCCGCCGGCGTCACGCGCGTGGAGGCGTACGAGCTGGTGGGCACGGGCCACGGCGTGCCGGTGGATCCCGCCAACGGCTGTGGGACCGCGGGCGCCTTCGCGCTGGACGTGAAGCTGTGCGCCGCCTCGCGGATCGCCGACTTCTTCGGGCTGGGCGCGGCGAGCGCTCCGCAGGACGCGGGCGACGCGGGCGTGGGCTCCGGAACCGACGGCGGGACCTCCCCCGATGGCGGCACCGCGCAGCCGCAGCCGGCGACCCCGGTGAGCTGCCATTGCCAGGGCGTCCCGGGCGGGGTGCTCGCCGCGCTCGGCGCGCTCGCGCTCCTGCTGCGCCGAGCCGGGCGCGCCAGCCGCTAGCGGCGTTCAGTGCTTGCCGAACTCGAGCGGCGTGCCCTTGCGCTGCGCGTAGATGTACGCCTCCATCGCGCGCAGCCGCTCGTCGTCATCCGGCAGCGGCCGGCCGCGGACGGGGTTCTCGATGCACCAGTTGATCATGTCCCGCAGCAGCGCCACGCGGCCGAGCTGCACCTGGTACTTCGGGTAGGTCTCCGGGTGGGTGTTGGCCGCGTCGGGGTGGCACATGTCACACGAGACGGCGATGGTGCCGCCGAGCTCCTTCGCGTCGTGGAAGACGGCGCGGCCGCGATCCACGAACTGCTGGGTGGAGGCGCGCCAGATCGCCTCGTCGCGCTCGCTGAAGGCGCCGTAGGTGTGGCCGGACTGCACGGCCTGGCCCTTCTGCCGCGGCACCTGCTTGGCGCCGGAGGACGCCGTGTCGCCCGCGGTGGAGGTGGAGCTGCCGGGGACGGGCGTGGGCGCGGGCATGGAGCCGGCGCTGGGGCTGGTGGCCACCGCGGGTGGATCCCAGCGCGCGTCCGGGTTCTTCCGCTTCCACTGCTCCATCAGCTGATCCGACACCTGCTGCGCCTGCGTGCGGCTGAGCGGCTGGCCCGGCCTGACGCCCTTCACCTCCACGGAGGTCTTCCCGTCGCACAGCCCGACGACGAGGTTGCCCTGCTGGGACTCCGGGAGCGCGTGCGCCTTCGCCTCTCCGGCGAGCGCCGGCAGGGAGAGCAGCAGGGCGCACAGCGCGATGCATGGGTTCAAGAGGTTCATGGTCGTCCTCGAAAAGCCGTCAGTAGGTGGGCAGCTTGGGCGCGGGCGGGCGGTCCTGCTTGCCGCCGCTGCCCACGTAGCTGGCCTTCACGGTGACCGGGTTGCGGTCCCAGAGGTTGTAGAGCTTGTCCACCAGCCCGGACTCGAGCACGTCCATCCGCCCGTCCCCGCAGCCGTCGAACGCGCTGAAGGGGTCCGCGCGGTTCATCTGCACGGTGAGCTGCGGCAGCCCCTGCGGCGCGTAGGGCCACGGCCACGCGGTGCTGAGCATCCCGTGGAAGTGGATGTTCTCCACTCGGTGGGTGAGCAGCTGGTGGGTGTGGCCGTGGATGACCGTCACGTTCTGGAACGGGCGCAGCAGCGCCTGCACCGGCTCCGCGTCCTCGGTCCAGAAGTTCCAGTTCCGGTAGTACTTGTAGAGCGGCGAGTGGGAGAAGACGACCAGCGGGGTCTTCTTGTCGACCTTGGCGAGATCGTTCTTGAGCCACTCCCGCCCCTCCGGGCCGACCTCGAAGCGGGACTGCAGGCCATTGTCCAGGCCGGCCACCGTCTGCATGCGCTCCATCGGGGTCATCTTCCGCGCGGTCCAGAAGTCCTGCTCGTTCACGCTCATCAGCGTGACGAAGTGGACGCCCTTGTGATCGAAGGCGTACTGCGGCGGGCCGAAGAGCGCGCGCCAGTGCTCGCCCATGTCGAGGAACCAGTCGTGCTCGCCCACCATCATCTTCACCGGCGCCTTGAGCCCCTTGAGGATCTGCGCGCCGAGCTCGAGCTCCCCCTTCTGGCCCAGCTGCGCCAGGTCCCCGCCGAAGAGGACGAAGTCCGGCTGGGGATCCAGCGCGTTGACGTCATCCACCGCGCGCAGGATGGAGCGGACGAAGCGGTCGTTGAGCTTGCGCTCGTAGAGGTGGGTGTCCGAGATGTACGCGAAGCGGAAGCGCGGCGCGGCGCCCGGCTTGCCCTGCGCGGCCGCCACGTCCACCAGCTGGAAGCTGTGCGGCGTGAAGAGCCCCTTGCTGGCGGCGATGCCGGCGGACAAGCCCGCCAGCTTGAAGAAGCCGCGGCGCGAGAGGCCAGAGAGCTGCCTGAAGAAGGCGTCCCGCTCCTCGTGGTGCTTGGTCTCGATGCTCTTGAAGGGAGGCATGGTCGTCTCTCCTAGCGGTAGCTGCCGAAGCTGCCGAGCTGCGCGGGGTCCTTCAGGGTGGGGTCGGGCGCCACGTCTCCCAGGTCTCCCCGCTTCCCCATCGCCACGTCCGTCTCGCGCTCCGGGCGCTTCGCCTTGCCGGCGGTCTGCCGGGCGCGCTCGGTCTTCTGCAGCGCCGCGAAGCGCGCGTCGGTGAGGGTGAAGAGGAAGGCCACCAGATCGTCGACCTCCGCCTCGGTCAGCCCCAGCCGCTGCATCCCGCCGTCCAGGTACGGGTTGGCGAGGCCGCCCTTGTTGTAGTGGTCCATCACGTCCCAGAGCGTCTGCATCGAGCCGTCGTGCATGTAGGGCCCGGTGATGCCGATGTTGCGCAGCGTGGGCGTCTTGAAGGTGCCGATGTCGTTCTCGTTCTTGGTGACGAGGAAGCGCCCCAGCTCGGAGAACTTGGTCTGCAGGGCCAGCTCGTCGATCTGCTGCTGGTCTCCGGTGCGCACCTTGGCCAACGCCTCGCGCGCGAGCTGCACGAAGTCCTGCTTGTGCGCGGCGATCCCGATGTTGTGGAACTTCTGATCCGAGAAGAGCGGCGAGACCGCGTTCCCGGCGTGGCAGCTGTTGCAGCGCCCCTTGCCGTTGAAGAGGGACCAGCCGCGCTTGGCGGAGGCATCCAGCGCCTTGGCGTCCCCCTGGATGAAGGCGTCGAACGGGGCGCTGCCCGAGAACTGCATCCGCTCGAACGCGGCGATGGCGGCGCCGAGATCATCGAAGGTGACCTCGCGGCCGAAGACCTTCTTGAAGGCCTCGGCGTACTCGGGGATGGCCCTCACCTTCGCCACCACCGCGTCCCCGTCCTTCATCCCCATCTCCACCGGGTTGAGGATGGGCAGCTTGGCCTGCTCCTCGAGCGTGGCTGCGCGCCCGTCCCAGAACTGGGTGGCGTTGAACATCGCGTTGAGCACGGTGGGCGAGTTGCGGGTCCCCTTCTGCTGCTTCACGCCTTCGGAGACCGGCTTGCCGTCCACGAAGCCCTTGGCGGGGACGTGGCAGGTGGCGCAAGAGACGCTGTCGTCCGCGGAGAGCCGCTGATCGTTGAAGAGCTTCTCTCCCAGCGCCACCTTCTCCGCAGACGGCTCGGCGCCTTTTTGAACGCTCAGCCCGAGCAGCACGGAGGAGACGCCGGGCGGCAGCTGCTTGGGCAGCTCCTTGGGCCCGTTGGAGACGGGCTGGGCGAGCGCCGCGCCACACAGCAGCAGCGCGGCGCCAGTCCAGACGCTGGCGGAGGGGTTCATGCGTGCCTCACTCGAAGAACGGCGGGAGGAGGCGACGCCACCACGGACGCGCCAGGGGCGGCGAGCGCTTTTCTTTCCCCTTAGCGACTACTTGACGGGGGGACCGGCCAGCGTGCGCACCTGCTGCAGCAACATGTCGATGTCGAACGGTTTGTGGAGGAAGGCCTCGTACGTGAGATCAATGGCCAGGCGGGACGGGTTCACCGCGCTCATCACCACCACCGGCAGGTCCTTGAGGGCCGGGTCCTCGCGCACCTGGCGCAACAGCTCGCGGCCATCGAGCACGGGCATCATCACGTCCAGCAGCACCAGGGATGGCCGCAGCGCGCGGATGGCCTCCAGCCCCTCGGCCCCGTTGCGGGCGAGGCGGACCTCGTAGCCCTCGTCCGTGAGCAGGTCCGAGATTGCCTCGGCGATGCCGTACTCGTCCTCGACCACCAGGATGTACGTCATCTCCTACGGCGCCGGCTGGCCGACGCCGCGGCCTTTCCTCTCCGTGTTGCGTGGCGTGCCTCGTGCGGCATCCCCGAGAGGATCTCCTGGGCGCTCTGGAACGTGCGCTCCAGCTGAATGCCCTTCTCGCTGATCTTGAACTCGCGCAGCGAGCTGTCGTACCCGCTGTCCCGCACCTTGACGATGGAGAGCATCCGGTAGAGGTGCGCGTGCAGCTCCACGAAGCGCATCAGCAGGATGTTCTCCGCGATGCTGGAGATGCCGCTGCCCAGCGGGGCGGAGATCTCCCGGCCCACCAGCTGGGGGACCTCGGAGCTGACGAGCGTGGTCACGCCGCGCACTCGCAGCTCGTTGCACACGGCCGTGAAGTAGTGGCTGATCCGCTCCGTGTGCACGGCGCTCTCGGTGAAGCCCTGGAGCCCGTCCACGAAGAGCCGGGTCACGCCTCGCCGCTCCACCGCGTCCAGCAGCTGCTTGCCGAGCTCGTCGAGGATGCGCTGGGTGGGCGGGACCCAGAGGATCTCCAGCGCCCCGCTCTTCACCAGCGGCTCCAAGTCCAGGCCCAGCTTCTGCGCCTTCATCAACAGCCGCGGCGGCGTCTCGTAGAAGGTGAAGAGCAGCCCCGGCTCGTCCTTGGAGGACGCGGCGAGGAAGTGCAGCCCCAGCGTGGTCTTCCCCACACCCGAGGAGCCGAGGATGAGGCCGGTGGTGGAGCAGGGCAGCCCGCCGCCCAGCATCTCGTCCAGCGCCTCCACGCCGGTGGAGACCCGCTCGTCCCGGCAGAGGTCGGCCTCGGTCGGCTTGGCGAGCAGCGACTCGATCCGCGGGAAGAGGGAGATCCCGTTGGAGGAGATGCGGTACGGGTGCAGCCCGCGCAGGAAGGAGCTGCCGCGGAACTTCTTCACCTCGAGCTGCCGCTCGCTGCGGCCGGCCACCACCGTGTCCCCGAGCTCGAAGGTGCCGTCCACCATCGTGTGCTCGGGCCGCGTGCCCTGCTGGATGGGGCCGCTGGTGAGCAAGAGCACCGTGGTGCCGTTGAGGTCGCAGTGGACCTGCAGCTCGTGGATGAACTTCTTGAAGTCCCGCTCGCTCTCCGCGGACTCCTGCGCCGCCACCAGCCCGTCCACCACCAGCAGGGACGCCTTGCGCGTGCGCACCTCGCGCCGCAGCAGCTCCAGCAGCGACTTGAGCCCCCCCGCCTCCAGCGTGCCGAAGGCGCTCACGTAGCTGATGCCGGAGCCCACCGCCTCCTTGTCGAAGAACTTCATCGACCCCAGGTGGAGCATCATCCGGGCGTGGGACTCGGTGAGCAGCGTGGCGTAGACCACCCGCTCTCCCTCGGCCACCTTCCCGAAGGCGATGTGGTTGGCGAAGATCGTCTTCCCGGCGCCGGGCGGGCCTTGGACGATGTAGAGGCCGCCCGCGAGCAGGCCGCCCTTGAGCACGGCGTCGAGGCCTTCAATCCCGGTGCGCACCCGCGTGGCGGGTGGCGCGACGACCACGTCCTTGGCTTGAGTCGGCATCCGTTCGTCACCATCGCTGAAGCGGCCAGAAGGCGGCGCCTCGTGTGGCGTTCACCTAGCCACTGGCGTGGGATAGTCAACGGTCCCCCTGTTTGACGGGGGGTATGACCTCCCGGTTTGCGGCCAGGGCCGGGAGTGCGCTTAGCTTTCCGCTTCCGTTTCAAGGAGCTTCCAGTGCGGTGGACCTCGCTCGGCCTCTCTCTGTTCGCGGTCGCATTTCCCGTTCACGCTGAAAATCTCCTGCCCGGCGCGTCTCCGGAGCAGCGGCTGAAGCCGAACTGCCTGGCGTATCCCGGGTACGTGGTGGTGTTGGCGGCAGATCCGGACTCGGGGGGCGAAGGCATCGCCATCCGGAAGCGGAAGTCCGGCGAGGCGCTGGACGGGGAGAAGAGCTGCCGGTTCGACGACAAGGCGGTGATCTTCCGGACGCAGCCGAGCGGCAGCTCGCACTTCGCGGGAATGATCGGCGACGTGGCCTTCGTCGCGGACGAGGAGCTGCGCAAGAGCCTGTTCGCCTACGAGCTGCCCAGCGGCAAGGAGCTCTTCGTGGCGCGCCACTGGGAGAAGGCGGAAGGGGACGCCAAGGCGGGCACCTTGAGCTTCAGCGTCCCGGCGCAGGCGAACGAGTGCGAGACCTCCCTGCGGGCCCAGGAGCTCAACGAGCAGGCCTGCCGCAAGCGCGCGGACGAGGCGGTGAAGTGCCTGCGCGAGTCGGACGCCCGGTACACCAAGACGCCGGCGAAGGTGGAGCTGGCGCAGGTGAAGAACGGCAAGGGCTGCCGCTTCGACTTCGTGGAGCGCTACCGCTACGACGTGGCGAAGAAGACGCTCGAGCCCACCGGCGAGGTCGCGGTGGTGGTCACGAACTCGCTGTAGGCAGCAGCACTTCGAAGGTCGTGCCGGCGGCGGCGGAGCTCTCCACCCGCACCGACCCGCCGAGCGCGGAGACGAGGCCGCGCACCAGCGTCAGACCAATTCCCCAGCCGCCCTGCCCGCTCGCCCGGGCGGCGCGGGTGCGCTCGAAGGGCTCGAAGAGCGTGGTCAGCTCCACCTCCGTGAGCGGACGCCCCTGGTTGTGAACGGCGAGCCGGGCGGCGCCCTTGGCGTGGGCCACCGTGACGGTGATGGGCGCGCTGGGGTCCCCGTACTTCACCGCGTTGCCGCAGAGGTTCTCGAGCACCCGGCGCAGCGCCTCGGCGGACCACTCGCCGGGCGTGGGGGCCGGCGCCTCCAGGCGGAAGCGGTCTCCATGGATGGTGGCGAGCTCCTCCAGCGTGTCCCGGGCCAGCGCGCGCAGGTCCACCCGCTCGCGCGGCAGGCGCAGGGGCTTGCCGGCGCGGATCGCGCTCGCGTCCAGCAGGTCGCGGATCATCCGGTCGATGCGGGCCACACTGTCGAGGATCCGCCGCGGCAGCCGCGCCTCCTTCTCCGGCAGCGCCGGGCTGCGCGCGAGCAGCTCCGCGCTCACCCGCACCGCGGAGAGCGGCGTGCGCAGGTCGTGGGAGAGCGCCTCGATGAAGCGCTGACGCAGGAGCCCCTCCTGCTCGAGCGCGACCACCTGGCTCTGCCCCGCCTCGCGCGCGCGCCGCTCGTCCAGGAGCTGCTGGCGGACGTCCCGCTCCCGGCGCCGCGCGTCGGTGACGTCGACGTTGACGGCCACCGCGCCCACCACGCGCCCCTCCACGAGGATGGGGGCCGCCGAGCTGCGGATGATTCGCCGCTCGCCGGTCTTCTGGTGCTTCACCTCCGTCTCCCGGACCGCGCTCTGGCCTCGCAGCGCCTGCGCGAAGGGGAGCTCCTCGAGCGGGATGGGCAGGCCGGTGTCCGGATCTCGGTTCTCCACCAGGCGCGCGAGCGTGGGCACATCCTTCTTGAGGTCCTCGGGGCTGTCGAAGCCGAGCTGGAGCAGCGCCTGCCGGTTGGCGTGCACCATGCCCGTCATCGAGCCCACGTAGAGCGCCTCCGGCACGTGCTCGATCACGCTCTGGAGCTCCGCCAATTGGACGCGCTGCTGCTCCCGGGACTCCTCGAGCGCGCGGGCCATCTGCGCCTCGCGTCCGCGGGCGATGCCCAGGTACTCCTGGGCGGAGAAGGTGATGCCCTGGTCGAGCGAGTCGTGCAGGACCTGCTCGTCCTGCTCGGGGATGGGGCCGTGGGCACGCAGGGCGTGCAAGAGCTCCCGGCGCAGCAGGCGGTAGTCGCCCACCACCTGCTCCAGGGTGAAGTTGGGCAGCCCCGCGCGCTGCCGGGCATGCAGACGGGAGAGCTCGGCGAGCGTGTCCACCTGTCCGATGCGGGCAGGTGACTCCAGCCGCCCGGCCACCTTGTCCAGGAAGTCCAGCAGTGAATCGATGATCGTCTTGCGGTCGAGACCGCGCGCGGCCGGGAGCGTGTCGCGGATCACCGCCTCGTAGCGGTCGACGATCGTCTCCAGCTCCCGCCGTAGCAGCTCCGCGGTGGTGGCCGTCATCCTCGACCCTCCCCTCCTGGAAGGGTGGGGAGCGATGGCGCCCAGGCAAGCCGCCGCCGCCGGACGCCTGGAGCCCAGCCGACCAGGCGCTCAGAGGCTGATCAACACCACGATCACGATTGCCAGGAGCAGCAGGAAGAGCAGCGCGGCGACGGCGACGCGGTCCCACTCCTCCTTGGAGAGCGCGCTCTCCTCCTGTTCGGCGCCGCGGAAGCGGTGGAGCACGTTCCAGATCATGTTCTTGCCGAGGATCTTGGAGGTGGTGCGGGCCTTCCGCGGAGGTTCCTCGCCCGCGGCGCGCGCGCTGTTGCGATCCAGCGGCTGGACCAGCACCTTGCCCGCCTCGTTGGCCCAGGGCTGGACGCGCAGCATCTCCGGCCGCGCCGCGCGCTCGGCGTCCGCCGCCGGCCGCTCCAGCCCCACGGGCGAGGCAGAGGGCTCCGGCGCGCTCGACCGCGCGCGGGGCTCCTCCGGGCTGCGCGGCTCGGAGGCGGTAGGCGGAGGGAGCGGCACCGAGAGCTCGGTGAGCTTCTGGTGGAGCTGCTCCTTCGACGTGGACTGGGCGAGCTGCCCGGTGAGCTGCGCCACCGTGCTGCCCGTCTTCGGCTCCACCAGCGCGTCCAGCCCCGCCGTCGCCGCGGCGGCGGCGAAGCGCTTCGCCTCGCGCCCCTGCTCCTCGCGCGTCAGCGGCGGCCGCCCCTGCGCCCCCTTCTCCGAGGTCACCCGGAAGGAGATGGCGCCGTCCGTGAAGTCCGGCCGCTCCGCCTGCTTCGCCGGCGCGTCGGAGGTGGCGGGCTTGTCGCTCGGCGCTGGCGCGTCCTTGCCTCGGGGGGCTGGCTTCTCTCCGGGCTGTGGCTTCTCGCCGCGCGGCAGCTTCTCTCCAGGCGGCAGCTTCTCCCCCGTCGGCGGCTTCTCTCCCGTCGGCGGCTTCTCTCCCGTCGGCGGCTTCTCTCCCGTCGGCAGCTTCTCTCCTGACGGCAGCTTCTCCCCCGGTGGGAGCTTCTCCCCCGGTGGCGGCTTCTCCCCCGGTGGCGGCTTCTCCCCGCGCGGCACCTTCTCTCCGGCAGGCGGTCTCTCCCCCCGCGGCGGCTTCTCCCCGCGCGGGGCCTTCTCTGCGGGCTCGCCCTCCGGGAGCTCCTTGCCCTCGCGAGGGAGCGCGTCGGGGCCGCCCTTCTCCTCGGGAACCTTCTCGCCCGGGAGCCGCGGCTTGCCCTCGGTCTTCGGCGCGCGAGGCTCCTCTGGCGGCCGCTCGGCGCGGGGCGCTTCGGCCTCGAGGTCCTTCTCGCCGTGGGAGCGGGTCTCCCCGGGCAGGTCCGGCGGGCGCCCCTCGGTGGCGAGCACCACGAAGCGCTCGAGGTACTTCGCCAGGAACTCGAGCGCCTTCGCCGCCTTCTTCTCCGGCGGCAGCTTGGGGTCCAGGAGCTGCGCCTTCACCCGGACGAGGTCCGCGGCGAAGCGCTCGGGGATCTCCTCCACGTCCCGAACTTGGCTCACGTCAAGCGGCGGGGCGGCGCGCTGGCTGGCGTCCCGGTGGATGACCACCGCCTGCCGGAGCGTCTCGCGCTGCTCGGGGGAGAAGAGGTCGGAGAGCTCCGGCGTCTCGAGCAGCTGCTCCAGCGCCTCCAGCGTCTCCTCGCTCACCCCGTCGCCGGCGAGGTCCTTCGCCTCGAGGTGGAGGTCGGGCAGCCGCGGGTGGTTGCCCAGCTGGCGGATGAGATCGCGGATCTGACTCACGAGCGGCCCAGCGTCGCACGAGAGGCTCCGACCGCCCAACTCCGTGGATTCTCACCGACGTCATTCGCGGGCGCAGCGGGGAGATCTCTGACGAATCCGAGCGACGCACGCCCAGAGGGCTCAGAGGGCCAAGTGGGTTCAGGGTCGCGTGGGCCGCGCACGCATGGGTCCCGCGGTGACGCGCTCCAGCCGCGGCGGGTAGCACAGCCCCGTTCACGCGCAGCGGGCGCTCGTCCGGGCTCAGGCCAAGGCCCAGCACATCGCCGGGGCAATGAGGCCGAGGAGGGTCGGCAGGACGACGACCCACTCCTGACGGGCCCTGAAGAGCTTGGCCACCAGAAGGATCGCGACGCCCGTCAGGAGGCCCGCCACGACGACCCCGCCCAGCCCGAGCGCGACGATCAACCCCATGCCGACCTCCGGCGAGGACGCCCCTTCGCCACCGCCGTCAGCGCGCAGCAGCGTGACGAACGCCCACGCTGCGCACGACAAATTAACGACCGCAACGAGCCGGGCGGCGACGAGGACCCCTGCTGCGCCAGGGGTGCGCGGAAGTGAACCGGGTGGACGTGACATGCCCGCACCCTAGCGCGCTCTCTCCCCAGGAGGGAGCGCTCGGCCCGGACCTGAAACGCCTCGGTGCGCGGAATCGTCACTTTCGCGCTCCGGCCGCGGGACCGAACACGCTGCAACGAACTGTGAATGACTGCGGGGCTGGAGTCCCCGCTTCTACTCACAGTTCGCCAACGGCACGCTCGCGAGCGCCCTCAGCACCGGACCGGAGCTGTGCAACCCACCGCGGCCGGAGCGCGCCACCGCGGGATCCGTGCGTGCACGGCCCACGCGACCCTGAACCCAATCGGTCCCTAAGGGCCCTTCAGCGCCGGCGCCGACTGAGCGGACGGCGCAGCCCGAACCCCAACATCCCAAGCACGGCGAAGCCGAAGAACGACGCGTCCACGGCGCCGCAGCCGCAGCCGCGCGCAGGGGTAGGCTCACCCGTCACCGGCGCGGCAGCGCAGACGTCGTCCGCCTCCGGCGCCGAGGGCGTGCACCCGGAGGCGCACGGCGTGCGCGTGGTGACGCCGCCCTCGCAGCGGACGAGCGCGCTGCCGTCCGCCTCGCAGGTGAAGCGCGGGTAGGTCCCCGCCGGGCACGCTGGCGGCGGGTTGGGTCCTTCCTTACAGAGGGCCTCGCCGCTGGCGCCCACCTCACACCCGTTGGAGCAGGCCTGGGTCTCCACCTTGCCGCCGGTGCAGCGGGTCCGCCCCCCGGTCGCGTCGCAGGCCCAGCTCGCGCTGGTGCCGGCGGGGCAGCTGGGCGCCGCGCGGCAGATCGCCTCGCCGGTGGCGAGCAGCACGCAGCCGTGCTCGCAGGCCTGCGTCTCCACCTGACCGTTCACGCAGCGCCGGCGGTTGAACGCGTCCGCGGCGCAGGACCAGGTGGCCTTCACGTCCCCCTCGCAGGTGGGCGGAGGGGGCGCCGGCTTGCAGGTGTCGTCCGAGCCCTGCGCGTTGTCCTGGCAGCCGTAGGTGCAGGCCTCCTTCTCCACCTTCCCGTTGATGCACCGCTCGCGCGCCGTGAGGTCGCCGAGGCAGGTCCAGAGCGGGAAGGTGTTCGCGGGGCAGGCTGGCGCGGGCTTGCAGGTGTCCTCCACGCCGAGCGCGTTGATCTGGCAGCCGTACGGGCACTGCTGGGTCTCCACCTTGCCGTTCACGCAGCGCTCGCGCGCGTTCTGCCCCGTCACGCAGTTGAAGAGCGGGTAGACGCCCGGCGGGCAGCCGCAGGTGGAGGCGGACTGCGGGTGCACGGCGGTGACGCCGCAGGAGCTCGAGTAGCCGGTGCCCTGCGAGGCCCAGTAGGAGAGCGGCCCGGAGCACGGCCCGCTGTAGGGATCATCCGCCACGCCGCTGTACGGCGAGCCCTGGGTGGCGCCGACCTTGGGCTCCCAGTGCAGGTGTGGGCCGGTGGCGCTGCCGGAGGCGCCCGAGCCGCCCACGCGATCTCCGCAGCCCACGCTGGCGCCCATCGCGGAGAGGCCGGAGCCCGCGAGCAGGTGGCCGTAGTAGGAGGCGGTGCTGTCGCCGTGCCAGAGGACGATCTGGTTTCCGCCGTTGAAGCCGCACGTGGAGCCCACGTAGCCCACCGGGCAGCCGTCAATCCGCTGCTCCACCACGCCCGCTGCCGAGGCGAGCACCGTCGTGCCGCTGACCACGGCGATGTCCGTCCCGGTGTGGCCGGCGTAGGTGTTGCCTCCGCACTTCCAGTCCTTCACGTTCCCGTCGTCGCGGTAGGAGCAGACGCGGACGTTGGAGTCCGGCGTGGGCCAGTAGAACTTGTTGGTGGGCAGCGCGAGCGCGCCCGTCGAGACGACCAGCCCGAGCACGGCTGAGAGGCGGCTCATCGCGCCACCCCCGCCAGCTGCAGAAGCCGGGCGCCGTCCGCCGCGAGCACCGCCCGCTGGCCGGCGCCATCTTCGACCCACGCCGGCCCCGCGCCTGGGTGTAGCCGCGCCGCCCGCCCGCTGCGCACGTCGAAGCTCCAGAGCTCATCCCGCTCGTAGCGCGCGGTGTAGAGCGCGGTGGTGTCCGAAAGCCAGATCAACTCGCGCCCGGCGACCGGGACAAAGGATGCGTTCAGCTCGGTCACGCCCACCTGGGTGCGCTGGACCGCGGGCAAGCTGCCCTGCTGGGTCCAGAACGCCGCCATCCCGCCCTGCGTGGAGACGTAGAGGCGGATTCCGGAGGGGGAGAGGAACGGCGCGCTGCCCACCTGGCAAGGTCCGGGGAGCCGCGCCGGCTCGGCGGCGAGATCGCTCGGCACCACGGCCGGGCACGCGTCCGTACCCAGGGTGAGGCGCGTAGCGCCGGGCGCGAAGGCCACGCCGAACTGACGGCCATCCGCGCCGGGGACCGGGTCGATCACCGAGCTGGCCAGCAGCGTCTCCGGCCCGCCCAGGAGCGCCCGGGAGCGCAGCTGCAGCCCGTCCGTCCAGAAGGCGAACCGGCCGCCTGGGAGCAGGTACGCGGAGAGCGCCCTCACTTTGAGGGGGAGCGCCCGGCCCGCGCGATCCACGTGGAAGACGTCACACGGCTTCGGCTCGTCCGTGCGCTGCGGCTCCTCGCGGCAGACCACCGCCACGGCCTCGCCGAGCGCCTGGTGGTGGAAGGCGAGGAAGCCCGGCAACCGGACTGCGGCGACGGAGACCGGCGCCACCTCCACAGCGCCGCTGGCGACCTGGGCGGCGAGCGGCACCTGGGCCCGCATCAGCGTGGGGCCGGCGGCATAGAAGTACGTGGCGGGAGCGGCAGAGGTGGCGAGCGCGAGCAGGAGGGACCCAAACATTGCCGACGGCCCTGTCCACGATTTGTGCCCACCCTGTTTCGAATGATTCTGGCGGGTTGGCGCCTTGGGTCAGGGCGATCTGCGGCAGGTGTAAACCCGCGCCACGCTCCACTGCACCCTGCAGAAAGCAAAGAAAGCTTGCAGCACTCTTGGGCTCCAAGAACGGAAAATCCAGGCACCCCCTATGTGCCGAGTCATCGGATTCCTCCAGCCCTCCGCCGCCGCCCTCCGCCAGCCCTTCCTCGAGGGCGAGCGGTCCCTGCGCAACCTGGCCGGCCGCGTGGAGGACTACGACAGCATCCCGCACCTCATCCAGGAGTTCAGGAAGGCGCGGAAGGCCGGGCTGGCCACTGAGGTCCCGTCGAACTGGAACCCGCACGGCTGGGCGATCCGCGGCTCCACGCCGACCGGAGAGATCAAGGAAGCGCGCTCCCTGGGCAGCGCCCTGACCGACGACGCCTTCGAGCGGGCAGTCAACGAGCTGGAGCTGGAGCTGGACTCGGGCGTGGCCCACATCCGCCACGCCACCAACGGCTCGGTGTCGCTCAAGAACACCCACGCGCAGCCGTTTGGCCCGGAAGATCGCTTCAGCTGGGCGCACAACGGGACCATCCGGTACTTCGACCGCTACCGGGAGAAGTTCATGGACGAGCTCCAGCGGCTCGCCCCGGATCGTGTGGCCTCGGCGCGCGAAGGCAATGACTCGCGCACGGCCATGTACCTCTTCGAAGGGCACCTGCGCGGCCTCGCCAAGGACCTGCGCAACCCCACCGCCGACGAGCTCGCCGACGCGATGGACCGCACCATCAGCACCATCTCGCACATCGTGGAAGTCCCCAAGGGCACGCTCCAGGCGGTGAAGGAGCTGCTGCAGCGGCTGATCGCCCGGCTCAAGGGCGAGCCGCGGCCGACCGTGCCGGTCACCGGGTTGAACTTCGTGGCCTCCACTCCGGACGCGCTCGTCGCCAGCCGCGCGAACCGCACGCTCTTCATGAACGAGCACTTCGCACCGAACGTCCGCGCCGAGCCCCTGCAGAACGGCTCCAAGGTCGATGGACTCGTCGTCGCGAGCGAGCAGTACACCGACGGGCTGGGCTGGCAGGCGGTGCCGGAGATGACGATCGTCGCCACCGACCGCAACTCCGGCACGCTCACGATGAAGGCGATGTCGGATCCGATCGCGCTGGTCGACAAGGTGAAGAACCCCACCTCCGGCGCGTAGGCGGTTGTGAGTCATCTCGGAGCCGCCCCGCGTTCACCCCGAGAGGCTGTGAGCCTTTCGAGCCCGTAGTTCCCCCCGGTCACCCCGAGCGTAGGGACGCAGTCCCGTAGTCGAGGGGCGCCGCAGCGCTTGAGGTCTGCTCATCGCCGCTTCGAACTCGGTGCCGCCCCTCGACTACGCGCCTACGGCGCTGACCTGAAACTTGCGCCACGCAAGCTCTCCACCGGTCTCCCCGAGCGTAGCGCCGTAGGCGCGTAGTCGAGGGGCGGCACCCAAGCTCGGTTCGCCCAACGGTGATTCCAAGCGTGCGTGCCGCCTCTATCGGGATAGGGGGGCGGCTCACGCCGCGCCCCCTCCCACACCACCGGACGTACGGGTCCGTATCCGGCGGTTCGGTGAGTTGAGGTTCGAGCGGCGTATCGCGATTTCCCGCCTCTCTGCCGCCAGTT
>JBGATB010000036.1:0-96433 GCA_044229415.1 Myxococcaceae bacterium | reverse complement strand
CGTGAGCAACGGCCGGACGCTGCAAGATCAACGACCCCGCCACCGGCACCGCCCGCTGGCTCAAGGCGAGCGGCGGGCGCCTCTTCGGCGTCGGCTTCTCCTACAAGAGCACGGGGCGAGCTGGTCACCTGGCTGCTAGAGGCCCTGCACGAGCCGGACCTCAGACGCGTAGGTCGCGCGATACCGCGCACCACGCCGCCGTCCGTGCCGAGCTCCTGCACGCGGACCTCCTCGCCCACCGCGCCCGCGTCCACCTGCTCCACCCGCAGCCGCCAAGCCCCGCCGGCGTAGGTGCCGGACGCGAGCTGCACGAAGCGGCCATTGCAGGCGACTGCCGCACCCACCAGCGGCGCCGCGCACAACACCCCGGCCGCGCAGCGCTCACGGCAGCTCCCTCTTCGGGAGCGCCACCTTGGAGCCATCCGCGAGCTCCACCAGCAGGGCGCAACCCGAAGCGTCGGCCACCTGGGCGCCCACCAGCTCGGAGGGCTCCTGCTCGGCGGGCGGGTCCCGCTCGAGCGTGAGCAGCTCTCCGGTGAGGCCGACGCACGGTTTGAGCGCGAAGGCACCTGAGGCGACGAGTGACGAGAGCAGCAGCGCGGCGAGCGCCCACTTCCAGCGCAGGTTCATGCGCGAAGAGCCTAGGCCAGAGCGGCGCCGGCGCCAGCGACTTGGCGAGCCGGTCCAGGCAGCCGGACCAGAGCCGCGTGTAGACCTGGCGCGAGGTGGGCGTGGGCAGCCCCTCCTGCGTCAGCGAGAGCTGGGTGCCCTTCTGGGCCTCGCGGAACTCCACGGTCACCAGCGTCTCGGCCTTGTCCGCCTTGGGTCCCTCCCACTTGAGGGTGAAGACGAGCATCTCGTTGGGGCGCACCTCGCGGAAGCTGCCGCGCATGCGCGAGGGGCCGCTGTCCTTGCCCTGCAGCTGGAGCCCCAGCTCCCCGCCCACCTTCAGCTCGAACTCCGCGCTGGAGAGGCTCACCTCGTCGTTGGCGAACCACTGCTTGAGCGAGCCGCCGTCCGTCCAGGCCTTGTAGACGCGCTCGCGCGGAGCCTTGAGGGTCCGGTTGAGGTGCAGCGCGCTCTCGGTCTCGGGGTTGAGGCTGAACTTCATGGCGGTCCTCCGGCGGCGAACAAGCTCGCGAGGACTCTAGGCAACGAGCCTGGAGGGCCGTAAAGGCGCAGACCGGCGGCGCTCTCCTTCATCCCCCCAGAACGTCGTCCAGCCATCTGCCCGTGGTGTCGAGCAGCTCGCGGATGCAGGCGCGGGTGGTGAACCCGTGGCCGGTGCGGGCGAGCACGTGCAACCGCAGCGAAGGGTTCGCCGCCACCGCCGCGCGCACCAGCGGCAGCGGCCCCAGCTCGTCCTCGTCGCCCTGGATGATCAAGGTGGGCGCGCGCAGCGCGCGCAGGGCCGCGTCGTCTTCCACCCGAAGGACGCCGCGGGGCGCGAGCGGAAAGCCGAGCAGCACCAGCGCCGCGGGCGGCTGCGCCACCGCGAGCCGCGCACAGACGCGCCCGCCGAACGAGCGGCCGATCAACACGGTGCGCACGGGGCCCGCCTTGGCGAGCTGAGCAGCGGCGCGCGCCACCACCTGCTGCTCCCGGGCGAGTCCTTCACTGGGGCGGCCCGGTGGAAACGAGACGCGCCGGGTGCGGACCTTTCGCGCGCGCAAGAGCCCGGCCAGCGAGACGAGCAGCGGCTGGCGGGCGCTCCCGCCGAACCCGGGGGCGAGCACCGCCGCCGCGGGGAGGCTCACAGGAAGAGCTTGTCGGAGACCGAGGACTTGTTGTCCCCCTTGAGGCTGGTGAAGCGCAGCACCAGCTCCGTGCCCCGGGAGACCTCCACCATCCGGGGGAACCACTCGCCGGTGGCCGCCGAGGCGTAGTCGAGGAACCGGACGTCCCAGGCCGTACCGGCGGCGTCCGTGTAGCGCATGCGCGCCGGGAGGAAGCCCTCCTTGTAGATCCAGAACTGCGCCGACTTCTCCGCGGGATCTCCCAGCACGTAGGCCACCGTGCCGCCGAAGCGCGCCAGCGAGGTCTTCTGCGGATCCACGCCGCGGTTGCGCAGGTGCTTCTCGATCATCCCGCGGGCCTCGTGCTCGGCGCCGCTGCGCGCCGCCAGCAGCGCGCAGATCTCCTCCAGCGCCACGCCGAGCGAGGGCAGGTCCGTCCCCTCGACCTTCCGCTTGCCGTTGGCCAGGACCACCGCGCCCTTCCCGCCCTCCGGCGAGCTGAAGTCGGCGCGGCACTTGCCGGGGATGCGCAGGGACAGCACCAGGTCCAGCGGCAGCTCCGGCCGGTCCGCGGGCAGCCCCACGCTGGCGGCGGCCTCCTTGGCGCCGTTGCCCACGAAGGTGGCCGTCCCCTCCACCCGAAGGGTGGACAGCCCCAGCTTGTCCCGGTCATCCACCATCCGGCGGAGGATGGAGCCGCCGGGGAGGATGTAGCCCCGCGCGGCGCCCACGAGCGCCACCAACGCCCCCAACACCACCCAGCCTCCGCTCCTTCGCAGCGCGCTCATCTGACCCTCCGAGCCATTCGGGCCGCGCAATGTATAGGATGCGCACCTTCATGCGAAGCCGAAGCCTGGCGCTGCTGCTCTCCGTCTGCTCTGCCCTGCCGGCGCTCGCCGACGAGGGAGATCCAGTCCCCGAGCCCGAGTTCCCGCCCGTCTCCATCCCTGAGGCCGGCTTCCGGGACGTGGTGCACGCGCGGACGCTGGCCATGGGGGGCGCGTTCCGGGCGGTGGGGCTGGGCGCGGACGCGGTGCTGGGCAACCCCGCGGCCATGTCGCTCTTCAAGCGGTACCAGGCGGAGCTCTCCGGCTCCTACGACTTGCAGAGCCGCTTCGGCTTCGGCTCGGCGGCGGTGCTCGACAGCGTCACCAACCAGGTGGCGGCGGGCATCTCCTACGCCTTCGTCTCGCTCGGGCAGGGCGAGGAGCACCGCTTCGCGCACCTCACCACGGTGGCCGCGGGGATGCCGCTCTCGGAGGTCATCCACCTGGGCTTCTCCACGCACCACCTGGTGGAGAGCGGCGCGCGGACCTCCAACGCGATCACCATCGACGCCGCGCTGCTCTTGCGCTTCAGCTCGCTGGCCATCTCCTTCAGCGGCCACAACCTGATCGACATCCACAACCCGGACATGGGCCGCTACTTCGTGGGCTCGGTGGGCTGGATGGGCGGCGCCTTCACGCTGGTGGGCGACGTGAAGATGGACTTCCTGGAGACCACCACGCCGCACTTCGCCTACTCGCTGGGCGGGGAGTTCATCGCCGGGGAGTCCTTCCCGCTGCGCGCCGGCTTCATGATCGACACCATCACCGACAACCGCTACATCAGCTTTGGCGCGGGGTACCTCTCCCAGGGCAGCGGGATTGATCTCGCCTACCGGCACGAGCTGGGTGGGAAGAACGGGCGGATGCTCGCGCTGACGCTCAAGATCCAGCTCTGAGTCATTCGAAGCGCGCACAAAAGCACCGGCGCCCCTCGACTTCGCTCGGGGTGAACGGGGTCTAGCGCAGCTGCCGCTGGCGCAGCTCGAGGTAGCGCTCCGAGGCGGCGAAGCGCATCACCTCCACCAGCTCGCTGTCCAGGGCGCGCTTGGCGCGCAGCGCGGCGAGCGCGGGCGCCACCCCGCCGGCCACCACCAGCCCCGCCCGGTTCGCGGAGTGGCGCGCGGCCTCGGCGAGGAAGGTGAGGTTCGCGGTGCGGCCGACCTTCGCGTAGAGCTCCTTGATCCGCAGGACCGCCTTGGGCGGCAAAAGCTCGCGGATCACCTTGGACTCGGGGCTCATCTTCCGCCCGCCACCCAGCGCCTCGCCGAGCACCTCCAGCGCGCGGGCCAGCTGCTCGCGCCGCAAGGAGCGCAAGAGCAGCAGATCCGGGTTCTGGGTGAAGAGCGCCCGCCCGGCGAAGAAGCGCAGCTCCGCCCCCACCAGCTCGCGCTTCACCGCCAGCTGGCCGATCAGCAGGCGCGGCGCCTCGCTGAACACCAGCGCGAAGGGCGGGCCGTTCTCCTCGGAGAGGAAGACGTCCGGCGCGCGCAGCCCGAGCACCCGCACCGCGGCGAGCAGCGCGTTGGCGGTGGCCGCGGAGCCGCGCCCGGAGTCCAGGCGGAAGGTGTCCGGCGAGCCGGCGGCCCGGCCGCGCACCTTGTAGAGCCGCACCAGCACCGCGCCCGTCATGCTGAGCAGCTCGCCGGCCTCCGAGCGGAGCGCGGGGTGGCGCAGCCCGGCGCGGTCGGTGGCGGAGAGCATCAGCCGGGGCGCGCGGGGCGAAGGCTGCTGGCCGCCCTCCAGCGCCGCCCCCAGCTCCTCCATCAGCCCGGCGCGCGGCTCGTCGCCGCTCTCGTCGAAGTAGGCGGCCAGCTCGTAGTACGGCTTGGGCTCCAGCGGGGCGTCCTGGATGTTCTTCACCAGCGCGTCCCGCTGCTCGGAGCGCTTGTTGAGCGAGAGCCCCAGGCGCGAGGGGGTCACCTCGATCGCCTCGGTGGGCGCCTCCACCGGGGTACGGGCGCCGGCCGGCGGCGGGGGCGGCGACCGGGGAGGATCCACCGGCTCGTAGTCCCCGGTGTGCAGCTCGAGCACGTCGTCGTGGCCCTGGAGGGCCTCGGCGTCCTCGCGCGCCTCCGCCGCCTTGCGCGCCTCCGCCAGCCCCCGCGGCGGACGGGGCAGCGCGCCGGCCTTCTCCGGCAGGTTGGGGCGGTGCACCACCGGGACGTCGATCTGGCTGTCCACGATCACCGAGGGCGGCGAGCTCTGCGGCGGCGGCGGCGCGGCCCGCGGCGGGGCAGCCGCGGCGGCCGCGGCGGCCACCTCGTCCATCATCAGCGGCACCGTGGCGTCCGGAGGAGGAGGCGGCGGCACCGGCGCGCGCTGCCCCGTCCCCGCGCGCGGCGGGACCGCGGGACCCACGCGCACCGCGGGCTGCTCGGTCTCGGTGGGGACGCGATCTCGCGTGGCGTCCGGGCGCGGGCCGGCGCGGCTGGCGGCCGCGGGGGTGGTGGCGAGCGGGAGCTTGTAGGCCGGCGGCGGGCTCGGCCATGACGGGGTGCGCTCGACCGCCGCCGGCGCGTTCTTGCCAGGGACGGGGACCGGCAGCGCGGCGAGCGGGTTGAGCACCGAGGCCAGCTCGTCCGAGACCGAGACCAGCTCGGTGGGCGCGAAGTTGGGGTTGGCCGCCTTGCCGCGGGCGTCCTCGGTGGCGGCGCTGATGTTGGCGGCGCGCTGCTCGCACTGCGCGGCGCGGGTGGAGTCGTGCAGCACGTCCCGGAGGAACTGGGCCAGCCGCAGCCAGAGCCGCGCGCGCTCCGCGTCGTTCTCGGTGGCGGTGGCGGCGTGCTCCATGGCCCAGGCGGCCTCGGCGTTGATCCCCCGCACCACCAGCCGCTCGGTGAGGGCCACCCAGGCCTCCTGGTGCCCGGGCTCGAAGCGGACCGCCGCGCGCAGCTCGGCGAGCGCCTCGTCCTTGCGCCCCGCCTCCTCGAGCAGCTCCACCAGATCCAGCCGGGCGCGGCGCGTCTTGGGGCCGCGCGGCTCGGCCTTGAGCTGCGCCTTGAGCACCTGCTCGAGCTGGATGTCGTCCCCCAGCGCGCGGGCCAGCTGCTCGAGCCGGCCGCGGGCCTCGTCGTCCCCCGGCGCGTCCGCCAGGACCTCGCCCCAGGCCCAGCGCGCGGCGTCCGCGTCCGAGGCGCCGTCCGCCAAGCGGGCCAGCCGCCGGAACAGCTCCTGCCGCCCCACGGCGCGCCGGGGCGCGGCGGCCTGCGCCTCCTTGAAGCGCCGGTAGGGCCCCAGCTCGCCCAGCGCGGCGCTGACCTCCGCCAGGCCGGCGAGCGCGGGGATGAGATCCGGCGCCGCGGCGAGCGCCGCCTCGAAGTCCACGCGCGCGCGCTCGGGCTGCTTGGCGGCGGCGAGCGCCTCGGCGCGGGTGAGCAGCGCCTGCGCGCGGGTGTGGCTGTCGTGCGCGGTGTCCACCGCCTCGTCCAGCGCGCGGCGGATGCCGGTGCCGTCCTCGCGCGCCTTGAGCAGGCGCACCTGCTCCGCGAGCGCCTGGCGGTCTCCAGTCAGCTTCACGATCTCGCCGTAGGCGTCCGCGGCGGCGCGCAGGTCGGACAGCTCGTCTTCCAGCAGCTCCGCCAGCTTGCCCAGGTTGTCCACCTTCTCCGAGGTGGAGACGGCGCGGCCCGCGCGGTCCCGGTACAGCTGCGCCAGCTCGCGCCAGGCCCCGCGGGCCACGTAGTGCGCCTCCAGGCGGCCGTCCGCGTCCGGGCCGGGGCTCTCGTGCGCCACCGCGGAGAGCAGCGCCGCCGCCTCCTGCTTGCTGCCGGCGCGCTCCACCTCTTCGGCGACCGCGATCATCTCCATCAGCGTGGTGCGCACCCCGCCCTGCGAGTCCTCCGCGTCGTCGGTGAGCCCGAGCTCGGTGAGCAGCTTCTGGGCGCGCTCCTCGCGTCCAGAGCGCTTCGCGGCGGCGACGAAGGCGCGGACCTGCTCCTTGAGCGCGCGCCCCACAGTGCCGGACTCCTGCGCGGAGCGGAGCGCGAGCAGCCGCGCGGCGAAGGCGCCCTGCGCGTCCTGCGCCTCCTCGTACTGCTCGGCGGCCTGCCCGTAGCGCAGCGCCGCGCGGCCGTTGTTCCCCAGCCGCTCGCCCCAGAGCCGCCCGCGCTGGAGGTTGGCCCGGGCGGCCGTCCGGAGCGCCCGCCGCCGCAGCGCCAGCGAGGCCTCCTTCTCCAGGGAGGCGTCCAGCTCCTCCCAGCGCTGCTCGCGCAACAGCAGGCCGTTGAGCACCGCGCGGCCGCGGCGATCCTCCGGGCGCTCTGCCAGCAGGTAGATCAGCTGCTCGCGCGCGTCCTCGAGCGCGCCGGCGCGGCGGTGGAGCCAGGCGAGCCGGCGGCGGAGGTGGAGCCGCTGGGGGGCGGGGGCGGCGTCCAGCGCGCCCTGGAGCAGGCGCACGGCGCTGGGCACCAGGCCGGCGCGCACGGCAGTGGCGGCGAGGTCCGCGGCGAGGCGCGGGCTCGCGGGCAGGTGGACGGCCGCGCGCTCGAGCTCCGCGAACGCCCGGGGCGCGGCGCCCTCCTGGCGCAACTTGGCGGCGAGCCGGCGGTGGATCTCCACCTGCGCACGCACGCTGGACGAATTCGGGGTCTCACCGTCGGGGCGCGGCTGACCAGGGAGCTCACCGGACATCGGGGGGCGGACAATACACGCGTTTCCCCGCCCCCAGGCGCGCTTTGGTGCCGCGGCGCTTCGAGCCGCGACTTCACTGCGAGCCTGGGTTCGAGGGCTTGAAGACGAACGGGTAGTTGAGGGTGACTTCGCCGCGCTCCTTGTCCGCCGGGAAGCGGAGCTTCTTCACCTCCCCCACGACGCACGAGCGCAGCCTCGGGTCCGCCACGTTGCCGCCAGCGTCCCGCGCGGACTTCACCTTGCCGCTGGCGGCCACCACGAACTCCACCCGCAGCTCGCCGGTGAGGCGCGGGCGCTTCTTCACCGCGGTCTGGTAGCAGCGCTTGATCGCCACGGCGCGGCGCGCCACCGCGCTGCGCAGGACGGCCGGGGGGAGCGAAGGGCGCGCGGGGGCCGCCGGCGGGGGCTCGCCCGCGTCCGCCTGCGCGGGGGGCGCGGGCGCGGGGGTAGGCTGCCCCTTCGCCGCGGCCAGGCGCGCCTCCACCCGGCTGCGGGCCTCGCCCGGCAGGAGCCACCGCGCGTGGGAGAGCTCCTCCAGGCGGTGCTGGGTGGGCAGGGAGTCCGGAGCGGCGTCCAGCTCGGCGATCAGCTTGTCCGCGCAGCCGCGCTGCAGCTCCTCCAGCTCGGAGGAGATCAGCCGCACGTCCGCGGGGACGCCCAGCGCCGCGCCCTGTACGCAGGCCGCGTCCACCTTGCCACCGAGCAGCGAGTCGTGGAGGGACAGGAGGCTCCAGCCGGCCTCGTCCAGGTCCCTCCCCGGCAGGGGCCCCTTGCGCAGGGTGGTGGCGTAGGCGCCCACGCCGCCGGTGATCAGCAGCAGCACCGCCCCCATCTTTCCCACTACGGGGTTGGCGGCCTGCATCTCCGGCACGGTGCGGCCGGAGGCCTGCACGCGCCGCGGGCGGCCCAGGAGCAGGCCCAGCGCGCCCACCACGGTGGGGATCAGCGCGGCGAGCAGCCCGAGCGTGGCGCAGCCGCGGGCCTCCACGTACCCCACGCGCTGCATGCGCTCCTTGGCGGAGGGGGGCAACCGGCCGCCGAGCGCGGAGTCCACCCGGGCGCGCGCGAGCGACTCACCCGCCACCCCGACGGAGACGGCGATGGCGGAGCAGAGCAAGGCGAGCGTGGCCAGGGTCCGCGCCGCGGTGCGGCCGCCACTGACCAGGATGCCGAGCACCCCCAGCGAGAAGGCCAGCCCCACCCCGCCCACCAGGCCGATGAGGTAGGTGAGCGGACCTCCTTGCTGGAACAGGCGCCAGATCTCCGCGAGCTCCATGGGCGTGCGCATCCTCGCACGCGGGGACCGCCCGATGGAGCCTTAAAGCTACGCGCGCGGGGTCTGGTCGTTGACGTCCACGAAGACCTTCTGCCCCGGGTCCACCGAGTAGGACTTGATCGGGAAGCCGGCGTCGAGCTCCACGTGGTTGCGGCTCTTGAGGTCGATCTCGAAGGTCTTGCTCTTGCCGTTGGCGCCGGTCACCTCCACCGGGAGCTTCCAGTCGGTGGGGAAGTTGGTGAGGTTGGCGGTGTCCACCGTGAGGACGTTCCCGGCGATGGAGGCCTTGAGGTTCACCCGCGGGACGGCGGTGAGCGAGTTGAACTGGTTCACCAGCGGGAGGATGTCCTCACCGGTCTTGGTGTTGATGAACTTCACGAAGTCCATCGTGTCCGCCGGCTTGTTCTTGAAGGCGTTGTAGAAGCCCTTGAGCAGCTCGTCGAACTTGGGGCGGCCGAAGCGCTGCTCGAGCGAGCGCAAGAGCCACGCGCCGCCGTCGTAGGGCACCCGGTTGAAGACGGTGTTCACGTCCGTGTTGTCCGGGGGGATCAGCGAGTGCGGCACGTTGCGCATGGAGCGCTGCGAGAACTCCTTGCCGTTCTTCCAGGCCCCGAGCGCCTTGTCGGTGCCTTCGATCTCCTCCATCGCGCGGTTCTCGAGGTAGGTGGTGAAGCCCTCGCTCATCCAGAAGTTCCAGTCCTTCACCCGGACGTTGTTGCCGAACCAGTGGTGGCCGATCTCGTGGGCGATGACGGCCGGGGCGGAGTCCGGATCCGAGATCATGGACGGGGTGTAGGCGATGGCGCCGGGGTGCTCCATGCTGAAGCCCTCGGAGACGGCCTCAATCCCCTTGAGCTCCTTGCCGAACGCGTAGGGCCCCAGCCAGCTGCTGTAGAAGTCGAGCGACTTGCGGGCGACCTCCAGGTTCTTCTTCATCAGCTCGGGGGTGACGGTGCCGGGGCGCGTGTAGAAGCTGACCGCCACGCCGTCCTTGGACTTGCCGCCCTCGTGCTTCTCCAGGTCCTTGGCGACGTAGAGGGCCACGTCGTACGAGGGGACCTGGTGGGTGGTGGAGTTGGTGATGACGGTGGCGCCCTGCGGGCCCTTCACGTCCAGCTTGAAGCTGGCGCCGTCCGCGGGATCGGAGACGGACGGGAACAGCGAGCCGGACTGGTAGGGCCAGAGGATGGTCGCCAGGCGCGGGTTCTGCGGATCGCTGGTGTTCTTGAGCAGGCCGTACTGCCCCACGTCCGTGGAGATCGACTTCACCGAGTACGGGATGGTCAGCTCGGTGGCGCCGTCCGCCTTGATGAAGAGGCGGCCGTTCTTCACCTCGCCCTTCACCTGCTTGTCGCCCGCGGGGGTCTTCGCGATGATCGGCGACTTCGGATCCAGCGCCAGCCGCTCCGCGTTGAACTCGAGCGTGATCGGCTCAGCGCCGGCGGGCTTGTCCAGGATGATGTGGGCCCGGCCCGCGAACTCGTCCTCGGTGAACGCCTTCCGGAGATCCAGCGAGAGGTCGTACTTCTTCACCTCCACGTTGGTGGGCTGCGCGGCCACCTTGCGCAGCTTGGCGGCGATGCCGTTGCCGGCGTTGCTGCTGCCGTCGAAGCCGTCCAGCCGCTTCACCGCGTCCGCGAGCTCGGCCACCTCGCTGGCGTCGATCTCCCCGTCGCCGGTGACCGCGCCGGCCACCACCTCCGCCGCGGCCAGCTGCGTGAGGCTCGGGCGATCCTTCTCCTCCACGTCCACGCCGTTGCGCGCGTCCTTCATCGCCGCCTGCGCGGCGCCGAGCGCGTCGAGATCTTCCTGCTTGGCGCGGCCGCTCTTGGAGTCGATGTCCGTGACGAGCTTGGTGAAGGCCGCGGAAAACTGAGAGGAGACGTTGGTAGGCATGGTGTCGGATTTTCGGGCGCCTCCCCGCGCGGTTGCGCTTTCCGCCGTGAATCCGAAGGTTTCACGTTCTCGGAAGCTGGTAGCTCGCTGACACCTGCCGCAGGTGGGCAGAACCTCGGCGCTTTCCCGCTCAGCGGGGCGCTCGCTCGCTCTGTGTGCACTGAACCACGCGCGCCACCGACGCAGGCCAACCCAGGGCGGGAAAATCCTCGGTGACGGAGTGACGGTCAATCCGCTTTCACTCTCGCAACGTTTTACGCTGCGGCCCCTCTCGATGACCCCGCCCCGCTGCTCGGTCCTGCTGCCCGCCAAGGACGCCGCCCCCACGGTCGCGCGCGCCGTGCACAGCGTGCTCGGCCAGAGCCTGCGCGCGCTGGAGCTGGTGCTGGTGGACGACGGCTCCACCGATGGCACCGGCGAGGTGGCGCGCGCGCTGGCGGCGCAGGACGGGCGCGTGCGCGTGGTGCGCGGCGCCGGACGAGGGCTCCCGGCCGCGCTCCGCGAGGGGCTGCGCCACTGCCGCGGGCCCTTCATCGCCCGCATGGACGCGGACGACGAAGCGCTCCCCGAACGCCTGGCCCGCAGCGTGGCCGCGCTCGAGGCGGAGCCCGCGCTCGCCGGCGTGGGGACCCAGGTCGAGCTGTTCCGGGAAGATCAACCGGTGAGCCCGAACATGCAGGCGTACGGGGCCTGGCTGAGCTCGCTCACCACCGCGGCGCTGCTCCACCGGGATCGGTTCGTGGAGAGCCCGCTGTGCCATCCCACCGTGACCCTGCGCCGCGAAGCGCTGCAGGCCGTGGGCGGCTGGGAGGACGGCGACTTCCCCGAGGACTACCAGCTGTGGCTCAAGCTGCTCGCCGCGGGATACGCGCTGCGGGCGGTGGAGCCGGTGCTGCTGCGCTGGCGGGACGGACCGCACCGGCTCACCCGCACGGATCCGCGCTACGCGCCGGCGGCGCACCTGCGGCTCAAGGCGCAATTCCTCGCCCAGGAGCAGAAGGCGCGCGGGGGCGACTGCTGGATCTGGGGCGCCGGGGACGTGGGGCTGCCGCTGATGCGCGCGCTGCAGGGACACGGCGTGGCGGTGACCGCGCTGGTGGACGTCAACCCGCGCAAGGTGGGGCAGCGGGTGGACGGCGTTCCCGTCGTGGCTCACGACGCCCTGCCGCCGCCCGGCGCGGCGCACCTGATCGCCGCGGTGGGCGCCAAGGGCGCGCGCGCGGAGATCCGCGCCTACCTGGACGCGCGCGGCTGGCGCGAGGGCCCGGACTTCACCTGCGCCGCGTGACCCAAGCCCGCGCTGGGCGCGCGTCGCGGGCGGATGACTCGGACGCTGAAGGGCCTCTAAAGACCGGGAAGAGGAAAGGGTCGCGCTCGCTCTGCTCGGATGGGGCCCTCGGAGGAGCGCTCGGGGCCGCGTTGGGCTGCCCTGCCTCGCTCGCCGGCAGCGGGCGCCCGGAGCTCCTGCCAGGACGTGGCCTCGCGACTCCGCGCTGCTCTGCAACCTCGGCGGTGCAGCCCCCTGGCCGCGCCCCAAAGGGGTGGTTTCGAGTTGTCCACGAGATCTCCTTTCGACCCCATCGCGTAAGTGCTCGAGGGGATGGGCACCACGCGCTCTCTCGTCAACGAGATGCCGTTGACCACCTCACGCGGCAGAGCTCGAGGCGGTCAACGCCATCGCGCGGGCGCAAACCCCGGTGCTCGCTCGGAAAGCGCTCGCCTCCGTCAACCACTTGCCGTTGACAACTCAAAAGGGGGGTGCCGGGCCTCCCGGGGGGCGCCGGGCTTCGCGCTCGAATCCGGGCGGGACGGCGTGGGCGCGCTCGCCGAGCCGCGGCGGACCGCTCGCCCACCTCGTGCGACCGGAAGCTGTGCAGCCCACCGCGGCCGGAGCGCACCACCGAGGGGCCGTGCGACGCAGGGCGCTCGCGACCCTGAAGCCAATCTGCTCCTTTGGGGCCTGTCAGCGCTGGCTCGAAGTTGTGCGGCGCTCCCTAGAGCTTGGCCTCGCCCAAGGCGCGCTGCAGCAGCTCCTCCAGCGAGAGGCGCACCGACCAGGTGCGCAGGTACTCGTGGTCGAGCGTGCTGCCGCCGACCCGCAGCACCTCCACCAGGTCGCGCCACTGCGTGGTGGAGACGCCGCCCCCGTCGCGGAACCAGAGCAGCTTGCGCAGCACCGTGTCCTCCGGGCTCTTCAGCAGCAGCTGCTGGCCGGGACGGACGTCGATTGCCCTGCGGCGTCCAAACTCGCTGTCGTCAAAGGCGCCGGGCCGCCGGATGAAGAGGTCGACCTTGGTCATCGAGGGCAGGTGGTAGATGTTCCAGGACGACCTTCGAAGAGCCGCCTCCGCGAGCGCCTCCTCATCCACCTCGAAGTCCGGGCCCAGCGCCTGCGCGAAGGCGCGCACGCGCGAGGGCGAGAGCTCGATCACCAGGTCGATGTCGTTGGTGGCGCGGGGCTCCCCCTGAACGGAGCTGGCGAGCGAGCCGCCCAGGAAATAGGGCGCGCCGACCGCGTCCAGCGCACGCGCCACCGCGAGCGCCACGTCGATTGGATCCAGCGCGTCAGATGGCATCGTCCGGAACGGTGAGCCGCATGCGGGCGGCCGCCTCCCGCCCGTAGAGCCGCACCGCGAGCCGGGCCCGGACCTCCTCGGGCGACGCGCCCGGGTGGCGCTGCCGAATGCCGGCCTCCGCGAGCGCGCGAACCGCCAGCGAGAGCGCGCTCGCCTTGGCCAGCCGCTGCGCGGGGGTGAGCGAGCGCAACAGCTCGTGGTACCGGCGCAGCTGCGCGGGTGAGGTGTCCTGCTCCATGACGCTTCGAACTCTAGGCACTTCGGCCGCCGGTGGCCACGTCCCCGGCCGGCGTCGCGACCCCGGCGCGCGTGAAGAAGCCGGAGAGGTCCTCCGGCAGCGGCGCCTCCAGTAGGAGCGCGCGGCCCGCCGGGTGCGGGATCGCCAACGCCTGCGCGTGCAGCAGCGAGCGGGCCACCTCCACCCCGCCGGCCCGCGGGGCGCCGCCGTAGACCGCATCCCCGAGGATGGGCGCGCCCAGCGCGGTCAGGTGCGCCCTCAGCTGGTGGGTGCGCCCCGTAGCCGGGTAGAGCGCGACCAGGCAGAAGTCCTCCGCCCGGTGCAGCCGCTCGTAGCGCGTGGTGGCGGGGACGCCGTTGGCGGTGCGGCTGGCCCGCCAACGCCCCGGACGCGAGGGGTCCTTCGAGAGCGGCAGCTCCACCACGCCGGCCGCGTCCAGCGCAGGCCCGCACGCGGCGAGGTAGCGCTTGCGCGCGGTCCCCTCGCGGAACGCGGCGGCGAGCGCGGCGGTGGCGCGCGGCCCCTTGCCGAACACGGTGACGCCGGAGGTGCCCCGGTCCAGCCGGTGCACCAGCCCCCCTTCCCGCCCCAGGTGCTTGCGCACCCAGTCGGTGAGCGCCGGCTCGCTGCCGGAGGGCGTGGGCTGCGCCGGCAACCCCGCGGGCTTGTTCACCGCGAGCAGCGCTTCGTCCTCGTAGAGCACCACGGGCGAGGGGCCGGGCACGGGCGCGGGCGCCAGCGCGCTCTTGCCGCCCTCCTCCAGCACCACCGTGATGGCCTCCCCGGCGGCCAGCGGCGCCTTGACTTCTCGGCAGCGCTTCCCCTGGCGGTACACCGCGCCCCGCTCGATCAGCGCGCGGATCTCTTCGTCAGAAAGATCAAGCGCCCCCCGCAAGAAGTCCGCGAGCCCGGACGCTGCGCCAACGGTGAACACCTTTCGCTTCACGGGGAGGCCGGCTCGGTTGAAAGCATGCGCGGCGGCACCTTACCCTCAGGCGGTCATGGCCACGTCGCTCTCCGCGCTGCGCGATCGCTTGGATCCCTTCCTCAACGAGCTGGGGGGGCTCCACTACCGCTTCGGCGCCGGCCTCTCCCCGGAGCTGCCGCTGCGGCGGCTCCTCTCCGGCTACCCGGAGTTCGCGCTCCCGGAGACCTTCCTGGAAGTCCGCGAGGCCGTGGATCGCAAGAGCACCGACGACCGCGAGCGTCCCCGGCTGGCGCTGCTCCTCGAGTTCCTCGCCGGGCAGGTGGAGCAGACGCTCGGAGCGGACGCCTCCGAGAACCTCGCCCACTTCGAGTCCACCGCCTCGGTGCCCATGGACGGCGGCGCGCTGATGCTGCGCGAGGCCCGCTCCGCCCTGCCCCGCACCGCGCAGCGCGAGCGCCGGGCCGCGCTCGAGCGCGGGGTGTTCGCCACGCTCTGGGAGAACCAGGCGCCCTACGCGAAGCGGCTGGAGGCGGCGCTGGCCGCGGCCCGCGCGCTCGGCTTCCCCTCGTACCTCGCGCTGCGGGACCGGGTCAGCCGCTACGAGGCCGCCAAGCTGCTCGCCCCGTGCGAGGCCGTGCTCGCCACCACCGAGGACGCCTACCGGGACCTGCTCGGCTACGCGCTCAAGAAGATCGACCCCCAGCTGCGCCCCGGGGCCACCGCGCGCTGGCACGATCTGCAGCACGCGCTGCTCGCGCCGTGGATGCTCGGCCACTTCTCGCCGGGGGATCTCCTCCCGGCTGTCTCCCGCTGGCTCACCGACATCGGCTTCACCCCCAACGCCGAAGGGCGCATCCAGCTGGACGTGGACGACCGCGCGGCGCGCCCCCAGCCCCCCTTCGCGGCGGTGCTCAAGGTCCCGGACGACGTGCGGCTGGTGGTGCGCGCCAGCGGCGGCCTCACCGACTACGCCCAGCTGCTCCACGAGTACGGCCGCGCCCAGCAGGCCGCCCACGTCTCGCGCAACGCTCCGGTGGAGGAGCGGCGGCTCGGAGACGCCTCCATTGGCGAGACCTACGGCCTGCTCTTCGAGCACCTGCTGCTGGACGAGGCCTGGCACCGGCGCTACCTGCGCGCTCCCCAGGCCTCGGCCAAGGAGGCCGCCCGGCTCGCGGCGTTCTCGGACCTCGCGGCGCTCCGGCGCTTCTGCGCGCAGCTGCCGTACGAGCTCGCGCTCTACGAGCGGGGCGTCACCGCCGCGGTGGCCGAGGAGTACGAGGAGCGGATGAGCGCCGCGCTCTTCGTGGGGGTGCCGCGGGCGAACTTCCTGGTGGACGTGGCCCCGGCGCTCTACTCCACGCGCTGCGTGCGCGCCTGGGCGCTCGAGGCCCGCCTCCACCAGCTGCTGCAACAGCGCTTCAACGAGGACTTCTGGCGCAACCCGGCCGCCGGCAGCTGGCTGAAGAACCTCTTCTCCCGCGGACAGCGGGAGGACGCGGACGCCGTGGCCCAGGAGCTCACCGGGCGGCCGCTGGAGCTGCGCGAGGCGGCGGCCCGGCTGGTGCGCGTGATGGGCGCGTAGCTTCAGCGCTTCTTGCGCAGCGCCCGGACGATCTTGTCCTTGGTCCGGCTGTGGCCGACCTGCGGGGGCGCGGCGACGGCGGCGGTGACCTTGCCGCGGGCGCGGGCCGCGCGCAAAAGCTGCATCTCGATCAGGAGCAGCTCGTCCCCGAGCTCGGCGTTGGCGCCGGCGGCGCGGGGGAGCGGGGCGCGCAGATCCTCCACCTTCGCCCCGTGGCGCATCCGCAGCGCCTTCTCCTCTTCGGAGGTGAGCGTGGTGCTGCGCTGAAGCGACGCCTTCACCTGCTCCGCCGTCACCACCGCCGTGTTGCTGCCGCCCTTCCGCTCCATGTCACACCTCTGTCTTTCGCGCTGAACGCCCGAGCATGTCGGACGCGGCCAACCCGCAATCTTCCGCGATTGTAGGGATCGACCCCGCTCGGTCAATTTTTCGACCGAACAACTTGCTACAGGGCTGGAGGGGCTTCGAAAACCGGGGCGTTTAGGGGGTCTCGTCCGGTGGGTCTTCCACCCCGGCGGTGGTGCCCGCATCCGGCTTGGCGTCCCCGCCGTGCGGAATGCCGAAGCGGTCCAGCATGGCGGCGATGCCCTCCGGCTTGTCCTCGTCCGGGAGGAACTCCTTGGGCGGGGTGAGCCGGGGATCCTTGCCGATGTCGGTGACCTCGGAGGTCATGCTCGCGCGCAGCTCGGCCTCGCCGCCGGCGGGGTTGTTGGGGACCTGCACCCGCCCGTCCAGCCGCGCCTTCACCACGACCGAAGTCTGGGCGTCCACCAGGACCTCGCCCTGGAGCGTCCGCGGCTCGCGCTTCTCCGCGAAGGCCAGGCGCCGCTTGGTGGTGTCGTCCGCGCCGCCCTTGGGAGAGAGCGGGGGCGGCAGGTCATCGTCCGAGGCGGGGGGCGGGGACTCCGGCGCGAGCGAGACGGCGTACTTCCACGCCGAGCGCCCCTCGTGGGTCACCGTGCCCTCCGGGGTGAGCTTCATCCGCCCGAGGAAGAGCGTGTCGAAGTCCCGGATCACCCCGTGGATCTCCTCGCGCACCCGCTCGGCCACGCCGCGGTCGCGCTGCCGCTGGCGGAAGCGCTGGTAGCGGTTGCGCGCGTAGACGGTCCCCTGCACGCGCAGCACCTCCAGCCCCTGCTCGCGCGAGTTCTCCTCGGTGGCGTGGAAGTCCCCGTTCACCCCGCCGGCGCCGGCGATCAGCGTGCGGGTCTCGGTGAGCTTCACGGAGCGCTTGGGGGCGGTCCACTCGAAGGTGATCTGCGCGTTGAAGTGGTGGGGCCCCAGCCGCTCGGTGGCCTCGGCCGCGCCCATGCCCAAAATCCGCCGCGCCACCTGCGGCTTGTCCGCCACGTCCTCGGGCCGCAGCTTCTCCTTCGCGGAGGCGATGGCCTGCGGAGGGTCCTCTGGCGAGAAGATCCGCTTCTTTGCGGCCTTGTCCACGGAGTCCGAGCAGCCGGCGAGCAGCGCGAGCGCGGCGCCCGCGAGCCAGGGGGCGACACCCGCGCGCGCATTCATGGTGGGGACCTCGTCGTTTCGCTTCAAGGGTCGCTTCAAGGGTTGGAGAAGTTACGTGGCGAGGACACACCCCGCAAGCAACGCCTTGCGATCTCCCACCCTCCTTTGGTTCTCTGCGCGAACCCATGCAGAACCTCCGCGACAAGCTCCTCCAGGCAGGCCTCGTCACCAAGGAACAGTCGGATCAGGCCGAGACCGCCGCCAAGCAGAAGCCCCCGCCCCCCGCACGGCAGAGCCACCGGCCCCCGCCCTCGCCGTCTCACTCGCCGTCTCACTCGCCGTCTCACTCGCCGTCTCACTCGCCAGGCGGGCGCCGGGACGACCGCCGCGGTCCGCCAGCGGAGCGCCGCGGCCCGCCGCCGGAGCGGGTGGAGGCCCAGGAGAAGCGAATCCCCCGCCTGCCGCCCCTGGCGCTGCCGGGCAGCAAGGCGCACCAGCGGCTGGAGTCCCTCAAGCAGGTGGAGCTCGACAAGCGGCTGCGCGGGATGGTGGAGAGCAGCCAGGTGCCGATCGAGCCCGGCGCCACCGTCTTCTACTTCATGACCCGCAAGAACCGGCTGCGCCGGCTGGAGCTCACCGAGCCCCAGGCGAAGCTGCTGGAGAGCGGCGTGCTGGCGGTGGTGGAGCGGCCAGAGCCCGCGGCGATCGAGCACTCGCTGGTCCCCCGCGCCACGGCGGAGAAGATGCTCACCCTCTCCCCCAAGGCGGTGCGCTTCCTCAACCGCGAAGGCGCGCCGGTGGGCTTCATGACGGATGACGAGCTCAAGGCGCGGCAGGAGGCGGAGGTGAACGCCGCCCCCGAGCAGGCGCAGTCCGAGAGCGAGCGCGCGGAGGAGGCTGGCCAGGAGGCCGCCGCCAACGCCACCGAGGCGGAGCTGGACGCCGCCGAGGCCGAGCTGGCCGCGCACGAGGCGCGCAAGGCCGGCGCCCAGTCCTAGCGAAGCTAGGCCGCCAGGTGGCGGGCGAAGGCTGCCCGCACGTCGTCCGGGAGCGAGATGGACGTGAAGCCGTCCATCGCCATGGCCACGGTGACGATCCGCGCCTCCGCGCACAGCTGCGCGGAGTCCCCCAGGTACAGCCGGTAGCGCGAGCTGATCGAGCTGTCTCCGAGCTTGAGCGTCTCCATCACCACCCGGCACACGTCCCCGAAGCGCAGCGGGGACTTGAAGTCCGCCTCGGCGTGGACGGAGGGGTAGCCCACCTTCCGCTGCCCCACCATCTGCGCGTAGGGCACGCCCACCTCATCCCCGAAGAAGTCCTCGAAGGTCTGGTGGCAGTAGGAGAAGAAGCGCGGGAAGAAGACGATCCGCGCGAAGTCCACATGGTCGAACCGGACGGGGATCCGCTGGACGTAGGCCATCAGGAGAAGGCGTCCAGCCCGGTGATCGCCTTGCCGAGGATGAGGGTGTGGACCTCGTGGGTCCCCTCGTAGGTGAAGACGGACTCGAGGTTGAGCATGTGGCGCACCGGCGGGTACTCGTCCGTCACGCCGTTGGCGCCGTAGATGCTGCGCGCCGAGCGGGCGATGTCCAACGCGGCCTTCACGTTGTTGCGCTTGGCGAGCGAGACCTGGACGGGCGTGGCCTTCCCTTCATCCTTGAGCCGCAAGAGCCGCAGCGAGAGCAGCTGCGCCTTGACGATCTCCTGCAGCATGTCCGCCAGCTTCTCCTGCGTGAGCTGGAAGCCGGCGATCGGCTTGCCAAACTGGATGCGGGAGAGCGCGTACTCCCGAGCGCCCTCGAAGCAGGCGATGGCGGCGCCGGTGACGGCGAAGGCGATGCCCGCGCGCGCGTTGTTGAGGCAGGAGAGCGGGCCGCGCAGCCCCTTCACGTTGGGGAGCATGTTGCGCGCGGGGACGCGCACGTCCTGGAGCGAGAGCTCGGAGGTGTAGGAGGCGCGCAGCGAGAACTTCCCGTGGATCTCCGAGGCGCTGAAGCCCGGCATCCCCTTCTCCACCAGGAAGCCGCGGATGGAGTCCTCCTCGCCGTCATCCACCTTCGCCCAGACCACCGCCACGTCGCTGATGCTGCCGTTGGTGATCCACAGCTTGCTGCCGTTGAGCACGTAGCTGTCCCCGTCCTTGCGGGCGCGCGTGCGCATGCCGCCGGGGTTGGAGCCGAAGTCCGGCTCGGTCAGCCCGAAGCAGCCGATCAGCTTCCCCTTGGCCATGCCGGGGAGGAAGCGCTCCTTCTGCTCCTCCGAGCCGAAGGCGTGGATGGGGTACATGGAGAGCGAGCTCTGCACGGACGCGAAGGAGCGCAGCCCCGAGTCGCCCCGCTCCAGCTCCTGCAGGATCAACCCGTAGGTGACGTTGTTCAGCCCCGCGCAGCCGTAGCCGCTCAGGTTCGCGCCGAAGACGCCGAGCTCGGCCAGCTTGGGCACCACCTCCATGGGGAAGGTGCCGTTGCGGAAGTGCTTGCCGACGATCGGCAGGTACTCCTTGTCGATGAAGCGGCGGACGAGGTCGCGCGCGGCGCGCTCCTCGGTGGAGAGCAGCTCGTCGAGTCGGTACAGGTCGGTGATTTCCGCGGAGGCCATGGCGCGGCTTCTACGCCCCGGGTGGGGGAGCGTCAAACCACGTTCAGTGACGCGCGCTGGCGAGCATGGCGCCGAGCATCACCAGCCCCAGCACCCCGGCGACGATCCCGAAGATCGCCCTCCCCTTCCCGTGCTTCTCCGGGTGCAGCCGGATGTCCCGCAGCGCCAGCACCCCGGTGAGGATGGCGAACGGAGCGCCCACGCCGCAGAACGAGAAGAGCCCCAAGTAACCCGCGGCGATCGCCCAGGGCGAGCGCCCCACCGGCAGCAGCATGCGCAGGGCCGGGTCCTGGCCCATCTCCTTCTGCGGCGCGGGGCTCGCGCCTCCCATTCCGGTGGTCAGGGACGCGCCGCACTTGCCGCAGAAGGCCGCGCCCGCGGGCGCCTGGGTACCGCACTGAGCGCAGAACATGGGGCCCTCCTTTATCTGCGGCGGCGCCGCCCGGCCAGCCCCAGCGCTGCGAGCCAAAGCCCGAGCGCTCCCAACGCGGGGACGCTCTGCGCGCCGCCACAGCCGCACGCCACGTGGAGCCGGAGCGGCCCGAGCGCGCCGGCGTCCGGCTCACCGCCGTCGGTTCCATCCTCGTAGGTGATCCGCAGGGCCGGGCGTGTGGAGATCTCCGCGATCTCGCGGTCTCGGAACGCGGCTCCCACAAAGTCCCTCCGGAGCAGGAGCATCCCTTCGTTCGCGCGACTCCCGTTCAGCCACTGTGCGACCACCGCCACGCCCGCGTCCGTGAAGGCGTAGGCAGCGACGCCCGCGTCCATCACCCGTCCATTGACCAGCTCGAGCGGCTCGTAGTCCGCGCCGGCGTCCTCCGCCCCGGGGCTGGCCCAGGGCGTGGTGCCGTCGCTGGTGGTCAAGGTTGCCGCTTCGGTCCAGGGCCGCAGGAGCGGATAGGCGGAGAAGGAGAGCCCCGGGACCTCGGAGTAGAGGACCAGCTCCACCTGCAGCACCTGCGCGGTGCTGGGGAGGGCGCCGAGGTCGAACCGCAGCAAGCCGTTCGTGCCGGCGTTCACCCAAAGCCCGGCGCCATTGAGGTTGGCGCCGCTGCCGCGCCCGTTGGCAATGTAGAGATCCGTGCAGCCGTCGTAGCCGCCGTCCGGCGAAGCGCCACGTTGGAAGGAGGTGACCACGCCGCCCGAGTGCTGGATGTCCAGGCGCGGGCGCTGGGCCACCGTGGCGGCCTCGCACGAGTGGAGCACCACGGCATCGGCGCGCCAGACCTCCGCCAGGCGCACGCCGAAGTTGGCGGACGGGTTGCTCACCCAGCGCTGGACCATCGCCAGCCCCTCAGGGGTCAGCGTCACGGCGGTGGGACCCACCGAGGCCCCGAAGAAGCTGCCCACGGGCGCCGCGGAGCGGTCCGCGCCTCCCCCCTGGCCGCCTGGCTGGCTCCAGGTGACCCCTGCGGCCGCCTGGTTCCACGTCGCGCTCACCCCGGACCAGGCGCGCAGCCCGTCGTAGACGGAGGCGCTGTTGCTCGAAACGTTGGCGACGTTGAGCACGAGGCCCGCATCCTCCACCACGGTGCCCGCTGGCAGGGTGCTCACGTCCCAGCGAACCAGGGAGATCTGCACCGAGCGGAAGCCGTCCACCTGGAGCAGGCCCCCGCCATACGTGGCGTTTGGGTCGTTGTCGCCGCCAGTCCCTTCGTTGGTGATGGCCACGTCCCGCGTCCCCGCGTAGGCCGGCGTCGGCGCTTCGCCGTCCCGGAACACCACCGTCCGGGGGACCGCCAAGGCGGTGGCGCCGCAGGTCCCCAGGAGCGCCAGGGCGGTGCGAGCCGAATGACTCACCATGCGCCACAGTGTACCCGGCCCCCGGACCGGGCGACGGTATGCTGCGCCGCCATGAGCACGCCCGCCCGAATCGCCGTCGTCACCGGAGCCAGCCGCGGCATCGGCCGCGCGATCTCCCAGCGCCTGTTGAAAGACGGCTACGAGCTGTGGGCGCTCGCCCGAGGCGTGGCGGAGCTGGAGTCGCTCGCCAAGGAGGCGCAGGCGCAGGGCGGCCGCGTCCACCCGCTCACCGTGGACATGACGGACGCCGCCGCGGTGCTCGCTGCCACCGCCACCGTGCTCTCGCGCGGGCCGGCGCCCTCCGTGCTGGTGAACAACGCCGGCGTGGCCTCCTCCGCCCCGCTGGCGAAGACCTCGCTGGAGGAGCTGCAGCGCACGCTGGCGATCAACACCGTGGCGCCCTTCCTGCTGTGCCGCGAGCTCATCCCCGCGATGGCGAAGGCGGGCGGCGGGCGGGTGCTCAACATCGCCTCCACCGCGGCGCTCAAGGGCTTCAAGTACACCTCGGCCTACTGCGCCTCGAAGCACGCGCTGCTCGGCCTCACCCGCGCGCTCGCCGTGGAGTACGCCACCAAGGGCGTGACGGTGAACGCGGTCTGCCCGGGCTGGACGGACACCGACATGCTCAACGCCTCCGCGGAAGGCATCTCCCGCGCCACCGGCCGCAGCCACGAGCAGGCGCGCGAGGCGCTGGCCAAGCTCAACCCGATGGCGCGCCTGATCCGCCCGGAAGAGGTGGCCGAGCTGTGCGCGTTCTTGCTCTCCCCCGCCGCCGCCGCGGTCACCGGCGCCAGCTACCTGATGGATGCCGGCGAGACGGTGTGAGAGGGTCCGTGGGCATATGAGCGAGCAACGACGCGTGCAGCCGCCGGGCTGGGCCCGGCCCAGGGGCTACTCGAACGGGATCGTGGCCGAGGGGCGCGTCCTCTTCATCGCCGGGCAGGTGGGCTGGGACCCCACGCGCCAGGAGCCCACCTTCCCGTCCGGCTTCGGCGAACAGTTCGAGCTGGCGCTGGCCAACGTGGTGGCGGTGCTGCGCGAGGCGGGCGGCCGGCCGGACCAGGTGGCGCGGGTCACCCTCTACGTCACCGACAAGCGCGAGTACCTGGCCGCGCTGTCCGCCGTGGGCGAGGCCTGGCGCAAGCACCTGGGCAAGCACTACCCGGCGATGACGCTGGTGCAGGTGGCGGCGCTGCTCGAGGACCGCGCCAAGGTGGAGATCGAAGCGACCGCGGTGCTGTAGCCGCCGCCCGTTGGGCCGTAGCGCCTACGGCGCTGACCTGAAACTTGCCGCGCCACGCTCAGCGGACGGCCTCACGTTTCTTTCCCTGATTGATCCGCCCAACGGGCGGCGGCCTCACTACGCTCGAGACGGGGGCTTACCGGCGCGACCGCGTGAGCCGGCGCGCGAGCTTGAGCGGCCCCAGCGGGGTGAGCAGGTGCGCGGCCGCGTGCAGCTTGGAGACGGCCGGCGGCGGATGCGCCACGGCCTGGCGCGCCGTCTCGCTCTGCGCGCGCTGCCGCAAGAGCTCCAGCTTCAGGCTCTCCAGCCCCTGCTCCATCGCCCAGTGGTGGTTGGCGGCGAAGAACGGCTTCAAGGCGAAGGACAGGTGCTTGAGCACGCCCTTCTCCGCGCGGATCCGCCAGTCGTAGACGATCTCCGTGTGGTCCCCGTCCGCGCGCAGGTCCCAGACGCCGCGGCCTTCGAGGTCTCCCTGCGCCTCAATCTCCCAGTGGTGGGGCGGCTCGGAGCGGGTCACCACGTAGGTCCACGTGAGGGTGTACGGGAGCCAGCCCTTGGTGTGCAGCTCCACCTTGCGGCCGATCCCGCGCGCGTCCCCCGGCTCGAGCACGCGGACCTTGAGGTAGACCGAGGGCCACCAGCGGGGCAGGTCTTCCGCGCGGGCCAGCACCTTGGCCACCTCGTCCGGCGTGGCGCGCACCCGCCAGCGGGTGAGGAAGGCGTACTCGTTGGAGGCCATGCTCGAGTCTCCTACCACGCACGAGCGTGCTATGCCGCGCCCATGGAAGCTCCCACTTCGTTCAAGTTCGAGATCAAGGACCGCGTCGGCGTCATCACCTTCTCCCGCCCGGAGACGCTCAACGCGCTCACCTTCGAGGTCTACCAGGAGCTGCGAGACCTCTTCCTCGCGCTGGAGCGGGACGCGCGCGTGGCCTCGGTGGTGGTCACCGGCGAAGGGCGCGGCTTCTGCTCCGGCGGAGACGTGAACTCCATCATCGGCGAGCTCTTCTCCCGCGACATGCCGGGGCTGGTGGAGTTCACCCGGATGACGTGCGACTTGATCAAGCACATGCGCGCGCTGCGCAAGCCGATCATCGCCGCGCTCAACGGGACGGCCGCGGGCGCTGGCGCGGTGATCGCGCTCGCCTCGGACCTGCGCGTCGCCTCCGAGAAGGCGAAGATCGCCTTCCTCTTCGTGAAGGTGGGGCTGGCCGGAGCGGACATGGGCGCCGCCTACCTGCTCCCGCGCCTGGTGGGGCTGGGCCGCGCCACCGAGCTGCTCTACTTCGGCGACGCGGTAGACGCGCCCACCGCCGAGCGCTACGGCCTCTTCAACAAGGTGGTGCCGCCCGAGCGCGTGCTGGAGGAGGCCATGGCCTGGGCGCAGCGGCTGGCCAGCGGCCCCACCTTCGCGCTGGGGATGACCAAGGAGCTGCTCAACGAGGAGCTCTCCGCGGACCTGAACGGCGCGCTCGACAACGAGGCCCGCGCGCAGGCCGTCTGCATGCAGACCAAGGACTTCCGCGAGGCGTACGAGTCGTTCGTGGCGAAGCGGCCAGCCCGCTTCACCGGGAGGTAGCGCTTTGGAGGTGACCCTGCTGACCGCCGCGCACCTCGCCCTGCGGGAGCAGGCGCGAACGGCGTACGCGCGGCTGGAGCCTGACGAGCGCCGAACGGACGCCCAGCGCGTGGCGGACCTGGTCGCGCTCGGCTGCCACCGCTACCTGGTCCCGGCCGAGCACGGCGGCGCGCTGCCCGCGGTGGACGTGCGCAGCCTGTGCGTGGTGCGCGAGGAGCTGGCGTACCGGGACGCCTCGGCGGATTCGATCTTCGCGGTGAACGGCCTGGGCAGCCACCCGGTGCTGCTGGCCGGGGACGCCGCGCAGAAGGCAGAGCTCCTGCCGAAGGCCGCGGACGGCCGCGCGCTCTTCGCCTTCGCGCTCACCGAGCCGGAGGCCGGCTCGGACGTGGCGGCGCTCTCCACCCGCGCCACGCCGTCTTCCGGCGGCTACACGCTGCGCGGCCACAAGCGCTTCATCTCCAACGCGGGCGTGGCCACCCACTACACGGTGTTCGCCCGCACCGCTGAAGGGAACAAGGGGATCTGCGCCTTCGTGGTCCCGGCCACCGCGAAGGGCTTGCGGGTGGCGCCCATGACGCTGATGGGCGAGCACCCGATCGGCGAGCTCTTCCTCGAGGACGTGGCGGTGCCGGCCTCGGCGCGGCTGGGCCCGGAAGGCGCCGGGCTGAAGCTCGCGCTGGGGACGCTGGACGTCTTCCGCTCCACGGTCGGCGCCGCGGCGGTGGGGATGGCGCGGCGGGCCCTGGACGAGGCGCTGGCGTACACCGCGCGGCGCAAGCAGTTTGGCGCGCCGCTCTCCGAGCAGCAGGCGGTGCAGTTCCTGCTCGCGGAGAGCGCGGTGGAGCTGGAGGCGGCGCGCCTGCTGGTGCACAAGGCCGCCGCCACCAAGGACGGCGGCGCAGAGCGCGTCACCTACGAGGCCGCGGTGGCCAAGCTCTTCGCCACCGAGGCCGCCTCCCGCATCATCGACCGGAGCCTGCAGCTGCACGGCGGCAACGGCGTGGTGCGCGGCTTCGTGGTGGAGCGGCTCTACCGGGACATCCGGGCGTTGCGGATCTACGAGGGCGCCTCGGAGGTGCAGAAGCTCGTCATCGGGCGGCACCTGGCCAAGGAGGGGCGCGCGCCGTGAGGGCCCTTACCCTGCTCTTGTGCTGCGGCCTGAGCGCGCCCGCGCTCGCCGGCTCGCGGATGAAGGAGGCGCTGGAGGCGCTCGCGGCCGGGACGGGAGACCTCTCGGCCTTCTCGGTCACCTACACGGATCTCCCCAACCCCTCCGGCGGCATGACGCTCACGGTGCGGGGCGACGGCAAGGTGGAGCAGGAGGTGGTGGGCCAGGCCGCCGGGAAGGTGAAGCCGGTGCAGGGGAAGGAGCTGGCTCAGCTGGCCGCCCTCCTCTTGGAGCTGAAAGTCTGGGAGCAGCACCTCACCGAGCGGCGCCCCTATCCGGACGAGGGCGAGGCCCGGCTGACCGTGCGGGCCAAGGACACCAGCTCGGTGATCTGGGAGGCACACGGCAACCTCGCGAAGAACGACCGGATCCTCCGGGTCCGCGAGCGGCTCAAGCAGATCTGCTGGGCCCGCCGCGGCGCCAGGCGCTCGCAGTAGGCCGTGCACCCGAGCGAAGTCGAGGAGCCCCCGCTCGCCCGCCCGCCCCCGGCGCCGCGCCCACCCCCGCGTGGCTAGCTTGAACCCCGTCTGGAGGGGCTCATGCACGCTCGACTCACCTTTCCGGCGGCGCTGGCCGGAGTGCTCGGAGGGGCGCTGCTGGTGCGGGCCGCGCCGCGTGGGCGCGACCGCGGCTACAGCCTGCGGGGGAAGACGGTGGTGATCACCGGTGGCTCGCGCGGCCTGGGGCTGGAGCTGGCGCGCCAGTTCGGCCACCGGGGCGCGCGCCTCTCCCTGCTGGCGCGGGACGCGGACGAGCTGGAGCGCGCGAAGGCGGAGCTGGACGCCCGCGGCTACGAGGTGGCGGTCTTCCCGTGCGACGTGGGCGCCCGGAACGAGGTGGAGGACGCGGTGGCGAGGACGCTCCACCGGTTCGGAGCCATTGACGTGCTGGTGAACAACGCCGGCCGGGTGGACGTGGGGCCGCTGGAGACGATGACGGTGGAGGACTTCGAAGCGTCGATGCGGGTCCACTTCTTCGGACCGCTCTACGCGCTCTACGCCGCGCTGCCGGAGCTGCGCGAGCGGCGCGGGCGGGTGGTGAACATCTCCTCCATCGGTGGGAAGCTGTCCGTGCCGCACCTGGTGCCGTACTCGGCGAGCAAGTTCGCGCTGGTGGGGCTCTCGGAGGGGCTGCGCGCGGAGCTCGCCCGCGAGGGGATCCGCGTCACCACCGTCTGCCCCTGGCTGATGCGGACGGGCAGCCCGCGCAACGCGCAGTTCAAGGGCAAGCACCGCCAGGAGTACGGCTGGTTCGCGCTGGGGGACTCGCTGCCGCTGACCTCCATCGGCTCGGCGCGGGCGGCGCGGAAGATCGTCGAGGCCTGCCAGCGCGGCCGCGCGGAGGTCTACGTGGGCTGGCAAGCGGCCGCGGCGGCGCGCCTGGCCGGCCTCTTCCCCGAGCTGATGGGCGGGGCGCTCGCGCTGGTGAACCGGCTCCTGCCGCGGCCGGGCGGGATTGGCCGCCGCCGCGCCTCCGGCGCGCAGAGCACGGGGCTGCTGCCGTCCTGGATCACGGCGCTGGACGCGCGGGCCGCCCGCCGGAACAACGAGGTGCACTGATCAGGTGGTGGTGCTCTCCGACCACTTGCCTTTGTACTCGAGCGCGCGGGCGAGCTGCTCGTTGAGCGCGGCCACCATCCGCTTGTTGCCGTCCTGCGAGTAGCCCTTGAGCGCCTCTTCACAGAGCGGGAGCTTGGCGAGGAAGGCGGAGAGGCCGGCCTCGGTGAGCTCGCGGGCGTAGGCGCCGTAGCCGAGCGCCTCCAGGTAGCGCGCGTTGAGCACCTGCTCGAACTGCCCCTCCACCGGGATGGAGAGCATCGGCTTGTGGAGGTACACGGCCTCGCTCATCAGCGTGTAGCCGCCCCCGGCGATCACCGCGCGGGCGGTGCGCAGGTCGTCGATGAAGCCGGCCTCGCTGAAGGGCTTGTAGGTGAGGTTCTCGTCCACCAGGTCCGCCTTGAGATCTCGGCGCAGGCCGTAGATCCGGCAGGGCAGCTTGGTCCGCTTGAGCAGCTCGGGCAGCGCGGTGTTGGTGGTGGAGGTCTGGTAGACGAGCAAATGCTCCCCGGGCTCTCGCTTGGCCGCGAGGATCTCCGGCCGGAGGATGGAGGGGAGCAGCGTGGTCCGCTCCTTGCGCACCGGCGGCTCGAAGAACGTGGTGATCAAGTAGTGGAAGGCGCCGGGCAGCTTGGACTTCACGATCGACTTGGTGAGCTCGAACGAGTCCTCGAACCCCGCCAGCACCGCCGGCTCGTGCTTGCAGCGGTTGATGATCTGCATGTTGTCCACGCTGATCACCGGCAGGAAGTGATTGCGCGCGAAGAGGTAGCTGAAGCTCTCGAAGTCGCTGATCACCACGTCCGGCTCGAACTTCTCCGCCAGCTCGAAGTACTTCTTGATGTTCTGCGGCCAGCCGCTCACCGCGCCCTTCACGTTGCGCAGCAGCGTCTGCCAGCTCTTCACCGAGTTTCCTTCGTAGGCGATGCTCAGGCCCCAGATCCCGTGGACGTTCGAGAAGCGCTGCTCCAGGTACTGCTGGGCGCGCCCGGAGACCACGATGTGCACCTCGTGGTGCTTCACCAGCTCGTCGAGCAGGACCCGCGAGCGCGTCGCGTGGCCCATGCCCTCGCCCACCACCCCGTAGAGGATCCGCATGGCCCAAAACGGTAGCCCCTGCGGCGAGGGCGTGTCACCGGCCAGTGGTGGCCCCGCGGGCATGTGGCCTAGCGTGCGCCCATGGGTGAAGCGCCCAAGCTCGGCCGCGCGGCGTGGCTCGGTCTGACCGGAGGCCTGTTCGCGGGCGGCCTGATGCTGCTCGGCTTTGCCGCGCGCGCCTTGTTCTTCCCGCCGGTCTGCCCGGAGCCGGTGACGGCGCAGTGCGGCCTGGAGGGGGAGCTTTCCCGCTCGTTCGCCTGGCGGCAGTCTCTCTTTGGAGGACTGCTGTGCCTTCTGGCACTGTCCGCGTTTTCGCTGTACCGCCAACGGCGCCGCAGGGAACGAGAGCAGGAATGATGGCCGCGTACGATCCGAAGCAGCTCCCCGAGCAGCTGAACCTCGCGCAGTTCTTCCTCTACGAGCAGGCCGCGCGCCGCCCGGACGCGCCGGCGCTGCTCTACGAGGAGCAGGTGATCTCCTACCGGCAGCTGGTGGAGCAGACGGACCGCGCCACCGCGGTCTACCGGAGCTTGGGGCTGCAGCAGGAGCAGCGGGTGCTCCTGGTCCTGCCGGACGTGCCACAGTTCGCCTCGGCCTGGTTCGCCGCGGTGAAGGCGGGCGGCGTGGTGGCGGCGATCAACCCGGACCAGAAGCCGGAGGAGCTGGCCTACTACTTCAACTACACCCGGGCGGCGATCGTGGTGGCGCACGCCTCCGCGTTGGGCGCGATCGAGGCCGTCCTCCCGCAGTGCCCCCACTTGAAGCACCTCTTGGTGGCGGACGGCGACAGCGGCCGCCACCTCTCCTACGACCGCGAGCTGGCGAAGGCCACGCCGGACCCGCGCTTCGCGGCCACCCACCGGGACGACGCCGCGGTCTGGCTCTTCACCTCCGGCTCCACCGGCTTCCCCAAGGCGGCGGTCCACAAGCAGCACGACTTCGTCTTCAACGCGCTCACCTTCGCGCTGCCGATCCTCGGGTACAGCGAGAAGGACCTCTGCCTCTCCGTGCCCCGGCTGGCCTTCGGGTACGCGCTGGGCACCAACCTCCTCTTCCCGTTGCTCGCGGGCGGGGCCACGGTGCTGTTCAAGGAAAAGCCCACGCCGGAGAAGCTGGTCCAGCTCATCCGCCGCCACAAGCCCACCTTCCTCACCAGCGTCCCCACGGCGATCAACGCGCTGGTCTCCTCGCCGCAGGCGGAAGGGGTGGACTTCTCCTCCTTGCGGGTCTGCATCAGCGCGGGCGAGGCGCTGCCCGAGGAGCTCTACCAGCGCTGGAGGAGGCGGACCGGCGTGGAGATCCTGGACGGGATCGGCTCTGCGGAGATGTTCCACATCTTCATCACCAACCGCTTCGGCGACGTGAAGCTGGGCTCGCTGGGGCGGGTGGTGGAGGGCTACGCCGCGAAGATCTGCGACGACGAGGGCCGCGAGCTGCCGCGCGGAGAGATCGGCACCCTGTGGATCCAGGGCGACTCGATGGCGCTCGAGTACTGGCAGGAGCACGAGAAGAGCAAGCACACCTTCCGCGGCGACTGGTGCGTCTCCGCGGACAAGTTCCGCCAGGACGAGCAGGGCTACTTCTGGTTCTGCGGCCGCGGGGACGACATGTTGAAGGTGGGCGGCAAGTGGCTCTCCCCGCTGGAGGTAGAGAACACCCTCCTGCGCCACCCGGCCGTGGGCGAGGCGGCGGTCATCGGCTTCAAGGACGCGGACGGACTGGAGAAGCCGAAGGCGTTCGTGGTGCTCCAGGCGGACGCGCAGCGCAGTGACGCGCTCGCCGAGGAGCTCAAGGCGCACTGTCGTTCCCAACTGGCGCCGTACAAGGCGCCGCGCCACGTGCAGTTCGTGGACTCCCTCCCCAAGAGCGACCGCGGCAAGGTCCTCAAGTCGCAGCTGCGCGGATGAGCGGCCCCCCTGCCCTCCTCCACGCGCAGGCCCTGCCGTGGACGCGCGTGAAGGGGCTCGCGCTGGCCAACGCGGTGGCGCTGGTGCCGGTGGGCTCCACCGAGGCCCACGGCCCCCACCTGCCGCTGGGCGTGGACGTGCTCATCGCGGAAGAGGTGTGCCGCCGGGTGGCGGTGCGGCTGCACGCGCGCGGGGAGCAGGCGCTGCTCTTCCCCGCGGTCCCGTACGGGCTGACCGAGTTCGCCGCCTCGTTCGCGGGGACGGTGAGCGTGGCGGCGGAGGGGTTCGAGCGCTTCCTCGCGGACGTGCTGGCGGGGATCGGCGGCCACGGCTTCCGCCGGGTGGGCGTGCTCAACCACCACCTGGAGCCGGCGCACTTCGCGCTGGTCCACCGGGCGGCGCAGGCGGCGGCCTCGCGCAGCGGCGCCCGGGTGGTGGTGCCGGACCACCGGCGGCGGCCCCACGGCCCCCGGCTCGGGGACGAGTTCATGCACGGCGGCAGCCACGCGGGGCGTTACGAGACCTCCCTGATGCTGGCCATCTCCCCCGGGCTGGTGGACGAGGCCGCCCGGCGGGCGCTCCCGGAGCTGGCGGTGGATCTCCCGGCGAAGATCAAGGCGGGCGCCAAGGACTTCCTGGCCTGCGGCGGGGAGCAGGCCTACTTCGGGGCGCCGGCCTCCGCCACGGCGGAGGAGGGGGAGCGGCTGCTGGAGATCTTGGCCGAGATCTCCACGGAGGCCCTGCTGTCACCTCCTGTCGCCAGCCCTTGACGGATCCGGCCGGGACCCGGGTCAGATCCTTCGCGGAACGGCTCGAGGAGCGCGGCGAGACGAGCGGCTCGTCCGCCCGAGGTGAATACGGGGCTCGGGGCCCCGTCAGGAGGGCCCTCGATTTTCCGGTTCCCGAAATCCACTCCCGGACGACCCATGCGTATGCCCCTGCGTTTGCCGTTCCTGCTCGCCGCGCTGTCGCTGCTCGCGCTCGCCTGTCCCGCCCCCACGCCACCGGGCAATGACGCCGGCACCCCGCCGGGCGACTCCGGCTCCTCGGCGGCCTCCGACGCCGGAGGAAAGCCGGACTCCGGCACCCCCGCGCGCGACGCGGGGCAGGACGCGGGCCCATCCTGCGGCCCCGACGGAGCCTCCTGCGGCCTGGGCGGCCACTGCTGCGGCGACGCGTGCGTCGCGGACGACTCGCCGCTCACCTGCGGCGCCTCCTGCAACCCGTGCGGCGCGCCGGCCGGCGCCACCGCCACCTGCGTGCAGGGCGCCTGCGGCTTCACCTGCCCGGCGGGGACGCACCGCTGCGGCGCCACCTGCGCGCCGGACGTCTCCACCAACAGCTGTGGCGGCAGCTGCACGCCCTGCCAGCCGCCCGCGCACGCCGTGCCCAGCTGCGACGGCGGCGCGTGCGGCTTCTCCTGCGAGAGCAGCTACCACCTGTGCGTGGGGGCCTGCCTGAGCAACTTCTCCGTCGCGTCCTGTGGCAGCTCCTGCACGTCCTGCACGCCGCCGGCGAACGCGGACTCCACCTGCGACGGCGGGGCCTGCGGCTGGGCCTGCCGCTTGGGCTTCCACGAGTGCAGCGGGGCCTGCGTCAGCAGCGGCGCCGTCGCCACCTGCGGGAGCAGCTGCAGCCCGTGCCCCGCGGCGCCGGCCAACGGCTTCTCCACCTGCGACGGAGGCTCCTGCGGCTTTGGCTGCAACACCGGCTACCACGCCTGCGGCGCCGCCTGCGCGAGCGTGGAGTCACCCGCCGCCTGCGGCGCCAGCTGCGCCGTCTGCCCAACCCCTGCCAACGGCACCGCCACCTGCGACGGCCAGAGCTGCGGCGTGGCCTGCGCGACCACCTCGCCGGATGCGGGCACGCTCGCGGCCTGGGACTGCGACGGGCTGGCCTCCAACGGCTGCGAGTCCACCACCCGCTGCGCGGTGCCCACCGCCGGGCTGGTTGCCTACTACCCCTTCAGCGGGAGCGCCAACGACGCGGTGGGGACGGCGCACGGCGCGGTGACCGGCGCCACCCTCACGGTGGACCGTAAGGGGGTGGCCGGCTCGGCGTACCACTTCGTGGCCGCCAGCTCGCAGAAGATCTCCATGCCGAGCAACGCCGCCGTCCCGGTGGGCAACGCGGCGCGGACGCTCTCGGTCTGGCTGCGCTCCACCTCGAGCACCACCTACCAGACGGTCGCCAACTGGGGGACCTCGAGCAGCTCGCAGCGCTTCGGCCTCTCCGTCTACGGCGGGACCTCCGGGAGCGTCTTCTTCACCGGCCAGTTCAACGACGTCACCACCTCCAAGCCGGTGGTGGTGGATGGGGTGTGGCACCACCTGGCGGTCACCTTCAACGGCGCCGTCGCGCGCGTCTACGTGGACGGCGTGGAGCAGGCGCACCGGGCGCTCACCCTCAATACGGTGGGCAGCGCGCTGGTGGTGAGCCAGAAGGTCGGCACCTCGCTCGAGTACGTCAACGGCGACGTGGATGACCTGCGGATCTACAACCGCGCGCTCAGCCCGTCCGAGGTGGACGCGCTCGCCCACGAGTGAGCGCTGGCCCTGCTGTCACCTCCAGTCGCCACCCCTTGACGGATCCGGCCGGGTCACCCCAAAGGATCATAAGAAGTCCCAAGTCCTCCCACTCAAGCGTCCAACGGGAGCCGAGGCCGCCGGGGTCCTCGGTCGAAGGGTCGGGATGTTGAACGCGCGCGCGGTGCAGAGCCTGCTCTTCTGGTGCCCCCGGGTGGTGGGCGGCTGGGCGCTGGCGCTCGCCGTCCTCTTCGGCCTGGGGTTGGCGCTCTCCCGGCTCCAGCTGGTGATGCTGGCGCGCAGCGCCGGCCGGGCGGAGGAGAGCTCGAAGCTGGAGCGGCTGGGGCTTGGCGCCTATGAGGGCGTGCTCCTGGCGCTGATCGGCTTCTTCTACGCCTCCATCCCGCTGTGCGGGGCGCTGGTCCTGCTGGTGGGCGCGGCCGCCAGCGCCCTCTTCTTCACCGTGGGGCCCATGTACCTGGTGGCGCTCTGCGCGGTGGGGACGTTCATGGGCTTCTACGCCCTCATCCGGGGACTCTTGTTCCGGCGGCCGGAGCTGGCCCCGGGCCGGCCGCTCTCGCGCGGGGTGGAGCCAGAGCTCTACGGGCTGTGCACGGAGGTGGCGGCGCAGCTGGGCACGGCGCCCATCGACGCCATCTACCTCACGCCGGGGACGGAGATCGCCGTGGCGCTGCTGCGCGGCCGGCGCACCCTCATCCTCGGCTGGGCCGCGCTGCACGGGCTGACCGTCCAGCAGCTGCGGGCGATCCTGGCGCACGAGTACGGCCACTTCCTCTCCGGGGACCTGAAGCTCTCCGGCCTGGTCCGCCAGGTGGAGCTCTCGCTGCTGTGCATGCTCCGCGGGATGGCCGAGGTGGGCCGGGGCGTCTACCTGAACCCGGCCTACTGGATGCTGCACCTGTTCCTCGTCCTCTACCGGCGGGTCACGCTCGGCTGGAGCCGGCTGCGCGAGGTCATGGCGGACCGCGGCGCGGCCCAGCTCTACGGCGGCGAGGCCTTCGCGCAGGGGCTGGCGCACGTCATCCGCCAGGGCGCCACGTTCGACGGCGCGGTGGCCGCCCTGCTGCGGCGCCAGGCCGACGAGCAGGGCGAGCCCTTGCCCAGCGTCTACGCGCTGCTCGCCGCGCCGTCCGCGGCGCTGGATCTCGCGCAGATCGACCAGGCGGCCTCCGCCGCGCTCTGGCGCAGCGCCCGGGACGACGAGAGCCACCCCGCCCCCGCCCAGCGCGCCGAATGGACCCGCCGCTACCCCGGGGTGCTGCGGGAGGAAGCGCCAGCCCCGGTGATGGCGCTGGTCCAGCACCGGGCGGCGCTGGAGCGCCTGATGACCAGCGAGATGGACCGCCGGGTGCGCCAGTGGGTGACCACCCGGCGCGCGCTGCGCCGCTGAGCGAAACCTTGCCGTCCGGGCGTCCTGCTCGCATTGTGCGCCGCCGATGCGCCTGCCCGCCTGGCTCCACTCCCCCGCCCGCCTGCGCGCGCTGATCTTCACCCTGGTCTCCTTCTTCGGCTGGAGCGCCTGGTACTGGGTGAAGCTCCCTGGCCCCAAGGCGGACCTGTCCAAGGGGATGTTCTCGGACCACTTCTCGCACATGAACGCCGCGCGCTTCTTCACGCACGTGGGGTTCGGGAAGTGGAAGCACTCGATGAGCGAGTCGCTGCGCAAGCTCACCCCGGAGGAGCGCGCGGCGCTGCCTGCGGACGAGCGCGCGATCCTCGGCTACGGAGACGAGGCCTACGAGGTCCCGGGCTTCCCCAAGGACAAGCCGATCATCGCCAGCTGGTCCACCTACCCGCACTTCTACCCGCCGGGAGATCTCGTCCTCGTGGCGCCGGTGGCCGCGGCGTACCACTTCACGTCCATGGGGCTGGGCACCGCGTGCCGGCTGCTCATCCTGCTCTTCCTCGGCTTCGCCCACGCGGGCGTGTTCCTGCTCGCCGAGCGCTTCCTGGACCCGGACGCGGTGGCCGCGCCGGTGGGCGTGCTGGGGCTCTTCCTCGGCTACTCGGAGCTCGTCCACTGGAGCCTGGAGGGCTTCTACGACGCGGCGCTGGCGGTGCCGCTCATCCTCTGCACCCGCGCGCTGCGGGCCAACCGTCCGCTCTCGGCGGGCGTGGCCTACTGCGCCGCCGCCTTCATCCACTACCGCGCCTTCTTCTTCGCGCCGCTGGCGGTGTACGCGGCGTTCCTCTTGGTGAAGCAGAAGGCCTGGAGGACCTTCGGCCCCAAGGAGTGGAGCGCGGTGGGGGTGGCGGCGCTCCTCGGCGGCCTCTCCTTGGGGACGTTCTTCACGGTGCTGCCGCGGATCACCGCGATGGCGCCCAACAACCCCATCTACTCCTTCGGCCCCGGGGGCTTTGGCGTGCAGGCCAAGGTCTTCCTGCTCGTCTGCGTGCTGATCGGCCTGGCCTTCGCGCGGGCGCGAGCGTGGATGGATCTGGCGCTGCTCGGTTGGCTCTCGCTCATGCTGCTGCGCATGCCCACCACCTACGAGTGGTACCTCCTGGTGCCGCTGGCCTGGCTGGGCTTCGAGTGCTGGGGCCCTCCCGAGCGGCGCGGCTTTGCCCGCGGCGGTCGGGCCCTCTACATGCTGTGCGCGGGGGCGCTCGCCTTCCGCTATGCGCCCATCCCCTACTGGCTCCACGTGCTCTTCGATTACTGAACCTGCAGGTTGGGTTGCGGAGCCGCTGTAGCGCTGCTAATAACCCTCCCGCTCCGACGGAGGCAGCCTTATGCAGCTGGAGTCCTTGAAGATGTTCTGCGACGTGGTGGAGACCGGCTCGTTCTCGCGGGCGGCGCAGCTCAACCACGTGACCCAGTCCGCGGTGAGCCAGCAGATCCGCGCGCTGGAGACCCGCTACGAGCAGAAGCTGCTCTCCCGCAGCGCGCGCCAGGTCACGCCCACGCCGGCGGGCGAGCGGCTGTTCCGGGGCTGCAAGGAGATTTTGGCCCGCTTCTCCGAAGTGGAGCAGGAGATCCGCGAGCAGTCCTCCGAGGTCCAGGGCACCACCACCGTCTCCACCATCTACTCAGTGGGGCTGCACGAGCTGCAGAGCATCCAGCGCGAGCTGCTCAAGACGCACCCCAAGGTGAACATGCGGCTCACCTACCGGCGCAGCGATCAGGTCTACGACGACGTGATTCTGGGCGCGGCGGAGATTGGCATCGTCGCCTACCCGCAGCCGCGCGCGGGCGTGGATCTGCTGCCGTTCCGGGATGACAAGCTCGCCGTGATCGCCGCGCCCAACCACCCGTTCGCCAGCAAGGCGAAGGTCTCGCTGGCCGCGCTCGCCGGCGTGCCGTTCATCGGCTTCGACCGCGAGGCCCCCACGCGCAAGGCGATCGACAAGCTCTTCCGCGAGAAGGGGCTGGAGCTCACGCCGGTGATGGAGATGGACAACGTGGAGACCATCAAGCGCGCGGTGGAGATGGGGCTGGGGGTGACCGTCCTGCCCGCCGCCACCGTGCAGCACGAGATCTCCCAGGGGACCCTGGTGGCCAAGCCCTTCGCCGAGGGGACGTACACCCGGCCGATCGGCCTGCTCGTCCGCAAGGGGAAGTACCTGGACCGCGCGTCGCAGGCGGTGCTGGACGCGTTCAAGGTGGCGGCCAACCACGAGGAGTAGGCCGCTCGCTAGTACATGCGCCGCAGCCGGGCCGCGAAGAAGCCGTCCATGCCTTCGGGCCCCGGCAGCGTGCGCAGGTGGCCCTGCCACAGCGGCAGCGGCGGCGCGCCGGGGAGCACCGGCGGGGGCTCGGAGGTGAAGTCCGGGTGCGAGCGCAAGAACAGCTCCACCTGGTCCTGCCCCTCCTGCGGATCCACGCTGCACACCGCGTAGACGAGCAGCCCGCCCGGCGCCACGCGCTCCTGGCAGGACTCCAGGATCTTCCGCTGCAGCGCCGCCAGCCGCGCCACGTCCGCCTCCTGGCGGCGGTAGCGCAGCTCCGGGTGGCGCCGCAGCGTCCCCAGGCCAGTGCAGGGCGCGTCCACCATCACCGCGTCGAACTCGCCCACGTCTTCGGGGAAGGGGGTGGTGGCGTCGTGCGCGCGCACCCGCAGGCGGGAGGAGAGCCCCAGCCGCTTCGCCTCCGCTTCTATCTTCTGCAGCTTGTTGGCGTGCAGGTCGGTGGCGAGGACCTCGTGGCGCTCGGCCATGTGGCAGGCCTTGCCGCCGGGCGCGGCGCAGGCGTCCAGCACCCGCGCCCCGTCCGGGACCGCCGCGAACTGGCCCACCAGCTGCGCGGCTTCATCCTGGACCTGCCAGAGTCCTTCGTCGTAGCCGAGCAGGTCCTCCACCCGGCCCGGAGAGCCCACCCGAATGCCGGAGCTGGAGGTGGCGGTGGGCGTGGCGTCCACGCCGGCGGCGCGCCACTGGGCGAGCAGCTCGTCCCGGGTGAGCTTGCTGGAGTTGACGCGGACCACCAGCGCCGGCGGCTCGTTGTCCGCGGCGAGCACCGCCTGCGCGCGCTCCACGCCCAATTGCCGCAGCCAGCGCTCCACCAGCCACGCGGGGTGGCTCTCCTTCACCGCGAGGTGGGCGGCGAGCGGCTCGCGCGGCGGCAGCGGGGGCGCCTCCATCGCCGCCACCTTGCGCAGCACCGCGTTCACGTAGCCGGCGGCGCGGGCGAGCTTGAGCGCCTTCATCGCCTCCACCGTCTCCCCCACCGCGGCGTGGCGGGGGACGCGGGTGAAGAAGCACTGGTAGGCGCCCACGCGGAGCGCGGCGAGCACCTTGTCCTCCAGCTTCTCCAGCGGCTGCGAGGAGAGCGGCGCCAGCGCGTAGTCCAACGTCAGCTGCCGCCGGACGGCGCCGTAGCACAGCTCGGTGACCAGGGCGGCGTCGCGCGGGTCCTTCCGCTGGGTCTGCTCCAGCTGCGCGTCGAGCACCAGGTTCAGGTACGCGTCCGTGGCGGCGACGCGCGCGAGGATCGAGATGGCCTGGGCGCGGGCGTTCATTCGCCCAGCTGGGTCATGAGCTCCACCAGCTCTCCGTCGGAGAGCTTCGAGGCGGGCACGGTGGAGAGGACCAGCGTCTGCAGCGTGTCCTCGATCAGCTCGCGGTGGCCGGACTCGGCCGGGGCGCCACGCTGCACCTCGAGGTACTGCGAGCGCGCCCAGGTGGCCAGCCCGGCGGGGGTGAGGCTGCCGGAGAGCCGGTCCGCGATCTTCTGGCGCACCAGCGCCCGGGAGAGCGCGCTCTCCTTCGGGCGGGGCGCGGAGGCGCGGCCGAGCGACTTCTCCCGCGCCGGCGCGCGCTCCGAGATCGGCGCGCGCCCCAGCGTCTTCTCCCGCAAGGGCTCACTGCCGCGGGCCGCCGTCGGCTTGGGGCCCAGGGCCTCGGCGCCGAGCAACTCCTGGCGCGGATCCGGGCCCATGCCCGGCCGCGGCCGCGGGGGGTGGGCCGGGGGGACGCTGGTGCCGGTGATCAACACGGCGGAGGAGACGGGGGTGGGCGCGGCGTCTCGGGCGGCGGCCTCGTCCGCGCGCGAGGCGGGGGCGGTGCCCTTCTTCGCGGCGGTCCGGGCGCGGCGCCGGCGGCCAGAGAGGTCTCCTTCCGCGAAGCGCTGGAGGGCGATCAAATAGGAGTCGAAGCCCTTGCCGAGCACCTGCGCCTCGCACACGTCCTTGATCACCGACTTGCGGCGCCAGGACTCGCGGCGGCGGATGTCCGTGAGGTGGACCTCCAGCGTGGGGTGGCCCACGGCGTCCAGCGCCTCCCGCAGCACGTACGAGGTGTGGGTGAGCGCGGCGGGGTTGATGATGATCCCCTGCGCCCACTTCCGCTCGGCGTGCAGCGTGTCCACCAGCACGCCTTCGTGGTTGGACTGGAGGATCTTCACCTCCAGCCCCAGCTCGGCGGCGCGCTTGGAGATCAGCGCGTTCAAGTCCGCGAGCGTGCGGCCCTTCTCGTCACCTTCGCGCTCGCCCAGCAGGTTCAGGTTCGGACCGTGGAGGACCAGGATTCGCATGGCGCCCCCGAGGTTAGGCGATCTCGCCGCCAAACGGGCGCGAGCCGGGCGCCAGCTTGTGCCCCGAGAGGAACTCCGCGGCGCTCATCCGGCGCTTGCCTTCGGGCTGGACCTCCTGGAGGAGCAGGGAGCCCTCCGCGCAGGCCACCTCCAGCCCCGCCGCGGTGGCGGAGAGCAGCTCCCCGGGGGCGCCGCGCCCCTGCCCCACCGCCGCCCGGCCGACCTTGAAGATCGCCCCGCCGAAGGTGGTGAAGGCGCCCGGCCAGGGCGTGAAGGCGCGCAGCCGCCGCTCCAGCTCCACCGCGGGGCGCGTGAAGTCCAGCTTGCCGTCCTGCTTGTCGATGAGCGGAGCCAGCACCACGCCCTCGGTGGGCTGCGGCACCGGGGTGAGCTCGCCGGCCAGGTAGCGCGGGACGTCCTCGCGGATCAGCTCGCCGCCGAGGGCGGAGAGCCGGTCGTGCAGCGAAGACGAGGTCTCGTCCTTCGCAATCGGCGTCTCCTTGCGCGCGAGCACCGGGCCGGTGTCCAGCCCTTCGTCCATCACCATCAGGCAGACGCCGGTCTTCTGGTCCCCGTGGGCGATCGCCCACTGGATGGGGGCGGCGCCGCGAAAGCGCGGCAGCAGCGAGGCATGGACGTTGAGGCAGCCCCTGGGCGGGACACGCAGGAGATCCGCCGGGAGGATCTTGCCGTACGCGGTGACCAGGCAGACGTCAGGGCGCAGCGCCGCCAGCTCGGAGGCGAACGGCGTGTTCTTGATCTTCGGCGGCTGGAGCACGGGCAAGCCCCGCTCCAGCGCGGCCTCCTTCACCGGCGGCGGCGCGAGCTGCTGGCCGCGCCCCTTGGGCTTGTCCGGCTGGGTGATCACCGCCACCACGTCCCCCACGTCGAGGCACGCGAGCAGCGAGGGGACGGCGAACGCCGGGGTCCCCATGAACACGATGCGAGGTCTGGCCATGGCGGAAATGGGGACAGGCTACTTTTCAAGAGAGAAATGGGGACAGGCTACTTTTTGCGCGCAAAAAGTAGCCTGTCCCCATTTCGGCAGTTTTTACCGATCACGCCCGCGCGACGGGCGGCGGCGGCGCGGTGGACGCGCGCTTGCGATCCCGGAGGGCCTTGAGGGTGTCCCCGCCGGGGCTGCCGCCCAGGCCCTGGATCACCTGGTCCAGCTTCTCCGCCTCTTCGATCTCCCGCTGGCGCATCTGCTCCAGCAGCTTCTGGAACCGCTCGAAGAAGGCCTTGAGCTCGTCGTTCTTGCGCAGCGCGCGCACCGACGGGTAGCGCCCCTGGGTGAGCTGGTTCATGTAGAGGCCCATGACGTAGAGCGGCCCCGCCACGCGGTGGGTGATCAGGATCCCCAGGAGCCCGAGCGCGGCGCCCATCAGCACGGTGGCGCCGGCGATCAGCCACAGCAGCGTCCGCTCGCTCTGCTCGAGCGTGGTCCGCAGCGCGGCGTTGGTGGGCGCGGTGGACGTGAGCACCTGCTGCGCGTCCTGGTGCACGAGGTACATCATCGTCCCGAACAGCAGCGACACGAGCGTCCCCGTGAGCACCAGCAGGGCCGTGTACTTGAGCTGGAACGGGCGATCGACGACGAAGGTGCGGCGGGTCACCGGCTTGCGCGTCTCCATGGGGCGCAGGTTAGCGCAATGACTTGTTCCCAGGGGTTGCGGCTCGGTGTAAGAGCGGACCACCTATTTCAGCAGGGGGAACCATGACGCGCCTTCTTGCCGCTTCGTGTCTCGTCGCGGTGCTCCTCTTCTTCACCGGCTGCAAGGGGGACCCCAAGACCCCCGGCTACTGGGACAAGGCCCTCAAGAGCGCCAAGAAGCAGCGGGACAAGGAGCGCACGCTCGACGACCTGCGCAAGTCCGGGAACCTCAACAAGGAATTCCTGCCGATGCTCCACGAGGCCCTGGGCGCGGAGAAGCGCCCCGAGGTCCGCAAGGCGATCGCCCAGGTCCTCGGCGACATGAAGGACCCCGCTTCGGTGGAGCCGCTGATCAACGCGGTGGACTTCGGGGCGGCGGACAGCGCCACCCACGCCATGAACAAGGAGGTCGTCTCCGCGCTCGGCGCGATTGGCGATCCCAAGGCCGCCCCCACCCTGCTGCGGCTGCTCAAGTCCAAGGACAACTACACGAAGATCGAGGCGATCAACGCCCTGGGCGCGATGAAGGCGAAGGAGGCGGTGGACCCGCTGCTCCAGATCGCCACCGACGAGTCCGGGGAGCCCTTCATCAGCAAGAAGGCGATTGAGGCGCTCGGGGAGATCTCCGATCCCAAGGCCGTGCCGGACCTGATCAAGATGATGTTCAAGGAGCGGCGCGGGGTGTCGTTCTACGTGGAGAGCTCCTTCGGCCTCTACCAGATCGGCAAGCCGGCGGCGGACGCGCTGCTGCCCATCCTCAAGGGCGAGGACAAGGCGACGCTCGCCTGGGCCAAGGAGAGCAACGTGATCGAGCCGGCGGTGTACGCCAAGGCCGCCCAGGTGCTCGGAGACCTCCAGGACAGCCGCGCGGAGAAGGCGCTGGTGAGCAAGCTCGGCTTCGCCTCGGACTTCCTGGACATCAAGCTCTTCGTCCGGATGCGCGCAGCGGACGCGCTGGGGCGCCTGCGCTCGAAGGAGGCGGTGAAGCCGCTCTCCGCCATGCTGGAGGAGGAAGAGGCCTCGGCCCGCGCCGAGTACATCCGCGCCGTCACCCGCATTGGCAGCCGGGACGCGATCCCCGCGCTGGTGAAGGCCGCCTCCAAGGGCAGCTGGGACGCGCGCGAGCCGGCGATGATCGGCATCGCCATGCTCGGCGACGACCGCGAGCTGCCCACGTTCGAGAAGTTCGCCGCGGGCGAAGGCGCGCTCACCACCGCCGAGTGCAAGGACAACGAGGACTACGCGGGCTGCAAGACGCCGGACGAGCTGGTGAAGAAGCACGTGGAGGCCATCAAGACGCTGACCAAGCGGCTCGAGGCCGGCAAGGAGTGCAAGTCCGACGCGGCCTGTTGGGCGAAGAAGCTGGATGACCCGGAGGCCGGAGTCCGCTCGCGCGCGGCCTATGAAGTCGGCCGGTCCGGGAAGGCCGAGCTCGCGGACGCGCTGGTGAAGCGGCTGGGCGAGAAGGACCTGGAGACGCGCCTGGCGATCATCCAGGGCATCGACTGGTTGACCCAGGACAGCCAGGACGCCGCCAAGCGCGCCTCCTCCGCGGTGGCGGAGATGGAGAAGCAGATCAAGGCGGAGAAGGGCAGCACCACCTTCGTGAAGGTGAATGAAGACCTGCGCAGACTCGCCGTGAAGCTCAAGCGCGCGAGCTAACGGAGCGCCGCGAAGGAAAGGTGGCCGGGGGGCTGGGCGGAGCTAGCTTCCGCCCATGGATCCCGACTTCCGGCTCCTCTTCGAGGCCTCCCCCGACGTCCTGCTGGTGCTGCTGCCGGACGCGCCGAAGTACACGATGGTCGCCGCGACCCAGAGTCGCTACGCGGCCACCCTCACCACCCCCGAGCAGACGATCGGCCGGGGGCTGTTCGAGCTCTTCCCGGACAACCCGGACGACCCCGCCGCGAGCGGCGCCAACAACCTCCGGGCGTCCCTGGACCGGGTGGTGGCCACGCGCAAAGCGGACACCATGGCCGTGCAGAAGTACGACATCCGCGGCCCGGACGGGACCTTCCAGGCCAAGTACTGGAGCCCCAAGAACCTCCCGGTGCTCTCCTCCAGCGGGGAGCTGCTCTACCTCCTGCATCGCGTGGAGGACGTGACGGCGCTGGTGCGCGCCAGCGAGGCGGGCGAGGAGCTCAAGGACCGCACGCGCACCATGGAGCGCGAGGTGGTGGCCCGCAGCCTCGAGCTCGCCACCGCCGTGCGCGAGCTCCGGGACGCCAACGCGAAGCTGGGGGAGCTGGACTCGGCCAAGACGGCCTTCTTCAGCAACGTCAGCCACGAGTTCCGCACGCCGCTCACCCTGATGCTCGGGCCGCTGGAGGACAGCCTGCTGGATGGCGAGGAGCCGCTGGGGCCCCGGCAGGTGGCGCGGCTGGAGCTGGTGCACAGCAACGCCCTGCGGCTGCTCAAGCTGGTCAACGCGCTGCTGGACTTCTCCCGGCTGGAGGCGGGCCGGATGCGCGCCCGCTTCGCGCCGCTGGACGTGGCCAAGCTCACCGGCGAGCTGGCGGCGATGTTCCAGTCCGCGGTGGAGAAGGCGGGGATGAAGCTCGTCATCGACTCGCCGCCCCTGAGCGCGCCGGTCTGGGCGGACCGGGACATGTGGGAGAAGATCGTCCCCAACCTCGTCTCCAACGCCTTCAAGTTCACCCTCACCGGTGAGATCTCCGTCCGAACGCGGGAGGAGGCCAAGGCCGTGGTCGTGGAGGTCTCGGACACCGGCGTGGGGATCCCCGAGAAGGAGCTGGGCCGCGTGTTCGAGCGCTTCCACCGCGTGGAGGGCGTCACCGGCCGCACCTACGAAGGCACGGGCATTGGCCTCTCGCTCGTCCGCGAGCTGGTGGCGCTGCACGGAGGGACCATCACCGTGCACAGCGAGGTCGGCAAGGGGTCCACCTTCCGGGTGGAGCTGCCCAAGGGGTCGGCCCACCTCCCCGCGGACTCGGTGTCCCAGGTGCCAGCCGAGCAGAGCGGCTCGCGCAGCGCGCGGGCGTACGTGACCGAGGCCACCCACTGGCTCGGGGAAGCGGCCCCGCCGCCGGAGCCGAGCGCGCGCGCCGCGCCCCACGCGCGGGTGGTGGTGGTGGACGACAACAACGACCTGCGCGCGTACATCTCTTCGCTGCTCGCGCCCACCTGCGAGGTCTTCGCGGCCTCGGACGGGATCGCCGGGCTGGAGGCGGTCTACGCGCACTCGCCGGACATCGTGGTGAGCGACGTGATGATGCCGCGGTTGGACGGCTACGGCCTGGTCCGCAAGCTGCGGGCGGATCCCTCCACGGCGTCCCTGCCGATCATCCTGCTCTCCGCGCGGGCCGGCGAGGAGGCGGGCGTGGAGGGGCTCAACGCCGGGGCGGACGACTACCTGCTCAAGCCCTTCTCCGCGCGCGAGCTGATCGCCCGGGTGCGGACGCACGTGGAGCTGGCGCGGGCCCGCCGGGCCTGGGCGGAGGAGCTGGAGCGCACCAACCGCGAGCTGGACGCCTTCAGCTACTCGGTCTCGCACGACCTGCGCGCGCCGCTGCGCGCCATAGAGGGGTTCAGCCGGGCGCTGGCCGAGGACTACCGGGACGTGCTCGGGGAGACGGGGCTGGGCTACGTGGAGCGGGTCTGCAAGGGCGTGCAGCGGATGGCGGATTTGATCGACGCGCTGCTCGGGCTGGCGAAGATCTCCCGCGCGCCGCTGCGCACCCACGAGGTGGACCTCTCTGCCCTGGCGGCGGAGGTGGTCTCCGACCTGCGGCGCGCCCAGCCGGACCGATCGGTGGTCGTCGACGTCGCCCCCGGCCTGACCGCGCGCTGCGACCGCTCGCTGCTCAACGTGGTGCTGGTGAACTTGATCGGCAACGCGTGGAAGTTCACCTCGCGCACCGGCGATGGGCGGATCGAGGTGGGGCGCCTGAGCGCCCCGGAGCCCACCTTCTTCGTGCGCGACAACGGCGCCGGCTTCGACATGGCCTACGCCCGCCGGCTCTTCGCGCCCTTCCAGCGGCTGCACACCCACAACGAGTTCGAGGGCACGGGGATTGGCCTGGCCACGGTCCAGCGGGTCATCTCCCGCCACGGCGGCAAGATCTGGGCGGAGGCCGCTCCGCAGAAGGGCGCCACCTTCTTCTTCACCCTGCCCGAAGGTGGGCCCGCCGCGGCCGTGCTGCCCCCGCGGTTGTTCCCCGCCGGGACGGAGGCCCGCCGGAGCTGAGGGGCGCTCGTTTTTTCGCGAGCGATTCTGGCGGGCTGCGGCTCGCCGTTCGAAATGTGTGCACCGTCCGCCCCGGGGGCTCGACTGCTGGACGTCGAAACCACCCGAAAGGACAGCACCATGTCGTACGGCACCACGGCGAAGCCCCTCCTCACCCGCGCGAGCCTGGCCCTCCTGCTCGCGCTTTGCGCCTGCGGCGCTCCGGCGCAGACCGAGGACGCGCTGGACACCGCCTCCTCTCCGCTCACCGAAGCGGTCCCCGTCTACTTCAACCACTCCTACGGCATGTTCTCCGCGGCAACCGTGACCGCGCTGCACAACAGCGCCTGGGTGAAGGAGCAGTTCGTGGACGTGGAGGTGCGGACCACCACCCGGCCGGACCTCTCCTATACGGGCACGTACCTGAACATGCGCCAGACCTATCTGGAGCTCTTCCCGGAGGGCACGTTCGGCTACCCCATTGGCGTCACCGGGATCGCGCTCGGAGACGAGGTCACCGGCGGGCTGAACAAGGTGGTGGACGCCTGGAAGGCGGAGTTCGGCGACACCGAGGCGAGCAGCACGCTGATCTCCCGGACGGTGAACGGCGTCACCACGCCCTGGTTCTGGGAGGGAGATCTCAAGTGGGCGCTCTGGTCCGACTACACCGGGCTGTGGCTGATGGAGTACGTCCCCAACGCCGGCAGCACCACGCCGCGCACCCGGCTCGAGGACCGCGCCACCCGCTACGCGCCGGGGAAGCTCGCCCGGAACGTCCAGGCCGCGATCTACGGCGTGCCGGACGCCGACCGCGCGAAGCTGCGCCGCAGCCTGGTGGCCGCGGGCCTGACGGTGGTGGGCAGCGCGGACCGCTTCGCCGCGCTCACCGCGCTCGATGACGGCACCCGCCGCGTCATCTACGTCCAGCCGGCCGCTCCCGGCCGGATCGGCCTGCTCGGGGCGGTGATCAAGCTCAACCGCGTGCAGCCGCACACCGAGCAGCTCGGCAATGGCCTGCTCGAGGTCAGCCCGCGGGGCCTGCCCTTCGCGTTCCTCTGGTTCGTGCAGCCGAACGCGGTGGAGAGCGCCATCGCCACGTCGCTGGCGCGCTAGAGCGCGGCTTCTCCGCTCACGGCGCCGTGAGACGAGCGCACGTCCGCGCCCGTACCGGGCTTCCGGCGCTGTGAGCACTTTCGCGCGGGACGGGGGCACGCGCGCCCCTCGACTTCGCTCGGGGTGAGCGGAATGGGGGCGCCACGTGGGGCTCGCCGACCGTCGTCAGCCCTCGCGGCGGCGGGGTGGGGCCTGATCCCCGTCCGCCGACTCGGGGGACGGGGCAGGCTCCTCGTCCTGGAAGGCGCTCGGCAGCAGGTTGAACGGCATCACCTTGGCGAGCGCGATCAAGAGCAGCACCCCGCCGGGCGCGGCGAAGATCGCCAGCGCTGGGACGGCCTTGGCCACGTCGATCAGCTGCTCGCGCATGCGCCGCCGCTCCTCCGCGCTCAAGGACTGACCGCGCGCCGCGCGGGTGAGCAGCACCGAGAGCTCCCCTGTCTCGCGAACCTCCTGCATCACCCGCTGGAAGTTCTTCTCCACGGCGCGCTGCATGGTGTCCACCAGCTCCTCGCCCATCACGCCGGCGCCCGCGGAGACGGTGAACACGTCCACCACCGAGCGGTTCTTCGCGTAGAACTCCGCCATCGCCACTTCGACCTGGAGCCGGTCCTTCTCCGAGAAGCCCAGGGTGCTGGCCAGCTCCTGGATGAAGGCGAGCTCCCGCGGCGAGCGGCGCCCATCCACCAGGGATGCCAGCAAGGTCTGCTCCAGGATGAAGCGGCGCAGATCCACGCTGTGCACCCCGCGGACGATCGCCTTGAGCGGCGGCGTCCGCTCGAAGGCCTGCTTCACCCGCGCGCGCAGCTGCGCGTCCACGCGCGGCGGCAGGTGCAGATCCTCCACCTGGCGCAGGATCGCCCGGCGGGTGGGGAAGCTCGGCGCCCGCTCCGCCGCGGAGAGCGCCACCAGCACCTCCACCAGCAGCGCCTTGCGCCGCGCCGCCAGCTCCAAGCGCCGCTGCGCCCCCCGGACGTCGAAGTGGCCGCGGACGAAGTAGTCGATCGCCTGACGGCCGAACAGCTGCGCGTCCGCGTAGGTGGCGCCGTTGTGGAGCACCAGGCCGTACGCCGGGTCTCCGGTGAGCGACATGGCCCGGCTCTCCAGCTCCGCCTCCACCTTCGCCGCCAGGCGCTTGGGGACCGCGTCCCGCCCCTTCCCAGCCCGCTCCAGCTCCACCGCCAGCTCGAGATCTCCGCACAGCGCGGCGAAGAGGACGAGCAGCTGCCGCGGCCGCGAGGCGGGCGCCGCGGCGGTGAGCTCCGCCAGCTCCAGCGCCAGCCGCGTGAAGGTGCGAATCACCGCGAGGAAGAGCACCTCCTCCGGCGCCCGGCCCTGCGCGCTCGCCTCGAGCGGCTCCACCGGCGCGCCCGGCCTTCCCGCCGCGGGGGTGCCGTAGAGCAGGCCGCTGCTGCGCAGCTGATCAATCAGGTACCGCCGGGCCCGCCCGCGTCCGGACAGCCCGGCGCCCACCTCCGCGCCGCTCGCCGCCGCTGGCGAGGCAGTGCGCAGCGCCACCTCCTCGATGAGGAGCGCCGTCAACCAGCCTGCCTTGCCGAAGTCCATTCGCCCTTCTTCGCCGCGGGCCTGGGAATAACGCGGACTCGCGCCGGGCGCCATGGCGAGCGCCGCCCACCGGCTTTGGGCTAAAGCGCACCCCCATGACGACGCGCCACGCCCTCCGCCCTACCCTCTGCGCCGCCCTGGTTTTCACGGCCTGCGCCACCTCCCAGCCCACTCCCACGGTGAAGCCGGCCGCCGCGCCGGTGGGCTCGGCCACCCTGGCGGCGCTGAAAAAGGACGCTGCCCAGCTCGCCCCCCTGCTCAAGACGCCGCTCGCGCGGGGCTTCGCGGAGGCGGTGGACGTCCTGCCCGAGGTGAGCGGCCGCGTGGTGTTCCGCAACAAGGCCAAGGGGCTCGCCTTCACGGAAGCCGAGGCCGCCCGGCTGACGGACGGGGACGCGCAAGGCCTGGAGAAGGTGGAGCTCTCCGAGGAGTACTACTACACGACCAAGTACGGCTCCCCGCTGTCCTACGGGCTGCCGCTGGACCTGCTCGGCGCCCAGGGCATTGGCTCGCTGCAGGGCAAGAAGCTGCTGGACTACGGCTACGGCTACGTCGGCCACTTGAGGATGCTCGCGGCGCTCGGCGCGCAGGCGCACGGCGTGGACGCGGACCCGGTGCTGCGCGCGCTCTACAGCCAGCCCGGGGACACCGGGAGCATCGCCGGCCGCGCCGGGGGCCCGGACGGCCAGCTCGCGCTGCACCACGGCCGCTTCCCCGAGCAGCCCGAGCTCAACGCGGAGCTGGGCACCGGGTACGACCTCTTCCTGTCCAAGAACACGCTCAAGCTCGGCTACGTCCACCCCGCGCAGCCGGTGGACCCCAAGCTCACCCTCCAGCTCAAGGTGAGCGACGCCGAGTACGTGAAGGCGGTGTGGCAGCTGCTCGCGCCGGGCGGCTACGCCCTCATCTACAACCTCTACCCGGCGCAGAAGCCCGCCGGCCAGGGCTACATCCCTTGGGCGGACGGCCAGTCCCCCTTCCCGCGCGCGGTCTGGGAGAAGGCGGGCTTCCAGGTGCTGGCGTTCGATCAAGACGACACGGCGCGCGCGCGGCAGCACGCGCACGCCATGGGCTGGGACGAGGGCGAAGAGAAGATGGACCTGGAGAAGGACCTCTTCGCCCTCTACACGCTGGTGCGCAAGCCGGCCGCTTCCGCGGCCCGCTAGGCGCTGCTACTTCACGGCCTTCACGCGGGGACGCTTCTCCTCGGGCTCGGGCTCCGGCTCGGGGACGGCGGCCACCGGGGGCGTCTTGGAGACGCCGAGCTTCTCCAGGACCTTCTGCTCCACCTCCTTGAAGATCTCCGGGTGGTCCCGCAGGTAGTCCTTGGCGTTCTCCCGGCCCTGGCCAATGCGCTCGCCCTTGAAGGAGTACCAGGCGCCGCTCTTCTCCAGGATGTTCTCCTGGGAGGCCAGATCCACCAGGTCTCCCTCCCGGGAGATGCCGGTGCCGTACATGATGTCGAACTCCACCTCCTTGAAGGGAGGGGCGACCTTGTTCTTCACCACCTTCACGCGGGTGCGGCTGCCCACCACCGCCTCGCCGTTCTTGATGGCGCCGATGCGGCGGATGTCCATGCGCTGCGAGGCGTAGAACTTGAGCGCGTTGCCGCCGGTGGTGGTCTCCGGGTTGCCGAACATCACGCCGATCTTCATGCGGATCTGGTTGATGAAGATCACGCACGTCTGGCTCTTGCTGATGGTGCCGGTGAGCTTGCGCAGCGCCTGGCTCATCAAGCGGGCCTGCACGCCCATGTGGGCATCGCCCATCTCGCCCTCGAGCTCGGCCTTGGGGACGAGCGCGGCGACCGAGTCCACCACCAGCACGTCGATCGCGCCGGAGCGCACGAGCATCTCGGCGATCTCCAGGGCCTGCTCGCCGGTGTCCGGCTGGGAGAGGAGCAGGTCATCGGTGCGGACCCCGAGCTTGCGCGCGTAGCCCACGTCCATGGCGTGCTCGGCGTCAATGTAGCCGCAGACGCCGCCCTTCTTCTGCGCCTCGGCCACGATGTGCAGACAGAGGGTGGTCTTGCCGGAGGACTCCGGCCCGTAGATCTCGATGATGCGCCCGCGTGGGACGCCGCCCACGCCGAGCGCGATGTCGAGCGAGATGGATCCGGTGGGGATGACCTGCACATCCCTGACGAGCGGCTCCTCGTTCCCGAGCCGCATGATCGAGCCCTTCCCGAACTGCTTCTCGACCGCCGACATCGCCAGCTCGATTGCCTTTTCCTTCTCCGGATTGATGCCCATCTGGTGCTCCCCTCCGCGTTGGGTGAAGTGGGCCACCCCGGCCCACTGACACTGAACTCTCGTTTAGTACCGCGAGAAAGGACCCTAGTCCAGCCCTCTGACATCGGGCCTGCCCTTGAGCGCTACTTCCGGGTGCGAAACCGGCGGGAGAGCCCCCAGGCGAGCGCGGCGGCGAGGCCGCCGGCCACCGCGGTCCCCACGGTGGGGAACGTGGAGAGCTGGAAGCCCGCCATCCCCGCCACGCCCGCGGAGAGGGCGACCACGCCCCAGCGGGTGAGGCCGGGCCGGGAGGCGCTCCGGTAGTGCTGGAGATCTTCCGGGGTGAGGTGCAGCGCGTGCGGGTAGCCGTAGGCGAGCAGCACGCCCACCGCGGCGGCGCGGCAGCTGCGGCCGTCCGCGTCCTCCAGGTCCAGCTGGTGCTCGTCCAGCGCGCGGACCAGCTCCGCGGCCGCGTCCTCGGAGGGCGGCGCCGCGGCCAGCCCGTCCAGCACGCGCAACAGCTGCTCGGCGCGGACGGCGGACTCACGGCCGGACGCGAGCACCCGGGAGGCGCGCAGCGCCGTGCGCAGCGCCTGCGCGGAGGGCTCGCCGGCCCCCTCGTCCCTGCGCTCCGGAGAGCTTCGCTCGCGCGCCACCACGACGAAGCGAGCTTAATGAGCCCAAGCACGAGCGGCCACCGGTGGATCTTCCCGCGCACCCCTCCTTAGAGTCCGCCCCCCGCGCACTCCGCCGGGCAATCACCCTTCGCCCGGCCCGTAGGAGCGCCGGCCCTTCTCACGTGAGGCGTCCATGAACCGCCTGTGCCTGCTGCTCTGCTTCGCCCCGCTGTGCGCGCTCGGCGCGCCGGACGGCGGCCCCGGCGCCAGCGCCGCCCTGGAGGTCCCGCTGGCGGACCGCGAAGCCGAGACCGCGCGCTTGCGGGCGCTCGGGGTGGACGTGCCGGACGGCGGGATCGTCCTCGCGCGGCCGTTCGACCCGCCCTACAGCCGCCGGTCGTTCGTGGTCCCCCAGGCCTGGTTCAAGGCGCCGGCCGCGGATGCGGGCGTGCAGCCGGAGGCGCTGGCGGCGGATCTGGAGGTGCTCGAGGCGGTGATGGGCCGCGCCTACGGCGGCTGGGAGAACGCCGCCGAGCGCGGGTTCGACTGGGCGGCCTTCTTCGCCGGCTGGCGCAAGTCCCTGCAGGAGGCTCCGGCGGGCGTTCCGCTGCCGCTGGCCACCGCCTTCGCGCCGATGCGGACGTTGATGGAGTTCCAACTCGACAACCACACCACCGTGCCGCTGGCGCGCGGGCTGCGCTTCGGCAGCGGCTCGCGCAGCGCGCGCCTGGCCGCACCGGTGCCCGCGGCCGCGCGCTGCGAGGCGCTGCTCACCGCGGAGGGGCGCAGCTGGCCGTTGGACGCCAAGGACCCGGCGCAGCGCGTCCGCTCCGCGGTCCGGTTTGACGCGGCGAAGCGCAAGCTCGTTCCGGTGAGCTACCTCGCCTACCCCGCGGCGCGCGGCGCTCCCGCGCAGCTGCGCTGCGGCGGCAAGAGCGTGCCCTTCGACGCGGCGTTTTCGCCGGCCTACGACGACCCCGCCCGCCGCGCCCGCATCCTCGCCCTCTCCGGCGAGACCGAGGACGGGCCCGCGCTCAAGGTGCTCGCCCCGGACGTGGCCTACCTGCGGCTGCCCACGTTCAGCAAGCGCTCCGCGCAGCTCTTGGAGCAGCGGCAGCCCAGCTGGCCCAAGCCCACCGGGAAGGAGAAGGTCTTGATCGTCGACCTGCGGGACAACGACGGCGGGGACGTGGCGGTGGAGGCCCTGGCGGGCTGGGTGGAGCAGGCGCGCCTGGAGAAGGCCTTCAAGGCGGCGCTCGCGGTGCGCAAGGAGGGCGCCTCGTGCCTCTACCCCGCGCTGCGCTGGGGCTACACCAGCTTCAGCAGCCAGGGGCTCAAGCCCCCCGTGGCGGACGGTCTGAAGCAGATGCTGGCAGGGAGCGTCTCCGAGCTCTTCGGCGACTCGCCGCCGGACTGCCCCATTGCGTTCAAGCGCACCAGCTCCGGCTGGGACTTCCGGGCGCACAAGCCCAAGCTCAAGCCCGGCGCGGTGCAGGGGCAGCGGCGAATCCTCACGCTGGTGAACGACGCCTGCGGCAGCGACTGCGAGCTGATGACCGCGCTGTTGGCCACGCTGCCGGAGACGGTGATCGCCGGGGTGAACACCTACGGCGTGGCGCAGTACATCCAGCCCGGCTACTCGGTGCTGCCGCGCACGCGCCTGCCCTTCCGGATTGCCCTGGGCAGCAACGACCCCTACGGGGACGGCCGCTCGTTCGACGGCTACGGCTACGGCGTGGACGTGCTGCTCGACCAGGAGGCGGACTGGGCGCCGGAGGCGCTGCTTAAGCTCGCGCGGTATCTGGGCGGCCGCTAGAAGCCGTTGGCGAGGAAGACGGTGTACTGGCTGCAGGTGGGCGCCTTGCCCGGGGCGCGGAACACCTTGACGATGAAGTCTCCGCCGTCGTCGCCGATCCCGCCGCCGTCCTTGCGGAAGTTGCCGTCCGCCGGGCAGGACTCGTTGGTGAAGTAGCACTGGTCGTTGTGCGCGCCGCCATCCGCCCGGTAGACGCACATGCGGATGGACGGGTCCCCGGTGGAGAGCTGCACCCGGACGTCGAAGTTGTCGCTGAACGCGCTGAAGGCGTCCTCGCCGTAGAAGCGGATGAGATCCACGTCCCCGTCCTCCGGCAGCACGCCGGTGACGCTGGCGCGGGACTTGTCCGTGTCCTTGAGCACGCCCACGTAGTTGCTGGTGGCGCAGAAGGCGCCGGGATCCACGCCCACCTCCTTGCACTCGCAGCCGGTGGCGCCGAGCTTGTCGGTGTCGAACCAGCCGGGCTTGCAGGAGGCGATCTCGCAGGTCCCCTTGCTGCAGCTGGGCGTGCCGTTGGCCACGGTGCAGCTGGCGGCGCAGGTGGCGCCCACCGCCTTCAAGGCCACCTCGGTGAAGTTGCTCTTCGGGTCGTCGGTCTCCACCGAGAACGAGCCGCCGAAGGTGGCGGTGGTCTCCACGCGGAACTCCACCTCCAGCGCCACGCGCTGCCCGCGCTCCAGGGCGATCGGCAGCGTGGGCAGGTTGCGCAGCGTGAAGAGGTTGCTGGTGCCCGCCACCATCGTGAGGTTCTTGAGCGTGAGCGCGCCGTAGCCGGTGTTGCGCAGCTCCACCGGGCGCGTCACCACCCAGCCCACCGGCACGGTGCCGAAGTCGAGCGTGGCCGGGGTGAGCGTCAGGCGCGGCTCGGTCACCAGGCCCCGGAGCGCGAGCGGCTTGGCCAGCCCGTCATTCGAGGTGAGCGCGATCTTCGCGTCCACCGGGCCGGCGAGCTTCGCCTGGATCTTCAGGGTGAGCTCGGCGCGCTCCAGCGGCTGCAGCGTGAGGGTGGTGGCGCCGCCCGGGAAGGTCGCGCTCACGTTGCCGGTGGGGTCCGTCACCACCAGCGCGGAGATGACCAGCGGCGTCCCGCCCTGGTTGACGACGTTGCGGGTGAGCGTGCGCTGCTGGTTCAACGGCAGCTCGCCAAAGGAGAGCTCGGCATTCGGCTCGAAGCCGAGCTTGGCGGAGGGCAGGCTGGTCCCCTCCAGCGCCACGTACGCCGGCGCCACGTCCGAGGCGGTGGGGCGCACCTCCAGGGTGGCGCGCAGGTAGCGGGGCGAGAGCGGCGCGAAGGTGACCGGCAGCTCCACGCCCGCGTCCGCGCCGAGCGAGCGCTGCGCGGGGAGCGCCACCTGAACCTCCGCGTCTCCCCCGTCCACCGAGGCCAACTCCAGCGCCACGTTGCCGAAGCCACCGTTGGAGAGCCGGATGGGGAGCGTCTTCGTGCTCCCCGCCGCCACCGCGCCGAACGAGAGCGCGGCGGGCGAGGCGGTCAGGCGCGGCTCGCCCACGAGCCGGCGCACGAGCGGGATGACGAGCTCGCCCGGGGGCAGCCGCCCCTCGTCCTCGGTGGGCGAGGCGTCCGTGTAGCTGAGCACCAGCTCCACCTTGCCCGGCTCGGGCGCGCCGGTGGGCGCGTAGCGGACGGAAAGCTCGAAGGTGCTGCCGGCCCCGGCCACGAACGGCGTCTTCTGGTCCAGGGTGAAGGTGAACTCGGTCTGCTCGGCGTTGGAGAGGATGATCCGCTTCACCGCCACGCGCCGCGAGCCGATGATGCTCACCTGCACGCGCAGCGTGGTGTCGCAGCCTGGCGTGACGCAGGTGAAGGCCAGCTGCGAAGGGAACGCCTCCAGCCCCGGCGGCTTCACCGGGCCGGTGGGCTCCTCGACCTTGCCGCAGCCAACGGCGGCGAGCGTGAGCGCGAACGGGACGCAGAGCTTGAAGAGAACGCGCATGGGCAGGCTCACTTGGCGGTGAAGGCGCCGCCCTGGCGGACGAGGTCGAACGCGTAGGCGGTGTCGCCCTTCTTCTGCAGGGTGACCGTCTTCTCCATCACCACGGTGCCGTTGACGAAGGCGCGCACGGTGATGTCCGAGCGCTCATGGCTGAGGCAGACCTTGGAGATGAGCTCGCCCAGGTCCTTGCCGCCGATGTCCACCGCGCCGCCGGAGAGCACGTCCACCAGCACGTCCACCGAGATGCCGAGCAGGCCCGCGAGCAGCGCGGTGGGCAGCGAGGAGCAGTCCTCCATGTACTGGACCATCACCCGGAAGGTGCCGTCCCGCGTGGCGTCCGCGAGGATGATCCGCTCCGGCTCTTCCTTGGGGCCGAAGGCGAGCCAGGTGGCGTTGCCGTAGGTGCCCCACCCCATGGACTTGGGCGTGGCCTTGTTGACCACGTAGCCGAAGGGGTGCTCCAGCGTGAGGTCCACGTTGCGCAGGTCATTGTCGAACGCGCTGTCCGAGCCGTTCTCGAAGACCATCTCCAGCTTCACGACTTCAGGCCCCGGCCCGGCCACCCCCTCCGCCGTGACGGGCACGGTGACGCTGGGGCGCGCCGGGTCGTCACTGGTGAGCTGGAGCAGCCCGTTCACCGCGCCCAGCGTGGCGGCGGTGACGCCCACCTGCAGCTCCACGTACTTCCCGGGCTGGATGGGGGGAACCTGGTTGGGCAGCGCGAAGAGGTCCGTGGAGGGGCGCGGCCCGCCCCAGGTGTACTTCACGGTCAAGGGCGCGCCGCCCTCGTTGAGCAGGGTGAGCGGGGCGAAGGTGGTCTGCCCGAGCGGCACGCGCCCCAGGTCGATGGAGAGCGGGTTCACCGAGAGCTTGGGCGGCGTCTGCGAGCTGCCCTTCACCGGCACCCGCACCTCCCCCTTGCTGGTGGAGAAGACGAGCTCGGCGGTGTGCGCGGCGGAGCTGCGCGGGTGGTAGGCGAGCTCAAACGCCAGGATCGCCTGGGTATCCCCGGAGATCGGGCGCAGCGTGACCGGGAGCGCGGGCGCGGTGAGCTCGAAATCCACCGTGTCCTCGGGGACGAGCTTCACCGCCGTCACCTCCACCGCCGCCACGCCGGTGCCCTGGTTGGTGGCCTGCATCTGCCGCTTCCCCACCCGCCCCTGCGCCACGTAGCCGAAGTCCACCGGGTTGGGCGTCACCTTGAGCGCGGGCACGCCGAGGAAGTTGGCGTGGAGGGGGATCCGCAGCTCGGCGAACTCCTTGTCGTCGCTCAGGACCACCAGCGCGTCGTCGAAGGCGCCCACCTTGGGGGCCTTGAAGGAGACCGCCACCTGCTTGCTGCGGCCGGGGAAGATCTCCACCGGGAAGGAGCCCTGGCAGACGTCACAGCCGAAGGCGGACTCCGCCTTTCTGCCCAGCCCGGCCTCGAAGAGCGTGAGCGTGCAGTTGCCCAGGTTGTGGAGGGAGACGGTCTGCGTGGCGTCCGGCGCGTCCAGGTCCCCGAACGCCACGCTGTAGGGCGAAGGCTGGAGGATGGGGTTGCCCTCGGTGACCACGTCACAGGCCTTGGTCTCGGCGGGGATGCACTCGAAGTTTTCGCAGAGGTAGCCGCTGGGGCAGGCCGAGTCATCCCGGCAGGCGGTGCGGACGACCTTGTCCTTCCCGCACGAGAGCCCAGCCAGGACCAGCGCACAGAGCGCGGAGCGCGCGAGAAGCGGACGCATGGGAGACCTCGCAGGGGGCAGCGACGGGGCGACCGGCGCGAGAAGAAAGCAAGGCGCGTAGGGAAGGGCAACCCGCTGCCCCACCCGCGGGAAGGGCGCTCCCACATGAGGCTACCTGGCGCGTAAGCCAATTCGCGGGCTTAGGGCGCAAAAGGACGGTAGACACACCGGGCCGCAACTTTCGGAAACCGCAGGGGTTGGAGCCTCGTGTGACTGGGAACGCGGAAGCGGACGCCGATGCCGAGCTGATGCTCAAGGTGGCCGCGGGGGACAAGGGCGCCTTTACCGCGCTCTTCGACCGCTACCAGGCGAGCGTGGCGCGCTTCGCGTTCAGGTTCGTGGGTGACAGGGCGAAGGCAGAGGAGCTGGCGCAGGACATCTTCGTGAAGGTCTACCGGAACGCGAAGAGCTACCGGCCCTCCGCGAAGTTCAAGACGTTCCTCTTCAGGGTGGCCACCAACCACTGCCTGAACGAGGTCCGCCGCGGAGAGTACAAGGTGCCCCACCGCACCGAGGCCAAAGACGAGGAGAGCCCTCCGCGCGAGCCGGCGGCGCCCTCCGCGTCCGAGCCGGATCAGCTGGTGGCGGGCAAGGAGCTGGAGCGGGCGGTGGCGGTGGCGCTGGGGGAGATGAGCGACCGGGAGCGGGCGGCCTTCACCATGTGCCGCTTCGAAGGCATGGCGTACCGGGAGATCGCCGAGTCGCTGTCCGCGAGCGAAGCGGCGGTGAAGAGCCTCATCCACCGCGCGACGCTGGCGGTGGCCAAGCGGGTAGAAGAGCTGCAAGCGGGGCTGCTGCCCGCCAGGAGTGGAACATGAGCTGCGCCAACAAGAGCCGCGACTTCGAGCCGGAGCTCACCGCGTTCGTGGACGGAGAGCTGCCCCCGGCGGACCGGGACGCGCTGGAGCAGCACCTGCCCAGCTGCGCGTCCTGCCGCCAGACGCTCGCCCTGCTGCAGCGCACCGTGCAGGGGCTGAGCGCCCTGCCCGCCTTCGAGCCCTCCGCGGCGCTGCGCCGCCAGGTGCTCTCGAAGCTGGACGCGCCGCGCTCGGGCCTGGCCGGGCTGTGGCAGTGGCTCCGGGCACCGCGGGTGCTGATGCCTTCTTTCGGGCTGGTGGCGGCGGCGGTGGTCGCGGCGGTCTTCGTGACGCGCGAGCCCGCGCTGCCGGTGGACGAGCCGGACCAGCTGGAGCTGGCGGCGAACATGGAGGTCGTCGAGGACTACGAGCTGCTCGGCCTCTCGGACCTCGAAGATCTCGAGGTCGTGCAGAACCTGCACGAGCTGGAGGCGCACCCGTGAAGCCTTTCGTCCTCGCCCTGCTCTGCGCGGCGCTGCTGGCGCCGCTCGCCGCCGCCGCCCAGCCCGCGGAGACCCCGCCGCCCCCTGGCCGGGAGCTCACCCCGCGCGAGCGGTGGGAGGCCCTCCCCGAGGCCCGCAAGGAGGAGTTGCGGCAGCGGCTGCGCGACTTCAAGGCGCTCCCGCCTGAAGAGAAGGAGCGGATCCGCCAGAACCTCCTGCGCTGGCGCGCGCTGCCCAAGGAGGAGCGGCAGCGGATCCGCCAGAACCTGGGCGAGTTCCAGAAGCTCTCCCCCACCGAGCGCGCCCAGCTGCGCACCCAGTTCGGCGAGTTCCGGCTGCTCAAGGCCGAGCGCCGCGAGGAGATGCGCCACCGGATGCGCGCCTACCTGCGCGCCCACCCCGAGCAGCGCCAGCAGCTGATGGAGAACATGCGGCGCTGGCGGCAGATGTCCCCCGAGCAGCGGCAGCTCTTGCGCGAGCGGATGCGCGAGAGGCGCCGCCGATGAGGCTCGCCAGGGCGGTGCTCGCGCTGGCCCTGCTCCTCGTCCCCGCCGCGCTGGCCAAGGACGCCCCGGACGCCGGGACGAAGGCCCCCAAGGCACCGCCCAAGCCCGAGGACGACGCCGAGGTGGTGGAGAACCTGGAGCTGCTCGAGAACCTGGACGAGAGCTCGGACCTGGAGCTGCTCCTGGAGCTCTCCGAGCCAGAGTGAAGGCGCGCTCGAGGCTGCTCCCAGCGTTTGAGGTCCTACGAGACGCCCGAGCGGGCGGCCAGCTGGTACACCAGCTCGGTCAGCTCCGCGGCGTGGAAGGGCTTCTCCAGCCGGGGCAGCGGGTGGGAGGAGAGGAACTCGCGGCTCCGCGGGCTGCAGGCGCCGCCGGTTATCACCACGAAGCGCTCGGCGAGCTCGGGGTGGCGGGCGGTGGCGCGCTCGTACACCTCCATGCCGCTCACCTCCGGCATCATCAGGTCGCACACCACGAAGTCGAAGTCGCCGTCCCGCTCGAGCAGCGCTGAGGCCGCCCTCCCGCCTTCCACCGCGGTGAGGTCGTGCTCCTCCTGGAGCAGCATCCGCATCACCGTGAGGAAGCGCGGCTCGTCGTCCACCAGCAGCACGCGAAGGCGCCGCGGCGGGTGGGCGGTGGGCTGGAAGTCCGAGCTCGTGTCCATGTCCTTTCTGAAAACGCCCGGCGGTGGAACTTTGTGCCGCGGCGGCCCGGTGGATTAGAAGTCCCTCTCCAAGGATGGCTCTCTTCGTCAGGCGGCTGAAGATCACGGACTTCCCGGCGCTCGAGGCGATCGAGGCGTCCCATCAGGCGAACCTCCCCACGCGCCCCAGCTGGCTGCAGGGCTTCCGCCGGCTGATCGAGGTCACCCTGCAGGAGGAGCCCGAGGGGCTGATGATCGCCGACAGCGGCGGCGCGGTGGCCGGGTGGGCGGTGGCCCGCCAGCGCGGCGTTCACCCCATGAGCGGGCAGCAGTACGGCCACATCTTCCACCTCTCGGTGGCGCTCGAGCACCAGCGCAAGGGCGTGGGCACGCGGCTGTTGCGCGAGGCCGAGGCCTACCTGCGCTCGCGCGGCTGCGAGCTCATCCAGCTCTCCATGCCCGCGGACCGGCAGGACGGCTCGGAGCTCTTCAAGCGCAGCGGCTACAAGCTGGTGGCCTGGGAGCTGGAGCGCGTCTTCACGCGCTAGAAGGACAGCCCCGGCACGCGGATCCGCGCGCCTAACTGCAGGAAGACCTGGTCCCCGCGCGGCCCGAGGAAGAAGTGGCGCCCGCCCACCTCGGCGAACGCGCTCACCCAGCGCACGAACGCGTACTCCGCCCCGCCGGCGCCCCCCAGGCCGAAGGCCACCTCGCCGCCGAACAGGAGCGGCAGCTCGAGCTCTGCGAACAGCCGCCAATGCTCGTCCAGGGGCACGCTCAGCGCGCCGCGCAGGGTGAGGCCGAACTCCTGGAGCAGCTTGAAGTGGACGCCGGCGCGCACGTACTGCGCCTCCAGCCCGGCGCCCATCTCGAAGCCGATCTCCTCCAGCTGCGCCGGGTTGGCGCCCAGCCGCACGTCCGCGAAGGGGCGCGCCCGGGCGATCGCCGAGGCCTCGTCCACCACGGGCGGCGTCTGCGGCGGCTTCTCCGGCTCCACGGGCAGCTCGGACACCAGCGAAGGGGTCAGCTCTGCGGGGCGCTTGCTGTAGACCACCACCCGCTCTCTGGCCACCGCCTTGCCGTCCCGGACCTCCACCTCGTGCGCGCCCACGGTGGCGGCGCCGCGGTAGGGGGTGGAGCCCACCGCCACCCCGTCCACCAGCACGCGGGCGCCGGGCTTCTCGGTGCGCACCCGCAGCTCGCCCTTCATCCGCGAGCGGACGGTGTCCAGGAGCTTCACCAGGCTGGGGTCCACGCGCGCCGGGTCCAGCGAGAGCGTGGGGTCCCACTCCAGCGCCAGCGCGAACGCCGTCTCCGCCTTGTCCAGCTCCTGCTGGGCGCCGAAGACCTGCGCCCTGAGCAGGTGGATCTTCCCGAGCAGCGCGTCGTCCGAGGCCTCGGCGGCGGCGGAGTCGAGCAGCTTCAGCGCGTCCTGCAGGTCACCCCGGTTGAACTCGGCCTGCCCCGCGGCGAGCTTCTGCGCTGGGGTGCGCGCTCCCTTCAGCGCCGGCGGGCTCACCACGAGGAGCGACGTGACCAGCAGCGCCAGGGTCATGGAGTGAGCTTGATTCGCAACACATCCGACCGTCCTGGCGCAATCTTTATTTCTCGCTCCACCGTGCGGAAACCCGCACGCACGACGCGCACGTGGTGTCGCCCGGCGGCGAGCTCGAGCTGTAGCGGGGTGTTTCCCTTCTTCGCGCCGTCCACGAAGACGGACGCCCACATGTGATCGCCCTTGTGGGTGGTGATCACGTTGAGCCGCCCGGGCGGCCCCTTGCGCCGGGGGCCTGGACGCGGGCCGCGCTCGGGGACGCTCCCGGCGAGCTCCTCCTCGGCGCCGGCGTCCGCCAGGCTCACGGTGGTCTCCAGCGCCACCTCGGTGGGCTCGGGCTCCGGCTCGCCGGCGAGCGCCTGGGCACCGGCGTCCGCGTCGGCGGTCAGGGCCGGAGCGGGGAGCGGCGCGGCGAGCACCTCGTGCGGCGGCAGGAGCGACTCGCTCGGGCGCAGCGCGCTCGCGTAGACGGCCAGCGCGCCGCCGGCGAGCACCAGAGCGAGCATGGCGGTCATCCACGCGAACATCCGCCGGCGGGACTGTTGCTCGGGGAAGGGCAGCTCCTCGTCCGCCAGCGAGGTGCGCGGCGGCGTGGACGGAGCGGCCTGCGCGGGCGCGGACGCGGGGCCGCGGCCCAGCGAGACGCGGGTGTCCGAGGGCACGTTGAGCCGGGCCTCCGGGGGCGGCGGCCCGAAGGTGCCAGGCGCCAGCGACTTGGGGCCGGAGGGGCGGCGCTTGCCCTGCTCCAGGCTGCCGAACATCTGGGTGGGCGCGCTGACGCTCGCCGCGAAGACGGCTTCCAGGGCCTCGAGCAGCTCCGCCGCGCTCGGGTAGCGGTCCTCCGGCGGCTTGGCCAGGGCGCGCGCCAGCACCTCCACCAGCGAAGGCGGCGCCCAGGGCGCGCGCTCGAGCACGTTGGGGGGTGGGGCGAACGCCTGGAGCTGGATGGTCTTGAGGTCGCTGTCCGCCTCGAACGGGAGCGTGTTGGTGACGCACTCGAAGAGGAGGATGGCCAGCGCGTAGAGATCCGCGCGGTGGTCAATCTCCTTGGCCCCCAGCGCCTGCTCCGGGGACATGTAGAGCGGCGTGCCCATCACCACCCCGGTGCGGGTGAGCGACTCCGTCTTGCCGCTCTGCCGCAGAATCCCGAAGTCCAGGATGGTGGCGTGGCCGTCCGGCCCCACGAAGATGTTGCCGGACTTGATGTCCCGGTGGACGTAGCCGCGGTCGTGGATGAACTGCAGCCCGGCGCAGAGCTGGCGGAAGAGGCTGAGCGTCTCCGCGGAGGTGAGCGGCCCCTTCTGGCGCAGGTACATGGCCAGCGTCTGGCCTTCCAGCGCCTTCATGACCATGAAGGGGCGGTCGCCGAGCCGGCCCACCGCGTAGACGGGGACGATGTTGGGGTGCTCGAGGCTGGCGGTGAGCCGGGCCTCGCGCTCGAAGCGCAGGACGATCTCCTTGTCCCCCACCAGGGCCTGGGAGAGCAGCTTCACCGCGACCTTGCGCTCGAGCTGGAGATCGTGGGCCAGGTAGACCGTGCCCATCCCGCCTTCGCCGAGCTTGCGCTCCAGGCGCCACTTTCCGTCCAGCACGTCCCCGGCGCGCAGGGAGACCTGCTCCGGCTCCAGCGCATCCCCGTGTGCCACCGCGGAGACGAGGGTGCCGCAGGCCAGGCAGGGCCCAGCCCCCTCCGCCAAGAGCTCTCCACAGTTCGTGCAGTTCAAGGGCGTGGCACCCGGGGCAAACGATATCGCAAACCCTGGGCTACACTCAGGGCCGTCCCGTGCAGGCCGGCAAGGTCGTCGAAATCCCCTCTCCGCGGTTCGGCAAGTACCTGGTGCGCTCCAGGCTGGGCGCAGGCGGGATGGCCGAGGTGTTCCTCGCCGAGGTGGTGGACGAAGCAGGCGACCAGGTGAACGTCGCCCTCAAGCTGATGCGCCAGGGCGTCTCGGCCGAGGCCTTCGCCGACGAGGCGGACCTCATGGGGCTGTTGTCCCACCCCAACCTGGTGCGCCGCCTGGAGGTCGGCCAGGCGTTCGGGCGCCCGTTCATCGCGATGGAGTTCCTCATCGGGGGTGACCTCCGCTCGGTGATGGACGCACACGGCCGCCAGCTGAAGGACTTCCCGCTGGAGATGGGGGTGCATGTAGTCCTGGAAGTGCTCAAGGGGCTCTCCTACTTCCACCAGGCCAAGACGCGGACCGGCAGCGCGCTGAACCTCGTCCATGGGGACGTGAACCCGGCGAACGTCTTCTTCTCCGGCGACGGCGAGGTGAAGCTGGGCGACTTCGGCGTGGCCAAGAGCCGCTCCGCCAACATCGGCCCGGGGGAGCACGTCACCGCGGGGAAGCTGCACTACCTCTCGCCGGAGCAGACGCGCGGGGAGCCGGCGGGGGCCCCTTCGGACCTCTTCTCGGTGGGGGTGATCCTGCACGAGCTGGTGGTGGGCTTCCACCCCTTCCGCCTCAAGGACGCGCGGGACGAGAAGGCGGTGATGGCGGCCATCCGCGCCGCCAAGCTCCAGCTGCCGGACTACGTGGACCGGACCATGGCGGCAATCCTCCGCAAGGCGCTGGCCCCCGAGGTCTCCGCCCGCTACCGGACCGCAGGCCAGTTCGCGGGGGCGCTCTTCGAGTACGCGCTCGACCACAGCAGCAGCCGCAGCCGGGAGCAGGTGCAGGAGTGGTTGGAAGGGACGCTCGGGCTGCTGGTGTGAGGGCAGCCTGGCTGCTCGCCAGCCGCGCTCGCGGCGAATCCGCGCGCGCGGCCGGCCACAAGCGCTAGCGTTGCGGCCCCATGCTCGAAGGGAGAACCATGCACCGCACGCTGATGCTCCTGGCGCTGCTCGCGGCGGGAGGCGCGCTGGCGCAGAAGAAGGGCGCGCCGGAGCAGGACGTCCTGCTCAAGGCGCTGACCGAAGAGGTGCAGCGCTCGATGGCGGCGCTCAAGGGCGTGGGGAGCGAGAAGCTCTACTACCTCTCCTACCGCGTCAGCGACGGGCGGTGGTTCCAGGACTCGGCGAGCTACGGCGCGCTGGAGAACACGGACAGCTGGGAGGACGGGCCGCTGGCCGGGCGCGCGCGGATCCTGGACGTCTCGGCGCGCGTGGGCAGCTACCAGCTGGACAACACGCACAAGCTGCGCGGCGACTCCTCGTTCGACATGGAGCGCTTCCGCTTCCACTCGCTGCCGATCGAGGACGATCTCGGCGCGCTCAAGCTGGCGCTCTGGAAGGCCACGGACCGCGCCTACCGGTCCGCGGCGAAGCAGGTGACGCGGGTGAAGACCAACCAGGCGGTGAAGGTCACCGAGGAGGACCGCGCGGACGACTTCTCCCGGGAGAAGCCGCAGGTGTTCCTCCAGGCGGTGCCCGAGCCGGTGGTGGACCGCAAGGCGTGGAAGGACCGGCTCAAGCGGCTCTCCGCGCTCTTCAAGCAGCACCCGTTGATCTTGAGCTCGTCCGTCACGCTGCAGGGGGGTGGCGGCACCAGCTACTTCGTGGACAGCGAAGGCACCAGGCTGCGCGTTCCCCGCTTCTTCGTGCGGCTGATGATCTCCGGCGGCGTGCGCGCGGATGACGGGATGGAGCTGTCGCTCTACGACGACGCGGCGGCCTCCTCCCTGGACCAGCTCCCGTCGGAAGCGGAGCTGGAGGCGAAGGTGAAGCGGCTGATCACCCGGCTGGAGGCGCTGCGCAACGCGCCGGTCATCGAGCCGTACACCGGCCCGGCGATCGTCGCCAACCGGGCGGCGGCGGTCTTCTTCCATGAGATCCTCGGCCACCGCGTGGAGGGGCACCGCCAGAAGGATGCGGACGAGGGACGCACCTTCACCAAGAAGCTGGGGCAGCAGGTGATCCCCCCCTTCATCAGCGTGGTGGACGACCCCACCCAGCCGACCTTCCGGGACACGGTGCTCAACGGTCACTACCTCTACGACGACGAGGGCGTGGCGGCGCAGCGCGCGGTGGTGCTGGAGGGCGGCGTGCTCAAGGGCTTCTTGCAGGGGCGCTCGCCCATCCCCGGCTTCCCCCGCTCCAACGGCCACGGCCGCGCCCAGCCGGGGCTGGCGCCGGTGGCGCGCCAGGGGAACCTCTTCGTGGAGTCCTCCAAGCAGGTCTCCTTCGAGGCGCTGCGCGCGCAGCTGGTGGCGGAGGTGAAGAAGCGCAACAAGCCCTACGGGTTGATCTTCGAGGACGTCTCCGGCGGCTTCACGTTCACGCAGGCGGGGATGCTGCCGCAGGCCTTCAAGGTCATGCCGCTCTGGGTGACGCGCGTCTACCCGGACGGCCGCAAGGACGAGCTGGTGCGCGGCGTGGACATCGTGGGCACCCCGCTGGCGTCCTTCGAGAAGATCCTCGCCACCGGGGACGACTTCGCCGTCTTCAACGGCTACTGCGGCGCCGAGTCCGGCAGCGTGCCGGTCTCCGCCATCGCCCCGTCGCTGCTCATCGGCGAGATTGAAGTGGAGAAGCGCGGCAAGGGCTACGAGCGGCCGCCGCTGCTCCCGCCGCCGCTCTCCCCCGGGAAGGCCCCCGCCGCCGTCGCCAAGGAGCAGCCATGAAGCGCGCCGCATTCGCCGCCTCGCTGCTGTTGCTCACCGGCGCCGCGCCGGTGACGCCGCCCGAGCCCAGGGAGAAGGACGAGATCCTCTCCGCGCTGGACGACGAGCTCTCCCGCGCCCGCGCGCTGGCGATGCAGAAGCTGGAGCGGCCGCACCACCTGCAGGCGTACGTCACGGAGGAAGACGGCTTCCAGGTCTCCGCCAGCTTCGGCGCGCTGGTGTCCCAGGAGGGCGGGCTGCGCAGCATCCTCCAGGCGGACGTGCGGGTGGGCACCCCGGCGCTGGACGACACGATGTTCGTGGGTGGCTCCGGCGGCCGCTTCGGTCCCATTGGGGGGACGCCGTCCGAGGCGGACTACGACGCCCTCCGTCAGGCGCTCTGGCTGCGGCTGGATGCCGCCTACAAGCGCGGGCTGGAGTCGCTCTCCGCGAAGCGGGCGTATTTGGAGCAGAACCAGGTGAAGGAGCGGCCGCCGGACTTCAGCCCGGCGCCGGTGGTGTCGCTGGTGCTGCCGCGGGTGCCGCTCACCGTGAACCGCGACCGCTGGACCGCGGCGGTCCGGCGCGCGTCCGCCGTGTTCCGGGACTACCCCGAGGTGGACACCAGCAGCGTCTCGCTGCGCGCTTCCGTGCAGCACCTCTCCTACGTGAGCAGCGAGAAGGTGAAGGTCCGCTTCACCGACCCGTTCGCGCGGCTCTCCATCTCCGCCAGCGGCCAGGCCCCGGACGGGATGGACGTGCGCGCCGTGCGCGACTGGTTCGTGCGGACGGAGGACGAGCTGCCCAAGGACGAGGAGCTCCAGGCGGCCGCGGTGGAGGTGGCCAAGCGGCTCACCGCGCTGGCGAACGCGCAACCTTTGGCCGAGGACTACCAGGGGCCAGTGCTCTTCGGCCCCAAGGCGGCCGCCGTCTTCTTCCTGCGCACGGTGGGAGATCCGCTGAGCCACCCCCGCGAGCCGCTGGGGCTCCCCCACCCCGGGCGCCTCACCGAGCGGCTGGGCAAGCACGTGGCTTCGAAGGTGGTGACGGCGAAGGATGACCCCACGCTGCAGAAGTGGCGCGGCCAGAGCCTGCTCGGGTACTTCCCGGTGGACGATGACGCGGTGAAGCCCGAGCCGATCACGCTGATCGACCAGGGCGTGCTCAAGACCTACTACATGAGCCGCGTCCCCACGCTGCGGGTGGCCAAGACCAACGGCCACTCCCGCGCGGGCGAAGGCTCGGTGGGGAGCCTCTTCATCGAGACCAGCGCGCCGCAGCCGCAGGCGGCGCTGAAGAAGCAGCTGCTCGAGCTCATGAAGGAGGAGGACCTGGAGTACGGGATCTACGTGGAGGAGCTGGAGGACTCCGCGGCCTTCCGCAGCGGCAGCCCCACGCTCTCCCTGCCGGCGCCGCTGGTGGCCTACCGCGTCTACGCGGACGGGCGCGAGGAGCTCTTGCGCGGGGCCACCTTCAAGCCGGCCCCCTTCCGCGCGCTCAAGGAGATCGCCGCCCTGGGGGACACGCAGGTGCTGCTCAACACGCACCAGGGCTCCCAGCGGGTCTCCATCGTCGCGCCGGCGGTGCTGGTGAAGAACCTGGAGCTGCAGAAGCCGCGCGAGGAGTTCGAGAAGCCGCCGGTCATCCCCCGGCCGAAGCTCGCGCGTCAGTAGCCCCAGGGCGCGGATTCCGTAGTACGACGGCGGGCCATGTCGATCGACCCGCCCGGCGCGCCGCCCCCGTCGTTCCAGCCCTCGGAGCTGCAGCCCACCAACGAGCCCATGGGGATCGCCTCCATGGTCGTCGGCATCGTGGGGTTGGTCACGTGCTGCTGCTGGCCGCTCGGGGCCTTCCTCGGCGTGATCGCGCTCGGCTTGGGCATCGCGTCCATCCTGCGCGTGAAGGGGGCGCCCATGAGCTTCCGCGGGAACGGGTTCGCGATCGCCGGGATCTCCACCGGCGCGGTGGCGCTCCTGCTCGCCGGCACGCTCGGCGTGCTTTCGCTCGTCGGCCCCAAGGACGGGAAGGGCCTCGATTCGTTCTGGAAGCGGATGGAAGAGCAGATGAAGCAGCAGCAGCAGCAGAACCGGCAGGGGCAGCCGCCGGCGCCCGCGCCTGCGCCCACGCCGCCCACCGGCAATGACACGGACGACCAGGAGCTGGACCGGGCCGCGGACGAGGCCGCCAAGGAGCAGCGCGAGGCCGCGGAGCCGAAGAAGGGGCCGTGAGGGGCCTGGCTCAGCGGCCGCGCGTGGGCTCTGCCGGTCGGGGGCGGGTTCGCTCCAAGCCGGTGCTGCGCCAGCGGGAGCGCCCATCCGGTCGTCTCGACCCTAGCGCTTGATCACCGGCGTCCCCGGCGCCGGCGGCTCCTTCACCTCCGGCGCGCGCGGCTCAGGCTCCTTCGCGGGCGGCTCCGCGTCCGGCTCATCCACCGGCCCCGGCTGGCCTTCGCGGTCCGGCTCCTCCGGGGGCACGGGGGCCCGAGGGGTCCTGTCGTCTGGCAGCGGCTCTGTCGGCATCGCGCTCCTCCTCGCTGAGGAAGGTGCGCACGACGCCCGCTAGCCGCCGCCCAGCACGAAGCGCCCCACCATGGGCATGTGGTCGGACAGCCCGAAGAAGGGGCTCTGGGGGTCGCCGAAGCGGCAGGTGCCGTCGCAGTCCAGCCAGCGCACGCCGCCGCCGAAGAACAGGTGGTCCAGGTGCATGCGCAGCCGCATGAAGCCGGCGGTGGGGAAGCCGCGAGGCTGGGCCGGGTCGATCATCCCCAGGCACTCCTGGGCGCAGCTCAGGTGCGCCTCGGACGTGAGGTAGCGGTACACCGGCGAGCCCGGCGGCGAGTTGAAGTCCCCGCAGACCACGAACGGGTCGCTCCCCGCGTGCCGGTGGACGAACCCGGCGAGCGTGCGCGCCTCGGCGACTTGGTTCACGCCGTGGCCCATCTTGTCGCTCTGGGACCAGAAGCCCTTGGCGAAGGGCGTGGGGAGGGACAGGTGCGTGTTGAAGACGTGCAGCCGCTCCCCGCCCGGGCAGGTCAGCTGCATGTGCGCGCAGATGCGGGACTGCTTGCGGTCCTTCCAGCGCTCGATGTGGTGGTGCGTGATGTGGTGGGGCTTCTCGACGTTGTGCGCGTCCACCCGGAGCCGCTCGGTGTTGACCAGGATCGCCAGGCCCGTGGTGTAGAGCGGGGTCTTGCGCAGCTGGTAGGTGTGCGCGCGGAAGTAGAACGCCTCGTAGGGCATCTTCCGCTGCGCCCCGGCGAAGGCCTGCTCCAGGCGCCCCATGAAGGCCTCGAGTTGGGTCTCCTCGGGGTGCGCGCTCTTGTGCGCCAGCCGCGAGCGCAGGGAGATGGTCTCCACCTCCTGCAGGCAGACCACGTCCGGCAGCGGATCCAGCGCGAGCAGCGCTGCCGAGATGCGGCGCTTGGGGCCCAGCGTGGAGGCGAGCCCCCTCAGCGCGTGCCCGAAGTAGCGGACGTTGTAGCTGACGATGCGGACCGTGGTGGCCATGCGCTCTGTAGCGCCAAGCATGCGCTGGTCCGGTGCCGCCGTCACGACTTCAAAGGTGCGCACGCCCCCGGGTTTGGCCAGGGGCTCTTCCGCGCGCCCGCTACTCGACCGTGACGCTCTTGGCCAGGTTGCGCGGCTGGTCCACGTCGTTCCCGCGCAGATCCGCCATGTGGTAGGCGAGCAGCTGCAGCGGCACGCAGGTGACGATCGGCGCGAGCAGCGCACACGCCGGCGGCACCCGAATCACGTGGTCCGCCATGTGGCTCACGTGCGTGTCGTCCGAGTCGATGACGGCGATCACCTTGCCATCCCGGGCGCGGACCTCCTCGATGTTGCCGACGATCTTCTCGTACGGGACCTTCGGCTCCTTCGGGGCGATGACGACGACCGGCATCTTCTCGTCGATCAGCGCGATGGGGCCGTGCTTCATCTCGCCGCCGGCGTAGCCTTCAGCGTGGATGTAGCTGATCTCCTTCAGCTTGAGCGCGCCCTCCAGCGCCACCGAGTGCATGGGGCCGCGGCCCAAGAAGAGGAAGTCCTGCGCGTTCTGGAACGTGCGGGCGATCTTCTTCACCTCCGGCTCGCACTTGAGCGCCTCCTCCACCAGCTTGGGGATCTCCGTCAGGTGGGTGAGGTGCTCCTGGGCCTGCGCCTGGGAGAGCGAGCCGCGCAGCCGCCCGAGCTTGATCCCCAGCATGTAGAGCACCGCCAGCTGGGTGGTGAAGGCCTTGGTGGAGGCCACGCCGATCTCCGGGCCCGCGTTGGTGAGGACGGAGAAGTCCGCCTCGCGGGTGAGCGCCGCGCCCATCACGTTGCAGATGGCGAGCGTGGTGGCGCCCGCGGCCTTGGCCTCCTTGAGCGCGGCCAGCGTGTCCGCGGTCTCGCCGGACTGGGAGATCGCCACGGCCAGGTGGGTCTCGTCGATGATCGGGTCCCGGTAGCGGAACTCGTGGGCCAGCTCCACCTCTACGGGGATCCGCGCCAGCTTCTCGATCATCACCTTGCCGGCCAGGCCGCTGTGCCAGCTGGTGCCGCAGGCCAGCAGGGTGACGCGGGAGATCTTCTTCACGCGCTCCGGGGCGAGGTTCCAGCCCTCGAAGAAGACGTCCCCTTCGGAGAGGAGCACGCGGCCGCGCAGGGTGTCCGCCACCGCGCGGGGCTGCTCGTGAATCTCCTTGTGCATGAAGTGCTTGTGGCCGCCCTTCTCCGCCATCATCGGCGTCCAGTCCACGCGGCGGGTGGGCCGGTTCGCCTTGGCGCCGGCGCGGTCGAAGATCTCCACCTGCGCCGAAGTGAGGACCGCCAGATCCCCCTCCTCCATGTAGACGAAGTCCCGGGTGTGCTCGAGCAGCGCCGGCACGTCCGAGGCCACGAAGTTCTGCCCTTGCGAGAGGCCGAGCACCATGGGCGAGGCGTCCTTGGTGCAGACGATCCGGTTGGGGTGCGCGGTGGTGACCACCGCCAGCGCGTAGGTGCCCTTCACCTGCTTGACCGCGGCGCGCACCGCGTCCGGGAGGTCCGTGCCGCGCTTGATCTCATCCGAGATGAGGTGCGCGAAGATCTCCGAGTCCGTCTCCGAGGAGAAGATGTGACCCTTCTTCTTCAGCTCGTCCTTGAGCTGGAGGTGGTTCTCGATGATCCCGTTGTGGACCACCGCCACGCCTTCATAGGTGTGCGGGTGCGCGTTCTCATCCGAAGGCCGGCCGTGCGTGGCCCACCGCGTGTGGCCGATGCCAGTGGTCCCGGCCGGGGGCTCGCTGCCCACGCGCGACTCGAGGTTGCGCAGCTTCCCGGTGGCGCGCACCACGTTCAAGACCTTGGCCTGGTTCACCACCGCCACGCCCGCCGAGTCATAGCCGCGGTACTCCAGCTTCTTCAGCCCGGAGACCAAGATCGGCGCCGACTCCTTGTCACCCACGTACCCAACGATTCCGCACATCGCTTTTGCCCCTCTCGAATGAGCCCCAACCCCGCCACACGGTCCGTATCAAACCACGGGCCAACGCCTCACCGGCACTGCGCCCCCCAACCATGCCAATCGATTCGACGAACTCCGAAGCGCGCCTGGTGGGCGGGGGAGCGAGCACGCCCTGAGCATGGGTACTTCCCTTCCCACCGAAGCTACTTGGCGGGCTTGGCTTTCTTCTTCTTCTCCACCCAGCCCTCTTTGTTCACCTGCGGCACCCGGGAGATCCCCAGGCTCATCGGCGGCACGTCCTGCGTCACCGTGGTGCCTGCGGCCACGTAGGCGCCCGCCCCCACCTTCACCGGCGCCACCAGCTGGGTGTCCGAGCCGATGAAGACGTTGTCCCCCAGCTCGGTGACGAACTTGTTCACGCCGTCGTAGTTGCAGGTGATGGTGCCCGCGCCCACGTTCACGCCGGCGCCGATCACCGCGTCCCCCAGATAGCTGAGGTGGTTGGCCTTGGACTTCTTGCCGATCCGGGCCTTCTTCGTCTCCACGAAGTTGCCCAGGTGCACGCCTTCGGCGAGCTCGCTGCCGGGCCGCACCCGCGCGAACGGGCCGATCTCGCAGTTGGGCCCCACGGTGGAGTCGTCCAGCACCGAGTAGGGCTTGATGGTCGTCCCGTCCGCCACGGTGACGTTGGTGAGGATGCTCCCCTGCCCCACCCGCACGTTCTTGCCGAGCTTGGTGGCGCCCTGCAGCGAGACCAGCGGCCCCAGCTCGCAGTCGGCGCCCAGCTCCACGCCCTCCTCCACGTAGGTGTTGGAGGGATCCACGAAGGAGACGCCCGCCTTCATCCACGCCGTGTTGATCCGCTCGCGCAGCACCTTGGAGAGCGCCGCCAGCTCGGCGCGGTCATTGGCGCCGGCGGTGTCCTCGAAGTCCACCTGCACCGCCGCCACGCCGCCTTCGCGCGCGGCCAGCTCCACCAGATCCGTGAGGTAGTACTCGCCCTGCGCGTTGGCCGGCTTGAGCGTGGCCAGCGACCTCCAGAGGAAGGCCGCGTCCGCGAGATAAATGCCGGCGTTGACCTCGGAGATCTTCCGCTGCGTCTCGGTGCAGTCCTTGTGCTCCACCACCTTGAGCACCTTGCCGCCCTCGCGCAGCACCCGGCCGTAGCCGGTGGGGTCCGCGGGCGTGGCGGAGACGAGCGCCAGCGGCGCCTTGGCCTTCTCGTAGGCTTCTTTCAGCGCCTGCAGCGTGGAGAGGCGCAGGAGCGGCGTGTCCCCGTAGAGGATGAGGACCGGGCCGTCGTACCCGTGAAGCGCGGCCTGCGCCGAGCGCACCGCGTGGCCGGTGCCCAGCTGCTGCGCCTGCACCGCGAACTTGAGCGGCTTGTTGGGGAAGAGCCCCTCCACCGTCCGCTGCACCTGCTCCGCCTGGTGGCCCACCACGGCCACCACCGGCGAGGCACCCAGCTGCAACGCGCGGGAGAGGCTGTAGCTGCAGAGGGGACGCCCGAGCACCGGGTGCAGCACCTTGGCCCGGTCCGACTTCATGCGGGTGCCCTTGCCGGCGCACAGGACGACTGCAGCGAGAGGAGTGGCCATATGCCGCGGGAGATTTAGGGAGCGCCCTCCACGGCGTCAACCGCGGGGATCACGAGAATGCGATGTGCGTGAACAACGCCGCGTCAGCGGGCCGATATCGGCAGCGCGGAGACGATCACCGTGAGCCCCTGCGGGGAAGCGGCGATGGCGTAGGTGGGGCGCGCCACCAGGACCGGCTTCTCCACCCCGGCGTCCGGGGCGGGAGGAGCGACCCTGGGGAGCACCGCGGCGCTCACGCGGCCCTCAGCGTCCTTCGCGCCACGTACTCGAGCACGCTGCGGCGATCTCCGGACGCGATGTCCACGAAGGTGATGCCCAGCCCGGGCGGCTTGAGCCGGTTGCCGCGCACCGTCCGCACCACCCGCCCCAGCACCGTGAAGCCCTTCTGCGCGCCCGGGATGGAGAGCCGCAAGGTGACCAGCGTCCCCTCTGCCAGGGCCGCGTCCGTCCGCACGAACATCCCGTTCCCGGAGATCTCCGCCGCGTCCGCCGACAGCGGGCGGTTCCACTCGTAGAACTTTACGGTTCCCGTCAGCGGCGCGCGGGGGTATCTGCGGAGGTTCGAATCCATGGTCCGGCTCGTTTTGCAATCGAAGCGCCAACCGTTACGCGGCGCGCCTTCCCGTGATTGCCTGCGTTTGCGGGGGAGCTGCGCGCGTGACAGTGCGGCAGCCGCGCCCCGGCGCGGACGGCTCGCGTCGGATCTGCCACAACCCCACCACTCCGCCCGAAAGGCCCTGACATGAAGCCAGCCCTGCGAAATGCCTTGCTGATCTTTGTGGTGGGGTGGGCCTTTGCCCCACCTGCCCTGGCGGACCGCCCCTATAAAGGAGGCGTCATCGCCACGGCGCACGCGGTGTCCTCGGAGGCGGGACAGCTGATGCTGCGCAAGGGTGGCAACGCGGTGGACGCGGCGGTGGCGGCGGCGTTCGCGCAGGCGGTGGTGGCTCCGTACCATTCGGGACTCGGAGGCGGCGGCTTCGCGGTGGTCTGGGACGCCAAGGCCGGCAAGGGCTCCTCCCTGGACTTCCGCGAAGTGGCGCCGAAGGCGGCGACGGCGACCATGTTCCAGCGGGACGGCGAAGCCGTGCCGGAGCTCTCCCAGGATGGGATCCTCGCCGTGGCGGTGCCGGGCGCGGTGGCGGGCTACCTGGAGCTTCTGGCCAAGCACGGCACGTTGAGCCCGAAGGTGGTGCTGCAGCCGGCCATCCAGGCGGCGCGGGACGGCTTCTGGGTGTCCCCCAAGTTCGTGGCGCTGGCCACCGAGCGCAGGGCGTGCCTGGAGAAGGACGCCGAGGCCGCGCGGCTCTTCCTGCGGCCCGGGGCGGACGGGGCGCTCGCGGCGCCGGAGATCGGCACGTTGATCAAGCAGCCGGAGCTGGCGCAGACGCTGACGGCGATCGCCGCGCAGGGGGCGAAGGGCTTCTACGCGGGCAAGGTGGCCAAGGGGATTGAAGCCACCATGAAGGAGAAGGGCGGGCTCGTCACCCTGGAGGACCTCGCGGCGTACAAGGTCCGCCCGCGCGCGCCGCTGGAGAGCAGCTACCGCGGCCACCGGCTGCTCACCATGCCCCCGCCGTCCGCGGGCGGGCTCACCCTGGTACAGACGCTGGGGGTGCTGGAGCTGGCGCAGCCGCAGAAGTTCTCGCTGGCGGATCCGGAGTCCCTGCACCTGTACGTGGAGACGCTGCGGCGCGCGTACGTGGACCGCGCCAAGTACATGGGAGACCCGGACTTCGTGCAGATCCCCCTGGAGCGGCTGGTCTCCAAGCCCTACCTCGCGGAACTGCTCGCCAGCATCGATCGCAACAAGGCCACGCCCTCGAGCTCGCTGCTCGGCCCGGGCGGGGCCGCGCCGGCCGGGGCCAGCGCGAAGCCGCCGGGCACGCCCACGGTGCAGAAGAACACCACGCACATCTCGGTGATCGACAAGGCTGGGAACGCGATCGCCCTCACCACCACGGTGAACTACAGCTTCGGCTCGTGCGTGGTGGCCAAGGGCACCGGCGTGGTCCTCAACGATGAGATGGACGACTTCGCGGCCAAGCCGTTCACGGCCAACGTCTACGGGCTGGTCACCGGGGACGCCAACGCGGTGGCGCCGGGCAAGGTTCCGCTCTCGTCCATGACGCCCACCCTGGTCTTCCAGAAGGAGGACCCGAAGAAGGTGATGATCGCCGCGGGCTCGCCAGGCGGATCCACCATCCCCACCACCGTCATCCAGGTGCTCAGCCACATGATCGACCGCGGGATGGATCCGGTGCGCGCGGTGGGCGAGGGGCGCGTGCACCACCAGTACCTGCCGGACCACGTGCAGGTGGATCGCTTCGGCCCCGAGCCGGCCACCGAGAAGGCCCTGGTCGCCAAGGGGCACCAGATCTTCCGGAAGGAGCAGTGGGGCGACGCGGAGGTCGTCTTCGCCGACCCGAAGACGGGGCTGCGCTACGGCGGCTCGGATCCGCGCAACGAAGGGGCCGTGCTCGGCACGGACTGAAATGGACGCACCGGCGCACGCGCTGTTCGACGCCCACCTCCACCCGGAGGGGCTCTCGGACTCGGACCTGGAGACGCTGCTCTTCTTCGGCGTCCGCGCGGCGCTGGTGACCGCGCACCACTCCCCCTCCCCGGCCAGCCCGCGCACGCTGCTCGAGCACTTCGACGAGCTGGTGGGCAAGCAGCTGGTGCGGCTGGAGCGCGCGGGGCTGCGCGCGTACGCGGCGCTGGGCGTGCACCCGCAGGCGCTGCCGCGGCGCGGGCTCTCGGAGGTGCTCTCCGCGCTGCCCGGCTACTTCGGCGGCGGGCGGGTGGTGGCGCTGGGGGAGATCGGCCTGCAGAGCGGCACCCAGGCGGAAGAAGAGGCGCTGCTCGAGCAGCTGGCGCTGGCGCGGCGGCTCAAGCTGCCGGTGCTGCTGCACACGCCGGACAAGGACAAGGCGCGGATCACGCGCCAGCTGCTCACGCTGGTGCGGGGCAGCGGCGTGCTCGCTTCGCGCGTGCTGGTGGATCACGCGGACGGGCGCACGGTGAAGGTGATCCTCGCGTGCGGCCACTACGCCGGCCTCACCGTGCACCCGCATGAGCTCAAGGCGGAGCGCGCGGTGGCGATCATCCGCAAGCTGGGGAGCGAGCGGCTGGTGCTGGACACGGACGCTGGAGACGGCGCTGGGGACCTACTCGCGCTGGCCCGGACCGCGAATCTTCTGGAGCGCGCGCGGCTCTCCGCGCAGGTGGTCCGGAGGGTGGCCAGCCAGAATGCGCTAGACCTTCTGCGGCTAGAGCAGCTCCCCTCCTGAGACAGCGTGTTGCGGCACCGGCACAGGCGCCGGGGAGGCGGGATTCTCGCCCGCGCGGGCGGCTTGTGTAATCGGCGCGGGTCTGTATCTTGCGCGCCTTTTTCGAGCGAAGAAGGCCGATGGCAATCGAATCTCCCGCCGCCGCCGTTCCGGTTGAGCCTCCTGCCGCCATCCCGCTGCAGCTGGGCCGGTATCGAATCCTGCAGCGGCTGGCCACGGGCGGAATGGCGCAGATCTACCTCGCCTCGCTGGAGGGCCCGGACGGCTTCCAGAAGACGTGCGTGGTGAAGCGGATGCTGCCGGAGTACGCGCACCTCGAGTCCTTCAACAAGATGTTCGTGCACGAGGCGAAGGTGGCGGCGCTCTTGAGCCACCCGAACATCGTCCACGCGTTCGACTTCGGGCGCGAGGACGGCCACTGCTTCCTGGCCATGGAGTGGATCCAGGGCGCGTCCCTGGATCGCCTCAGCCGGCTGGCGGCCCGCGCCAACGTGCAGCTGGGCCCGCAGGTGGCGCTCAACATCGGGATCGCCATGGCCAGCGCGCTGGCGTACGCGCACACCCAGCGGCTGGCGGACGGCGCGCCGCTGCGGCTGGTGCACCGGGACGTCACGCCGGGGAACATCCTGGTCTCCCGGGACGGGGTGGCGAAGCTGGCCGACTTCGGCGTGGTGAAGAGCGCGGTGAACGTGGACGGCACGGTGGGCGGCGTGGTGAAGGGGAAGTACCCGTACATGTCCCCCGAGCAGGTGTCCGGCCGGGAGATCGACGGCCGCACGGACCTCTTCTCGCTCGGCGTGGTCCTCTGGGAGACCGCCACCGGGCAGCGGCTGTTCAAGCGGGACACGCCGGAGGCGAGCATCATCGCGATCTCGCGGGACCCGGTGACCCCGCCTTCGCACCTGCTCGCCGGCTTCCCCCGGGAGCTGGAGCGGATCCTGATGAAGCTTTTGCGCAAGGACCCTTCGGTCCGCTACCAGACCGCGCAGGCGCTCCACGCGGACCTTTGCGCCTACCGGGCCACGCTGGCGTGCCCGCCGCTGGAGCAGGAGCTGGCGCTGCTGGTGGCGAAGCTCTTGCCGGCGAGCGCGGGTCAGGCCGCCAGCACCGCGGTGCCTGGCCCGCCGGAGTCCCGCTCCTCGGTGAGCTCCGGCCAGCTGCTGCCGAGCGTCCCCTCCCAGCCGCCGGCGGCCGAGCTCTCCGCCTTCGAGCTGCTGGAGCAGGAGCCGCCCGCCGAGCCGGACGCTCCGGAGTCCCGCTCGCTCACCCCGCCCGTACTGGGCGCGCTGGCCGCTGCCGCGGTGGGGAGCGCGCTGTTCTGGTACCTGGTGACGCTGCCATGAGCCGACAGCAGCTGTGGGTGGTGGGGATCCTCGTGGGTGCGGTGGCGATCAACGCCACGGTCTATCTCGCGCGCCGCAGCGCGCTCGAGCGCGCGGCCGCACCTCAGCCGCAGCCTCTGGTGGATCCGCAGGCGCCGGCGCGGGACGAGTCCAAGGAGCTCCTGGCGCGCGCGCACCGGGCGGCGGCGGTCACGGCGATGGAGGACCGCGACTTCGCGCGCGCGGTGGACGAGCTGGACTCCGCCACGCAGCTCACCCCGGGCCGCCCGGAGCTGGAGGAGCTGACCCACGTGGCGCAGGGGCTCCTGGAGCGGCAGCTGACGCCGCCGGCCGAGCGCGGCGTGGTGGCGTCCGGAGACGAAGGCTACGTGGTGATCAGCACCTCGCCGCCCGGGCTGGTGATCCTCCTGGATGGCCGCCCCGCGCAGCTCACGCCGGCGCGGCTGCGCGTGCCCGCCGGGACGCACGAGGTGGAGCTGCTCTCCGGGGAGAAGAACCTCTACAAAGAGGGCTTCGAGCTCAAGCCGGGGGTGACCCGGTTGATCGCCCGGGACTTCGTGCTCGGGCAGCCCTCCGTGGCCCGGCTCCCCCGCCCGACGGCGGTGGCCAGCACCACCGGCGAGCTGGAGGTGGTGGCGCCCACCCTTCCCGGCGAGGTCTGGATCAACGGCAAGTCCTACGGCGTCCCCCCCGTCACCGCCAAGGACGTCCCCGCCGGCAAGGCGCAGGTGGAGCTGCGGCTGCGCGGGATGGTGACCCACGCCACCACGGCCGAGGTGCCGCCCGGCGGCCGGGTTGTGGCGAACGTGCGGTGAAGTTTCCTCTGGGCCCGCGGCGAATTCGCCCGGCCCGGGAGCATTGATCTCCAGATGGGCATGCCGGCGGAGGTCCGGGCCGAGTTCGAGCTCCAGTTCGACCGCGCCTATGCGTGCGCGTTGGCGTACGCGCTCAAGCGAGCGCGCCTGCTGCCGTGGGTAGGCAGCCCGGATGGAGTGGTGGCGAGCGCGCGGGAGCTGGTGGGAGCCGCGCTGGAGCTGACGCTGGCGTACCGCGTGCGGCGCTGGGACCCGGCGAGGGTGGAGCTCTCCGGTTTTCTGTGTGGGGTGATCAAGAGCCTGGCGAGCAACGAGGTCGCGCGGGCCCGGAGCCGGGAGCCAGGCGGGCTGGGGGAAGAGGAAGAGGTGGACATGCGAGCGGACGCCTCGGTGGCGCGTCCCGTGGAGCCGGAGGCGTTCTACCTGTCCAACGAGGCCTGCGAGCAGATTGAGGCGGAGGCGAGAGCGCTCGCGGGCGAAGACCCGGTGCTCGGCCGCTTTCTGAAGGCAGTGGAGTCCGGACTCCATGAGGTGGAGGAGATCTGCGGCGCCACGGGGCTGACCGCAAAAGAGGTCTACGCAGTGCGCGGCAAGCTGCAGAAGCGCAGGGCGAGGAGGGCCTCGTGAAGCTCACGCGCGCCCAGAAGCTGGTGCGGAGGATGCAGCAGGTGGACGCGGAGCTTCCGCTCGACGATGCCGAGGTCGAGGCGACGCTCCGCGAGTTCGGCTTGGACCTTGAAAAGGTTCGACGGGAGGCGCAGCAGGTATCGGCTGACCTGCGAGCGCAGTCCCAGCGAAGGAGGCGTGCGATGTTCCTGCGAAGAGCATCCGCGGCGGTGGCCGTCGCGGCCGCAGCGCTCCTGGTCGCGTGGGTGCTGAGCCGGAGCGGGCAGCTGCCGACCGTCTCCCAGCGAGGCTCGAGCGGCGAAGCGCGCCCGCAGGAGCGCCCCTCCGCCTCGCGGTACGATCCAGCCGAGTGGGCGCCCTCGGGCAAGACGGACGACGAGCTGGCGCTGCCCGGCGGAACGCCTCCGCTGAAGACGCCCGCGACCGAGGCGGATGGCCACCTGGAGATCAAGGTCACCGCCGGAGCGGAGCCCGCCGCGAAGGCGCACGTCCGGCTCTACCTGCGCGGTCCGCGCGACCCCTCCACGTCCAACTCCGAGTGGCGCTTCGCGGGGGGCGGGGTGACGGGCGCGGACGGACGACTGCGCGTGCCGGCGCGCTTCGGCAGCTACCTCGTCGCCGTACGGGCGGACGGCTACGCGGCGGCGCGGCGCGAGGTGGTGCGCCCGGCGGGCGAGCCGCTCACGAGACTGGAAGTCCCACTCGCGGGAGGCGAGACGCTCCGCGGCCGGACGCTGCAGAAGGGCACCAGCGAGGCGCTGCCGATGGCGGAGCTCTCGCTCTCCCGCCTGTCCGCCAATGGCCAGGGACAGAGCGACAGCCCCGGCGAAGAGACCCTCTACGCGACCTCGGACGCGCACGGCCGCTTCGAGCTGCGCGGCGTCGAGCCGGGCGAGTACGACCTGCAGGCGAGCGCGCCCGGCCACGCCACGCTGCGCCGGGAGGTGGTAATTCCACGAAACGGGGAGCTGACGCTCTCCTTGACCGCCGCGGCCACCCTCTCCGGGCGAGTGCTCAACTCCAAAGGAACCGGAGCTGCGCTCGCGGAGGTAGAGCTCACCGGTGGCCTGGACGACGCACGGGTGCAGCGGGTGACGGCCGGCCCTAGCGGGCACTTCGCAGTCGAGCTGCCTGCCGGCTCGTACAAGGTGGCCGCTCGGCTGGGGCAAGAAGCGGGGGCGGCCGACAAGGCGGTGCTGCTCGCGCCTGGAACCAGCGTCGAGGGAGTGCTGGTGCGCCTGGGCGCCGGTGGCGCAATCACCGGCGTGGTGAAGGCGAAGACGACGCAGGCCACGCTCGCCAACGCCTACCTCGTCCTCTCGCCTCCCGCCGGAGCGGGCGACCTGGGACATACCTCGAGCGGCCCTGATGGCAGCTTCGCGCTCGAGCCGCTGACCGCCGGCGTCTACGACGTGGAGGTCTACCTCGAGGGCTTCTCACCGTTCCTCCGCCGCGGCGTCACGCTCACCGCAGGACAGCGCTTCCCCCTGGTAATCGAGTTGGACGGCACGGGCGAGGTTCAGGGCGTGGTGCGGGACGCCGCCGGCGCGCCCGTCGCCGGGGCCATCCTCCAGGGAGCCCTGCTCTTCGGCGGTCCCTTCTACTGGGGCACCTCCGGCCAGGCGCGCTCTGCCGCGGATGGCAGCTACCGGCTCACGGGCCTCCAGGTCGGCAAGGTCCGGATCAGCGTGGGGCGCGTTCCGGACGCGTGGTTGGTGCGCGAGTTCGCGGAGGTGCACGAGGGGCAGGTGGCGAAGCTGGACTTCACGTTGAATGAGCTGGGCACGGTGACGGGGCGGGTCACGCGCGAGGGAGGCCGGCCCCTCGAGGCCGATGCCGTCGTGCGGGCCACCCCGGAAGACGCGATGACGATGGCCGCGGATGCGCGCCAGACGCGCGTCGAGCGAGACGGCCGTTACTCGCTGAGCCTTCCGCCCGGACGGTATGCCGTTCGGGCCTTCAAGCCGGAGGAGCGCTTCATCCGGCTGGCTGGACCGACCACGGTGATCGAGCCTGGGAAGACGGTGGAGCAGGACCTGCAGCTGCCGGATCAGCCTCCCGAGAAGATCGTCAGCGGCGTGGTCCTCGAGCCGAGCGGCATGCCCGCCGCCGGCGCCTACGTGGCGGCCTTCGGAACCCTGCCGGGCGGGGGGCGCTACCGGGTGATGATGCCGTGCGACGAGAGCGGCCATTTCGAGCTGCTGCGGCTGGCCGGGAAGGAGCCGCCGGAGCTGCTCGAGGTGAGCGCGCGCCGCGGAGGACGGACCGCGTTGGTCCCTGGGGTGCGGCGCGGGGCGAAGGAGCTGACGGTGCGCCTGGGCCCGGGCGGAGCCATCACTGGCCGGGTGGAGGGCGCCGCCTCGACGACCGTCCTCGTGGCAAGCCAGGTCGTGGACGAGCGGCTGATGCCCTTCCTGTCCGGAGACTCGCGCGAGTTCGCGGGCGACAGCTTCCAGCTCGAGGACGTTCCGGCTGGGCGGGTCCGCGTGAGCGCGTCCGTCGCGGATGGACGCACCGGCAGTGCAGAGGTCGTCGTCCCCGCAGGCGGTTCCGCGCGGGTCACCCTCACCCTCAGCCCGATGGCGGCGATCTCGGGGATGATCCTCGGAGACGGAGACAAGCCGCTCAGCGGTGCGTTGGTCCACATCGACGACGACGGCGCCTATCGACCCACCGGGCCGGACGGCATCTTCCGGATCTCCGAGCTCGAGGCCGGAACCCACCACCTCTCGGTCAGCGCCGCCGGATACCAAGCGCTCGAAAAGGAGCTCTTGGTAAAGCCGGGGCAGGGCCTGGAGCTTGGCGCCGTCCGGCTGTCCCGGCCGCCGGCAAAGTGAGCCCGCTTCAGGAGGCGCGCGGCGCCGCGAGCGCGCGCAGCTCGCTGAGCGCCTGGTCCGCGTGGGTGTTCATGTTGATCTCGCTCGCGATCACCTTGCGGATGATGCCTCCCTGGTCGATCACGAACGTGGCCCGCTTCACCGGCGAGAGGCCGAGCAGGCCGCCCTTGACGCCGTACTGCTCGGCCACGGCGTGCCCCGCGTCCGAGAGGACGGGATAGTCGAACTTGTGGCGGTCCGAGAAGTCCTTCTGCTTCGCCACATCGTCGCCGCTCAGTCCCAGGCGCTGTGCGCCGAGGGCAGTGAACTCCGCGCCGAGATCCCTGAAGTGGCAGGCCTCGGCGGTGCAGCCGCGCGTGTTGGCGGCCGGGTAGAAGAACAGCACCACCGGGCCCGAGCGCAGCAACGCGCTCAGGCGAATGCGCTGGCCGCGTTGGTCCTCCAACTCGAAGTCTGGCGCTTGGGAACCGACGGGGAGAGGTTTGGACATGCCCGTTGGCCTAACGCCCGTTGCCCCCTCTTGCAGGCTCGTTTCCTGGAGGGCGACCGGGTGTGCGTTCCGGCCACGCAAAGCGCATGAGGCCTCCTCGCCCTCCCTCCCGCCGTGCGAAGGTGGCCGCCTCCATGAGCGCGCAGGAGCAGGACCCCAGTGAGAAGCGGTTCCGCGCCCGGAGGGCGGGCGCCGCCTGGTTCTGCAGCTGCCCGGCGTTCAAGAAGCACCCGGGCAGCGCCAAGGAGCGCACCTGCCGGCATGTGCGGGAGGCGCGGCGCGCGGCGGGCGAGCCTCCCGCAGGTGCGCCGCCCAAGCCGAGCCCGCCTCCCAAGGCGGCCGCGCCCCCCAAGCCGAGCCCGGCGCCGCCGCCGCCCCACCTCGCGACCGCCTCGCTCGCCGACCTGCTCGAGCCGATTCGCCCGCTGCCCTGGGGCGCGGGCGCCGCGCCGCCTTTGCTGCTCGCGCACACCTTCGAGCCGGAGCGGGACCCCACCGGCTGGTGGATGAGCGAGAAGCTGGACGGCATCCGTGCCTACTGGGACGGGCGCTGCTTCTGGTCCCGCCTGGGCAACGCGTTCAAGGCGCCCGACTTCTTCACCGCGGACCTCCCCGAGGTCCCGGTGGACGGCGAGCTGTGGGGCGGGCGCGGCCGCTTCCAGGAGACCACCAGCATCGTCCGGCGGCCGGATCAACCCGAGCGCTGGCGTGCCCTCTGCTTCCTCGCGTTCGACCTGCCGACGCTGGACCACCAGCCGTTCGAGGCGCGGGACGCGCACCTGCGCGCGCTGCTCGCGGCGGCGAAGCCCCAGCGCGCGCGGGCGGTGGAGCACGTGCGCTGCGAGGGACGCCCGCACCTGGAGGCAGAGCTGAGACGACTGGAGCAGCTGGGCGGCGAGGGGCTGATGCTGCGCAAGCCCGGCTCGCTGTACGAGCCCAAGCGCTCGCTCACGCTGCTCAAGGTGAAGCGCTTCAAGGACGGCGAGGCGGTGGTGGTAGGCCACGTGCCCGGCACCGGCAAGTACGAAGGGCTGCTCGGCGCGCTACGCGTGCAGCTGCCCAACGGCATCACCTTCTCCGTGGGGACCGGCCTGTCCGACGCGGAGCGCGCCGCGCCGCCGCCGCCGGGGACGCTCATCACCTACCGCTACCAGGAGCTGTCCAGGGACGGGGTGCCGCGCTTCCCCAGCTTCGTGCGGGTGCGCTCGGGCGGTCTCTAGCGTCAGTACAGCCAGAGGTTCAGCTCCACCGGCACGAACAGCTCGAACCGCGTGTCCCCGAAGAGCAGCCGGGGCTGAAGCCCGGCGCCCCCGAACAACTGGGCGGCCCGGCGGCCGTCATCCCACCGGCTGATCGCCAGGTCCCGCGCCTCGAAGCGGCCTCCCAGCCGCCCCAGGAGCGCGACGTCGAGCTGGGCTCCCCGCCGGACGCCCTGCGCGCTGCCGCGCTGGAAGTACCCCACCCCGAAGTAGGCGTCCGGGCCGGCGTCCGCCACCAGGCGCCCGCCGAGCGTGACGCCCAGCGTGTCGACGGCGCCCGCGCGCGTCCCCAGCTCGCCGGAGCCGAGCTGAAGCGTGGCAGCGGGCGAGGACTCACCGAGCAGGGACAGCCCCACCGCCAGCTGCACCTCCAGCCGCGCCGTGCCGGCGCTCGAGAACGAAGGGCCCACCCTGAGCCGGTAGATGGAGCCGCAGCCCAGGCAGGGGAGGATCAGCAGCCACAGCCACCTGCGCATACCGGGAGGACACCGCAGGCCGGGCCGAAGTGCAGGCTCAGGCAGCCATCCGCCCCCAGAGCAGCACGCGCTTGAACGTGAACAGGAACGGCCGCTCGCCGCCCAGCCGCGGCAAGAGCAGCTCGCGGTAGCGCGCCACGAAGCGCTCGAACAGCGGCGCCGGCAGCCGGCTCTGGTAGTCGGTGAGCAGCGAGCCCTTCACCCACTCCACCACGCCCTCCGCGCTCTGCAGCACGTGCGCGTAGACCTGCAGCCGCACGTGCTGCTCGGTGAAGCCGTGCGCGTGGAGCAACTGCGCGTAGGCCTCGGGCGGGAGGACGCCGGAGCGGTGGCCGCCCCGCACGTGCTCGGAAAAAGGCGGCTCCGCGGCGACCTCGCCAGCCACGGTGTGGGAGGGGTGATCGAAGTTCGCCGGCATCTGCACCGCGAGCTGCCCGCCCGGGGCGACCGCGCGGGCGAGCTTGGCGAAGAGCGCGGGGTGCTCCGGCAGCCAGTGCAGCGCGGCGTTGGAGAAGACCAGGTCCAGCGGCGCGGCGGGCTCGAAGCGGGCAATGTCTCCCCGCTGGAAGGTGAGGCCGTTCCCGGCGAACGCCGCGCTCTTGGCGAGCATCGTCTGCGAGCTGTCCAGCCCCAGCGTGCTCTGGGCGCCGAGCGCGTCGTGGAGCTTGCGGGTGAGCTCGCCGGTGCCGCAGCCTAAGTCCACCACCCGCATGCGGACGGTGGGGCGCACCAGGGCCAGCAGATCCACGAAGGGCTGGGCGCGCTCCGCCTTGAACCGCTCGTACTGCGCGGGGGACCAGGCGGAGGCGCCGCTCACGCCGGCCGCCGGCTCACGTGGCCCGGGCGCTGGCCGGTGAGCTGGCCGTCCTTCACCACCAGCCGGCCCCCCACGAAGACGTGCGGCAGCCCGGCGGGGTACTGCACCGGGTTCTCGAAGGTGGCGAGGTCCTCAATCCGGGCCGGGTCGAAGAGGACCAGGTTCGCGCGCAGCCCCTCCTTGAGGTAGCCGTGGTCCTTGAAGCCGAAGGTGTCGGCGGCGAGCCCGGTGAGCTTGCGCACCGCCTCCGGCAGGGAGAGGGACTCCTTCTCGCGGGTGAAGCGGCCCAGAATCCGCGGGTAGGTGCCGAACGCGCGCGGGTGGGGCCTGCCGCCGAGCAGCCCGTCCGTGCAGGCGTTGACGAAGGGCAGCCGCATCAGCCGGTCCACCACCTCTTCGGACTGGCTGAAGGAGACCATCGCCACGCCGAGCTTCTCCGAGAGCAGCAGGTCCAGCGCGAACTCCACCGGCTCCTGGCGGGAGAGCTCCGCCGCGGCCTTGATCGACTTGCCGATCAGCTCGGGGCGGCGGCCGCTGGGCACGTCGGCGATCAAGATCCCGTCCGCGCCGGACCACTTCCAGAAGTTGTCCCAGTCCACCTCGGACGGGTCGAGCAGCTGCGCCTTGATCTTCGCCCGGTCCGCCGGATCCGCCAGCCGGGCCAGCGCGGCGTTGGGGCCGCCGGCGTGGACCCACGGCGGGAGGATGGCGCCCATCATCGTGCTGCCGGCGATGTACGGGTACTGGTCCGCGGTGACCTTCACCCCGTCCTTCGCCGCCTGGGCGACCGAGGCGATCACCTGCTCCAGCTTGGGCCAGTTGTTCTTCCCGGCGATCTTGAAGTGCGAGACGTGGACGTGGACGCCGGACTTCTTGCCCACCTCGAACATCTCCTGCAGCGCCTCGAGCAGCCGGTCGCTCTCGCTGCGCAGGTGGACGACGATGGGGACCTGCTTGGCCGAAGCCACCTCGCACAACGCCACCAGCTCGCGGGTGTCGCTGTAGCAGCAGGGCGGATAGATGAGGCCGGTGGAGAGGCCGTAGGCGCCCTCCTCAATCCCCCGAGCGAGCAGCCCGCGCATCCGCTGCAGCTCCTCGTTGGTGGCGGGGCGGTTCTCCATCCCCATCACCGACTCGCGGATGGCGCCGTGCGGGACCAGGTACGCCACGTCCAGCGCAGGCTTGGCCCCCTCCACTTCGCGCAGGTAGTCCGCCACCGAGCGCCACTTCCAGGAGACGTCCGGGTCGGTCAGCAGCCCGGCGAGCTGGCGGCGGCGGTTGGCCACGTCCTGCTCGCGCACCGGGGCAATGCTGATCCCATCCTGGCCGAACAGCTCGAGGGTAATCCCCTGCCGCAGCTTGGGCTCCAGCTGCGGCGTCTCCAAGACTTTGAGGTCCGAGTGGGAGTGGGTGTCGATGAAGCCGGGGGCCGCCGCCAGGCCGCGCGCGTCGAAGATGGCGCTGCCGGTGAGGTGCTCGCCCAGCTTGGAGATCCGGTCCCCGCGCAGGCCGATGTCCACCTCGCGCACGGGGCCGCCCGTGCCGTCGTAGACGTGCGCTCCGCGAATGACGAGGTCGAAGTCAGCCATGGCTCACACCTTAACTTGGTCCGGTCCGACCGCAGGCAGGAAGGGCGCGCTCACCGGGTTGGCGGCGCCGGGGAGCAGCGCCCCGTGGAGCAGCGCGGCGAGCGCGCGGGCGCGGTCCAGCCGGACGCGGTGCCCCTCCGGCGCGCCCGCGTGGACGGCCCGCAGCGTCCAGCGCGCGAAGTCCGGGTACGAGAGCTCCACCTCCACCGCTCCATCGTCGTAGCGGGCGCTGGCGCGCGCGGCGTCCAGGCGCAGGCGCAGCGGCTGACCTTCATGGCGCCCCTCAATCAGCGAGCCCTGCGCGTCCTGCTCCACCACGAAGCCCTCGCGCGTGGGGCCGGCCTCGGCCTGGCTCCGCCGCGAGCCGAAGAAGCGCGGCTTGACGAGGTACGGCCCGCCCTCCTCGGGACAGAACACGTCGCAGTTGCCGCACTCGTTGCAGAAGTCGGCGTAGTTGGCGAGCTGGTGCCCGTCCTTGAGCTTGAACTCGCGCGCCCCGTCCGGCGCCAGCGCGCCCGCGCGCAAGACGAGGTCCGGCAGGGTGAGCGCCGCGGTCAGCGCCTCGGGCAGCTCCACGCTGAAGTTGGCGTCGTTGGGGCAGACCTGCACGCACTTGTCGCAGTTGACGCAGTCGAAGAACCAGAGCTTGGTGCCGATCCGCCGGGGCACCGCCGAGTTGGCCTTGGCGGCGTAGCGGGGGTCTACCAGCACCTTCTTCGCGGCCGCCGCGTGGTTCGTGAGCGAGGCCCGGTGCAAGAGCGCCGGCAGCGCGCCCGCTTCCGTGGTGGCCACCCGGGCCGCGCTCCCGCTCTGCGCGAGGATGAAGTCCTCCACCGTGGCCACGCAGAGCGCCTTCATCCGGGCGGCGAGGTTGTCCAGGTACTTGGGCAGCCGCGCGTAGCCGCCGGGCTTGAGCAGGTCCGTGCAGGTGGTGATGGGCACGAAGCCGGCCGCCACGCAGTCCGCGTAGTTCTTGTTGTCCACCCCGGCGGAGAAGCTCACCGGCAGCTCGTCCGCGTAGGCCTCGCGGAAGCGGCGGCACAGCTCGAAGGTGAGCACGTGCAGCGGCGCGCCGGAGAGGTACATCACCTTCTCCGAGCCGGGGAAGAAGGGCTTGTGGTTCTCCACCACCAGCGTGTTGGAGAACTTGGCGCCGAAGGTGAGGCCTTTGCGCTGCGCCACGCCGGAGAGCCGGCGCACCATCTGCAGCGCCTCGGCCCACTTCAGGTCGTGCGCGAAGGCGTCCTCGTGCGGGCGGATCTCCGTGTAGCCGAGCGTGTCGTGGAGCAGCGCGCGGACGCCGTCGTAGGTGAGCAGCGTGGGGTTGAGCTTCACCACCACGTGCACGCCCAGCGAGAGCAGGTGCTCGCAGATCCGCTCGATCTCGTCCGCCGGGCAGCCGTGGAACGTGGAGAGCGTGATGCAGCTGGAGAGGCGGTTGGGGACGCGCTCGCGCGGCGGGCGCCAGGCGTGAAGCTCCCTGGGCCAGCGATCGAAGACCGCGTCGATCGCGGCGCGCCCGTCCTGCATCCCGTCCAGGAACTGCTGCACCGGCGCGCTCTGGATGCCCTTGAGATCGTACCCAACGGACATGTCGAAGAGCGGCTCGCCGGCCGGGCCGGAGAGCCCCAGCCCCAGGTCCGCGTGGCGGAGCGCGTGCAACAGCACCCAGCCCTTCACGTACTCGTCGAAGGACTGCGTCAGCCGCAGCTCCTGAGACCACTCCACGTTGAAGCCCACGTTCGCCGCGTCGATGCAGGGGCGGGGGATCTTCAGCGTGTCGAGGATCTGGACCGTCTTGAGCTCCATGACCCGGCCGCCGGCCAGGTACGAGAGCACCAGGTTCTGCGCGAGCTGCGACTGCGGCCCCGCGGCGGGGCCGAGCCCGTTGCCGGCGCGCTCGCCGTGGAAGGTCCCGGAGAAGTCGAGCCCGGCGGGGGCGCGGTGAAAGCTGCGGGCGGGGAGATCGAAGCAGGCCCCCGCGGCGAGCTCGTGCGCGGCGCGCCGGAGGAGGACGTCGAACGGTTGAGGGACCAGCTCCAAATGAAAAGGCCTCTCTGGGAAAGAGAGGCCTTCTAGCACCGCGCGAGTTGTGGAGGCGACGGCTAGTGCGCCGCGGCGGCCTCGTTCTCGAACGTGAGGCTCACCTTGCCCTTGCCGTCCGGATCGATCGACACGTGCACGGGGATGCCCCGCTTGCGGTAGCTCTCCAGCGAGTCCGCCGCCGCGTTGAGCAGCTCCTGGTAGTGGTCATCCAGCTCCACCGCCACGAGGATCGACCCGCTCACCCCACCCTCGGTCGCCGAGCACTCCTGAAACCGCGCCCAGCGTCCGTTCCCCATCCTCACCAGCTCTCCGTCGTAGGCCATGGCGGCGCTCCTTGAAATGGACTGGACGTCAGGTACGACGCGAAAGGTAAGGACTGACTTTTTAGCCGTCATCCCCCCTCCTGAAAATGCGGCCAAGGGTTTGTGGACAGAGGGAATTATGCCGATCAGGAGCTCCAATGTCGCGCTGCATCCAATGTAGGAGTTAAATCGGTAAATTTGCGTCCTTGTAAATCTGTTTACAGGGCCGCATTGACTGGCGGACTACTTCAACCGCTCGCCGCAGAGATCTTCGAGCGTCGTCACCACCGCGCCGATGTCCTGGTCGCCTTTCCCCTGCGCGCGCGCCAGCTGGTAGCACTCGCGAACGGCGTTAACGGCGGGGGTCGGGACCTTGTTCCTCGCGGCGTTCTCGAGGAAGAGGCTCAGGTCCTTGAACATGAGATCGATGGAGAAGTGGGTCTCGAAGTCCCGCTTGAGCAGCGCCTGGCCCTTGAAGTCGAAGTAGGGGGAGCGGAAGCCGGAGGCCTGGACGACCTCGATCAGCTTGCGCGGATCCACGCCGGCGCGCTGGGTGAGCAGCATGCCTTCGGAGAGCCCCTCCAGCATCAGGGCGATCAGCGCGTTGCCGGCGAGCTTCACCTGCATGCCCGCGCCCACCGGCCCGCAGTGGATGGCCTTCTCCCCCACCGCCTTGAAGATCGGCTGCGCGCGCGCGAAGGCGGCGTCCGAGGCGCCCACCATCATCAGGAGCGTTCCCTTGTCCGCGCCGTTCTTGGACCCGGTCACCGGCGCCTCGAGGAAGTCCAGCTTGCGCGCGGCGCAGGCCTCCGAGAGCTCGCGGGTCAGCTCCACCGACACGGTGGAGAAGTCGATGAAGAGCGCGCCCGCTTGCGCGGTGGAGAGCAGGCCGTCCTTGCCCAGCGCCACCTCGCGCAGCGCGGGCGGATCCGCCACGCAGGTGCAGATCGCGTCCACCTGCGAGGCCAGCTCCGCCGGGGTGGCCGCCACCTTGGCGCCGAAGGCGGCCAGCGGCTCCGCGCGGGAGCGCGTCCGGTTCCACACCACGACCTGGAAGCCCTTCTGCGCCAGGTTGCGCGCCATCCGGCTGCCCATGATCCCCATGCCGCAAAATCCGACCCGCTCGAGCGTTTTCATGGGAGTGGATCTACCGGTTGGCGCGCCGAACTCAAAAACCCTAGATTGCCTGGCCGATGAAGTTCCCCACCCTCTTCAAGAAGAGCGAGCACGCGGTCACCCGCGGGAAGGACGCCCAGGACCGGGCGGAGAAGCTCCTGGTGGAGAGCTTCCGGCTGCTCGGCCAGGTGTGCGGGAAGATGGCGGACTTCATCGAGGCCCAGCGGCTCGCCCGCGCCGGGTTCGAGACGCAGGGGAAGTACCTGGAGCGCCTGGACGTCCCGCCGGTGGCGCCGAAGAAGCCGTGAGCGCGCCGCTCGGCTGCGCCCCCTGGTACTCGGCGGACACGAAGCTTCCCCTCCCGGCGGTGAATGACGCGGAGGGCGCCCGGCTGCCCAGCGCGCTGCCCGCCGTGGTGGACGCGCACGTGCACCTCTTCCCGGACGGCGTGTTCGACGCGCTCTGGCGCTGGTTCGACACCAACGCCTGGCCCATCCGCTACAAGCTGCGGACGCCCGCGGTGCTGGAGTTCCTCTTCTCCCGCGGCGTGCAGCAGGTGGTGGGGCTGCACTACTCGCACAAGCCGGGCATGGCGCGCGCGCTCAACGCCTACGTGGCGGCGCTGTGCGCCCAGGAGCCGCGCGTGCGCGGCGTGGCCACGGTGCTGCCGGGGGAGGACGGCGCGGTGGAGATCTTGCGCGAAGGCTTCGCCGCGGGGCTGCGCGGGGTGAAGCTGCACTGCCACGTCCAGTGCTTCGCGCCGGACGCGGATGACATGGAGCCGCTCTACGCGCTCTGCGAGCGGGAGCACCAGCCGATCGTCATGCACGCCGGGCGGGAGCCGGCCTTCCCCCGCTACAAGGTGGACGCGCGTACCCTGTGCTCGGCGGAGCGGGTGGAGGCCGCGCTGCGGTCCTTCCCCAAGCTCCAGCTCTGCGTCCCCCACCTGGGCGCCGACGAGTTCGACGCGTACGAGCGGCTGCTCTCGCGCTACGACAACCTCTGGCTGGACACCACCATGGCGATCTCCGGCTACTTCCCCGTGCCGGACGAAGGCCCGCTGCGCCTGCTGCGCGCGCGGCCGGACCGCGTCCTCTATGGCACGGACTTCCCCAACCTCCCCTACGCCTGGGACCGGGAGGTGATCCGGCTCTCCCGCGCCGGGCTCTCCGAGCCCGCGCTGGCGGCCCTGCTTTCCCAGAACGCGCGCCGGCTCTTCCAGCTGCCGGATGCAAGTGGCTAGAACCGCTGGGGAAATGCGTACCCGCGGCGCGCCCCTTCACGAATGGCGGGGGCGGAACCATCTTGTGGCCACGCTTGCGAAACGAAGCCGGTGAAGGAGCCAACGGGCATGTCTCACATCCTGGTCGTGGACGATGACGCGAGCCACCGCACGCTCATCTGCGACCTCCTCGAGGAGATGGGCTACCGGACCACGCAGGCCGCGAACGGCCGCGAGGCGCTGGATCGCCTGGAGGTCGACATGCCGGAGGCGGTGCTGCTCGACCTGCGCATGCCGGTGATGAGCGGCTGGGGCCTGCTCGAGGCGCTCAAGAAGATGCCGCGCGCGCGCGGCCTGCCGATCATCATCATCTCGGGCTACGGCTTCGAGTGGGAGGCGGAGCTGGTGGGCGCCGCCGGGTACATCTCCAAGCCGGTGGACCTGGACAAGGTCCGCACCACGGTCCAGCAGATCGTCGGGCCGCCGCAGCTGGAGATGGTGCACTGAGCTAGCGCGGCGAGCGGGTAACATCGCCGGCCCGAATGGAAGCGGGCCTGGCGGTGCGCGCGGTGGGGCTGGTGAAGCGCTTTGGCGACTTCACCGCGCTGGACGGGGTGGACCTCTCCATCCCCCGCGGCGCCTTCTACGCCTTCCTCGGCCCCAACGGCGCCGGCAAGTCCACCACCATCGGGCTGCTCACCGGGCTGTACGGCGCGGACGGCGGAACCGTGGAGATCCTGGGGCTGGACGCTCAGCGCTCCCCGCTGGAGGTGAAGGCCCAGCTGGGCGTGGTGCCGGAGGAGCTGGCGCTCTTCGAGCGGCTCACCGGCCGCCAGTACCTGAGCTTCTGCGCGCGCATGTACGGCCTGTCCGCGCAGCAGGCGAGCGCGCGCGGCGCGGAGCTTTTGGAGCTGACCGAGCTCACCGCCAAGGCCGGCACGCTGGTGGCCGAGTACTCCAAGGGGATGCGAAGGCGGCTGGCGATCGCCGCGGCGCTGATCCACGCGCCCAAGCTGGTGCTGCTGGACGAGCCCTTCGAAGGCGTGGACGTGGTGGCCTCGCAGGTGATCCGCGAGCTGCTCGGGGAGCTCTCGCGGCAGGGGGTGACGCTGCTCATCACCACCCACGTGCTGGAGATCGCCGACCGCTTCGCCACCCACGCGGGCTTCATCCGCGGCGGCAAGCTGGTGGCGGAGGGCGCCACGCAAGAGCTGCTCGCGCGGTACCAGGCCCGCTCGCTGGAGCAGGTCTTCGAGTGCGTGATCGGCATCCCCGCCGCGCGCCACGCCCGGCTCTCCTTCTACGGGGCCGCCGGTTGAGCGCGCGCCCCGGCTTCACCCGCCAGCTGCTCCTGCTCTGGGAGCTGCGGCTGGTGAGCGCGCTCAACGGCGGCACGCGCGCGGGGCGGCTGGGCGGGGTGCTGGCGTTCGCGCTCGGCTGCGCGCCGGCGGTGGGGGTGGCGCTGGCCAGCCACGCCCTCTTCCGCTGGCCGCCGGTGGCCGGCTCCCCGGAGTGGACGCGCTTTCTGCTCAACCTCTTCTGCTTCGTGGCGAGCGCGGTGTGGGCGAGCTGGCCGCTGCTCTCGGCGGGCGTGGACGACGAGAGCGAGCTGTCCCGCTTCGCCGCGTTTCCCCTGCCGCCCTTCCGGCTCCTGCTCGCATCCGTGGTGGCCAGCCTCTTCGTCCCCCGCGCCTTCGTCTTCCACGCGCCGCTGGTGGGCGCCGCCGCCGCGCTGCTCGCCGGCGCCGGCGCGCTGGCCCAGCTGGCGGGGGTGGGGCTCTTCGCGCTCTACGCCCTGATGAACGCGGCCTGGTCCCGCGCCGCGCTGCACGCGGTGCTCAACCTGCTCCGGCAGGAGAAGAGCGGCCAGGTGATGGGCGGGGGGCTCTTCCTCTTCGTGGCGCTGGCGGCGCTCCTGCCGCCGATCGACACCTCCTGGCTCACCGCGGTGGGCGGGGGCGTGGGCGCGCTGGACCTGCGGGTGATCTCGGATGCGGGGCTGGCGCTGGGGCGCGTGCCCTCCGGGTTCGCCGGAGAAGGCTGGCGCAGCCTCGCCGCGGGCAAGGGCGCGCTGCCGCACGCGCTGGGCCTTCTCGTCTCCACCGCGGTGGCGCTGGCGCTCGCCCAGTGGCTGCTCCTGCGCTTCCACCGGCGCGCCTCGCGCGGGGTGGTGAGCCGGCAGCGGCCGGCGGACCGGGACCCCTTCTCCCGGGTGGGCGGCACCTTCGGCGCCCTGGCGCTGCGCGAGGCGCTGGACCTCTGGCGCAACCCCCGCGCGCGGATCCTGGCCTGCGTCCCGTTCCTGCTCACGGTGCTGCTGCGGCTGCTCTCCGGGCGGGCGCTGTTCGAGTTCGTCCTCGGCGCGGCGGCGGACGCGTGGCTCTTGGGCGCGCTCACCCTTTACGCCGCGGTGGTGATGGGCTCCACGTTCTCGCAGAACGCCTTCGGGTACGACGGGCACGGGATGGCGCTCTGGCTCGCCTCGCCCCGGCCGCTGCCGCAGATCCTGGCGGCGAAGAACGCGGTGCACGGCGCGGCGGCCGCGGCGCTGGCGGTGGCCAGCGCGCTCTTCTACGCGCTCTACCTCCACCCGGTGTCCCTGGCCGAGTGGGTGGGCGGCGTGCTCGCCGCGCTCGGGTTGATCCCCGTCCTGCTCGCCGCCGGGAACTTCCTCTCCGTGCTCTTCCCGGTGAAGTTCCACGCCGCCCTGAACCGCCGGGACCGGCTCCCCTTCACCGCGTCCATGCTCGGCGTGGCCGCGGCCGCGCTCGGCTCCGCGCCGGCGAGCCTCTGGCTGCGGCGGCTGGGGCCGGAGCGGCCCGGGTGGAGCACCGCCGCGCTCCTCGCGGCGGTGGCGCTCGCCTCGCTCGCGCTCTACGCGGCCTCCTTCCGCGCCGCGGCACAGCTGCTGGAGCGGCGCCGCGAAGTGCTACTCGCGCGTGTCACCCGGGGCTGAGCGCGCTGTCCGCCTGACACCCACAGAGCGGTCGCCTTTACATAAATAGGGGCCGGTTGTGGGCGATCTGGCCGGCGCATCGCCGCCCCGCGTCCCTGTCATACCTGTCAATTCGGCTGACGTTGAGCGTGGAAACGCGGGGTTTACGCGGTGGGAACGGATCCTGCTCAAGGGCGCTGCCGCAGGTGGAACCCATCTCCTCCGCGAAGGAAACATCCATGTTCCAGTTCCGAAGCTGGCTGCTCGTCGCAGCGCCCCTGGCCCTCCTGGGCTGCGGTCAGAGCGATCTCGTGGTGGAGGGCACCGGCCCCGACACCGAGACCGACCCCGCGGTCTCCGAAGAGCACGCGCTGCGCACCTCCTCCACCTACGACCACGACTTCGAGGCGGCGGCCAAGGAGTTCGGCGTCCCCGCGGCGCTGCTCAAGGCCGTGGCGTACGGCGAGACCCGCTACGAGATGGTCTCCGGCGAGGCCGAGTTCGAAGGCCTGCAGACCCGCGCCGGCATGATGGGACTGCAGCAGGACGCGCTGGTCCAGGGCGCGCAGCTGGCGGGCGTGAGCGAAGAGGCCGCGCGCACCGAGCCGCTGGCGAACATCCGCGCCGCCGCCGCGCTGCTGTCGGCCAAAGCTTCCGAGCTGAACGTGGACCGCACGAACCTCGCCGCGTGGGCCCCGGCGCTCGAGGCGTACAGCGGGATCGAGGACCCCGAGGCGCGCGCCGCGTACGTGCGCAATGAGGTGTTCGGCTCCCTGCAGGCGGGCCTGGGCGCGCAGACGGATGCGCTCAGGGCGAGCGGCCAGGAGCTGCGCCTGGAGGTCACCGGTGACGAGCTGGGCAACACCTCGCAGGGGCTGACCGCGGGCCCGGACTACGCGCCGGCGATCTGGCGCCCCTCCCCCAACTTCAGCTCGCGCGGCTCCTACAAGCCGGTGTTCGTGATCATCCACACCTGCGAGAGCGCCTACTCCGGCTGCTGGAGCTGGCTGACGCAGACCCGCTCGCAGGTGAGCGCCCACTACGTCGTCTCGCCGGGCGGCGAGGTCTCCCAGCTGGTGCGCGAGGCGAACAAGGCCTGGCACATCGGCGCCAGCTACAACTCGGCGCTCAACGGCGGCGTGGAGTCCGGGAAGAACGGCGTCAACGTGAACTACTTCTCCGTCGGCATCGAGCACGGCGGCTTCGCCTCGCAGAAGACCTGGCCGGCGGCGGAGATCGAGGCCTCGGCCAAGCTCTCGTGTGACATCAGCAAGGGCCACGGGATCATCCGGGACCGCTTCCACTACGTGGGCCACGGCAAGCTGCAGCCGTCCAACCGCACCGACCCGGGCGCCAACTGGCCGTGGACGGCGTACCTGGCCCGCATCAACACGCTGTGCGGCGTCTCTCCCCCGCCCCCGCCTCCTCCGCCCGGCGGCGGCGGCGGCGGCGAGCTGGTGATCGACAGCAACAACGCGCGCAACGACCAAGCGAAGGGCTACATCCAGGTCTCCGCCAACTGGACCGGGACCTCGGCCACCGGGGGCTACTACGGCACCGGCTACTACTTCGCCGGCACCACCCCCGGCGGTGACGGCGCCACCTTCTTCTTCAAGATGGACGCGGCGGGCACCCGCACCATCGACGCCTGGTGGACCGCGGGCACCAACCGCTCCTCCGCCGCCAAGTTCGTGGCCTTCAACGCGCAGGGCGCGAACGTGGGCATCGGCACCGCCAACCAGCAGGTGAACGGCGGCGCCTGGCGCGCGGTGGGCACCTTCAACTTCACCGCGGGTTGGAACAAGGTCGTCGTCTCCCGCTGGGCGGCCGAAGGCTCGGTGGTGATCGCCGACGCCATCCGCGTTCGCTAGTCAGGACAAAGAAGGTATGAGGAGGCCGGTGAGCCCACAGCGCGCCGGCCTTCTTCTTTGCGGGGTGCTCCTGCTCGCCGGCTGCGGCCGGTGCGGCCAGCGCCCGGGCGGTGCGCCCGACGCGGGCAGCCCTCCGGCCGCGCAGGCGCCGGACGCAACCGGCTTCCGGACCCCGCTCACGCCAGAGGAGCTGGCGCGGCTGCCCTGGGCGCTGGCGTTCCTGCGCGAGGACACGGGGCTGCCGCAGGTGGCGCTGCTGGATCTCGCGGACGGCGGCGAGGTGGCGCTGACGCAGGGGCCCCTGGCGCACTACGTGGGGCCGGTCTCGCCCCGCGGGGACGCGCTGGTGGTGATCGCCACCGAGGACCACGGAGATCAACACCTGGAGGCGCTCTCGCTCTGGCGGCCGGACGGCGGGACGACGGTGCTCTCCCGCCCCTCCCCGCGGGCGCGCGGGGCGGCCTTCGCGCCTGGTGGAGAGTGGCTGGTGCTGGAGTCCGGCGAGAAGGGCTTCTCGGAGCTGGTCCGGGTCTCCATGAACGGGCGGGCCCGCGCGCAGCTGACGAACCACCCGGAGGGCAACTTCGAGCCGTCCATCTCGCCGGATGGGGGAGAGGTGGCGTTCACCTCGAGCCGGGATCAGGAGCCCAACCTCTTCGTGATGGACGCGCAGGGAAAGGCCACGCGCCGCCTGGTCTCCTCGGCCGGCGAGGACGTGGCGCCGCAGTGGTCCCCGCGGGGGGACTGGATCTGCTTCACCTCCGCGCGCGCGGGCGAGGACCAGCTCTTCTTGATCCACCCGGACGGCACCGGCGAACGGCGGCTCCACTTCGAGCCCACGCCCCGCAGCCGGGCGATGCCCGAGGCGGTGGAGCAGCAGGCGGTCTGGTCCCCGGACGGGACGAAGGTCGCCTACTCCGGGCGGCCGGCCGGCGGGAAGCTGCGGATCTGGGTGGTGGACGTGGCGAGCGGCGCGCGCACGCCCGTGACGGACGGGACCAGCTCGGACGAGCACCCCGCCTGGTCGCCGGATGGGCGCTACCTCGCATTCTCCTCCACGCGAGACGGGAACCCCGAGCTGTACGTGATGCGCGCGGACGGCTCCGGGCAGACGCGCGTCACCCGCTCCACGCGCGGCAGCTGGTTGCCGCGCTGGGCTCCGCGCGCGTTGCTCCCGCGTTAGCGGCGAGCGCTGAGGCGGAGGCCCGCCCGCCCGCCTGCGTTGTGCGCCGGTGAGGGGATGCGCAAGTACCAAGCAGGAGGAGTCATGCGCCCCATCCCTGGAGTCCTGGCCGTGTCCGCCGCCGCCGCCCTGGCGCTCGCCGTGGGCTGCGCCGCCCCCGCCCAGCAGGCCCGCCCGGTCGTCGTCGCCCAGCAACCCCCGCCGGCGCCCCCCCGCCCCGCGGTGGAGGTGCGCATCCGCGAGAGCAGCGAGGCCGCGTGGCGGCGCGCCGCCGAGGCCGAGCGGCTGCGGGCGGAGGCCGCGCAGCGGCAGAATGAGCAGCTGCGCGCGGAGCAGGCCCGGCGGGAGGCCCTGGCCAACGAGCAGCGCGCGGCGCAGGAGCGGGCCCGGCAGGAGGCGCTGGCGGCCCAGCAGCGGCAGCGCAGCGCGCAGGAGGCGACGCAGGCGGCGGCGGCCGAGCTGGAGCGGCGCCGGCAGTCCATCGACGAGGCGACGCGCGCGCAGGAGGAGCAGGCGCTCGCGCTCCAGCAGCAGCGGGCGGACCTGGAGCGGCGGGAGCAGCAGCTGCGCACCGAGCGCGAGGAGGCGGATCGGCGCGCGCGCGAGGCGCTGGAGAAGGTGGCCTCGGTGCGCGAGGAGGCGCGGGGGCTGGTGCTGACGCTCAACGGCAGCGTGCTCTTCGCCTCGGGGCAGGACCGGCTGCTCCCGGGCGCGCGGCGGCGGCTCGAGGCGGTGGCGGCGGTGCTCAAGCAGACGCCGGAGCAGCGGGTCCGGGTGGAGGGCTTCACCGACGCGCAGGGCTCGGACTCGTACAACCTGGAGCTCTCCCAGCGGCGCGCCGAGGCGGTGCGCGGCTTCCTCGTGGACCAGGGGCTGGACGGCCAGCGGATCGCCGCGGTGGGCTACGGGGAGTACCGGGCGGTGGCGGACAACGCCACCGCCGAGGGGCGCGCCAACAACCGGCGGGTGGAGATCATCCTCGCGCGGCCGGAGACCGGCGTCGGCGGCTCCGGGACGGACGGCCCCTGACCGCCCCGGTAGATCAATCAGAGATGAAACTTCCCCTCGTTCACCTCGAGCGTAGGCCGCCAGGCCGTAGTCGAGAGGCGGCACCCACGCTCGGCCCGCGCTGAGGTGATTCCAAGCGTGCGTGCCGCCTCTCGACTA
>JBGATB010000002.1:0-355131 GCA_044229415.1 Myxococcaceae bacterium | reverse complement strand
GTCCCTCGGCGCCGGGGGCGCCGGCACCCAGGCGGGTGGCAGAGCGGGTAGCGCGACCGGGGCCGAACCCAACGGGGGCCGCGAATGAATGGAGATTTGGAGTTGCTCTGGCGTCAGTCGAAGAAGCGCACTCCCGAGGAGGCCCGCGCCCTCGCTACTGTCACGAACCGCCGCCGAGCGCAGAAGCAGGCCGGCCAACCCCAAGAGCCTCAGTGGGAGGCGCCCCCAGAGCCGCCGCCGCGCACGGACGGGAGCCCGGATGCGGTGGTGGAGGAGCGTCTGGGCCTGGACGGGCGGACGCTTCAGCGCATGGGCGATGGAAGCCTTCGGGTTGCGCCGGCACTTCGTGACTTCGTGCGGTAGCCAGGAAAGGGATTCAGCAATGGCCGACTTCGACTTCTCGCAACTCACCCCCGAGCAGATTCAACAGCTGCTGCAGCTCGGCACGATGGACGAGCAGGACCAAGCCATCATGGAGCAGCTCCGGGCGGCGCAGGCCCTCCAGCAGTCGCAGTCCGGAGGGCACCGCACCGCCCTCGCCGCGGGCATTGGCGGGCTGGGCGACGCCTTCAGGGCCTTCGGCGGCACCATGAAGGAACGCCAAGCGCGCGCTCAGAGGAGCGAACTGCTCGACAAGAAGAGGGCCGGTCGCGAGCTGTTCGCCAAACTGCTCTTCGGGCCACAGGGCGCTCCGGAGGGCGCTCGGAGCGTCGCCCCGGCCGCGCCGCTCTCATACGAGGAACCCGAGGAGCCGGCGGATCCGTACGGATACGTGCCGGGCATGTACAAGAAGCCGGGGCCGTGGCGCTAGGCGTGGACCCATTCCTTCAGCGCGTGGAGGCGCAGCGCCGGGCGGAGCAGGTGGAGGCCGAGGCCGCTCGGGACCGTGAGGCGAACCGAAGGCGGCGACAGGCTCAGAGGGCGGGAAAGCCTCCTCCGGGCAGGACTCTCTCCGTCGCCTCGGCCGGTTGCGCTGCTCGAGGTGGCAAAGGGCGGTTGGTTGGGGTTGCTACTTCGTCCCGCTGAATTCCACCTTGGCGGGCACAACTCCGGCGGAGCACAGATTCAGGTCGCCAGACATGGAGGCCAGCAGCGTCGGGCCGGCGCGCTGGAGCTTCATGGTCGCCGAACGGTAGACGAAGCCTCCCTGCGGGCACTGTTGGGTGGGCACGGGACAGGAAAGGAGCCCGGTCCAAGAGCCATCAGTGCCGCTGCCCTCGAAATCGATTCGACCACTGCCGTCCGGGCACACTTTCGTGGCGGTGCCGAAGGCATTGGAGACGGAGAGAACGAGTTGGGCCTGGTAGGTGCTGGCTTGTGTCTGGCCCGGCTTTCCGGCGGTGACGACTGCCGGGCCGCTCCAGGTTCCGTTGAGGATGGGGTCCCAGCCCCCGCAGCCAGCGAGGAAAAGCAGACAGAGGGTCGTGTAGCGCATGACGCGAAGCTTCGGAGGTGGCGCTGCACCGCGCAACGTGGGCACGGAGGAGACTTGGGCCTCACATGCCCCGGCGGGCGATGGGCGTCGCAACCAACCCGAGGGCGGGCTACTTCCTGCTCTTCCGCTCGCTCGCTGCCAAGCCGCGCTCGACAAGCTCAGCCAGCGCATCGGTCTCGGAGATCCCCTCTTCGCGCGCCAGTGCCTCGATCCGCTCCTTCAGCGGCAGCAGCGCCACGAAGTGCGAACGCGCCAGCCCCACAGCCCACTCGACGATCTCGCTCTGGGTGGGGTGGGGCTTCTTCACGAAGCTGTTGATCCACGCCGCGTTCTCCTCGGAGGCGCGGAACGGAACCACAACCTTCGGTTTCTTCGTGCCTGGAGGGTCTAGCGACAAATCGGGGGCTGCTCCCAAGGGATGCTCCTCTTCTATGTGCCGAGCCGCGCGGCGTCAAAACTTGGCCCCACGATAGTAAGTGTCCGTTCCTAAAGTGTCAACGCACCGTGTTTGACGCGTATACGTTTCGTTCGTAGCCGCTGCCGAAGGGGCTGCTCGAACACGGAAGCGTGAGCATCGCGATGGGAGCTCGCATGCTGGGGTGCGACCGAAAGGCCATTGAGAAGGTCGCCGCGGAGAACAAGCGTGTGGCCATCTCGGAGCTGCGCCGCCTCGCCGACAGGCTGAAGCGCGAGCGCCTCAACGCCATTCGGATCGAGGCAGAGCTGGTGTTCAAGCGCCGCAAGCCGGGGCTCTCTGCGCTTGCCGACTTCTTCCGGCCCTGGGAGGGGTTCCGCTCGGTGGAGTGGGCGGCGGAGCGACTCGGGCTTAGCCGGGCAGCCGTGCTGCGGCTCATCCATGATGAGGTCCTCTTCAGCCACCGCACGGTGCGCGGTGCCCCGCTGGTGTCGCGTGAGGAGGTGGAGGCCTACGAGAGGGTTCTGAGGGCGAAGGAGCAGCCTCGGCGCAGCGCGTTCGACGCCATGAAGCCCAAGGGCAGCCCGGTCATTCGAAGGCGCGCAGAGCGCAATTCCGACCTGCTCAAGGCCGCCTGACCATGAGCGAGACGGACAGGGCCTTCATTCTTGGCGTGCTGGCCGGCGGGCCGCTGGCCCTTCTCGGCCTCTGTCTGCTCCTCGCCGTTGCGTTCTACCTCACGAGCGCCCTGGAGGCCCGGCGGCACCGGGCGCGCGACGAAAAGCTCGCCCGCTATTTCCCGCCGCGGGAGGTGCCGTGACTTCCGTCCGGGAGCTGCTACCTCTTCTGCTACCTGCGGCCGTTGAGCGCGGCTCCACGAACAAAGAGAAAGGGCGGTCAGCTCGTCGCCAACCGCCCTCTCTCACTCAAGTATTCGCGATGGGCGCAGCAGGGATCGAACCTGCGACTCCTGCCGTGTGAAGGCAGTGCTCTACCGCTGAGCTATACGCCCCTACCTGGGAAAAGCGCGCGGCAAACTGCCATCGGGACCGGGCGCTGTCAATGCAGTTTCAATCAGCTCTTGTGGAGCCGCTCCAGCTTCTCGTCCAGCTCACGGATGCGCCGCTTGAGGCCTGACAGCTGCTTCCCCAGCGCCTTGAAGTCACTCCGGGGAGCGAAGTTCAGCGCGCGCATGACCTCGTCCTGGCCGCGGTTGAGGGCCTCCTTCCCGCGCTGCACGGAGCCAATGGCCCCGGCGATCTTCATGGCGCGCCGCTCGTCGGCGAAGAGCCGCTCCATCGCCTTCTGTGACAGCTGCATCGCCTGCTTCTTGAGCTCCTGGCTCAGGCCCATGGTGCTTCCCCCGTATTCGAAGGGGGCTTGTTCGCACACCCGCCACCCCGGACGCAAAGCGAAACCGACGGTTTATCCAGCGTCCGACGCCAGGCTCAGCCTCAGGCGCTCGAGGACGCGCTGGGCGAGCCCCTTGAACCGGGACCGCTCCGCCACCTGCTGGAGATCCCCCCGCAGGGTCAGCTTGCGGAACAGCAGCGCCTCCACCGGGTCCACGGTCCCGAGGATCAGCCCCTTCCAGACCGAGTACTTGGCCCGCCCGAAGTAGGCCGGCTCGAGCGCCTCGAGCTCGTCCGGATCTTCGAGCACCTCGAACTTCCAGGGGCCGCTCGGCGTGGGCGTGACGTGGACGGCGAACGGCTTGTCCAGGAGCCCGGGCTCGGCGTCCATCACCACGCCGAAGTCCCCCTCCCAGCCAGCGCTGGCGAGCGCGCGCTCGGGGTCGGATTCGAGCAGCTGGAGCGCCTCCTGCACCCATTCCCGCGAGGGGAACCGGGCCATCAGCGCCCTCCGAGGATCTTCTTCAGGCTGGAGAAGATCCCACCGCGGTCATCCCCGCCGCCGGCCGGCGCGCGCTTCGCGTACTCCTCCTCCAGCGCGCGCTTGAGGGTCTCCGGCGTGTCGCGCGTGGCCAGCGTCACCTCGCGCACCCCGCTCCCCTCCTCCACGGAGACCTTGAGCAGGCACTCCTCGTCCAACTTGAAGTCGATCTTCCGGCCCGTGGCGCTCGCCGGCACCCGCAGCGTGCCGAGGTACTCGTTGTCCACGATCAGCTCGCTGTCGCCCTGGAAGATGTCCAGCTCGATGAACGGCACCGAGGGATCCTTCGGCGGCGGCAGGCGGAAGCTCTTGGTCAGCGGGATCACCGAGTTCTTGTCGATGATCTTCCGGAACCGGCCGGACGGCAGCGCGTAGCCGATCGGCATGGAGAGCGCGTCCAGCAGGGTGACCGCGTCGATGCTGCCCAGCGAGTCCCCCAGCAGCGCCGCGCCGAGCGCCACGCACTCGTCCGGGTGCACGCCCTTGCGCGCCGGCTTGCCGAAGTGCTGCTGGATCTTCTGCTGCACCAGCGGCATGCGGCTCTGCCCACCCACGAGGATCACCTCGTCGATCTCGGTGCGCTTGATCCCCTTCTCCTCCAGGACCTGGTCGCAGATCGCGAAGGTGCGGTCCACCAGATCTCCGGTGAGATCGTTCAGCTGCTCGCGGGTGAGGGGGATCCGCAGGTCCAGCGGCCGCCCCTTGCGCTCCTCGATGTATGGCAGCTCGATCAGCACGTTGGGGATCAGCGTGAGGTCGATCTTCGCGGACTCGGAGGCGTTCTTGATCCGCTGCATGGCGATCGGGCTCGCCGCCAGGTCGACCTTCGTCTCCTTCTTGAAGGCCTCGAGGACGAAGTCGATCACCCGGTTGTCGAAGTCCACGCCGCCCAGGAACGTGTCGCCACCGGTGGCGAGGACTTCGAACACGTTGCCGGTGAGCTGGAGCACCGAGACGTCGAAGGTGCCGCCGCCCAGATCGTAGACGAGGATCTTCTGATCCAGCCCGCGGTTGAAGCCGTACGCCAGCGCCGCCGCGGTGGGCTCGTTGACGATCCGCTTCACCTTGAAACCGGCCAGCCGCCCCGCCTCCTTCACCGCCTGGCGCTGGTTGTCGTTGTAGTAGGCGGGGACCGAGATCACCGCCTCGTCGATGGTGCCGCCCAGGAACTGCTCGGCGATCGTCTTGATCTGCGCCAGCACGAAGCTGGAGATCTGCGGGAGCGTGTACGTCTGCTCGCCCAGCCGCACCGCGGCCTCACCTGCCGGCCCCTCCACGATCTCGTAGTTGAAGTAGCTCTTGAGCTCCTGCACCACGCGGGAGTTGTACTTGCGGCCGATCAGGCGCTTCGCGCCGTAGATCGTGTTCTTCGGGTTGGTGACCATCTGGTCCTTGGCCACGCCGCCAACCAGCAGATCTCCCTTGGCGGAGAGCGCGACCACGGACGGCAGGATCAAGTTCCCGCGGTCCGTTGGCACCACCTTGGGGATCTTGTTCCGCACGGACGCGACGCACGTATTCGTCGTCCCGAGATCAATCCCGACGATGCGCGATTTCTCAGCCATGCCGAAGGGCTCTTCGCCCAGCCTCCAGCTTCAAGCCCGCTCCTACGAGCCTCACTGTGTACCACGCCGCGTCAGGCAAGCGCAGAACTTAGCCTGAGGTTTCGGGCTTGTGGGCGTCAGGCGGACTGCGCCTCGTCGAGTCCGCCCTGCGAGGGCACCAGCTCGTGGAGGGCAGCTCCCAGCCGGGCGAACTCGTCCTTCACGCCCGGGTGACAGGTGAAGGCGATGACCTGCTGACGTTGTGCGACACGGGCGAACAGCGCGAGCGTCGCGGCGGTCCGCTCCGGATCGAAGTTGACCAGGATGTCGTCAACCAGGAGCGGAAGTGGGCTCTTTGTATCCCCGAAGTCTTCAATCACCGCCAACCGGAACGCCAGGTAGAGCGCCTCGCGGGTGCCGCGAGAGAGCTGCTCGGCCGGCCACTCCTTCCCGCTGTCATCGCAGGCGACCAGGGCCTGCGTCTCCGTGGAGTTGAAGATCCGCGCGTACTTCCCGCCCGTCAGCTCGCGGAACAGCTCCGAGGCCAGCTTCACCACCTTGGGCTGCTGCTCCTTCTCGAACTTGGAGCGAGCCCGATCCAGCAGCGCCACCGCCACCCGGTCCACCGCGTAGCGCTGGGCCAGCTCGGCGACCCGCCCGGCGAGGACCTCCTCCCTGCCGCGCAGGCGGGCGATCTCCCCGTCGCTCTCCCAGAGGGCGAGCTGCTTCTTCACCCCGCCCCGCTCGTCCGCCAGCTTCTGCCGGTCCGCCTGCAGGGCAGCCGCGCGAGCGCGCAGCGCCTCCAGCTCCCGCGCCGCGCCGTCACGCCCGCCGAGCGCCTTCAGCTCCGCCTGAACGTCCGCCACCGAGCGGCCGCAGGCGCTCTCGATCTTCACCGCCAGCTCCCGCGCCTCGCCGCTGGCGCGCCGGTGCTCCTGGGCCGACTTCGCCCGCTGCCGGAAGACCTCCGGGTCCGCCGCCTTCCCCTGCTGCAAGAGCCGGGAGAGCGAGGTCTCGTGCTCCACGCAGGCGCGCTCCGCCTTCACCCTGCGCAGCTTCAGCTCCTCCCGGCGAGCCACGAGCGCCTTGCGCTCCTGCGCCTCCTCGCTCGCCGCCTTGAGCTTGCCGGAGAGGGTGGAGAGCGCCTCTTCGGGGCCGCTGGCCTCCACGCCCACGTCGTGGGCCGCGTCCAGCACCGCGCGCGCGGCGTTGAGACAGTCCCGGTCCTCTTCGTTGAGCCCCTCCTCCTCGCTGCGCACGTCCAGCAGCCGCTGGCGCAGCGCGGCCACCTCGCTCCACAGCTCGAGCGCGCGCTCCGGCGGGAGCCGGGCCGGGAAGTGGAGCGTGGCGTAGAGCTCGTCCACCAGCCGCTCCAGCACCGAGACCTTCGCCTCGGCCACGTTCTTGTCGACCTCGGCGTTCTTCTCCAGCGTGCGCGCGGTGACCAGCTTGGGGGTGAGCGACTCGGACTCCACCGCCAGCTGCTGCCGCAGCTTCACCTGATTGAGCTCCTGCTCCAGCTCATCCGTCCGCGCGGCGATGGCCTGATCGTCCGCGTCCGCCGTCAGCCCCACCTCGGCCGCGCAGGTGGCGAGCTCCTTCCGGCGCTCCTTGGCCTTGTGCTGCAAGAGCTCGGCCTCCAGGGTCAGCCGCTGGGCCTCCTGCTCGTGCGCCGCGCGGCGCGCCTCGAAGGCCTCCATGGCCTCCGCGTGGTTCTTCGCGCTGCGCCGCTGCAGCCAGATCACCAGGGCGATCAGCGCCACCGCCGCCGTCCCCGCCAACAGCCCGACCCACAGCCCCTGCAGCGCGTACGCGCCGGCGGCGAGCGCCATTAGCAGCACGCACACGAAGCCGGCCGAGGGGGCCGGAAAGAGCGGCGTGGGCTTCACGTCCGCCGCCATCAGGGCGCGCTGCGCGTTGGCGCTGGCGCGGCGCTCGGCGCCGGAGTCCGCCAGCTGCTGCGCCTCCGCGCGCAGGGTCTCGATCCGGGCCAGGCTCACCTGCCGCCGGCGCACCGCCTCGTAGGGCCAGGACGGGAGCTGGGCGACCTCCGTGGTGAGCCGGCGGATGTCCTGCTCGATCTCGTCCCGGCTGCTGCGCGCCTGGACGAAGGCCGCCTCGCGCGCCCGCCAGATCTCCTTGGCGTCGTTGAGCTGATCGCGCAGCGAGGAGAGCTTCGCCTTCGCCGCGGCGCCGAGCTCCATCTCCAGCAGCCGCCCCTGGTCCACCGGCAGCCCCAGCCCGGCGAGCGCCGCGTCCACCTGGCGCCGCCGCTCCGCGAGCGTGGCCTTCTTCGCGGGCAGCGCGCGGAATTGCTGCACCCGGGACTGGAACGCCTCCACGGCCACCTTGAGGCGGGGCGCGTCCAGCCCCTTGCCTTCAATCGCCGCGCGCTCGGCGAGCGCGCGCTCCACGGACGCGGCCTCGGCGTAGACCTCGTCCCGCTCCGCGCGCGCCTTGGCCAGCGAGTCACACAGCTGGTCCAGCCGCTCCACCGCGCCCTCCGGGAAGTCGGCGAGATCTCCCAGCGCCACCAGCTCCGAGCGGACCACCTCGTAGCGCGCCAGGTCCATGGCCACGTTGAAGAACCGCTCCACCTGCGCGAGCCGCCGCTGCGCTGACTCGAAGCGCTGCTCGAGGTTGGCCAGCTCCGCGTCCAGCTTGGGCAGGGTGGCGGACTGCTCCACGTACTGGGCCGGCCGGTCCCCCAGCGCGCGCAGCTGCCCCTGCAGCTCCTGCAGCTCGTTGAGCAGGACGTTGAGCTCCTTCTTGGTGCCGCGGGGGGCGAAGATCCCCTCGCTCTCGCGGCGCAGCCCGTCCAGCACCGCCGGCAGCCGCTGCGCCCCCTGCATCCCCGCGGCGAAGAGCGCCTCGGAGACCGAGCCCTGTGAGGCGAGATCTTCGAACGAGGCCAGCTCGTCCAGCCCGAAGGCGAAGACGCGGAAGAACAGCTCGCGGGAGGTGCCGGCGAGCGCGTCCGAGAGCTTGCTCTCCGGGAGCGCGTCTCCGTTCACCCCGCGGACGATCAGCTCCCCGTCGTACCGGCGGCGGCTGCCGATCCGCCGCACCACCAGCTGGCCGAAGTGCGTGTCCAGCCAGAGCTCGCCCCCGTAGGGCCCGGTCTGCGGCTCGTAGCGCGCCGGATCGTTCCGGCGCTCGAAGCCGAAGAGCATGGAGCGCACGAACGCCAGCAGCGTGCTCTTCCCGGCCTCGTTGCGGCCGTGCAGCAGGTTCAACCCCGGCGCGAGCGGCAGGTCGAAGTGGCGGAAGTGACCGAAGCCGTCGATCTTGATGCGCCGAATCCTCACCCCGACCCCTCCCCTTGCAGCAAGAGCTCCAGCGCGCGCAGCCCGGAGAGCTTGATGATCTCCTGGGCGCCCTCGCGCGTCCGCGGCAGCGCCAGCCGGTGCAGCGCCGCGTCCAGCTTCTTGATCTCCTCCTCGTTCCAGAGCTCGTCGAGCAGGGCGCGGGAGTCAGCGCCGCCCTGGATGTAGCCGGCGAGCGTGCCGGCCAGCCCGCCGGCGGAGGAGAGCAGCTCCACGTCCAGATCCGGCTGCGTCCGGTCCTTGAGCGACTCGAGCAGGATGGGCGGAGTCCTCGCCTCCATGGACGCCCGCAGCTGCTCCTCGAGCTGCCCCAGGGCCCCCGGCTTCACCAGCTCCGAGCGCAGCGCGGTGCGGCCGGTGAGGGTCAAGCGCACGGCGTGGGCATCCACCCCGTCCTGGCAGGCGGCCGCGGCGCGCTCTTCGATCGCCGCGGCGAGCGCCTCGAGCGAGGTCACTTCGGTGACGTCCAGCTCGAGCCGGTGCCAGCGGACCGAGTCCACGGCGAAAAAGCGGGTGTGGGCGGTGCGGTCGGTCACATCCACCAGGAGGCAGCCGCGCTCTCCCTGCTCGTTCACATGGCGGCCTTGCGGGTTCCCTGGATACACCGCGAGGCCACCGCTCTCAAGGCGATGCTCGGCGCGCGTGTGAACGTGCCCCAGCGCCCAATAGTCCAGGCCGCGCGCTGCCAGGTCGTCCAGCGAGCACGGGGCGTAGTTGGCATGGGCAGCGCAGGCGCCGACGTTGGCGTGGAGCAGCCCGATGGTGAACTCGGGCCCCGTGCGGCTGAATTGGGCGGAGAGGTCCTCGGTGACGCGCTCCTCCGGGTAGGAGATCCCCTGGACGCGGCAGACCACCTGCGCATCCTTTTCGATCACCACCTCCTCCCAGCCCGCGCCGAAGACCTTCACGGACTCCGGGAGCGCGGCGGCGCTCTGGGCGCCGTTGAGCGGGTCGTGGTTGCCGTGGACGATGAAGGTGCGGATGGAGGCGCGGTGGAGCCGGTCCAGCTCGCGGCGCAGGCTCAGCCGGGCGCGGACCGAGCGGTCCTTCGCGTCGAACAGGTCCCCGGCCAGCAGCAGGAAGTCCACGCGCTCCCGCAGGCAGAGATCGACGATCCGGCCGAGCGCAGTGAAGGTGGCGCTCTGGACGAGGTGGGCGAAGCCGGCGCTTTCGGAGAGCCCCTTGAGGGGGCTGTCCAGATGCAAATCTGCGGCGTGAACGAACTTGAAGCGCATGCGAAGGCAGACAGCCTAGCGGGCAGGTGTGACATCCACCCCGGCGGGAGCCAGCGCAAAAAAATAGGCCTGCCACGAGGGCAGGCCCACCCTCTGAGCGCGGTTAAGCGTCAGAGGGGGACAGCTTGAGGCGACGAGATCAGGTGCCTGCGACGACGCAGACCCTGGTCCCAGCAACGACGCACAGCTTGTTCTTCTTCTTCTTCGCCTCGGTGCTGACGACCTTGATGTTGAGCTTCATTTCGACCTCGGGGGGAAAGACGGTCCACCATGGCCGGAGGGCTTTAGGGGGTGTCTGCGCGGGGGTCGCTTTCGCGGTCCTCGTGGTCCGCCTCTTTTGGAGAACGAACCCGTCAATAGTGCGCCACCCCGCGCGAGCGGATCAATCTGCCCTCACGGCAAAGGCCCCTCCGGCCGTGGTGAGATGGGCGCAGGTGTGCCCAACGGTGCGCGGCCGCTTACCGGAACCGGGGAACGAGGTCCGCCAGCGCCGCGTCCACGCGCGAGACCAGCTCGTCCAGCTCGCTCTCGGAGATGCACAGCGGCGGCGCCAAAGGCAGGACGTCCCCCGCGCGTCCCAGCACGCCGTGCTCCACGAGCGCCGCGTTGAGCGCCTTGGTGAAGCCGGACTCCTTGGGGAAGGGGACGCGGGTGGCCCGGTCGGGCGAGAACTCCACCCCGCAAAGGAGCCCCACCCCGCCCCGGACTTCACTCACGAAGGGGTGGCGCAGCAGCCGCTCCAGGCGCGCGAGCAGCGCCCGGCCGCTCGCCGCCGACCGCTCCACCAGCCGCTCCGACTCGAGCAGCGCCAGGTTCGCCAGTCCGGCGGCGCAGGAGACGGGGTTTCCGCCGGTGGTGACGATGTGGCGGAACGTGGTGCTCTCGGCGCCGATGAAGGCGTCCGCGACCTTCTTCGAGGCGACCACCGCGCCGATCGGCGCGTAGCCGCCGGTGAGCCCCTTGGCGAGCGTGAAGAGGTCCGGCGCCACGCCCCAGTTCTCCATCGCGAACATCTTCCCTGTGCGCCCAAAGCCGGTCAGGACCTCGTCCGCGATCAAGAGGACTCCCGCCTCGTCGCAGATGCGCCGCAGGGTGGGCCAGTAGTCCGGCGGGGGGACGTGGATGCCCCCCGCGGCGCTGATCGGCTCGGAGATGAACGCCGCCACCGTCTGCGCGCCCTCGCGGGCGATCACCCGGCCAAGCTCCCGCGCGCACTCCAGCCCGCAGCCGCCCTGTCCCTTGCAGAACGCGCAGCGGGCCGGGTTCATGGCCGGGAGGTGGACGTTGCCGGGCATCAGCGGGCCGTAGTCGTTGGGGTCCGCCGCGGCGGAGCTGCCCATCGCCATGCAGGCGTAGGTGGCGCCGTGGTAGGAGTCTCGCCGGCTGATCACCTTGTACCGGGAGGGCTCGCCGCGGTTGCGGTGGTACTTCCGGGCCAGCTTGACCGCCGCCTCGTTGGCCTCGGAGCCGCCGTTCACGAAGTAGACGCGGGACGCCGGATCCGGCGCCAGGGAGGCGATCTTCGCCGCCAGGCGGACCGTCACGGGGCTGGTGGTCCCCCCGGGCGTGAAGGCGAGCTCGAGCATCTGGGCGTGCATGGCGTCCGCGATCTCCCGGCGTCCATGCCCCGCGTTGACCAGCCACAGCCCGGACAGCGAGTCCAGGTACCGCCGGCCCGCGGCGTCGTACAGCCAGACGCCCTCGCCGCGGGTGATCACCTTGATCCCGCCCTCCTCGGCGAAGTTGCCGGCCTGGCGCATGTGCGGCCAGAAGTGGCGCTCCCCGTCGCGCTTGAGCTGCTCGGTCTGTTCGGACGGGAGGGCTTTGGGGTTCATGGGGCGGGCTCCTGCAGCAGCGCCTTGCAGCGCTCTTCGTAGAAGCGGACCACCTCGCCGTGCCAGCCGCTGGCGACCACCCGGCCGATCAACCGGGCCGGAAGCTCCGGGCGCATCAGCTGGCCGCGCTCCTGGTACCCCCGCAGCTTGGCCAGCAGCGGCTCGCCCAGCTTCTGGGCGGAGGTCTCCCGGTAGTCTGCTTGGAGCCGGGTGTCCACCATGCCCGGATCCACGGCGTTCACCTGCACGCCGCTGCCGGCCACCTCGGCGGCCACCGCGCGGGTGAGCATCTCCAGCCCCGCCTTGCTCACCGAGTAGGCCGCGGCGCGGCCAATGCCCGCGCCGGTGGCGGCGAAGGAGGAGACGTTGATGATCCGCCCCCAGCGCCGCTCCAGCATCCCGGGGAGCACGGCCCGCAGGCAGTGGAAGGCCGCGAGCAGGTTGAGCTCCAGCGTCTGCTCGAAGGCGCGGGGGTCCACCTCCGCGGTCGGTCCCACCGCGCCGATCGCCCCCGCGTTGTTGATCAACACGTCCACCGGGCCGAGCTCCGAGGAGATCGCCTCGAAGAGCCGGGCGCGGGCCGGACCGTCCGTGAGCTCGCAGGGGAACGCGGCGCACCGCGCGCCGCCCGCGGAGAGCTCCGCGGCCACCTCCCGGAGCGGCTGCGCCCCCCGCGCGGTGAGGGCCACCGCGGCGCCCATGCGCGCCAGCTCACGCGCGGTGTGCCCGCCAATGCCCCGGCTGGCGCCCGTCACCAGGGCCACGCGCCCGGCGAGCGGCCCCTCTGCACCGGAGATCGCCATCGGCGCGAGCGTACCCGCCGCGGGCGCCGCTTCCCATGTGGCCGCCTGCGCGCCGGTGTGGGCGAGCGCCGCCAGCGTTAGTAGAGCGGGTGCGGATCCGGGTTGAGGCCGCGCAGCGTGGCGTCCGGCCACGGCCGGTGCAGCCGCGGCAGGCCCAGGTCCACTTCGCCGCGCGAGGGCGCGAGGTGCAGGTAGCCCGGCAGCACCACCTTGCCCTCCTCCAACCCGGCGCGCTCGGCGGTCTCGGTGGTGAGCCGCACCAACAGCCAGGGCTGCGTGAGCGCCTGGAAGCGCGCGCGCAGCCACTCCAGCTGCGCGCGTGGCGTCCGGGCGGGCACCGCCGCCACCGCCTCGAACGCGCGCGCGGCGCGGCCGCTCCCCCGTCGTAGGAAGGCATGGGCGCCCGCGTTGCGGCCATCGAGATAGCGGGCCATCAGGGGCCAGAAGCGCGAAGTCCGGGCGAGCGCTCGCACCGCCCGGACGTCCAGCGGATCCTTGCTCGGATGGGCGAGCGTGGTCAGCGAGGTGACCTGCCCGCAGGCGAGGCCCAGCGCGTGCTCGAGCGCCTCCATGGCGCCAAAGCCTCCGGAGGGGACCAGCAGCGCGCCGCCGCGCGGGAAGTTCCCCACCGTGCGCCGGGCGGTGACCCGCAAGAGGACCATCGGGAGCGGGAGCTCGGCGGTGAGCTCGAAGAGCTCCAGGGACAGGTGGCGGCGGGTGAGGAAGTCCGCGCGGGCCTGGACCGCCGCGGACGGGCGCTGGGGCCAGGCGAGCGGCGCCAGCGCGCGGCGGCGGTACCAGGTGATCAGGAACGCGTCCCGCTTGACCAGCTCCACCGTCGCATGGAGCGCGGCCTGCAGCAGCGTCTGATGCGAGGCGGCCCCCGAGTAGAACGGCTGGCGGTGCGCGGCCTCCGGGTAGAGCGGCTCGGGCAGCCCCACCACCACGCTCTCGTAGGGGAGCAGCCGCTCGCGCCCGGTCGTGAGGTCCACCGCCACGCAGTGCGGCCTCCGCCGCCGCGCGGCCGCCTCCCCGCAGGAGGCGTAGAGGCTGCGCAAGGGGACCGCGTCCGGCTCGCGCGCGGGCGAGACGACGAGGTCCGCGCGGGCGCCGCGCGCCGCGAGCCGCTCCAGCCCTTCACTGAGCGCCAGCAGCCGCGAGCGCGCCGCGCTGGGGGTGTTGCTGTAGATGCCGCCGCGGGTGGAGGTGCACAGGGCGCGCCCCTCCAGCCAGCGCGAGAGGTGAACGCTCCCCCAGATGAAGGGCCCTGGGAACGGGAAGCCGCCCCGGGCGCCCTCCAGCGCGTCCAGCTCCACCGGCCCGAAGAGCGGATCCAGCAGGGCCTCGCGCGCCCCCTTCACCGGCGCGCGCGCCTTGTCCCGCGAGAGCGCGCGCCGCAGCGCCTGGGAGGCCCGGGCGCGGGGGCGGGGCCGGACGCCGCAGGCGGGGCAGTCCTCGTGGGGCAGGAATTGGCCCCGCGCCGCGCCGCTGCCCTGCGCCACGCAGAGCCCCTCTCCTGCGCGCGGCGGGGCGATGGAGAGCTCCAGGAGCAGCTCCGCGGCGAGCGCGCCCAACGTCCGGGGCGAGAGCGAGGTGGAGGCCTTCAGCCTGCCCGTCTGATCTTCTCCGGGCGTCCCCTGGCGGGCGAAGAAGCGGAGCGCCCCGCAGAGCAGACAGGGGCGCCCGCGGCTGAGCGCGGCCAGCAGGTGCTCGCCCGTGCAGAGGACCGACACCTCGGATCCGGGTCCCGCGCCGCCGCTGCGCGCCGCCGCGTGGGCGCTCAACCGGAGCGGCGGGACGTCCCAGCCGCCGCGCGCGAGCAGCGCGCGCAGCGGCGCGAGCAGCGGACCTCCGCCCCGCACGCGTGGACGGCGGTGGGGCGTCAGCTCGCGCAAGAGCCCGTGCGCCGCCACCAGGCCCTGCACCTCGCGGGCTCCCGCGGCGCCCAGCGGCCGCAAGAGCTCGGCCCACTGTTGGGCGCTCACGCCTGCCCGGGCGCGGGAGAGCGCGCGGGCGACGATGGCCCCGGCGCGCCCAGGCACCTCCAGCCGCTGCGCCCGGCCGGGCCGGGTGAGGACGAGCCCGCGCGCGGGGGGGCCGAGCAGCCACACCTCGCTCAGGACCAGCCCCGGAGGCGTCATCCCGCGCGCACCCGGCGCGGGGGGCTCACGTCCTGCGCGGTGGCCAGGGCGCGCTCCGCAAGGGAGATCACCGCCTCCACCCCCCTCCCCCACGGGCCGACCGTCTGCGAAGGGGTCCCGTGGAAGCGCGATCTCCAGAAGGCGTGCTGGGAGCGGTCCAGCAGCATCTGCACCAGGAACGGCAGGTACTGCACGGCCCGCAGGCCGGCGGAGGCGCCGAAGGCGAACGCGAGCTGCGCCGCCGGAAGCGAGCACCCGCCCCGCCGCAGCCCTGCGCGGTAGCCGCGCACCAGCGCGCGCGCGAGTCCCGCCGCCTCCGAAGGTGGGTTGAGCATCCAGAGGAGGTTGACGGCGAAGAGCTGGCCCAGATCGGTGCCCACGGCGCCGGTCCCGAGGAACGCCCAGTCGATCAGCACCGTGCCGCGGCCGCCGCGCCCAGGGCCGGGCGCGTCCACCAGGTTGAGCCGGCTGGTGTCGAAGTGGCACAGCGTCTGGGGGAGCGCGGCCAGCTGTTCGAAGAGCAGGGCGCTGTGCGCGTGCAGGCGCAGGACCCGCTCCGCCAACCCGTTCGAGAGCCCGCGCCGCACCAGCGCGCTTCGCCGGGCCGCCGCGCTCTCCAGAACCGCGAGCGCGCCAGAGGTGTCCTCGTAGGCCCGCCGCAGGAAATCCCGGCACAGCCAGGTCGCCGCCGGGAGCGGGCGGCGGGCGTGCGCCGCCCCGAACTGGCCCAGGTGCTGCGCGGCGAGCGCGTAGCGCGGCAGGGACCAGCGGCGGCCGTCCTCGTCTCCCAGATCCTCCAGCCAGAGCCAGACCCAGTGCGGCGCGCGGTCTTCGACGCCCAGGCAGCGCGGCGCGCGCAGGCCGCCCACCTCTTCGAGGAGGCCCGAGCCGTAGGCCAACGCCTCCCGCTTCCAGTAGTTCCAGTGCGCGGGGCTCCGCTCGGCCGCGCCCGCGGGACGCGCGAGCACCTTGAGGATGACGGACCAGCGCCGCTCCGCCCCGTCGCAGCGCGCGGTCCCGGACCAGCGGAAGAGCCCGCCGGTGGAGGGGTTCACCACGCTCCACGCGAGAGGAGCGCACTCCGCCGACAGCAGCCTGGGCCGCGCGCCCCCGAGCGCCCTCTGCACCACCTTCGCCAGCGCCCGCTCTTCGAGCGCCGCGAGCTGGGCGTGTAGGTCGAGCGCGGCCCTTTCACGACGAGGCATTCGGGGCGAGATATTAGTGACATAGTCACCCGCGTGTCGCTGGGCCTTGCACTCCTGCTGCTGGCGGCCGCGCCACCCGCGAGCGCCTCCGCTGCCCCCCGGCCCAAGCTGGTGCTGGCGATCAGCGTGGACTCCCTGGGCAGCGAGCTCTTCGCGCGCATGCGCCCGCGCTTCCACCACGGCTTCAAGGTCCTGCTCGACGAGGGCGCCACGCTCCAGGGGCGCTACCGGTACGCGGAGACGGTGACCGCCGCCGGGCACGCCACGCTCTCCACCGGCGCTCAGCCGTCGCAGCACGGGATCGTGGGGAACTACGTCTTCGACCGCGAGAGCCGCAAGCCGAGCCCGCTGCTGGTAGAGGGGGGCGCCGCCGCGCTGCGCAGCCAGACCCTGAGCGATCACCTGATCGCCGCCACCGGCGGGAAGAGCCGCGCCATCGCGATCTCGGTGAAGGCCCGGGCGGCGCTCGCGCTGGGCGGTTTGCAGGGCACCTCTCTGTGGTTCGACCGCGCCACTGGCGGCTTTCAGGGCGCGGGGCCGGAGCAGCCCGCCTGGCTGGCGCCGTTCAACGCGCGCGCGCTCGCGGACGCGCACTTCTCCGAAGCCTGGGAGCTGTCGGAGCCGCCGGAGCGCTACCAGGGGCAAGACGCCCAGGCGGGCGAAGCGGACGCGGCCGGGCTGGGCCGGACGTTCCCCCATCCGCTCAAAGGTGGCGCGGCGAAGGTGGGGCCGGCCTCCAGAGCGGCCGTGGAGCTCTCGCCGTTCATGAACGACGTCCTGGTGGAGCTGGCGCGCGCGGCGATCGAAGGCGCCTCGCTCGGACGCCGAGACACCCCGGACCTGCTCTGGGTGAGCTTCAGCTCTCCGGATCTGGTGCACCACGCCTTCGGTCCGGACTCCTGGGAGATGCAGGACATGCTGCTGCGGCTGGACCAGAGCGTGGGCCGGCTGATCGACGCGGCGGCGGCCGCGGTGGGAGGACGCGAGCAGCTGGCGGTGCTCGTCACCGCGGACCACGGCGGTCAGGCCCTCCCCGAGCTCTGGGTTGCGCAGGGGCTGCCCGCCAAGCGCGTCCTCGGCGAGCCGCTGGAGCAGGACCTCTCCGCCGCGCTGCTGCGGCAGTTCGGGCTCGCGCAGGCGGTGGTCGCGATAGAAGGCGTGGACGTCTACCTGTCACCGGACACGGAGCGCGCGCCTACACCGGGGGTGCAGCTGCGACGGGCGGCTGCGGACCACCTACGCCGGAATCCGGAGGTCGCCTTCGCGGTGGCCAGGGACGATCTGCCGGGCGCCCGGGGCAGTGCGCCTCAAGCGCTGCGCAACAGCTACTTCCCGGGCCGCAGCGGCGACGTGCTCTTCGTCCTGCGGCAGTTCAGGGTGCTCGCGGGGGAGGCGCACGGGGCCTCGCACGGCACGCCCTACCCGTACGACACGGACGTCCCGGTCCTCCTCTGGGGGGCGGGGGTCCGCAAGGGCACCTACCCGGGGCGGATCGATCCCGCGGACCTCGCCCCCACGCTGGGCGCGCTGCTCGGCGTGGGGCCACCCCCGGACGCCCAGGGGCGCGCGCGCCGAGAGGTGCTGCGATGAACTCCGGGCCCTTGTCACTGCCGGATCCCTGGCGAATACTTTGATGCGCCCCCCGCGCATGGAACGACTGCTCGCCTCACTCCCGGATGTGCTCGTCCTCCGCGCCTGCTCGCTGATCGAGCGGTACGACCGCCGCGGGCGCCAGCGCACGAGCGGGGCGCGGCAGGAGGATCTCCAGGAGGGGCAGCTCGTCCAGGGGCGCTATGCGCTCAAGCAGGTGCTCGGGCAGGGCGGGATGGGCCGGGTGTGGCTGGCGGAGGACACGCTCGAGAAGCGGCCGGTGGCGCTGAAGGAGATGCGCATCTCCGGCGCCTCGGGCAGCGCCAGCGTCGGCGCCAGCTCCGACGCGGGCGCCCAGCTCTCCAGCAGCGGCCAGGTCAACGGGGCAGACGTCGCGTTCAAGCGCGAGTTCTACACGATGACCAAGCTGCAGCACCCGAACACGGTCAAGGTCTACGACTACGGGATGCTGTCCCGGCAGACGCGGTTCATCACCATGGAGGTGGTGCGGGGCAGCGATCTGTCGGAGCTGGTCCGCCGCGGCACCGTGGATCTGAAGAAGGTCTACCGGGTGCTGATCGACCTGGCCAACGTGCTCGGCTTCATCCACTCCCGCCTCTACGTCCACTGCGACGTGAAGAGCGACAACATCCGCCTGACGGACGCCGGCGCGGTCAAGCTGATGGACTTCGGCCTGATGCACCAGCTGGGCACCCCCACGGGCGGGACGCTCAAGGGGACGCTGGCGTACATGGCCCCGGAGATCCCCAAGGGCGGGATCATCGACGCCCGGACGGACCTCTACGCGCTGGGCGTGCTCGCCTTCGAGCTGGCCACCGGCCGCTACCCCTTCCTGGGCAAGACGCCGCTGGAGATCATCCGCCAGCACCTGGAGAAGGCGCCGCCCCGCCTCAAGCCGCTGCGGGACGTCCCGGACGCCTTCGAGTCTCTGGTCACCCGGCTGCTCGCCAAGGACCCGCGCGAGCGCCCCGCGGACACCTCCGAGCTGCTGCGCGAGCTGGGGGCGCTGACCGGCAAGTCCGTCACGGTGCAGGACTACGGGGCGTCCACGAGCTACCTGCACTCGGCGGAGCTGGTGGGCCGCGCCGCCGAGCAGGAGGTCCTGCAGAAGGCGCTGGCCAAGCTCCGGGAGGGGGCGGCGCGCAGCCTGTTCGTGACGGCGCCGGCCGGCGTGGGGAAGACGCGGCTGCTCCAGGAGTTCCGGCTGGCCGCGAAGATCGCGGACGTGACGGTGGTCACCGGCCAGTGCCGCGCGGAAGGTCAGGCCCCGCTCGCGCCGCTGGTGGACGCGCTGGATCAGCTGCTCCCGCTGGCGCCCGCGGCCACGCTGGCCGCGCACGGGCCCATGCTCAGCCGGATCGTCCCGCGCGTGCTGGACCGCGGGGTCACCGCCGCCCCGCCGGGGGACGCGGCGGCGGAGAAGCCGAAGATCTTCGCCGCGCTCCGCGGCTTCTTGCGCGAGACCGCCACCGCGCATCCCTTCATCCTCTGCATGGAGGACCTGCACTGGGCGGAGTCCACCACGCTCGAGTTCCTCAACATCGCCATCCGTGAGCTGGATCACACGCACGGGATGGTGCTGGGGACCCTGCGCTCGAACGAGGTGGACCCCTTCTCCCCCGCCCTGCGCTCGGTACGCGACGGCGTCACCGACCGGCTCGAGCTCTCGCTCTTCTCCGTCGAGCACACCGCCGCGCTGCTCAAGTCCATGCTCCGCAACACGGAGCTTCTGGGCGAGTTCGTGGAGCACCTGCAGAAGACCACGCAGGGCAACGCCTTCTTCGTCACCGAGACGCTGCGCACCTTGATCGAGCAGCAGGTGATCAAGATGGAGGGGGGCCGGTGGGTCTGCAGCACCGCCGCGGCCAACATCGAGCTGCCCAGCTCGATCGAGAGCGCCGTGGCCTTGCGGCTGCGCTCGCTCAGCCCGCAGACGCTGGAGCTGTGCCGCAAGCTGGCCCCCATGGGGCGGACGCTGGACCTGCGGCTGGTGAAGCGGGTCTCCGGCCTCCCGGACGACGCCCTCTTCGCGGTGCTGGACGAGCTGGTGGAGCGGCAGTTCCTGCAGCGGGTGATGCAGGACTTCTACTTCTCGCACGACACCGTCCGGCAGGGAATCTACCGGGACACGGACGCGGCCAGCCGCAAGACGGCGCACCAGCAGATCGCCGTGGCGCTGGAGAGCCTGCACTCCGAAGAGCTCGAGGCGCAGGCCTCGGTGATCGGCTACCACTACGCGCGCGGCAGCGACGTGGACAAGGCGGTCCACTACCTCCTGCTGGCGGGCAACCGCGCCCTGCGGGCCAACCTCCTGGTGGAAGCGCTGCGCCTGCTCGGCGAAGGCGCGGATCTGCTCGAGCAGCAAGCAGGCCCGGAGAACCGCGCGCTGCTGGAGACCTGGTCCAAGCTGGTGGAGGCCGGCGCGCTGGGCGCCCCCGCCGTCTGCGTGAAGTACGCGGAGAAGCTCTGCCCCCTGCTCGAGCAGCGGATGGGGGGCGAGCAGGGGGTGCGCTTCTTCAGCGCCGAGTCCGAGCGGATGCGCCAGCGCCCCGGCTACTTCGGCCGCAACAAGCTGGTGAAGATGTGGTCCGAGCAGCCGTTCGACGCCACCAGCAGCGATCCCCTGCACCTGGTGCCGAAGGTGGCCAGCTACCGCAACGCGCTCGCCTTCTCCTACGGGGCGCTCGGCCAGGGCCCCAAGGCCGCGGAGCTGCTGACGCGCCTGATGCAGGAGAACCCGGACCGCGGGCCGCTGCGCGCCACCGCGCAGATCAGCAAGGCGGTGGGGCTCTACCACATGGGCCAGTGGGACGCCCTGCGGAAGGAGGCGCTGGAGGCGAACCAGATGTTCGCCGAGCACCTCGCCAGCGTGGGCGCCCTCCCCCGCCGGCTGATGTGGAACTACGCCTCCACCTTCTACTGGTACTCCAACGCCACGGCGACCAGCGGCCGCCGCCCGGACGCGGCGCTCTACAAGACCGGCCTGGAGATCTGCGCGGAGCACCGGTTCGGCGACTGGGCGTTCTTCCTCAAGCTCTCGCAGTACATCTACAGCTGCCTGATCGGCCTGCCGGAGGAGAACGAACAGACGTACGGGCCGGTCAACGACACCGTCCGGCAGCTGGGGACGCCCCCGCTGATGGACCGGTCGCTCAACCTCTTCCGCCCGGTCTACTACCTCCAGCGGCTGGAGGACGATCTCGCGGCCGCGGCGATCGACAAGCTGGACGCGCTGGCGCAGCTGCTCAACGACACCTGGATGAAGCGCTACGTGGCCGCGTACCGCGCGCAGCTGCTCGCCCAGTCCGGATCCCCCAAGGCCCAGCCCGCGCTGGACGCGGCGCTGGCCGCCGCGCGCGAGGTCCCCAGCTTCTCCCGCCTCACCGCGCTGCTCTGCACCCAGGCCCAGCTGCTGGCGCGCGCGGACAAGACCGCGGCGATCAAGCTCGCGCAGGAGGCTCTGGCGCGCGCCAGCCAGGGGCCCGCCCAATCTCCTTGGGACGAGTGCGTGGCCCTGCGGGTGTTGGCGGAGGTGCAGCAGGGCCCCGAAGGGCTCGCCACCGCCCACGCCGCGGTGGAGGCGGCGCGCAAGCACGCGCACCCGCTCCAGGAGGGGCTCTCCCTGTTGACCGTGGCCACCCTCTGCGTGGCCAAGGACCGGGCGCTGGCCGCGAGCTCCACGGACCAGGCCGAGCAGGTGCTCGGGAGGTTCCAGAGCAAGCAGCTCCTGGCGAAGGTGCAGGCCTTCCGCCAGCAGGCGAGCCGCGGCTAGAGCTCGCGCCGCTTGAGCTGCCCCACCACGTGATCGGACGCGCGGGCCGCCAGCGCCATGATGGTGAGCGTGGGGTTCTGGCAGGGCGAAGACGGGAACGCCGCGCCGTCGATCACGAACAGGTTCTTCACCTGGTGGGACTGGTTCCAGCGGTTCAGGTACGAGCGCTCCGGGTCATCTCCCATGCGCGCGGTCCCCACTTCGTGGACGGCGGCGCCCGGGGTGGCGCTCGGCGGCGGCCGCGACCCGGGGCCCTTCAGCCCATCCAGCAGCTCGCCGCCGGTCTGCGCCATGTGCTGCATCATCGCCTGCTCGTTGTCGCGGAAGGTCATCTCGATCCGGAGGGCGGGGATCCCGAACCGGTCCTTCACCGTCTCGTCGAGCCGGCAGTGGTTGTCCTCGTACGCCAGGCACTCGCCAAAGCCGAGCAGCCACAAGTACCAGTGGGGATCCGGCTGCTGGAGGCTCCGCTTGAGGCCCGCCCCCAGCCCCGCCACCGCGAACGCGTGGCCGAACCGGCCGGTGTCGTGGCTGGAGCCCTGGAAGGCGTAGCCGCGCAGGAAGGACTTCTCGCGCGACTCCAGGTTCTGGAAGCGCGGGATGTAGAACGGCACGGGGCGCTCGCCCGGCGTGTCGCGGACGCCGCGGAGCGCCGGCAGCGTCAGCTCGCCCACGAACGCCGCCACGTGATCCATCAGGTAGCGGCCGAGCACCCCGCTGGCGTTCCCCAGCCCCTGCATGTGCCCCTTGCTGCGGGAGTTGAGGAGGATCCGCGTCGTCTCCAGGGTGGAGGCCCCCAAGAGGAACACCCGTCCGCGCACCTCCTCCTGCTTTCCTGTGCGCGCGTCCACGCACAGCACGCCCTTCACCTTGCCGTCCTTTCCGAGCGCGAGGCTGCGGACGACCTTCTGGGTCAGCAAGGTCAACCGCCCGGTCTCGCTCGCCGCCTTGAGGGTGGAGGCCGGGCTGCTGAAGTAGGAGCCGGTCACACACCCGCGCTCGCACGGCCCGCAGTAGTGACACTGCGCGCGCCCCTGGTGCTCCTGCGTCAGCACCGCGCCGCGGGCGATCAGCAGGCGCCTTCCCGGGTGCGCCTCCACGCACTTCTTCAGGAGCCGCTCGCCGCAGGAGAGCTGCATCGGCGGCAGGAACTGCCCGTCCGGCAGGTGGCCCAGCCCTTCGCGGCTGCCGCTCACGCCGATGAAGGACTCCACCTCGTCGTAGTACGGCGCGAGCTCCGCGTAGGTCAGCGGCCAGTCCACGCCGTGCCCGTCCCGGCTGGCGGCCTTGAAGTCCAGGTCGCTCATGCGCAGGGCCACCCGCCCCCAGATCAGGGTCTTCCCACCCACCTGCCGCGAGCGGATCCACGTGAACGGCTTGTCCGCCGGCTGCACGTACGGCTGCTCCCGGTCATTGACGAAGAACGGGTGGGTCTGCTCGGTGAACGCGTAGCTGGTGGCCTGGATGGGGTTCTGCTCGCGGATCCGCTTGGGGACGAGCGCGCCGCGCAGCGGGAGCTTGGAGAGGGGCGTGTGATCGTGGAAGTCCACCTGCGGATCCAGGGCTCGCCCGGCTTCGATCACCGCCACCTTGAGCCCTGCCTGGGTGAGCTTCATCGCCGCCATCCCACCCGAGGCGCCCGAGCCCACCACCACCGCGTCGTAGGGATCCTTCATCTGCGCTCCCCTCCTCCATGCTCCGGGTGGGTGCAGCCGCCGTACTGCGCGTGGAAGAGGTGGGCCTGCTCAATCCCCAGCACCCGCTCACCCACCTCCGAGCTGCAGAAGCCGGCCAACGTCAGCGACTTGAGCGCCTGGTACTGCTCCACCCGCGCGCGCTCGCCCGGGGCCATGGCGTCCGCGTCCAGCACGCGCAGGGCGACGAAATAGGGCCCGTACTGCGGCGCCACGGCGATCCGCTGCGTGAGCTGGACCGTGCGGGCGTCCAGCGCCTCCAGCAGCGCCAGCCGCTCCTCCGCCGAGGCGGCGCCAAAGCCCTTCTGACAGCGCTCCTGGCTGTAGGCCTGGATCGCCGCCAGTCCGGCCGAGAAGGTCTGCTGCATGGAGGTGTCACTCTCCCCCACCAGCGTCTCGATGAACTCCGGCACCCCGGCGGCGAGCGCGCCGGCCACCTCGGTCTGGGGGAGGATGAGATCCGCGGCCAGCCGCACCAGCTCGCGCTCGGCGGCGGTGAACGGGCCCGGGGGGGCCGGGGCGCCGGCCTTGCGGCCGCGCAGCGCCTGCGCGTGGGCCTCGGCGCGCTGGATCAGGGGGAGAAACCAGGTGGACGCGGCGCCTACCGCCAGCACCCGGACCACCTCGCGCCGGCCGGCTCGGAGTACCATGCGCAGAACTAGACCACGCCGCACGGTCTCTTCCCAGGCTGCACCCGCAAGGATCTGCCTCGCATGCGCCTCCTGAAGGCACTCACCCCTGACGCTCGCGCGCCGGACCGCGCCCCGTCCGCGGAGCTCCTGCTGGCCCGGCGCGCTTACGCTCTGGGGATGGCGGGGCTCTCCACGCGCGCCCTGCGGCAGCTCGAGCTGGTGGCGGCCAAGCTGAAGGTGACGGGGGAAGCGGCCGAGCTCGCCGAGGTCTGGGGCTGCGCGGGCCTGGTGGCGCGAGCGGCCTGCGACTGGACCGCCGCCGAGGACGCGCTGGTGAAGGCGACCGAGCAGGCCGAGCACCTCCCGCCCGAGATCTTCCGCGGCGGCGAGCTGCTCGCGCTGCGCGTGGAGGCGCTCTGCAGCGCCGGCCGGGTGGGCGACGCCCGCGGCGCGGTGGCGGAGTGGAAGCACGGCGCGGCGGAGCTCGCCAACGCGGTCCTGCAGCTGGCGATCGGGAACTTGCCGGAGGCGCTCCAGCTGCTGCAGCTCGCGCTGCAGGGGAGCCTCTCCCCTTTCGGGGCGCGGTGGGCGCGGCTGTTGCGCGCCGAGACCCAGCTGGACGACGGCCGGCCCGCGGACGCGGAAGAGGAGCTGGTCGCGCTCGTCCGGGAGATGGAGCAGGCCAGCCACTTCGACGAGTCGTACGTCCACGGCCTCACCCTGCTGGCGCGGCTGCGGGTGGAGCGCCTGTGGGCGGCCACGTCCAAGGGGACCGCGGCCGAGGCCCGGGGCGCGCTGCGCAAGGCGCAGCGCTACGCCTTGAGCTTCCAACGCGAGAGCGCCGCGCTGCTCGCGAGCGAGGCGCAGCTCCGGGTGCTCGAGTCCCGGCGGGACGCGGAGCCGCTGCTGGAGCAAGCGCTGGCCCTGTACGAGGCGTGCGGCGCCCAGCTGGATCAGGCGCGCGCGCTGGCGCGGCAGGCGCAGTTCCTCAACGCGCGCGTGCAGACGCCCACCCGGACCCTGCTCGCCCGGGGGCGGACCGCGCTCAGCCGCGCCGGGGCCGACTCCAGGGCCAACGCGCTGGGCCGGCTGGAGGTCTCCGGGCTCGGCCAGCCTGGCGGCTCCGTGATGATGGGCCGCTCGATGCTCGCGCAGTCCATCATGGGCGGGTCCATGCTGGCCGCGGGGGAGGACATCGAGCTGCAGGCGGTGTTCGAGGTCAACCGCGCCATCTCCTCCGTGCTGGACCTCAACGAGCTGTTGCAGCGCGTGCTGGACGAAGTGAAGAAGCTGCTCAAGGCGGAGCGCGGGTGCGTGCTCCGCCTCCAGCCCGACGGCTCGGTGAAGTGCGTGGCCGCGCGGGGGCTGGATCCGGAGCGGGTCAACGAGAGCAACGACGAGATCTCCTTCAGCGCGCTGCGCGAGGTGCAGCGGACGGGAGAGGTGACGCTGGCGGACAACGCGCAGCTGGACGAGCGGTTCCGCGGCAAGGCTTCGGTGGTGGCCACCGAGGTCCGCTCCTTGATGTGCGCCCCCCTGCGCACCCAGAAGGGGCTCTTGGGCTTCCTGTACCTGGACTCGCGGATCCGGACCCGCGTCTTCAAGGAGGCGCAGCGGGAGCTGCTCTCCGTGTTCGCCACCCACGCGGCGGTGGCGATCGAGAACGCCACCGCGTTCGCGGAGATCGAGGAGCTGACGCGGGGCCTGGAGCAGCGGGTGGAGGAGCGGACGCGCGAGCTCTCGGAGGCCAACCGCTCGCTCGCCGAGACCCTGGAGCTGGTCCGGACCACCCAGCTGAAGCTGGTGGAGGCGGAGAAGGAGGCGCTGGAGAAGGAGATGCGCGTCGCCCGGGACGTGCAGCGCTCCATCGTCCCTCCCGGGGGAGAGGCCGTGGCGCGCCCGGGGCTCGGCCTGATCGGCCACCTCACCCCGGCCACGCAGGTGGGCGGTGACTTCTGGACCTACCTCGAGCTGCCGGGAGACCGCACGGTGGTGCTGATCGCGGACGTCACCGGGCACGGCGTGGGGCCGGGGATGGTGACCACGGCCGCCAAGGCGTGCTGTCAGACCCTGCTGGCCCGGGACGGCACGCTGGAGCTGGCGACGCTCTTCACCACGCTCTCGGACGTGGTCCGCGAGGCGGGGTACAAGAAGCTGTCGATGAGCGCGCTGGCGGTGCTGGTGGATCCAGGCGCGCGGACGCTCACCTGGCTCTGCGCGGGCCATACCCCGCCCTTCCTGATCGAGCAGGCGCAGGGGCTGCCTTCGCTGGGCGTGCTGATCTCGCCCGGCCCCCTGCTGGGCGGCAAGGTCGCCGGCCCCTTCGCCTCCAAGAGCCGGCCGTACGCCCCCGGAGATCGCCTGGCGCTCTACACGGATGGGTTGGTGGAGTGCACCAACGCCGCAGGCGAGGAGTACGGGCAGCGCCGCCTGCGCAAGGCGCTGCTGGGGACCGCGCGGCTGCCCTTGGCGGAGCAGCACGCCGCGCTGCTCAAGGACTCCGGCGACTTCATCGGCGCGCATCCCCGCGCCGATGACGTCACGCTGGTCCTGATGGAGCTTGGACCTTGAGGCGGCTTAGCGCGCGAAGTTGCGCTTGATCCAGTCCTCGGGGCTGGTGAGCGCCGGGACGCCGAGCATGCCGGTCCAGGTGGCGGGGATCTCCTCGCCCTTCGCGTAGGAGGCCGCCAGCCCCATCACGGAGGCAGTGATGGTCTCCGGCGGGCTCCCGCGGACGGCCTTGATCACCTCCGCGGGGACGTGCTCGCGCTGGAGCTTCTTGCCGGTCTGCTTCTCCACCAGCTCCACGATCTCCAGCTGGGAGACGGCGCGCGGCCCGCCGATCACCACCGTCTTCTTGGAGGCCGCCGGCTTGTCGAGGCACCCCACCACCGCCTGGGCCACGTCCGGGATGGAGATCAGGCTGAGCTTGCCCGTCCCGTCCCCGTAGATCTTCACCTTGCCGCTGGCCACGTCGAACCCCACGGCCGCGGACAGCCAGCTCTCGAAGAAGAAGGTGGGGCGCAGGATGGTGTAGTCCATGGACGTGGCGGCGAGCTTCTTCTCGTTGCCGCGCTTGGCCTGCGCCAGCGGGTACTGATCGTCCAGGGTGGTGCAGGCGAAGCTGACGTAGACGAACTTCTTCACGCCCGCCTTGGCCGCGCTGTCGATCAGCGCGCCGATCGCGTCGCGGTCCACCGTCTCCTGGGAGTCCCCGGGGGCCTTCGGGAAGATCGCGGTCGCGGTGCAGATCACCGTGTCCGCGCCCTTGAGCGCCTGCTCCACGGAGCCGCGGTCCTTCAGGTCTCCCTTGTGCAGTGCGACGCCGGCCTCCTTCAGCTTCTGGGCGTTGGCCGCCGCCGGATCGCGCACCAGCGCGCTGAGCGGCTTCTTGGCCTTGATCAACAGCTGCGCGACCGCGCCGCCGAGGTGTCCGTTCGCACCGACGAGCAGAATCATGATCTACCTCCCGTTCAACTTCGTGGTTCGTCAGAGCGGGATTATCGACCGCGATCGGAGCTTCGACAACAAACCGCGGGGCAGGCGCGGGTGGTCTGCCGCCAGACACGCGACCACCATGCGACGCAGGGGGCGCGCGGCCTACGATGCGTTGCAAGAGATCATGAGCGCCGCGTCCGAAGTCTTGATCGCCGACGCAGAGAGCGACTGGCGCGCGGCGCTCGCGACGGCGCTGCAGGCGGAGGGGATCCGCGTCCGCCTCACTGCTGACGGCGCCGCGCTGGAGAAGGCGCTGGCCCAGCCGCCGGCCACCGGCGTGGTGCTGATCGGCCAGGGGCTCACTGCCCCAGCGGGCCTGGAGGTCCTCCACCGCGCGGCCACCGCCAAGGCGGGCCGGCCGCGCGCCAAGAAGGGCGAGCCGCCGGGGCTGGCGATCTTCCTGCTCGCCGAGAGCCGCACGGACGCGGAGCTGCTCGAGCTCCTGCGGCGCCGCGGCGCCACCCACTTCTTCTACCGCGAGGATCCGCTGGAGCAGCTGCTGGGTCAGCTCACCCAGTGGGTGTACCGAGACCGCCGCGCGGCGGACCGCCGGCAGATCAAGGTCCCGGGGCGGCTCGCGCTCGGCTCCTCGCAGCTGCCCTGCACCACCGAAGATCTGAGCCGGGGCGGCAGCCTGGTCTGCGTCCCGGCCCGCCGCCTCGCGGAGCCGCCAGGCATCGGCGCGCGCGTGGCGGTGGAGCTGGAGTCGCCGGAGGGGGCCTTCCGGATCCAGGCGGAGGTGCGCCGGGTCCTCCCGAGGCCGGGCTTCTTCGGAGACAAGCTCGTGCTCGGGCTCCAGTTCCTGGACGTGGACGAGGCGACGCACCAGCGGATCCTCCACCTGCTCGAGTCCGACGAGCGCCAGCGGCGCTCCACCTACGAGGCGCTCAGCCAAGGCAGCCGCCTCTTCTGAAGAGCGCCCCAAAAACGACCCATGGCCCGGAGAGAACGCGGTCGATGACGCCCCTGCTCCAGACCGCCGCGTGGCGCCGCCGCTGGCTGGGTGACGTCGTCTCGCAGCTGGGCACCCAGGTGACGTTGCTCGCGCTCCCGCTCACGGCGATCACCGCGCTGGGCGCCACCGCATTCCAGGTCTCCCTCCTCCTGGCCGCCAGCCACGTCCCGGCGCTGCTCTTTTCGCTGCCGGCGGGCGTGTGGGTGGACCGCACGTCCACCCGGCGGGTCCTGCTGATCGCGGACGTGGGCCGGGCCGTCACGCTCGCGCTCGTCCCCCTCACCGCCTCCTTTGGGCTCTTGCGGCTGGAGGTGCTCTACGCGGTGGCCCTCATCAACGGCACCTTCACCGCCTTCGCCGAGGTGGCCTACCCGGCCTTCATCGCCAGCTCGCTGGACTCTGAGCACCACCCGGACGCCAACCGGCTGGCGGCCATGAGCCAGACGATCGGCCAGGTGGGAGGCAAGCCGCTGGGCGGCCTGTTGGTGGAGCTGCTCACCGCGCCCATCGCCATCGCCGCGGACAGCCTCACGTTCCTGCTCTCCGCGCTGGCCTTCCTGTTGGTGAAGCTGCCCGAGCGCGAGCGCGCGCCGCGCGGCCGGACGAACCTTCGGGCCGAATTGGCCGAGGGGTTGCGCGCGGTGATCGGCAACCCGGTGCTCCGCTGGTTGGCGCTCTTCTGCACCTGCACCAACATCTTCTCCTTCGCCGCCTACGCCTGCCGCCTGCTGTTCTTCACGCGCGAAGTGGGGCTGGACGCGGTGGGCATTGGCTTGATCGGCGCGGCGGGCGGCCTGGGCGGGGTGACCGGGGCGGCCTGCGCCGCGGCCCTTGGGAGGCGGCTGGGGATGTGGGGCACCTTCGTCCTGGGCGGGGCGCTGATCGTGCTTGGGCAGGCGCCCGTCCCTTACGCGCAGGGCAGCGCGCTGGGGGCGCTCGGCCTGCTGAGCGGGAGCACCGCGGTGTGGGGCTTCGGCTTCCTGCTCGCCAGCTGCGCGGGGGCCACGCTCCAGATGTCCGCCACGCCCTGGGAGCTCCAGGGCCGGGTGAGCGCGATCATGCGGTGCATCGTCTGGGGGATCATCCCCGCCGGCTCGTTGATCGGCGGCTGGCTGGGCACGGTCGTGGGCCTGCGGGACACGCTGCTGATCGGCGTGGTGGGTCAGGCCGGGGTGCTGATGCTCTTCCTGCTCCGCCTGCCGCGCCGCACGACCGCACTCGCCCCCGCGCCGGCGCACTCGGAGGGCGGATGAGGCCCCGGCCCGGGCGGGGCCCACGGTCTGGTGTGGGGCCGGCGCGCGCGCTCACCTGTTGGCTCGTGCTGCTGCTGGCAGGGACGTTCGCCGTCCCCGAGCCGGCGGAGGCGGCGCCGCGCGCGGCGGGCCGCACGAAGAAGAGCCGAACCAAGAAGAAGAAGCCCGCCCCCCGGCCCGCGCCGGAAGGGGAGGCGCCCCCCGCCACGCCGCCGGCCGCGGAGCCGGAGGAGCCGGAGACGGAGGCGGAGTCCACGGCGGATCCGGAGGAGACCGAGGAGGACCCCGCCGCGCCCCCGGCCGAGCCCGCGGCGGACGCGGGCGACACCAGCGGCCACGCGCCCAAGGGCGGAAGGCGCCTGCGCGCCGTCCGCATCCCCTCCGCGCCGGTCGTGGACGGACGGCTGGATGACGCGGTGTGGGCGGACGTCCCGGAAAACAGCTCGTTCCTCTCCCGCTTCAAGCCCGGGATGCCGCCCACGAGCGAGCCCACCTCGGTCAAGGTGGCCTACGACGAGACCTTCCTCTACGTGGGCATGCACGGGCAGTACTCCCCCGGGAACGTGATCGACAGCGCCGTGCCCACCAGCGAGCTCGACGCGAGCATGTTCAGCGAGTTCATGATGGTGGTGGTGGACCCGCAGCACGATCACGCCAACGCCTTCTCCTTCTTCCTCACCCCAAACGGGTTCCGGGGAGACGTGGCCATCTCCACCATCGTCGACTCCGGCGGATCCGCCGGGTACCAGAACATCCACGCGGACTACGACTGGACCGGCTACTGGCTGGGGCGGGCGAGCAAGGGCGCCAGCGAGTGGTGGGCGGAGTTCGCCATCCCGTGGGGGACGGTGGGGCTCGTCCCGCGGGACGGCGAGTTCACGGTCGGCATCAACTTCCGCCGCAAGGTCTTCCTGATCAACTCGCAGGAGGAGGAGGCGTCCACCTGGGGCTTCATGGAGCCGAGCGACTGGCGCTCCCGCCCATCGGACCTGGGGCACCTCACCGGGCTCTCCGGCGTCAAGCCGCGGCAGCGGCTCTTCCTCTCCCCGTCCGTGTCGGTCGCGGCGGCGCTGCCGGGTGTCAGCCGCCCCCTGCTCCGCAGCTTCGTGGGCACCGCGGACGGGACGGTGGCGGCGTTCGCGGGGCTGGAGGGCTGGTTCCGGCCGCAGAACGGGCTGGCGCTGGACTTCACCTTCAACCCGGACTTCTCGCGCGCCCCGCCCGACAGCGCCCGCACGCAGCTCAACCAGTTCGCCGAGGTCTACCCCGAGGTCCGCTCCTTCTTCATCCAGGGCAAGCAGCTGTTCACCTTCGGCCCTTCGGACCGCTTCCAGCTCCTCTTCTCCCGGAGGCTCGGCCTCAAAGGCGCCGGCAGCACAGGGCAGATCGGCGTGGAAGAGGTGCCCATCCTCGCCGGCCTGCGCGGGACGTACCGGAACAACCTGGGGACGCAGCTGGGCCTGCTCTCCGTCACCACCACCGGCGACCGGACCGACCCGAGCTTCATCGCCGAGTCGGTCAACACCCTGCGGCTGCGCCAGTCCATCTTCACCAACAGCGAGATCGGCGCCATCGCGATCAACCAGTCCGCCCCCGGACAGCTGAGCGGCTACCGGGCCTACGGGTTGGACGGGCAGGTCTCCGTGCTCGAAGGCGTGTTCAACCTCCGCGGCTTCCTCGCCCGGTCCGACCGAGCCGGCGCCCCCTCGGGCCTTACCGGCTTCTCGGAGTTCTTCCTCCAGTCACGGTCCATCACCGCCAACCTCTCCTATCTCGCCATTGGCGACGACTTCGCCGCCCCCTACGGCTACTTCGAACAGACGGGGGTTCACGAGCTCGAGGCGAAGGCGCGGCTGAGCCGGTTCCTGGAGAACGAGGGGCTGCTGCACCGCGTGGACCTGCAGGGGCGGTTCTTGCGGCGCTCCACGAGCGACGACGCCCTGGTGATCGACCAGAAGGAGCTGGAGCTGGAGGTGACCTTCAAGTCCCCCCGCGTCTTCAACCTCCGCTACATCAACGCCCGGGAGGTGGTCCTCCAGCCCTTCACCCGCGGCCGGCTCTCCGTGGAGGCCGGGACCTACGACTCCCAGCGCGCGGAGCTGCTCGTCTTCGTCCGCCCGCTGCGCTGGCTGGACGTGACCGCCGTCTACGGCGAGGGCACCAGCTACGGGAACTACGTCCGCCAACCGGAGCTGAGGCTGGCGGCGCGGCTGCCGCTGTTCAACCTCGCGGTGACCTACGGGCACGACATCATCAGCACCCCGGCCGGCTTCCTCAACGCGGACCGGCTGAGCAGCCGCCTGTTCTTCGTCAGCGAGCCGTACGTGAACGCCTCCTTCATCGCCGAGCTCAACACGCTGACCCAGCAGACGCGCTTCCAGCTCCTGGGGCAGCTCAAGCTCACCCCGCTCTCCGCGCTCTCGCTGACGCTCAACAGCGCCTACGACCGGCTGACGGCGGCGGGTCCGAGCTACAGCGCCATCCTGAGCTTCAACTACGGCCTCATCCCCTTCTGAGCCGGCCTCGCGCCCCACGCGCCCGGCGCGGGTGGGACGTCCCGGGCTTGCAGCTCGAGCAACAGCCGCTGGAGGGCAATGGAGTCCTCCGGCCCCAGCGCGTGGAAGCGGAACGCCACCACGTGGCCTTCGCCCTGCGGCTGGCAGCGCACGACCTCCGCCTGCCCCTCCATCTTGAGGTGCCCGCAGTAGATGAGGACCTGCACGGGCTCCCCCACGGCGAGCGGGGGCACGTAGCCGGTGCTGGCGGAGAAGCCGCCCGCCGAGAGATCCACCGCGCGCAGGTAGCAGACCGCCTTGCTGGAGACCTTGCGCACCCGCGCCAGGACCTTGAGCCGCTTCGGCACCGGCCGGCGCGCCTGGCTCCGGGGCTGCTCGGCGCGCCGCGCAGACTCGGCCAACCCGCCCTCCAGCAGCTGGCCGAGCCGGTTCGCGTCCTCCAGCCGCAGATCGGCGAAGCGCACGCCATACGCCGCGGGCGCCCCCGGGAGCAGCCCGGCGAAGCGCTCCACGGTGACCGCGCAGCCGAGCGGGCCGTCCGGCAGCTCGAGCGAGATCTGGCAGCGCTCGCCCAGCGCCAGGCGCCAGGGGCCGCTGAGCTTGGCGCCGGAGCGGCTGACGTTGAGGACCTCGCCCTTCTCCGGTTGGCCCCCCTGCTGCTGCAGCGTGACGGAGAACCGCTGCCCCTGGCTCCGGAGGTGGTGGCGCGGCTCCACGCCCAGCAACTCCGCGAGCAGCTCGAACACCCGGGCGCGGATCCGCTCGTCCCCGGTGATGCACACCGCGCCCGGGATCATCCGCGCCCTGCCGATGATCCGCGCGCTCGCGGGCTTGCGGCTCACCAGGATCAGGCGCGGCGGCGGGGCCGCGGAAGGCGCCTCGATCGCCGCCTTGATCTTGCGGATCTCCGCGTCCGAGCAGAGCAGGTTGGCCACCACCGCCAGCGGCGGGTGCTGCTCCTTCATCGCCCGCAGGAGCTCCTCCAGGGTGGAGACCGGCTTCGCCCTGACCTCGGAGCGCGCCAGGAAGTTGTTCGCACCCCCGAACAGGAACGGCAGCCCCTGGACCAGGACGCGGCTGGCGGGCCTTGGGTCCGGCGCCTCCGTCTTCTGCGGATCTGCCAAGGTTCCCCCCAAGCTCCCTACGCCAGCAGCCGTTCGCTCAACGTCCGGAGCGCCGCGCCGAAGCGCTCCAGCTCACCGGTGGTGTTGTAGAGGTAGGCCGAGGCCCGGATCGATCCCGTCTCCAGCCCCAGCGCGTCGAAGCACGGGTGCGCGCAGTGGAAGCCGGAGCGCACCATGATCTGGAAGCCGTCACTGAGCATCAGCGCCAGCTGGTCCGGGCTGACCTTCCGTGACTCGGGCACCAGCGAGGCGATGCAGAGCCTTTGCGCGTCCTGCGCCATCAGGACGCGGAACCCGGGCACCCCGGCGAGCGCCTTCGCGAGCGCGTCCGCCAGCGCGCGCTCGTGCTTCTGGATCGCGTCGAAGCCGACCGCCTCCAGGTAGTCCAGCGCGGCCGCCAGCCCGATCGCGCCGGCAATGGGCGGCGTCCCCGCCTCCAGCCGGTAGGGGAGCCGCTTGAGGGTGAAGCCGCTGGAGGTGACCCGCTCCACCGTGCCGCCGCCGAGCACCAGCGGCTCCAACTGCTCCAACCGCTCCAGCCGGCCGAACAGCACGCCCACCCCCGTGGGGGCGAGCAGCTTGTGACCGCTGAAGGCGAGGAAGTCACACCCCAGGGCCTCCACGTCCAGCGGCAGGTGCGGCGCGCTCTGGGCGGCGTCCACCACGGTCACCGCCCCGGCCTCCCGCGCCAGCCGGCAGATCTCCGCGACCGGCTGGATCACCCCCGTGACGTTCGAGGCGTGGCCGATGGTCACCACCTTGGGGCGGTGGCGTTCCAGCGCCTGCGCCAGCTGCTCCAGCGACAGGGGCCGCAGCGGGTCTCCCGGCAGCAGCGTGAGCCGGCCGGCCCGCATCCAGGGGACCAGGTTGGAGTGGTGCTCGCAGGTGGCGGCGAGGATCCCGTCCTCCGGGCGGAGCGCCAGGCCGCGGGCGACGAGGTTGAGCGCGGTGGTGGTGTTGCTGACGAACACCACGGAGGCGGGCTCGGCGTTCAGGTGGCGGGCCACCCGCCGGCGCGCGCGCTCGAACGCGTCGGACGCCTCGTCCGAGAGGGCGTGCTTGCCGCGGTGGATGTTCGCCGTGTACTGCGTGTTGTAGGCCGCCTCCGCCGCGAGCACGCTCCGCGGCTTGAGCGCGGTGGCGGCCGAGTCCAGGTAGCAGATCTGCCGGCCGTCCAGCTGCCTTGCCAGGACCGGGAAGTCCTCCCGGAGATCTGCCCTCACGGGAGCTCCGGCAGGGTGGCGGACAGGGACTGGGTGGCGCGGAACTTCAGCGAGACCTCGGGATCCAGGCGGGTGCAGACCTTCACCCGGACCCGCTCCACGCCCAGCCCTTCGCACAGCCGCTGCTCCAGGTCCTGGGGCGAGAAGCTGCCGGTCAGCGCGGGGATCGCGTCCACCTGGAGCTCCAGCGGCGCTGTCTGGGTGAGGCGGTAGAAGTCGAGCGCGGGGGCCTGGGAGACCACCTCGTCCACTTCGCGGGTGGTGACCCAGCGCCCGCGGATCTGCAGCATGTCCTTGCCGCGGCCGTGCAGCTCGAAGCATGGCCAGTCGCGGGCCACGCAGTCGCACTCCACGTCCAGGCGGACGGCGACATCGCCGATCAAGTAGCGGACCAGCGGCATCACCCGGTTGGCCCAGGTGGTGACGGCCACCGCGCCCAGCTCGCCCGGGGCGGCGGGGCCGCTCGCGCGCACCGTCTGGAGCAGCGCGTGATCTTCGCGCACGTGCAGCCGGCCCCGGTGGCACTCCACGCCGATCCGGCTGCCCGCGGTGTCGCTGGCCAGATAGAAGTCGTAGATCTTCGCGCCGGTCAGCGCCTGGATCTCCCGGCGCTGGAGGCGGGAGAGGTACTGGTACGAGGAGAGCACCACCTTGGGCGCGTGCAGGCGGATCCCCAGCTCCCCGGCCTTGCGCAGGAGCCAGTGGTAGTAGACCGGGTTGACCAGCATGAGATCCGGCCGGAACTGCTCCAGCTCCTGCGCCACGTTCTCGATCCGGGGGCGCTTGAGGGAGAAGAGATCCTCCACCGAGTTGAGGAAGACGGTGTGCTCTCCCCGCTTGCGCTTCTCGAAGGGAGCGGCGCCCAGGTGGCACTCGGTCCCCATGCAGACCGGCGAGGTGAAGATGGCCGTGCGGCGCGGCAGCTCGCTCTCCGGGAGACCCCAGAGCTCCTCGTAGTCGTCCGGGACGCTGTTGACCTCCATGTCGGAGACGACCTGGAGCCGCTCGCCCGTGCTGCCGCTGGTGGCGGTCAGCTCCAGCGTGCCGGCCTCGAGCCCGCGCTGGAGGTCGATCCCATCCGCCAGGAGCCCGGCCGGGAAGTTCGCCCGGAGGTCGGCCTTGCGCATCAGGGGCAGCGCGGAGAGCTCCTCGAGCGCGGTGATCCGCGCCGGGTCATAGACGGCCGCGCGCTCGCGGTAGTACGGGACGCGCTCGCGCGCGAAGCGCAGCCCTTCGTGGAGTCGCTCCAGGCGCCGCCCCTCCAGCGCTCCCCGTCGCGCGGCGCGCTGGCGGTCCCGGACCTCGTCAGGCGTGAGCCCCTCGTCGAGGAAGCCGATCGCGCTCAGCGAGGAGAGCAGCTCCTGCTCTTCGGAATTCTGAGACCGCCCGTCGCCAATCAGCCGCGCTGCGCTCGGGTCGAGCTCCACCAGCAGGCCGGTGAAGTCATCGCAGAGCTGGAGAGCCCCGTCTGCCAGGGTCACCCGCACGTCGCTGCGAAGCTTTGACATCCGCCCGCTCCGACACGGCCCGCGGCGGCGAGCCCAAAAGGGACCGGCTACCCGCTCATTTTCCGGGAGCTCACCGCAAGTCCGCAACGGAAGGGGGGAGCGCACAGGGGCTCACCCGCCCCTGCCCCGGCGCCTACTTGGCGCCCAGCGAGCGCGCCACCATGTCCACGATCAGCTCGCCGGAGACGAAGGCCTGGCCGTGCTTCGCGTCCAGGTCCGCAGTCGGCTTGGCCGCTTGGATCTCCGAGAGCGTCTTGCCCGCCTTGACCAGTGGGGCAATCCGGTCCCGGACCGCCACGAGCAGGTCCCTGGCGGCCTTCAGCTCCGCCTTTCCACCCACCGGCCCGTGTCCGGGGATGATCTTCGTCTTGTCGTCCGCCAGCTCCAGCAGCCGGTCCATGGCGGCGATCAGCCCCTGGGCCGTGCCGCCGGAACCCAAGTCGATCACCGGGTAGCCGCCGTTGATGAAGGCGTCCCCCGCGTGGATCACGTTCGCCTTGACGAAGTGGACCGCCGCGTCCCCGTCCGTATGCGCGGCCGGGAGGTGGAGAACCCGGACCTCGTCACCGTTGAGCCAGAAGGTCAGGTCGCGGGTGAAGGTGACCACCGGCAGGGACCTGGGCGGCGCCGCGGGGACCTTGCCGATCCCGAACAGCTCCATCATCTGATCCACCGACAGCCGCTTGCGGACGTTCTCGTGGGCGACAATCACCGCCCCCTGCTTGGCGAAGGCGTCGTTCGCGCCGGCGTGGTCCAGGTGCCAGTGCGTGTTGAAGACCACGCGCACCGGCCGCTTGGAGAGCTTCTTGAGCTCCGCGAGGATCTTCGGCGCCAGGGGGGCGAGCTGGTCGTCGATCACGAAGACCCCGTCATCCCCCACGGACACCCCGATGTTGCCGGCCTGTCCCGACTCGAGCACCCAGACGTTGCCGGCGACGGCCGAGGCCTTCACCCCGCCCAGCGCGGTGGAGCAGAGCAGCAACGCGAGCGAAGCCATGACTCGAGCCATGCTTGAACCCCCTATGAGCGGCGAACGTGCGGCCTTCAAGCCTTCTGCAGAACTGCCTCCGCGCCCTGGGCCGGCCGCTGGCGAGGGCCGTTGAGCGCCGTGCCGATCGCCGTGTAACGGACCACGTAGCGGTAGCTGACCAGGGCCAGGCCGAGCGTGACCGCGAGGATGACCGGGATCTTCACCAACGCCGGGAGCGGCTGGGGCGCCAAGGTGATCTGCAGGAACGTGAGGATCGGCCAGTGGATCAGGTAGGTCCAGTAGGACGCGTCCGCCAGGTAGCGCAGCCCCGGGCTGGGCCGGGAGACGGCGCTCACGAAGAAGCCAATCCCGCCGAACACCATCAGCCACGCGAAGAGGACGGACGCGCCCGCCAGCGCCAGCGCGTGCGTCACGCCAGGCGTGGCTGGCGCGTTCGCCTTGAGCGCCAGCTGCGCCCCGAAGACGGCGGTGGCCAGGCCCAGGTGCCAGAAGCGCCTGGGGACGAAGGCGCTCAGCCGCTCGCGCTCGTCGTAGAGCCAGAAGCCGAAGGCGAAGAAGAGGCCGAAGTAGGCGAGCCACCCGGGGACCGGCACGTAGTTGAAGAACTGGGGCGGCGGCTGGGTCATCAGCACCGCGACCGCCGGGACGCACAAGAGAACCGGGCTCCACATGCTGTGCAGGAGCCAGCGAAAAGCCGCCGCCGCCGCCGCTCGGGCGCGCTCGGGGACGCGCCGGTAGAGCGGGAGCAGGCAGAGCGTGCCCACGTCCATCATCACCATGTAGTAGAGGAACCAGAGGTACATCGGCGCGGCCTGCCACTCCGGAACGGTGCCAGCGGGCACGGTCCCGCGGAGCACCGCGTACCGCTGGAGCAGGTTGTCGGCCAGGACGAGCGTGGCGGCGGAGATCACGAACGGCAGGAGGATCCGCCGCGCCCGGTTGCGCAGGAAGCCGCCGCGCCCGTAGCGCTCGTAGACGAGGTGCGCGAAGAAGCCGCCGATGACGTAGAACAGCTCCATCCGGAAGCCGTGGATCCAGTCACCCACGTAGAGGGACGCCGCGTTGTACGAGACGTCCGCGCAGTAGTAGCCCACGCCCTGCAGCCACGGAAAGAACGTGAAGAGCACGTGGTAGAGGATGCCCAGCAACATCGCCGTGGCGCGCAGGGCGTCCATCTCGTGAAAGCGCCGGGCGGGCTCGCGCGGGCTACCGGGGGCGATGGTCATCAGCGACCGACGGTATCATCGCGTCTTCAGCGACCGGCAGGTGAGGAGGGGTAGGCCGTGAAACACGTCTTCGTGGCGCCGGGCATTGGTCAGGGACACATCCAGCCCCACCTCGCGTTGGCGCAGGCGCTGCGCGAGCGCGGGCACCGCGTCACCGTCTACGCCGAGCGGGCCGCGGCCAAGCCTGCCCGGCTGTCGGGCTGCGGCTTCGTGGAGATGCCGGTGGGAGATGCCCTGGAGCGCATGCACCGCGCCACCACCACGGAGCAGTTCACCCGCATGTGCGCGGACCTCGCCGCGCGCGTGGCGCCCCACCTGCTCCGACATCTGCGCCAAAGCCGGGCGGACGCGGTGGTGACCGATCCGCTCCACCTGGGCTCCGGGCTGGCGGCGGAGCGCTCCGGGCTGACGTGGGCGACGCTGGCCACCACGCCGTCCGCGGTCTCCCGCAACGCGCGGAACTTCGCCCAGGCGAAGATCTCCACTCGCTCGCTCCGGCGGCAGCTGGGGCTGCCGCCGACCTCCGCGGACAGCCTGGATCAGGGGATCTCCCCTTCCCTCTACCTGCTGCCCTGGACCTCCGAGTTCGACCAGGGGCGCCCGCCGCGCCAGGCCGTCCACGTGGGCCCCTTGAGCTGGAGCGCGCCGGCCAAGGCGGCGCCGCGCTGGGTGCGCGAGCTCTCCGACGAGCGCCCCATCGTCCTGGTGGGGGTGAGCACCGTCCCCTTCAAGGGGCTCCAGGAGTACGTGGACCTCTACGTGAGCGAGGCGATCGCCGCGCTCAACGCGCTCCCGGTGCAGGGGATCATCACGCTGATCGAGGCGGAGTACACCATCCGCTGCGCGCCGGAGCCCCACGTCCGCGTGGAGACCTTCGTCCCCCACAGCCTGCTGATGCCCCGCCTCTCCGCGCTCGTCACCCACGGCGGCTGGGGCACGGTGGGCCGCGCCCTGGGTGCCGGCGTGCCGCTGATGGTGGTGCCGTTCGCCCTGGACCAGCCCTTGGTGGGCAAGCTCGTGGAGCGGGCCGGGGTGGGGTTCCAGATCCCCGTGCACCGGATCACCGCGGACCGCCTGCATGACCGGCTCACCCAGCTGCTGCGCAAGGGGAGCCCGCAACGGCGCAGCGCCCGCGCGCTCTCCCGCAAGCTCCAGCGGCTGGACTCGGGAGACCTCGCCGCGGAGCGGGTGCTCCGGCTGTTGGGCTAGGAGGCGCCCTCGCCGGCGAGCAGCTCGCGCAGGGCGTCCAGGTAATGCTCGGCGATCCGCTCCACGGTGGCGCGCCGATGGAGGGACTGGCTGTAGCCGAAGCGGGTGACCAGCCTGTCTGGCGCCTCGTGGCGGGCGATCACGCTGAAGAGCGCGTGCCGCTCCATCTGCGGAGCCCGCACCACGCCGCTGGAGAGCTCCACCACCGGCGCGGAGTCGACCGCCGGAGCCTGCTCGCCGATGTACTCGAAGAGCACCTGGGGGTGCGCGAGCGGCGCGGCCGCCTGGGTCTCGGCCCCGGAGGCGTAGCGCAGTGAGCAGTAGTTCGCGCCCCCCTGGGGCACCTCCCGGAGGCGGGCTTCGGTGAGCGCGAGGCTCTCTCTGGCGCTCGCGCCTGGCGGCTCGGCGAGGATCAGCGGGTAGTAGACCGCGAAGCGCCCCAGCAGCCGCGAGCTGTCCAGCTCCGGATCTGCCGATGCACGCCCGTGGTTCACCAGCAGGAAGGAGTGCTCCGCGTTCCCGGACCACTCCGTCATTGCCCGCTCGAGCGCGGTGAGCAGGTAGTCGTTGATCCGCGTGCGCGCCCTGGCCGTGCCCACCTTCAGCAGGAGCCGGCTCTCCCGCGCGTCCAGCGCCACCTCGAGGCTCTGCCCATCCCGGGCCTGGTTGCTGCCCCCCGGGAAGTCGACCGGGAGCGGGGCCAGCGCGCGCTCCTGCCGCCGCCAGAACTCCTGCTCGCCGGAGAAGTCTCCGCGCCTGGCCTGCTGCGCCTGGGCGTGGTTCCACTTCGACAGGGTGGTCCCCCGCGGCCCTCCCGGAGCCGGGCGGCCCTCCCGCAGCCGTTGGTACGCCTCCCAGAGCTGCTCCCACAGGAACGGCTTGGCGGCCGCGTCCAGGAGCAGGAACGGCTGGACCACCACCAGGCGCGGGGCGCGGTCGGGACCGAGCTGGATGAAGGCCATGCGCAGCAGCGGCGGCTTCTCCAGCTGTAGGGTGCCCATCAGCCGCTTGGCGATCCGGGAGATCTCCGCCTCCTGATCTCCGGGCGCCAGGCCGGAGAGCTCCGCCACCTCCCAGTACGGCAAGATCGAGCCGGGCGGGTGGATGACGAGCTCCGGCCGGGGCTGGAGCCGCAAGGAGGCGCGCAGGATCTCCTGCTGATCATGGAGCTCGGCGAAGGCCCGGGAGAGCAGCGCCTCGTCGGTCTGCCGCGGGAGCTCCGCCACCAGGTACACCGAGTAACCGGAGAGCCAGGGGCCGGCGTGCTCGAGCAGGAACGAGATCGCCGGGCCCGGCGGGATGGAGCGCGGCGCGTCCGCCTGCGCCTCCTCGGGCTCGGCGACGGGCGTGGCGACGGCCGCCAGGGCCCTGATGGTCGGCAGATCCAGCGCCTGCTGCAGCGTGAGCACCCACCCCGCCGAGTACGCCTTCTGCACCACGCGGATGCACTTGAGCGAATGACCGCCCAGGTCGAAGAAGTTGTCGTCCACCCCCGCCGACGGGACGCTCAGGACGTCCTTCCAGATCTCCACCAGAGCCTTCTCCGCGGGCGTGCTCGGCGGGGCCGAGACCGCGCCGGCCAACGCCCGCGGCCTCGGCAGGGCCCGAGTGTCGAGCTTGCCGTTGGGGGTGAGCGGGAGCCGCAGCACGGGCGCCCAGGCGGTGGGGACCATGTATTCGGGCAGCGCCTGCCGCAGCTGCGCCCGCAGGCCGCGCACCCACTCCTGACCATCTTGTTCGAGGCGATTCTGGTCGAGCGCCCCCGAGAGTGAAGGGAGCTGCTTGGGGTCCGGCACCACGTAGGCCGCCAGCTCGTGCCCGCGCTCCGCGTCCTTCCGGGCCACCACCGCCGCGCCCCGCACCGCTGGCTGGCGCAGCAACACCGATTCGATGGCCCCCAGCTCGATCCGGAAGCCCCGAATCTTCACCTGGTGGTCGCTGCGGCCGACGAAGTCCAGGCCCCCGTCCGCGTTGCGGCGCGCGAGGTCTCCCGACTTGTACATCCGCGCTCCGGGCCGGGGGGAGAACGGGTTCGGCACGAACCGCTCCGCCGCCAGCTCTGGTCGCCCCAGGTAGCCCCACGCGAGCTGCTCCGCCAGATAGAGCTCCCCGACCACGCCCGGCGGGACGGGCTCCAGCCGCTCGTCGAGCAGGAAGATCTCCTCGCAGTCGAAGGGAACGCCGATCGGGCTGGACCGCTGCTCGAAATCTTCGCGCCGGAGCGGTCGATAGGTCGAGATCACGGTCGTCTCGGTGATGCCGTAGACGTTCGTCACCGTGGGCCGCTCGAACCCGTGGCGGTCGAACCAGGGGCGCAGCGCCTCCAGCTCCACCGCCTCGCCCCCCAGGAGCACCCAGCGCAGCGCCAACCCGTCCGTCCCAGCGCGCTGGTCTGCGTGCACCAGCGCCTGGAACGCGGAGGGCGTCTGGCAGAGGAAGGTGACCTGCTCGCGCGCCAGCAGCGCATGGAACTCCTCCGGCGATCGGCTCACCAGATGGGGGACCACCACCACCCGCCCGCCGTGCAGCAGCGCGCCCCAGAGCTCGTAGACGGACCAGTCGAAGGCGATGGAGTGGAAGAACGTCCAGACGTCGTCCTCCCGGAACCGGAAGACGCGCTGGCTGGAAGCAAAGAGCCTCGCCACGTTCACGTGGGGGATGAGCGTCCCCTTCGGGCGGCCCGTGGAGCCGGAGGTGTAGATGACGTACGCCAGGTGCTCCGAGGTGAGCCGCGGCTGGGGATTGGCGGTGCTCATCCGCGCCAGCTGCTCGCCGTCCCCGTCCAACCAGAGCCGGGGGATGGAGGCCGGCGCGGGCAGGGCCCCTTCCATCGACCTCTGGGTGACGATGAGCGAAGCGCCAGCGTCCGCGACGATGAACGCCCGCAGCTCCTGCGGGTAGGCCGGCTCGAGCGGCACGTAGGCGCCGCCCGCCTTCATGATCGCCAGCACCGTGGCCACCATGTCCAGCGACCGCTCGAGGAGCAGCCCCACCCGCGCTCCGGGCCCCACGCCCAGCGCCGTCAACCGGTGCGCGAGCTGGTTGGCCCGGGCGTTCAGCTCGGCGTAGGTCCACGTCACGCCGTTGCAGGTGACGGCCGGGGCCTGCGGCGTGCGCTCGGCGTGCGCTTCGAACGTCTGGTGCAGGCACGGAGGTGAATCGACCTGCCGCACCGGCATGTGGGTCAGCCGCTCGCGCTCCGCCGCGGTGAGCAGGGAGATGGCGCCAAGCGCGCGCTCGGGCACCTGGACCATTGCCTCGAGCGCGCGGACGTAATCCCGGGCCAGCTGCTGGATCAGCGCCGGCTCGTAGCGCTCGCCGTCGTAGAGGATCCTCCCCTGGTAGCCGGTCTGGGCCGGCTCGAGGATCAGCGAGAGGTCGAGCGCGGACGCACCGGTGTCCACCAGGCTCGCGCGGGCGTTGCAACCGGGCAGGCGGAGCGCGGCGGGCGGGACGTTCAGCAGGACGAGCGCGACCTGGAGCGGGCTGCCGCTCTCGCTCTGGGGCAACCCCAGGCCCGAGACCAGCTGCTGCAGCGGCAGCTCGCCGTGCGCGGCCGTGGCCAACGCGGCCTCCTTCGCCTGGGCCACCAGCTGGCGCACGGTGAGCGAGCTGCCCAGCCGAAGGCGCAGCGGCACCACGTGGACGAAGTGGCCCATCATGCCCTCGAGCGAGGGCGAGGCGCGGTTGAAGAAGGTGTTCCCGAGGACCAGCTCCGTCTGGCGCGCGTACCGCGAGAGCACCAGCCCCAGGCCCGCCAGCAGGACGTGGTAGGCGGTGGCCTGCTCGTGGCTCGCCAGGCGCTCCAGCCGGGCCGCCAGCTCCGCGGAGAGCTGAAAGCTCGCCCACTCGCCGGACGCGCGCCGCGGAGCTGCCGGTTGGATGGGCCGGGAGGGGAGCTCAATCTGGAAGCTCGCGCCGCCCAGGTGCCCGCGCCAGAACTCGAGCAGCTCCGCCTGGCGCTCGTCGCTGAGCGAGGCGCGCTGCCAGCGGACGAAGTCGCTGAAGTCCAGGGCGGGCGGCTGCGGTGGCCCCGCCGCCGCGTAGAGCCGGGACAAGCTCTGCGTGAGCAGGGAGCAAGACCAGCCATCGCAGACGATGTGGTGGATGGCCACCACCAGCACGTGCCGATCCGGCCCTTGGACGATCAGCAGTGCGCGCAGGAGCGACCCCGCGCGCAGCTGGAACGGCCTGGAGACGAACGCCTTCGCCAGGAGGTGGACCTCCCCCGGCTGCGCGTCCACCGGCAGCGCGGTCAGGTCGGCGCGCTCGAGCGCGAAGGGCGCCTCGGGCGCGATGGACTGCACCGCCCTCCCCTCCTCCGCGTGGACCCGCGCGCGCAGGATCCGCTGCTCCCGCAAGAGCGCCTGGAAGGCACCCTGCAGCCGCTGCTCGTCCAGCGGGCCCGCCAGCTCGTACCGGAGGCCGACGTTGTAGGCGATGGAGTCCGGTGAGCGCTCGTGGTGCAGCCAGAGCTGCTCCTGCGCGAACGAGAGGGGGAAGGTCTGCGGCAGCGGCCCCCCGCCGGCCGCGGGCGCGAGCACGGGGTGCTCCTGCGCGGGCGCCCGCTCGAGCGCCTCGCACACCCCGCTCAGCGTCCGCCGCTGGACGAAGGTCTCAACCGAGAGCCGCTTGCCGGTGGCCTCCGCGAGGCGCGCGGTCGCCCGCATGGCGCTCAGCGAGTGGCCGCCCAGGGAGAAGAAGTCATCCGACAGCCCCACCGGCCTGACCGCCAGCACCTCCTCCCAGATCCGCGCCACGGCGATCTGGATCGGCGTGGTGGGCGCGATGAACGCGCGCGCGGCGCTCCGGGACTCGGGCACCGGCAGGGCCTTCCGGTCCACCTTGCCGTTCGAGGTGAGCGGGATCGCGCCCACCACCATCAGCGCGTGCGGGAGCATGTACGCCGGCAGCAGGCGGCCCAGCTCCTCCATCAGCGTGGCGCAGAGGCGCTCGGTCTGTCCCTGCGCCGCCGGGTGCGTGGCCACGTCCGCCCAGGCGGGCGCCGTGGGAGGGCGAAAGGCGATCTGCTCGTACCCCGGGACCCCGCGCGGGACGATCACCACCTGGAAGTGGCCTTCGGCGTCGGTCTGGTCGAACCAGCCAAGCTCCACGCGGTGGCCGGCCGCCTCGCCCAGCTTCCAGAGCAGCTCCGGGTCCAGGCCGCGCACCTCCTGCGCCTGCAGCGCCGCCTTGAGGTCCCGGACGTGGGCGAGCTTGCCCTCCCCGTCCAGGAGCTTCATGGCCTGGAAGTCCCTGGCGGTGCGCCGGTTGGGCACGCCGCGGAGGGCCAGCACCGTGTGGGGAGAGCGTTGAAGCTGCTCGAAGAGCGCGGCCTCCGTCGGCTGCGCGTCCCCCCACTCCGTCCACGCGGGCGCCGGCGACGGCTGCGGCGGCCCACCGCCGAAGAGCAGCGTCGCGTCGAACCGGAAGTCGGTCATCTCGTTGCCCGCGGAGCCGCGCTTCGGCTCGAGCCGGACATGGGACAGCAGGGGGAGCCGCGAGCGCAGCGCGGCGAAGAGCTCCTGCCGCAGGACCAGCTCGCGTTCCCGCTGCAGCGCCCCTTGGACGCGCGCGGCGAGCTCGTCCCGGGTCAGCCCATCCGGCGCCTGCGCCAGCTGCACCGAGGTGGCGAAGGCCCGCAGCGTCCCCAGGCTCCGCACGTCCCCCAGGAAGATCCGCCCGCCCGGGGCGAGGAGCTTCTCCGCGCGTTGCAGGACGTCCACCAGGTAGTCCGCGTCCGGGAAGTACTGGAGCACCGAGTTGATCACCACGGTGTCGAACCCGGAGCCGGGCAGCCCGTCCAGCTCGTGCGCGGCCCGGCGCTCCACCCGGACGTGCGCAAGCTCGGGGCGCCCCTCCAGCTGTGAGCGCACGTGCTGCACGGCGCGCGCGGAGAGATCCAGGCCCACGTAGGCGTCGCACCGGGGCGCGACGCGGAAGAGCAGCAGCCCGGAGCCCGAGCCAATCTCCAGCACCCTGCGGGGCTTCAGCGCCAGGATCCGCGCCACGGTGGCGTCCGTCCACTCGCGCATCTGCTCGGCCGGGATGGGCGCGCCGGTGTAGCTGCTCTTCCAGCCGGAGATGTTGAACGTGCCGTCGCCTTCGGAGGCGCCGGCCTGGTAGCTCTCGTCGAACAGGTCCCCCCACGCGCCGATCACCCCGGCCTGGCGATCGCGCCCCGCGTCCGCTGCCCGGGGCACCACGTAGGCGAGGATCTGGTTCACCCCGCCCCCGTCGTCGCGGGCGACGACCACCGCGTCCCGGACCTCGGGGCGATCGATCAGCGCGGCCTCGATCTCTCCCAGCTCCACCCGGAAGCCGCGCACCTTCAGCTGGGTGTCCCGGCGGCCCACGTACTCGAGCTCTCCATCCTCGCGCCACCGCGCGAGGTCCCCCGTGCGGTAGAGGCGCGCCCCGGGCGAGCCCGAGAAGGGGTTGGGGACGAAGCGCTCGGCGGTGAGGTCTGGCCTGGCGCAGTAGCCCCAGGCGAGCCCGTCACCGGCGGTGCAGAGCTCGCCGACCTGGCCGAGCGGGACGGGCCGCAGCTGTTCGTCCAGCAGGTAGACCTGGGTGGCGCCTATGGGCCGTCCGATGGGGATGGCCGGTCCTTCGGGGAGCGCCCCCGCCTTCACCGGTCTGCACGTGGTGACGATCGCGTTCTCGGTCGGCCCGTACACGTTGGTGATCTGGCAGTCCGGCAGCGCGTCCAGCGCGCGGCGGACGTCCTGGGCCTTCAGCAGCTCTCCCCCCACGAAGATCCGGGTCACCCCGCGGAGCGGGCTCAGCCCGAGCTCCACCAGGTGGTGAAAGAGGCCCGCCCCGCACATGAACGTGTTCGCCCCACGGCTGACCGCGTCGGCCAGGGACTCGATCGTCACCGTCTGGCTGCGCTGGATGACGATCTGCCCGCCGTGCAGCAGCGTCCCCCAGACCTCGTGGGTCGACGGGTCGAAGGCCACGTTGAGGACGAGCGCCAGCCGCGTCTGGGGGCTCCACCTGCCCACCTCGGCGGACGCGAGCAGCCGCATCACGCCCCGGTGCGGGACGGCCACGCCCTTCGGCTTGCCGGTGGAGCCAGAGGTGTAGATCACGTAGGCGAGCGCCTCGGCGACCTCAGGGAGCTTGGGGGATGGGCGCGCGGGCGCGTCGTCCGGCTCCTCGAGCAGCAGGGTCCGCCACGGTCCCTCCGGGACGGTGAGCTTCTCGCCCTGGGTGATCACGCAGGAGGCCGCGGTCTCGCGCAGCATGTGGGTGACGCGCGCCGGCGGGGAGCTGAGCTCGATGGGGAGGTACGCGGCCCCGGCCTTGAGGATCGCCAGCAGCGAGATCACGTACCCGGCGGAGCGATCGAGCCCCACGGCGACCACGTCTCCCGGGAGGACGCCGCGCGCCACCAGGCGCTGGGCGAGGCGGTTGGCCCGCTCGTCGAGCTCGCCGTAGGAGAGCTCCGCGGAGACGTCCCGGATCGCGATGGCCGCGGGAAACTCCCTGGCCCGCGCCTCGAAGCGGCGATGGATCAGCTCGTAGGGTCCGGTCACCCCCTCGCCCTGTCCCAGATCGATCAACGCGCGCTGCTCGGAGGGCGTCAGCGCCAGCGGCTCACTCAAGGTCTCGTCCCTTCGGGGAGTGCCTCAGTCGCCGTCAATCAGACAGCGCCGCGATCCGCGCAGCAAGGCACCCTGCCCTCGCGGCCGCGGCGCCTCTGGGGCTGTCGCTCAAGCACGCACCCGGGGAGTGTGCGCCGCCGCCCGACAACGGGCCCCTCGCGGCACGGGCGTATCCTGTCCATCTCCGCCAGCTGGGGACCCGATGACGCCAAGCAAGCCGATCAAGATGCTGCTGCTCAACGCCAGCAACATCATCCTTCCGCAGGTGAAGGACGGCTCCTGGGCGACCCAGCTCTATTACAAGATGGGGATCTACCCCTACGCGTTCGTCCAGGTGCGCGAGGTAGCGGATCGCTTCGGAGTGGAGCTTTTCGCCGCGGACATCAGCGCGATCGGCGGCGCGCCGGGCGCGCTGGAGCGGCGCGTGGAGCAGCTCTTCCAGCGGGAGCGGCCCGACCTGGTGGGGATCACCATCCGCCAGGTGGACTCCGCGGTGGTGCAGGACTACGCCCCTTCGCCCATCCCCTATGAGCCGCTGGAGCTGACCCAGAGGCTGATCGGCCTGGTCCGGAAGGAGAGCCGGGCGCCGATCGTGCTCGGTGGCATCGGCTTCACCGCGATGGCCAAGCGGCTGATGGAGTACCTGCAGCCGGACTACGGCGTGGCGGGCGACCCGGACGGCTTCTTCGCCGAGCTGGGCTCCGTCCTCGCCGGCCGCGAGCTGGGCTCCATCCCCAACCTGCTCTACTGGGAAGAGGGGAAGGTCAGGGCGAACGCGCGGGCCTTCTACGCGCCGGCGCCGCGGCCGGAGTACACCGATCAGGTGGTGGACGACCTGGCCCGCTTCTACGGCGAGAGCCACCTGTTCCACCCCGCCGGCCTGGCGGACGTGCCGGTGGAGATCGCCCGCGGCTGTCCCTACAGCTGCACCTTCTGCATCGAGCCGTACGTGAAGGGGAAGCAGTTCCGCGCCAGGGACCTGGACGTGGTCTTCGCCGACGTGGAGCTGCTGGCGCAGCGGGGCGTCCCGCGCTTCTTCATGGTCGCCTCCGAGGCGAACATCGGGAACGACCAGACGCTGATCGCCTCGGTGGCCGAGCGCATGGTGAAGCTGCGCGAACGCTACGGCGCCCACCTGAAGTGGAGGACCTTCCACCTCCCGGGGCTCGTCCAGCTCTTCGCGCGCTCCGGCTTCCTCGGCGGTTGGAACGACTTCGTCTCGCTGGACCCCGCGGGGATGCGCAGGGCCCGCGTCCCGTACAACCAGCAGCAGGCGCTAGACATGTTCAAGTCCTACAACCGCTTCCAGGCCATCGTCCGGCCGGGGCAGCCGCGGTTCTGGACGATGTTCCTGGGACACGACTCGAACACCCCGGAGACGATCCGCACCACGCTGGAGACGATGCACCGGGAGGGGCTGCTCGAGTACTACGACCTGTTCGGCTCGATCAGCGCGCTGCGGATCTACGAGGCGCTGGAGCCCACGCACGACCCGGAGCGCCTCTTCTCCCCGAAGACCGAAGGGCGCCCCGAGCTGGCGGACCACCGCCGCAGCGACATCTTCCCGCTGTTCCACTACACGCAGGCCCTCACCGACGAGCTGGGCGGCAGGACGCAGCTGGAGGGCTTCCTGGCGTTCCTCGGGAGCACCATCCTCTCCACCCAGGCCAAGTCGGAGTTCGATGGCGTCGAGTTCCTCGCCTCCCGGACCACGCCGGCACAGCTCACGGCGCTGCTGGCCTCCGCGGAGCCGCGGGCGCTCGGCCGCGAGCGGCTGGCCGTCCTGGTGAACCCACGGCGCGTCGGCGCGGCCGAGCAGGCGGAGGCATTCGCCATCTGGAGCTCCCGCTGCGAGCAGAGCGGTCTGGCGGGCGTGCTCGAGTACCTCCGCGAGTGTGCGCGCGCGCCCAGCGCCAGCCGCGAGCGGCGGCTGGGCCGGACCGTCGCCCGGATGGTGCTGGACCTCCTGCTGGCAGCCCATCCGCGCGCGGCGCAGGAGGTCGAGGCGTTCGCCGGGGTGGAGCGGGGCCCAGACGACTCGTTCCTGACGACCCCTTCGTTCACCTGGCACCGCGCGCTCCTGCAACGCTATGGCGGACGGGACGAGCTGCTCACGGCGTTCGAGGCCGCCTTTCCGCCAGACGGCTCGCTGCACGCCCAGGCGCGGCGGCTCGCCCTGGAGCTCGCCCTCACCTACAACGCCGTGGAGCTGCGCCCGAGCTACCGCGCCTTCTTCTGTCCGCCCCAGCCAGCGCAAGACGCACGGCCCGCTTAGCGCATCCCGCGCTGGACATGCTGGGCGCGCCCACTCAAGGTTGTTCGCGCTGACGCGCTCGCCATGGCCACCTCTCGAGTCAGGCTCCCGCCGCTCTTCGCCTCGGCCATCCGGCCGTTCCAGGCCTTCTTCGCGTTGGAGGCCGCGAGCGGGATTCTCTTGTTGCTGGCGGCGGTGACGGCCTTCCTCTGGGCGAACTCGCCGTTCGCCGCCAGCTACGAGGCCGCGCTGCGCTTCCCGCTGGGGCTCCAGGCGGGTTCGGCCGCCGCCCGGTTCACGGTCGAGCAGCTCGTCAACGACGGCCTCATGGCGGTCTTCTTCCTGCTCGTCGGGATGGAGATCAAGCGCGAGCTTGCGGTGGGCGAGCTGCGCACGCCCAGCCAGGCCCTGCTGCCCTTGATCGGCGCGCTGGGTGGGATGGCGGCGCCGGCGGCCATCTACCTGGCCTTCACCGCGGGCACGGGCGCGTCCGTTGGCTGGGGGATCCCCATGGCCACGGACATCGCCTTCTCCCTGGCCTGCCTCTCGGTGGTGAAGAAGCGGGTCCCGAACGCGCTGGTGGTGTTCCTCACGGCGCTCGCCATCTTCGACGACCTCGGGGGGATCCTGGTGATCGCCCTCTTCTACGGCGGACAGCTCCATGGCGCCTGGCTGGGAGCGGCCGCGGGCGTGGGCGCGCTGCTCTACGCCTGTAACCGGCTCTACGTGCGCAACGGCCTCCTCTACGCCTTGCTCGGCGCCGCGCTCTGGTACGCGCTGCACCACGCCGGCATCCACGCCACCATCGCCGGCGTGGCCCTGGGGATGGCGATCCCCGCGCGTCCCGCGCGTCCGGGCAGGGAGATCCTCTCGGAGCTGCGCGCCTACCTGGCGAAGCTGCTGGGTGACCGGACGCTCGAGGAGCTCGGCAACGAGCACGTGCTGGCGATCGAGGAGAAGCTGGAGGACCTGGAGCCGCCGCTGGAGCGCTTCGTCCACCTGATCCACCCGTGGGTGGCCTTCGGGATCATCCCGCTCTTCGCGCTGGCCAACTCGGGCGTGGCGCTCACCGGAGTCTCCCTCTCCACGCTGCTCTCGCCCGTGCCGGCGGGGACCGCGCTCGGGCTCTTCCTGGGCAAGCAGCTGGGGATCTTCGCGACGACGTGGGCCGCGGTGAAGCTGAAGGTGGCGCCCTCCCCGGGAGGCGCGGGCGCGCTGCAGGTCTACGGGGTGGCGGTGGTGGGGGGGATCGGCTTCACCGTGGCGCTCTTCATCGCCACGCTGGCCTTCGCGAACCATCCCGCGCACCTGGCGGAGGCGAAGCTGGGGATCGTGGTGGGCTCCTTGCTCTCCGCCGTGGCGGGCCTCGCCGTGCTGTCGCGCACGCGGCACGCCTGAGGGCGGCTGGAATCCCACTCGGCGGCGCCGCTATGGTGGTGCGCGATGTTCCGTCTGGGCGCGCTCTGCGGTGGTTGGCTGTTCCTGTGCGCGTGCGTCACCACTCCGCGCGTGGGCGTGGACGCCGGCTCGCTCTCGAGCGACGGCGGCGCGCTGAGCGGCGGCGACGGCGGCACGCTCCTCGGCGAGGACGGTGGCCCCCTGGATCGGGGCGATGCCGGCACGACGCTCCCTGAGCCCGACGATGGCGGCACGCTCCCCGCCGCGCGCGTCCCGTTCGCCAAGCTGCCGGCGCACAACGGCACCGTGGTGAACCCGTGGTCCAACGGGGAGCCGCGGATCGTCAAGGACCGCACCCCCGGCAAGGCGGGCGAGCTGCTCGGCTTCGGCTGGTCGGATCGGCTCTACCTCTTCGCCAGCGCGGATCACGGAGACAGCTGGCGCTTCGTGGATCCCACCGGGAACGAGACGATCGGCACGCGGGACGTGCTCTGCGCCGCCCAGGACTCGCGGGGGAAGATCCACCTGCTCTTCAAGAACGGCCCCGGCGGCCGGGTGGACTACGCGCGCGTGGCGCTCAGCCACACCGCAGGCCGGGTGAGCGGCTTCGCCTCCGAGGTGAAGGGCGTCTCCCTGCCGGGCGGCTACAACACCAACGTGGACATCCGCGGCACCCTTCAGATCATCCGCGACCAGAGCGGCGCGGAGGTGCTCGCCTACGAGGTGAACGACAACACCACGCCGCTGCACTTCCGGGTGCAGATGGGGGTGGCCACCTCGCTGGATCCCGCCGTGAGCTCGGACTTCGTGAAGCTGGACGGGACCGCCGGCGCCACGCTGGTCTTCGGGGACGCCAACTTCAACAACCACGATCACGCCGCGTCCTTCGCCCAGCTGGGCGCCAGCAAGGATCTCTGGGTCTTCTTTGGGCCGGTGGACGCGGAGTACGGCTCCACGGACGCCACCTTCACCACGCGGATCCGCCTCTCCCCCAGCGGGCCCAAGACCTGGAGCGTGGGGACGCCGATCCCCATGGTGGGCAGCGACGCCATCTCCTCCCCGGAGGCGCTCTGCGTCTACGGGACGCAGAACTACGTCTGGTTCCTCTACTTCGACCCCGCGGACGGCCTCTCCATCGACCGGGTGGACGCGCAGGGGAAGTACCAGCACTCGGCGGTGCCGAGCCCGGATCCGGGCAAGAACCGCAACGGCTGGGGCGTCTTCTCCGTGGCCGCGGACGAGACCCGCATCTGGGCGATCTGGAACAGCATGGCGCGCCAGGGGCCGGGCGTGTCGGACCGGACGCGCCAGGCGTTCTGGAACGGGGCCACCTGGACCACGTACACGGATCCCATGGGGGGCGACTCCTGGGGGATGGGCGGCTCGCTCGGCTGGGGCGAAGGCGTGGTGGCCACCCGCCTGGGCGAACCCGCCTCGGACATCGCCCTGTCGACGATCCGGGGCGGGGCGAGAGCCCCGTGACGGCTTTGTTTGCCGCCGTGATCGCCCCGTGCAATTTTGAGCCGTGCTCAAGGAAGCCTTCCAGGACCTGAACCGGCTCCGGCAGATCGGCGTGATCGCCGCGCGGCATGGCTTCGCGGACTGGCTGGAGCGGACCCAGTTCTGGGGCCTGCTCGGGCGCAAGGAGGCGGTGGAGCCCACGCCGGAGGCCCGGCGTGAGTCCCAGGCGCGCCGCTTCACCAAGATGCTCAACGAGCTGGGCCCCACGTTCGTGAAGCTGGGCCAGGTGCTCTCCACCCGCGGGGATCTCCTGCCGGCCGAGTACGTGGAGGAGCTCTCCTCTTTGCAGGACAACGTCTCGCCCATCTCGATCGAGCAGGTGCACGCGCAGATCCGCGCCTCGCTGGGGAAGGCGCCGGAGGAGCTCTTCTCCTCCATCAACCCGGAGCCGCTGGCGGCGGCCTCCATCGCCCAGGTCCACCGGGCGGTGACGCTCGGCGGCGACGAGGTGGTGATCAAGGTCCAGCGCCCGGGGATCACCGAGCAGATCAAGGCCGACCTCTCGGTGCTGCAGTCGCTGGCGAAGATGCTCGAGGCGGTGGTGGAGGAGACCGGCGTCTACACGCCGACGGGGATCATCGAAGAGTTCGATCGCGCCATCCACGAGGAGCTCGACTTCCTCAACGAGGCCGCCAACATCCGCGCGTTCCACCGGAACCACGAGCAGCGGACGTACATGCGGATCCCCAAGGTCTACGACGAGCTCACCAGCCGCTCGGTCCTGACCATGGAGCTGATCCGCGGCACCAAGATCAGCCAGATCGATCTGGAGAAGCACGACCGCGAGACGCTCGCCAAGCACATCGTGGACGCGTCCTTCCGGCAGCTCTTCGAAGACGGGCTCTTCCACGGCGATCCTCACCCCGGGAACATCCTCGTGCTGGAGGGGGACAAGATCGCGCTGCTGGACTTCGGCGTGGTGGGCCGGCTCACCAAGCAGATGCAAGAGACCCTGGTGATGATGGTCCTCTCCATCTCGCTCAAGGACTCGGACTCGGTGGCGCGGCTGCTCTACCGGTTGGGGAGCGCGGACAGCCGCGCGAACCTCATGGGCTTCAAGCAGGACATCGACGCCATCCTCAACGCCTACCTGCCAGGCGCCACGGGGACGCTCGGCTCGATCAACGCCAAGACGCTCCTGCGGGACATGCTGGACCTCGCGGTGAAGTACAAGATCCGCATCCCCAAGGAGTACGCCATCCTCTCCCGCGCCTCGGTGGCGATGGAGGGCGTGCTGCGCGGGCTCTATCCGGATCTCAAGGTGCTGGAGATCGTCCTTCCCTACGCGAAGCAGCTGCTCGCGGGCCGGTACGATCCCTCCCAACTGCAGGGCGGCATGCTGCGGACGCTGCTGCGGCTGCAGGGGCTGGCCAACGATCTGCCGGTGCAGCTCTCCCAGATCCTGCTCGACCTGGAGGCCGGCAAGTTCTCCGTCACCGTCCGCTCGGATCAGCTGGACCGGCTCAACGCCAACCTGCGCGCGCTGGGGATGGTGGCCTTCTGCGGCCTGTGCGCCTGCGGCTTCATCGTGGGGACGTTCATCTCCTTCGCGCAGCACCCGTGGACGTGGGGCGGCCAGCCGGTGCTCGGCCTGCTCGGGATCGTCTTCGCCGCGTCCCTCTTCGGCGCGGCGTTCACCTGGTACCTCTTCGGCGGGAGCTTCCGGAAGCTGCGCCTCTCCAGCTTCATGAAGAAGAACCGCCAGCGGCTGGTCCGGTAGCGGATCCGCGGTTGTCCTCGGCCGGGCTCTGAGGCAGGGTCTGGGACCCCATGCGCCTGCTCATCGCCCTGTCCCTGCTCTCCTTCGCCTGCGCCACCGCGCCCAAGGCGCCGCCCCCCGCCGCTCCGCCGCCGCCCTCCCCCGCCGCACAGCTCACCGCGCTGGTGGACGAGGCGGTGGCCAGCACGGCTGCGTACTCGCCCGCCACCGCCACGTACTGGGGGCTGCACGAGCAGGACGGCAAGCTGGATGATCGCAGCCGCCCGCGGATCGAGGCCCGGATCAAGGAGCTCGAGGCGCAGCTGGCCAAGCTGGAGAAGCTGGACCGCGCGCAGCTGACGCTCGACGAGCAGGTGGACGCGGCCGGGCTGGAGGGGATGCTCAAGAGCAGCCACTACGATCTGTCGGTGAGCCGCCGCTGGGAGAGCAACCCCATGGGCTACACCAGCCTCCCCGGCAGCGCGATCGACGGGCTGATGAAGCGCAACTTCGCCCCGCCCGCCGAGCGGCTCAAGTCGGTGATCGCCCGCCTGCGCGCGGTGCCGGCCGTCTACGCCGCGGCGAAGGCCAACGTGCAGAACCCTCCCAAGGAGTTCACCGACCTGGCGATCCGGATGTCCAAGGGCGCGGTCGGCTTCTTCGAGGGCTCGGTGGCCCAGTGGGCGAAGGAGCCGCTGGCCGCGGATCCGTCCCTCAAGGCGGACTTCGAGGCGGCCAACGCCGCCGCGATCGCCGCGACCAAGGAGTTCTCCGAGTGGCTGCAGAAGGACCTGCTGCCCCGCTCCAAGGGCAGCTACGCCCTGGGCGCCGAGAAGTTCCTCACCAAGCTCAAGCTGGACGAGGGCGTGGAGCTGCCGCTGCCGGAGCTGCTCGCGCTGGGCGAGGCGCAGCTCCAGAAGGACTCGGCGGCGTTCGTGGAGACCGCCAAGAAGATCAACCCGAAGAAGAAGCCGGCCGAGGTCATGGCCATGGTCTCCAAGGAGCACCCCACCGCGGAGGATCTCATCCCGTCCGTTCGCCGCTCGCTCGAGGCGGCGCGCCAGTACCTGGTGGACAAGCAACTGATCACCCTCCCCTCCGAGGTCCGCCCGCGTGTGGAGGAGACGCCGCCGTACGACCGCTCGGGCAGCTTCGCCTCCATGGACACGCCGGGGCCGTTCGAGACGAAGGCGACCGAGGCCTTCTATTACGTGACGCCCGTGGAGAAGGAGTGGGACGCGAAGCACAAAGAGGAGCACCTGCGCCTCTACAACCCGTACGTGGTCGCGGCGATCAACGTCCACGAGGCGTTCCCAGGTCACTTCACCCAGTTCATCTACGCGCCGCAGTTCAAGACCAAGCTGCGCAAGGTCCACCACGTCAGCTCCAACGCGGAGGGCTGGGCGCACTACGCCGAGCAGATGATGGTGGACCAGGGCTTCGGCAACGGAGATCCGAAGATCAAGCTCGCGCAGCTGCAGGAGGCCCTGCTCCGGGACTGCCGCTACATCGTGGGGATCAAGCTGCACACCGAGGGCTGGACGGTGGAGCAGGGAGCGAAGTTCTTCGTGGAGAAGGGCTTCCAGGAGCCCGCCAACGCCTATGAAGAGGCGCGCCGCGGCGCCTACAACCCCACGTACCTCTATTACACGCTCGGGAAGATCGAGATCACCAAGCTGCGGGACGAGTACATGAAGACCAAGGGCGCCACCCTCAAGCAGTTCCACGACGCCTTCGTGTCCGAGGGCGCGCTGCCTATCCCGCTGGTGAGGCGGCTGCTGCTCGAGAAGAAGTGAGCGCGAGCTGACCACAGGCGGCGGCGATCTCGGTGCCGCGCGGCTCGCGGATGAAGCAGCGCAGCCCGGAGGCGCAGACGGTCGCCTGGAAGGCGCGGATCCGCTCTGGGTGGGACGGCAGGAACGGGCTGCCGGGGAACGGGTTGTGGGGGATCAGGTTCACCCGCGCCCTCACCCGGCGCAGCGCGGAGACCAGGCGCGAGGCGTCCTCGTCCGAGTCGTTCACGCCCCGCAGCAGCACGTACTCGATGAAGTGCAGCCGGGTGGCGTTCCGCGTGGCGTCCTCGCGTAGGAGCTCCAGCAGCGCCTCCAGCGGCCACACCTGCGTCTGCGGCATCAGCTCCCGCCGGACCGCGTCGGTGGTGGCGTTCAGCGAGAGCGCCAGCCCGGCGCGGCTCTCCTGGAGGAACCGCCTCATCCCGGGCAGCACGCCGGAGGTAGAGACGGTCACGTGCGCGGCCGAGAGCTGTGGCGCGGGGGACTGGGTGAAGAGCTCCACCGCGCGCAGGACCTCGTCCAGGTTGTCCATGGGCTCGCCCATTCCCATGAAGACGATGTTGCGCGCGGGGGCGTCCGGGGCGGCGGCGGCGCGGGCCACGCGGTACTGCGCCACCAGCTCCGCGGCGGTGAGGTTCCGCGTGAAACCGAGCCGCGCGGTCGCGCAGAAGGTGCAGCGCCGCGTGCAGCCGGCCTGGCTGGAGATGCACACGGTGCTCCGACCCCGAGCGGGGATGAGCACCGTCTCCGCCGTGGCGTCGCCGAAGCCGAGCACCCACTTGGTGGTCCCGTCCGGGCTGCCAGAGCGCTCGAGCAGCACGGGCTTGGGCAGCTCGCAGTGGGCGTGGAGCAGCGCCCAAGCCTGCCGCGCGACGCCCGCCCCCTCCTCCGGCAGCTCGGCCGCGAGCGGATCCGCCGCGTAGAGCCAGCGCAGGACGGCGTGCGCGCGCGAGCGGGACGAGAGCAGCTCCGCCAGCTCGTCCGCGCGCAGGCCCGTCAGGGGTGTCTTCTGCAGGGGTATCAAGAGGGCGCACCCTGCCATCGAACGCGCCCGGCGGACAACCTCGAGCGGAGCCCGGAGCCCCCCCTCCGTTCACCCCGGGCGTAGTCAGGGCCCCGCCCGTTGGGCGGAACAATCAAGGCAAGAAACGTGAGCCGTCCGCTCCGAGCGAAGTCGAGGGCCCCACGAGCCAGAGTCCCTACGATCGGCGGGCCCTCGACTTCGCTCGGGCTGAGCGGGGCGCGGCAAGTTCACGTCAGGCCGCCAGGCCGTAGTCGAGGGGAGAACGGGGGGCTAGGCTCGGCGCCCTTGGACCTGCGGCTCTCCCAGATCACGGTTCGCTTCCAGGGCGTGGCGGCGCTGCAGGGGCTGAGTGCGGACTTCGCGCCGGGCAGCCGGGCGCTGGTGCTCGGCGGGGCCTCGAGCGGGAAGACGACCTTGCTCAAGGTGCTGGCGGGCTTGCGGCCGCCGGACGAGGGCCAGGTGCTCTGGGATGGGCGAGACACGCGCAGCCTGGATCTCCAGCAGCGCCGGGCGGGGCAGACCCGCTTCGGGATGGTCTTCCAGTCGGACGCCCTCTTCGACTCCATGACCGTGCTGCAGAACGTGCTGCTCCCGCTGCGCCGCAAGCTGCGGCAGGAGGAGGCGCGCAAGGCGGCGGTGGCCGTGCTGGGCTCGGTGGGGCTGGGCGACGCGCTGGACACCTACCCGGAGCGCCTCTCCGGCGGCATGCGCAAGCGGGCCGGCCTGGCGCGCGCGCTGGTGGCGCAGCCCGAGGTGCTGCTGGCGGATGACCCGCTCGCCGGGCTGGACCCGGCGACCGGCCGGCAGGTGGCCGAGCTGCTCGCCGCGTTCGCGCAGGGACGCACGTTGATCGTCGCCTCGCCGGAGCCCCTCCCCTTCCTGGAGTTTCCCCGCTGGCTGTTCCTGCGCCGGGGCCGCCTGGTGCACGACGGGCCGCCCGCGCCGGCCATGCTCGACGAGCCCGAGGAGGCGGCGTGAGCGCGCTGGACGGGACCTTCGCGGCGATCGGCCGTGGCGCGCGCGACTGGTTCTCCATGCTTGGGGCGCTCTCTCTGGTGACGGCGCGCACCGTGGCGGCGCTGCCGCGGCTGAACCGGCGGGAGCTGCGGCGGGAGCTGGTCCACTTCGGCTACGGCTCGCTCGGCCTGGCGGTGGGCGTGGCCACCCTCACCGGCGCCACGGTGGTGCTGCAGACCCGGCTTTACGTGGAGCGCTTCGGGGCGCGGGGGTTCATGGGCTGGGCGGCCGGCTACGCAGTGCTCTGGGAGCTGGGGCCGCTGCTGCTCGGGCTCTTGCTGGCGGCCCGGGTCGGCGCGCGCAACGCGGCCGAGCTGGCGACGCTGAGCGTGGGCGGGCAGATCGAAGGGTTGCGCGGCGTCTCTCTGGACCCCTTTGGCCTGCTGGTGGCGCCACGGGTGGTGGCGCTGATCCTCTCCAGCCTGGCGCTTTCATCGGTGGCCTTTTCGGTGGCGATCGCCTGGGAGGCCACGGCGGCCTACTTCGCGCTCAAGCTGCCGCTGAAGGCCTTCTGGGCAAACTTCTCGGACATGCTCGCGCCGAGGGATCTCGCCAGCGGCGTGCTCAAGGTGCTGGTGTTCGGGGTGGCGATCTCCCTCATCTCCACCACCGCCGGACTGCGCGCCAGCGGCGGCGCCCGTGCGGTGGGCCAGGCCGCCGCGGCCGCGGTGGTCAGCTCCTGCGCGGCGATCTTCGCGCTGGACTTCCTGCTCACCCCCCTGCTGTCAAGGTGGCTGGCGTGACGTTCCTGCGCGCGGTGGGCGCGCCCTGGCTCCTGCTCGCGCGGCTGCCCAGGGCCTGCGCGCGCGGCGGCCTCTCCTGGAAGGAGTGTGTGGCGCAGCTCCACGAGGTGGCCAACCGCTCCGCGCTCCTGGTCATCTCCGGAATGGCGTTCTTCGGCGCGGTGCTCGTCACGCTCGGCTACCTCCAGGCGCGCCGGCTCGTCGGCAACCTGACCGTGCTGGGACCGGCGTACTTCGAGCTGCTGGTGCGCGAAATGGGCCCCATGCTCTCGGCGATGCTCGCCGCCGCCCGCTCCGGCGCAGGTACCTCCGCGGAGCTGTCAGCGATGAAGGTGAACGAGCAGGTCGAGGCGCTGGAGATGTCCGCCGGAGAGCCTCTCTCGGACCTGGTCGCGCCGCGGGTGGTGGGCGGCTTGATCGGCCTGCCCATCCTCTGCGCCCTGGGGACGCTGTCGGCCTCCTTCTCCACCGTGGTGACCGCCTCGCTGGGCTATCAGATTGACGGGAGATCGTTCGTGGACCCGCGCTACATCGACGGCGGAGACCTCGCCTCGGCGGCGGTGAAGGCGGTGCTCTGCGGGCTCTTCATCCCGCTGGCCGCGGCCTGGCGTGGGCTCTCCGCCGGGAGCGGGCCGCCGGCGGTGGGCGCCGCCACCACCGAGGGCGTGGTGAGCGCGTGCCTGGGCTGCCTGGTGATCGACTTCGTGGTGACGCTCGCGTTCAGCCTGGTGGGGCTCTAGGCCGTGCTGCGCTTCTCCGCGGTGGAGAAGGCGTTCATCCCCGGCCGCCCGGTGCTGCGCGGCCTCTCCGCGGAGATCCCGCTCGAGGGCGTGACGTACATCGTCGGGCAGAGCGGCGGAGGCAAGAGCGTGCTCTGCCGCCTGGCGGTGGGGCTGCTGCGCCCGGACGCCGGGAGCGTGGAGCTGGATGGCCAGCGGGTGGACGTGCTGCCCGAGCGCGTCCTGCGGCGCCTGCGGCGCGAGGTGCCCTACCTGGTCCAGGGCCCTGCCCTGCTGAGCTGGAAGACCGTGCTGCAGAACGTGGCGCTCGCCTGCGGCAACGACGAGGCCCCCGCCGCTGCCGCGCTGGAGACGCTGGGGCTGGCGCGCTTCGCCCAGGCGTTCCCGACGGCGCTCGGGCCAGGAACGCAGAAGCGCGTAGCGATCGCCCGGGCGCTGGCCCTGCGTCCCCGGTACCTGCTGCTCGATGAGCCCACCACCGGGCTGGATCGCGGCGCCGCGCGCCAGGTCAACCAGGCGCTGGCCCAACTGCGCAAGGAGGGCTTGGGCGCGCTGGTCGTGTCGCACGACTACGCGTCGCTGGAGGAGGTGGCGGACCGGGTGCTGATGATCGCCGGCGGCCAGGTGGGCTTCTTCGGCTCCTCGAAGGAGTTTCTGGCGTCGGCGGATCCGAGGATCCGCGCCCTCACCGCGCCGTAGGACGCAGCTGGCTCATCGGATCCGCCTCTCGCACCAGCTGACGCAACTGCTCGTCCGACAGTCGCTCCACCTGCAAGATGAGCGGAACCTGGGGATCCAAGCCGGCGATCTCAGAGCGATGCGCTTGCATCCAGTCGACCAGCAGGCCGCGGAAGCGGCGGTTGGCTCGCCCATGGCCGGTTGACTCATCGAGCGCGCCGCCGATCACGCTCCCCGTCAGCGCGAGCTTCGGGTCCGAGGCGAAGGCGACCTCCGAGAGCTTGGCGCGCAGCTCCCGCTCGTCGTCGGACATCGCGGCGAACGCCTTCGCGAAGTGTCGCTGGTCCAGTGCGTGGCGGCCCTCGTGTGCGAAGACGGTGGCCTCCACGTTCAGGCGCAGCGACTCTGCGACGAAGGCGAGCGCCAACGCATCTCCCTTCAACCCGCTCGCCTTGAGGCGCGCGTAGATCCGCTCGCTCGCGGCCAGGCGAAGCGCCAGAGAGAGACTCGCCGGCTGCGCGTACGGGTCACGGCCGCAGCGATCGAGGTCCTCCTTTCGGAGTCGGGCGATCTGCTCCTCGAGCGCAGACCGGGCGCTCGGGTCGGTCACCCACGCCAGACGGTTGAAGGGCTCCGCGGTGTAGGCAGCGCGGACCTGCACCATCGTCGTGGCGTCGCCCCAGCCACCGACGTTCGTGGTCCCGTACCAGGAGGTGAAGTCGGTGGATACGCCACGGTCGATCATCAGGTAGCGGAACTCGCCAGCGTGGCCGTACTGGACGACCTGGCGCGTCTCGTCGTGGATCACGTGGCCCATCAGCATCCCGGTGAAGCCCACGGTCGTGCCGATGTAACCCTCTGCGCCGAAGCGCTCGCGGATCAGCGCGAAGAAGGCGTCGGGGTCGAACGGACTGGACCGCAGCGCCTCCCACAGGGGCCGCGCGGCTTGGTGGATCGCCGCTTCGTAGCCGTCGTCGTACCCGCGCAGGCCTCGAGCGATCCGCGGGTAGAAGTCGGCGTTCACCGCGGCAACGCGCTCGAGGAACGCCTGGTACGCGAGCAGCTCGGCCACCTCCGAGTCCTGCGCGCGCAGACCCCTCGCGAGCTTTGCCGCCTGGGCGAAGAACCGCGACTGCGCGAGCGCCAGCGCGAGCTTGCGGCGGTCGGCCTCGCTCAAGGGCCGGCCGCGCCATCGCGGGGCAAGCTCCGCGAGCGTCGCATGCGCCTGACGCAACACCGCCGGGACCTGTGCTCCATCCGCGATCCAGAAGTACGAGCGCCACGCCGCGACCACTCCCGGGCCGTCCTCCAGCCCCAGGGCTGCTCCGAGCAGCGCCTCGCTGGCCTGGACGTGTCCGGGGCGCAGCTCCAGCACCGCGCGCAAGAGCTCCGCGGCCCGAGCGAGCTCCGCCGGACCGCCGACCGCGAGCAGGACGCGTCCGGCGGTGAGCTGCGCCTGCACGCGCTCGCTGTCGCTGGCGGCGGACGCCAGCGCCCGCTCGGCGCTCTGCTGCGCGGAGGGGAGCCGGCGTGCACCAAGCTCGATCTCCGCCTGCTGCGCCCAGACCGCGCTCGGCGCGTCAGTGACGCGGCGCGCTTGCTCCAGCTCGGCGCAGGCGGCGGTCCAGTCCTGATCGTACTGCCACGCGTACCGGGCGAGCGCGCGGTGCGCCGCCAGCCGATCCGCGCGGCTGCTGCCGGTTGCGGCGAGCAGCTCGCGGTAGCGCGTGCGGCTGGTCAGGAGATCGTAGGCAGCGTAGGCCGCCTCGGCCGCGGCGAGCGTGGGCTGCGCTGGGGCGGGCGGCGACGGGTGCCGCTGCGGCCCGGCGCAGGCGAGCAGCGCGGCCAGCGCGAGAAGGATGGCAGCTCGAACGAACATGGGCGCGCGCCGGTGCAAGGGATCGGCAAAGATCTACCTCAGGGCCGGCCGAGGAGTGGGGACCGAGCACTCGAATTCGGCCCCCAGAAATGACACCAGCCGCGCTCTGCTGAGAGCCAGCTCGGTCTGACCTGAAACTTGCCGCCCCCCGCTCAGCCCGAGCGAAGTCGAGGGCCCGCCGATCGCAGGGACTCTCGATCGTGGGGCCCTCGACTTCGCTCGGGCTGAGCGGACGGCCTCACGTTTCTTGCCTTGATTGATCCGCCCAACGGGCGGCGGCCTCACTACGCTCGGGGAGACGGGGGGGGGAAGAACTCTTTGAGAGGGCCTACGTGGGGAAGGACTTGGAGCCCCGGTCATCTCGCACGATTATGGGCCGTCCATGGACGAGCGGCGGTTGGAGATCCGGGTGGGGATGCTGGTGCTGGCGGCGCTGGGCGGCGTCATCGCCATCCTGTGGCTGATGGGCGAGCTCTCCTTCGGCCGCGGCGCGCAGCTCGCGGTGGAGTTCTCTCACAGCGGCAACGTGGTGGTGGGAGCGCCGGTGAAGCTGGGCGGCGTGGTGGTGGGGCGCGTGGATGAGATCCGCCTCACGCCGGACCGCCGCGACGCGGACGGGAACCCGCTCCCGGTAAAGATGACCCTCTCACTCGACAAGGCCTCCCGCGCGGCGCTCCGGGACGACGCCCAGGTCACGGTGGCGACTCAAGGCCCGCTGGGCGAGCCGTACCTCGAGCTCGCCGTGGGCACCGGGCGCGAGCCACTGTCCAACGAGCCGATCCGCGGGGTGGACGCGGCCCGGCTGGAGCTGGTGGCGGCGAAGATGTCCTCGCTGCTGGAGAGCGTCTCCCGGCTGATCGATCAGAACCCCCAGGCGATCGGCGATCTGATCGGCGGCGTGGCCGGGCTCTCCCATACGGTCGACGGCGTGATGAAGGAGAACCGGAACGAGATCCGCACCTTGCTCACCGACGCCGCTGCGGCCGCGAAGGAGCTGCGCGAGGTGGCGGCGCTCGCGCGTGGGCAGCTCTCGCCCGGCGGCAAGGGCGCGCAGCTGATCGACGACGCCTCGGCGTCCGCCAAGCTCCTGCGCCAGGACCTCCCGCAGATCAGCGCGGACGCGAAGCGGGCGCTGGGCGGCGCGGCGGCCGTCACCGGCCAGCTCACGGTCGAGGACGGCCAGCGCCTCAAGGTCGCCATCGCCCGCTACACGGCCGCCGGGGAGAAGCTGGATCGGATCGCCACCCGCGCCGAGAACGTGCTCGTGAAGATCGAAGCCGGCGAGGGCACGCTCGGCGGTCTCTACAAGGACCCACAGGCGTACCAGGACCTCAAGGCACTGCTCACCGAGCTGAAGCGCCAGCCCTGGAAGCTGCTCTGGAAGGACTGAAATGGATCGCCCCGAGCGATCCATTCCGGGCCGGAGCACGCTGTAGGCAACCACCCACCCGAGCGAAGACGCGCGCTTTCCGCTGGCCACCGACTTGCGTGAGCAGAGCGCGTCCCACGGCACCTGGAGTTCGGGCCGTTGCTTGGAGGTTCAAATGGAAGTGCGTTTCTGGGGTGTGCGCGGCTCGGTGGCGTCTTCGGGGTCGCAGGTGGCGAAGATCGGCGGGAACACCGCGTGCCTGGAGATCACCAGTCAGGGTGAGCGGCTGATCCTGGACGCGGGCACCGGCATCCGCGCGCTGGGCGACGAGCTGATGCGCGAGAAGAAGCCCCTGAAGGCGACGATGCTCTTCTCCCACCTGCACTGGGACCACGTGCAGGGGTTCCCCTTCTTCACGCCGGCCTTCGTGCCGACCACCGAGCTGGTGCTCTACGGCCCGGGCGCTGGCGGGGATCGCGCCCTCTACAGCGCGCTCGACCGGCAGATGCAGCCGCCGAGCTTCCCGGTCCCGCTCTCCATCATGGGCGCGAAGATGGAGTTCCGCGCGGCGGAGCACAGCTTCACCACCGGCCCCTTCAAGGTGACGCCGATCCCCCTGCCCCACCCCAACGGCTGCATGGGCTACCGGATCGACGCGGACGGCAGCAGCTTCGTGTACGCCACGGACGTGGAGCTCTCCCTGGCCACCCTCACCTCCGAGCTGGCGGAGGTGCTGCACGGCGTGGACGCGCTCTGCCTGGACGCGCAGTACACCCCGGACGAGTACTCCGGAAAGGTGGGCGTGCCGAAGAAGGGCTGGGGGCACTCGACCATGGTGGACGCGGCGCAGGTGGCGTTCGCTGTGGGCGCGAAGCGGCTGTTCCTCTTCCACCACGACCCTGCGCACAACGACGACATGGTGGAGCTGATGGCGGAGCAGGCCCGCGAGTACTTCCCCGCCAGCGAGCCGGCCCGCGAGGGAAAGCGGATCTTCCTCTCCACCGAGTGCGAGAAGCGCTGCGCCTGAAGGAAGACGATGCGCTGCTATAGTTCCGAGCTGCCGGCGTTCCAGATGCCGGAGCTCCCAGACATGACCTCCCGTCCCGGCGATGCATCCACGGTGCTGCTCTCGGTGGGCGGGCTGCTCGGCAAGGAGGTCCAGCTCGACGACTTCCTCCAGACGCTGGTGGACCGGGTGGCCGCGTCGATGCAGGCGGACCGCGGCACCCTGTACCTGGTGGATCCGGCGCGGCAGGAGCTCTTCTCGCGGGCGGCGCACCTGCCGGAGCTGGCGCAGATCCGCCTCAAGGTGGGCCAGGGGCTGGCCGGCCACGTGGCGAAGACAGGCGAGCGCGTGAACGTGCCGGATCCCTCCGGCGAGTCCCGCTTCTTCCCGGACATCGACAAGCTGACTGGCTACAAGACCGTCTCCCTGCTGGCGGTGCCGCTGCGCGGGAAGGACGAGGAGATCTTCGGCGTCCTCCAGGTGCTCAACCGGCGCGGCGGCGGGCGCTTCACCTCGGACGAGGAGGAGGCCTTCTCCGGCCTCGCCCGGCAGATCAGCGGCGCGCTGCAGCTGACCAGCCTCTACGCCGAGCTGCGCCGCGCTCGCGAGCAGCCCCAGGCCCCCGTCGGCTACTTCTTCAACCGGATCATCGGCGAGTCCGCGCCGATGCGCGCCATCTACAAGCTGATGCAGAAGGCGGCCGGCACCGAGGCCACCGTGCTGATCCGCGCAGAGAGCGGCTGCGGCAAAGAGCTGTGCGCCCGCGCGCTCCACGTGAACTCTCCGCGCCGCGAGAAGCCGTTCGTGAAGGTGGACTGCGCGGCGCTGCCGGCGGCGCTGATCGAGAACGAGCTCTTCGGCCACGAGAAGGGCGCGTACACCGGCGCGGACCAGCGGGTGATCGGCAAGTTCGAGGCGGCGGACGGCGGCACCGTCTTCATCGACGAGCTGGGCGAGCTGCCCGCGTCCGTGCAGGGGAAGCTCCTGCGCGTGCTCCAGGACCGCGAATTCGAGCGCGTGGGCGGGACTCAGACGGTGAAGGTGGACGTGCGGATCCTCGCCGCCACCAACCGGGATCTCCAGAAGATGGTGGCCGAGGGCAAGTTCCGCGAGGACCTCTACTACCGGATCAAGGTGGTGGAGCTGCTCCTGCCCCCGCTGCGCGAGCGCGGCGCGGAGGACGTGGAGCGGCTCACCCGCCACTTCCTCGCCGCGGCGGCGAAGAAGCACCGGATTGACCCGGCGCCCAAGCTCTCCGAGGCCGCGCTGGAGCTGCTCAAGGGCTACCGGTGGCCGGGCAACGTCCGCGAGCTGGAGAACTGCATCGAGAGCGCGGTGGTGCTCAGCGAAGGGGAGATCCTCCCGGAGCACCTGCCGCTGCCCTCCTCGAAGCGGCCGGCGGAGCCCGCCAGCGCCGGCGCGATGCTCACGCTCGCCGAAGCGGAGAAGCGCCACATCCTCGCCGTGCTCGGCTCGGTGGACGGGAACCGGACCGCCGCGGCGAAGGTGCTCGGGATCGGACGGAACACGCTCGGCCGCAAGCTCAAGGAGTACGGGCTGGGCGACGAGTAGACGGGGCGCGAGGTGACCCGGCCCAGGAAATGGGCGTAGATCAGGGCTCCAAGGGCCGCGTCCGGGCGGCCCTCCCCCGACATGACGCGCTCTCTCCCCTCCGTTCTCGTCGCGCTGCTGCTCCTCGGCTGTCCCACCAAGAAGAACCCGCCGCCCCCGGAGCCGCCGGACCGCTGCCTCGTGGATCTCGACGCGCTGGAGCTCTTCTCCAAGGTGGGCAGCGGCGCCAGCGCCACCGCCATCACCTCGGATGACCAGCTGATCGGCGGCCAGTCCGCGGATGGGCGCGCCGGGGACGTGCTGCTGCGCAACGACAAGATCCGCGTGATCATCCAGCAGCCCGGACGGCAGGTCAGCCCGGTCCCCTACGGCGGGACGATCATCGACGCGGACCGGGTCCGGCCCAGTGGCACGGCGGGCCACGACCAGTTCGGCAAGCTCGGCCTCATCTACTCCTTCGGCCGCACGGTGAACGTCTCCAAGGTGGAGATCCTCGAGGACGGCGCCGGCGGAGGGCGCGCGGTCGTCGCCGCCACCGGGACGGACGCCCTGCTGGACTACGTCAACGTCCAGAAGCAGGTGACGTCGTACGTGGGCCCGGGGCTGCAGCTGGTGGTGAACCCGGATCAGCCGGTGGATCTGAAGATCACCACCTACTACGTGCTCTCCCCGGGAGAGAGCCGCGTCCGGATCCTCACCGCGGTCTGCAACCAGTCCCACGAGAACGTCTTCACCACCATCGGTGACATCGCCGATCAGGGCGGCACCACCTCCTTCTTCAACCCCTCCGGCTGCACCGGCGCCTTCGGCGCGAGCGGCTGCACGATCGATCCCGCTCCCTGGTTCGGCTACCAGGGCGAGGACGTGGCGTACGGGCTGCGCAGCTACCGGCTGGACAGCCGGCTCACGCCCACCGCGGGGAGCGCGCTGCTCACCGTGGCGGGCGTGGCGGCCACCGTCGCCGACGGCGAGAGCCTGCGCGGCCTGGCCACCTGGATGGATCCCCAGGCCACCCAGCGCGCGGGCAGCTTCGGCATCCGCGCCGGCGGCCAGAACCTCTACCTGCGAGACTTCTTCGTGGGCAGGGATCTCGCGGAGGTGACTTCAGCGCTCCACACGCTGGATGGCACCGGGCCGGCGCGCCTCGCGGTCACCGTCCAGGACCCGGCGGGCCAGCCCGCCGCCAGCGCGCGCGTCGCCGTCTTCGCCCCGTCCACCGGGAAGCTGGTCACGCTGCTCGTGACGGACGCCACCGGCAAGGCGCGCGCGGACCTCCCCACCGGCAACTACCGCGCCCAGGCGTGGGTGGAGGGACACGCCCTCCCCGCGGCGAAGGACGTCTCGCTCCCCTCGGCCGGGACGGTGGAGCTCCCGCTCACGCTGGGCGGCTCCCGCAACCTCGCGCTCCTGGTCCGCGAAGCGGCAGGCGGGGCGATCCCCGCCAAGGTCACCGTGCTCTGCCCCTCCGGCGCCTGCGCCTTCCAGAGCAGCGCCTTCCGTCCGTTCATCGCCACGGAGAACCTGCCCTCCAACGTCGCGGCGGTGGCCTTCGTGCCCCCGGATGGGCACCTCACGCTCAAGCTCCCGCCGGACAGCTACCAGGTCGTGGTCAGCCGCGGCCCGGAGTACTCGATCTTCCCAGACACCTGGCCCACCGCCGGGGCACCGCTGGATCTCACGGCGGTGGATCAGGCGCTGGAGGTGGACCTGGCCCGCGTGGTGGACACCACCGGCTGGATGAGCGCGGATCTCCACGTCCACTCCGCGGGCAGCTCGGACTCGTCCATCGCCAACGAGCGGCGAGTCCTCAACTTCGCCGCCGAGGGCGTGGACGTCCTCGTCTCCACGGACCACGACGTGGTGGTGGACTACGCGCCCACCATCCGCGCGCTGGGGGCCGAAGGGGCGATCGCCTCCCTGATCGGCGACGAGGTCACCTCGTTCGACTACGGCCACTTCAACGCCTACCCGCTCACGCGCGAGGCCCTGCCCAACGGCGGCGCGTTCGACTGGGCCGGTGGTGACGGCCCCTCCCTGCGGCTCCCCCAGCTCTTCGGCGGGCTGCGCGAGAAGTACCCGGGGGCGATCATCCAGCTCAACCACCCGCGCGGCTTCGGCGGCGCGCTCACCCAGCTGCGCGTGGACACCGCCACCGGCGCCAGCCACGCCAACCCAGCCGACTTCCGGATGGAGGCAGATCCCACCGCCACCGCCACCAACACCAAGCTCTTCAGCGAGGACTTCGACGCGATCGAGGTCCAGAACGGGCTCCAGCCCAACCGCGCCTACCTCAACGACTGGATGACCTTCCTCTCCCGCGGCGCGCTCCGGACGGCCACCGCGGTCTCGGACACGCACGCGCTGCTGGAGGTGACCGGCGGCTACGCGCGCACCTTCGTGAAGACCGGCACGGACGCGCCCAGCCGCTTCGAGCCAGCCCCCTTCGCCGCCGCCCTCAAGGCGCGCCACGCGGTGGGCACCAACGGCCCCTTCCTCACCGCCACCGCCCAGGCGCTCGACGGCGCCGGCGCGCCCACCGGCCCCGTGGTGGGCGTGGGGGACACGCTCTCCACGCCGGCCGGGAGCAAGGTGCGGATCTCCGTGGACGTGCAGGCCCCGGAGTGGATGACGTTTGACGTGCTCGAGCTCTACACGCACGCCGCCGGACGCGAGGCGGTGGACGGACAGGAGAACACCACCTGGCCGGCGAGCCGGATCCTCGCGACCCAGAGCTTCGACGTGGCCACGCTGCCGCTGGAGGTCGTCCCCAACACCGGCGCCCTCACCTTCCGGCGGATCCACCTCACCCACGCCTTCGAGGTCACCCCGGCGAAGGACACCTGGTACGTGGTGATGCTGCGCTCCACCTCGGCCGCGCGGACGCTCTTCCCGCTCGCCTCGGATGGGACCTCCTGCGATGGCGCCACGTGCAAGGCGAACACCTCGCGCCCTGCCGCGTACACCAACGCGATCCTGGTCGACGCGGACGGCAGCGGCGCGTATGACGACTTCCCGTTGAAGGTGTCCCAGGGGCTCTCCCTGCCCACTCGGCCGCCCGTGGACGCGCCTCGCCGCGTGCCCACGGTGGAGGAGCTGGAGCAGGCCCTCAAGGCCATGCTCCGTCAAAAGCACTAGACGAAGGACGAACATGCGCACCACGCCTCTCGCCGCCGCCCTCGCTGCGGCCCTGCTGCTCGGCTGCCCCGCGAAGCCGCCCCCGGTGGAGGAGCCCAGCGGCCGCTGCGAGGTGGATCTGGCCGCGCTCGGGCTGCTCGCCACCACCGGCGAGGGCGCGTTCGCGAAGCCGCTCGCCTCGAAGGCCGAAGGGATCGGTGGTCAGGTCTCCGTCGGCGACACCGGGGACGTCTTGCTCCAGAACGACCGCGTGCGGGTGGTGATCCAGCGCCCGGGCCGCTCTCTGGCGCACATCCCGTACGGCGGTCAGCTGATCGACGCGGATCTCACCCGCCCCTCTGGCGAGCGCGGGCGGGATCAGTTCGGTCACCTCGGCATGCTCTACGCGTTCGGCCGGGTGGTGAACGCGGAGAAGGTGGAGGTGCTGCGAGACGGCTACGGCGGCGGCTCGGCGGTGGTCGCCGCCAGCGGCCCGGACTGGGTGGACGACTACGCCTCGGTGCAGATGTCGCTGGACGCGATCGATCTCGGCGTGAAGCTCGCGGTGAATCCGGACAACGCGCTGCCCTTCCGGATCACCACCTATTACGTGCTCTCCCCCGGCGAGTCCCGCGTGCGGATCCTCTCCGCGTTCTGCAACACCGGCTCCGCCCCCAAGCAGCTCGCCGTGGGCGACATCCTCGAGGAGGGCGGCACGGTCGACTTCCTCAACCCCACCGGATGCAAGAAGACGCCCGGCAACAACGACTGCCTCGTGGATCCGGCGCGGTGGTTTGGCTACCAGGGAGACGGCGTCGCCTACGCGTACCGCAGCTACCGGTTCGACGATCTCACCCAGCCGGACGACAGCGCGCTGCTCGATCTCACCCACGCCGTCTTCTCCTTCGCCGGCGGGCAGGATCTCCAGGGGCTGGTGAGCTGGGTGGACGCCGAGCGGCGGGATCGTCCGGGCACCTTCATCGTCAAGCCGGGGGAGCCCAGCCTCTTCCTGCGCGACTTCGCCATCGGCCGGGATCTCGCCGAGGCGAGCGGCGTCTTCCTCCGCGCGGACCAGGCCCCCAGGGCCAACCTCGTGGGGACGGTGACGCTCGCGGACGGGAGCACCCGCGTTCCTGGCGCGCGCGTGGCCGTGCTCTCCGCCTCCAATGAGCACGTGGTGAACCTGGTAGTCGCGGACGACCAGGGCCGCGTGATCGCCGACCTGCCTCCGGGGGACTACCGCCTCTCCGCCGGGGCGCCAGGCCACCTGCTGGAGCCGGTCACCGCGGTCACCGCCGTGGCCGGCGAGCCGCTCGTGACCTTCCTCAAGCTCGGCGCCGCCCGCAAGCTCACCGTGACGGTGAAGGACGTGGGCGGAGGTCCCCTCCCCGCCAAGGTCACCGTGTTCTGTCCGGTCAGCTGCGCCGGGCGGAACGTGGCGTACGGCCGCTTCGCCGACCTGGAGGCGCTCCCCTCCAACGTGATGGCGATCGGCTTCGTCCCGCCGCAGGGCACGCTCACGCTCACCGTCCCGCCGGATCCGTACGAGCTCGTCGTCTCCCGCGGCCCGGAGTACTCGGTCTGGCCGGACACCTTCCCCGCCAAGCGCGCGCAGGTGGATCTGACGGCAGGGGACGCGGAGGTGAACGCGGTGCTCGGCCGCGTGGTGGACAGCGCCGGCTGGGCGAGCGGAGACCTCCACGTGCACGGCGTGAACAGCGCGGACTCGGCGGCGGCCAACCAGACGCGGGTGCTGGCGTACCTGGCGGACGGCGTGGACGTGCTCGTCTCCACGGATCACGACTACGTCACGGACTACGCGCCGTACGTCCGCGAGGCGGGTGGCGATGAGCTCCTGCGCACGATGATCGGCGGCGAAGTCACCCCGAGCTTCGCCCACCACAACGCCTTCCCCCTCGAGGTGCGCAGCGGGCCCAACGGCGGCGCGTTCGACTGGGCCGGCGGCGAGGAGCCCACCCTGCGGATGAAGGAGCTCTACGCGGGGATCCGCGAGAGCTACCCCGGAGCGCTGGTGCAGATGAACCACCCCCGCGGCACCATGGGCACCCTCACCCGGCTCAAGGTGGACACCGCCACCGGCGCCAGCCACGCCGATCCCCTGCCGCTGCGGATGGCGGCGCACCCGGAGGCCACGCCCGACAATGCCCGCCTCTACAGCGATGACTTCGATCTCTTCGAAGTCCAGAACGGCACGGTCGCCTCCAACACGCTGCTCAACGACTGGATGACCTTCCTCTCGCGCGGGGCGATCAAGACCGCCACCGCGGTGACGGACACGCACTACACCTACCGGGACTCAGCGGGGCACTCCCGGACCTACGTGCGGGTCGAGGGCCCGGACACGCCGGCCTCCCTCTCGCTGCCGTCCTTCGTGGCGGGGCTCAAGGCGCACCGGGCGGTCGGCAGCAACGGCCCGTTCCTGCGCGTCACCGCCCGCCGCGTGGACGCCGCCGGAAACCCCACGGGGGACGCGGTGGAGGTGGGCGGCACGCTCTCCATCGCCGCCTCTGCAGGGGAGAAGGTGGAGCTCACCGTGGACGTCCAGTCCCCGGAGTGGATGGGCTTCGACACGATCGAGCTCTTCACCCACGCGGACGGCCGCGAGGCGGTGAACGGCGTGGACAACTCCGCCTGGCCGGCCAGCCGCGTGCACGCGTCCCGCAAGCTGGAGCTGGCCCTGATCCCTCTGGAGCAGGTGCCCGGGCCGGGGACGCTGCGCCGCCGCCACGCGGTGGAGCGCTTCACGGTCGCGCCGGCGAAGGACAGCTGGTTCGTGGTGGTGGTGCGCAGCTCCGCGGCGGTGGCGACCCTCTTCCCGGTCGCGTACCGGGGGATCAGCTGCGACTCGAGCGGCAACTGCAGCGCCGGCTCGCCGCGGCCGTACGCCTTCACCAACGCCCTGCTCGTGGACGCGGACGGCAGCGGCGCCTACGACGACTTCCCGCTCAAGGCCACGCGCGCCCGCTACGTCCCGCCGCCCACGCCCGCGGCGAAGGCGCCCTACGTGCCCACGCTGGAGGAGGCCGAGCAGATCGCCCGCCGCCTCCTGCACGGCGACGAGCCCTGAGCCGGAAACGGGGACAGGCTACTTTTCCGCGGCGAAATGGGGACAGGCTACTTTTCCGCGCCAACGCTGAGGAATTTGGAAATGGGGACAGGCTACTTTTCCGCCGCGTGACGCAACCCCGCGTTCGCGCAAGAGTCTGGGCCCAAAAAGTAGCCTGTCCCCATTTCGCGCCCGAAAAGTAGCCTGTCCCCATTGTCAAGGCGGCCGGTAGCCGGGGCCGCGGAGGACGCGGCCGGGGAGCTCGCCGGTGAGCGCGCCGTCCAGGAGCACCGGGACGCCGTTCACCACCACCGTGCTGACGCCCACGGACATCTGGTGCGGATCTTCGTAGGTGGAACGGTCGATGATCTCCGCCGGGTCGAACACCACCAGATCCGCCTTCTTGCCGGGGCTCACCAGCCCGCGGTCCCACAGGCGTAAGCGCCCGGCGGCCTGGGACGTCACCTTGCGCACGGCCTCTTCGATCGAGAAGAGCTTTTCGTCCCGCGCGTACCGGCCGATCACGCGCGGGAAGGTGCCGTAGCCCCGCGGGTGGACGCCCTTCTCCCGGCGGCGCCCCACCACTGCGCCGGAGTCCGCGCCCACCGAGACGAACGGCTGGCGCAGGGCGTGGCGCATGTCGTCCTCGTTCATGGAGAAGTAGATGGCGTCCGGCGAGCTGCTGCAGGCCTCGTACAGCCGCAGCGCCGCCTCCACGGGATCCACCCCCAGCTCCCGGGCGATCTCCGAGAGCCGCTTGCGCTCCAGGTGCTTGAGCGCGGGGTTGGGGATGTCCGAGACGATCACCCCATCCCCACCGCCCACCCGCGTGAAGAACCCGCTCGCCTCCGAGCCGGCGATCTCGTCGTAGATCCGCTTGCGCTGTACCGGGTCCTTCAGCCGCGCCAGCAGGCCCGCATAGCCACCCTCCAGCGCCCACGGCCGGAGCAGCGCGGTGAGCACGGTGGAGGACGCCACGTACGGGTAGACGTTGGCGGCCACGTCCAGCCCTTGCGCGCGCGCCTCGAGCAGGCGGTCCACGATCTGCGGCATCTTCCCCCAGTTGTGCCGGCCGCCGATCTTCAGGTGCCAGACGTTCACCGGCAGCTGCGCCTCGCGGCCAATCCGGAAGGCCTCGTCCAGGGCCTCGAAGATCGAATCGCCCTCGCTGCGCAGGTGCGTGAAGTAGACGCCGCCGTGCCGCGCGGAGACCTTGGCCAGCCGGATCAGCTCCTCCGTCTTGGAGTACGCCGCAGGCGGGTAGATCAACGACGTGGACATCCCGAAGGCGCCATCGCGCATGGCGCCCTCCACCACCTGCTCCATCGTCTGGAGCTCGGCCTCGGTCGGATCCCGGGCCACCGTCCCCATGGCGATCTGCCGGGCGTTGGCCGAGCCCACGAAGAAGCCGAAGTTGATCGCGCTGCGGTTCCTCTCCAACGCGGTCAGGTACTGCGCCAGCGTCCGCCAAGCGGCGGGCTTGGAGCCAGGGGACTCCTCGAGATCCTCCTTCACCATCGCCTCGTCGAGCGGCGCGCTGGTGCGCCCCTCGCCGGTGATCTCCGTGGTCACTCCCTGCCGCACCTTCGACTCCAGGCGCGGATCCACGAAGACGGCATTCTCGGACTGGCCGAGCAGGTCAATGAAACCGGGGGAGAGGATCTGGTCCTTGGCGTCAATCACCCGCGCCGCCGAGGCGTCGCTCAGGTCGCCGACGAAGGCGATCTCATCCCCGCGGATGCCCACATCCGCGCGGAACCACGGCGCGCCGGTCCCATCCACCACGCGGGCGTGGATGATCTTGAGATCGTAGCGGGCCTTCGAGGGAGCGACGCCGGCGCAGCCGGCGAGGAGACAGGGGACGAGGAGCGCGCGCAGGTGCATGGCACCGCGCTTCTACCCCGCCGTGGCCTTCAGCACCTCTCTGGCGATCACCAGCCGCTGGATCTCGCTCGTCCCCTCGTAGATGGTCTGCACGCGCGCGTCCCGCAGGTACCGCTCCACCGGGAACTCGTCGATGTACCCGTACCCGCCGTGGATCTGCACCGCCTTGTCGCAGGCGCGGTTGGAGAACTCGCTGGCGAAGAGCTTGGCCATGGAGGCCTCGCGGGTGAACGGCTTGCCCGCCTCCTTGAGCGCCGCCGCGCGCAGGGTGAGCAGCCGGGCCGCCTCCAGCTCCAGCTTCATGTTGGCGAGGAACCAGCGGATCGCCTGGAACTCGGAGATGGGCTGACCAAACGCCTGCCGGTCCTTCGCGTACGCGATGGACGCCTCCAGCGCCGCCCGCCCCACGCCGCAGGCCTGGCTGGCGATGCCGATCCGCCCGCCGTCCAGCGCCACCATGGCGAGCTTGAAGCCCTCGCCCTCCTTCGCCAGCAGGTTCTCCGCGGGGATCTCGCAGTCCTCGAAGGTGAGCGGCACGGTGTGCGAGGCGCGCAGCCCCATCTTGTCCTCGCCGTGCCCCACGTGCAGCCCCTTGGTCCCGCCCTCCACCAGGAAGCAGGAGATGCCGCGGTTCCCTTGGGGCGCGGTCCGCGCCCACACCACCATCACCCCGGCGATGTCACCGGAGGTGATCCACTGCTTGGTTCCATTGAGGACGTAGCGGTCGCCCTTCTTCACCGCGGTGGTGGTGAGCGCCCCCGCGTCCGAGCCGCAGTGCGGCTCCGAGAGCGCGAACGCGCCGGCGCGCGCCTCCCCGGAGCAGAGCGCGGTGACGTACTTCTTCTTCTGCGGCTCGGTGCCGAAGCGGCAGATCAGCTCCGCGCACATGTTGGTGACGGCGGTGATCACCGAGGTGGAGGCGCAGGCCGCGGCGATCTCCGTGATCGCCAGCGAGTACGCCACCACCCCCGCCTCCGCGCCGCCGTACTCCGCGGGGAGGTTGACGCCCATCAGCCCCAGCCCCGCCATCTCCTTCAAGAGCGGGAGGGGGACCTGCTGCGCCCGCTCGTGCTCCTTGGCGGCGGGGGCGATCCGCTCCCGCGCGAAGCTGCGCGCGGTGTCCCGCACCAGCGCCTGCGTCTGCGAGAGCGCAAGCTCCATCGCCTACTTCTCTGCCTTCAGGTTGAACGGGTACTCGATGGGGTGCTCCCGGCTGTCCGGCGGCTTGGGGAACTCCATCGCCGCCAGCACCGCCACCACGCACTCGTTGAGCTTGGCGTCCTTGAAGGTGGTCCCCTTCTTGTCCACCTTGGGGCTCTTCACCAACCCCTCGTTGGTGATCACCCAGGACGTCATCAGCTTCCCTTCGACCACGTTCTTCCGCCCCTTGAGCATGTCGTTGTAGCAGCCCTGGATCTTCGGCTGGTGGAACGCCACCACCGTCTTGATCGAGTCCGGAGTGAACGGCAGCTTCGCCACGTCCGGCCCCTCCTTCTGCTCGGCCGCGGCGGGGGCGGCCTTGGCGTCGTCCTGGGCCCAGGCGGCGCCGGCGAGACAGAGGGTCACTGCAAAGGTCAGGGTCTTCACGTTCGCTACTCCTTGAGCAGGTTGCTGGAGATGACGATGCGCTGGATCTCGCTCGTCCCCTCGTAGATCTCGGTGATGCGCGCGTCCCGCACGTGGCGCTCCGCGTCCATCTCCTTGCTGTAGCCCATGCCGCCGTGGACCTGCAGGGCCTTGTTCGCCACGCGGCTGGCCATCTCGGAGGCGTAGAGCTTGGCCATCGCGCTCTCGATCGAGTGGCGCACGCCCTGGTCCTTGAGCACCGCCGCCTGGAGCACCAGGAGCCGGGCCGCGTCGATCTCGGTGGCCATGTCCGCGATCATGAACTGGATGGCCTGGTGCTCGCGAATGGGCTTGCCGAAGGTCTTGCGCTCGCCGGAGTAGGCCACCGCCTCCTCGAAGGCGGCACGGGCGATCCCCACCGCCTGCGCGGCGATGCCGATCCGGCCGCCGTCCAGGGTGGACATCGCCACCTTGAAGCCGTCCCCCTCCTTGCCGAGCATGTTCTTCGCGGGGACCTTCATCTCCTCGAAGAACATGGAGCAGGAGTGGGCGGCGCTGATCCCCATCTTCTTGTCCGGCGCCGCGCGGTTGAAGCCGGGGGTGTTGGTCGGGACGAGGAACGCGGAGATCCCCTTGTGGCCGGCCGCCTTGTCCGTCATCGCGAAGAGGACGATCGCGTCCGCCTTCGGCCCCACGGTGATCCAGTTCTTCGAGCCGTTGATCACGTACTCGTTGCCCTTCTTGACCGCGACCGTCTTCTGGGCCGCGGCGTCGCTACCGGCTTCGGGCTCGGTGAGGCCGAAGCAGCCGAGCTTCTCCCCGCGGGCATAGGGGGTGAGGAACTCCTTCTTCTGCTCCTCGGTGCCGAACTTCATCACCGGGTCACAGTAGAGCGAGTTGTTCACGCTCATGATCACGCCGGTGGAGGCGCAGCCGCGGCTGATCTCCTCCATCGCCAGCGCGTAGCAGACGTTGTCCAGCCCAGCGCCGCCGTGGCTCTCGGGCACCGCCACCCCGAGCAGCGAGAGCTCCGCCAGCTTCTTCACCGCGTCCGTTGGCCACTCGTGGTGCTCGTCCCACCGCCGCGCGTTGGGCGTGAGCTCCTTCGCGGCGAATTCGCGAGTCATCTTCTGGATCTCGCGCTGGATGTCGGTGAGCTCGAAGTTCATGATCGGCGCCTGGTAGAGAGGAAGGGCGCCGCATTCTATTCATCGGCCCTCTGGCCCCAAGCCAAACCTCAGCTTTGCGGCAGCAGGCGCAGGCGCCGCGCGATCGCCACCAGGGAGAGCCCGGCCACACTCGCCGTCAGGGCCTCCTGGGTCCGGGTCCCCATCGCCACCGCGGCCACCGCGCAGATCCCCGCCGCCTGGATCAGCCGGGGGGACAGCCGCGCCGTGAACTGACGGAGCTGGAAGCGCGCCACCCCTTCGACGCCGCGCGGCAAGACGGACAGCGGCAACTTTCGCAGCTCGGAGAGGGTGAAGACGAGCGCGTCCAGGAGCCCAAACGCGGTCACGGAGAGGATCGCCGTCACCAGGGAGAGGCGGGCCACCCCGGTGGCGAGCGCCGCGAAGAGCACCGCGCTGGCGAGGAACACCCACTGGCGCTTGCGCCCGCGCTCCAGCGCCGCCTCGAGCGCCGCGCGCTGGGCCAGGGTGGCCTGCACGCAGAGATCGCTCGCGGACAGCAGCCCCTGCTCGCCGAGCTCCACGAGCAGCGTCTCCTCGAGCTCCAGCTCCTCGACTTCACCCTGCGCGCCCAGGCGCGACATCCGGATGGCCATGCGGGGCAGGACCATCCTCCGCGCGGCGCCGGGGGCACAACGCCCACACCCGCGCCCGCCCGGAGGGCAGGCGGGCGATCAGCGTCCCTTGAAAACGGCCGGCCGCTTCTCCAGGAAGGCCTTCATCCCCTCCCGCTGATCCTCCGAGCCGAAGAGCAGCGCGAAGGCCTGCCGCTCCAGCTCGCTGGCGGCGCGCAGGTCCGCGTCCGCGCCAAACTCCACCGCGCGCTTGGCCTGGGCGATCGCCAGCGGCCCGCGCGAGGCGATCTTCTTTGCGACGCCCTTGCAGTGCTCCAGGAGCTTGTCCGCCGGCAGCACGTCCAGGCACAGCCCCACCTCGCGCGCCTTGGCCGCGTCCACCATGTCCCCGGTGAAGATCAGCTCCTTGGCCCGGACCTTCCCCACCAGCCGGGTCAGCCGCTGCGTGCCGCCGAAGCCGGGGATCACCGCCAGCCCCACCTCCGGCAGCCCGAAGCGGGCCTTCTCGGACGCGTAGATCAGGTCGCACGCCAGGGCGAGCTCGCAGCCGCCGCCCAGCGCGAAGCCGTTCACCGCGGCCACGGTGGCGATCGGCAGCCCCTCCAGCAGCGCCAGCACCCGGTGCCCCGTGGTGGCGAAGTCACGCGCCTGCTCGGGCGTGAAGGCCGCCATCTCCGAGATGTCCGCGCCCGCGACGAACGCCTTCTCCCCCGCGCCCGTGAGGATCAGCGCCCGGAGCGACCCGTCCTGCGCCACCTGGCGCAGCGCCTGCTCCAGCTCCTGCAGCGTCTGGCTGTTGAGCGCGTTGAGCGCCTTGGGCCGGTTGAGGGTGAGGAGGGCGACGCCGTCCTCGGTGTTGAGCTGCAGATTCTCGTAGGCCATGGCGATCCGCTCCTTCTCGTGAGTGCTCATCGCTTCGAGCTCTGTCCCGCCCCTCGGCTACGCCTGCCCCGAGCGTCAGCCGAGGGGCTCGGGGTGAACGGCGGCTAGTACTTGTAGAAGCCCCGCCCGCTCTTCTTGCCGAACCAGCCCGCGTCCACGTACTGACGCAGGAGCGGACAGGGGCGGTACTTCGAGTCACCGAGCCCCTGGTGAAGGACCTCGGCGATGTAGAGGCAGGTGTCCAGGCCGATGAAGTCCGCCAGCTGCAGCGGGCCCATGGGCTGGTTGGTGCCGAGCTTCATCGCGGTGTCGATGTCCTCGGCGCTGCCCAGCCCCTCCATCAGTGCGAAGCAGGCCTCGTTGATCATGGGGATGAGGATCCGGTTCACGATGAAGCCGGGGTAGTCCTTGGAGACCACCGTGGTCTTCCCCATCTTCGCGGCCAGGTCGCGGGTGGCCGCGTAGGTCTCCTCGCTGGTGGCGGCACCGCGGATCAACTCCACCAGCTGCATCACCGGCACGGGGTTCATGAAGTGCATGCCGATCACCGCCTCGGGCCGGCGGGTGGCGGTGGCGATGCGGGTGATCGGGATGGACGAGGTGTTGGTGGCGAGCACGCCGCCCGGCCGCACCACCCCATCGAGCTCCTGGAAGATCTTCCGCTTGAGCGCCTCGTTCTCCGTCACTGCCTCGATCGCCACGTCCACGTCCCGGAGGTCGGAGATCGCCGTGGCGGTGCGGAAGGCCGCGAGCGCGAGCTTCTTCTTCGCCTCGTCCAGCTTCCCCTTCTCCACCAGCTTGGAGAGGCCGGCGGAGATCCGCTGCGCGCCCTTCTCCACCGCCTCCTTGGCGACGTCCACCAGGGTCACCCGGAGGCCGGCCTGCAGCGCGACTTGGGCGATCCCGGCGCCCATCTGCCCGGCGCCCACCACGACGATGTTCTCGTTGGCCATGAGGCCTGCGCCTATACCGCTAACGTACCGGCGTCACCAGCGTCTCTTCGCCGCCCAGCCGCAGCGGCGCCTCGGCGCGCTTCTCTCCCTGCGGCAGCTGCGCGAAGAGCAGCGCGCGGTACTCACCCCGGCGCAAGGAGAGCTTCTCGGAGAGCTCCCTCGGCGCGCCGTCCTTGAAGCTGCGCTCCTGGCGCAGGAGCAGCGCGCCCTCCGCGTCGTAGAGCTGGAGATCCACGCGGGTGGCCTCGCTCCAGGACGTAGGGAGCTGGAAGACCAGGAGCCGCTCCTGCGGGAGGAAAGGCGCGCGCCAGAGCAGCAGGCCCAGTCCGGCCACGATCAGGAACGGCAACCGCTTGCGAAGGCCCGACCTCTCGACTCCGCTCGAGGTGAGCGGGGGACTGCTCGGGGGGCCCGGCGGGCGGCTCGGGGGGCCCGGCGGGCGGCTCGGGGTGCCCGGCGGGCGGCTCGGGGTGCCCGGCGGGCGGCTCGGGGTGCCCGGGGTACCCGGCGGGCTGCCCGGCGTCTGCGGCGGCGCGCTCACTCCTTCTTGTGCTTCTTGGCGCCGGTGCGGCGCGCGTTGATCTCGCTCACCACCAGCGGCTGTTCGGCCTCCTGGTCGCCGTCGCCCTTCTTCTCGTCCTTGCGCGGCAGCAGCCGGACCTCGGCCTTGATCTCCAGCGTCATCCCCTGGAGCAGCTTGAGGAACTCCTCGCGCAGCTTATCGGACTGGAGGAAGCGGCGGAGCTCCTCGGAGACCACGCGGCCGATGTCGTCCTTCGTCTTCTCCGCCTGGCTGAGGATCACCCCCAGCATCTCCTTGGGGAGCTTGAGCTGCCCCGCGAGGCTGCGCAGCCCCTCTTCCGTCATGAAGAGCGCGCCAAGGCCGGCCACGGCGACCTTCTTCACGAATTCGGGGACGAAGCGGGTGGGCCCTTCTCGCGAGGACGAGTAGTCCCCGATCAGCGGATCGTCAGGAGAGGGAGGGTCGTTCGGGTCGCCGGGGTACGCCATGGCCTAAAGGACGCCTCCTCTACTGTGACGCGACCTGCAGGGTGGGGAGCCGCACGCGCGCGTTCTCGGTGGAGATCCGCCCGGCGATCGTCTTGGCCATCTCCAGGAAGGCCTGCGCCTCGGCGCTCTCGGGGTTGCCCACCACCACCGGCACGCCGCGGTCACCCGCCTGGCGCACGTTGAGCTGGAGCGGGATCTCCCCGAGGAACGAGATCCCGAACATCTCGGCCGCCTTGCGCCCGCCGCCGTGATCGAAGATCGCCGTCTTCTCGTTGCAGTGGGGGCAGACGAACTGGCTCATGTTCTCCACGATCCCCAGCACCGGGATGTGGACCTTGTCGAACATCTGCTTGGCGCGGACCACGTCCGCCAGCGCCACGTCCTGCGGCGTGGTGACCAGCACCGCGCCGGCCGCACGGACCTGCTGGGAGATGGTGAGCGCCACGTCGCCGGTGCCCGGCGGGAGGTCCAGCACCAGGTAGTCCAGCTCGCCCCAGTTCACGTCCCGCACCAGCTGCAGCAGCGCGCCGTGGAGCATGGGGCCGCGCCACACCAGCGCCTGATCCGGCTCCACCAGGAAGCCGATCGACATCACCCGCATCCCATGCGCCTCGAGCGGATCCAGCGTCTTGCCGTCCTTGCTCACCGGGCGGCGCCTGATCCCCGTCATCAGCGGAATGGATGGGCCGTAGAAGTCCGCGTCCAGCAGGCCCACCCTGGCGCCGCAGCGCGCGAGCGCCGCGGCCAGGTTCACGGAGACGGTGCTCTTGCCCACGCCGCCCTTCCCCGCTCCCACCAGCACCACGTTCTTCACGCCGGGCAGCAGGGACTCCTTCGCCATCCCGGCCGGCGCGGCGCGGACCTGCGCGCCCCAGTCGATCTCGAACTTGCCGATGTTGGGGACGGTCTTGAGCGCGGCCTCGGCGTCCGCCTGGATCTTGCCCTTCAGAGGGCACGCGGGCGTGGTGAGCTCGATCTTCAGGCGGACGTTGCTGCCGTCCACCTTCAGGTCCTTGACCATCCCGGCCTTCACCAGGTCGATGTTCAGCTCCGGGTCCATGACCCGGGACATCGCGGCGAGGACGTCTCGTTCCGAAACACTCATCTTCATCTCCGAAGGCGGGGCCAAAGGGCGGCGGAGAATCCCCACCCACCCCGGTGCTGTCAAGGCACGCTCATAACGTAGAACCGCCCCATTCGCAGGGCTGTTCAGCCGGGGAGGGTCTCCACGGCGGCCTCGAGGGCGGCCCTCAGGGGGCCGCTGAACTCCCGGTCCACGGTGCTGCGCGCCAGGAGGGTCAGGGCGGCCCTGCAGACCTCCACGTCCACCGTGCTGGCGAGCGTGAGCACGTACGCGTCATAGCGGCCCCCGGCGATGGCCGAGGTGCTGGGGAACTTCCCGGTGGCGAGCCCCTTCTGCGTGTCCCACTCCACCGAGACGCGGGCGAAGACGAGCTGCACGTGGTGGGTGGGCTTGCCGGGGTGACGCCAGGCGAACAGCTCGGTGCCGTCCTCGCCGAGGAACCAGTGGACCTCGCTGCCGTCCGCGTCCGCCTGGAGGGACCCTGGATCGATCTCCCGGAGGGACGCGCCCAGCCGCTCCAACACGTCTTTGCCGGGGGCGCTCATTCCAGCGCCGCGACCTTGTAGCTGTCCGCCTCTCGCGTCAGCCGGACCGCCCTGCCCTCACCCAGCGGCAGCTCGGCGCCCTCGGCGGTCACCGCCAGGGGCGCGGCGAGCGCGGCGCGGATCCGCTCCAGCCGCTCGGCGGCGGCGGGCTCGGCGGCGAAGTCCTCCTTGAGGCGCGCCGGGGTGTACCGGGCCCGCCAGCGCTGCGCGAGGAACGAGTAGGCCCGCTCGAAGTCCCGCGCGTCCACCGCGGCGAGGAAGCGCACCAGCACCTCGCGCGGCCCTTCGGACGGCTCCAGCTCCGCCACCCGCCAACCTTCGGGATCCTTCACCGCCTCCAGGGTGCCGCTGCGGGCGCGCATCGACGGAAGCTGGGCCAAGAGCTCCGCGGCGCGCGCGGCGCGGACCTGCTCGTCCGCGTAGCGGGCGGCGAACGCCTGCTCGGAGAGGTGCTCGCGCTGCGCCCGCGAGGTGAGCGCGTACGCGTCCGCGAGCCGGTTCTCCTTCAGGGCCCGCGCGTAGCGCTCGGCGATCTCGTCCGGCCCGCCCGGGGTCCGGCAGGCGCAGAGCGCCAAGAGGAGCGGCACCAGGCGCCTCACCGGAACCACCCCCGCCGGCGCCGCGGCAGCCCGAGCGCGGTGAGCGTCTGCCGCGCCACCCGGCTGATCAGGTCGGAGAGCCAGTACGGATCCGCGCCGCCATCCACCGCCTCCGGCGGACGGCAGTTGCCGCAGTAGAGCTCGCCCGCGTGGGCCCAGGCGCTCTGCGCGTCCAGCGCCGCCGAGCAGTGCCGGCACTCGAAGGGGCGCAGCGCGTTGGCCCGCTGGTGGGAGTGCGGCAGCGGCCCGTGGTGGCCCGGCGCCTCCCAGGCGTCCCTGCCCTCCTGCACCGCGGGCGCCGGGATCTCCCAACCGGCCGTGTCCGCCGCGGCGGCCGGCGCGGCGGCCGAGGGTTGCCCGTAGCCTTCGAGCGCCTCCAGCTCCCCCGCGTCCAGCCAGATCCCCTCGCACTGGGCGCAGACGTCCACCACGCAGTTCGGGGTGGGCACCAGCCCCAGGCGCGCGCTGCAGTTTGGGCAGCTCACCGGTGCGGAGCGGCAGGTGAGGCAGGCCGCGCTCGCGCGGGGGACGCTGTGCTGCAGCTTCTTGCAGCGGCTGGGGGCCACGCGCGCCGCCGCGAGGAACACCCGCGAGGAGGGCCGATCCGGGAACAGCTCCAGCTCACCCTTGTCGAACCACATCCCCTGACATGCCGGACAGAGCTCCACGGTCAGATCGCCCGCGGGGATCTCCTGAAGCGCCTGGGAGGGGCAGACGGGGCAGCGGCGGCTCACGTGGGGACAAGGCTACCGCAGATCCAGGCCGGAGAAATTCCACAGGGGCATCCAGAGGGAATAGAGGCGGGCGCCGGTGGCCGAGCGCAGCAGGGAGGAGAGCGAGAGCGGCGCCGCCTGCCGCTGGTAGAGCGCGAGATCGAACGCGCGCGGCGTCCTCCCCGCCAGCTCCAGCGCGCGCCGGCACGCCTCTTCGAAGCCGCCCACCTTGTCCACCAAGCCCACCCCGAGCGCGCGCTGCCCGGAGTAGACGCGCCCCTCCGCCAGCGCGTGGACCTGGGGCACCGTCATCTTCCGCGCCTTGGCCACCTCGCCGAGGAACACCTGGTAGGTCTCCTCCACCTCGGCCTCCATGGCCGCGCGCTCGTCCGCGGTGAAGCCGCGCGTGCTGGAGGCCAGCCCGGCGTTCTTGCCGCGGGTGAGCAGCGTGCGCTGCACCCCCAGCTTCGAGAAGAGCCCGGAGAGCTCGAACTTGCCGCCGAACACGCCGATCGAGCCGGTGATCGCGCTGCGGTCCGTCCAGATCTCCCGCGCCCCCAGCGCCACCATGTAGCCGCCGCTGGCGGCCACGCGATCGAAGTACGCGACCACCGGCTTCTTGCGCGCCAGCCGCTGCACTTCTTCCAAGATCTGCTCGGATGCCAGCGAGGAGCCGCCGGGGCTGGAGACGTGGAGCACCACGCCGCGCGCGCGCCGGTCCCGCCCCGCGGCCCGGAGCGCGCGCACCACCGCGTCCGAGCCCGCGGCCCGGCGCCCCACGGACACGCCGCCATCGCCCGAGACGATCATCCCGTTCACCGCCACCACGCCTACGCGGGCGCGGCGGCGCAGCCGGCGGTAGCGCCGCCGCGGCCACAGGCGCGCGGAGTCCAGGCCAGCGTAGGTGGTCAGCCGGCGCCGGTCCGCGGGCCTGGCCCGCTTCTCCTCCTCCTCCGTGCGCGCCACTCCCTGGGCGCCCTTGGGCAGCCCCAGCCAGGCCGCCAGCTCCACCTCGCTCACCCGCGCGTCGCACAACCCGGCCGCCAGCGCCCGCTGCGCGCTGTAGGGCCCGGCGTCGATCAGCGCGCGCGCTTCGTCCTGCGTCTTCTTCCGGCCGCGGCTCACCGCGTCCACCAGCCGCGCGTACTGCTCGTCCAGGAAGCCTTCGATCGTCAGGCGCTGGATGTCCGAGACCTGCGCGTGCGTGAAGAGCTCCGGCGCCGTCTTGTAGTCACCCCGGCGGACGAAGTGCGCCTGCACCCCGATCCGCTCGAGCGCCGCGCCCAGCGCCATGGCCTCGGCGGCGAAGCCGGTCAGCTCCAGGCGGCCTCCGGGAGACACCGCTACCCGATCCGCGGCAAAGAGCAGCTCGCACTCGCCGTTGCTCGCGGACAGCGCGTGCGCCACCACCTCCTTCCCCGCGCGACGCACCTCGTCGAACAGGCCCGCCAGGACGTCCCGCTTTGCTGGAGGGGCCGTCAGCTCGTCGAAGAGGAAGAGCACGCCCTTCACGTCCGGCTCGGCCGCCACGTCCAGCAGCTGCTCGCGCAGCTCCTCCAGGGAGGCCACGCTCGATCGCTCCTTGCGCCCGAAGAGCCGGCGCGACAGCGAAAGCTGCCGCCGATACGGGGGATCTCCCTTGAGCCGGAACTGGACGTACTCGGACCGCCGCCGGCGCCGCAGGAGCCGGAACGGCAGCCCGAGCAGCGAGAGAGCGGCGAGCAGGAGGTTGAACAGTCCCGTGAAGAGCAGGCGCATGGGAGAACCCTAACCCGTGGTACCTTGGCCGCCATGCGCCGCACCTCACTCGCCCGCCTGCTGCTCGTCCTCACCCTCCTGCTCGGCGCCTCCGCGCTCGGCGGCCGGAGGTTGGGGGAGTTCCAGGAGGGGGACCCGCTGACGCCCGAGGAGATCGCCCAGGCGAAGCAGCGCAGCCGCAGCAACATCGGCGACTACGGCCGGGACAACACCGCCCAGGTCGCCCCGTTCCCCTGGAAGATGGCGCTGCTCCTGGGGATCGCCCTGGTGGTCGCCGTCCCGTTCGCGCTCGGCGCCTACCGGCGCACCGCGATCGAGCTGAAGAACAGCAACACGGTGGGATCCAAGGCGCGGCAGCGGCCGGACGCCTGAGGCGCGTACCTCGCGATCGAACCACTAGCTCGGGGTCGGACTAACCTCGACCTCGCCCGCCGCGCCGATCTCGATCTTCACGGGCAGGAACCGCTCCAGCACGCGCGCGTTGGTGGTGAGGTGCCCGGTCACGCGCTCAGTCTTGTAGCGGGTGATCCCCGGCGAGGTGGGCCCCAGCCTTCCCGCGGCGAGCAGGGCCGCAGGCACGAGCAGCTGATCCGCCAGGTGCTCGTCCAGCGCGCCCGAGCTGGCCATGAAGCGCGAGACCTGCGCGGCGACCTCCTCGCCCACCTCCTCCGCGCGCTTCCCCTTCTCTCCCAGCGCGGTGAACCCCGCCACGGTGTTCTCGAAGTGGAGCCGCACGAAGACGAAGGTGCCCTGCGAGCGCGTGACGGGCAGCGGGAAGTTCTCCGCCTCCGCGAAGATCCCGCTCTTGAGCAGCGCCCCGGTGGCCGTGCGGGACTGACGTTCGGAGATCTCGAACGGGAGCCCCGCCACGAACGAGGTCACCTCCACGTCCCGCAGCGTCCCCCGCGCAGGCAACTCCACCAGCGTCGGCGGCTCGCCCTCCGGCGCCGGCACGCTGGCGCGGAACTCCCCGCCGCCCTCCGGGTAGAACCCGGCGTGGCGCAGGGAGAGCTCGCAGCGCAGGCCGAAGGCGGCGACCCCGGGCGCCCAGACCCAGGGGAGGTAGTGGTAGACGGGGCTGTGCGGCAGGTGGGTGCCACCGTGCAGCCGCAGTGAGCCGCCGCCGGCCAGCGCGAGCGGGAAGAAGAGGCACTGGAAGAGCAGCGGCGTGCTCCCGGCCGTCCCCACCTCCAGGAGGTAGTCCCCGCTCTTCACCGGGGCCGGGTGGAAGACCAGCTGGTCAGCGCCCACCGCGGCGCCCTCCGCGCTGGCGGCGCCGCCGGTGATCGCCTCGGCGCCGCGCACGCAGGCCAAGTGCTGCGGACGCAGCCCCGCCGGCTTGCGGTTGGCGCGGATCTGCCGGATCCGGAACGGCTGCTGGGTGATCAGCGAGAGCGAAAGCGCGGAGCGGAGGATCTGCCCTCCCCCCTCCCCCTCGCTGCCGTCGAGCTCGATCATGAGGCGCGGCAAGCTACCACGTGTAAGGTACGCGCCCGCGTGTCCCTCGCGATCTTCCTCTTCAGCTACCTCTTCATCGCCGGCGGCAAGCTCCCCTTCCTGAAGCTGGATCGCCCCGGCGGCGCGCTCCTGGGCGCGGTGGCGATGGTGGCCTTCCGGGTGGTGAGCCCCGCCGAGGTCTTCAACCACAGCGCGGATCCGCGCCAGCACGCGGTGGACCTGGACACCATCGTCCTGTTGCTGGGGATGATGATCCTCGCCAGCTACCTCACCCACGCGGCGTTCTTCCGCGCCGCGGGGCGGCTCGCGCTCAAGGTGGCCCACACCCCGCGCATGCTCCTGTGCGCGGTCTGCGCGGTGAGCGGGCTGCTCTCGGCGTTCCTGGTCAACGACACCGTCTGCCTGATGCTCACCCCGCTGGTGCTCGCGGTGGTGCAGGACGTGAAGCTGCCGCCGCGGCCGTTCCTGCTCGCCGTCTGCATGGCCTCCAACGCCGGCTCGGTGGCCACCTTCACCGGCAACCCGCAGAACATGCTGATCGGCAGCAGCTCCGGCATCCCCTACGCGCGCTTCGCGGCCTTCATGGCGGTCCCCGCGCTGCTCTCCACCTGCGTGGTGGCGGCGCTGCTGCTCTACACCTTCCGCGAGGAGCTTAAGCGGCCGCGCTTCACCGCGCAGCCCGCCCCCCGCCCGTGGACCGGCGGCTGATGGCGCTCTCCCTGCTGGCGCTGCTGGGGGTGATCGCCGCGTTCTTCGCCGGCGCGCCGATGAGCTGGAGCGCGCTGTGCGGCGCGGCGGTGGTGATGGCGCTCTCCTTGCGCGAGCCCCGCGAGGCGCTGGACAAGGTGGACTTCATCCTCCTGCTCTTCTTCGCCAGCCTCTTCGTGATCACCTTCGGCGTGAACAAGGAGGGCTGGGGGCTGCGCATGCGCGAGCTGTTCGCCCCGCTGATGCACGGCGGCCCCGTCCGCGAGACCCTGGGCTTCGCCACGTTCTCGCTCTTCGCCTCCAACCTCTTCAGCAACGTGCCGTTCGTGATGCTGGCGCGCCACTGGGTCCCTGGGATGCAGAACCCGGAGCTGGCGTGGCAGGTGTTGGCGCTCTCCTCCACGCTGGCGGGGAACCTCACGCTGCTGGGGAGCGTGGCCAACCTGATCGTCTTCGAGGCGGCCCGCGGGAAGGACGACATCTCCTTCTGGGCCTACCTCAAGGTGGGCGTGCCGGTGACGCTGCTGAGCCTCTTCGTGGGGCTGGGCGCGCTGCTCGCCGAGCACGCGCTGCTGCCTTAGGCAGAGGCTAGGAGCCTTCGTCCGGGGGCGGCAGATCGTCCGTGGGCGGCGCCTCGCGCTTCTGCCGCTCCTTGCCGGTGGTGTTGGTGTCGTCCGCGCCTTCGGGCAGGCCTTCGCCGCTCACGGGGGCGGCGCGCCGATCGGACGGGCTGAGATCCTTGGCGAACTGGGTGGCCACCGCGTCAATCAGCGTGCCGAGCTCGTTGCGGAAGCGCACCGGGTCCTTGGCCACGCGGAACGGGTCCACCGCGGGCAGCTTGGCCTCCACGCCATCGCTGCGGAAGCGGCGGTACCAGAGCACGCCTCCGTCAATCAGGAACATCCGGCCGTAGCCTTCGATGTACGCGCCCGCGCGGCCGTCATCGCTGCGCATGCCGTAGTCCTCGACCACGAACTCCACCACCGCGTCCGCGCCCAGGTTCTTCAGCAGCACGTAGTCAGGCGCGTTGGCGGGGACCTCCTCCACGAGGAAGCTCTGCAGCTCGCGGGCGACGTCCACCGGGTCCACCGCGACGGTCCAGGGCCGCTCCTGCGGCAGCAGCGAGACGACCGTGGCGCGCAGCCGCTCGGCGACTTCGAAGCGGGACATGCCCTTGGCCAGCTTCACCGCGAGCCGGCGGTCCGCCTCCTTGCGATCCAGGCGCCCCAGCTTCTTGTTGTAGGTGGAGTCGTCCCGGAAGACCCACGACTTGGGGCCGCCGTTCTCCTCGATGCGGGAGATGAAGGCGGGGCGCACCACGTGATCCAGCTCCGAACCGGAGAGCTGCCTGTGCGCACAACCAACGACGCCGACGGCGACGACCGACAGCAGGAGTGAACGCATCGGGGGCAAGTCATAGCCCGAAAGCGCGCAAAGCTTTACCCGAAAGCACGTTTCCGCTACGAACACCGCGCTGTTTTCGAAGCCGGATCCATCCGGTTCGGAGGGGAGAACAATGGCCTTTCGTCGCCCTGCCGTGTGCGCGTTCGTGCTCGCCGCGAGCCTCTTCGGGTGCAAGGAGAACAAGCCCGCGGAGCCGGCCCCGAAGGTGGCCACGCCCGTCGCCGAGCCTCCTCCCCCGCCCAAGCCTCCGGAGGTGAAGGAGCCCCAGGCGGACAAGGAGTGCGCCGCCCCGATCGACGTGGTCCCCGCTCAGGAGGTGGAGGTCGCCGGCCGCAAGGCCACCGCCGCCGGCTACAAGCTCTCCTTCACGGACAAGGACGCGGACGGGAAGCTCACGCTCGGGATCCTGGGGCCGATCAATGAGGACTCGGGCGCGAACATGCTCAACCTCAAGAAGTACGTGAAGTTCTTCGCGGACGAAAAGGCGGACGCGATCGTGGTCACCGGAGACGTGGGCGAGATCTCCGACGGGATCGCCCGGGTGCTCAAGGCGCTCACCGACTCCAAGCTCCCGGTGCTGGTGATCGCCGGCAACCGCGAGTGCCGCGCCGAGTACACCGACGGCGTCAACGCCGCCAAGAAGGACGCGCCCAACCTGGTCAACATGAACCAGGTGCGCGTGGTGGAGTTCCCGGAGGCGACGCTGGTCTCCCTGCCCGGCTACCACGACCCGAACTACATCAACTGCGCCACCGGCTGCCGCTACTACAAGAGCACGGTGGACGAGGTCATCCGCGCCGCCAAGGAGGCCAAGAGCCCGGTGGTGATGGTGGCGCACGGCCCCCCGCACGGCGAAGGCAGCCAGGCGCTGGACTACGCCTCCGGCGGCGGCAACGTGGGCGACGAAGAGGTGGCCCGCGCCATCCGGGACGGCAACATCCCGTTCGGCGTCTTCTCCAACATCAAGGAGGCGGGCGCCCGCGCCACGGACCTCCCTGGCACCACGCTGGTGAAGCAGAACACCCCGGCGAAGGCGCTCTACCTCAACCCCGGGCCTGCGGACGGCGTGGGTTGGGAGATGAACGACGGCAGCAAGAGCACCGGCATGGCCGCCACGCTCACCATCAAGGGCGCTGAAGGCTCCTGGAAGCTCTACCGGGCCAAGCCCCTCACCCCGGCCGAGCGCGCCCAGGCGAAGACGCTGGAGCCGCCCGCCCGCCCGGATCCGGCGGAGACCACGCCGGCGCCGCCCCCGAACGGCGCCGCGCCCACGCCCCCGCCGGGCGAGCCGGCCAAGAAGTAGCCGACAGACACCTACAGCGCGTCTTGGGCGGGAACGGGCCTTCCGCGCGGGGATTGCTACTCTTGCGGGCCATGAGCTTCACGGCCACACCCGTCCCGCCCGCAGGGAAGAAGCGCCGCCTCGGCGAGATCCTGCGGGACGCCGGGGTGATCGACGAGACCCAGCTCTCCGCCGCGCTCGCCGAGCAGAAGAAGTGGGGCGGCAAGCTCGGCCGCACGCTGGTGGAGATGGGCTTCGTGGACGAGGACTCCATGGCGCGCGCCCTCTCGCGCCAGCTCGGCCTGCCGCTGGTGGATCTCGACCGCGCCGAGCTCTCGCCCGAGCTGACCAAGCACCTGCGCCTGGACGTGGCGGAGCGCTACGGCGTCTTCCCGGTGGGCGGGGACCGCAAGCACAAGGTCCTCCACGTGGCCACCGCGGATCCCACGAACGTGGATGCCCTGCAGGAGCTCTCCTTTGCCACGGGGATGAAGATCCAGACCTCGCTGGCCTCGGCGGCCGCCGTGGAGCGGGCGATCCGGCGGCTCTATTACGGCGAGCGCACCGTCACGGTGGCGACCACCACGCCCGACGCCCTCGGCATTTCAGAGCCCACCTATGAGCTGCGGACGGGTGTGACGCCTCCGGTACAGCTGCCCGCAGACGCGCAGAGGGTACAGCGCGAGGCGCGCATCTCCGAGCAGCTCCAGACATTGCATGGGCTCGTCTCGCATCAGGTTTACGCGCTCCGGGGCCTGGTGGAGCTCCTGGTGGAGAAGGGGCTGTTGGACCGGAACGAGTACGCCGCCAAGGTGAAGACTTCCCGCGGCAAAAGCTGACCTGTAGCGGGAAAATTCGCGGCTATGCACAGCTGCTCGCCGTGGGGGGTTTTTCGAGCTACTGCGACGGCTCCATGCCCAAATTGCCAGAGCGCTCCCCCGGAGGGAGCACCATCCACCGCTACACGCCGCGCAACCGGCCGCTCGAGCTGGCCAGGGGCGAGGCGCCGCATGCGGCGGAGCTCGAGGCGCACGTGGAGCGGCACTTCGGGAAGATCACCTCGGTCTTCCACGAGCTGATCTCGGATCTCGTCCACGTGGACGTCCACGTGATCCCGCCCACTGGCTACCGCCCGCAGTGGACGCTCTTCACCACCGGGATGAGCGGACGGGCGATGAAGGTCCCCCCCAGCGCCAACGGCTACGAGCTGGCGGAGCTGATGATCCACCTGCCGCCGGACTGGCCGGTGGACACCACCCCGGATGCGCAGGTGCAGGAGACCGCGGAGAGCTTCTGGCCCATCCAGGTCCTCAAGTTCCTCGCCCGCTTCCCGCACGAGTACGACACCTGGCTGGGCTTCGGGCACACCGTGCCCAACGGGGACCCGGCGGAGCCCTACGCCCCGGGCACCGCGCTGGCGGGCGCCCTGCTCCTGCCGCCCCTCAACGTCCCGGAGGACGCGCGCGCGGTGAAGCTCCAGGACGGCCGGAAGGTGCACCTCTACACGGTCCACTTCCTCACGCCCGAGGAGATGAGCTTCAAGCTCAACCGCGGGACGGACGCCCTGCTCGCCCTGTTCGACGAGCACAAGGTCAGCGAGGTGCTGGATCCCAAGCGCGCGTCGACCGTGAAGCGGCGCCTGTTCGGCGTCTTCTAGCCGCCTGCCGCTAGACGAGCAGGAGCCCCTCTTCGCCCATCTGCGCCGCGCCGGCGAGCACGGCCTCGTTCTGCTTGCGGCGGTCGTCGGTCAGCTCGGCGATCATCGCCAGGATCTGCGGGTGGCTGGAGATGATCTGATCGAAGTCCGCGCGCGGCAGCCGCAGCAGCGAGGTCCGCTTGGTGGCGCTGACGGTGGCGGAGGCCGGGGACTTGCTGAGCAGGGACATCTCGCCGAAGACGTCCCCCTCCTTCAGGCGGGCGAGGACCGTCTCCCCCTTGTTGACCTCCACCTCGCCGGAGAGCACCACGTAGAGCCCGTCGCTGGCGGCGCCTTCGCGGATCACCACTCCGCCCTTGGCCACGTCCCTGGCGCGGAAGCGCTCCACCAGCGTCCGGCGGTCCTTCTTGTCGAACGGGCGGAAGAACGCCGAGGCCGCCATCACGTTGGCCAGCATGCGCTGCCGGCAGAACTTCTTGAGCGCCTGCGCCACCGGCGGGTAGCGGTGGGAGAGCTGGGCGAGGATCTGCGCGGAGATCTCCAGCAGCTGGGTCTCCTCCGAATCCGCCTCCACCGAGGCCGTGCGCGGGGCGCCGGAGAGCAGCGCCATCTCCCCGAAGAACGCGCCCTCTTCCAGCGTGGCGAGGTCCTTGCGGCCGCCGTCCTCGGTGCGGAAGACGTTCACCTTGCCGCCGCAGATGACGAAGAAGGAGTCACCCAGGCTCCCCTGCTCGATCACCCGCTCCTTCGCGCTGAAGCGGCGCAGCGGGCAGCGCTCGAACAGCTCGATGAACGCCTCCGGGGTGAGATCCGAGAAGAGCGGGATCTTGGGCAGCGCGCCGGGCTCCGCGCCCGCGGGGCCATCCACCAGCTCGTCCCCGATGGAGAAGGCCTCCTCGGCGCTCGCCTGGGGAGCGGAGGCGTCCCCCATCCCGGCGCGCGCCGCCGTCTCCACCGCGTGGAGCAGGGACTCACCCTCCAACTCCAGCTCGGTGAAGGAGGGCATCGGCCGCGCGGGGGCGGGGGGCGCGCGCGGACGCGGCGGGGGCGGCAGCGCCGCGGCGGCCGAGTCCACATCCAGCTCCAGCTCGTCGAAGCGGGAGAAGGCGGCCATCCCCGCCTCCAGATCCGTCCTCCCGGCGCGGGGCGCGTCCTCCCCGGCGCTGGAGACCCGCGCGGCCGGCGCGGTGGGCAGCGGCGAGGCGCCCGGCAGCGGGGTGAAGCTCGGGGGGATCCAGATCCGCGCGTCCTGCGCGGGGGGGACCGGCGTCTTCGGGCGGTCCAGCAGGATGATCTCCTCTTGGCCGGGGTCCTGGCCCTTCTTGGGGCGCAGGCCCGGTGGGAGGCCGGAGGCCTGGGCGCGGGCGAGCGCGGCGCGGGCCTCCTCCTCGCTCAGCGTCTGGACGATCCGGGGGCGGCTGGGCGCGCTCGCCACCACCAGCTCCTCGGCGGGCTCCGGGTCATCCGGGCCGGGCACGGGCACGGGCGCCGCAGCCTGCGGCTGGACGATCACCGTCTCCTCGGCGTCCGGCTCGATCACCTCGGTGACCTCTTCCGGCGGGTCCGCGGCTGGGGAGGGCGGCTTCGCGGCGGCCCTGGCCAGCTCCAGCACCTGCTCCTGGGAGACCTCCACCTCGGGAGGCAGCAGCTCCAGCTCCTGCCCCGCGGGCGCTGCCGCGCCGGCGTCTGGCGCGCGGCCGGAGAGGTCCAGCTCCACCTCCACCTCGGTGCCGCCGCTCTGGGGCAGCTGCAGCTCCGGAGGCAGCTCGCTGGAGAGATCCAGCGGCGCGCCCGCATCGGCGGGCCCTGGCGTGGGCGCGGCGGCCTCGGCCTGCGGATCGGGAGGCAGCTCGATCTCGCGGCCCGTGGACGGCGCGGCGGCCGGCTCGGGCGGCAGCTCGATCTCGCGGCGCGCGGGCTGCAGCGGGGACGGCTTCTTCGCGCCCTTCGGATCGGAGGTCTTGCGGGCGTAGAGATCCGCCAGCATCTGCTGCACGCCCGTGTGGGACGGGTCCAGCTCGAGGATCAGCTTGCTCGCGGCGATGGCGCGGGGAAGGAAGCCCTCGCGCGCGTAGCCCTCGGCGGCGCTCTGGTAGGCGCGCACCGCCTTGGGCGTGTCACCCGACTTGGCGTAGGCGTCCCCCATCCGCAGCCGGGCCTGCAGGTCCTTGGGATCCTGCTTGCAGTAGTCCGCGTAGAGCTCGGCCGCCTTCGCGAACCGCCCCTTGGCGAATGCCTCGGTCGCCTTGTCCTTGAGCTTGCGCAGGTCCATTACTTGGGGGGCTCCGCGCCGCCGACGCCGCCGATCTTCGAGAGCGCCAGCTCCGCGCTCTCGCGCACGCGGCGGAAGTAGTCGCCCTTGAGCGCGTCCAGCGCCTCGGCCTGCGCGGGGCTGCCCACGCGGGCGAGCGCCTCGGCGGCCGCGGCCCGGACCTCCGGGCTGTCGTGGTAGAGGTCCCGCGCCACCAGCTCGGCCGCCTTGGCGTCCCCCACCTGCCCCAGGGAGACCAGCAGCTCACGCCGCCCCACCGCGTTGGGGTCCTCGAGCAGCCGCATCAGCTCCGGCGCCGCCGCCTGCGCCTTGAGCGTCCCGAGGATTTGGGCCGCCACGGCCGCCTCGGCCCCGCCCTCGCGCAGCACGCTCACCAGCGCGTCCACCGAGCCCTGCGTGGCGCCATGTGCGCGCAGCGCATCCAGCAGGCGGATGCGCTCCCCGCCGAGGCGCGGCAGCAGCTCCGCCACCGCGCGCTTTCCATCGTCCCCGGAGGCGGCGAGGGCATCCGCCACCGCGCCCTGCACCTCCGGCTCCTCGTCCAGCAGCCCGGCGGCGGCGAGCGGGATGGCCTTCCCGCCGAGCGCGGCCAGGCCGGTGTAGGCCGCCTTGCGCAGGACGCGGCTCCCGTCCCCCGCGAAGCGCTCCAGCGTGGCCTGCGCATCCGGGGCCTTCAGCGCGCCCAGCGCGTGGACGGCGGCGGCCAGCAGCCCCAGCTGCTCGGGGGAGACATCGTCCACCAGCTCCGCCGGCGCGCGGCGGTTCAGGAAGACCCGCTGGGTGGCCTGCTCCTTCTGCGCGTTCACCTGTTGCGCTCGGCGGAGGAGGTCCTCGCGCTTGGCGCGGCTCTCCTGCTCGTCTGGCCTGCCGCCGGCAGCGCCGAATCCCGGGGTCGGCTCCTTGGGGAGCGCCGCCGTGATCCACTTGGCGCGCATCCCCTCCACCGACTTCGCCTCCTGCTCGAAGACCTTCTGGACCGCGGGCACCGCGGAGGCGTCCCCCAGCTCCGCCAGCGCGTCCAGCGCCAGCCGGCGGACCTGCGCGTCCGTGCTGGCCAGCGTGGGGAGGATCTTCGGCAGCGCCGCCTTCCCCGTGGGCCCCAGGCCGATCAGCGCCTGCAGCCCGGAGGCGACCGAGGGGGGCTTGCTCAGCCGATCCAGGATGGGCTCCAGGGCGCAGCCGCCCCGGCGGCGCATCTCGCGCCCGGCGGCGAGCGACTCGCCGGCGCCGCCGTCCAGCGCCACCTGGCAGAGCGCCTTGTCGACCTCGCCGCCCTTGGGCAGCGCGAGGATCGCCGCGGTGGCCTGCGGGCTGGCCGCGCTCTTCTCGACCGCGACCTCGAGCAGCTTGGCGAGCGGCTTGACGTCCTGGAGCCGCAGCAGCGACTCACAGGCGGCGTCGCGCAGCTGCGGGAAGTTCTCCTTCAGCAGGTTGGAGATCGGCTCCGCCGTGCGGGGATCTCCAGCGAACCCCAGCCCGCGCACCGCCGCCGCGGCGAGGATCACCTGGCTGTCCTTGAGCAGCGGCAAGAGCTTGGTGACCGCCTCCGGCTTGCCGCTCTTGCCCAGCTCCTCCGCCGCGGCCACCCGCTCGGGGAGGGCGCCCGCGGTGAGGGCATTGAGGTTCCTGTCCCACAGCCCCTTGGCCTCGGCGGCGATCACGCCGGCCATGGGGCCAGGGACGTTGGCGGACTTGAGCGCGCGGACAATGGCGATGCGGGTGTCCCGCCCGCGCCGGGCGTACTGGTTGGTGAGGTAGGCCTTGGACTTGTCGCTCTTGAGCTCAGCCAGGGCAGCGGCGGCCTTGGCCTGGACGCCCTCGTCCGCGTCCGCGAGCAGCTCACCCAGGAGGTCCACCACGCGCTGATCCTGGCTCGAGGCCAGGGCGGCCACGGCCTCGCCCCGGACGATCGCCACCGGATCCTTGGCCGCGCGGGTGAAGAGGACGAGATCGTCCGGCTTCCCCTGCTCCGCCAGCTTCTTGACCGCGAGCGCCCGCTCTTCCGGACGAGCGCTCTGGAGATCTGCCAGCAGCTTGTCGCGACTTCCCGTGCAGGCAGCCAGCGACAGCGCGATGACCCAGCGGAGGCGGACCCTTGGCATGGCTTTAGGGCCCGCTTATATCAGCGCCTCCGCTCGGAGCAGCGAAAAGCCCTCAGCTGCGCGCGGGGGCCGTGGCCGGCTGGGCGGCGGGCCAGTCGCCGGTCAGGACCGCGACGAAGAACATCGGGCCGACCAGCGCCTGGAGCAGGTTGCGGAAGAAGGCAGGCTGCTTCTTCTCCCACACCAGATGACCTGCGAGCTGGACCAGCCAGGCGAAGACCGCCAGCACCACCACGGCCCAGCGCGGGGTGACCCACCCCAGCGGGAAGCAGAGCCCGTAGCCGACCGCCAGGATCAACCCGAGCTTCACGTTCATCCGCAGGTACCACCCCACCGCCACCGCGAAGGCCACGTGGCCCAGCGAGACCGTGAAGGTACTCCCCGGGATCTGCACGAGCTTCACCCAATCCAGCATGGCCACGATGTGGAAGACGATCAGCGGGATGGCGATCTTGTGGGTGAGGCGGTTGGTGGGGTGCCGATGCGCGTCGGCGTACTCGGTGAAGAGGGCGTTCAGGGCGGGATTCAACATGCGCTCCTTGTAGCAGGGTTGGCAGGGGAGTCAGAAATGGCTCGGTGCGCTAACGCCGAGGCTTCCCCCCGCCCTTTCCGCCACGCGGGCCGCCGAAGCCGCGCTTCTCCCCGAAGCTGCGCCCGCCTCCGCCGCCGCGCGGGCCGAACCCGCGCTTCTCGCCAAAGCCGCCCTTCCCGCCGCGGCCGCCGCCCTCGCCACGCGGGGCAAAGCCGCGCTTCTCGCCGCGCCCGCCGCCCTCGCCACGCGGCGCAAAGCCGCGCTTCTCTCCGTTGAAGCTGCGCCCCTCGCCGCGGGGAGAGAACCCGCGCTTCTCGCCGAAGCCGCGCTTCTCGCCGTTGAAGCGACGACCCTCGCCGCCGCCCTCACCTCGCGGCGCGAAGCCGCGCTTCTCGCCGAAGCCGCGCTTCTCGCCGTTGAAGCGACGGCCTTCGCCGCCGCCCTCGCCTCGCGGCGCGAAGCCGCGCTTCTCTCCGCGCCCGCCGCCCTCGCCGCGCGGCGCAAAGCCGCGCTTCTCTCCGAAGCCGCGCTTCTCTCCACCCTCGCCGCGCGGCGCAAAGCCGCGCTTCTCGCCGAAGCCGCGCTTCTCGCCGCGACCGCCGCCCTCGCCTCGCGACGCGAAGCCGCGCTTCTCGCCGAAGCCACGCTTCTCTCCACCCTCGCCTCGCGGCGCGAAACCGCGCTTCTCTCCGCGACTACCGCCCTCGCTGAACGCTCGCCGCCCACCGCCCTCCCCTCGCGGTCCAAAGCCGCGCTTCTCGCCGCGACCGCCGCCCTCGCCTCGCGGCCCGAAGCCGCGCTTCTCGCCGCGCGCCCCGCCCTCACGCCGCGGCGCGAAGCCGCGCTTCTCGCCGCGCCCGCCACCCTCGCCACGCGGGGCAAAGCCGCGCTTCTCGCCGCCGCGCCCGCGGTCACTGCGCGGTGCCGGCGCCTCGTCCCCGCTGTCATTGAGCGGGAGCTCTGTATCGTCGTCCATGCCCGGCGCGCCGTGGCCATGGCGCCGGGGCGGAAGGCGCAGCTCGCCCTCCTTGGGCTGGGCCTCGCCGCGGGCGATCGCCTGCAGCTCCAGCACCTCCTCCCCGGTGAGCGGGCGCATCTCCCCGTGGCGCAGGCCGCTGACGCCGACACCGGCGTGGGTGGGCCGGAACAGCCGGAGCACGGGGTGGCCGATCGCCGCGCACATCCGCTTGATCAGGTGCTGCCGGCCTTCGGCCACGCTGATCTTCAGCCAGGTGTTCCGCTCGGCCAGCTCGTGCACGTGCAGCGAGAGCGGCGTGGCCATGCCGTCCTCGAGCCGCACGCCGCCGCGCAGCTTGTCCAGCGTCTCCACGGTGGGAACGCCCTTCACCTTCGCCAGGTACGTGCGTGGGACCTGGAAGCTCGGGTGGGTGAGCTTGTGCGCCAGCTCGCCGTCGTCGGTGAGCAGCAGCGCCCCTTCCGCGTCGTAGTCCAGGCGGCCCACCGGGAAGACGCGCGCGGAAAGCTCCCGCGCGTAGGTGGCGATGGAGGCGCGGCCCGCGGGATCATCCAGCGTGGTGACCACGCCAGGGGGCTTGTAGAAGATGTAGTACGAGCGCGACTCCGGCAGCTCGGCGAGCTTCCCGTCGACCGTGACGAGATCCTTCCCCGGCTCGACCTTCGTCCCGAGCACGGTCACGGTCTCGTTGTTCACCATCACCCGGCCCTCGGTGATGAGCTGCTCCGCGTGGCGGCGCGAGGCCACCCCCGCGCGCGCGAGGTACTTCTGCAGACGTTCAGGCATGCGCTGCCTGGTATCAGGTTCCGGCGCCCCGTACACCGTTGAATGCAGAAGCAGCGCGAGCCTCGAGGAGCCCGGCTTTAGAGCGGCCCGGGAAACGCAAAGGGTCGCGCTCGCCCGTGCTGGCATGGCTCCCGCGGTGACGCGCTCCACGCGCGGTGGGTAGCATTGCCAAGACGCGCGGGAACGGGCGCCCGGCTTCCGAGCCGCGTCCCCAGGAGGGGGTTCAGCTCCTCTTCAGAAGCGTCGGAAAGGCGCTCTTGCCTCTTTGCAACCCACGGGAATCCCGAAGCGGGTCCTTGCCGAAAAGGGCGAATCCGACGCTTTTGAAGAGGCGCGGAGACCCCTGCTCGGAGCCGGCCGGCAGAGCGTGTCGTGCTCCCGCTGCGGGCATCGGCGCGCCGGTCTCCACCGAGGCAGCGAGCGCGCCACCGCGGGAACCATCCGAGCAAGGAGAAGCGCGACCCGTTCGGTTTCCCGAGTCCCTCCCTGCCGACGGAGCACGGGCGCCCCTCGACTTCGCTCGGGGTGAACGGAGGCGGGGCCGGACACCCGAGCCGTTACGTGTTGCTCTCCGGCGCCGGCGCCGTGGGCGGCACGGTGGCGCCGGGCTCGGGCGGGGGCTGGGGCGGGTTGAGCACCGAGGCCACCGTCTTGGAGCGCACCTCCGCGGTGGTCATCGCGCTCTCCAACTCCTCCAGGGCGGCCTCCGACTCCTGGTTGGAGGCCTCCAGCCGCTTCTCGAACTCCGGATCCGCGAGCGAGGCGACCGTCCCCTCCGCGCTGGGGCGTGGGCCGGTCTCCTTCTCCACGATCTCCTGGTGCTCGCGCGTGAGCTCCTGGAACTCGCGCAGCGTGGGCAGGGAGGAGAGGTCCTTGAGCGCGAAGAACTCGAGGAACTCGCGGGTGGTCCCGTAGAGGATCGGGCGCCCCACCTCCTCCTTCTTGCCGAGGATCTTGATCAGCCGCCGGTCGAGCAGCGCCTTCATCACCGCGGCGCAGTCCACCCCGCGGATGTCCTCGATCTCCGGCCGGGTCACCGGCTGCCGGTAGGCGATGATCGCCAGCGTCTCCACCGCGGCGCGGGTGAGCCGCTGCGGCTTCACGCGCAGGAAGCGGCGCACGTACTCCCCGGAGCCCGGATCCGTCCGCAGCTGCCAGCCCCCGGCCACCTCGTGCAGCACGATCCCGGAGACGCCGTCCCGCAGCGTCCCGCCCAGCTCGTTGAGCCCCTTCTCGAGCAGCTCGCGGTCGATCCCGGTGGACTCGTAGAGTTGATCCAGCGAGAGCGGCGCCGGCGCCACGAAGAGCACGCTCTGGATGACGGTGCGCACCCGCTCGGGCGAGAGCTTCCGGCTCTTGGCCACCAGCTTCTCGAACGAGCTCTCGAAGTCAGGCTCGCCGGAGTCGTCGTCGATGTTGGCGGCGTCTACGTCGTCCAGCTCCGGGTCCCCCATGGGGCCTTCGGCCGCCGAGGCGATCTCGGCCTCGGTGAACTGACCGGGACCCGTCCCCGGCGCGCTCTTCTCGTCGCCAGCCTCTCCGTCCGCGGAGCCGTGGCCGTTCTTACTTGTACTCACTCTCGTCGACCTCCGCCGTGACCAGCTTCTCCAGCGCGTTCCCGTTGGGAGAGAGCAGGATGTCCCCACCCGGCTCCTCCTGCAGGACGCGGATCAGCTTCGCCTTGCACATCTCCAGGATCGCCAGGAACGTGGCGATGATCCGGTTGCGCACCTTGCTGCCTTCGAAGAAGGAGAAGAAGGAGACGCGCCCCTCCGCCTTGAGCCGCTCGGCGATCTTCCCCATGGCCTCGCCGATGCTCACCCGCTCGCGCACCACCTCGTGCTGCGGCTGCGGGGTGGCGTCCTTGAGGACCCGGTCCAGCGCCTCGATCAGCTTGTAGATCGAGATCTCCACCAGCCCGACCTCTTCCTCCGGGATGGGGGTGGCCTCCGCCGGGACCTTCCGGGTGAAGACGTCGCGGTCCAGGATGTCCTGCTTGGCCAGCGTCTCCGCCGAGTCCTTGTACTTCTGGTACTCGAGCAGCCGCCGCACCAGATCCGCGCGCGGATCGCCCTGCTCCTCCTGCTCGATCGCCTCTCCCTGGATCTCCTGGCGTGGCAAGAGCAGCCGGCTCTTGATGTGCGCCAGCGTGGAGGCCATCACCAGGAACTCTCCGGCGATGTCGAGGTTGACCTCCTTCATCCGCGCCAGGTGCTCCAGGTACTTCTCGGTGATCAGCGCGATCGGGATGTCGAAGATGTCGAGCTTGTGCTCGCGGATCAGGTGAAGGAGGAGATCCAGCGGCCCTTCGAAGTTGGGCAGGGCGATCCGGAAGGCGTCCTGCGGCGAGAGCGGGACCCCTTCGAGCTCGGCCAACCCCTCGTCCGGCCCCGCGGTGCGCCCTTCGGTCAAGCCAAGTCCTCTTTCTTCCGTGCCTGGAAAACAGGCGCTCGAGGCCGATTTTCCGGCCTTTTCCGCGCCTGACGAGGCGAAAACTTCCTACCAGCGGCCGCGTCGCCGGGTCAACGGCCGACCGACCAACCAACCAACCCTCCGCCCGCGGCCGCCCGCGAGTTCTCCCGCGCCGCCGGGGTGCGCAACTTGAAGCCCTGGAGGAAACGCCAACCATGGAACCTGGTCACCGCAGCCCCGACAACGAGGAGCTCTCCAGCCGCCGCCTCCCGCGCGAGGACGGGAGCCTGGGGCCGCCCCTGCGGCGGCCGTGGAGACGGTGGGACATCCTGGCCAAGGCGGACATCACCGCGGCGATCCTCACCGCCGTGGCCACGCTCTTCACGTCCTTCGTGATGTTCCGCTTCGAGGACGGCGGTCCCGGGCAGATGCCCTGGCTCTTCAGCATCATCGCCCCGCTGATGGGGGTGGTCTTCTTCATCGCCCTGATCGCCCAGTTCGTGGAGCGGGAGCGCCACGGGATCGCCCGCGCGCTGCTGGTGGGCGCGGCGGTGGTGCTCGCCGCGTCCGGCGTGGCGTTCACCGGCCGCGCCGGCCCCGGGCTGGTGCTGCTGAGCTACTGGGTGCCCGCGCTGCTCGCCGTGGGCGCCGCCACCGTGCTCATCCAGGGCCACCGGCGGGCGGATGGGAAGGCAGGGCCCCGCCGCTGACCGCGGGCAGCCAGATCGAAAAGGTGGTCCCCTGCCCCACGCGGGACTCGAAGGTGAGCTCGGCCTGGTGCGCTTCGGCGATCCGCTTCACCAGCGCCAGCCCCAGGCCCGTGCCCGAGGCACGGGTGGTGAAGAACGGCTGGAAGATCCGGTCCGCCAGCTCCGGCGCAATCCCCGCCCCGGTGTCCGAGACGTCCAAGCGGACGGCGCCGCCCCGGGTGGGATCCACGCGAGCGGAGATCACCACCTCGCCGGCCCGACCCATGGATTGGGCCCCGTTCAGGATCAGGTTGAGCACGGCCTGGCGGCACAGCTGCGCGTCCACGAGCACGCGGGGCAGTTCGCGCGGGACGTCCACGCGGATCTTGAGCCCCTGGATCCCGCTGCCGCGGACGGCCGCCTCCACCGCGCTCGCCGCCACGTCCGCGAGCACGTCCGGCTGGAGCTTGGGCTCGTTGGGGCGCGCGAAGTCCAGCAGGTCGCTGACGAGCCGGTTGAGCCGCTCGGACTCCTCCCCCACGATCGACAAGAGCTCCCGCGCGTCCGGCATGGAGACCATCCGCCGCAAGGAGGAGAGCGAGTTGAACACCACCCCGAGCGGATTGCGGACCTCGTGGGCGATCACCGCCGCCAGCTCGCCGAGCGCGGCCAGCCGCTCCCGCTTCACCAGCTCCTGCTGGGTCTTCGCCAGCTGCTCGTAGCTGTGGCGCAGCTCGCGATCCAGCCGCGCGCGCTCCAGCAGCACCGCCACCTGCCCGCCTAACACCTCGCAGGCCCGGAGATCCTCGTCCGAGTACGCCACGGGCCGGCTCCGGCTCAGGTTGAGCGTGCCCGCCAGCTTCCCCTTGGCGATCAGCGGGATCACCGCCGTGACGAGCTGCCCGGCGCGGATGAGGTGCTCCCGGTACTTCTCCGGCCAGTCCTCGACCGTCAGGCCCCGCGCGCGCCCGCTGCCGGCGGTCTCCCCGGTCACCGAGCCCGCCAGCGGCAGCCGGCCGTACTTCTCCGCGAACCAGTCCGGCGCGCCGATCACGGCCTCGAGCTCCAGCATTCCCTTCTCCGGGAACGCGCGGAAGATGCAGGCGCCGTCGCTCTGCGTGGCCTCGATGGCGATCTGCAGCAGGCGCTGGGGCAGCTCCGCCGGCTCCGCCTCGTTCGCGGCCTGCGCCAGCGCGTTGATCGCCGCCAGGCGGTGGTTCTGCGTCTGCAGGCGGGCGATGGTGTCCGCCACCTGGAGCGCCGAGGCGAGCTGCGCAGAGAAGAGCGAGAGCGCGGCCGCCGCCTGCGCGCTCAGCCCGTCCGCGAGCACCACCAGAAGCCCCCAGGGCCGCTCGTGCACCAGCAGCGGGCAGACCGCCGCCTTGTCCGCGCCCGCCTTGCGCAGCTGCCCGGGCAGGTCCGCGCTCAGCGGCTCCCCCAGCGCGGCCAGGTGCGTACGCACCTCCGACGGGCCGTCATCGAAGTAGCAGGCGCGCCGCTCGGCGAGCGCGGTCTGCGCGCCGGGGAGGTGCGACAGGGGGATCCGCTTGCCGAGCAACGGCTGCACGAGCGGCATCAGCGCGTCCGCGCCGCGCAGGCGCTCGAAGCGGCAGTCCTCCCCCTCCACCCGCCCCAACCCCACCGCGAAGCCGAGCCGGAAGAGCCCTTCCGTGGCGGCGTCCAGCATCTGGGCCTGCGTGCTGGCCTGCTGGACCCGGACGGCGAGCGCGGCCAGCTCGCCCAGGAGCACCTGCTCCCGCCGGTGGGCCGAGAGATCCCGGAACAGGAGCAGCGCCTCGCCGCTGGGGGTGACGCGCGGCTCCATCTCCAGCTGCGTCCAGGTGCCGTCCCCGCGGCGCACGGTGATCTCGTAGGCCTCGGTGGGCGCCTCGCCGCGCTGGCGGGCCTGGTAGCGATCCCGGATCCGCTGGGACTCGCGGGCACCGAGCAGCTCGAACGGATCGATCGCCAGCAGCGCCTCGGAGCTGAGCCGGGTCATCCGCAGGAGCGCATCATTGACGAAGTAGAAGCGGTTGCCGCGGAAGCAGGCCACGCCCACGGGCAGGTGCTCGAGCACCTGGCGCGACCAGTCGGGGACGGGAGAGGTGGGGTCAGCCACGGGGACCTCCACTCCCAGGGCGGCGCTCAACCGCGCGCGGGCGGCTTGCCAGACGGCCGGGCGCGGGCGGCGCGCGCCCGTTCGGCGGCAGTCTCTGCGGGCACCAACGCGGCGGGTCCACGTCCGATCAGATCCTCTCGGTTCGCAGCCCTGAGCGCCTCACGCGCCAGCGGCCACTGCTCCGGGTTCCAATAGAGTAACAGGGCCTTCTGGAGCTTCTTCTCCCTCAGCCCGGTCGCCGTGTAGACGGGCTTCATGACCAGTGGGTCGAGCCCCGTGTAGTACATGCAGGCCGCCATGGACATGGGCGTAGGTATGAAGTCCTGCACCTGACGTGGCCGGCGGCCGTTCTGCTTCAGCCAGAGCGCCAGCTCCACCATGTCCTCCAGGGTCGAGCCCGGGTGGCCGCTGATGAAGTAGGGGATGTCGTACTGCTCCTTCCCCGCGTCCTTGCTGGCGCAGGCGAACATCTCGAAGAAGCGCTCGTAGCTCTCGATCCCCGGCTTCTTCATCTTCTCCAGCACCCGGGGGCTGACGTGCTCGGGCGCCACGGACAGCTGCCCGCCCACATGGTGCGCCGCCAGCTCGCTCACGTACTCGGGGGAGCGCTCCGCGAGGTCATAGCGGACCCCGCTGGCGATGAAGACGTGGCGGACACCAGGCTCGGCCCGCGCCTTCTGCATGACGTCAATCAGGGGCGCGTGATCCGTCTCCAGGTTTTCGCAGACGCCGGGGTGGACGCAGGAGAGCTTGCGGCACTGCCGCTCGATCTCGTCCGACTTGCACCGCATCTTGTACATGTTGGCGGTGGGGCCGCCGAGATCGGTCACCGTGCCCTTGAAGCCGTCCATCCTGCGGAGCGCGCGGATCTCCCGCAGCACGCTCTGGGCGGAGCGGTTCTGGATCACCCGGCCTTCGTGCTCGGTGATCGAACAGAAGGTGCACCCGCCGAAGCAGCCCCGCATCAGCACCACCGAGTGCTTCACGGTCTCGTAGGCCGGGATCTGCTCCCGGTAGCTGGGGTGCGGGACGCGGTTGAAGGGCAGATCGTACAGCTCGTCCATGGCCACGCCGTGGCCGCTCCCCTCCCCGTCTTCCAGCGGAAAGGCGGGCGGGTTGAAGTAGACGCCGCGGTCCCCGTGGCGCTGGACCAACGGCCGCGCGTTGCCGGGGTTGGTCTCCAGCTGGAAGTCCCGGCTCATCCGGGCGAAGGCCACCTTGTCCGTGGAGACGGTCTCGAAGGACGGCAGCACCACCACCTTCTTGTCCACCGCGTAGCGCGCGGGATCCGCCTCGAGCCGGGCCAGCTCCTCCCGGCCCACGATGTAGGCGGTGCCGCGGATGTCCTTGAGCTCCTCCACCCGCTGGCCGCGGCGCATCCGGTCCGCGATCTCCCAGATCGGCCGCTCCCCCATGCCGAAGACGAGCAGATCCGCCTTGGCGTCCATCAGGATGGAGCGGCGGACCTTGTCGCTCCAATAGTCGTAGTGGGCGATCCGGCGCAGGGAGGCCTCAATCCCCCCGAGCACGATCGGCACGTCTGGGAACGCCTCCCGGCAGCGCTGCGCGTAGACGATGGTGGCGCGATCCGGCCGCGCGTTGGTCCGCCCGCCGGGGCTGTACTGGTCCTGCGAGCGGTTCTTCTTCTGGGCGGTCAGCCGGTTCAACATCGAGTCCAGGTTGCCCGCCGCCACGCCGAAGAAGAGGCGGGGCTTCCCCAGCGCCTTGAACGGCTCCGCCGAGTGCCAATCCGGCTGGGGGATGATCCCCACCTTGAAGCCCCGCCCCTCGAGGAAGCGGGCGATCAGCGGCGGGCCGAACGCGGGGTGATCCACGTAGGCGTCCCCGGAGACGATCGCGATGTCCACGCCGTCCCAACCGCGCGCCTCCAGGTCCGCCCGGCAGGTGGGCAGAAACGGGTGCGCGAAGCGGGGCTGCTGGGAGACGGTGGCCATGGCCTGCCTTGATGCCAAAGGTTGCTCGCTGGAAGCAAACCCGGGCGCTAGAGGCCAACCGCCTTCCGCACCCCATCCATGTACGGGGCGGCGAGCTCCCTCGCCCGGCGAGCGCCGTCCTGGAGGATCCGCTCCACCTCACCCAGGTCCTTGAGCAGCTCCTCCCGGCGCGCCCGCGCCGGGGCGAAGGTCACCGTGTAGAGCTCGAGCAGCTTCTTCTTGAAGTCGCCGTAGCCCTTGCCGCCCTCGCGCCAGCTCCGGTCGATCTCCGCGAAGTCCGCTGGCGGCGCCAGGACCTGAAGGAGCTGGTAGAGCGCGTTGTCCTGCGTGGGCTTGGGGGACTCCACCGGCGTGGAGTCCGTCTTGATCCCCATGATCCGCTTCTTGGTCTCCTTCTCGTCCCCGAAGAGATCGATCGCGTTGCCGTAGGACTTGGACATCTTCTGGCCGTCCACGCCCAGCAGCGTCTGGGTCTGCGGGTTGATCTTCGCGGTGGGCGGCTTGAGGATCCCCGCCGGGTGGCCGTCCTTCCCGAGCGGATCCGCCGGGTCGTAGCCCTTCACGTAGGCCAGGTTGAACTTGATCGCCCAGTCCCGGGCGAACTCCACGTGCTGGATCTGGTCCTTCCCCACCGGCACCACGTCCGAGCCGTAGAGCAGGATGTCCGCCGCCATCAGCACCGGGTAGGCGAAGAGGCCGAAGTCCGGGCTGATCCCCCGGGCGATCTTGTCCTTGTACGAGTGGGCGCGCTCCAGGTGCGCCTGCGGCACCACGGTGCCCAAGATCCAGTAGAGCTCGGGGATCTCCGGGATGTCGCTCTGGCGGAAGAGGATCGCCCGCTTCGGATCCAGCCCCAGCGCCAGGTAGGTGACCGCCGTCTCCAGCGTGAGCTCCCGCAGCAGCGCCGCGTCCCGGACGGTGGTGAGCGCGTGGAGGTTGGCGATGAAGTAGAGCGACTCGCCCTCGTCCTGGAGAGCGATGAACTGCTTGATCGCGCCGAAGTAGTTCCCGAGGTGGAGCCTGCCGCTGGACTGGACGCCGGAGAGGATGCGCATGGGTGGGCGACGTATAGCGCACGTCCACGCCGGACGGTCAGGGCGCGATCTTCAGCGCGAAGAGCGACTCCGCCACCGGGTAGCGCAGGTGCAGCTCCGCCACCAGCGGGGCCAGCTCCCGCCCAAGCACCCTGGCCAGCTCGGGGAGCACCAGCCGCTCGAAGAAGGCCAGCCCCTTGGCCTGCTCGGAGCTCAGCGGCCCTCCCAGGGCGTAGAGCTCGCGCAACAGCTGCGCGTGCTCCAGCGCGGAGCCGTGCCCGCTGATCTTCTGCCCGCGCTGCACCAGCGCTTCCGTCCAGGTGGCGGGCGGCGCGTCCGCCAGGAGCAGCGCCAGCAGCGAGCGCGCCTCGTCCACGCCCACCAGCGGCCGCACCAGCTCGGACGCGCGCGCCACCGGGACCAGCGCGGTCTGCTCCGGCCCCTCCAGCGCGTAGAACGCCGGCGGCGCGCCGGGCGCGAGCGGCCCGGGCTTGCCGTTCGCGTCCCGGCCGGCGTGCCCCACCACCCGGACCAGCCCCACCGAGGAGAGGAAGAGCCACTGGCCCAGGGAGAACGGCTCGGTCATCGGGGAGCTCCGTCCCGGCGGGACCGGGGGTGGTGGCGATCGTAGAGCGCGTGCAGCCGCGTGCGATCCACGTGGGTGTAGATCTGCGTGGTGGCGAGGTCCGCGTGGCCCAACATGGCCTGCACCGCGCGCAGATCCGCGCCGCGCTCGAGCAGGTGCGTGGCGAAGGAGTGGCGCAGCTTGTGCGGGGAGATGGACTTCTTGATCCCCGCCTTGAGCGCGTAGCGCCGGACGAGCTTCCAGAACCCCTGGCGCGAAAACCCGCGGCCGAGCGGGGTCACGAAGAGCGCCCGGGCCTCGCGGCCGCGCAGGAGCACCGGCCTGGCGCTGCGCAGGTACTCCCGCACCCGCTCGGCGGCGGCCTTGCCCACCGGCACCAGCCGCTCCTTCTTCCCCTTCCCGAAGGCCACCACGTAGCCGGCCTCCAGATTCACGTCCTGGACCGCCAGCTTCACCAGCTCGCTCACCCGCAGCCCGGTGGCGTAGAGCAGCTCCAGCATCGCCGCGTCCCGGAGGCCCGCGGGCGCCTCCTCGTCCGGCGCCTGGAGCAGCCGCAGCACCTCCTCCAGCGTGAGGAAGACCGGCAGCCGCTTGGCGGCGCGCGGGGTCTCCACGTCCTCGGTGGGATCCCCCGGGCACAGCTGCTCGGCCACGAGGAAGCGGTGGAAGCCGCGCAGCGCCGCCAGGTGGCGCGCGGCGCTCCGGCTGGAGAGCCCGCCGCGGCGCAGCCCCTCCAGGTGCCCCACCACCTCCTGCCGGCGGACCTGCTCCAGCTGCGCCACGCCCTGGCGCTCCAGGAAGGCGAAGTAGGCCCGCAGGTCCGCGGCGTAGGCCTCCACCGTCTTGCCGGAGAGGCCGCGCTCCGCGCGCAAGAAGCCCGCGAAGGCGTCCAGGTGACCGTCGAAGGGCGAGGCAGGAGGCGGCATGCCGGCGGGTGAGGTTATCAGTGTCCGGCGGGGAGCTCGCCGGCCCCTTCGCGCAGGACCTCGAGCTGATCGTCCAGCAGCGACACCACCGTGGAGAGCGAGCCTTCGGCGATCCCGCCGTCGATGATCAGATCCAGCCCGTGCCCCAGCTGGTCCTTGATGTCCCTTGGATCCACCAGGAGCTCGCCCTCCGCGTCCTGCGCGGAGCTGGTCACGAGCGGGTGGCCGAGCGAGCGCGCCACCTCGACGATGAAGGGCGCCGTGGGCACCCGGATCCCCACCTGCTTCTGCTTGGTGGTCATCATCTGGGGCACCAGGCGCGTGGCCTCGAGGATGAACGTGTACGGCCCCGGCGTGAGGTGGCGCAGCGTCCGGTAGGCGAAGTTGGAGACGTGGGCCCACCGGGCCACATCCGAGAGATCCGGGCAGATGAAGGCCACCGGCTTCTTCCGGTCCCGCTGCTTGAGCGTGTAGAGCCGGTCAATCGCCTTCTTCGAGAGCAGATCGCAGCCGAGCGCGTAGTTCAGATCGGTGGGGTAGGCGATGAGGCCGCCGTCCTTGAGCACCTGGACCACGCGCTCCACGTGGCGCGGCTGGGGGTGCTCCGGGTTGACCTCGAGGATGGGCGCGGACGGAGGCATCTGCGGTTGGGCTCCCTTACACGTTCTTCGCGGCGGCGTCCGGGTCAACTTCACCCGCCTTCACCAAGGCGCGCCGGGAGAGCACGGGCCCCACCAGCTCGTGCAACGTCACCATGGCGACAATCAGGACCTCGATCTGCGGCCCGAAGGTGGGAAAGGTCCTCCCCACCAGGGCCGCCAGGCCGAAGGTCACCCCGGCCTGGGAGATCAGCCCCATCCAGAGCAGCTCGCGCACCCTGCCCTCGTCCCGCGGCGCGAACGCCCGGCACGACAGGTAGATGCTCACCCCCCGCAGCGCCACCAGGAGGACCGCGAGCAGCCCCACCGAGGCCAGCGCGTCCAGGTGCAGGCCCGCCCCGGCGGCGGCGAAGAAGAGCGCGAACACCGGCAGCCCGGCCCGCTGCACCGAGTCGTGCAGCCGCGCGCCGCCGCGCTCGTCCAGGTTGGCGATCACCGCCCCCGCGGCCAGGGAGACCAACAGCGGGGAGAGGTGCAGCGCCGCGCTGCCTTCGGCGGCCACGAAGCAGACCGCGGAGATGAAGATCGGCAGGTCCCGCGTCCCCTTGCGCAGGTAGACCAGCACCGGCACCGCCAGCAGCGTGCCCGCCAGCACCGAGCCGAAGAGCTCCCAGCCCACGCCGCCGAGCAGCCCGGCCACCGACAGCTCCGCCCCGAGCGTGGCGCGCACCAGCCCCGCGGCCACCGCGAAGAGGATCATCACGAAGAGATCCCCCAGGATCACCATGGCCATCAGGAACTCGGTGAAGGGCCCCTTCGCCCGCGTCTCCTGGACGATCGCGATCGTCACGGTGGGAGAGAACGAGACGATCACCGCGCTCACCAGCGCCGCCACCGCCCCGGCCTGCCCCAGGGGCATCTGCGCGAGGAACGGGACGAACGCGCGCAGGGCAAAGAGCGCCACCCCGCAGACCAGAAAGACGCAGCCCACCACCGCCAGGCCCAGGACGAGCACCTTCCCGCCCACCCGCCGGATCAAGGAGAGCCGCAGCTCCACCCCCGCCGCCAGCGCGATCAGCGAGACCGCCAGCCCCTTCACCAGCTCCAGCCCGGAGACCCCCTCGCGCGGCAGGAAGCGCAGGACGTAGGGGCCGATCACCAGGCCGATCAGCAGGTAGCCGGTGAGCCGCGGTAGGCCGAGCCGCTTGGCCACCTTGCCCGCGAACAGGCCGCACAACAGCAGCGCCCCCGCCGCCAGCGCCACCGGGGTGCCGGTGTCCGCCCGCACCGTCCGCGCCAGGGCGATCCCTGCGAGCAGCGCGAGCAGGAGGGCCAGGCGGACCGCGGCCGGCATCATCCGGGCACCTCGGCGGGCGGGGCCTTGGGGGTGAGCGCCCGGCCGAACGCGCCGCCGCCGAGCACTTCGTTCACCAGCGCGCCCAGCACGGCGATCCCGAAGACCAGCTCCGCCCCGGCGCCCCGGGTCAAGGTGAGGTACTCCACCGCCACGCAGAGCGACACCCCGCCCTGCGCCAGCAGCGCGAAGCCGGGCTCGGGCGGGAGCGACAACGCCCCCCGGGCGACCGCCGCCGCGCCGCGGCCGCCCAGCACCTTGCCCACCGCGCGCAGCGCCACGAAGGCCGGCAGGAGGATCCACACCCGCGCCTGCGTCACCGTCAGGTGGGCCCCCACCAGGAAGCCCAGCACCAGGAACATGGGGCGCTCCACCCGCGCCAGGCTCCGGTAGGCCAGCTGGGTGTGCGCGCCGCCCACCAGCGAGAGCGTGGCGCCGCAGGCGAAGCCGGCGAGCAGCGTGGAGACGCGCAGGTACGCGGCCGCCCCGGAGACCAGCAGCACGCCCCCGAGCAGGATGGCGATCCGCTCCGCGTCCCCGGCGCCCCCGGCGAGCAGGAAGAGCAGGAGCGCGCCGCACAGCAGCCCGAGCAGGACCGCCGCGCCCACCAGCGACAGGCCGATCAGCGGGTTGGCCGCGGTGCCGAACACCAGCGCCAGGGCCAGGGCCAGCAGCGCCACCAGATCGTCCAAGATCGCCAGCAGCGCGAGCGAGAAGCTGGTGGCCCGGTTCAAGCGCCCGGCCCGGTACCAGATCACCGCGAAGTGCGCGCTGGAGACGGAGGCCACGGCGCCCAGCACCCCGGCCGCGCCCACCGCCCGGAGCAGCGTGAGCTCCGTGAGCAGATAGAAGGGCACCGCCAGCGGCCCAGCCACCGCGAGGAACGCGGCGCCCGCCTGGACCGCCACCGCCCGCGCCACTGGCCCCGGCAGCGCGCGCAGCAGCCGCGGCTCCAGGTTGAGGCCCATGAGGAGCCCCCCAGTGCCCAGCGCCAGCGCCACCAGCGGCTGCAGCGCCTCCAGCGCCGGCGCGGAGATCCAGCCCAGCACGGACGGTCCCAGCACGGCGCCGAGCACCACGAAGATCAACCCGGACGCGAAGAGCTGGGAGAGCTGGAAGAACCGGCCGGGAGAGGACAGGGCCGGGCTTCCGGCCAGGATGGAGAGCAGCACCACGGAGAGGACGACGAGCATCACCTGCATGGCGCCCCGCTACTTGGCCGCGAGCACGGGCACGGCGAGCAGCCGGCCCATGGGCGGGTCATCCGCGTTCATCTCCAGCTGGATCCGCTCCACCAGCCGCTGCGCCTCCTCGGCGCTCACGTCCGGCTTGAAGCTGAGGAGGATCAGCCGATCCTCGTCCGCGCCGAGCGCCAGGCTGCGCAGCCCCGCGAAGACCGGCACCTCGGACGAGAGCGCCGCGGCGGCGCTCCGGGCCCGGACGAACACCGGCTCCGGAAGACCGAACTGCCGGAGACGGGCAACGGCCCGCTCCGGCTGTTCGATCTGATTCAGGAGGGCGATGAACAGGTACAAGGGTCCTCACTCCTTAGGAGCGAGAGACCCTAACCCCGGGCAAGAAGAAGAGAAGCTTTTCCCTACTCCTTGCCTGGCTCTTCTCCACCTTCCGTGGCTTCCGGAGCCTCGGTGGCCCCTTCCTTCTGCTGCATCGCCAGACGGGCGGCCCGCTTGCCCTCCTCGATCAGCTTCTTCACCTTCTGACCGCCCTTGCGGCCGATCTCCTCGTAGAAGTTCGGCCCGCGGGTGGCCTTGACGCGGTCGCCGCCCTTCTTGCCGATCTCCTCGTAGAACTTCGCTCCGCGCTCCGCCTTGACGGTCTCTCCGCCCTTGCGGCCGATCTCCTCGTAGAAAGCGCGCCCACGCTCTGCCTTGACCGTGGCGCCCCCCTTTCGGCCGATCGTCTCGTAGAACTCCCGGCCGCGCTCGTTCCGGACGGTCTCACCGCCCTTCCTGCCGGCCTCGGCCACCGTCATGCTGCCCTTGTTGTCCTTGTCGCTCATCGCTTCCTCCATTCGTCCTGCCCCGAAGACCCCAGACCCTGTGCGCCTCGCTTGAAAGGTTGGTTCTGAAGCGTCCTGATGCAAGCAAGCTACGTACACCGCCAACCGGACGCGTCATTCCCCACGCGCTCGGCAACGTTGTAACGGGCTGAATTCGCGCCGGCTTTTCCAAACGCTCCGCGGAGAGGCGCACGAGCGCTCGCCTGCCCGCCCAAAGGATTTCCGGGGGCGGCTTTTTCGAGGCAGTTGCCGGGGGGGTCCCCCGACCTCACCTTCGCGTCATGCGTGCGGAGGCAGGGAAGCGGGCGGACGGCGGCGCGCGGTTCTGGTTGAAGCTCCTGGCGCCGGCGCTGGGATCCATCATCGGGTTGGTGGCCCTGCGGCTGCTGGGGCCGGACATCGTCAGCCAGCAGCGGCTCTCGGGCTGGCTGCGGCCCCTGGGCGAGTGGGCGCCCATCGCCTTCATCTTCTTCCTGGCGATCCGCCCGGTGACCCTGCTGCCCGGCCAGGTCTTCACCGCGGTGGGTGGGATCCTCTTCGGCACCTTGATGGGGAGCGTCTACGCCATGGTGGGCAGTCTGCTCGCCACCGGGTTGATCATCCTGCTCTCCAAGCGCTTCGGGAAGCGGCTGATGAAGCGCGCGGCGGGAGAGAAGTACAAGGCGCTCAAGATCACCGCGCAGAAGAACGACTTCAAGTTCGCGGTGCTGGCGACCATCAACCCGCTCTTCCCCACGGACGTGGCGATCGCCCTGGGCGCCTCCAGCGGTGCGCGCCTGTGGCCCACCATCGCCGGGGTGCTGGTGGGCACGCTGCCCGGCACCTTCCTCACCGCCCAGTTCGGCAGCGCCCTCAGCCAGGGAAAGACGGTGATGACCGCCGTCTCCGCGGTGGGCATGGTGGCGAGCCTGGTCCTCGGCGTGTACTTCGGCCACCGCGCCGTGAAGGACTTCCACCGGGCGGACGAAGCGGTCCAGAAGGAGGAGCACGCGACTCCTCCTTCGCCCGAGCGCTACCTGATCGCCGGCGGGGCCAACCGCTAGGGGCGCCTCAACGCGGCTTGGGCGCCGGGCAGCGCGCGCCCTTGGCCGGCCGCGCGCGGAAGCCCTGCACCGCGGGATCGAAGGTGAAGTCGAGCGAGCAGCCGTCTCCGCGCACCTCCACCGCCAGCGCGGCGCCATAGTCCGCGTGGAAGAGCAGCCGCGCCTTGCCCTTGTCGTCGAACAGGGCGGAGGAGATCCGCAGCCGGCAGCGGTCCTCGATGTTGGGCGCCGCGGGCGCCACGCGGACCACGGCGGAGAACATGCCGCGAGGGAGCTTGGGCGGCGCGGGCGGATCGCCGGGGCGGCGCTCCGTGAGCATGGGCCGCGAGAACCAGAACTCGCCCTCCCCCGGCTTGGCGCGCGGCTTGTTGCACAGCGACTTGGGCACGGCCGCCAGCTCCAGCTTCCAGCCTTCGCGCGGCGCGGCCTGGCAGCGCTCGCCCTCCACGAAGGTGCCCTCGCGCGCCACGTCCAGCGTCCTCGCGAGCGTGCCCGGCTCCTTGAACACCGCCGCTTCCACCGCTTTGTCAGCGGCCAGCCACAGCTGCAGCTGGTTCCCGCCCAGCGCCGCGCCCGAGACGAAGCGGGTGAGGAAGACCGCGCGGTCCCGCGCGCAGCCTTCGTACTTGGAGATCACCACCTTCTCTCCTCCCGTCACCCCGCCCTCCGGCGCGTCCAGCAGCGAGTCCCCCAGGTGGCCCAGCGGCGCGGGGATCGGCGGGAGCGCGGCCCACGGATCCGGGGCGGCGGCGAGCGCGAGGCTGACGAAGGCGGCGAAGGAGATCATGTCGGAGGCGCTTTCTACGAAGAGCCGCCCCGATATACCTCAGTCCTTCTTCGCCAGCGCCTCGCGCCCGGCGAGGAACTCCTTCACGCCGTCCGAGATCGCCCGGGCCACGTCCTCCTGGTAGCCGCGGCTGCCCAGGCGGGACTCCTCCTCCGGGTGGGAGAGGAAGGAGGTCTCCACGAGGATCGCCGGCATCCGGGCGCCGAGCAGGACGTAGAAGAGCGCCTCCTTCTGGCCGAGATCCTTCACGCCGGAGTACCGGCTCCCCAGGGAGGAGACCAGCGAGCCCTGGACCCGCGCCGCCAGCCGGTGCGAGGCGTCCGTGTTCGCCTTGGTGGTGAGGTCCGCGAGGATGAACTGCAGATCGGAGATCCCCCGCTCGGAGGACGAGTTCTCCCGCGCCGCCAGCCGGATGGAGTAGCGGTCCGAGGCGGTGTTGAGCGTGTACGTCTCGATCCCCCGGAGCGTGCGCGAGGCGGCGGAGTTGCAGTGGATGGAGAGGAAGAGCTCCCCCTTGGCGTCGTTGGCGATCCGCGCGCGGTCCTCCAGTCGGATGAAGCGATCGTCGTCCCGGGTGAGGATCACCTCCAGCCCCAGCTCGGAGAGCTGCGCCGCCACCTTGCGGGCGATCGCCAGGGTGACGTCCTTCTCCCGGAGACCGCCCCGGCCAATCGCCCCCGTGTCATGGCCGCCGTGGCCCGCGTCGATCACCACCCGCCGAACCCGGGGCGCCGAGGCGAGCTCGGGGACAGAAGAGACCGGCCTCCCGCCCGCGGTCACCAGCGGCTCCGGCCGGCCCACCACCACCTGCTCCTCGGCGGCGGCGGGCGCAGGGACCGGCGCCGCGGGGGCCGGACTGCCGCCGCCCTGGACGCGGGCGATCGCCTCGAGCAGGGCGGCGGAGCCCCTGGCGCGCCCAGGTGCCAAAGCGGCGGCCTGGGCCGGCGCCGGCTCCGGCTTGGCCGCGGGCAGCGCGGCCAGCAGCGCCTTGAGCTTCTTCGCCTGATCCCCACCGGGCTGAAGCTGCAGGGCGCGGCCGAGCACCTTGCGCGCGAGGGCAGGCTGCTCCAGCCGGTCCGAGTAGATCCGGCCCAGCGCGAGCGCCGCGTCATCCGCCAGGTGGTGGCGGGGATCCAGCTCGATCACCCGCTGGTAGTCCGTCACCGCGCGCTGGAGATCTTCATCCAGCAGGGAGATGTGGCTCAGCTCGGTGAGCAGCTGCCCGGCGGTGTAGAGGGCGTCCTTGGCGCGCGGGCTGGAGGGGTGGCGCTGCGCCACGGCCTCGAACGCCTGGATGACCTTGAGCCATTGATGGCGGAACCGTCTGCGCGCGGCATCGCCCTTGAGTCGGTAATAGTCCTGGGCCGCTGCGTGGTAGACGCCCTCGGCCGGGTCAGGCCGCGCCGCGCGCGCTGGTAACGAGAGGAGCAGGACCGCCGTAGTGAGGAGGAGCGTGCGCATGGTGGCGGTGCGTTCCGGCATGTGAACACCCCACCCACACGCCCGCAATTTTTTGCCCCAGGCCTGTAGTCTGGTGTCGGGCATCACGCGTCACTAGAATTCGAAGGCACACGCATGGCGGGTCAGGACAACGGAAAGAAGGGCGGCGGCCCCCCGCGGCCGCTCCCGGCTGAGGCCTCGAGCTTCGAGAACCCCACGCCGGGGCTGGCCTCTGGCTACGTCCCGCCGGCGCGGAAGTCCCAGCCCTCCAACCCCGCCCTCCCCGCCCGGCCGGCGGCGCCCAAGTCCCCCGCGAGCCTCCTGCCCCGGCTCCCCGCGCAGAAGGTGACCGCCCACAAGACCAAGGCCGCCGCGCGAGAGGCCGCGGAGGCGGCCGAGGCGAAGAAGCTGGCCGAAGAGGCGGCGGCGCTGCGCAAGCAGATGGAGAAGACCGGGTTCTCCAACCAGACCGCGCAAGCCAAGACGCAGGCGCTGCTCGGCAACGCGGTGGCGCGGGACGAAGACGAGCAGCCGGCGGACTCGGGCCGCGAGTTCGACGGCGAGACCCCGGCCCCGGAGGTCACCTCGCGGGACATCTGGAAGGCGCTCACCCCGCCGGTGCAGAGCCGCGAAGGCAAACGGACCGCGGAGCTCTACCGCCAGGCGATCGATCAGTTCGCCCCCGGCCAGAACCCCCGCTACGAGCCGGACGAGGACGGCAAGTCCCGGGCGCACATCTTCATCTGGGACTTGAGCCGGGCGATGAACGCGGAGGTCCCCCACTTCGTGGGGAACAAGGAGCTGAGCCTGGCGCAGACGTGCGACTGGATCCGCTACGAGGGCGGCGGGCGCGGCTGGCTCAAGTGCGATCCGGTCCGCGCGAGCGAGGCGATCGCCGCCGGGATGCCGGTGCTGGCGCTCCCCAAGGAGCTCAAGCTGAAGGCCATTGGCGTGGTCCGCCCGGATGGGCGCGCGCAGGACGGCAAGCCGCTCCTGGCGGCGGCGGGCTCCCCGCGGGGCGCGCGGCTCACCCTCAAGGAGGCGCTGGGCGTCTTCGCGGTGGAGTACTACTTCCACGCGTGAGCGCCTCTAGTCGTGCGCGGGGGCGCTCGCGCCCTCCGCCGCGCGCAGCGCCAGCAGCCGCCGCCTCCGCCCCGAGGCGATCGCGAAGTGGCCCGCGCACACCGCGAAGCCCAGCAACAAGCAGCCACGCCACAGCGCCGGCGCACCGAAGCGCCCCATCACCCAGCCGCCCCCGGCCGGGCCGGCGAAGGACGCGAGCCCCCAGGCCATCTGGTACATGCCCTGGTAGCCGCCGCGGACGTGGGTGGGCGCCAGGTCCGCCACCACCGAGGGGCTGATGGACGCCTGGAAGATCTCTCCGAGCGTCCAGATCACGATCGACAGCGCGAAGACCCACGGCGCCACCGCCAACCCGCCCACGTAGAAGCCCACCCCGGTGAGGACCGAGGCCGCCGCGAGCATCCAGGACCGGGGGTAGCGCTGCACCAGCGGGGTGACGAAGGGCTGCACCGCGATGATCAGCAGCCCGTTGATGGCGATCAGCCGGCCGTAGTCCGTGGGGGAGAGTCCCGCCGCGCGCATCTCCAGCGGCAGGGAAGACGAAGACTGGAAGAAGATCGCCGCGAGGAAGAAGGTCAGCAGGACGAAGGGGACGAAGACCGGATCCTTCAGCGGAACGGAGAGGCTGTGCAGGAAGCTGCGCCGGGCTTCGGGGTGCGCCGGCCGCGTCTCCGGGACCTTCCAGAGGACGAGCCCCGCGAAGGTGAGGCTGGTCACCGCGTCCCCCACGAAGAGGAGCAGGAAGCTCCTGTTCACCAAGAGCCCAGCGACGATCGGCGAAATGGAGAACGCCAGGTTCACCGCCCAGTACAGGAGGTTGTAGGCGCGCAGCCGGTCCTCCGCGGGGACCACGTCCGCGATGGTGGCCGCCACCGCCGGCCGGTAGATCTCCGAGACGAAGCCGAGCAGCAGCGTGTTGAGCGCGATCAGCCGGGCGTCCCGCATGAAGCCCAGGCTGAGCATGGTCAGCCCGCCCAGGCCCAACCCCAAGGCCATGGTGGCGCGCCGGCCCACCCGGTCCGCGAGCGCGCCCCCCACCGGGCCGGAGAAGGTGGCGCCCGCGCCGTAGAGGGCGGCCACCAGCGTGGCGCGCTCCACGGAGAAGCCTCGGTCCTGGGTGAGGTAGATCGTGAGGAAGGGCACCACGAAGGCGCCCAGCTTGTTCACCAGCGAGCCGGTCCAGAGCAGCCAGTAGAGCCTGGGCAGGCCCCTCATCATGGCCGCGAGCCCCAGCGGCCTTCTCCCCTCCACGGTCCCTCCCGAAAGGCGCTTCAGCGCAGATCGCGCGAGCGGGCCAAAAGCCCCGGATAGTAGGCCATCGCGTCCCGCAGAGAGCGGTTCCTGCGGCCGAACGCGGCGCGGATCATCTTCGCCCGCACGTCCGCGGGGTAGTAGTCGGACGGCTTCTTCGCTTCAAAGGCCTCCGCGGCCTCCAGGAAGTGGCAGATGGCGTCCGGGCTCGCGCCCAGATCCGCGAGCACCTTGCCGGCGAAGCGGTCCGCCTTCGCCTCCTCCTCGCGGTAGAGCGCGTCCAGCTGGGCCTTGTTGAGGTGCGAGAGATCCTCGTCCGGCCAGGTCCAGGGCTGGTGGCCGATCTCGTGGCCGAGCACCGCCACCAAGAGGTCGTCGTTGCCCTGGTACTGCTCGAGCAAGCCCACGCCCACGGCGATCTGCCCCTGCCGCGAGATGCTGGCGTTGCCGCCTTCGCACAGCGCGATGGACAGCTCGTTGGGGGCCTGCCCCGCCAGCTCGGCGATCTGCTCCTTCACCGCCTCGAGCTTGCGCAGCGCGCGCTTGAGCTTGGGGTGCTTCTTCTTGTCCACCAGCTTGGGCGGCCGCTTGCCGAAGAGCAGCACCGCCATGGGGTGGGCGGCGCCGGGGTTGCGGATGAACGGCGAGCCCTGCCCAAGGCTGGTGCCGGCGGTGCCGGCGGAGGTGGTGGCTGACGGGCGAAGCTCGACCTTCATCGCAGGGGCGGCAGTCTAACGCCTACCCCGGGGGACGCGCGAGCGGGCGGGCCGCCTCAGCCGACCGCGCGCAGCTCGGCCTCGCTCGAGCGCAGCTCGGCGAGCGCGCACAGCCGCTCCCAGAAGTCCGCGCGGACGGGCTTGAGCTCGCAGTACTCGGCGCCCAGCTCGGCGCAGGCGCGGCGATCCTCGGGCTCGCACCAGCCGGTGACCATCACCACCGGGATGGAGCGCGTGGCCGGATCCTCCTTGAGCTGGCGGAGCAGCTCGGGGCCGCGCACCTTCTGGTTCATGTCCAGGATCACCACGTCCGGGTGGTGCTCCTTGGCCAGCTCATAGGCGAGCGAGCTCCCGTCGGCGATCACCGCCAGCCCCCGCGCCTTCGCGACCTCGGCCAGCGAAAGAAGCAAGCGGGGCTCGTCGTCAGAGATCAGGATTTTGCAGGGAGACATACGACTCCGAGTGGAATGCGCGCCAGTCGTTCAGCAGGAAGCGGTCCAACGCCCATTCCGAAGCGCTTCCGTGGGGTTGAGCCGCGGACCGCCGGGGCGAATGCATTTCAGTTTCGAAACGGTTTTCACTCGTGCAACGCACACGCGGGGTGACACGGACGAGCATGTCCGACAACGCGGGATAGCAGTGGTGCGCAACTCACTTGGGAACCGGAGGAGGGCTTGAGCGGCGCAAGCCTCCCGCCTGCTCCGAAGGGGCGCCTGGGGTCATTGCGACCCGCGCCGCGGTACTGCTCTGGATCCGCTCTCCTTCGAAGCTCACGCGAGAGTGGCTCCCGTACGGCGCCACTCAGCCCTCCTCCAGCTCGCCATGCCAATACGTCACGTCGCGGAGCCACGACTTCCACGAGACGGGCATGCCCTTCTCGTAGACGAACGTGAGCCGCATGCCCTCAGGGAGGCGGCGCGGCTTCACCGGCACGGACAGCAGCTTCATGCCGGCCTGCTCCGGCGTGCGGCCACCCTTCTTCTGGTTGCACGGCACGCAGGCGATCACGACGTTCTCCCAGCGCGTGGCACCGCTCTGGGAGCGGGGCAGGACGTGGTCGTACGTCGCCTCGTGGCGCGGGATCTTCCGCGCGCAGTACTGACAGCGACCGCTGTCCCGCGCGTAGACGTTCTCGCGGCTGAACTTGATGGCGCGCTTGCGGCCCTTGAGCAGCCGCAGGAAACGAACCACCGAAGGCATCTTCAGCGCGTAGGTCACCGCGCGGATGGTCTTGTCCTCGTACTCCTCGACCACCTCCACCTTGCCCATGAAGAGCAGGGTGATCGCCCGCTGCCAGGGGATCCGGGCAACCGGCTCGTACGTCGCGTTCAGCACCAGCGTCTCCATGGGTCCCTCCTTTCTCTTTGGCGTTGGGTAAGTGCTCGAGGCGGGAGTCGAACCCGCAACCGTCGGCTTCTGAAACCGCCACCTCTACCAATTGGGCTACTCGAGCGAAAAAAGACGTGAACGGCGAGTCGTGGACGGAGGAGTCGAACCTCCCACGCGCGCCTTATGAGAGCGCCGAGCCCGCCCGGGGCGGTCCACGAGGTGAAAGAGCGCCGCAGGGAGGAGTCGAACCTCCGCTCTCCAACGATCGCAACGTCGGCGCCGGTGATCCGCCGGCTGCGGCAACACGAGTGCCCCGTCGCAGAGTCGAACTGCGCGGCCAAGCTTCGGAGGCCAGGCTCCGGATCCGCCGGACGGGGCGCTGCATGGACAGAGCGGGAGTTGAACCCGCGCGGCTCCGCGTGCGAAACGGTGCTCCAGACCGCTGGCCTGCCCTCTTTCGGTGAATCGAAGATCGCTGCGCGGTTGGCGGGACTCGAACCCGCATCGTCCGGAATGGCGCTCCGGTGCCTCACCTCTCGGCCACGACCGCAGTGCTTGGAAGAAGTGCCGGTCCCCTGGATCGAACAGGGTCCTCCCGCTCTTCAGACGGGCGCGCGGACCACCTACGCCAGACCGGCAATACGCCTCGAAAGGGAATCGAACCCTCCGCGCTCCGCTAGACAGGCGGCCATCACCACCAGGTGAACTCCGAGGCATCAACGAGACGAAGAGGGCAGCGCGCCGGGATCGAACCGGCACCTGCGCGTTCACAGCGCGCAATGCAGACCACTACACCAGCGCCACCATCAGGACAGACGGCCGAGAAGACATAGGGACGGGGAGATTCGAACTCCCGTTGCGCGGTTATCGGCCGCGGATCCTGCCGCTAGAAGACGCCCCTGGAAGAAGCGCGTACGGGAGTCGAACCCGCCTGACTGGCTTGAGAGGCCAGGGCCCTCACCGAAAGGCGAACGCGCCATGCATTGAAGAAGGTCCCGCCGGGATTCGAACCCGGCTATGCGGTTTTGCAGACCGCAGCCCTCCCAGAGATCGGGACCGTTGGCTCCCAGGGCGGGATTCGCACCCGCAACCCCCGAGTTAACAGCTCGGTGCTCTGCTGGTTGAGCTACCTAGGAATGAACCGGGAGAAGGAATCGAACCTTCATCAACGGGTTCAGAGCCCGTCGTCTTACCGTTAGACGATCCCGGTGCAGTGGAGACGGAGGGAATCGAACCCTCACCGGCCGCTTAAGAGGCGGCTGCTCTGCCATAGAGCTGCATCTCCATTCACGCGCGCCGGCGGCAAGACCGCCGGAGCGCGCACCACTGTTATTCGCGATGTCAGAGAGCAGGCCGCCAAGGTGTCGAACCCTGCCTGTCTGGTTTTGGAGACCGGACTGCGCCCGGCGCTCGGCCTTCATGGGCACTCCAGACGGAGGCTCCCGAAAAATCCTGACCGGCGCGGCGCGCGAGCGCCTCGTTCCCTACTTCGCGGGGGCCCTGCCGCGGGCAACAGCGAGCACGCTGCGCGCGTCCACGAACCCCAGCTGGCGCGAGTCCTGGCTCACCGGGTTGTCCCCGGAGATCACCAGCAGCCCTCGCGGCACGTGGGTGTGCCCGTTCGCCCAGGCGGTGGCGGCGAACCATGCGGGCAGAGGCTCCCCCTCCACCGCGGCCACGCGCTTGATCCGCAGCGGCACCTCTTCGTCCTGGGCGCTCGCGGGGCGGAAGACCACCAGCTCTCCGCGGCGCGGGGACCGGGCGCCAGGCCTCACCCGCCGCGCCAGCAGCCGCTCGCCGTCCGCGAGCGTGGGGGCCATGCTGTTTCCCCGCACGGTGACGATCAGCCAGCGCCGCTGGAGCAGCAGCCCGGCGACCAGCAGCAGCGCCACCGTGGCCAGGGCGATCATCCCGGCCGCGCCTCGTCCGAGGCCGGCGGGTCGCGGTAGCCGCGGGCCTGGAGGGAGAACAGGCGCGCGTAGAGGCCACCCGCGCGCATGAGCGCGTCGTGGTGGCCCTCCTCGGCGATCCGTCCGCCGGCGAGCACGGCGATCCGGTCCGCGTCCCGCAGCGCATTCAGCCGGTGGGAGATCAGCAGGCGGGTCTTCCCCTGCGCGTGCTGGCGCAGCGTCTGGCCCAGGCGCGCCTCGGCGTCCGGATCCAGGCCGGAGCTCGGCTCGTCCAGGATCAGCAGGTCCGCGTCCGAGCGCAGCAACGTCCGCGCGAGCGCCAGGCGCTGCCACTCCCCTCCGGAGAGCAGCACCCCGCTGGACGGCGCATCCGCCGGCTCGTCGCGCGTGTGCACTCGGCTCAGCAGCGTCTGGTAGCCCCGCGGCAGCCCCGAGAGCTTGGCATCCAGCCCTACCCGGCCGGCCGCGGCGCGCAGCCGCGCAAGGTCGGTGAGGTGACGGGGATCCCCAAAGCCGATGTTGTCCGCGGCGGTGGCGTCGTACGTCATGAAGTCCTGGACGGTGGCGCCCAGCCGCGCGCGAAGCCCCGCCGGGTCCAGCTCGCGGACGTCCACGCCGTCCCAGAGCACCTGCCCCCGGTCCACCTCCCAGAAGCGGCACAGCAGCTTCACCAGGGTGCTCTTCCCGGCGCCATTCGCGCCGACGAGGCCGATCGTCTCTCCCGCGCGCAGGTGCAGGTTCACGCCCTGCAGCACCCAGGGCCCGTCCGGGTCGTAGCGGAACCAGACGTCACGGAGCTCCACACCCCTTCTCAGGGGCGGGGCGGGCGGCAGCGCGCGCGCCTGCAGCGCCGGCGCCTGAACCACGTTGAGGTAGTTGCGGAAGAGCAGGAGGCTGCGGGAGGCCCCTTCGGACTGCATCACGAGCGAGGCGGACGCCGCCTGGACGCCGGCCGCCGCGGCCAGGAACAGCGAGACATCGCCCAGCTGGAAGCGGCCGCGCAGGGCCCCCTGGGCGACGAGCACGGCCCCGGCGGCGGTCACCGCCGCGGAGAGCAGCGCCAGGCCCCCCTGGGTCACCGCCTGCGCGCGCGCGAGCGCCGTCTCGCGCGTGGCCGAGGTGCCGAGCGCCGCCATCAGCCGGGAGAGGAGCACCTCCCCCAATCCGTAGAGACGGAGCTCCTTCGCCGCGCGGGGATCCAGCAAGAGCGCCCGGTGGTAGTCCCGCCAGCGCGCGCTCTGCGCCAGCCCCTCCAGCACCTCCACGGCCCTGCGGGTGCGCACCCACTGGGAGATCAGCCCCACCGCCCCCGCCAGCAGGAGCGCGATCACCATGGCGGGCGAGACCCACCACACCACCACCGCCGACGAGCCGATGGCCGCCGTGGCGCGCAGCAGCGCGAGGCCGAGCTCCGAGAGCTGCTGGGGCGCCTCCTGCGCGGCCTGCTCGGCGAGCCGGAGCTGGGCGTGGACCGAGGGCGTCTCGAGCTCCCGCAGGCCCACCCAGCCGCTCACCCTCTTGAACAGCGCCTGCTCCACCGCGAGCGTGACCTTCCAGCGGACGACCTGGCTCGCGTAGCCCGTGGCATGGAGCACGGCCGCCGCGGCTGCCGCCACGGACGCTCCAGCCACGGCCAGGAGCACGGTCCGCAGCGGTGACGCCTCCGGCCCCTTGGCCAGCTCATCATGCAGGGCCTTCATCAGCCAGCCGCCCGCGGCCGCGCCGAGCCCGGAGACGAGCGTGAGCAGGGTGGCGACGAGCGAGGCCGCGGGCGCCGAGCGCCACTGCACCGCGAGCGCCGCCTGCAGCGTGCGCAGCGCCGAGGCCACCTTCACGGCAGGACGTCCGCGATGCGATGTCCCGACGCCGTCACCGCGCCATCGTGGAGGCGGATCAAGGTGGGGTACCCCGAGTCTCCGAACGCCTTGGAGGCGGGCTCGCCGTAGGCGACCACCGCGACCTTGGCGATCGCCGTGAGCGACTTCGCCGTCTCCTCCGTCTCCTGATCCCTCTCCGGCGACACGACGAAGGCATAGAGCGGCATGCCGGGCGGGTTCTCGAGCAGGTGCGCGCGCACCGCGATGCAGGTCTCGCAGCCGGGGGCGAAGAAGCCGACCAGGGCGCTGCCGCGGGCACAGGACGACTGGGTCAGCCGCTCCCCCTGCAGCGTCACCGCCTCGAAGGCCTCGGGACGATCTCCCACGTGTGGGAGTGAAGGATCCCGCGTGGACCCCTCCTGGAGGGTCCGCACGCGCCGCGCCAATCCGAGAGTCAGCACGAGGTTGAGCGATGCCAGCGCTGCGACCGCAACGAGGACGAGAGTGGTGGTCATGGAGGGAGCCCGGTTGGCCAGACAGGTGCGCCACGGCCGAGCTGCACGGCCGTGGCGCGGAACTGGAGGTCCTGCTCAGCAGTACCCGTAGAAGGTGCAGTTGCCGTAGCAGTTCTGGCGGTACCACCGGTAGCAGCAGGTGCCGGTCCCGGGCACGCAGGCGCCAGCGTCAGCGACGAACATCGACAGCACCCGGGTGCCCAGCTTGTTCAGCAGCTTCATGGTTCTTCCTCTCAGGGTTGAGTTTCCAACTGGGGCGCCATCGCCCCCGAGAGTGTCGAAGCCTGAAGGAAGTTGTAGCACCCGAAGCTGCGGCCGCCCGCGCCCCCGCGCACAAAGGGCGGGGACTGCTGCGCGAAGCGCCCTAGGGAACGGGAGCGATCTTCTCGCTGAAGTCCTCGGGGACGATCTTCAGCTGCAGCCCGCCCGGGGAGTACGGAACGAGCTTGCGCGCGCGCCGGAACAGCTTGTCCTGGAACGGGTTGTCCTCGGCGGACTGGAAGTACCAGAGCTCGAGCAGGTTCTCCCCGGCGGCGTGGTCCGCCGTGGCGAGCGTGGGCGCCAGCACCACGTTGTCGATCTGGAAGGTGCGGCAGCGCTGGTTGCCGGGCACGGGTGAGAAGTCCGAGTAGCGGTAGGCCCAGGCCGAGCGGTCGGTGTCCTGCGCGAAGACGGAGGTGTGGACCTCGAACTCCGCCATGTCGGTGACGCCGTCGCGGTCGCGGTCGCTGTTGGTGTCGTTCGGCTTGGTGACGTCGTTGAAATAGATGTAGTCCAGCTCGTCCGGGACGTAGTCGCCCACCACCTTGGCGTCCACGTTCATGTCCGAGTCCGGCTCCTTGATGTTGGCGCCGATCCACTGCTCCTGGCAGTCGTTGAACCCATCCTTGTCCGTGTCCACCAGGAGCTTCGCGTCGCAGAAGCACTGGCTGGCGACGTTGCGCAGCGGGTCCCAGCCCTTGCGCGTCTCGAAGAGGTCCGAGCAGCCGTCCCCGTCCGTGTCCTGCTTCGCCGGATCGGTGTGCCAATTCTTCAGCTCGTCCTCGTCCGCCAGGCCGTCCCCGTCGCTGTCCACCACCTGGCCCTCCTTGGAGGGGACGAGGCTGCGGTTCACCAGGAAGAAGTTGCGCTGGATGTAGTTGCGGCGGATGCCGCCGAAGTCGATCCCGCCGAACTCGAGCGCGTCCCCGCTCGGGAAGGACTTGTGGATCCCCTCCCCCTTGGCGCTCATCTGCCGGAGGCGGTCCTCGGTGCCGGGGTTCGGGTTGCCGAGGAAGACCGTGTGCAGCACCACCTTCCCCGCCAGGCCGCGCAGGGACATCAGCTCCTCCACGCGCCCGAGGATCTGCACCAGGTCCTCCGGCGGATCCGGCTGGCCGTCAGAGAGGAAGATCACGATGTAGGTGGTCTTCTTGGCCTTCTCCGGGAACTCCTGGATGTCCTGCCGGATCTCCGAGATCGTGCGCAGCAGCGTGTCGATGTACGGGGTGCCACCGGCGGCCTTCCCCATCACCGCGTCCACGGCGCTGTTGAAGTCCGCCAGCTGATCCATGAAGCGGGGCTTGCTGAAGACCTCCATGTGATCCCGCGAGAAGACCAGGCCACCGAAGTAGACGTGGCCGGGATCCATCAGCCGCCCGGCGAGCGCCTTGGTCTCCGTGAAGCGCTTCTGGTTCGGATCGTTGCCGGCCATCCCGTTGGCGCCCACCATGGATCCGGTGTCGTCGATCGCCATCCAGACCTTGACCGGGAAGGTCAGGCTGGAGGGGTCTTCGGTGCAGAAGCTCCCCGAGACCACGTTGGGGACCTTCACCGGCTGCTCCGCCGGCGGCACGAGCGGGAGGTAATGCTCCGGGTCGTCGTTGCACCCGAGCAGGGCGAGGGCGAGGGCCACAGACAGGACCAGCGTCGCGGAGGAGAGAGAGGAGCGCATGGTGGCGCACGCCCATCAGGATCCGTGCCGCCCTGCCATCCCGCACTTCTGGCCCCTTTAAGGAGGCCAACGGGCGTGCTGGAGCGCCCGGGCGCTCGCACCGTTCGACATGAAGCTCAGCGGGCGCACTCGGCGTTTGAGCTTCAAGTCCAAGTGGCGCCACCCAGCCCAAGCCGCGCGGTGACGACGGCGCCCGCGATCTCCCCACGTTACGGGCGGCGCTGGCCGGCACGGTTCCTGTAATCGGCCTCCGCCACCATGACCGCACGCCCCTGGCAGCTCGCCGCCGCGCTCAGCCTGCTCGCGCTCTGCCTGCAGGCGCAGGCGCAGCCGCGCGGCGCACGCAACCCCAAGCAGCGCGGGGCTGCGCGCCGCGCCGAGGCCAGGCCGGAGCCCCGCTCCGAGGCCCCGGCCCCCGAGGCCGTGGCCGCCGCCTCCCCCTCCGCCACCCGTGGCCCCACCCGGATCGACTTCGATGACCGGCTGATCCAGGGCCAGACCAACCGCTCCGGATCGGTCTACCTCTATGACCGCAAGGAGCTGCCGCTTCAGTCCATGGTGAAGAAGCGGCTCACCTTCCGCGAGCAGATCGTGGGGAGCAACTATGCGCGCTGAGCCCTTGCTGTTGGCCCTCGTCCTCTCGCTCGCCTCGCCGGCCGTGGCGCAGGTGGAAGAGCTGCAGAACCCCGGACGCGTCCTCGCCGTCCAGGACCGCTACTACCAGCTCAACCACGAGCTGGTGCTCGGCGGCGGGCTCTTGCCCGGAGACGCCTACTACAAGGGGATCTCCGCGCAGCTCGCGTACGCCTACCACTTCACGGACGCGCTGGCCTGGCAGGTGGCCCGCGGCACGTACAGCTACAACCTGGCCACCAGCCTCCGGAAGGAGCTGGAGCGGGACTTCGGCATCCTCACCTCCCCTTCTCAGGAGGTGCAGTGGACGGTGGGGACGGACCTGCTCTTCAGCCCCATCTACGGGAAGAGCGCCCTGCTCAACCGGCTCGTCTTCTACTCGGAGCTCTACCTCGTGCTGGGCGCCACGGTGATCAAGACGCCGGACGCCTTCCGCCCCGCGGTGAACTTCGGCGCCGGCGGCCGGCTCTTCACCACCCGCGCCCTCTCCGTGCGGCTGGAGGTCACCAACAACCTGGTCCTCGGCAAGAAGCTCTTCAACGTCCCCGCCATCTCGCTCGCGCTCGCCTTCAACTTCGGCAGCGAGCCGACCGAGTAGGAGCCCTCCCCCTTGCGCCGCCTCCTCCTGATCCTGTGCCCGCTGCTGCTCGCCGCCGGCGAGCCCAACGATCCGGACGACCTCCGCGAGGACGCCCCTCCGCCCAGGGCCGCCCCGGCCGAGGCGCCGAAGGCCGAGGCGCCGCCGGCCGCTCCCGCGCCCACGCCTGCCGCCGAGCCCGCGCCGCGCGAGTGGCTGGACGAAGGGATCGAGGCCTTCCACGACAAGGACGCGCGCGCCGCCGCGCCCCTGCTCTTCCACTATCTGGCGGGCACGCCGCCCACCGATGAAGGCTACGCCTGGGGCCAGCTCTTCCTCGCGCGCAGCCTGGCCCAGCTGGGGCTGCGCCACGCCGCGGCGGTGTACCTGGCGAAGATCGCCCGCGAGCGCACCAACCCGGAGGTGCTGCCGCAGGCGCTGGAGGATCTGCGCGCCCTCTCCGCCTACCCGCATGACGAGACCCTGGTGGACGAGCGGGTCTTCGGCACGCTGGACGTGGGCTTCCTGCCGGACGGCGTGAGCGGCTACGCGCACCTCCAGCAGGGGCTCCTGGATCTCCGAATGGGCTACGACCGCTGGTCGAAGAGCCACCTGGGGGCGATCCCGCAGGGCACCGCGGAGGAGGCGCGCGCGCGCTTCGCCACGCTGGTGGACGGCCTCAAGGACGCCAAGGCGCTCCCGCCCAAGACGCTCGCCGGCTTCGCCGCGCTGGCGGACGAGCAGAAGCTGCCGCTGGAGCTGCGCAACGAGGCGCTCCTGGCGGTGGCGCGGCTCCAGTACGAGCAGGGGGACTTCGCCGGCGCGCTCAAGAGCTACCAGCGCGTCTCGCTGCCGCCTCTGGACGCCGGCCGCGCCACGCTCTACCTGGAGGAGGCCTGGGCCCGGTACCAGCTGGGCGAGCTGCACGTCGCGCTCGGCCTGCTCACCACGCTGGACGCACCGCCCTTCCGCGGCGAGTTCATCCCGGACAAGTACCTGCTGCGCGCCTTCATCTACCGGGACCTGTGCCACTACCTGCCGGCCAAGCGCGCCGCCAAGGAGCTCTTCCGGCGCTACGCGGACTCCCTGGACGCGGTCCGCTCCCACGCGGATCTCCTCGAGGACCCCGGGCTCACCCGCGCCGCCAACGGCCACGGCGCCACCCGGCGCGCGGACGCGTTCCGCCGCCTGCTCGAGCTGGAATCGGAGGGGCTCTCCGAGCGCGCCGGGATCTTCGGAGACGCGCTCTACGGATACCTGAAGCGGCTCTACACGCAGGCGCTCGCCGAGGCGGGCCGGCTGCACCGGCTGGCGCTCTCGCAGGCGGTGGAGGAGGAGGCGGACGGGCTGCTGAAGGCGGCGGAGCAGGCGCGGCTGCTCAACTACGAGGTGGGGCTGCAGCTCTACGAGCGGATCAAGAAGGGCGGCCACCGCGCCTCCCCGCTGGATGAGGACGTGCTCGGCGATCGCCAGCTCGCGTTCTGGTTCAACGGCGAGTACTGGAGCGACGAGCTGCGCCTCTACAAGGTGCAGCTGGCCTCGCGCTGCGTGGAAGGGGGTGGCCGGTGAGCGCGCCCCTGATCACGCTCATGGCCGGGCTCGTGGTCCTGGCGGCGGCGCCGCCGGACCGGCCGGACTTCGACAAGGCGCGGGCGCAGCAGCAGCTGGTGGCCGAGCTGAAGCGGAACGTCTTCAAGGTGGAGCGCTCGATCGACGAGACCGAGGCGCTGATCTCCACCTCGCGGGACGCGGCGTACCTGCCCGATCTCCAGCTGCGGCTGTGCGAGCTGTACGTGGAGAAGAGCCGCTACGTGTACCACCTGGCCGCCGCCACCAGCGCGCCGGGCCAGCAGGGGCCGATCGTCTCCCCCGAGGTGAAGCTGCTCAAGCAGAAGGCGATCGGCATGTACGACCGCCTGATCCGCGAGAACCCGGACTACCCGCAGGCAGACAAGGCCACCTTCTTCCTCGCCCACGAGCAGCGGGAGCTGGGCGAGTTCGCGGAGATGCTCAAGACGCTCGAGGAGCTGATCCGCAAGTACCCCAAGAGCCCGCTGCGGGTGGAGGCCTCGCAGATCCTCGGGGACTACCACTTCGACAAGGCGGATCTCACCGAGGCGGAGAAGCACTACCGCGCGGTGCTCGAGACCCCGCCCTCCCCCGTCCACGATCTCGCCCGCTACAAGCTCGGCTGGATCCGCGTGAACCAGGGCAAGCACCCCGAGGCCGTCACCTTCTTCGAAGAGGCGGCGCGGCCGGCCCCCGCCGGCACGGACGGCAAGAAGGCCCTCAACGTGAAGCGCGAGGCCCTGCTGGACCTCGTCTACAGCTACACCGAGGCGCGCAAGGGCGGCGAGGCGCTCCCCTACTTCGAGAAGCTCTCGGACTCCCGCAGCACCTACGTGCTCGCACTGGAGAAGCTCGCCAGCCGCTACCTGATCAAGCAGCAGCCGGAGTTCGCCGTGCCGGCCCTGCGCAAGCTGCTCGAGCTGCAGCCGGACCCTTCCATGGACGCGGAGCGCGCCGCCCGCCTCTACGACGCGATCAAGCTGGCCAAGGAGAAGGGCGTGCCGGATCCGGTGGACATCCGGTACCTGGTCCGCGCCGCCACCCACGTCCGGCTGGACCCGGACAAGGAGCCGTCCGCCCGCAAGAAGGAGCTGGCCGAGCTGGAGGAGATGGCCAGAGATCTCGCGACCACTCTGCACGTCACCTCGCAGAAGCGGGACGATCCCAAGCTCTACGCCGTGGCCGCGGAGGCCTACCGCGAGTACCTCGCCCTGTTCCGGCCGAAGAAGTACGTGCCGGTGATCATGCGCAACCGCGCGGATGCGCTCTACGCGAGCGAGGACTACGTGGCCGCGGCCAAGCAGTTCGAGGAGCTGGCCCGGACGGTGGGCCCCAAGGACCGCCAGCACGCCGCCGCGCTCTACGGAGCGCTGCTCGCCAACCAGGCCGCGCTCAAGAAGGCGGACAAGCTCAACGCGTTCCAGGTGGCCTGGGCCCGCAGCGCGCTGAAGGTGGTGGGGGCGCAGTTCGTGGCCCGCTACCCCAAGCACGAGAACCTGGCGCTGGTGAAGTTCAACATCGCGCGCGCGCACTACGACGACGGCCAGTTCGAGCTGGCGGCCAAGCAGTTCACCGCCTTCGCGGTGCAGTACCCCTCCAACAAGGACGCGCCGGTGGCCGGCCACCTGGCCCTGGACTCGCTGCGGCAGCTCAAGGACTTCCAGGGGCTGGAGGCCACCGCCAAGAAGCTGATCGCCGCGCCGCTGCCCTCCACCTTCATCGCCGAGGCGAAGAAGATCATCGCCAACAGCCGGGGCGAGGCGCTCACCGAGCTGGCGCTGCAGAGCGCGGAAGAGACCGGGGACGTGGTCTCCGGCCTGCTCAAGGTCGCGGACTCCAACAAGGGGCTGGAGATCGGCGAGAAGGCGCTCTACGGGGCGCTCACCGCCGTCCGGGAGAAGCGGGATCTCAAGGGCGAGCGCGAGCTGGCCGAGCGCTTCCTCAAGCAGTACCCCAAGTCGCAGCTGACCGCGGACGTGGTCATCCAGCTCGCCCGCCACAGCGCGGAGGCGGCCCACTTCGCCGAGGCGGCGGAGTACTTCGAGCTGGCCGGCAAGCGGCTGCAGGACGCCACCGGCGTCAACGCGCTGCTCACCGCCGCGAACCTGCGGCTGGGGATGGAGGACACGGAGCGCGGGATCAAGGATCTCGAGGCGCTCGCGCAGGCGGGCGGCGGCGCCAAGAAGGCCGAGGCCCTGGCGCTGATGGCGCAGACCTACCTCAAGCAGCGGGACGCGCAGCGGGCCCGGAGCGCCGCCGAGCGCGCGCTCCAGGCGGACGGGCAGAGCGCCAAGGCGGCCGCGGTGCTCGCGGAGCTGGCGGCCAACGGCGGCGAGCAGGACTTCCCGCGCGAGCTCTACCGCCAGCTCACCCAGGTGGCGCAGGCGCAGGGCTCGGACCCGCGCGCGGGCGAGGACGCGGCGAAGGGGCTCTGGCACCTGGGCGAGCTGCTCTTCAAGTCCTTCTCCGAGGTCCCGGCGGACGCGTTGGAGCAGAAGATCGCCGGCCTCAAGGAGCTCGAGAGCCTCTACACCCAGGTGGTCTCGCTGGGCTCCGCGGAGTGGGCGGTGGCCTCCCTGTGGCGGATGGGCGCCACCTACCAGCAGCTGGCGGACGCGATCGCCCAGACGCCGGTGCCGGAGGGCCTCAAGGCCGCGCAGGTGGAGCAGTTCAAGACGGCGGTGCGGGAGCAGGAGGCGCCGCTGCGCCAGCGGGCGGAGGAGACCTTCAAGCTGTGCCTGGCGCGCGCCTCGGCGCTCGAGGTCTTCAGCCCGGCGGTGCTCGGCTGCCGCGCCCAGACCGCCGAGGCCAAGGCGCCCCGCGGGCTGGCGGTGGCGGGCGGCAGCGGCCCGTCCGTGCAGGAGCTGGCGACCAAGGCGGAGGCGAAGGCGGACGCGGCCACCCTGGAGGCGCTCGGCCTGGCCTACCTGCGTGCGGGCCAGAAGGGCATGGCGCAGCTCACGCTCGGCCGGGCCACCGAGCTGCCCGAGGGCAAGGCCTCCGCGCACAACGCGCTGGGCGTGGCGCTGCTCGCGGGCGGAGACGCGATGGGGGCGCGGGCGGCCTACGCCAAGGCGCTCGAGGTGGACCCCTTCCACGCCAAGTCCCGCGCGAACCTGGCGGCGCTGCGCTGCCGCTTCGGCGATGGAGACGGCGCGCGCAAGGAGCTGGCGCAGGTGAAGGACAAGGGCGCGCTCACGGGCGCGGACGTGGATCCCGAATGGAGGAGCTGCACCGATGCGATCAGCAAGCGTTGAGCGACTGGCGGCGCTGGGCGCCGTGCTCTGCCTCCTCGCGGGGTGCGGGGGCGGAGGCCGCGTGCTCGAAGGCAGCCTCGCCGAGCTGCTCCCCCTGGACTACACGCGCGCCGAGGTGGCCGGCGGCGCGGTGGAGCTGACGATCCGCTTCCTGCGCCCATACGGCACGGGCGAGGACACCGTGCTCAAGGTCGCCGTCGCCACGGCCGACGCGGAGCTGACGCCGCGGACCCCGCTGGATCTGGGCCAGGAGCTGGCCGGCGGCGGCCCGCGCGCCTCCGTCAGCCGCCACGTCTATGAAGACCCGGATCACCGCACCCTGCCGCGGGTCCAGCGCGGCCAGCTGATCCTCTACAAGCTCCCCTCCCCCGGCGGGCGGGTGCAGGGCTCGCTGGCGGTCACCTTCGTCCAGGGCTCCGAGTTCGGTTCCGGACGGACCGTCCGCGGCGAGTTCGACGCCGAGGTGGCGCCGTGAGCCGCCCGCTGTCCGCGCTGGCCCTGTTGCTCTGCTGCGCCGGCTGCGGCCGCTACGCGGTGCGGGTGCCTTCGTCGGTGGTGGAGGGCTTCACGGACGAGGCGCGCCTGGCGCTGCTGGACGCGGAGAACGGGCTGGCGGCCGCGCTGGACAAGCTGGACGAGGCGCAAGGAGAGGTGCGCCGCACGCGCGAGGCGCTGCGCCGGGCGGCCAGCCAGCTCAAGGCGGGCGAGGCGGAGGTGGGCGCCACGGGCGACGATCGCTCGCGCGCCGTCGCGGAGCTGGCGGTGGCGGAGGTGGAGGCGCGGCTGGCCTGGCTGCGCGCCACCCAGGTCCGCAACGTCAGCCGCAAGGAGCTGGCCACGCTCGGGGTGGAGTGCGCCTCGGCCCGCTTCGAGCTGGCGAAGGCGGAGATCGCCCAGCGGATGAAGCTGGCCGGCGCCCAGGACCTGGATGCCGCGCAGCTGCTCGAGCAGGCCAAGGCGTGCGAGGCGGAGCTCGCGGGGCGGCGCGGCGAGCAGAAGGAGCAGGTGGCGGAGGTGGACGCCACCCGGGAGCAGTGGGAGGCCCGCAAGGCGGTCCTGGCCGAGCGGACCGCGGATGGCCCCGCCAGCATGTTCGTGGAGTAAAGGCGGCGCTGGCCTTAGGCCCAGGCGCGACGCTACGGTGCGCCCCCTCTTTCGAGGAGGAGTCGACTCATGGATCTGAAGAACGCGAAGATCATCGTCACTGGCGGCGCGCGCGGCATGGGCGCCCACTTCGCCAAGCGGCTGCACGAGGCCGGGGCGCAGGTGGCGGCGGGTGACGTGGACGAGGCCGGGCTGGGCGAGCTGCCCAAGGGCATCCACCGCCGCAAGCTGAACGTGTCGGACGAGGCGGAGGTGGCCTCGTTCGTCTCCTGGGCGCACGACGCGATGGGCGGCCTGAACGGGCTCATCAACAACGCCGGGATCCTGCGGGACGGCCTGCTGGTGAAGAAGGACAAGGCCACCGGCCAGGTGGTGAAGCTCACCGCGGATCAGTGGAACGCGGTCATCGCCGTCAACCTCACCGGCGCCACGCTGATGGTGCGCGAGGTGGTGACGAAGATGGTGGAGAAGGAGCTCAAGCCGGGCGTGATCGTCAACATGTCCTCGGTGGCCCGTCACGGGAACCGCGGCCAGTCCAACTACGTGGCCGCCAAGGCCGCGCTGGCGGCGAACACGGTGACGTGGGCGCGCGAGTTCGGCCAGTTCGGCATCCGCGTGGGCGCGATCGCCCCGGGGATGATCGAGACCCCGATGACCCAGGGCATGAACCAGAAGGCCCGGGACGCCCTGGTCGCCGCCGTCCCGGTGGGCCGGATCGGCCTGCCCGAGGACATCTGGCTGGCGGTCCGCTTCATCATCGAGTGCGACTACTTCAACGGCCGCACGATCGACGTGGACGGCGGCCTGACGATGTAGCCGCAGGAGCCTTCAGCGAGTCGAGGGGCCCCGAGCCGAATCGAGGGGGCCGAGCCAAATCGAGGCCCCACTCCGTTCACCCCGAGCGAAGTCGAGGGGCGCCCGCGCCCTAGAACGCCGCCCGTACCGCCACCGCGCCGCCCAGGGAGAGATCCACCGCGGTGACGCTCGCGGTGGCCCCCTCCGGCCGCAGGCTGTAGGCCGTGCGCGCCAACTCCAACTGGGCCGCCAGCTCCACCGGCCCAAAGAGCGCCACGCTCGCGCCGGCGGACGCGCCGAGCGAGAGCGCCCCACCCTGCCCGCCGTAGCGCGGCTCGGAGAGCCCTCCCACGGAGAACGCGTAGCCCAACGCGAGCCGACCGAAGACGCCGAAGCTGCCCAGGCGGAGCTCGGCGTCCAGGGCCGCACGCGCGGCCTGGGTGCTCACCGACGGCACCCCGTCCAGAGTCTGGCCGTCCTCCCCGGCTGCCACGGCGAAGTCGGTCAAGGTCACGCCCAGCGAGGGCACCAGCCGCAGCCGCTCGTCCAGCGCGAGCCGGTAGGTGAGCGCCAGATCGGTGCGGCTCATGGACACCGGGAACACGCCGGTGGGGCCGTAGCGCGCCTTCAGCCCCGCGGCGAAGGAGTGCTCGAGCGCGAGCCCCAGGTCGGCCACGGGGCCGCGCAGGAAGAAGCCCAGCGGGTAGCCCTCCACCTGGAAGCGCGGCGCCACCACCAGCGGCGCCCGGTAGGCGCGCAGCGAGGTCTGATCCACGGTAGAGAAGCTCAAGCCATGGGTGAGCAGCTGGCTCCCGGCGCTCAGCCGCACCGCGGGCTGGCGCTGCTGCTTCCGCCGGCGGAACGGGAGCTCCTGGGAGCCGACCTCCGCGGCGGGCGTTGGCTCCGCCTCCGCGCGGGACCGGGGGATCTGCGCCAGCTCGGCGCTGCGGGGCGCGGCCGCGAGGAAGGGGTCCTCCGCGTCCTTGGCTTGCGGGGATGCCTCCTCAACCGGGGCAGCCTCTTCCTCCTGCGGCTGGGACTCTTCGCCGGAGGACGCAGGGGGCTCCTCTCCGAGTGGGTCCGCCAGCGCGCGCCGCGACGCGGGGGCCCTCACCTTGGTCGTGGGCTTCGCCTTCCCCTTCGCCTTGGCCTTGGCCAACTTGGACTTCAAGGGCGCCTTGCGGTGGGCCGCGTCGGCAGGTGGCGCGGCGAGCAGGAGACAGAGGGCGATCCAGGCGGCTGAGCGCATGGGCGGGCCCCAACTGCATCCGGCGTTCCCACCGGCCGGCCGCCAAGGCTGCGAGATCTCGTCCCGCCTGCCGCGCCGGTGCTCCTTCAGCGCTCCGAGCTTGAGCTTCAAGCGCAGCCGGGGTGCCCGGGCGTTGCGCAACCGCGCCAACCCACGGCGCGGTGCGTGGGGTCCGCCGCTTGCACAGCGGCCCGGCCCAGGAGGCCGTCCATGCGCAGACCGTCCCGGTGGCTGGTGCTGGCAGCGTTTTGCGTCGCCGCGTGCGATCTGCCCTCGGCGCAGGTGAGCGAGGAGGGCTCGAGCGTCTTCCTTCCGCTGCCGCAGGACGGCCAGAACTTCGCGCCACGCGTGCTGCAGTTCTCCTGCGCTCCTGCAACCGGGGAGACGCCGTTCACCACCACCTGCGCCTGGCGCGCGGCGGACCCGGAGCGCGCGGCGTTCCGCTGCACCCTGGACGTGGACGGCGACGGCCAGCTCGAGACCGAGATCGCCGACTGCTCCCGCGCGGGGACCTTCGAGTTCACCTTCGGATCTCCGGGTGACTTCAGCGCGAAGCTCCAGGCGGTGGACGTCCCCGGCGCCCAGGCAGAGGAGACCTTCTCCCTGCGCGTCACCGGCCGGCCCAACACCGCGCCGGTCATCGAACCCTTCACCGTCACGCCCGAGGTGGGGTTCGCCGCGCTGAAGGCCACCTTCACATGGAAGATCTCGGACGCGGAGAACGATCCCGTCTCCTGCACCCTGGACGCGGACGGGGACGGCAAGCCCGAGTACACCATGGCCGCCTGCGAGCTCTCCGGCACCCAGGCGCACACCTATGAGGCCGCGGGCGTGTTCGAGGCCAAGCTGGTGGTCCAGGATCGCTTCAAGGCGCGCCGGGAGAAGACCGCGCGGGTGGAGGTGAAGCGGCCGCAGGGCGAGGTGAAGCTGGCCAAGGCCGAGTGGGGCCAGAGCCTCTTCTCGGACAGCCTGCGCCTGGTGGCCGGGAAGAAGGCGGTGCTCCGGCTGACGGTCCTGGCAGACCGACCGGCGCTGGCGGGCGTGAAGGTGAAGGTGGAGGGCTTCCAGAACGGCCAGTCCCTGGGCGAGCTGCCTGCGAAGGGACCTGACGAGCTCCCGCAGGCTGAGGTCCCCGGAGATCTGGCGAAGAGCTTCGTGGCCACCGTGCCGGAGGCCTGGGTCGCTCCCGGCCTCGAGGTCCGCGTGCAGGCAGACGCGCTGGACGCGATCGGCGAGGCGAACGAGATGGACAACGCGCTCACGCTCAAGCCCACGGTGGGCGCGCCCACGGAGCTGCACCTCACCAACGTGCCCTTCGCCGCGAGCAACGGGACGGGCCCCACCGGCGCGCTGCCGGGGGACGCGCTGGATCTGCTCTACAAGGTCTGGCCGCTCAAGAGCGTGGAGTCCACCGTCCGCGCGCCGTTCACGGTTGGCTACGCGATCGGCTCGGACATCAACACCTGGAGCCGGCTGCTCAACGACGTGACCTCTTTGCGCACGGCGGACGGCAGCGGGCGCCACTACTACGGCTGGGTGAAGGTCAGCTACACGAGCGGGGTGCTGGGCATCGCCAACCTGCCGGGCACGCCGGAGTACGTGGGGCCCGCGGCGATCGGCGTGGACGCCATCCCCGGCGCCCCGCAGGAAGGACCGGGCACCATGGCGCACGAGCTGGGCCACGTCTTCAGCCGGTTCCACGTGCTCTGCAACGGGAACGAGGGCGGCCCTGACCGGAACTACCCCACCGCGGGCGGGAAGATCCGCGAGTGGGGGATTGATCTCAAGACGATGGAGCTCAAGTCCCCCGCCACGTTCGTCGACATCATGTCGTACTGCCGTCCGCCCTGGATCTCGAAGTACGGCTACGAGCAGGCGCAGCGCCACCTCGAGGCGAATCCGTCCAAGGCCTCCTTCGTGGGCGAAGGCGCCACCAGCAGCCAGCTCCTGGTGAGCGGGACGATCAGCGGGGACGAGGTCCGGATGGATCCAGTGCAGCGGATCTCCTCCTGGCCCACCGCGCCGGATCCGGCCTCGCGCTACGCGCTCGTCTTCCAGACCGCCCGCGGCCCGGTGCGGGTGCCGCTGGCAATCTATGAGATGGCGGACGTGGAGCCCGCGCCGTCCGGCTTCGTCGCCACGGTGCCTGCCGCCGAGCTGGGAACGCTGCAGGCGCTGGAGCTAACCCGGGACGGCGTCACCCTGCTGCGGCGCAAGGCCTCCCCGCCCGCGCAGCTGACCGTGCAGCGCCTGGTCCGCACCGGCTCGACGCTGGAGGTGCGCTGGACGCCCGGCGCATCGCTGCTCGTGGCGCACCTGGGCGAGGACGGCGTACGCACCACGCTGGCGCGCGATCTCACCGTGGGCCAGGCGTGGCTGCCGCTGGGCTCGCTGCCGGAGGGCGGCCGCTTCGAGGTCAGCCTCTCGGACGGGCTCAACGCCACCCGCAGCGTGATGAGTGCCCGATAGATGCCCTCCCCCGTTCGGCTCGAGCGTAGCGCCGTAGGCGCGTAGTCGAGAGCTCGCCCGAAGGGTCCAGTCTGAGTTGACGCCGAACGGCGCTGCATCGGGTTCGCACGCCCGGGCGAGCTCTCGACTACGTCCTTCGGACTACGCTCGAGCCGAACGGGGCGAGGGCCTTACCTGGGGAGCTACGTCGCCGGCGCCGGCACCGGCGTGTTGCCGAACACGCTCGGATCGTGCGGAAGGCTCCCGCGCGGCGAGCGCAGGTACACGAACGGCGTGGCGTGCAGGAAGTTGGAGACGCGGGACGTGTAGATGTCCGAGTAGCGCTCCACCTGCCGCGCCAGGTGGCTCTTGTCGTTCCCGGCGCGCATCAACAGGCCCCACTGCTTGTTGGCCAGCTCGCTGGCGGCCTGCGCGAGCGGACCAAGCTCGGCGTCCAGCGCCATGGTCCGCGCCTTGAGCTCGGCGCTGCGCGCGTTGAGCACCTCGTCCGGCTCCGCGGGCTGCGGCCCGTAGCCATGGCGGCGCCGCTGCTGCGCCACCCGGATCTGGCACAGCTCGTCCTCGAGCCGCTCCTTCTCCACCATCCGCGAGGTGATCTTCGCCTCGAGCTCGCGGAAGCCCTCCACCGCGAGCACCTCCTCCTCCAGCTCCCGGAGGATCAGCGCCGTCCGCCAGCGCAGCACGCTCTTGGTCACGTGCACGTCGCCGAACATGTGATCACCCACGTAGAGGATCTCGTCCCCGGAGAGCCCCAGGTGCTTCTCCAGCTGGGAGGCGCTGCCGCCCAGGTAGGCCGTGCGCGGCTTGAGCGCGCCCGCCGCCGGGCGCAGGAGCCCGTCCTCGGTCACCACCTCGAAGAGCGGGCTGCGGGTGGTGAAGAACTCCGGCTTGCGCGCCGAGACGATCACCACGTCGAACAGATCCCTCCAGCCCATCCCCTTCGGCAGGAAGCGGTCGAAGGCGAAGGACATCATCGGGACGGTGTAACCCCACTCGGAATTGGTGATCAGCAGGAGCTTCTTGCCGGCGTGCTTCTGATCCAGCAGCGCCAACGCCGTCTCCGGCTCCGGGACGATGAACGCCTCCGGGTGGGCGATGATCTCCGCCTTGAGCTGCCCCTCCATGTGGGCGGCGTCCATCATCTCCCGCACGCGCCGCCAGAGATCCGCGTAGCCCATCACGCCGGGGAGCACGCGCTGGTCCAGCAGATCCACCAGCTGGCCGTACATGCACGCCTCGGAGAGCGAGAAGAGCGTGTTCATGAAGGACCAGCGCTGCTCCGAGAGATCGACGATCGTCCGCGCGTAGGTCTCGCGCTGCTCCTCGAAGCTCACCGGCCGCGTGCCGTGCACGGCGCGCTTCACGAAGCCGAAGCGGTTGGCCTTGAGCAGGTTCCCTTTCTCGGTGTCGATCACCAGCCCGCGGATCACGCTCGTGGGATCGAACTGGAGCGGCTGCACCGGCCAGCCTTGCGCGATCAGCCGGCGCTTGAGGTGCTCGTACGCGCGCCGCTCCCACTCCTCCACCTTGTAGTGGATGAGCGTGTAATCCATGTCGTAGCCGATGGCGCGAATCGCCCGCATGTTGAGCGTGCGGTTGCAGTAGATGCCGCGCGCCGCGACCGGGGTCCTGGGAGTGTCCATGGACGTGGATTCATGCCCGAGCGCGGGCCCACGTCCACCTCTACGTCTCAGAGGGTCCAGTCGTGCTCGTAGGGGGGAGCACCATCCGACCACTGGATCTTGAGGGTGATTCGACTTCCCTGGAGTGAGCGTCCTTCGGGGAGCTCGAACTCGAGGCCTTCCGGGGTGCTGCGGGGCCGTAGCGGCGTCCTGGGCTGCTCTGGGAGGTGGACGGCTGCGGCGGCGATGCGACGACTGGGATGCGGCGCTACGACCAGACGGGCTGAGTCCTTCCGGCGAAACAGGAGCACCTTGAAGTCCTTCTGCTCCTCCAGCACCTCGGGACCTCGACCGCCGGGCCGCTCCATGGGTCGAATGGGGGGCAGCGTGATCGCGTCCGCGGAGGCCTCGGCGATCGCCCGCTCTCCCTCCGCCAGCGCCGCCACCGCCCTGCGGCACTCCACGCAGTCCGCGGCGTGGGCTTCTACCGCGGCGCGCTCGGCGCGGGACACCAGGCCGAGATCCAGCTTCCACAGATCATCCGACGACAGGTGGCGCGTCCGGGGCTGGTTCACGTCCCGCGCCACCGAGAGATCCTTCCGGCAGTCCGGGCACTGATCCAGATGGGACGGGGACGGACGCTCACCGCCCAGCCAGGAGATCAGCCCATCGCAGTCCGAGCGCGAACAAAACCACCAGGCGGCCGAGCGGCCCGCGGCGTCCAGCAGATCCCGCTCGCGGCGGCGCACGGCGTTCAGCCCGGTGAACCAGCGGGCCTTCCCGCGCAGCGTGCGGTCCAGCGCGCGCAGCTTCCCGGCGAGCCCCTCCGCCATGGGTCCGGCCCAGCCGGCGCCCAGCGTGGACAGGCGTGTCAGCGCGACGACGACCGACTCCAGCCTGTCCCGGGCCGCGAGCCCCTCCATCGCCCAGTTGCTCCAGGTCTCCGCCTCTTCGGCGCCCTCCGGGAGCGTCGCTTCGACGGCTTCATCGGCGGCGCGCGCGATGCGGGCCGAGATCTCGTCGAGCGAGACGGCGGCCAGGAACGCCTCCACCGCGGGTTGGGTGGGGAGGCGGAGCGCCGCCTCCACAGCCCGTTCATCCACTTTCAGCTCTCCTGCGCGGCGGAGGAGATCCCCCGCCGCTTCCAACATCCGCCCGGCGAGCGCGCCCGCTTCGCCAGGCTTGTGAGTCTCTCTCTCGAGCGCCGCGAGCTCATCCACTCGCGCCGCGTAACGGGTCCGGGGGTTTGCAGACTCCATCACTCCGACTCCTTTTCTTCGCCTCGAAGCTCCAGGAGATAGAGCTTCATGTACGCCTGGGCGCGGCTGACGCGCTTGTACGAGTTGACGACGGTGATCCCGAGCAGCCGGGCGCATTCGTTGTGATCGTCAACGTCCTGGTGGTGGTACAGGTCCCAGGCGGCCGCCTCGTTTGGGTGCTCCTTGCGCAGCCGCTCGAAGATCTCCCAGTACTCCTCGCTCGCCTCGCCCCGCTCCTCGGTGCGCCGGGACGCGGCGACCGCGCGGGCGACCTCGTGCGGCGCTTCCATGGGGCCGTCCTCTGCGTCCTCCGGCGCCGAGGACAGGTCCTCGCGCTGCCGGCGGTAGCGGTCGATCGCCGCGTGCTTGACGATCCTCAGGAAGAAGGTCTTCGGCGAGGCCGCCTTGCCCGGCACCTGCTCGGAGATGCCGCGGAACTGCTCCAGGCCGCGGGCCAGGAACTTCCCCACGGACTCCTGAAAAACCTCGGAGAGATCGTCCGGCGAGCCGCGCAGGTAGCTGCCCTGGATGCGGCGGACGACCGTGAACGCGGAGTCCCGCCAGCGCTGGCACAGCTCGCCGAACTGGGCCCGGAAGTCCTCGCCCTCCGCGCGCCGGCGGAGGATCTCCGCGAAGAGCTCTTCGTCCGTGAGCTGAGAGTAGGCGGTACGCATGGCTGGAAGTGTTCCGCTGCGAAAGGGGCCCGTACCGTAACACACCTGATTTACTGAGCTTGGGGCACGGACGCGGGCAGCGCGCCATTCCTGACGGGCGAAGGTCAGGATTCGAAAGGCCGGCCGTCCTTGCGGTCCACGGCCCGCTCCCGCCCGGCGCCCGCTCTGGTTCGCTGCTAAGAACACACGCTCATTTCGACGGCTTTCGCTCTCGCGCGCAAACGCCCTCACCCCACTCCGGCGGCCGCCAACCTCGACCATGTCCACCCTGAGCACCGCCCCCTCCCCCGACGTCGACGGTGACCGAAGTCCGCCCCCCGGCGCCCCGCCGCCCACCTTCTGGGCGTCCGTACGGGCGGCGCTGGCAGGCAGCGACCAGGACTTCACCGAGGGAGCGCTCGGCCGCGCCATCCTGCTGCTCGCCATTCCGATGGTCCTCGAGATGGTGATGGAGTCGCTGTTCGCCGTCGTGGACCTCTTCTTCGTCGCCAAGGTGAGCGAAGCGGCGGTGGCGGCGCTGGGGCTCACCGAGTCGGTGATGACGGTGCTCTACGCGGTGGCGATCGGCGTGAGCGTCTCCGCCACGGCCACCGTGGCGCGCCGCACCGGGGAGAAGGATCCGCTGGGGGCCTCGCAGGCGGCGGCGCAGGCGCTCTACCTGACGATCGCCCTGGCCCTGCCCTTGGGGGTGCTCGGAGCGCTCGCCGCGCCGTCGATCCTCCAGCTGATGGGCGCGGCGCCGGATGTGGTCGCGGTGGGCGCGCCGTACGCGCGGATCATGATGGGCGCCAACGTCACGGTGCTCGCGCTCTTCATCCTGAACGGCGTGTTCCGCGGCGCCGGTGCGGCGCAGGTGGCGATGCGCGCCCTCTGGCTGGGCAACGCGCTCAACATCGTGCTCGGCCCCTGCTTCATCTTCGGCCTGGGACCCTTCCCCAAGCTCGGCATGGCGGGAGCGGCAGTGGGGACCTCGCTGGGGCGCGGGCTGGCGGTGGTGTACCAGCTGTGGGTGCTCGCCCGGGGCAACCCGCGGGTCAGCCTCACGCGTGAGTCGATGAAGGTGGTCCCCTCGCAGATCTGGAGCCTGTTGCGGCTCTCGCTCGGCGGGATGGGACAGTACATGGTGGCCACCGCCAGCTGGATTGGGCTGGTGCGGATCGTGGCCCTCTTCGGCAAGGACGCGGTGGCGGGCTACACCATCGCCGTTCGGATCATCATGTTCGCGCTGCTGCCCGCGTGGGGCATGGCGAACGCGGCGGCCACGCTGGTGGGGCAGAACCTGGGCGCCGGGAAGCCGGAGCGCGCGGAGAAGTCCGTCTGGCGCACCGGCTTCTACAACATGATCTTCCTCGGCGCCGTGGCGGTGATGTTCCTCTTCTTCGCCGACTCGATCGTCCGGGTCTTCGACGCCAGCCCCGCCGCCCACGCCCACGCGCGGGACGCGCTGCGGATCATCGCCGCCGGCTACGTCTTCTACGCGTTCGGCATGGTGATGGCGCAGTCGTTCAACGGCGCCGGTGACACCTTCACCCCCACGCTGATCAACGTGGTGGGCTTCTGGATGATCCAGCTGCCGCTGGCCTACACCCTCTCCCAGTGGACCTCGCTGCGGCTCAACGGCGCCTTCGCCGCCGTGGCCATCTCGGAGTCTTCCATCGCGGTGATGGGGATGATCCTGTTCCGGCGCGGGAAGTGGAAGACGCGGAAGGTGTAGCGGGCGCGTCAGGGTCGCGGGTTCGCTTTCGTCTCTGGAGGCAATTCACACTTTCCGCGCCCGGCCGCGAAGGCCATACAAGCCTACGGATCGTGATGTCCTCGGTTCGACTCCGAGCTCCCTGACCAACGCCAGGGAGTAGCTCAGTGGCAGAGCGCACGACTCAAAAAAACGGCTTTCGCACTCGGACGCACCTTTCTTCGCCATGTCCCCCCGCACGATCGTCATCGGAGATCTCCACGGCTGCTACGCCGAGGCCCTGGAGCTCCTGGACCGCTGCGAGGCCTCCTCCAGCGACCGGATCATCTTCGCGGGCGACCTCGTGGACCGGGGCCCCAAGCCGCGCGAGTGCGTGGAGCTGGCGATGCGCCACGAGGCCGTGCTCGGCAACCACGAGGAGAAGCACCTCCAACAGCGCCACCGCCCCGACGACCGGCTCAGCCCGGATCACCTCGCCACCCGCCGGGCGCTGGAGCCCGCGCACCTGGACTACTTCGCCACCCTGCCCCACTTCATCCGCCTCCCGGAGCACAACGCCGCGGTGATCCACGCTGGGGCGCTGCCGGGCCTCCCGCTCGAGCGCCAGGAGCCATACCACCTGCTCCACGCCCAGTGCGTTCGTCCGCCAGAGCGGAAGAGCTACTGGCCGTCCAAGGCGCCCGCCGACTTCACCTTCTGGACCCGCCACTGGCGAGGCCCCGAGCGGTTGATCTTCGGCCACACGGTGGTGAGCGAGCCTTTGGTCACGGACTGGGCGGTGGGGATCGACACCGGCGCGGCCTATGGCGGGCCTCTGACCGCGGTGATCCTACCGGACTGGCGCTTCGTCTCCGTCCGCTCGCGGCAGCCGCGGCGCGGAGCGGAGCCCAGCTACCCGCTGGACGCGGGCGTGCTCGGCTACTCCTGAGGGCGGCGCGGCGGAGCGTCCACGACGATCTCCGCGTCGCTCTCCTGCACCGGCCCCTTCCACGCGCGGAACGTGCGGTCCGCTGGCGCCGGCGAGGGCGCTGAAACGGAGGCGGTGCGCCCGCGCCGCAGCCGCGCGGCCACGAGGCGGCGCACGGGCGGCACGAAGAGGAGCGCCCCGAGCAGATCCGTGAAGAGGCCCGGCACGATGAAGAGCACGCTGCCGCCCAGCCGCAGGAGCTCCTCCGCGAGCTGTGGGGGGACCTGGCCGCCCTGCGCCGCGGCGGCCTGGAACTGGCGCAGCGTCCGCAGCTGGCCCCGCTTGAAGAGCGACAGCCCAATGGCCGCGGAGAACATCACGCAGGCGAGCGGCGCCAGCGGCCCCACGGCCCGCGCGAGCCAGCCGAAGAGCGTCAGCTCGAGCAGCGGCAGCAACACCAGGAGCCAGAAGTACTTGCGCACGTGAGGTCTCTTAGTCCTGGGCCCCCGCCGGCGCATAGAAAACCCATCGCCAGAGCGCTTCCTTGACGGGAGACTCTGTTCTCCCGGAGACGCCATGACGCCCACGCCCACCGCCACCCTCCCCGAGGCCCAGCGCGGCCCCGCCGAGCAGCTGCTCGAGCTGGTGCTCAACTCGTCCGCCCACCTCTGGCACAACCGCCCGGGCGTGAACGTGAACGGCACGTGGCACCCAGCGGTGCGCGGCGGCGCGCGGCCGGCACGCGCGGGCGCTCCCGTGAAGCCCGGCCTCTTCCCCCCCGCGGCGGCGGCGCTCTACAAGCGCCTGCTGGAGATCTACAAGCTCAACGCAGATCTCATGGCGCACTTCGCGTCCTACGCCCTCACCCAGACCGAGTGGAGGGATCTCAAGGTCGCCTGCGCGGCGCTGATGCTGGTGCAGTCCCGCAGCGGCCAGCCGGTGCGCGAGGACGACGGCAGCGTGGGCTTCGTCGACGACGACTTCCGCGCGATCGGCGAGGCGATGCTGCTGTTCTACGAGAAGAAGTCCACCCGGATGCTCACGCCCAAGGCGGTGCTGCGGGTGGCGGAGCTGCTGGAGGCACCGGAGATCGCCGCGCTCAACCGCGCCGCGGGCTTCGGCGATCCCGCCTCGAAGAAGCCGCCGCTCGGCCGCTGGAAGCGCGCCGCCACCAGGTACCTGGCCGCGCGGGAGAAGAACCCGTCACTGCTGCAGGGGCTGGTGAAGGCCGGCTTCAAGGAGACGATCAAGAAGCTGGCGCGCAAGGCCGGCTACAAGCCGCAGTCGCAGGCCTTCTTCGAGGTCCTGGGCTGGAAGCAGAAGCAGGCGGCGGGCGGCCACCGCTCCGTGGGGCTCACCGGGCTGAAGCTGGAGAAGCGCGAGCGGTTCGACGGTCTCTCCGAGGCGGAGATCTGCGAGGCGATCACCGACCAGCGGCTCACCTACAAGGACGTGGTGGGCCGGCTGCCCAAGGACGTGGGGCTCACCCCGGCGATCCTCGTGGCCTGCCTGCCTTCGCTTTCGGACCGGGATCTCCGGATGCTCACCCCCACCCTGGAGGAGCTCGGCCTGATGGCGGAGCCGGAGATCCGCGCCCGCTGGGAGAAGGCCGTGGAGAGCGCCACGGATCAGCGCGCGCTCAACATCGCCAAGAACGTGAAGAGCCGCGAGCTCAAGGCCAAGCTCGAGGAGGCGGCGGATCACGCCGCGCGCGCCGCGGTCTCTGAAGCCACCGCCGACTCGGACGTCCACGTGATGTTCCTGATCGACAAATCCGGCTCCATGGAGGGGGCGATCACCCAGGCCAAGGAGGCGCTGACGAAGATCCTCGGCGGCTTCCCGCTGGAGCGGCTGCACGTGGCCTCCTTCGACACCATGGGCACGGTGCTGCGCCCGAAGGCGGCGTCCCGCACCGCGGTGCAGCACATGCTCCAGGGGATCTCCGCGGGCGGCGGCACCGTCCACGGCGCGGCGGTGCGCGCGCTCCACGCGTCGGGCCTGCGGATCCCGCCGCAGGCGCGGCTGGTGGTGATCGTGGTGGGCGACGAGGCCGGCGAGGCCGGCGCCCAGCTCGCGGAGACGTTCCGCCAGTGCCGCTTCGACGTGGCGGCCCTGGCGCTGGTGCTCTGCCTCTCCACGCCCACCGGGCGCGGCCAGAGCGTGCGCGGCTGCTCCACGGAGCTGGGCGTCCCCTTCAGCGAGGTGGCGGTGAACCAGTTCGACGATCCGTACCAGGTGCCGCGCGTGCTCAAGGCGCTCCTCGACGCCCCGGTGGCCTCGCGCGCCTCCAACCTCCCGGGGATCGTGGACCGGGTGATGAAGACGCCGCTCCTGCTGCCCTGAGCCCAAGCGTGGACTACCGCAAGTTCCTCGGCGCGGTGACGGAGGCGGTCCTCCCCTACCTCGGGGGCGCGAAGGTGGACGCGCCCGGGCGGCGCTACCGGCTGGCGGCGCCGCCCGCCGCGCCCGGCTGGTACCGCTTCGCACTGGAGGGACGAAAGGCCCGCGCGCTCGGCCCCGCCGAGCCGGAGGGGCTGGGGGCGCTGCCGCAGCGGCGCGGCCACTTCGTCTCCGGGCGCCTCTTCAGCGATGGCGCCCCCACCGCGCGCGTCCACCTGGCGCCGGCCGAGGAGCTGCGTCCGTTCGCGCTGATCAGCGCGCGCCAGTGGGCGAGCGGCGAGTGGCTCTACGGCGGGCAGGAGCTGGAGACGGAGGCGGAGGAGGCCGTCCGGCGGACGCTGGAGGACGAGGGCTCGATCGCGTGGCACAAAGGAGTGCCCGCCTCGCTGCGCGCCGCGTACGCGTGGGCGCTGATCGAGCGCAGCGCGGCGCGGCTTCACGTGCCCGCCACGCTGGCGGAGGTGCGGCCCCGGCTGCTGGAGATCGCCCAGGGGGGCCGCCCAGCAGCGGAGGTGGCGCTGCGCGCGCTGGCGGCGGAGCGGCAGCTGGCGCAGCGCGAGCTGGCGGAGCTCGCGGAGCGCCGGAGGACCGAGCTGGCGGCGGCGGAGCTCGAGGCCGCGCGGGTGGCCCGGCGCGCCGCCGGTCCCGCCAACGCGCAGGAGCGGGTGGAGGCGGCGCTCGCGGGCGCCGGGGCCGAACTGCGCAGCTGCTGGCCCGCGGGCAAGGGGCAGCTGGAGGTGATCTTCACGTTCCTGGACGAGCGGTTCGGGGCGATCGTGGACGAGGACACCTTGCAGGTGCTCGACTCCGGCATCTGCCTCGGCCACCCGCCGAGCGACCGGCTGCTCACGCTGGACAGCCTCCCCGCGGTGATCCGCGAGGCCGTGCGCACGGACCAGTTGGTAATCTTGCGGCATGTCTGACGAGGCCCTGCGCAAGCCCCGTGAGGTCTGCTTCCTGATCGGCCGCGGCGGCGCGATCCTCTGGAGCGATGCCTCGGACAGTCCGCTGGCGCTCCCGGACACGCGCGAGCGCTGGGAGGCGATCTGGACGTCCCGGGCGGAGCTGGAGGAGGTGGCGCACAGCCACCCGTACGGACCGGCCGGCTTCTCCACGGAGGACGAGACGACGATGGCGGCCATCTGCGCGGGGCTGGGGCGGGACGTGCGCTTCTCGGTCGTCTCCCCCGGGGCGATGCGGCGGCGCCAAGGGCGTTCGGAGGAGGTGCTCCCGGAGGAGCCCTGGTGGGCGGCGCTGCTGCGGCTGGCCTCCGGGATGCCGCCTCGCGGATCGTCAGGCGGTGCGAGCTGAGCCGTCCGCGGGCTACGCTGCCGGGCGGTCGGCAGCTTCGAGGGAACCCACCATGGCGATCCTGAACATCACCTACAACGGCCTCTCGGCGGACTACCCGATCGAGCTGGACGGCCACGTGAACGATCTCGACATCCGCCGGATCGCGGTGGAGGTGGTGCGCTCGGGCGGCCTGCCGGGCCTGCACATCGCCAACCTGGACGAGCGCGCGTTCGATGGCTTCGTCGTGGACCGCTTCGCCGCGCCGCAGGGCGGCCAGCGGATCTACCTGCGCCCGAAGGTGCCGTTCGGCGCATGAGAGGAACTCACCGGGAGACTTCAACATGCGGATCCTCTTCTGCGGCGTGGGGGCGCTGGGCTCCCACGCCGTGCTGCTCTGCCGCAACCTCGAGGCGCAGCTGGTCCTGCTCGACTTCGATCGGGTCGAGTCCAAGAACCTGCTCGCCCAGGCCTTCGTCAAGCAGTCGCTGGGGAAGAACAAGGCCGAGGCGCTCAAGCTCCAGCTCTTGAACTTCCATGGCGTGAAGGCGGACGCGCTCGGCGTGCGGCTCGCGCCGGAGAACGTGGACACCATCTGCGCCACCGCGGATCTGCTGGTGGACTGCTTCGACAATCAGGCCAGCCGGAATCTCCTGTCGGCCTACGCCCGCAAGAAGAGCGCCGCCCTGGTGCACGCGGCGATCTCCGCGGACGGGACGTTCGGCCTCGTTCGGTGGGATGAGCGCTTCGTCGCGGACGCGGAGGACGCGGAGGGCCAGGCCACCTGTGAGGGCGGAGAGCACCTGCCGCTGATCGCCCAGGTCTCAGCCACGCTGGCCCGCGCGGTCCAGGACTACCTGCGAGGCGGGCTCCGCCGCGATTTCCAGATCAGCCTCAACGCCGTGGCCGCGACCTAGAGATCGCGCGCGGTGCCGCCACTATCGGGATAGGGGGGCGGCTCACGCCGCGCCCCCTCCCACACCACCGGACGTACGGGTCCGTATCCGGCGGTTCGGTGAGTTGAGGTTCGAGCGGCGTATCGCGGTTTCCCGCCTCTCTGCCGCCAGTTGCGCGGCCTTTCCTGAACGTCTCGTTCGCTTCGCGCCCACTCTGTCTCGTCACCCGTGTTGTCGGGTTGGAGCTTCACCCCTTCCCTTCAAGCGGGCCTCCTCGTCAGGAGCTTGTGAGTTCACGACAGTGTCGAGCTAGGCGTGAGTTCGCTCTCCTCACCGTTCGGCCCTTCACCCTTCGCTGCCCTTCCGACTTCCAGTAGGCGGGTGGCCATCCCTGTCGGCGCGCTCGTGGCTACTACGGCCTCTGCTGACTTCTCGCTCCGGCCTCATCGGCCGTCGCCCTTTCAGGCGCGAGGCGAGATCTCCCCAGGTAAGGGCTCCGGTCTTCGCCCCGCGCTCGCCGGATATACGTCCACGCGCCTAGGTCGTGGGAGTTTCGCGGTCGTCGGTCCGCTCACCCCTCGCATGTCCGCCTCGAATCCGGTTCCTGTACGTCGAGCCGTGGCTTCGCTATCGCTTCTTTCAGTCCCGGCCTCGCGGCCGACAAACCTTGCGAGTTGCTTGGGTCGCTACGACCTGCTTCCCAGAGGACTTGCACCTCCTGACCGTGCCCATGCTGGGCACACCGACTACGCCCTGGCGCTGACCTGAAACTTGCCGCGCCCCGCTCAGCCCGAGCGAAGTCGAGGGCCCGCCGATCGTAGGGACTCTCGCACTTCGCTCGGGCGATCACATCACGTCAGGCCTCGCGGGCCCCGCGCAGCGCCACCGCCGCCGGCGCGCCGAGCAGCGAGATCGCTGCCGCGGCGCCCATCACCGCCCCGCGCCACCACCGCCGGCTCTACCGAGAAAAAAGCAGCGGCGATCGGGAGCGGACGAGATCATCGCCCCGACCAAGCTCCCGACCGCCGCCACGAGCAAGGTCGCAGCCGTCTCTGCGACCGTCGCTCCTCTCCACCCCGGGAAGCCCCAGCGCCCAGCCCCACCCCCAACCCCAGCACCAGGTAGATCCCAATCCCCATCACGCCAACGCTCCATTGCTTCGCGCGTGCCACACCTAAGCCCTCGGACGGACAACGGCCCTGTCCCGGCCGCCACCGGCGAGGCTGAAGTTCTTTCCGGGTGAGGCTTCAACGGGGCTGGCGGATGCGGGTTCTTCCGCGAGTGCTCGCCTACCCTGCGCTCGCCCTGGCGCTCTGCGCCGCCGCCGCTCCCATCTCCGTCACCGGCGCCCACGCAGTGGACGAGGAGGCGCTGCGGAAGATCCTGCGCGAGCGCCTGCTCGATCCGCCGGACCCCACCCGCTCGGCCGAGGCGCTGCGCGCGCTCTGGGCGCTGCGCCAATTCAGCGACCTCCAGCTCGCGTTCGACGACGCGGGCGGCGTGGCGCTGAGGGTGACGGAGCTCCCGCGGCTGGGACGGATCGCCGTCCAGGGCAACACCTCCTTGGCGGTGTCCAAGCTGCTCGAGGCCGCCTCGCTGCGGCGAGGGGACCCCGCGGACCCTCACGCGCTCGACCGCGCGGCCGAGGCGATCGCCGCCCTGCTCCGCGCCGAGGGACGCGCCGCCACCCGCGTGCGCTGGACGCTCGAGCCGAACGGCGACCTTCGCTTCCACGTGGAGGAGGGCGAGCAGCTACGGGTGACGGAGATCCACTTCCCGGGTGCGGCCGCGCTCTCCGAGCAGCAGCTCCGGGAGCTGCTGCGCACCAAGCAGCGCGGCCTGCTCTCGTTCCTGAGCGATGACGATCTCTACCGTCCGGAGCGCCTCGAGCTGGAGCTGCACGCGCTGCGCGCGGCGTACTGGGAGGAGGGGCACCTGCGCGCCGAGCTGGGGCCGGTGCAGGCGAGCCTCTCCGCGGACCGCCGCACGGTCGCCCTCACCATCCCGGTGCGCGAGGGGCCGGCGTACACGGTGTCCGAGGTCAGCCTCACCGGAGACGCCGCGCAGGAGCCAGCCATCGCCTCGGTGTCCCTGCGCTCGCGCGCGGGCGATCGGTTCAGGAGCTCGGTCCTGCGCGAGGACCTGACAGCGCTCGTCACGCGGCTTCAGGACGAAGGGCACCCCTTCGCGGAGGTGACGCCCGTGCCCGTGCCGGACGACGGCGCGCGCACGGTGGCGCTGCGGCTCGATCTGACCGCCGGGCCGGTCGCGGTGATCGAGCGGGCGGAGGTGACGGGCAACACCCGCACGCGGGATCAGGTGATCCGCACCGAGCTGCGCTTCGTGGAGGGCGAGCGCTTCGGCGCCGCGGCGCTGCGCAGAAGCCAGGAGCGGCTGCAGGCCACCGGCTTCTTCGACGGCGTGGAGCTCGTCCCGGTCCCCGGCTCGGACGAAGGGCACGTGGTCATCCAGGTGCGGGTGAAGGAGCGCAAGACCGGCTACATCGCCGCGGGGGGCGGCGCCTCCGCGGATGGGGTGTTCGCCACGGCGCAGCTCTCGGACGTGAACCTGCTGGGGCGCGGCCTGGGGGCCAGCTTCAACGGCCAGCTCGGGATGGGGCGCAGCTACCTGCGCGCGTCGCTCGCCGATCCCCACCTCTTCCAGACCCAGCTCACCGGCGGGCTGGAGATCTTCCACGACACCTCCAGTCAGAGCGGCCTGCTGCGCACCGCCACCGGCGCGGCGATCAGCGCGGGCTACCACCTGACCGACGAGCTCCGGGGCAGCCTCACCTACGGCTGGAGCCACCTGAGCGCCGAGCAGGCACTGAACACCGGCCCCTACGCGCTCGCCCACACCGAGGGCGTCACCGCGTCCGTGCGCGCGCAGCTGACCTGGGACAGCCGGGACGATCCGCTCCACCCGCGCCGGGGGATGTTCCACCAGGCATTCTTCGAGGTGGCCTCCCCCTATCTCGGCGGTACGCACGCCTTCCTCCGCGCTGGCGGGTTCGCGCGGTTCTTCGTCCCCCTCCCGCTGGGGATCACGCTGCGGACCAACGCCGGCTTCGGGTTCATCCAGCCCCTGGGGGGCGGCGGCGAGGTGCCGCTCTCCGAGCGCTACTTCCTGGGCGGGATGAGCTCCGTGCGGGGCTACGAGCCGTTCTCGCTCGCGCCGCGCACCCTGGTGCCCAAGGACGGCTCTCCTGAAGCCGGGATGACCTCCCTCGCGGTGGGCGGGAACAAGCAAGCGCAGCTCAACGTGGAGCTGGAGCTGCCAATCCCGGGCCTCACCCAGTACGGGGTCCGCGGGGTGCTCTTCTACGACGCCGGCAACGTCTTCGCCCCGGGCGAGCTGCCCTTCTCGGACAGGACCCTGCCGCTGGGGCTCTACCACTCGGTGGGCGGAGGGCTGCGCTGGGACTCGCCCATGGGGCCGCTGCGGCTGGAGCTCGGCGTGCCGCTCACCCGCCGCGCCAAAGACCAGGGCTTCCGCTTGGAGCTCGGCTTTGGCGTCTCGTTCTGACGGGTCAGCGGCTCCAGCCAAGCCGGGCCAGCAGCTCCTCGTCCACCACCAGCCCCCAGTCGGGCTGGCTGTCGAGCACCGCCGCGAGCACCTTCTCGTCCTTGCGGACCGGCCGGCGCGAAGGCCAGACCCGGGCTCGGACCGCGTGCTTCACGTCCTCGCGGAAGTAGCTGGCGCGCACCACCCTGCCTCCGCGCGTTACCGGCAACGGGCGGTCCGGGGTGAGCCACACCAGGGAGCCCTTGCGCAGCGGCACCACCTCGCGCCGCACGGCGCGCACCACCGCCACTGCCCAGAGCGCGATCGCCAGCGCGAGCGCTCCGGCGACCGCGAACGGCACCGCCTTGGCCCGCTGCGCCCGCGCCACCGCGTAGGTCCGCTCCCGGGCGCGCGAGGGGTCTTCTGGATCGACGTAGAGCGCCACCGGCCCACCGGCCATCGGCACCGTGCTGTCCGTCCCCAGCGTCAGCTCGCTCGCGGCGTAGCGGCGGCCCGCCACCGTCCAGGCCGCGCCCAGCCGCGCGTGGCCGTCCGTGCCGCCCTCGAGCGTGGTCACCTCGCCGGTGAGGCTCAGCCCTTTGGCCACGAACGCGCGCTCCGCCGCCGCCCAGCGCAGCGCGTGCACGGCGGCCACACCCGCGCAGGCCGTGAGCACCGCGCCGACCAGGGCCGCTGTCACCACCCGCGCCAGCGCGCCCGGCACCTGGGCCAGGCGGACCTCTCGCGGCGCGTGGGGGATCACCAGCTGCATCGCGCTCACCCTAGCCCAGCCAGCAGCGGCGGCCGCGCGTTCACACCCGGGAGGGGCCAGGTCTACCTCCAGTCACCCCAACGGCGGCTGGCGACCGAGCGCCTCCTGCGGACGCAAGTAGCCGCTCACCGCCCCCGGGCACAGCTTTGCCACATACACGAGCGCGGCGGGCGGCCGCATCGGAGGTTCGCGCATGAAGACCGGCGCCAGCGCGCTCGCGGCCGTGCTCCTCTCAGCGGGTGTCTGGAGCCACGCCTCCCCTTCGCGCGCGGCGAATGACTGCGCGCCGGGCCTCTTCGCCGAATTCTCCCGCAAAGATCCCTCCCGCGCGGCGGTCGACGCGGAGATCGAGCGGGCGATCGCCCCGATGAGCGCCTTCGTCCGCTGGGCGGCCCGCTCCCGCCTGCGCGACGCCACCCCGGTGGGGCCCACGCTGCGGCTGGGACGCACTCCGGAGCTCTCCACCACCATGCTGGATTGGACCTTCAGCGCCCCGGACGGCGCACCACCGCGAAGGGCCACCCGGCCGGACGGCCGGCCGGTGGCGCTCTCCCACCGCTGCGAGGGCGGCCGGATGATCCAGGTCCTCTCCAACAAGGATGGCACCCGCGAGAACGTCTTCGGCGTCTCACCGGACGGGCAGGTGCTCACCATGAGCACCACGATCAGCAGCCCCAGGCTTCCCTCGCCCGTCCACTATGAGCTGCGCTACCAGCGGCTGCGTTAGGCCGTCGCTTCGCGCTCGCGTTAACCGGAGCGGATCACGGGCACCCCTCGACTTCGCTCGGGGTGAACGAGGGGCGGCCGGTTCTCACGAAAAGCTCGCCTCCGCGGCACCCACGCTTTCAGGTTTTTGGCTCGGCGCTCCCCGGCGAGACCACTTCCACGTTCCGGAAATCCGCACACGCCCTCTTCAGCCCGAGTAGGTAGGGCACCGATCTCGCCTCGAGCGAGAACTTCGCCGCGAGCCGGCGCACGAGGCTGGGCTGCGGTGGAGTCTCGGGCTCCGCGGGGAGCTGGCGCAGATCCAGGTAGTGCGTGGCGGTGCGGCCCAGCCCCTCGAAGTCGTGCTCCAGGGCCTGGGTCAGCGGCCTCACCGCCGGGTCGATCGCCGCGTGCAGCGCCGGCGTCATCAGGAGGTACTCTGGCACCGGCACGTCGTTCTTGAGCATCCGGTGCAGGAGGATCACGTCCAGCCCGGCCAGCTCCACCAGCCGCTTCACCTTCTGGAACGCCGCCTCGCCCTCGTGGGAGACGAACTTGAGCGTCAACCCGCCCACCCGGCTGCACGCTTCGCACGTGCACATCCGATCCAGCGCCAACTGCTGCTGCTGCTTGCGGAAGGCCTTCCGGACCTCCACCACCTTGGCCAGCAACTGCGCCCCGCCCACCTTGCTGGCCGGCGCATAGAGGAACGCCGCGTCCCCCTCGAGCTTGGCCAGCTTGAAGGGCTTGGCGGCGTCGATCACGCTCTCCAGCAGCTGCGCCACCAGCTCCTGCGCGTGCGCCAGCGCGAACCGGTTGTCCTGCATGAAGCGCGTGTACCCGCCGATGTCGGCGATCAGCAGCGACAGGCGTTCGGCCATGGCCGTGACCTTAGCCGAGCTCCTTCTTCCAGCGCGCGAGCAGGTTGAGCGCTTCGATCGGCGTGGTGGCGTCCACCGCGGTCCGGGCCAGCTCCTCGAGCACCTTCTTCTTCTCCGGCGCCAGGGCGGGCGCCGGCTCGGCGACGAAGAGCCCCAGCTGGTCCGCATGGACCTTGGCGCTCTTCCGGGTGAGCCGGGGGCGGCCGGCGTCATCCAGCTCGCCGGACTCGAGGTTCCCGAGGATCTCCCGCGAGCGCAGCAGCACCTCCGGGGGCAGGCCCGCCAGCCGGGCGACCTCGATCCCGTAGGACCGGCTGGCGCCGCCGGCCACCAGCTTGCGCAGGAAGATCACCTTCCCGTCGTGCTCCTTCACCGCGATGGAGCAGTTCTTCGCCTTGGGCTTCTCCCGCGCCAGGTCCGTCAGCTCGTGGTAGTGCGTGGCGAAGAGCGTGCGCGCGCCCACCCGGTCGTGCAGGTGCTCCGCCACCGCCCAGGCGATGGAGAGCCCGTCGAACGTGGAGGTGCCCCGGCCGATCTCGTCCAGGATCACCAGCGAGCGGCGGGTGGCGTTGTGGAGGATGTTGGCGGTCTCCGTCATCTCCACCATGAAGGTGGACTGCCCGCGCGCGAGGTTGTCCGCCGCGCCCACGCGCGTGAAGATCCGGTCGCACAGGCCAATCCGCGCGCGCCGCGCGGGCACGAACGAGCCCGCCTGCGCCATGAGCGTGATCAGCGCCACCTGCCGCATCACCGTGCTCTTCCCGGCCATGTTCGGCCCGGTGATGATCAACAGCTGCGCCTCCTTGCGATCCAGGTGGACGTCGTTGGAGACGAACACGTCCGCACCGAGCATCCGCTCCACCACCGGGTGGCGCCCGCCGGCGATCTCCAGCACGTCTGACTCGTCCACGGCGGGCCGCACGTAGCCGTACTCCGCCGCGCAGCGCGCCAGCGCGCAGAGCACGTCCAGCGCGGCGATCGCCTCCGCCGCGGCCCGGATGGCGCCGGCCTCGGCGACCACCTTGGCGCGCAGCTCCTCGAAGAGCTTCAGCTCCAGCGCGCAGCGCCGCTCCTCGGCGGTGAGGACCTTCTCCTCGTACTCCTTCAGCTCGGCCGTGACGTAGCGCTCGGCGCCCACGGTGGTCTGCTTGCGGATGTAGTCCGAGGGCACCAGGTGGAGGTTGCTGCGCGTCACCTCCAGGTAGTAGCCGAAGACCTTGTTGTAACGGACCTTGAGCGAGGAGATCTTCGTCCGCTCGCGCTCGCGCGCTTCGATCTTCAGCAGCACCTCCTTGCCGGAGGTGGAGAGGGCGATGAGCTCGTCCAGCTCCGCGTGGAACCCCACCCGGAACAGGCCGCCCTCTTTGAGCGTGGTGGGCGGCTCGTCCACCACCGCGCCCGCGAGCTGCTTCGTCAGCTCCGGCAGCGCCCGCAGCGGGCCGTCCAGGGACTTCACCAGCGCCGAGCCGCACCGAGCCGCGGCCTCCGCCAGCTTGGGCAGCGCGCTCAGCGAGCGCCCCAGCGCGAGCAGATCCCGGGCGTTCCCCGCCCCCAGCGCGAGCCGGCCACACAGCCGCTCCAGGTCCGAGACCTCCTTGAGCAGGCCGGTGAGGTCCTCCCGCCAGACGCCGTGCTCGGAGAGCTCCTCCACCGCGTCCAGCCGGGCGTCTATCTCCGCCACGGAGGCCAGCGGGGCCACCAGCCAGCGGGCGAGCTTGCGCGCCCCCATCCCGGTGGCCGTCTTGTCCAGCACCCCCAGCAGGGTGCCCTTGCGACCGCCGTCCCGCAGGCTGCGGGTCAGCTCGAGGTTGGAGCGCGAGGCCTCATCCAGCACCAGATGGCGCCCGCGCGACTGGAGCGTCACCCGGTCTACGTGGGAGGCCTGCGTGCGCTGCGTGTCCTTCAGGTAGCGCAGGGCCGCGCCGGCGGCGGAGGTGGCCAGCGGCTGCCCCTCCAGCCCAAAGCCATCCAGCGAAGCCACGCCGAAGTGGGCCTTCAGGAAGGCCTGCGCGCGGGCCGGCTCGAAGGCGGCCTTCTCACGGGTGGCCAGCGCCGGCCGCCGGCTGAGCAGTGCGAGCAACTGCTGCGCCTGCGCGCTCTGGGCGTGCTCGTCACACAGCAACAGCTCGCGGGGCTCCGCCCGGGAGAGCTCCTGGCCCAGCTCTTCGAGCGTGGCGGCCTCGAAGCAGGAGAACTCGCCCGTGGACGCGTCCAGCAGGGCCGCGCCAAAGCCCTCTTCGCCGAAGCGGACGGCCGCGAGGAAGTTGTTCTCCCGGGCCTCGAGCACCTCCTCGTCCAGCACCATCCCCGGGGTGATCACCCGGATCACCTCGCGGCGGACGATCCCGGGGCCGCCCGCCTCCTCCACCTGTTCGCAGATGGCCACCTTCAGGCCGTGCTCGATCAGCTTGGCGATGTAGCGGCGCGCGGAGTGGTACGGCACGCCGCACATGGGGACCTTGTCCGCCCCCTTCGAGCGCGCGGTGAGGGTGATCTGCAGGAGCTCGGACGCCTTGAGCGCGTCCTCGAAGAACATCTCGTAGAAGTCACCCAGCCTGAAGAAGAGGATGGCGTCCGGGTGGAGCGCCTTGGTCTCCAGGTACTGGCGCATCATCGGGGTGGCGTTGGCGATCTCGCGCTCCGCGAGCTCGGGGGCTGGCGCAGCGGGCGCCGCCTCCTCGTCCACCGCCACCTCGGGCTTCTCGTCCTGGCTCTTCGCCGTAGCGCGCGACCCCATCCCCGTCCCCTTCTTGCACGCGCCGCTTCCGCTGATCAACGTCTTCAAAGAAAGCCAAGCAGCGCGCACGCCCTCGCGACCGGCCGCTTCTACCACCCCCGGCTGACACTCCCGCTGCACCTTGCGCCAGGATGGCAGGCCGCCCGCGCGTGCGGACTGTGCTGCCCATGCGCACGCCCCTGCTCGCCGTCATCGCCCCGCTGCTCGCCGCCTGCCCGTCCGCCGCCACCATCTGCCGCAGCGGCGTGGATCAGGTGTGCGAGCGGAGCTTCGAGTGCCAGCCCGAACAGGTGCGCGCCTCGGCCCAGTTCCAGGGCGTCTTCGGCACCGGCGTGGACGATTGCAAGACCAAGCTCTACGCGAATCCGCTCGCCATCGCCGGCGCCACCGGGATGGCGTGCGATCAAGTGACCTCGGACGCCATGCTCTGCGCGAACCTGGGGATCCCCTCGGCCACGCAGTTCGATTTGGGCAAGGCCCAGGACTGCCGGGACGCCCGCAAGGCGCTCTCCTGTGAGCTGTACCTGGCCCAGCTCCAGGACCCGTCCAAGGCGCCTCCGTCCTGCGCCGAGCGGTGCAAATGAGAGGACCGTCCGAGACGGTACAGGTGGGAGCAGGGGCGCTCCACCCGCGCGCCTAAACACCGGAGAGGGTTGAGGACGCTACGGGCACCATCGTTGCTCCGAGCAGGCCCCTGAAGAAAAGGGGCTGACTGGAGCACTCCATGGCGCGCGCGTGGTTGGTCGCCGCACTCTTCGCGTTGGGCGTTGCCGGCTGCAACGCGGGGCCTTTGGCCGCGGATCCGGACCCCCTCAATCCGAACCCGGATCCCGCCGCTGCCACCCCCGCTGATCCGGGCGATGGTCAGCCCGAGAAGCCGAAGGCCGATGGCGGCGGCCAGCCCGACAAGGGCAAGCCCGACGGCGGCGGCAAGCCTGGCATGGGGAAGCCGGACGGCGGCCGCAAGGACGAGGACGGCGACGGCGGCAAGTAGAGGGACGCAGGTGGCGGGCCGGGCCCCTGGTAGGACCCGGCTCGCCCCTGTTCGCTAATTGATCTGCACCTGACAGGTGCAGGCGCTGGTGCCGTCACAGGCGGCGCCAACCGAGGTCTTGCAGGCCGTGCCCGTGCAGCAGGCCGTGCTGGCGTTGCACGTCTGACCGAGCCCCGAGCAGGTGGCGCCCGGGGTGCATTTGCCGGCGGTAGCGCCAGACGGGATGTTGCAGCTCAGGCCCACGCAGCAGTCACCCGGGCCGCTGCAGCCGGCGTCCGCGCCGCTGCAGGCCGCCTGACCGGCGCACACCCCGTTGGTGCAGATCCCGGAGCAGCACTGGCTGCCAGCGCTGCAGACGGACGTATTGGACCGGCAGGTGCCCGCATCGGCCGGGGCGGTGCCGCCATCCGGGAGGGTGTTGGGCTTGGGCGGCAGCTGGCACGCCTTGAGCCCGCCGAGCTCGCCGGTGCTCAGGCACTCGGTGCCCGCGCAGCAGGTGCTGGAGTCCAAGCAGGTGGCGCCGATCCCGGCGCAGACCGGCTTCTGGCAGATCCGCCCGCCGTCCGCGCCGGCGAGGCAGAGGGCGCCATCGCAGCAGGCGTCCTTGGTGTCACAGGCGTTGCCCTGGGCGATGCAGCAGCCCGGCTGACCGGTGTAGCCGAACGGGCAGAGCCCGCTGCCGCCGCCGAAGCAGCGCGGCACGCCGGCGCTGTCCATGCGGCAGGTCTGCTCCTTGCCCATCACCTTGAAGCCGTCACAGCAGTTGGTCTCGTTGTTGACCGTGAAGACCGTGCCGTCCGGCCGCCGCACTTCGCCGCCGTCCAGGTAGACCGGCTTGCCGCAGATGGTGCCGGCCGCACGGCAGGCTGTGCCGTTGTTGCACTTGAGCTCGTTGCTGCACGCCACGCTGCTGGTCACGCTGCCGCAGCAGGCCGCGGTCGCCGGGCAGAAGTCACCGGCCACGCGGCAGCCGCCCACCGGCTGGCAGACGGTGGCCCCCGTGCCGAGATCCGCGCAGACCTTGGTGCAGCAGTTGGTGCCGCTGGAGCACGGGACGCCGGACTGGTCGCAGCCGGGGCCACCCGTGGGCGTGATGCAGAAGCCGGGGCCGCCGTCCGTGCGCGAGCAGAGCCCCGAGCAACAGTCAGCGCCGGCGTAACAGACCTCGTTGTACGCGCGGCAGGCCGCGGCCAGCGCGCAGGCGCCGAAGCGGCAGAGAGACGAGCAGCACTCACCGCCGGTGCCGCAGGTGGAGCCCAGCTTCTTGCACGTGCCGGAGCCGGGGACGTTCTGGCAGGCCATCCCGCCGTCGGTGCCGGCACCGCACACGCCGGTGCAGCACTGCGACCCGGCCGTGCAGCCTCCGCCCAGATCCGTGCACTTGGGGCCGGAGCAGGTGCCGCCGTTGCACTGGATGCCGCCACAGCACTGGCTGGAGTCCGTGCAGGTCTGGCCCTGCTGCTGGCAGAGCGCCTTGCAGGTGCCGTTGTCACAGGTGCCGGCGCAGCAGGCGGTGCCGCCGGCAGAACAGGACTGGCCGTTGCCGAGGCAGACGCTGCCGTCGAGATCGGTCTGGACGGCGCCGTCCGTGGGAGTCGTGGCGCCATCCTCCTGGCCGCCGCCGTCTTCGGTCCCCGGCGGAACACCGCCGCAGTTGCACGCGCCCATCCAGACGCCCAGGGCCGCGGCCAGGAGGAACGTCATGACGGCTGAGGGTTGAGCATACGGCTTCATGTGGTGAACCTCCCTGCAACAGCGGGAATCGGCGCGGCCCTGCCAAGGGAGCGAGCAACCGTCAGGCCACGCCGGAACGCACGACCTCCGTCGACCGCGACGCTTCCGGCCTCACCGAGGCGGTCGGGCCGGTACCCCTACCCGTCCCAGGCAGGACGGGGTGCTGCGCCCACCTGCGCGCTTCACTCGTCCGCGTCTGCTTCCTTGTGGGCGAGGCTCTCCAGGCGCGAGTAGAGCCGGCGCCGGGTGATCCCCAGCAGCCTCGCCGCCGCCGCCTTGTTGCCGCCGGAGCGCTCGAGCGCGGCGTAGATCACGTCCCGCTCCAGCCCGTCCAGGTTGAACCCTTCGCAGAGCAGATCCGCGGCGGAGCGCCCGCCCTTGGGGCCGGGCTCGAAGCCGAAGAGCTCGGGGCCGATCTCCGCCTCACCGGAGAGGATCACCGCCCGGGCCAGGGCGTTCTCCAGCTCCCGGATGTTGCCGGGCCACGGGTGAGCCAGCAGGCGCTCGCGCGCGGCTGCGGAGAGCTTCTCGCGCGGCAGCCCCTGCGCGGCCAGGAGCCGCTCGGCGAGCGCGAGCACGTCCTCGCGCCGCTCGCGCAGCGGCGGCAGCTCCAGCGAGACCACGTTGAGACGGTAGAAGAAGTCCTCCCGGAACTGCCCCGCCTTCACCGCGGCCGCGAGGTCCCGGTTGGTGGCGGCGATCACCCGCACGTCCACCTTCTTGGGCTGCGTGGAGCCCACCGGGACGAACTCTCGCTCCTGCAGGAAGCGCAGGAGCTTCACCTGCGTGTTGGCGGAGACCTCGCCGATCTCGTCGAGGAACAGCGTGCCGCCGTCCGCCCGGGCGAGGTGCCCCTCCTTGTTGGAGTCAGCGCCGGTGAACGCGCCGCGCACGTAGCCGAACAGCTCGCTCTCCAGCAGCGTCTCCGGCATGGCGGCGCAGTGCACCTCCATGAGGGGGCCACCCGCGCGGTGGCTGGCAAAGTGGATGTGGCGCGCCAGCTGGCTCTTCCCCGTCCCGCTCTCGCCCAGCAGCAGCACCGAGGCGTCCGTCCGCGCCACGCGCGCGGCGGCCTCGAGCAGGGCCTTCATCTTCGGCCCCTCCGCCACCAGCGACGGGGTGAGCCGCTCCACCAGCTGTGCGCTCTTCTTCTCGTTGGTGCGCTGATCCGCGAGCCGGCGCACGCGCAGCCGCAGCTCGTCCAGCGCGAAGGGCTTGGTGAGGTAATCCGCCGCGCCGGCCTTCATCGCCGCCACGGCGCTCTCGGCGCTCCCGTAGGCGGTCATGAGGATCACCTCCGGCTTGGAGCGCGAGGCCCGGGCCTGGGTGAGCACCTGCTGCCCATCCACCTCGGGCATCTTGAGGTCCGTCACGACGACCTCGAAGGCGGCGGAGGCCAGCTCCACCAGCGCCTGCCGTCCACCGCCCACGGTCACCACGGAGTGACCGTCCGCCTGGAGGGCCTCCGTCACCAGGCGGCCGAGCTTCGCCTCGTCATCCACCACCAGGACCCGCGCCATGGCGCGCGAGTCTAGGCGAGCGGGAGGCGCACCAAGAAGGAAGTCCCCATGTGGGACGTTTCCTCCAAGATCAGCGCGCCCCCGTGCCGCTCCACCAGCCGCCGGGAGACCGCGAGCCCCAGCCCCGTCCCGGTCGCCTTCCCGGTGACGAACGGCTCGAAGAGCTTCGCCCGGAGCTCCGCCGGCACGCCGGGGCCGCGATCGCGGACCCGCACCAACGCGGCGCCCGCCTGCTGGGTGAGCTCCAGCGACAGCTCCCCGCTCCCCTGCGCCTGGGCGGCATTGACCAGGAGGTTCAGGACCACCTGGCGCAGCCGCCCGGGATCTCCGCTGACCTCGGTGTTCGGCGCGAGCGTCCGGCGCACGACGATCCCGGACTGTCCTGCCTCAGCGGCGCGCGCAGCCTCCTCCAGCAGCTCCGTGAGGTCCACGCGCGCGGACGCCAGGGGCCGATCCGCGGCGAGATCCATCAGATCCTCGGTGAGCCGCCGCAGCCGGTCCACCTCACCCAGGATGTCTGCGAGCGCGGTGCGGTCCCGCTCGCCCAGCGCCGCGCCCAGCCGCTCGCGCATCAGCTCCACCGTCCCCCGGATGATCCCCAGCGGGTTGCGGATCTCGTGCGCCGCCGCCGCGGCCACGCGGGTGAGCGCCTCGCCGCGGGCGGCCCGCTCGGCCTGCGCGCGGCGCTCCCGCTCGCTGCGGGCCCACCGGGCGGCGACCACCGCCAGCGCCAGCGCCGCGAGCACGGACAAGCCCACCGAGACATCCCTCGCGCGCTGCACCGTCGTCGCCGCGGCCACGAACGAGCGCCCCGCCTCCAGCGCCAGGACCGCCTCCACACCGGCGGCGCCGCGGATCGGGAAGTAGCCGCTGCCCACGCGCAGCTCGCCCAGCTCGAAGCCGAGCCCCACGTTCGCCTCTCCGCGGAACGCCTGCTCCACCCGCGCGGGATCCGCGCGGAGCAGATCCACCTTGCGCCCCGCCGGTCCGAACGCGTCCGCCAGGATCACCAGCCCGCGGTCGACGACGTAGGCCCCATCCAGGCCGTTCTGCGCGACCAGGGCGGCCAGATCTTCCTTGCGGGCCTGCGCGCGGCCGAAGAAGAGCGCGGCCGAGGCCCCGGCGCCGCGCAGGCGCTCGTCGAGCTCGCGATCCAGCGCGCCGGAGGCGGCGCGGTGGAGGGTGATGGTGGCGGCGAGCGAGCCCGCCAGCGAGAGCGCGGCCGCGGCGAGCGGGAGCAGCGCGCGCGATCTCACCAGACCCCCCGGGCGAGCGCCACGCCCGCGGAGCCCACGAAGCGGACGTAGCCGAGCTCCGCCAGGGTGGAGCTCGCCCGCCAGGCCTCGGCGGCCGCGTAGAGCGTCCAGGTGTCCCCCAGCTCGAGCTCTCCGCGCAGCGTGCCGGAGAGCACGCTCTCGTTGCGCGCCACGCCGAGGTCCGGGTCCACCACGTCGAACGTGCGGGCGCGGTAGTCCGCCCCGAGCGAGAGCCGGACCGGCTGTACCGGCTGCCAGCGCAGCCGCAGCGAGGGACCGTGCTCCACGTACGCAAGCGCGGGATCCACCGCGGCGTCGCGGGTGAACGCGTAGCCCGCCTCGGCGAAGAAGTTGGTGAGCGGGGAGACCCCCACCAGCAACCGGGCCACCTCCCGGACCCCGGAGTAGGCGGCCAGCTCGGGTTCGACGAAGCTCTCCAGCCGCGTGACCGACTCGGCCGCGAGCTGCCAGCGGCCCAGCGGGAGCGCGCCGCGCACGTTGAGCGCGTGCGAGACCTGGTACGGATCTCCTCCAAACGAGACGAAGCCCAGCTCGTACTCCGCGGCGATCCGCGGGCCGAGGTCGCCCAGCTGCCAGCCCAGCAACGCGCCCGCCACGCCCGTGTCGTCCTGGATGAGCCGCGTCTGGGCCCTGTAGCCACCGTTGAGGAGCAGGTACGGGCCGCGGCGCCAGGGGCGGATCAGCGCGGAAAGGGCCACCCCGCCGAAGGCGTCCGCGTCCCCCGGCGTGAAGAGCGAGGCGCCCGGCGAGAGATCCACGTTGGAGTCGTAGCCCGCCTCGAGGAACGCGCTCAGGACCAGCCGCCCCTCCCGCCGGGACATCCGCAGCAGGTTCCGGGCGGAGCTGCTGATCGCCGGGTCCTCCGCCTGCGAGACCGCGGCGAAGCGCTCGGCCGCGCTGGCGCTGTCTCCCGCGCGCAGGGAGATCAGCCCCTGGAAGAGCTCGGCGGAGGCGGCGAAGGCGGGGTCCTGGGCGGCGGAGCGCAAGAGCGGCAGCGCCCGCGCGTCGTCTCCCAGCTCGTACTGGAGGATCCCCTCGAGGAGATCCGCCTCCCGGCTCTCTCCGGCGGCGCGGGACTTGCGCAGCAGGTAGATCGCGCCCACGCGATCTCCCGCCTCCATCTTCTCCACCGCCTCCTCCCGCAGCGCGGCGCCGTCCCCCTTGCCGCAGACCCTCCGCAGCCCCTCCCGCGCCTCCACGTTGGAGGGATCCAGGGAGAGCGCCTGGGCGTAGGCGAGCTTGGCGCCGCCGGCCGAGCCCGCATCCTCCTCGTCCCTCCCCACGCGCACGTAGGCGCCGGCGAGCTGCGCGTCGGGCTTGGCGGAGGCAGCAGGGGGCTCGGCGCAAGGATCCGCCGAGAGCAGCGCCGTGAGCACCAGGCCGGCGAGGCTCATGGGCGCCGCTCCGGGGCGCCGCCGTCACGCGAGCGCGCGCTGCTCTCTTGCGCCGCGCGCTCCGCGCCGTAGCGATCCGCGCGGCGGGCGGCGAGCGCGGCGGCCTCGGCGAGATAGGCCTGGGCGAGCGAAGCGCGCCCCGCGGCGGACGCGCGCGCCCCCTTCTCCAGGAGCGCGTCAATCGCCGTTCGCGGAGGCTCCTTCGCGAGGATGGGGGCGATCTGCCCGCGGACCTTGGCGGCCTGGCCAGCGATGCGGGGCCCCGCGTCTCCCCCCACCTTCGCCAACAGCTGATCCGCGCAGACCAGGAGGTGGGCGTCGTAACAGGCGATGGCGTGGTAGTAGCCGAGCAGCGCATCCGCGGACTGGGGCGACTCGACCGCTGCGAGCGCGAACGCCTCCAGTGCCTCCTCGGAGCGCTCCAGCTTGGTGAGCGCGGCGGCCACGTACCAGGCCACCTCGCCGCGCGCGCCGAGCTCGCGCGCCACCTTGAACTCGATCAGCGCTTGATCGAAGCGGCCGGCGCGGAAGTGCCCGGCGCCGCTCGCCAGGCGCGCGTCCGCCTCCGGGCTCGCCAGCGCGGCCGGAGCGAGACACAGGGTGAGAGCAAGGATCAGTGCCCTGCCCAACCCCACTCCCTCGAAGGCGCGCGGCGCATGCGCCTAAGGTTTATTGGGTCCGGGCGGATTCGGCGAATTCTTGTGGGCCTTCTTTGCTTCCGCGGCGCGCGCCTGACCGGCCGCGGCCTGCTCGGCGGCGTGGACGCTGGCGTTGCTGGCCGCGCCCTTCGCCTTACCGTTCCCCACCGCCTTGACGCTCTCGTCCGAGGCCGAGGTGGTGTGCTCCGCCGCGCGCACCGCGCGGGCCGAAGTGGCCTGGCGAGCGCCCCGCGCCCGGAGGGCCTCCGAGGCCCGCTCCGAGGCAGCGCCCGGGAGCGTGGGGAGGTGGGCAGGAAGGGTCGCCTGAGCTTCCAGCGCGCTGCGGACCAGCATGCGCGCATCCCCCTCGCTCTGGGCACGCGCCGGGAGACCGGCGGCGACCAGCAGGGCGATCAGACTGGGGGTGAGCATCCGAATCATCTCCCGCCGGAAACTAGCAGCCGCCGTGCCGGCCTGCCCATTCCTGGTCTCGCGGGGTTGGAACAAAGCCGCTGTGTGGATGGGTACAGGGGGCCGTACGAACCGGTACGGCCCCCGATCCCCAAGGGGTTAACCGATGGAGCCGCCGTCCTCGCCCACGTCCGGCACACCGCCGCCGCCACCGCCAGAGCCGCCACCACCGCCGGGGCCGCCAGAGCCGCCACCGCCGGGGGGCGTTCCACCGTCAGGCAGATGGCCGTTGTTGCCGCCCGGACCGCCAGAGCCACCGGGGCCGCCACCGCCTTCGATCGCGCCGCCATCCGGCAGCGTCCCGCCCGGGCCACCCGGACCGCCCGGACCGCCAGGGCCGCCGTTACCACCGGGGTTGCCGTTGCCACCCACGCCGCCATCCGGCAGTGGCGCGCAGGCCCCGAGGCCATCGCCGTGCAGCCGCACGTGGGGATCCTGCGCCGGCTTGCCGATGCAGATGGAGTGGGCGTTCGCCGGGTTCCCGGGCGGCACGTGGCAGACGAGCACCTTCTTGGGGTTGGTGCAGGTGGGAACGCCTCGAACCATCGCGGCGAGCTCCTCGGTGCCGGTCAGGTAGAGCGTCGGGTCGTCGGTTCCGCTCACGCCGCAGGCGGCCGCGGTGAGCATCGCGGCCAGGGACGCGAGGCGAAGGGTGAGGGTTGAAGCACGCATGGACAAACCTCCGTGAAGTCGTACGGGGCGGCCCTTTGTGCAGCCTGTGTGCCCAACACTCCCGTGACCGGAACGAAAGGGATTACAACGTCTTACGCATGGAGTTGCCGGGGTCGCGGCACGCGGGGGAGCGACCTGACACCAACCCGGTGCACGCGCCGGTACGGCGCCCCATCCGGGTCAGCGGGGCGAGGCGTCCGCCACCTGACGCTCGGCCTCGGCGCGGACCTCGAAGGACGGGTCGCTCCGGCGGGCGCGCTGCCACGCCAGCTGGGCCAGCGGGTGGCGTTTGCGGCTGAGCTCCGCGAGCACCGCGCGCCGCTGCTTCTCGGACTCGGCGAGCCGCTGGCGGACCTGATCGTCCTCGCAGGTGCGGGCGGAGGGCTCGTGCGTGCGCAGCGCCAGCTCCGCGTCCGCGAGCGCCGCCTCGCTCAGCTTCCGCGCGCGCTCGGCCTCACGGGCGAACTGCTGGAGATCTTCGGGGAACTCGGCCCCGGCCTGCTGGCTGGCCGAGATCTGGGCCTGGGCCCAGCGGCTGGCGAGCACCGCCTCGCAGAGCTGCCGCGCGGAGGCGAGCGTGGACTCGCGCCCTTCGACGCCGGGCTCGGCGGCAACGGCGGAGGCCCAGAGCGCCAGCCGGCGCGCCGCGACCGCGGCGGAGAAGTGCTGGTTGCGCTCGCGGCGGATCTCCACCCAGCGGCGCAGCACCACCGGGTCCGGCTGCTCCGGGAGGAAGGCGCGCGAGTACTCGGTGGCGGCGGCGGCCACCTCGCCGGAGAGATCCAGCAGCGTGGCCGCGGCGAGGTGGACCTCCTGATCAGCCGCGCGCTCGGAGAGCGCCTCCAGCCGCACCGCCAGCTCGTACTGGGCCACGTCATGCGGGAGCGCGCGGACCACGTGCGCGAGCGCCGAGAAGGCCTCCCAGCGGACCTTCGGGTTGCGGGAGGTCCGCACCGCCATCAAGAGCGGATCCAGCGCGCGGGCGCTCACGTGCTGCGAGAGCTCCTGCGCGGCCTGCCAGCGATCCAGCGGATCCGGCGCCTGGAGCGCGCGCTCGAGCTCCTCCAGCCCGCGCAGGTAGAAGGCTGGGAGCGCGGCCTGCACGCCCGCGAGCCGCTTGTGCTCCTCGCGCGCCGCGGTCAGCTCGGCGCGCAGGCCCGGCAGCTCGGCGCCCAGCGGGCTCTTCTCCAGCGTGGCCTTTGCCTCGTCGAAGCTGCCGGAGACGATCAGGCTCTTCACCTTCAGCTCGAAGAGGCGCAGCTGCGCGTGCTTGCGGTGGGCGCCCGCGGGGAACTCCTTGAGGTAGCGCAGCAGCGGGCGCGCGCCGGCGGCCAGGGCCTGCTCGAAGGTGCGATCGTCGAGCTTGGCCTCCACGGCCTGGCGCCGCGGATCATCCCCATACGTGGAGAGCAGGCTCTTGAGCTGCTGGGGCTCTTCGAAAGTCGTGAGCTCGGAGAGCTCGGCCGCGGAGAGGAGCTCCTTGGCGGCCGAGGCGTGCGCCCCGTCCGGGTGCTCGTGGAGGAAGGCCCGCAGCGCCCGCGCGCTCTTCTCCGCCGTGGCCGCGTTGAAGCGCAGGGACTCCAGCAGCGCCCGGGCCTGGGCGGCCTGCTCGGCGGTTGGATAGGCCTCGAGGAACCGCTTGTACCCGAGCACCGAGTGCGCCGCGCGCGCCCGCTCGAAGGCCAGCGCGTGCAGCCGCGAGGCCGCCGCCGCGTGCTCCGCGGACTCCTCCGGGTGGGTGGCGAGCCACTGCTCGTAGGCCTCGACCGTGTCCGCGGCCACCGCGCGGCGGTACGCGGCGCTGGCGCAGCCACAAGCAAAGGCCAGGAGGGCGAGCAACGGGAGGCGGCGCATGCGGCTAAGGACCGTAGCCCGCGACGGGACCGGCGCCAACGACCCAGCCCCCTGTCAGCAAGCGGCCGAGCTGCCGGCGGGAAAGTTGACGCTCCCCCGCGGCGGCACCACGGTTGTCCCCGTGCGGCAGCTCCTTAGCGCCCTCTGTCTGCTCGCGTTCGGTTGCGCCACGGGTCTGCCCGCCGGCAGCGCGATCGCCGTGCGAGGTGCCCGCTACCAGCCCTTCAGCCCCTCGGCGATCCCGCGCGGGATCCCGGAGCCCCCTGCCCCACCGGCGCCGCCGCCCCCGCCCCCGCTGCGCGGCGGCCGCGCCGAGGCCGTGGCGCTCGCGCGCTCCGTGCTCGGTCAGCCCACCGTGCAGCTCGGGGGCCGGGTCTACCCGGACGACTGCACCGGGCTGGTGAGCGGGATCTACGACCAGATCGGCCTGCCCCTGCCCAACGGCGGCCATGAAGGCGAGAACGGGGTCACCTCCATCTTCCGCTTCGCCGGCAGCCACGGGCGGATCTTCCACGGGGGCCGACCCCTGCCCGGGGACCTCGTCTTCTTCCGCGAGACCTACGACGTGAACCGCGACGGCCGCGTGAACGACGGCCTCACCCACGTGGGGCTGGTGGAGGGCGTGGACGAGGACGGCACGGTGCTCGTCATCCACCGCGTGAAGCGCGGCGTGGTGCGCTACCGGATGAACCTGGAGCGCAAGCACGAGCGGGTGGATCCGCGCACCGGGCGGCTGCTCAACGACTTCCTGCGCACGCCCGGCCCGGCCGAGCGGAATGTTCTGACCGGCGAATTGTTCGCCGCGTACGCCACGCTCCTGCCTGTGGGCCCGGTGGTCGCCGCGCGCTAGCGGCGTCGAAGGTCCGAGCGGATCGGGGCACCCATCGCGTCACCTTTTTCCCAAGGAGCCCACGCGATGCCCTTCGTCCGGTACTGCTACCAGCTGCTGCTCGCCGTCTGGTTGGGAAGCCTCTGCTGCTTCTCGCTCGTGGTCGCGCCCACGGTGTTCCGCGAGCTGGGTCCCACGCCTCAGGCGATCTCCGTCGTCTCCAGGGCGCTCAACGCGTTGGACGTGGGCTCGATCTTCGCGGTCTCGGGGATGATCCTCCTCGCGCTCGCGTACGAAGGCGGCGCGGACCTGCGCGGCCGCCTGCGGCTGGCGCTCTTCGGCCTCGCGGGGATGCTCGCCCTGCTCAGCGTCTGGGTCGTGACGCCGCGCCTGCAGGCCCTGCACGCTCGAGCGGGCGGCAGCGCCGCCGTGCTGCCGCGCGGCACCCCCGAGCACGATGCCTACCTGCAGCTCCACCGCGCCTCGGCCGGCGCGATGAGCCTGGAGCTGCTGATCGGCCTGGTGGCGGTGGGGCTCACGCTGCGCCCTCGCGCCCCCTCCGCGGAACCCGCGCCGCAGTCACGGCCCGCGGCCGCCGCCTGACGCGCGGCGCCGCGTGCGGACTTGGATGAACGCGATCAATCCGAGGACCGCCCAGAACGCGGCCGGGGCGGGATCCGCCGCGCCGCAGCCGCAGCCACCGCCGCGGAAGCGGTAGTCCTCGAGCGGATTGCCGGTCAGCGGATCCTCCCCGCCGTCGCCCGTCGAGCCGCCGCCATCCTCCAGGGTGGCGCCGCCGTCTGCGTCCACCATGCCGCCGTCTGCGTCCACCATGCCGCCGTCTGCGTCCACCATGCCGCCGTCGCCGGTCGAGCTGCCGCCATCTGGCAACGTGGTGCCTCCATCCGATGTGGCGGTCCCGCCGTCCGGCAGCGTCGTCCCGCCGTCCGGCAGCGTCGTCCCGCCGTCCGGCAGCGTCGTCCCGCCGTCCGGCAGCGTCGTCCCGCCGTCGCCCGGTCCACCACCGAGCACGATGAACGCGCGCGCGGTGCTCTGGGCGCTGGCGTTCCCTGCCGCGTCCACGGCGCGCGCGGTGACGGAGTGCAGCCCGGTCATCAGCGCCTGCCCCGCGGTGAGCGTGTACGTCCAGTCGCCGCTGGCGTCCGCGGTGACCGAGCCGACGAGGACGCCGTCGATGAAGATCTCCACGGTGGCGCCCGCTTCGGCGGTGCCCGTGATCGTGGGAAGGGGCCCGGTGGTCGAGAGCGCGGCAGGCGCAACGATCACCGGCACCGGCGGCGCCGCCGTGTCCACGTTCCAGACCGCGACCGCGGGGGTGGGGTCCACGTTCCCGGCGGCGTCTCGCGCGCGGACGGCGAGCATGTGGCTGCCATCCGCCAGCCCCGGGAAGATCGACGAGGCGGCGCACGGCACGAACGCGCCGCTGTCCAAGCTGCACTCGTAGGTGACGTTCGCCTCGTTCGAGGTGAAGGTGAAGCTGGCGGTGCTGCTGTTGCTCTGAGTGGGCGGACCCGAGGCGATCTGCGTATCCGGCGCGGTGAGATCCACGGTGAAGTTCCGCACCGCGGAGCTCGCGCCAACGTTGCCGGCGCCATCCCTCGCCCGCGCGGTGGCGGTGTGCGCGCCAGCGGCGAGCGACATCGGCACCAGGAACGAGAAGTTGCCGGAGGCGTCCGCCGTGGCAGTCCCGGCGAGCGCGCCGTCGATGAAGATCTCCACCGTGGCGTTGGGCTCGGCGGTGCCGGTGACGGTGGGCGTGGCAGTGGCCACGCTCGCGCCCTCGGTGGGGGCGGTGATCACGGGGATCCCGGGCGCCGCGGTGTCCACGGTCCAGGTGAAGCTTGCGGGGCTCGGATCGAGGTTGCCGGCGGCGTCCTTGGCGCGGACTTCAAAGGTGTGCGAGCCGTCCGCCAGCCCGGTGAAGGTGAGCGGGTTGCTCGTGCAGGGGGCGAAGGCGCTGCCGTCCAGGCGGCACTCGAAGCTGGCGCCCGCTTCGTTCGAGGAGAACGCGAAGGTCGCCGAGGACGAGCTCGAGAGCAGCGGCGGGTTGCTGTCGATCGCCGTGTCCGGCGGCGTGCCGTCCACCGTGAAGGTGTTGGTGTTGGAGCTGACGCTGGTGTTGCCCGCAGCGTCCTGCGCGCGGGCGAAGGCCGTGTGCGACCCGTTCCCCAGGCTCACCGGCGGCGTGTAGCTGAAGTTCCCGCTCGCATCGGCGGTGGTGGTGCCGGAGAGGACCCCGTCCAGGAAGACTTGCACGGTGGAGTTGGCCTCGGCGGTACCGGAGATCACCGGCGTGGGCGAGGCAGGCACGGTCGACCCGTTTGCGGGAAGGATCACCACCGGGGCCGCGGGCGGCACGTCATCCACCAGCCAGGTGAAGCTCGCGGGCGAGGCGTCCACGTTCCCCACCGCGTCCACCGCCCGCACCAGCAGGGTGTGCGAGCCATTGGAGAGGCCGTTGAAGATCGCCGGATCGCTGCAGCTGGCGAAGGCGCCGCCGTCCAGGCTGCACTGGTAGGTGACGCCGGACTCGGAGGCGTCCAGGTCGAACGTGGCGGTGGTGGACGAGGTGGCGCTCGGCGGCCCGGAGACGATGAAGGTGTCCGGCGCGGTGGCATCCGTGGAGAAGCTGCGCGTGGCCGGCGCCGAGGCGTTGCCCGCGGCATCCCGCGCGAGCACCGAGGCCGTGTGCGGCCCGTCCGCCAGGGCCTGAGCCGCCGAGAGCGTGTAGCTCCAGTTCCCGCCCGCATCCGCGGTGACGGTCGCCACCAGCACGCCGTCCACCCGGATCTCCACGGAGGATCCGGGATCCGCCGTCCCGGTGAGGGTCGGCCGGGCGGTGGCGAGCGCCGCGCCCGCGGTGGGCGTGGAGATCACCGGCACCGAGGGCGGCACCGTGTCCACCAGGAAGGTGTTCACCGGGCTCTTGGCGCTCTGCACGCCCTGGAGCTCCGAGGCCGCCGCCACCTGGTGCGAGCCCTCGGAGAGATCGCTGGTGGGCGTGAAGCTGAAGTTGCCGGAGCCGTTGGAGGTGGTCCGGCCGATCTCCACGCCATCCAGGTAGATCACCACCGTGGTGTTCGCCGGTGCGGTGCCGGTGATCGGCGGCCGCTTGACGGTCACGGTGGCGCCGTTGGCGGGGGTGATCACGGCGGGCACCGCGGGCACGGTGAACCCGCCGGAGGGCACCACCACGCTGCCCACGGTGCTCGGATCCGAGGGCGAGCTGGGGCCCGCGCCGAAGTTGACCCCCACGCCGCCGTCGTCGAGCTGGGTGCCGCCCACGCCGGAGAGGACGGACGGGGTGCAGGCGTAGGAGGACGCCTGGATGAGGATCCGCCCGCCGCCACCGCCGCCACCCGGGCCGTGGCGGTTGAAGTTCACGTTGCCGCCGTTCCCGCCCACCGCGGTGAGCGCGCCGCCGTCCATCGCCGGAGCGCCGCCGTCGGAGACGCCGCAGGCCAGCGCGCCCTGGACGCGCAGGTAGATGCTGCCGCCCGCGCCGCCGCCGCCCGCCGCGTCGTTGAAGCCGCCCGTGGTGCTGCCGGCGGTCATGCCATCCGCGTGCACCGCGCCCGTGCCGGTCATGGACGCGGCGCGGATGAAGACGCTGCCGCCGCCCGCGGCGCCGCCCGTCCCCACGTTGTTGTTGCCGTGGCCCGCGCCGCCGCCGCCGCCGAAGATCAGGTGATCCAGCAGCGAGTAGCTGAGCACGCCGCCGCCCAGGCCGCCCACGTCCCGGTTCACCGCCAGGCCGCCGTCCGGGTTGGGCTCATCCCACGTCCTGCCGCCCTTCCCGCCTGCGCCGCCGTGGCCGCCGCCGCCGCCGCCCGAGTTGTGGCAGACGCCGCCGCCCGCGCCGTTCACCACGTTGCCGCGCCCCACGGTCCGGCCGCCGGCGCCGGCGTCCGTGCTGTAGGCCACGTTGGCCACGCCCTCGCCCTTGAGCGCGAGCCGGCCGATCGTCCCCACCCCGCCGCCGCCGTCGTTGGTGAGCGGCCCGGCGGGGCCGTCCAGCTCGCTGCAGCCGTCCAGCGCCGCGTTGTTGGAGGTGGTGAAGTTCACGAAGAGGCCGCCGCGGAAGCCCGTGCCGAAGAGGCCGGCGTCGGTGCCGCGGGTGCCCGCGCTGATCTGGCCGTTGTTGGTGATCGCCCCCGTCGCCAGGAACGCCACCACGCCGCCGGTGGAGCCATTCCAAACCTGGGCGGTGAGGTTGGCGTTCGCGGGGATGGTGACGGTCGTGTACTCGGGCACGCGGATCACCTGCGTCACGCTCGCGGTGAAGCCGCGGATCAGCGGGGCGGTCAGGGAGAGCGTGCCGGCCGAGGTGCCGCTCAGCCGCGCCAGCTCCCAGGTGCCCACCGGGTCAACGCTGAGATCGTACGGCCCGGCGTCTCCGCTCGCGGGGACGGGAACGATCCCGGTGGACTGCAGCACCATCACCAGATCGCCCGTGGCGAAGCCGGCGATGCTGGTGACCGGGAGCGTGGTGTCTCCGGGCAGCCGCGGCGCGGTGAGCTGCGTGTACGTGTTCACGACCTGGTTGCCGGTCGCGGCCGTGAAGGCGCCGTTGCGCCCGGTGCCCAGGCCGAAGCTGTCCGGCTCGGCGAGCGCGCGCGCGGGCAGCCAGAGCGCGAGCAGCACCAGCGCGGCGCGAGGGAGGGACTTCGTCATGGCTTTGCTCCAGCATCAGGCGGCTTGGGGCTCTCCGGCTCGTCGGCCCCCATGCGGATCGTGAACTCCACCCGGCGGTTGAGCTCGCGCCCCTTCGCCGTGGCGTTGGGCGCGGCCGGGCGATCCGGACCGAACCCCTTGGCGCCCAGCCGCTGCGCGTCCACGCCCTGCTTGGCCAGGTAGTCGCGCACCGCCTCGGCGCGCGCCTGCGAGAGCGTGCGGTTGAGCTCGGCGCTGCCGCGGTTGTCGGTGTGGCCTTCGATCTGGACCCGCGGGATCTCCGGGTGGAGCATCAGGACGCTGGCCACCTGGTTGAGCAGCTTGAAGGAGCGCGGCAGCAGCGTGGCCTTCCCCGTGGCGAAGTAGACCTTGTCCTTGATCTCCAGCCGCTCGCGCGTGATCACCACCAGCTGCTTCTGCTTCTTCGGGCAGCCCTGGTTGTCCGCCGGCCCCTTCTCCTTCGGGCAGTTGTCCACGTGATCCGGGACGCCGTCCCCGTCCTCGTCCTTGATCGGGCAACCACGCGCTTCGAGCGGGCCGGGTTCCTTCGGGCACGCGTCCACCGCGTCCTCGATCCCGTCCTGGTCCTCGTCCTTGAACGGGCAGCCGTGGCGCTCGGGGGGCCCCTGCTCGGAGGGACAGAGATCGTCCCCGTCCGGGACGCCGTCCTTGTCCGCGTCCGGGATGGGGCAGCCCTCCCGCTCCGCAGGACCGGCCTCGTTCGGGCACTCGTCCGCCTTGTCCGCGAGCCCGTCGTTGTCGTTGTCCAGCTCGGGGCAGCCGTCGTGATCCTCGAAGCCGTCCTTGTCCTCGGGGACGTCCACGCACTGGTCCGCGCCGTTCTTGATGCCGTCCCCGTCGTCGTCCAGCTCGGGGCACTGGCCCTTGGCGTGGACCTTCCCGGGCGCGCAGGGATCGTCCACCGGCCGCTCGCGGTAGACGACCACCGGGGCCTTCGCCGCGGGCGCGCTGGCGTACGCCAGCCCGGCCAGGATCCGGAAGCGCGGATCCCCCGGGGCGATGGAGAAGCCGGGGCCGCCCAGGGCGAAGAGCTCCACGCCGCTCTTGAAGGCGTAGCGCGCGCCCACCAGCAGCTCCGCCGCGGTGGGCAGGCCGGTGAAGGAGATGCCGCTGCGCAGGGAGAGCTCGCCGCGGAGGCCTTCGTTGACCGTGGCGAGCGCCCCGGCCACCGTGAGTTGGCTCCCCACCCGCTCCGGGCCGATCGCGGTGGTCGGCCGGATCAGCGCCCCCACCGAGAGCGCCGGGCGCAGCCAGCCGAAGGTCTTCCCCGCGGAGAGCTGCGGCGAGAGCGAGAAACCGGCGTTGTTCGCCAGCGCCTCGCCGCTGCCGATGGGCAGCCCCACCGCGAGCGCGAACGCCACGTCCGGCAAGGGGCCCCGCTCCGAACGCAGCAGCGCGAAGCGGCCGCCGAGGAAGGGCGTGCCCAGCCCCGCCGCCGAAGGGGCGATCAGCCCGCGCGCGCTCAGGTCGTCGCCGGACTGGAACGCCACCACCGGCACCTGGGCGAAGAGCTCGAGCCGGGGGTGCACCACGAACGCGCCGAAGGCGTGGACGGTGCCGCGGTGGGCGATCAGCGCCCCCACCCGCGCGCCGTCCTGGTACACAAGCAGCGGCTCGTTCTCGTAGTGCAGCGCCACCCCGAAGCGCAGCCCGTGCTCGGGCGGGAGGGCGCCGCTGTTGACCACGAGCGAGCCCACCGCGGACGGATCCAGCTCGAGCCGTTCAAGCTCGAAGGCAGGGACGCGGATGGACTGACTTCGAGCACTGCCGGCGGCGAGCATCACTGCGATGCCCAGCCACCGCGCCACGACTCGAGCGCGCATCTATGGGTTCCCCGGTGAGGACGGCCGGCCTTCGAGCAGGAAGGCTAGCCGCCAACCGCAACGCGCAGGAACGACTCGCCTTGCGGACACCGGCCCACAGAGTGCGCGTCCGCCTCTATGCCCGGACGGTGCGGTCCCAGGCCGCGCGCTGGGTGTTGCGCAGGAAGCGCCAGAAGCCCACCGCGATCGCCGCGTTCATGGTCACGAAGTAGTAGGCGATGGACGCCACGCGCCGGGGAGCGCCTTTGAGCAGCCCCGCCTTGCCGGCCAGCGCCAGCGCGTAGAACAGCAGCTGCGCGAAGAAGGTCGCCTTGAAGAAGGTGCTGCGCAGCAGGAAGACGTTGCAGGCGAAGGCGAGCGCCATCAGCGCCGGCGCACACCAGCGCAGGACCTTGTGGGACCAGAACGCGAAGGCGGGGAAGCCCTTCGCCGGCGAGAGCAGGGACGGCAGCAGCCGCAGGCTCTGGAAGTTCCCGGCGGCGATCCGGGCGCGGCGGCCGAACTCGCGGTCGTAGTCCTCGGTCGTCTCCTCGTGCGCCACCGCCTCGGGCTCGTAGACGACCTTGTAGCCGCGGGCGAGCACCTGCATGGGGATCACGAAGTCATCCACGATGGTGGACGGCGGCAGCGCCGCGAACAGGCTGCGCCGGAGCGCGTAGATCCCGCCGTTGGCGCCCATCACCGCCCCGCGCTTCCCTTCGTAGAACTTGAGCAGGGACTCGTACTTCCAGTACGCGCTCTCCTCGTACTCGCGCTTGGTGGGGTTGTAGAGCTTGAGCTTGCCGCACACCGCGCCCACCTCCGGGTCGCTGAAATGGCGGACCAGCTTCTTCACCGCGGCCGGCTCGAGCTCGGTGTTGGCGTCCGTGAGGACGATGATCTCCCCCGCGGCGATCGGCACGCAGCGGTTGAGCACCGAGGTCTTCCCCGCCCGCGGCGCGCTGGAGAGCCGCACCCGGCGGTCCCCGGCCTGGCGCACCAGCTCGTCCGTCCCGTCCGTGGAGCCGTCCGAGCCCACCACCACTTCGAAGCGATCCGCGGGGTAGTCCAGCGCCAGGCTGTTGGCGATCTTCTGGCGGATGCAGCTGGCCTCGTTGTACGCGGCGACCACCAGCGACACCGTGGGCAGCACCCGGGCCTCGGCGCGGTGGCGGCGCTCGGTCCCCGCCGTCATGTAGCGGACGTTCTGAAAGACTTGCTGGATCCCATCGAGCGCGAAGAGCGCCAGCGGATAGAAGAAGTACGTGTGCAGCAACAGCAACGCCGCGCACCAGAACAGGATCTCCAGCACCATCGCCCTCCCCCTTCAGCGGACCCGTGAAAGATTCGCGTCAGGGCGAAGCAACGCACGTGCCCGGCGCTCCGCGTTCGCTGCTGAACGGAACCGGGGCGGGGGTGGAAGGAGATTGCCCACGCGGGGCAACCCGGGTGCCTTCAGCGCGCCGCGCGCTGGGCTTCCTGGACCCACTCCAGAAGCTCGCTCGCCACCGTGTGCGAGCGGTTCATCGCCACCACGGCCTCGAGCGTGTTGGAGGCCTCGTCGTACTTCTTCTGGGCGAACGCGAGCCGCGCGGCGAGCACGTAGGGGCGCAGGAACGTCTTGTCCTTCTCCCGCAGGGCGTCCATCTGCTCCCGCGCCTGGGCCAGCGTGTCCGGCGGAGACTTGCTGTTGAGCGCGAACTCCGCGTAGGCGATCTGCGCCCAGCCGTCCGTCCCACCCTGGCTCTCGTAGGCCTGCGAGCGGCCCAGCGCCTCATCCCGCCCGCGCACCCCGTAGTAGACGGCCTCGGCGCGCGCCACGGCGACGCGCTCGGCGGGGCCCAGGTTCCGCGGCTGCTCCTGCAGGGCCTTGAAGGCGGCGTTCAGCTCCGCGTCGAGCGCCTCACCCTCCTTGAGCAGCGGCTCGTTCTTCTTGTCGAGCGCGATCAGCTCGTCCCGCATGGCGTTGACGCGGTTCACCCAGTCCCCCGGGGACTGCGCGTCCTGGAGCTTCTTGATCCGCTTGTTCAGCTCGGCAGCGGCGACCTGGATGCGGTTGCGCGCCAGCCGCGAGTCATCCAACTGGAGCGAGAGCGCGAGCAGGTAGTCCGCGCGCGCCTCCACGTACTGGGGGTGATCGCGCACCAGCTCGGCCAGCCGCGCGGTCGCGTTGCGCCGCGAGGTGGGATCATCGCGCCGCAACAGGCTGTTCGCCTGATCGCGCAGCGCCGTCCACGCCGCCGGGACCTCCAGCCTTCTCCCGAGGAAGAAGCGAACGCCGAAGAAGGTCCCCGCGCCCAGGAGCACCAGCGCCACCACCGTGAGGGCGGTGCGGTTGCGCCGCTTGAGCTTCATCTCGAAGCTCAGGGCCGGATCGTCCGGCAGCGTCCGATCGTCCTCCAGGTCCGGCTTCTCCGGCGGGAGCTCCACCACCGCCTTGCGCGCTGCGGCCGCGGTGGGAGCGCGCTGCGGCGGGGGCGGCTCCAGGATGGTGCGCGCTGCGGCGGCCTGGGGCGAGAGCGCGAAGGTGCGCGTCACCCCACGGCCGGAGCTCGAAGGCCCCAGCGGCCCTTCGCCTGCGTCGGAGTCCTCCTCCTGCCCGCCTTCGGTGGGGCCGCCGAAGATCGCCGTCTTGGTGGGGATGGGGGCGATGGGCTTGTCCGGCTGCGGCTGGCGGAGCTCCTCGGGGACCTCTCCGAAGAGCTGGGTGCCGCTGCTGCCGCTCCCGGCGCCGTCCAGCTCCGGATCCGGGATCGGGCCCGGGGCGGCGCGGAACACCGCGGTCGGTCCGCTCGCGGGGGCCGCGGGGGAGGCGCCAAACATCTGCGTGCTGCTCCGCCCGGGGGGCGTGGGCTCGGGCGCCGCAGGGGCGGCGCCGAACATCTGCGTGCTGCTGCGCCCGGGCGGGGCGACGGGCGCCGCGGGCGCTGCGCCGAACATCTGCGTGCTGCTGCGCGCGGGCTCGGGAGCGGGCGCCGCGCCGAACATCTGCGTGCTGCTGCGCGCGGGCTCGGGAGCAGGCGCCGCGGGCGCCGCGCCGAACATCTGCGTGCTGCTGCGCGCGGGAGGCGCCGCGGGCGCCGCGCCGAACATCTGCGTGCTGCTGCGCGCCGGGGCGGCGGGCGCCGCGCCGAACATCTGCGTGGTGGCGCGCGGCGGCTCGGCCGCGGCAGGCGGCGCGCCGAACATCTGCGTGGAGTGCACCGAGGGTGCGGGCGGGGCCGGAGCGGCGGGCGCCGCGCCGAACATCTGCGTGGTGGCGCGCGGGGGCGGCGCTGCGGGCGCGGCGCCGAAGATTTGCGTACTGGAGACCGGCGCATCGGCCGGCGGCCTGCCGAATTGCTGCGTCCCGCCGCGCTCCGGCGTGGCCGGCCCATGGGCCAGCGCCTCCTGGCTCACTGGCGCCGTGGGGGCGGCGCTGAGCGCCGCGCCGAACACCTGCGTCTTGGCGTTGGGCGGGATCGGCTTGGGCTCGGGAGGCTTGGCGGCCGCCGAGGGGGGGCGCGCGGTGAAGACATGGCCGCAGCGCGTACATTGGACCGGCGCGCCGGCGGGCGGGAGCACGCGCTCGTCGAGCATGTAGGTCGTCGAGCACTTCTCGCAGGAGATATGCACCGCGGCCTTTATAGCCCGAAACTGCCCCAGGAGGCGCCCGCGTCGACCAGGCGGGCAGGCTCACCCAAGCGTGAAGGCCTGCAACAGCCTGGCGGCAGCATGGTCCGATCGCCGGCTTCTTCAGAAGGGGCGCGCGCCGCGTTGCCTGCCCGGCAGCCTACGTCCAGGCCTACAGCGGGCTGCACGCGCCGCTCCCTGGCCCCTCGCGCGAGCTGATGCTGCACCTGGGCTACACGTGGTCCCCCAACTGATGGAGAGAGCAATGAAGCGAACGTTCGGATTGGCCTGGATTCTCCTGTCGCTTTTGACCGGCTGCGAAGCGGCCCGGATGACGCCGATCCGGCTGGGCGGCCTGTTCGACCTCAGCGAGGGGATGGCTGCGCTCGACGTCCCGGCATCCGAGGGCGCGCGGCTCGCCGTGAAGGAGCTCAACGAGGCGGGCGGGGTGCTGGGCGGTCCGGTCGACCTGGTGACGCTCGACACCCACTACGACAAAGAGAAGACCCAGAAGGCCGCCGAGCAGCTCATCCGCGATGAGCAGGTCGTCAGCGTGGTCGGGTTCGATGACACGGACTCCGTGCTGTGGAGCGGGCCAATCATCGACGCGGCGAGCATCCCCTTCGTCACCGTGGGCGCCACCTCGCCGGAGCTGCCGTCCCAGGTCGGCCCGATGATGTTCCTGGCCTGCTTTGGCGACAACGTGCAGGCCGCCGCGGGCGCGCAGTTCGGCGCCGAGAAGTTTGGAACCACCACCTACATTTTGTGGGACTCCGGGACCCACTACACGGAGCTGCTCCGCCGCTACTTCAAGGAAACGTTCGAGATGGGCCTGAAGGGCACCGTGCTCGGCGATGTCGCGTTCTCCGACACGCAGTCCGACTTCTCCGCGGAGATCGCCGCCATCAAGGCGCTCCCGCAGGCGCCCAAGTTCCTCTACATCGCCGCGATGCCGTACAACATCGGCCCGATCACCAAGCAACTGCGCGAGGCTGGCATCATGCTGCCCATCGTCGGCGGTGACGGCTACGACGACCCGACCTGGATCGCCACGGTCGGCACCGCGTCCGAGAACGTGTACTTCACCACCCACGCCTTCGTGGACTCCGCGGCGGGCAGCGACCGCATGAAGCGGTTCCTCGCGGCCTACGCGGCCATCGAGCCGAAGCAGGCAGCGAGCGGCTTTGCCGCGCTCGGCTACGACGCCGTCCACCTCGTGGCGAACGCGATCAAGCGCGCCAACTCCACGGATGGCTCGGCCATCAAGCAGGCGCTCGAGAACACCTCGGGCTTCTCGGGCGTGAGCGGCACCATCAGCCTCTCGGCGGAGTCGCACGTTCCGGCGAAGGGGGTCACCGTGATCGGCCTCGCCGCCGGCAAGTACACGCTCGCGGGCGAGTTCGTGCCGAAGTACATTCCGGCTCCGCCCCGGTAACGCGCGTTGCTCCGCGCGGCAGTTCCTGAAGCCCGATGCGCACGCGACCGACACCCCGGTGGTTCACCGCGCGCGGCCCGTCCGTGACGGGCGGCGACGGGCTCGCGCGCCTTCGGCCGCTCATGGTGGCGCTGGTCCTCCTCGCGGGCGCGGCGGAGGCCGCTGAGTCCAAGGTCCCGCCTGCGCTGCAGGCGGCCCTGCTCAAGAAGGTGCTGACGTTCGATTCGCTCCTGGAAGGTACGACGCCGCGGATCGCCGTCGTCTACGGGACCGAGGCGGTGAGCGTGGTGGACGCGCTGGTCGCGGCCTTCACCAGCATGGGGCTGCAGGCCAAGCCGGTCCGCGTCTCCGCGTTCGCTGCCAGCTCAGACGTGAATGTCGCCTACCTCATGCCGAGCGCAGTCTTGGCAGAGACGACCGAGCACTGCGCGGCGATCAAGGCGCTCTCGGTCTCTCCGGACGCCCAGACCACGGTCGACGGGAAGACGACGCTCGGCTTCGATCTGGCGGACGGGCGCCCGCAGCTCGTGGTGCACCTGGCGCGCATGAGGGCCGAGGGACACGCGATCTCCTCCTCGGTCCTGGCCTTGGCGCGCGTCATCCGCTGAGCGCTCAGGGCGAGGCGCCGGCGTCGGCCCCGTGGGCAGGCTCGCCCAGCGCGAAGGCCTCGCGCAGCGCCTGCAACTTCGAAGGGCCGATCCCCGGGAGTGCATCCACCTCCTCCCACGTGGCGAACGCCCCCCGCTCCCGCCGCGCCGTCACGATCACCTTGGCGAGCGCGGGGCCGATCCCAGAGACGAGCGCCAGCTCCTCAGCGGTCGCCGCGTTGAGCGGCAGCTTGAGCCGCAGAGTCATGGCCGGTCCGGCCGGGACCGGCCCGCCGGGGCCGTCACACGCGGCGATTCCCGCGCTCCCCTCCCCCACCCAGCGCACCCGCTCCGGTGGGCAGTCCAGCCCAGGCCGGGAGGAGGGCCACGCCAGCGCGGCCGCCACGCCACACAGCCCCAGCCCGCCGATCAGGAGGGCGAGCGCCGAGGTGCGAGAGAGCGGCGGCCGCTCCACGGGCGTTCAGCTGGCGGCCGCGGCCGCGTCCTTGCGGTCCAGGCCGAACGCGGTGTGCAGCGCGCGCACCGCCAGCTCGGTGTACTTCGAGTGGATCACGCAGGAGACCTTGATCTCCGAGGTGGAGATCATCTGGAGGTTGATCCCCTCCCCCGAGAGCACCTTGAACATCTTGGCGGCCACGCCGGTGTGGTTGCGCATGCCAACGCCGACGATGGAGACCTTGGAGATCGCGTCGTCCGTCTCCACGCCCTGGGCCTTGATCGCCTCCGCCAGCCGCTTCACCGTCTCGGTGGCCTTGGCGATGTCCGTCTTGCCCACGGTGAAGGTGAGGTCGGTCTTCCCGTCCTTGGACACGTTCTGGACGATCAGGTCCACCACGATGTTCTTCTCGTCCAGCGCGCCGAAGATCTGCGCCGCCACGCCCGGGATGTCCGGGACGCCCCGGACCGCGATCTTCGCCTCGTTCTTGTCGTAGGCGATCCCGCTCACCACCACGTCTTCCATCGATGCATCCTCCTCGCACACCAGCGTCCCCGGGTCGTCGCTGAATGACGACTTCACCCACAGGGGGACCTTGTACTTCATGGCGAACTCGACCGACCGGATCTGCAGCACCTTCGCCCCAAGCGAGGCCAGCTCCAGCATCTCCTCGTAGGAGATCTTCGAGAGCTTCTGCGCGCCGGGGCAGACGTTGGGGTCGGTGGTGTAGACGCCGTCCACGTCCGTGTAGATCTCGCAGGCGTCCGCCTTGATCGCCGCGGCGATCGCCACCGCGGTGGTGTCCGAGCCGCCGCGCCCCAGCGTGGTGACGTTCCCCTCCTCGTCCACCCCCTGGAAGCCCGCCACCACGGCGATGTGCTTCGACTTGAGCGCCTCGAAGAGCCGCTCGGCGTCGATGCTCTTGATCCGGGCCTTGGAGAAGGTGCTGTCGGTGACGATCCGGCACTGGCTGCCGAGGAAGCTCTTGGCCTTCCCCTGCTGCGCCTGGATCGCCAGCGCGACCAGGCCGATGGAGACCTGCTCCCCCGTGGCCACCACCACGTCCTGCTCGCGCTCGTCGGGCTGGTCGGTCACCTGCGAGACCAGCTTGAGCAGCCGGTTGGTCTCGCCGGACATGGCGGAGACCACCACCACCACGTCATGGCCGGCCTTCTGCGCGGCGATGCACCGGCGCGCCACGTTCTTGATCCGCTCCACGTCTCCGACCGACGTGCCGCCGTACTTCTGGACGATGAGTGCCACGGGCTCCTCTGCTCCTGACGCCTGCTTGGAAAAAGCGGGCGGACCCTAGTGACGCAGCGCGCCGCTGTCAAAGCGCGCGCCCAGTTGAGGAGCCGTCTGGTACAAGCCGCGCGCCATGGCCAGCCCCGTTCAAATCGATGGTGACTCCCTCACGCTCGAGCAGGTCCACGCCGTTGCCACCGAGCGCGCCGAGGTCCGCCTCACCGACACGTCCTGGAAGAAGGTCCGCGCCTCCCGCGAGCTGGTGGAGCGGGTGGCCGCGGCAGACGCGCCCGCCTACGGGATCAACACCGGCTTCGGCACCCTGGCCGAGGTCCGGATCGACAAGAAGGACCTGCGCGAGCTGCAGCGCAACCTGCTGCTCTCGCACGCCGCCGGCGTGGGCTCGCCGCTGCCGATCCCCGAAGCGCGCGCGCTGCTCCTGTTGCGCTGCAACGTCCTGGCGAAGGGCTTCTCCGGCATCCGCCCGCAGACGCTGGAGCTGGCGCTGGAGATGCTCAACCGGGACGTGGTGCCGGTGGTCCCCGAGCGCGGCAGCGTGGGCGCCTCCGGAGACCTGGCGCCGCTCGCCCACCTGGCGCTGGTGCTGATCGGCGAAGGCGAGGCCTACTTCCGCGGCGAGCGGCTGCGCGCCAAGGACGCGCTGGAGCGCGCGGGCCTCGCGCCCGTGGTGCTGGAGGCCAAGGAGGGGCTGGCGCTGGTGAACGGCACCCAGGCCATGTGCGCGGTGGGGGCGCTCACCCTGCTGCGCGCCGAGGCGCTGGCGGACCTGGCGGACGTGGCCGGGGCGATGACGCTCGAGGGGCTCCTGGGCAGCCACAAGCCGTTCATCGAGGAGATCCAGGCGGTGCGCCCCCACCCCGGGCAGAAGGCGTGCGCGGCCCATCTGCGGGAGCTGTTGCGGGACTCGGAGCTGGTGGAGACCCACGTCCACTGCAGCAAGGTGCAGGACCCCTACTCGCTGCGCTGCATGCCCCAGGTGCACGGGGCCGCGCGCGAGGGGCTCGCCTTCGCGCGGCGGATCCTCCTCACGGAGATCAACAGCGCCACCGACAACCCGCTCGTCTTCCCGGACTCGGAGCGGATCGTCTCCGGGGGCAACTTCCACGGGCAGCCCATCTCCCTGGCGCTGGACGTGGTGGCCATGGCCCTCACCCAGCTCTCGGCGATCAGCGAGCGGCGCGTGGAGCAGCTGGTGAACCCCTCGCTGTCCGGGCTCCCGGCGTTCCTCGCCAAGAACTCGGGCCTCAACTCCGGCTTCATGATCGCCCAGGTCACCAGCGCGGCGCTCGTCGCCGAGTCGCGGATCCTCTCCCACCCGGCCTCGGTGGACTCCATCCCGTCCTCCGCCGGGCGCGAAGATCACGTCTCCATGGGCATGACCGCGGCGCTCAAGGCCCGCCAGGTGGCCGAGCAGACGCGCTCCTGCCTGGCGATCGAGGTCCTGGTGGCCAGCCAGGCGCTCGACCTGCGCCTGCCGGTGAAGGCCGGACGTGGCCCGCGCGCGGCACATGCGCTCGTCCGCAGCAAGGTCCCCACCCTGGAGCGGGACCGGGAGATCCACCTGGACATCGAAGCGGTCAGCGCGCTGGTGGACAGCGGCGCCCTGCTGCGGGCCGCGCACGGGTAGGAGCGCCACCCCGCTCGCCCGCAGGGCTTTCGTCAGGACTTCCGCGTCCTTGAGGGCTCCTCCACGCGCGTGGTACGACGGAGAACCCCGCCGCACCGTCTGCAAGCACCTCCTCGCCCGTCGCCTCACGGAGCACCCTCACGCATGGCCGAGCGGAACGAGCCCCTGCCCCCTGATGCCCTTTCTGCGCCCACGCTGCTCGACAACAGCGTGCCCGCAGGCTCCGTCGCCGAGGCGCTCGCGAGCACCGTCTCCGCGCTCCCCGCGCCCACCGTCTCCAAGGCGGAGGAAGAGGCGCGCGAGCGGATCGCCGCGCTGGAGCGCGAAGCCAAGGCCGTGGGGAGCGACCCCTCCGCCGCGCTGCTCTTCCACGAGATCGGCCTGCTCTGGGAGGAGCCGCTGAAGAACCCGCGCAGCGCCGCGGTCGCCTACCAGAACGCCTACAAGCTCGCGCCCCGCTTCCTCTCCAACCTGCGCGCCGCCCGCCGCCTCTTCGCGGACGTGGGCAACTGGCAGATGGTGATCCAGCTGCTGGACGCGGAGCTGGCGGCGGTGGAGGACGCCGCGCAGAAGGCGCCGCTGCTCTTCGAGAAGGCCAGCTGCCTGCAGCAGCGCCTCTCTCGCGAAGAGGAGGCCGCCAAGGTCTACCAGCAGGTGCTGGAGATGGAGCCTTCGGACGTGGCGCTCCTGCAGCAGCTGGAGGCCGTGTACCAGGAGCGCGAGGAGGACGCGCAGCTGGCGGAGGTCTACCTGCTTTTGGCGGACGCGCTGCAGGATGACGTGCTCAAGGCGCACTACCTCACGCTCGCGGGCTACACGCTGGAGGACCGGCTCGGGAAGAAGGAGGACGCCGCCACCCTCTACCGCGAGGCCTTCCAACTGGACCGGCGGGATCCCCTGCTCCTGGCGGCGATGCTGCGGCTGGCCGAGCGCGAGGACCGGCCCGAGGAGCAGCTCCAGGCGCTGGCGGCGGAGGCCGAGGCGCTGGGCGCGCAGGCCTCCCCCACCTTCCTGCGGATCAGCAAGGTGTACGCGCGGCTCGGGCGGCAGGAGGACGCGCTGGCGGCGCTGCTGGCGGCGCGGCGGGTGGCGCCCAACGAGGCGCTGGTCCTCTCCGAGCTGGCCACCATCTACGAATCCGAAGGGCGCCACGAGGAGCTGGCGGACGTCCTCTCCTCCTGGGTGAGCGCGCTCACCGACGAGCGCGAGGCGGTGGCCTTGAACCTGCGCCTGGCCGCGCTCTACGAGGAGGAGCTGCGCCGGGACGACGACGCGATCGCCCGCTACCAGGCGGTGCTCTCGCGGGTGCCGGGCCACTCGGGTGCGCTGGCGGGGTTGGGGAAGCTCTACCACCGCACCGCCAACTGGCAGGGGCTGATCAGCGTCTTCGAGATCGAGGTCGCCTCGTCCGAAGATCCCAAGCAGAAGGCCGCCAAGCTCTACAAGGCCGCCGAGATCGAAGAGCGGGTGGGCAAGCAGGACGGGGCCATCCGCCGCTACAACCTCTGCCTGCAGCTGCAGCCCGGCTACCTCCCCGCTCAGCAGGCGCTGACGCGGCTCTACGAGAAGCAGGGGCGCTTCGCGGATCTGGTGGCCATGTACGAGCAGGATCTCGTCCAGTCGCAGCACAAGGACGAGACCATCGCCACGCTCAACAAGATCGCGTCGATCTATGAAGAGCGGCTCTCGGATCTCGACCACGCCATCGACTCGATCAAGCGGATCCTCGAGCTGGAGCCGGATCACCTCCCCTCCCTGCGCAACCTGGCCCGCCTCTACGAGCGCGCCGGCCGCTGGGCGGACCTGATCGGCGCGCAGGAGGCCGAGGCCACGCTGGTCACCGACACCAAGCAGGTGATCGCCCTGCAGCACCGCAACGCGGAGATCCTCGAGGAGCAGCTCAAGGATCGCGCCGGGGCGATCGGCACCTACGAGCGGATTCTGGGGCTCTCCCCTTCGTACCTGCCCGCGCTCAAGGCGCTGGGGCGGCTCTACGCGCAGGACGCCCGCTGGGACGAGCTCATCCGCATGTACCGCGCGGAAGCGGAGATCGCCCCCAACGCGGACCACGCCGCCTCGCTCATCTTCAAGGTGGGCGAGTTGCACGAGCGGCGCCTCAAGCAGGTGAACGAGGCGATCGCCGCCTACCAGGAGGTCCTCACCCTCTCCCCCACCTACTTCCCGGCGCAGCGCGCGCTGGCGCGGATCTACCGCGCCTCGGCGTCCTGGGAGGCGCTGGTGGAGGTGCTGCGCGGCGAGGCCTCCAGCCGGACCGACCCGCAGGAGCGGGCCAACGCGCTCTTCCAGGCCGCCTCCATCTGGGAGGAGAAGCTGGAGAAGCCGGGGACCGCGATTGAAGGCTATCAGGAGGTGCTGCGGCTCTCGCCTTCGCACCCGGCCACCCTGCGAGCCCTGGAGCGGCTCTACACCGCCAAGGGGGACGTGAAGGAGCTGATCGCCGTCCTGGACCGCGAGGCCCAGATGAGCCCGGCGCCCGCGGCGCGCGTGGCGGCCCACCTCAAGCTGGCGCGGATCTACACGGACAAGGTCAACGAGCCCGCGCGCGCGGCGCTCGCGTGCGAAGCCGTGCTCAACCTGGACGCGGGCAACTTCACCGCCCTCAAGGCGCTGGAGCGGCTGCGCGCGGCGGACAAGCCGCGGCGCGCCGAGCTGCGCACCCGCATGGCGGACACCATCAGCGACGAGCGGCTGCGCACCGCGCTCAAGGTGGCCGCCGCCACCGAGCTGGACGGCGCCACCCCGGCCGCCGCGGACGCGCTCACCGAGGCGCTGGCGGAGAGCCCGCAGGACGGGCGGATCGCCTTCGCGCTCGAGCGCGCGCTGCGCGCCTCCCAGGACTTCGGCGGCCTGGCCCAGCTCTACCAGCGGCGGCTCTCCGCGGTGACCGATCCCACCGAGCGGCTGGAGCTCACGCTCCGGGTGGCGGATCTCAACGAGATGCGGCTCCTGGACTTCCCACGCGCCAAGGAGCTCTACGAGAGCGCGCTGGAGCAGAACCCAAGCCTGCTCCCCGCGCTCCAGGGGCGCAGCCGGGTGGCGCTCAAGCTCAAGGACTGGGCGGGCGCGCGGGCCGCGCTGGAGCAGGAGGGGCGCGCCTGCCGGGACGTCCAGAGCGCGCTGCGCGCCTTCACCGCGGCGGGCCGGCTCTGCGCGGATCAGCTGAGCGATCCGGACGGCGCGATCGCCAACTTCCGCCGCGCGCTGGAGCGGGATCCGCTCGATCCGGCGGCCAGCGCCGGGCTGGAGCAGCTGCTCGCCACGCGCGGGGGCGCGTCCGATCTGGCCGTGCTGCACGAGCGGCGCGGGGACGCCAAGCTGGCGCAGAAGGACCTGGTCGCCGCGGCCACCGAGTTCTACGCCGCCGCCAAGCTCTGGGTGGCACCGGTGAACGACCCGGAGCGCGCGCTCGCGGCGGTGGAGCGGACGCTCGCCGCGCACCCCGGCCACGTGGAGGCGCTCGAGCTCAAGGGCGAGCTGGCGATCACCGCGGGCCAGTACCAGGACGCCGCCACCGCGCTCTCCCTGCGCGTGCAGCAGGGCGGCGAGTCCAAGGCGCTCTCCGCCATCCACCTCAAGCTGGGCTGGCTCTACCAGACACACCTGGAGGACGGCACCCGCGCCGCCGCGCACCTCCAGACGGCGGTGGCCGCGGACGGGGCGAACCTGGAAGCGCTGGAGCGGCTGGCGGACATCCACACCGCCTCCCGCAACTGGACCGGGGCAGCGGACTGCCGCAAGCGGCTGCTGGAGCTGGAGACCAGCCCGGACGCGCTCGGCCGCCACACGGTGGCGCTGGCGAAGATCTTCGACGAAGGCTTCGCGGATCCCGCGCAGGCCACCGCGCTCTACCGCAAGGCGCTGGAGCTCACCCCCGGTGACGGCTTCGTGGTGGACCGGCTGGTGGATCTCTACGAGCGCACCAAGAACGTGCCGGAGCTGATCCAGGTTTTGGAGCAGCAGGCGGCGCAGAGCGCGGACGCGCGGCGCACCATCGCGCTGCGCCTGAAGATCGGCGACATCTACGCCCGGGCGCTGGGAGATCCGCAGCGCGCCATCGCCACCTTCAAGAACGTGCTGGAGCTGGACCCGCGCAGCGTGGACGCCCACGCCGCGCTCGCCGAGCTCTACATGCGCGATGCCGCCGCCGCGCCCATGGCGATCGACGAGCACCGCCAGCTCTTGCGGCTGGACCCCACCCGGCTGGACAGCCTGCACGCGCTCTTCCGGCTCTGGGAGGGGCTGCGCCAGGCGGACAAGGCCTTCGCCGCCGCCTGCGCCCTGCAGTTCTTCCGCGCCGCCAACGAGGCGGAGACGGTCTTCTACACGGAGTACAAGGCGCGCATCCCCCAGGAGGTGCAGCTGCAGCTGCCCGCGGAGGATCTCGAGCTGTTGATGCACCCGTGGACCCACGGCGGGATCGTGGACGTCCTGCGGGTCATTGGCGACCAGCTCACCAAGCTCTTCCCGCCCAACTTCGAGGACCTGGGGATCGACAAGAAGGCGGACCGGCTCAAGCCGGATCACGCCGTCCACAAGGCGATCAAGGCAGTGGCGCAGGTGTTCGGCGTGCAGGAGCTGGAGGTCTTCCACGCCCGCCGGGGCCTGATGACGCTGGAGACCACCGAGCCCCTCTCCGTCTGCGTGGGCCAGGAGGTGGTCCGGAAGTTCAACGCGCGCGAGCAGAAGTTCCTCATGGGCCGCGCGGTGCACGGCCTGCTCAACAAGACCGCGCTGCTCACCAAGCTCACCCCGCGGGACCGGGCCAAGCTGCTCGGCAGCGCGGTGCGCGTAGGAGATCCGGAGTTCTCCGGCGTGGCGCAGCGGGACGAAGCGCAGGAGAAGCAGCTGCGCAAGGCGCTCCCCCGGCGCGCGCTCAAGCAGCTGGAGCTGGTGGCGGCCTCGGTCCACCCGGACGTGGACGTGGAGCACGCCGCGGCGGGGCTGTTGCTCTCCGCGGACCGCGCCGGCCTGCTGATGAGCGGGGACATCCTGATGGGGCTCAACATGCTGCTGCGCCAGGACCCCGGCTACTCCACCCAGATGCGCACCGAGAGCGCGGACGTGGTGCTCTTCGCCGCCAAGCAGCGGGACGACGTCCGCGAGCTGCTCTCGTTCGCGATCTCCGAGGACTTCTTCAAGCTCCGCCAGAAGGTGGGGCTGGCGATCGTGCTGTAGGGCCGCGGGGCCATCCCCCGCTCAGCCCGAGCGAAGTCGAGGGCCCCTCATCCCCGCTCAGCCCGAGCGAAGTCGAGGGCCCCCATCCCCCGCTCAGCCCGAGCGAAGTCGAGGGCCCCCCATCCCCCGCTCAGCCCGAGCGAAGTCGAGGGCCCCCATCCCCCGCTCAGCCCGAGCGAAGTCGAGGGCCCCGGAACAGCCATGTCAGCGCGTACCGTTACCTTGCGTCGATGCAAGACTTCTGGGTCTACATCCTGCGCTGCGCTGACGGCACGCTCTACGTCGGACACACCGACGATCTCGAACTCCGCATGGCGCAGCACTCCACGGGCGAACTCGGCGGGTACACCTCGAAGCGACGCCCCGTCACGCTGGTGTTCTCGCAGCCGTTCCCTTCTCGCGACGAGGCTCTGGCGAGAGAGCGGCAGGTCAAGAACTGGAGCCGCGCGAAGAAGGAGGCGCTGATCGCCGATGAGTGGGAACTGCTCGCTCGCTTGGCTCGTGGGAGGGACGGACTGTTCTCAGTCCCGTGATGAACGGGGGGCCCTCGACTTCGCTCGGGCCGAGCGGAGGATGGGCCCCTGCGGAGGTGCGCGGGCCCTCGACTTCGCTCGGGCTGAGCGGGGGATGGGCCCTGCGGAGATGCGCGGGCCCTCGACTTCGCTCGGGCTGAGCGGGGGATGGGCCCCTGCTGACATGCCCGGGGCCCGAGCGGAGGACGGCTACTCCAGCCGGACCACCGCCTCCTTCGGGAGCAGCTCGAGCAGCCGCCCCAGGGCGTCCTGCACCGCCTCGGCGCGCTCGCCCTCCAGCGTCACCTTCACCCTGTAATCCAGCGCGGCGTCGAAGGTGGGGTACGAGCCGATCGCCACGTGCGGCATCCGCAGCGCCACCTCGTCCAGCGAGCGCGCGATCGCCGACTCGCCCACGCTCAGGTAGATCATCTTCAGCGTCAGCGGCCGGCCGGGGATCAGCTTGAGCACCGTCTCCAGCTGGATCCGGAACAACTGCGGCACGCCCGGCAACATGTAGACGCCGTCGCAGGCCAGCAGCGGGTACCAGATCCCCTCCTGGCGGTGCAGGGTGGCGCCCTCGGGGGCCTCCGCCATCCGCAGCGTCTCCAGGGAGACTTCGTCGCCGTAGTGCTCGTGCAGCAGCGCCACCATCTCCGGCAGCCGCACCACCCGCCGCCCCAGCGCCAGCGCCACCGCGCGCACGGTGATGTCGTCGTGCGTGGGGCCAATCCCGCCGCTGGTGAAGACGTGCTCGGCCACCGAGCGGGCCCGCGCCACCGCCTCCACGATCGCGTCCACCTCATCCGGGACGATGGACACGTGGCGCAGGGCGATCCCGCGCTCCTTCAGCCGCTTGATCAGGTGCGCGCCGTTCTGCTCCTCCACCTTCGCGGAGAGCACCTCGTTGCCGATGATCACCGCGGCGGCGCCGAAGCGGTCCATGGCGGGAGACCCTACCTCACGTCCGAAAGGATGGCCTTCAGCGCGGCGGCGGTGACCTCCTCCGCCGGACGCTCACCGTCCACCACCACCACTCGCTGCGCGGCGCCGTGCGAGGCCACCGCCTCGCGGTAGCGCTGGGCGATCGCGGCCTGTTTCGAGTCGAACAGCTCCTCCTCGCCGCCCCGCGCGGCCCGGCGGCGCGCCGCGGTGGCCACGTCCACCTCCAGGAAGAGCGTCAGATCCGCGGCCCTCGCCCGGGCGTTCAGGGCGCCCACCCACTCCACCGGCAGCGTGGCGCCCTGATAGGCCAACGACGAGAGCACGTACCGATCGCAGAGGACCCACTCCCCGGCCGCGAGCCGCGGCTCGATCTCCGAGGCCAGGTGGTGGAGCCGATCCGCGGCGAACAGCAGCGCCAGGGCGCCGTCCGGGAGCGTGAGCTTGCGCGCGAGCGCCTCGCGCAGCTGCTGCCCCACCGGCCCGGTGGAGGGCTCCGCCGTGGTGTGGACCGTCCGCCCCCGCGCCCGCAGCGCCTGGGCCAGGCGCGCCAGCTGGGTGGTGGTGCCGGCGCCGTCCAGCCCTTCCAGGACGATGAAGCGGCCGCTCATCTCGGCAGGTAGGCCGCCGGGTCGTCCGCCTGCAGCTCGCGGCGAAGCGCCTTGAGCCGCTCGAACGCGGACTTCTCGACGACGTACCGCCGGCGCCCCGCCACCATCCGGACCAGCGCGTACAGCACCAGGCCCGCCACGAAGGAGCCCACCGCGATCGCGAAGGCCAGCTCGTCCTCTCCGCCGAGGAAGAACTTGCCAGCCACGCCGGCGAAGATCCCCGCGAACACCAGCGAGACCGCCGCGTGCGCGAAGTGGGCGATGCTCTGCCGCGTGGCGAGCTCCGCCTGGAGCTGATCGTGCTGCACCCGAAGACTCTGCGTATTGCCGGTCAAAGTGCGGCGCACCATACATAAGCGGGCCGGGGCGGTCGAGCGGACCGGGGGCGAATGTCGGCCCCGAGCGCCCTACCCGTCCAGCCGCTCGCGCAGCGCGTCCCGGACGGCCGGGAGCTCCGCCTTCAGCGGGACGGGCGGGTTGGCGAAGCGGCTCTCCACCTCGCGCAGCCGGCCCTCGTGGTAGCCGACCTTGAAGTCCGGGAACTTCAGCCCGTGCGCGGTGGAGACCACCACCACCCGGCTCCCCGGGCGGATCTCGCCCTTGCGGACCAGCTTCTCCAGCACCGCCAGCGCCACGCCCGTCTGCGGGCAGGTGAACGCGCCCTCCCGATCCGCGCGCGCCGCCGCGTCCGCCAGCTCGGCCTCGGTGGCGTCCGCCACCACGCCGTCGAACGCGCGCAGCACCTTCACCGCGCGCTTGAAGGAGACCGGATCTCCAATCTGGATCGCCGAGGCCAGCGTGGGCTGCGCGGCGATCGGTTCGAGCCGGGCGAGCCCTCCCGCGAACGCGCGCGCGAGCGGGTTGGCCTTCTGGGCCTGCCCCACGGCGATCCGCGGGCGCCGGGAGGTCAACCCCAGCGCCAGCATCAGCTCGAAGCCGCGGCCCAGCGCGCTGGCGTTGCCCAAGTTGCCGCCGGGGATCACCACCCAGTCCGGCACCTCCCACCCCAGCTGCTCACACAGCTCCACCGCCACCATCTTCTGCCCCTCCAGGCGCAGCGAGTTCATCGAGTTGGCGAGGTAGAGGCCCAGAGCGGGGTCCGCGGTGATCTCCTGCACCAGCTTCATGCAGCCGTCGAAGTCCGTCTGGAGCGAGAGCACGTGCGCGCCATTGGCGATCGGCTGCGCGAGCTGCGAGAGGGAGATCTTGTCGCGCGGGAGGAAGACCACGCAGGGGATGCGGGCGGCGGCGCAGTAGGCGGAGAGCGCCGCGGAGGTGTCCCCCGTGGAGGCGCAGGCGATGGCGCGGACCGGCCGCCCCTCGCGCCGCATCCGGCGCACCGCGGAGACCAGCACCGTCATCCCCAGGTCCTTGAAGCTGGCCGTGGGAGAGAGCCCACACTCCTTCAGCTCCACGGACGCGAGCGAGAGCTGGTGCGCCAGGACCGGCAGCGGCAGGAGCGGCGAGTGGCCCTCTCCGAGCGACACCACGTCCGTGAGCGGCAGCTGCGGGTAGACCCACTCCTTCTTGCCCCACACGCCGCTCGCCAGCGGCAGCCGCGGCTCGGCGCGGCGGGCGGCGAAGAGCTCCCGCCACTCGTCCGCCGGCTTCTGCGCGAGCGCCTCCAGGTCGTGCTGGACCTCGAGCAGCCCTCCGCACGTCCCGCAGCGGTAGGCGATGTCGAGCAGCTCCGCGCTGAAGTCGCAGCCCTCGCCGCACACGTAGCGGGCGGAGTACGGCCGCGCGCTCTGCGCCGGGGCGGTGGGAGGGACAGGCTCCGGGATGCCGCGCGTCCGCGGATCCGTCATGGCTCGGGCATGGGGACGGCGTGGCCACAGTCCCCGCACCGCTCGCCGCCGCGCGCGGTGGCGCCGCACTTGCGGCAGCGCGTCCAGACCGTGTCTCCGGCGCGAACAGGCGCGGCGCCTCGAGCGGCCGCGGCCGGCGCCTTCGCCTTGGGCAAGGCCATTCCGCAGCGCTCGCAGAGCAGCCCGGCCGCCTGGACGTTGCGGCAGTAGCGGCAGGTGATGGCGCCAGTGGGAGCCGCGGTGCGGACGCCGTCATCCGCGGCGCGGCCGAGATCGAGCTCGGGCAGCGGCTGGACCGGGGGCGCCTGCACCGGCGCCGCGCCCGTCCGCTCCACCTCCGGGAGCGCCTGGACCGGGACCTCCACCCTGCCCGCCCGGGTCTGCTCGAGCTCGGCCAGCGCGCTCACCGCCACCGGGGCGCGCGCCGCCGGCAGCTCGGTCTGCTCCAGCTCCGCCAGCGGCGCGGTGGCCACCGCCGTGGGCCTGGGGGCCGAGAGCTGCTTGCCGCAGTTGTCGCAGGTGTCGCCGGCTTCCTGCGGGTGCTCGCAGAGCGGACAGAGGATCATCGGTCCGGAGGTTAGCGATGGCCGTGGGGCGCGGCAATTGCGTCGGCGCACGCGCCGGTGTGGACTTGCGCGCCCAGATGCCCACCCCCCTCACGTTCGGCCGGTACGCGGTCCTCGGCACGCTCGGCGAGGGGAGGCTCGGGGCGGCGCTCCTGGCCTACGATCCGGAGCTGGAGCGCCGGGTGTGCATCAAGCAGCTCGCCCCCCGGGAGGGGGGCGACTCCGCCGGGCTGCTCAAGCAGGCCCAGGCCATGGCCCGGGTCTCCCACCCCAACATCGTGGCCGTCTACGACGCGGGCACCGTGGACGGGCGGGTGTACCTCGCCATGGAGTACGTGGACGGCGGGACGCTCGAGGCCTGGCTGGCCGAGCGGCCCCGCACGTTCCGCCAGGTGGTGGCCGTCTTCGCGGACGCCGCGCGCGGGGTCGCCGCCGCGCACGCCGCGAAGCTGCTCCACGGAGACCTGGAGCCGCGGAACATCCTGATTGGCTCGGACGGGCGCGCGCGGGTGAGCGACTTCGGCCTGGGCGCGGTCTCCTCCCTGCGCGAGCCCGATCCGCGTTACGCCGCGCCAGAGGTGACCTCCGGAGGCGGCGCCAGCGCGAGCGCGGATCAGTACAGCCTCGCCGCTTGCCTGCACGAGGCCCTCTTCGGCGCACCGCCGCTGGACGGGCGGCTGCTGGGGGCCGCCCCACGCACGATCGCCGATCGGCGCGCGCCGAGGGCGGTCCGCGCCCTGCTCGAGCGGGCCCTCGCGCCCGATCCGGCGCGGCGCTTTCCCTCCGTGGACGCGCTGGCAGCCGAGCTGGCGAAGGACCCGCACGCGCGCCGCCGGGCGCTGTTCGCAGCGCTGGGGACGTTGGCGGTGGCGCTCTCGCTCGGCGCGGGTGGACGCTGGCTGACCGAGCGCGACCGCCAGGCCTGCCGCGGGCCAGACGCCTCCTTCGAGGACGTGTGGAGCACGAAGGTCCAGCGCCAGCTCCGCGAGTCCGCCTCGAGCGCTCCGTTCGCGCGCGAGGCGATGGCGCTGCTCGAACCCAGGCTCACCGGACATGCCGCCCGATGGACGGCGCTCTGGGTGGAGACGTGCGAAGCCACCCGCGTGCGGGGCGAGCAGTCCCAGGCGCTGATGCGCCGGCGGCTGGAGTGCCTGGCCGCGCGCAAGGAAGAGGTGCGCGGGGCGCTCGGCGCGCTCGCATCGCCGGAGAGAGCGCGCTGGGCGAGGGCGGTGGAGCTGCCCGTCCTCTTCTTTTCCGCGGAGCGCTGCGCCGAGCTGCTGCCGCCGCAGTCGAGCGCCCCGGACGGCGGCACGCCCGGCAACTGGGCTCCGGTCGAGCGCGAGCTGGCGCTGCTGCGCGGCGGGGCGTTCGTCGCGCCGACGGTGGAGGCGGAGCGCGCGCTGCGGGACCTGCTGGCGAGGATCCCGCCTGACACGGGGGATGCCGCGGATCCATCCGCCCGGCCGGTGCGGGCACGCGCGCTGCTGGGGCTGGAGCGGGTGCTGCGGCAGCAGGGGCGCGCCACCGAGGCGGAGCGCGCCGCGTACGATGCGCTGGGCGCCGCCGAGGCCGGCCGGGAGGACTTCGCCGCGGCCGAGGCGTGGCTGCGGATCTCCGCCGGCGCAGCGGACCGGCCCGGCGGCACGGAGCAGGCGCTCGCGGTGGGCCGGCACGCCGCCGCGGCCATCGAGCGGCTCGGGGGAGAGCCTTCGCTGGAGCTGACGCTGCGGATGACGACGCTGCGGCTGCGCCTGCGCGCGCGGGCGCTCCCGGAGGCCGAGCGCGAGCTCGCGGCGGCAACCCGGCTGCTGCCACTGGTGCCCGCCCGGGAGCTGGCGGAGAGCGCGCTGCTCCAGCTCGGCGCCGAGCTGGCGCTCTGCCAGTCCAACCCGCAGCTGGCCGAGCGCCGGCTGGATCAGGCGCGGGAGCTGCTCGTGCGAACGGCTGGCCCTCGCCATCCCCTGCTCGCGGAGCTGCAGCAGCGGCAGGGCCTGGTGCTCGCAGCGCTCGGCCGAAGCGCGGAGGCGGAGGTCGAACTGAGCGCAGCGTTGGCGCTGGCGACGCAGGCGCTGGGCGAGCGCTCGGAGGCCGTGGGCGCCGCGGCGCTGGCGCTGGCGAATGGGCGGCTGCTCCTGCGCACCGGGGACGCCGCCGTCGCCGCGTTCGCGGCGCAGCAGACCTTTGCGGCGCTGGCGCGGCCGGAGCGGGAGGCGGCCGCAGCGGCCACGCTGGCGCTCGCCGAGTTGCGGGCGGGGAGGACGGCGAAGGCGCTCGCGCTCGCCACCGCGGCGGACGCACAGGCGAACGGCGCGTTCCCGCAGAGCCTGGTCCTGGGCGCGGCCGCCGGGGCCGCCGGGGACGCCGCCCGGGCCAAGACGGCGCTGGAGCGCGCGCTCGCGCTGGCGGAGCGCGGCGGCCTGACCGAGGAGATCGCCGAAGTGAAGCGCGGGCTGGCCGGCCCGAGCTCAGCGCCGATCCCGGGCATCTTCCCCGCGCGCCTGGAAGAGCTCCTCGAGCCCCACCCCTTCCGCTAGAAGAAATGGGGACAGGCTACTTTTCGGAGCGGAAATGGGGACAGGCTACTTTTCGCCCGAATCCCCTGGAAATACAGCTTCAGCGCCGGGCTCCGGAAAAAGCAGCCTGTCCCCATTTCTCCAACCCACCGGAAGAACTGGCCCCAGCGCGGAAATGTAGCCTGTCCCCATTTCCGCTCCGAAAAGTAGCCTGTCCCCATTTCCACTATTGGGCGTAGTGGGCGGCGGTCATGGGCACGAAGCGGACGGGGAGCAGCTGCTCCACCTCCAGCTTGCCGCTGGCGTCCTTGGTGATTCGCACCAGCTCCTGGAGTTCCTCCTCCCCACCCACCGGGGCGATCAACCGGCCGCCGGGCGCCAACTGGGCGATCAGCGCGGGCGGCACCCGGTGCGGCGCCGCGGTCACGAGGATCGCATCGAACGGGGCGGCGTCCGCCCAGCCCCGCGTGCCGTCCGCTTCCCGAAGGTGGATGTTGCGGAAGCCGAGCACCGCGAGCCGCGCGGCGGCCTGCCGCGCCAGCTGGGGGATGATCTCCACCGAGTACACCTCCTGCGCCAGGTGCGAGAGCACCGCCGTCTGGTACGCGGAGCCGGTGCCGATCTCCAGCACCCGCTCGCCGCCCGTCAGGCGCAGCTCCTGGCTCATGTACGCGACGATGTACGGCTGGCTGATCGTCTGGCCGTGGCCAATTGGCACAGGGTGATCCGCCGTCGCCTCCGCCTGCAGCCGCCTGGGGATGAAGTCCGAACGGCTGAGACTTCCCACCGCCTCGAGCACCCGCTCGTCGCGGATGCCTCGCCACCGAAGCTCGGCGGCCAGTCCAAGGTCTCCCATGGCCCCAAAGTTAGGGAGCCCGCCAGAACGATGCGCGCCTGCTGGCCTGGTGGGCGGCCGGCCGGGCGTCTAGCCCACGCGCGCGAGCGCGAGCCGACCTTCCCACCGCTCCTCGAGCGCCTTCACCAGGCCGGCGTGCTCCGGGAGGTGCAGCCCTGGATCCGCGTCCAGGATCTCCCGCGCCACGTCCCGCGCCTTGCCGAGCAGCTCGCCGTCCCGGGTGAGGTTCGCCACCGCCAGCTCCGGCAGCCCGCTCTGACGCGTCCCCAGGAACTCGCCGGGCCCGCGCAGCTCGAGATCCCGCTCGGCGATCACGAAGCCATCCGCGCTCTGCTCCATGACGTGGAGCCGATCCGAGGCCTCCTTGGAGCGCGCGTACCCCGCCACCAGGAAGCAGAAGCTCTTCGCCGCGCCGCGCCCCACCCGGCCCCGCAGCTGGTGCAGCTGGGAGAGGCCGAAGCGCTCCGCCGCTTCAATCACCATCACCGAGGCGTTGGGCACGTCCACGCCCACCTCCACCACCGTGGTGCAGACCAGGATGTGGAGCTGGCGATCCCGGAACTGCGCCATCACCGCTTCCTTCTCCTCGGCGCGCATCCGGCCGTGCAGCAGCCCCACGCGGTAGTCCTTGAAGACCTCCTGCAGCTGCTGCGCCCCCTGGGTGGCGTCCGCCAGGTCCACCTTCTCCGACTCCTCGACCAGCGGGTACACCACGTACGCCTGGTGCCCCGCCTTGAGCTCCTGCTCGATCGCCTCGTAGACGCGCGGCCGCGCCTTTTCCACGTAGACGCGGGTGACGATCGGCGTGCGGCCCGGCGGCAGCTCGTCGATGATCGACACGTCCAGATCCCCGTAGAGCGTCATCGCCAGCGTGCGCGGGATGGGCGTGGCGGTCATCACCAGCACGTCCGGCCGCCGCCCCTTGCTCATCAGCGCGTGGCGCTGGATCACCCCGAAGCGGTGCTGCTCGTCGATCACCACCAGCCCGAGCTTGGAGAACTCCACGTCCCCCTGGATCAGCGCGTGGGTGCCCACGGCCACGTGGACCGTCCCGTCCCGCACGGCCTCCCGGACCTGGCGCTTCTCCTTCGGCGTCCCGGCCGCGGTCAAAAGCCCGACCTTGTACCCGAGCGTCCCCAGCACCCGCTGGAAGCTGCGCGCATGCTGCTCGGCGAGGATCTCCGTGGGGGCCATCACCGCGACCTGGAAGCCGTCCTGCAGCGCCAGCGCGCTGGCCACCTGGGCCACCGCGGTCTTCCCTGAGCCCACGTCCCCCTGGAGCAGCCGGTTCATCGGTTCGGGGCGGCCCATGTCCCGGCTCACCTCGCCCACCACGCGGGCTTGCGCCGAGGTCAGCGTGAAGGGCAGCGCCCCCTTCGCCTTCCCCAGCCGCTCCGCGCCCACCTCGAACGCGTAGCCCGGCTCCTGCTTCACGCCCTGCCGCTTGAGGGAGATCCCCAGCTGCAGGAAGAAGAGCTCGTCGAAGGCGAGCCGCCGGTGCGCCGCCGTGGAGTGCGCGTCCTCCAGCGCCCGCTCGTCCGTCTGGGACGGGAAGTGGATCTGCTTGATCGCCTCCGCCAGGCCCACCAGCGAGAGCCGCTGGCGCAGCGCCTGGGGCAGCGGCTCTTCGAGGTAGTCCGCGTACTGCTCGCAGATCCGGCTGGAGAGCTCCCGGAACGAGCGCTGCTCGTGCCGCTCGAAGCCGGGGTAGATGGGGACGATCCGGTTGAAGTGGATGGAGCCGCCGTCCAAGTCCTCCGCCGGCTCGATCTCCGGGTGCGGGATCTCCCGGCCGGAATGCGAGGCGCGGACCTCGCCGCTGAGGATCAGCCGCTTGCCGATCGGGAAGCGCGCCTTGAGCCACGGCCCGGACTGGAAATAGGTGGCCGCGATGCTCCCGCTGCCGTCCGAGACCACCGCGCGGAAGATCTTCCTCCCGCCGCGGACGGGGACCTCCTCCGCCCGCTGCACCACCCCCACCGTCACCCCGCGCTCGCCCGGCACCAGCTGCGCGATCGTCCGCAGGCGCCGCCGGTCCTCGTACGCGCGCGGCAGCATGAACAGGATGTCGCCGATCTTCCCGAGCTTCTTCTTGTTGAGGATGGCGATCAGCCGGGGGTTGAGCCGCCAGCCCACGCTCTTGAGCGGCATCGCCAGCGGCCCGGCACGCGGCGCGATCGACAAGAGCCGCGCCTCCTCCGCCGCCGGATCTCCCTCTTCGCGCCGGGTGCCCTCCCGAGCCGGCGCCTTCTTCGCGCGGGGCGCCGCCTTGCGCTTGCCCTTCGCCGTGACCGAAGCCGAAGCCGAAGTCGAAGCCGAAGCGGGCCCGGCCGCCTCCTCTTCGAGTGGCGCAGGTGCAGGGGACGGCACCGGCGGCGGTGCAACCCGCGCCGGCGCGCTGGAGAACAGCGAGGCCTGGCCGTTCACGTCCACCGCAGGGGGGAGCTGCGCCTCGGGGCGCTCCTCGCCCGCGCTGACGCGCGCGAGCTCGGGGGGAAGGGCCACGCCCGCGTCCTGCAGCGCGCGCAGCACGCCCCGTAGGGCCTCCCGCCGCGCGGGGAGCCGCTGCGAATCCACGCCAGGCAGCAGCGCGCGCAGCCGGTCGATCACCGGGCCGGACAGCCCGCTCCCGGCGGCGCCGGCCAGCGCTCCTTCGATCGGCGCGCGCAGATCCTTCACCATCGCCAGCCGCGCGAAGTCCCTTTCGCAGGCATAGCGGAGCGGGCCGAGCAGCGCGGCGAGTGGGTGAGCGGCGATCGACACCGGGGAAGCTTAGCGGCGGCTGCTGACAGTGGCAGCCGGAGCGCTACTCCTCTTCGAAGCGGATCTGGGTGATCTCGTACTCGCGCGCGCCGCCGGGGCTCTGCACGGTGGCGATGTCGCCCTGCTTCTTGCCGATCAGCGCCCGCGCCACGGGCGAGGTGATGGAGAGCCAGCGCTTCTTGATGTCCGCCTCCATCTCCCCAACGATCCGGTAGGTGACCTCCTTCTCGGTCTCCTGATCCACCAGCACCACGGTGGCGCCGAAGACGACGGTGTCGCCCTTCAGCTTGGAGATCTCGATCACCTCCGCCTGGGCGATCCAGCCATTGAGGTCCATGATCCGGCCCTCGATGTGCCCCTGCTTCTCCTTGGCGGCGTGGTACTCGGCGTTCTCCTTGAGATCGCCGTGCGCCCGCGCCTCCTCGATCTCCTTGCTGATCTTCCCCCGCTCCACCGACTGAAGGTGCTTGAGCTCCTCCTTCAGCTTCCGAAGCCCGCTCGCCGTGATCGGATGGCCCATGGCCGTTCCTCCCTGATCGAAGAAAAAAGTGAACGCGGCACCCCTCCCCCATGTAGGGGTCGGAGGGATGGCCGCGAAACGCCCGAAACCCTAGAAGAAACGCGGCCATGTGGTCAATCCCGCGCAGGGCTGGGCTGGTGACTAAAGGGGCATCGGCATTAGGCTTCGCGGGTGCTCTCGGTGAAGGAAATGCGCTCTCTCGCGGCCTCCCTGCCGCTCGAGAAGTTCCGGAAACAGCTGGGGCCCTTCACCCTGATCCAGCGCCCGCTGACGCCGGACGGGAAGAACTACGAAGTGCCCGCCGCCACGGCCATGGCCAAGAAGGCGGACATCTCCCAGGGCGTGCTCGGGCTGCTCTTCGAGTTCGAGGATCTCTCCGTGGCCACCCTGCCCCCGCTCTCCGGCCTGGACGAGCTGACGGTGGGCCGGCTGCCGGACTCGGACCTGGTGATTGACCAGCCCTCCGTCTCCAAGCGCCACGCGGTGCTCCGCTGGAACGACGAGCAGAAGCGTTGCACGGTGAACGATCTCGGCTCCACCAACGGCACGTACCTGAACGACTGCATCCTGGTGCGCCGCGAGACCATGCTGCGGGACGGAGACATCCTCTCCTTCGGCGACGTCCAGTTCTGGTTCCTGCACACGGACACCCTCCACGCCAAGCTCGGGACGCGCAGCGGCTCACACAAGCTCGGCGCGCGCAGCGGTTAGCGGATGCTGTCCGTCCAGGAGCTGCGCAGGCTCTCGTCGGCGCTCCCGCTTCCCACGTTCCTCGGCCAGATCGGCCCGTTCGCGCTGGTGCAGCGCCCCACCTCCGAGCGCGCGGCGGCGCTCGCGCAGCGGCTGGGCGCCGGCGGCACCGCGATGGCGCACCGTGAAGGGTTGGCCCAGAGCGGCCTGCAGCTGCTCCCCGAGTTCGATGATCTGCTGGTGGCCACGCTGCCGCCGGTGCGGGACGCGGACGCGCTCACCGCCGGCCGCCTGCCGGACTGCGAGCTGGTGGTGAACGACCCGTCCGTTTCGAAGCGGCACGCGCTGCTGCGCTGGGAGTCCGCGCGCAAGGCGTGCGTGGTACAGGATCTGGGGAGCAGCAACGGCACCTTCATCAACGGCTCGCGGATCTCGGGCCCACCCACCGCGCTCCGCACCGGAGACATCCTCTCCTTCGGCGACGCCCAGTACTGGTACCTGCGCAGCGATGACCTCTACGCCAAGCTCGTCTTCTCGGCCTTCGCCTCCCCGCGCACCGGGAGCTGAGACGGACGTCCACGCCACCGCGCTGAAGGAGCGGCGCCGCGTCCTGTTGGTGAGCGCCCCGCTGGCGTTGCTCTTCATCCTCGCGGACCTGGGCGCGCTCGGCCGCCTCTCCCTGCCGGCGCTCGCGGTGCGTCTGGTCTGGGCGGGGGTGCTCGCCGGCGCCGCGCTGCTGCTGCCAAAGGTCTCCGGGCTGGCCGAGCAGGCGCTGATGACGACGGTGGCGGTGGTCTCCAGCCTCTGCTTCGCCGCGCTGGTGGTGCTCACCGGGGGCCATTCCAGCCCCATGTTCCACTGGATCCTCGCCTCGCCTCTGACGATCGCGGTGGTGGTGCAGGACCAGCCCCGCGCCACGCTGGCGGCGGGGGTGACCACCGTGGCGAGCGGGCTGGCGATCCTCGCGAACGACGGACAGCCCGCCGCGGTGATGCTCCCCTGGGGGATCCAGGCGGCGGGCATGTCCGCGGTCGCCGTCTACGCCTCCTCCGTCTACCGGCGGCTGCGGGACCGGGAGCGTACGGCGAACCTGGCGCGGATCGCGGATCTCGAGCGGCAGCGCGCGCTGGACGCCGCCAACGCGGCGCGGGACCGGGCCGAGGCCGCGGTGCGCGCGCGGGACGCGTTCCTGGCGGTCGCCTCGCACGAGCTGCGCACGCCGCTGACCAGCCTCACGCTCGAGGTCCAGGGGCTGCTCAACAGGACGAGTGAAACCAGCCGCGACCGCGAGCGGCTGCAGACGGTGGAGCGCCAGTCCGAGCGCCTCAACGCGCTGGTGGACCGGCTGATGGACGTCTCCCGGATCAACACCCAGAAGCTGGCGCTGGAGCTGGAGCGCGCCGACCTCTCCGCCACGGTGGCGGAGCACGTGGAGCGCTGGCGGCCCGTGCTTACCCAGGCGCAGACGCCGCTCACCACCGAGCTCACGCCGGGCCTGAGCGGGATCGTGGACCGGCTCCGGCTGGGGCAGATCGTGGACAACCTGCTCTCGAACGCCTTGAAGTACGGCGCCGGCCGCCCCGTTCGCGTGGAGCTGCGCGGCGAGGGGGACTGGGCGGTCCTCTCCGTGAAGGACCGCGGGATCGGCGTACCCGCGCTGGATCAAGAGCGGATCTTCGAGCGGTTCGAGCGCGGGCTCGAGGCGCAGAAGCAGAGCGGACTGGGGCTCGGGCTGTACATCACGCGCGAGATCGCCCGCGCGCTCGGCGGGGAGATCCGGCTCCGTTCGGTGGAGGGAGAGGGGACCTGCTTCACGCTGCGCTTGCCGCTCGCGGGGCCGCGGCCGCTGGGCCAGCCAAGCGAGGCGGTGCAGTAGAGCGAGCTTTAGCCCCCCGGAGGCTTCCGGGCGCTGAACACCGGGAAGAACACCCGGGGCGCGCGCTTCTTGCGCAGGCAGCGGGTGGCCGCGCTCATGTAGCAGATGGACAACCCGAGCCTGCGGCGCCCGGTGCGGCTCCGGCCGGAGCGGTGCCAGAGCATGTTGTGGACGAGGATCGCCTCGCCGGCGACGGCGGGCAGCGGCACCGCGAGCGCGTCCGCCTGCGCCGCGAGCACCTGCTCCTTGGGCACCACGCCGCCCAGCGGGGAGGCCAGGCCCCGGCGGTGGCTCCCGGGCAGGACCTCCAGGCAACCGCCGTCCAAGGGAGCGTCGTCCAGCGCGGTCCAGATCTGAAGATGCGGATCCTGGCTGAGCCCCCACAGCTTGCCGCCGTCCTGGTGCCAGGGGATGTCGCTGCCGCCGGGCTCGCCCTTGTTGAAGAGGATGACGCGGTAGAGCACCACGTCTCCGTCTATCCGGGCGCGCGCCACGCGCTCGAAGAGCGGGTTGCGCAGCCACGCAGCGAAGCGCTCGTCCAGCTCCAGCTTCTCCAGCTTGCGGTAGGCCAGCGAGGGCCCCTGCCAGCCCAGGCCGATCGGCGCGTCCTCGTAGCGGCCGGTCTGCGAGTCGAGCTGGAAGAACATCCCCGGGTAGGTGACGCGGCCGAGCATCAGATCCTCGGCGCGCGTGCGCAGCAGGACCTGCCCTTCGGCGTCCAGCACCCTGCCCAGCCGCGCGTACCCCTGCCGCTCGAAGTCGGCGAGCGCCTGCGTCAGATCCAGCTGCTCGGCTCCAGGGACCAGCACGTGGGCTACCTCGCGTACGTGGCGTCGGTGCCGAGGTGGTCCCGGTACAACGCGTCGATCCGCTCGCGCGCGGAGGGAGAGACGGTGGCGGCGCAGCCATCCAGCGCGGCGTCCAGGTGGGCCACCGTGCCGGGGCCGGCGATGATCGAGTCGACGCCCGGACGCGCGGCGAGCCAGGCGTACGCCAGCGTCACCAGGTCCAGCTGTTCCTCGCGAGCGAGCTCGGCGTAGCCCTGCGCCAGCGCCAGCAGGGAGTCGTTCCAGTACCTGCGCCGGTAGATGGGATTGCTCTCCAGCCGCGTGCCCCTGGGGACGGCGCTCCCCGGCGCCAGGGCCCGGGCCAGCATCCCGCCGCAGAGCGGATTGAACACCGCCGTGTGGATGGGGAACCGCCGGGCGAAGGCGAAGTACTCCACGTCCAGCTGACGGATGAGCAGGTTGTAGAGCAGCTGGGAGACCGCGGGCCTGGGCAGCCCGCGCGCATCGCAGAGGAGATCGATCTCCACGATCTGCCAGGACGCGAAGTTGCTCACGCCCCAGCTGCGGATCTTCCCCGCGGCCAGGAGCTGGGCAATGGCGTCCAGGGTTTCGGTGATCGGCGTGCTCGGGTCCGGCTTGTGGAGGTAGTAGAGGTCCACCGCGTCCGTCTGCAGGCGTTGAAGGCTCTCCTCCAGCGCCTGCAACACCCGCTGCCGGGCGAGCCCTTCAGGCTGACCGTTCACCTTGAAGAGCCCAACCTTGGTGGCAAGCTGGACCTGGCTTCGGCGGCCGGCGAGCGCCTTGCCGAGGATCGTCTCCGAGGCCCCCTGCCCGTACATGTTCGCGGTGTCGAAGCACGTGGCGCCCCGCTCCAGCGCGCGCTCGATGATCCGGCGCGACTCGCGCTCGTCGGTGCGGGTGCCGAAGTTCATGGTGCCGACGATGAGGCGAGGCGGAGCGGTCACGGGCGTGCACTGTAGATGAGGGGTCCGCCGCGAGTCAGGTGGTCCAGCAACGGCGGGGCTGTTATCAGAGACGGCACCCATGGCCGACGGCTGGCGGTTGAAGATCCTCGGGAGCATCTCCGAGGTCCCAAAGAGCGCTTGGAACGCGATGCTGGGGGCAGATCCCATCCCCGCGGTGCGGTGGGAGTGGCTGCACGCGCTCGAGGATTCGAAGAGCGCCACGCGGAGCACGGGCTGGCAGCCGCACCACTTCACGCTCTGGGCGGGAGACCGGCTGGTCGGTGGGGCGCCCGCCTACCTCAAGTTCCACAGCATGGGGGAATACGTCTACGACTTCGCGTGGGCGCAGGCGGCAGAGTCGATGGGGATCGACTACTACCCCAAGCTCCTGATGGGCGTGCCGCTCTCGCCGCTCACCGCGCCCCGCTTCTTCAGCGCGGAGCCCGCCGCCCTGCCCGCGGTGCGGGAGGCGCTGCTGGCCGCCGCGGTGGAGTCCGCGAAGGAGGAGGGCTGCTCCTCGGTCCACGTGATCTTCCCGCCCGAGCCCGAGGCGCGCGCGCTGGAGGGGCTGGGGCTCGCCCGGCGGACGGGCATGCAGTACCACTGGAAGAACCCCGGGTACCGCACCTACGACGACTACCTCTCCCGCTTCTCCTCCAAGCGCCGGCACCAGCTGCGGCGGGAGCGCGCGGCGGCCGCCGAGCAGGGGATCACCCTGCGGACGATCCGCGGCGGCGCCCTGGATGACTCCCACGCGCGGCTCGCGTTCCGGCTCTACGAGTCCACCTGCGAGAAGAACGCCTGGGGCCGCGTGCAGCTCAACCGCGGCTTCTTCGAGCGCGTCTTCCGGACGATGCCGGACCAGGTGGAGCTGGTGGAGGCGGTGCGCGGCAAGGAGGTGGTGGCCGGCGCGTTCAACCTCACCACTTCGCGCAGGCTCTACGGCCGCTATTGGGGCTGCTTCGAGGAGCACCCGTTCCTGCACTTCCACGTCTGCCTCTATCACTCGGTGGACGACTGCATTGCCCTGGGGCGCGAGGCCTTCGAGCCCGGCGCCGGCGGGGAGCACAAGATCGCCCGCGGGTTCGAGCCCACCGCCATCCACAGCGCACACCGGATCTTCGACAAGCGGCTGGCCGGCGCCGTGGAGCGGGCGGTGGTGAGGGAGCGGGAGCAGCTCCAGGGGATCTTCGACACCGCCGCCGAGGTGGCCGGGATGCGCCCCTGGGTTCCGGCAGCAGACAGGTAGCGCAGCGGGAGCTAGGTTGCGCGTCCATGAGCGCTCCGCTGCCATGGCCCAGACTGGCGTTGCTCCTCGGACTTGCGGCGCTGGCGGGCTGCAAGACGTCCAACGCCGCGGATCCCACCTGCCAGCTGGTGAAGGAGGAGTGGGGGCCGGCAGGCTCGGTGCCCGTCCGCGCGGAGGTCGTGGCGAGCGGCCTGGAGGTCCCGTGGGGCTTGGCGTTCCTGCCAAGCGGAGAGCTGCTGATCACCGAGCGCCCGGGGCGCATCCGCCTCTTCCGCAATGGACAGCTGGTCCCGGCGCCGGTCGCCACGGTGCCGAACGTGGCCACGGGAGAGTCCGGGCTGCTCGGGTTGGCGCTGCACCCGGCGTTCGCCTCCAACCGGCTCTTCTTCATCTACTTCACCGCCGAGCCCGCGGGCGGCGACCGCGAGAACCGGGTGGAGCGCTGGAAGCTCGCGGAGGACGGGCTCTCGGCCGTGCGGGAGAAGGAGATCTTGAGCGGGATCCCCGCGGCCAACTTCCACGACGGCGGCCGGCTCCGCGTGGGGCCGGACGGGAACCTCTACGTGGGCACCGGAGACGCGCGCGAGCCGGACCGCTCGCAGGACGCCGCCAGCACGGCAGGGAAGATCCTCCGCTTCACGCCGGACGGGGAGATCCCGGCGGACAACCCGCTGAAGGGCAACCCCGCCTGGGTGCTCGGGATCCGCAACACGCAGGGCTTCGACTGGGTGGACAGCAAGACGCTCCTGGTGACGGACCACGGGCCGTCAGGCGAGTTGATGCGCCGAGGGCACGACGAGGTAAGCGTCGCGCGCGCCGGCGACAACCTGGGGTGGCCCACGATCTACTCCTGCGAGGCCAAGGTGGGGATGGTCTCCCCGATGATGACCTTCGAGACCGCGCTGCCGCCAGGCGGCGCCGCCTACTACACCGCGGACGCGATCCCCGAGTGGAAGGGGAGCCTGCTGGTCGGCGCGCTCGGCGCGAAGCACCTGCACCGCTTCACGTTCGACGCGCCGGTACCCACCCGGGTCGCCAGCCACGAGGTCTACTTCCCCGGCGAGCCGCCCTCGGGGTTCGGACGGCTGCGGGAGGTGCTGGTGGGGCCAGACGGCTGGCTCTACGTGACGACCAGCAACTGCGACGGGCGCGGAGACTGTCCGGCGGACAAGGACAAGATCCTGCGGATCCGCAAGTGACGGCGCGGCTGCCGGCCCCACCGCTGCCGGCGTGGCTCGAGCGGATGCTGCCGTTCCGGCGCTACCGCGTGGCGGTGGACGGCGTGGCGCTGCACGTGATGGAGGCCGGTGAAGGGCCGCCCGTGCTGATGCTCCATGGCAACCCGACCTGGGGCTTCCTCTATCGGAAGGTCGCGCGGGCGCTGGGCTCGGCGCCGCTGCGGCTGGTGATGCCGGATCTCATGGGGCTGGGGCTCTCCGACAAGCCGCCCGCGCACGCCCACTCGCTGCTGCGCCACGCGCAGCTGATCGGCGGGTTGATCGACGCGCTGGAGCTCGGGCCGCTCACGTTCGTGGGGCAGGACTGGGGCGGATCCATCGGCCTGCGCGCGCTCGCGGATCGGCCGGGGCTGCTGCGCGGGCTGGTGGTGCTCAACACCGCGCTCTCGCCGCCGCGACCGGGCTTCCGCCCTACCCTCTTCCACCGGTTCGCCCGCGTGCCAGTCTTGAGCGAGCTCGCCTTCCGCGGCCTGGGCTTTCCGCAGGGCATCGGAATGGGCTTCGCGCAGGGGCGCCGGTTCAGCATCCGCGGCGAGGTGGCGCGCGCCTACCGCTGGCCGCTGCGGCGGCGCAGCGAGAACGCCGCTCCGCTCGCGCTGGCGCGGATGGTCCCGGACTCCCTGGAGCACCCCACCGTCGCGCCATTGCGCACGGTCCAGGAGCTGGTGCAGGGCTTCAAGGGCCCCTCCGAGATCGTCTGGGGGGATCGCGACCCCGTGCTCGGGCGGGTCCGGACGTGGATCGAGAAGCTCCTGCCGCACGCGCGGGTGACGCGGACCAACGGTGGGCACTTCCTCCAGGAGGAGGAGCCGGATGCCATCGCCGAGGCGATCCGCCGGGTCACCGCCATCGCAGCGAATTCCGAGATCGTTGATCCCGGCCGGTCACCTCGAGCGTAGGCCGTCAGGCCGTAGTCGAGAGGCCGCACCGCGATCGGTCCACGCCGACGTGATTTCGAGCTCCGTGCCGCCCCTCGACTACGCGCCTACGGCGCTGACCTGAAACTTGAGGGTCGCGACCTCCACCGTTCACCCCGAGCGTAGGCCGCAGGCCGTAGTCGAGGGCGGCACGCAAGCTCGGTTCGCCCAGAGGTGATTCCGAGGGTGCGTGCCGCCTCTCGAGTACGCGCCTACGGCGCTGACCTGAAACTTGCCGCGCCCCGCTCAGCCCGAGCGAAGTCGAGGGCCCGCCGATCGTAGGGACTCTCGCTCGTGGGGCCCTCGACTTCGCTCGGGCTGAGCGGACGGCCTCACGTTTCTTGCCTTGATTGATCCGCCCAAGGGGCGGCGGCCTCACTACGCTCGAGGTGAACGGGGGAAGTTTCATCCCTGATTGATCCGCCCAACGGGCGGCGGCCTCACTACGCTCGGGGTGATCGGGGGGAGCGACGCGCCCGATAGGTTCACAGCCTCTCGTGGTGAACGGGGGGGGGAGCTACGCGCCTGAGAGGCTCACAGCCTCTCGGGGTGAACGGTGGGGGAGCCACATGACTTTAGATCCGGCCTACGCCTTCGCCCCGCTCCCGCTGACCGCCCTGCCATCCACCAGCGCGAGGAACTGGGCCTCGTCGATGCACTGGGTGCCGTACTTCTTCGCCTTCTGCGCCTTGCTGGAGCCGGACTCGGGATCCGCCATCACCAGGTAGTGCAGATCCTTGGTCACCCCGGACAGCAGCGTGCCGCCGCGGGACTCGACCATGTTCTCCAGCTCCTTGCGCGGCTTGGAGAGCGAGCCGGTGAAGCAGAACGTCTTCCCCGCGAGCGGACCGGCCGCGGCCTTGTTCACCGGCTCCACGCCGGCGGCCACCAGCCGGGCGATCTCCGCCTTGCGCTCCTTGAGCCCCTCCACCACCGCCTTGGCCTTGGCAGGCCCCACGCCCGGCAGCACGGAGAGCTCCTCGAACGTCGCCGCCTGCACCTTCTCCAGCGAGTCGAACCCGCCGGCGACGATCGCCTTCGCAGTCTGCAGGCCGAAGTTCTCGATCCCGAGCGCCGCGAGGAACTTCGTCAGTGAGAGCGGCAGCTGCGCCTTGAGGTTGTCGAGCACCTTCTGCGCGATGATCTCCCCGCGCCGCTCGAGGTTGGCGATCTGCTTCACCTCCAGCTTGTAGAGGTCCGCTGGTTCCTTCACCAGCTTCGCCTCCACCAGCTGGGCGATCAGCTTCTCGCCCCACTCGAGGATCCCCTGCGCGTCCACCCAGTTCTGGATCCGCCCTTCAATCACCGCGCGGCACTTGCGGTTACGGCAGCAGAGGTACTCGCCCACCTTCTCCAGCGCCTCTTCGCAGATGGCGCAGCTCTTGGGCGGTTTGGCGGCCGGGCCGTGCTTGGTGACGACCTCCTCCACGTACGGGATCACGTCGTTTCGGCGGGAGACGAGCACCTCATCCCCCACGCCGATGCCGAGCTCCGCCACGTTGCTGGCATTGTGGAGGGACGCGCGCTGCACCGTGGCCCCGGCGAGCTCCACCGGCTCCACCACCGCCACCGGGGACACGCGGCCGGACGGACCGGTCTCCCAGAGGATGTTCACCACCTTGGAGATCTTCGCCTGCGAAGCGAACTTGAACGCCACCGCGGCGCGGGGGCGGTTCGCCTTCTCCCCGAGCATGTGCTGGGCGTGGACGTCGTTGGCGCGGACCACCAGCCCGTCGATCTCGTAGTCCAGCTTGGCGCGCTTCTCCTTCGCGTAGCGCTGGTGGAGAGCCACCGCGCCTTCCAGATCCACCGCCTCGAAGTTCGGGGTGAGGAAGCCGAGCTTGTCCAGCCGCTCGAACTTGGAGATCTCGGTCGCGTGGTCCTCGCCGTCCAGATCGTAGAAGAAGACCGAGAGGTGCTCGCAGCCCTGACCGTCGAAGCGCTTGCTGGTGCCCGAGGCCTGGTTTCGCGGATTGGCGGCCTCGGGGAAGGCCTTCTTCATGTCGGAGAGCTTGAGGACGATCTCGCCGCGCACGGTGAGCGAGGCGCCACCCGCGATCTTCGCGGGCACGCCCTTCATCCGGCGGGCGTTGGCGGTGATCCGCTCGCCGACCTCCCCGTCGCCGCGGGTGATCGCATCCTTGAGCAGGCCCTTTTCGTAGGTGACCGCCAGCGAGAGCCCGTCCAGCTTCTCCGTGACGAAGAGCGCCCCGGAGATCGCCGGGAGCTTGTCCTTCGCGGCGAGCTCGTCGCAGCGGGCCGCCCACTTGCGGAACTCCTCCTCGCTCACGGCTTTGTTGAGCGAGCCCATGGGGATGGCATGGCGGGCCTTCTCCCACTCCTTCACCGGCGCGTCCGTGAGCGGCGCGCCCACGGAGGCGAGGATGGCGTTCTCCGGATCCAGCTCGCGAAGCTCGTCCTCGAGCGCGTCAAAGGCGGCGTCGGAGATGAGCGGGGTGCCGTTGTAGTAGGCGTCCTTGTGCTTCTTGATCTGCGCGACCAGCTCGTCGATCCGCGGGTTCTTCTTCATGGGATGTAGACCCTCCACCCGGGTAGGCGTGTGCAGCCTCGCGGGCTGAGGAGTTCCTAGCACCTGCGACAGAAATTCAGGGTGTCCGTCGGCGGGAGGTAGCCATCACCCAGACCGCTGGAGCACCCATGTTCGAGAAGATCGCCCTGTTGAAGGACCTGTTGACCTCGAGCCCCACCGCGCAGGGTCTCATGCAGTCCCTGTCGAGCGCCCGCTCCCTCCCTCGCGCGGCCGCGCCGGCCGCGGCGGCGGACGAGACCGCGCAGCTCGAAGCGACGCTTGGGCTGGCGTACGTCGTCGCCGGCGCCGACGGCGGAATCGATGACGTGGAGTACGACATGTTCAAGCAGCTGCTGCAGGGCGTGATGAGCCCGCCCCCGTCCGATGAGGAGCTCGACGGGATGTTCGACCGGTTCGACCAGGCGCTCGAGTCGAAGGGCTTCGAGGGCTGCCTGCAGGAGGCCGCGTCGGTGCTCGGCCCGGCGGAGCGGCGCGGCGCGCTCGAGGTCGCCGCGGGGCTGAGCGTGATCAATGGGGAGGTCACCGAAGACGAGGAGGCCGTCTTCTTCGAGGTGGCGGCGAAGATCGGCGTCAGCGAGCAGGAGGCCGAGGCCATCCTGTCCCGCGCGGCCGAGCAGTTCGACGAGGGCGCCGAAGAAGAAGCCGTGGCCTGACCAGAGTCCTTTCGGGACCGTCCCCCCGGGTTCACCTCGAGCGTAGCGCCGCAGGCGCGTAGTCGAGAGGCAGCACCGAGCTTGAGGCGGCGTAGAGCAGAACACGAGCTCCGTGCCGCCCCTCGACTTCGGCCTGACGGCCTGGGGGCCGCCTCGTCAAGACGTCAGTGAAACACCGCGGCGATGAGCAGGCAGATCAGCAGGCCGAAGAGCCCCGCGCCCTCCATCATCGAGGCGCCCACCAGCATCGCCGCGCGGATCTCACCGCTCGCCCCCGGCTGACGCGCCGTGCCCTCGAGCGCGGCCGCGCAGATCCGGCCTATCCCGATGGCCGTCCCGATCACACAGAGGCCCACTGCGATCGCCGCGGCGACGATGGAGAGGTTTCCAGGCATGGGGAGCTCCTCGAAGGGACTGCGCTTAAGTCTCTTAAGCCCGCGGGAATATCCGCGCCGGGAGCGGCATGAACCGACCTTCTAGCTACCCTGCGCCGCTCTGCACCGAGACGCCCTCCAGCCCGACCTCAACGCACCCGTCGACGGCGGAAACGGTTCCGGCCTACCGGCGCAGGTAGTCCTGTAGCGCGCGGACCTCGAGCGGCCCCCGGACGAGCGCCTCGAGCCCGGCCACGGCCATCCGGGCGGCCTGCACCGTCGTGTAGTAAGGCAGGCCGTGCATGAGGGACTCGCGGCGGATCGAGAAGCTGTCCTCGATCTCCTTGCGCCCGAAGGTGGTGTTGATCACCAGCACGATGTCGCCATCGACGATCTTGTCGACGATGTGCGGCCGGCCCTCGGTGACCTTGCGCACCTGCTCGGTGGAGATCCCCTTGCCAGCCAGGTAGCGGTGCGTGCCGCCCGTGGTGACCAGCTCGAACCCGAGCGCGCGCAGCCGCTTCGCCAGGTCCACCACCGCCGGCTTGTCGTCATCCTTCACCGAGATGAAGACCTTGCCGCCGGAGGTGGGAAGCCTCACGCCGGCCGCGAGCTGGCTCTTGGCGAACGCGGCGGGGAACTGCTCGGAGAGCCCCATCACCTCGCCGGTGGACTTCATCTCCGGGCCGAGGATCACGTCCACGCCCGCGAAGCGCGCGAACGGGAAGACGGACTCCTTCACCGCCACGTGCCGGTACTCGGGCATCTCCAGCCGCCCCAGCTCCTCGAGCGTCTTGCCGACCATGCAGAGCGCGGCGATCTTCGCGAGCGGCACGCCGCTGGCCTTGGAGACGAACGGCACCGTCCGGGAGGCGCGCGGGTTCACCTCCAGCACGTAGATCGCCTTCCCCTGGATGGCGAACTGGACGTTCATCAGGCCCACGACCTTCAGCTCTCGCGCCAGCTCGGTGGCCTGGTCCTTCATCCGCTCGACGAGATCCGGTGACAGGGAGTGCGGCGGCAGCGTGCAGGCCGCGTCGCCGGAGTGGATGCCCGCCTCCTGGATGTGCTCGAGCACCCCGCCCACCAGCACCCGCCCGCTCCGGTCGGCGACGAGGTCCAGATCCACCTCGATGGCGTCCTTGAGGAAGCGGTCGATCAGCACCGGGTGCTCAGGCGAGGCGCTGACCGCCTCCTGCATGTACCGGGTGAGGCTCGGGGCGTCGTAGACGACCTCCATCGCCCGGCCGCCGAGCACGTAGGAGGGGCGCACCATGCACGGGTAGCCCACGCGCTCGGCGATCCGGAAGGCCTCCTCGGGCGAGCGGGCGATCCCGTTCTCCGGCTGCTTGAGCCCGAGCTTCTCGATCAGCTGGGCGAACCGCTCCCGATCTTCCGCGCGGTCGATCGCGTCCGGCGTGGTGCCGAGGATCGGCAGCCCCGCCTTCTCCAGCGCCACGGAGATGCGCAGCGGCGTCTGCCCGCCGAACTGGACGATCGCCCCCTCGGGCTTCTCGCGCGCGGCGATCTCCAGCACGTCCTCGATCGTCAGCGGCTCGAAGTACAGCCGGTCCGAGGTGTCGTAGTCGGTGGAGACCGTCTCCGGGTTGCAGTTGATCATCACCGTCTCGAAGCCCGCCTCCCGGAGGGCGAACGAGGCGTGCACGCAGCAGTAGTCGAACTCGATCCCCTGGCCGATCCGGATCGGCCCGGACCCCAGGATCAGCACCTTCTTGCGCGAGGAGGCCGGCGCCTCGTCCTCCGCGTCGTACGAAGAGTAGAGGTACGGCGTGTAGGCCTCGAACTCCGCCGCGCAGGTATCCACGCGCTTGTAGACCGGGCGGACCTTCCGGGCGGCGCGGTGCTCGCGGACGGAGGCCTCGCTCTGCCCCAGCAGCTGCCCGATGTAGCGGTCCGAGAAGCCGTGCGCCTTCGCGCCCCTCAGCAAGGCGTCCGGGAGCTTCTCCAGCTTCCCGAACTCGGCGATCCCGCGCGCCTCCTGCACCAGCTCCTGGATGTGCCGCAGGAACCACGGATCGATCGCGGACAGCTCGAAGACGCGCTCGGCGGTGAAGCCTTGCCGGAAGGCCTCGGCCACGAACCAGGGTCGCTCAGGGGTGGGAACGCGCAGCCCCTCTTCGATCGCCATCCGCCGCTCGCTGGCGTCCGCCGGCAGATCCGGTGCCTCCAGCGCCAGCCGGCTCGCCTCGAGCGAGCGCAGCGCCTTCTGGTACGCCTCCTTGAAGGTGCGGCCGATCGCCATCACCTCGCCCACCGAGCGCATGGAGGTGGTGAGCGTCCGGTTCGCGCGCGGGAACTTCTCGAAGTTGAAGCGCGGGATCTTCACCACCACGTAGTCGATGGTGGGCTCGAACGAGGCCGGCGTCTCTCGGGTGATGTCGTTCTTCAGCTCGTCCAGCGTGTAGCCGAGCGCGAGCTTCGCGGCGACCTTGGCGATCGGGTAGCCCGTGGCCTTCGACGCCAGCGCGGAGGAGCGCGAGACGCGCGGGTTCATCTCGATCACGACGATCCGGCCATCCTTCGGGTTCACCCCGAACTGGATGTTCGACCCGCCGGTGTCGACACCGATCTCCCGGATGATCGCCAGGCTCGCCTGCCGCAGCCGCTGGTACTCCTTGTCCGTCAGCGTCTGGGCCGGCGCGACGGTGATCGAGTCCCCGGTGTGGACGCCCATCGCGTCGAAGTTCTCGATCGAGCAGACGATCACCACGTTGTCCGCGCAGTCGCGAACCACCTCCAGCTCGAACTCCTTCCAGCCGAGCACCGACTCCTCGATCAGGATGGTGGAGTTGGGGCTGGCCTTCAGGCCGGCGCGCACCAGGGTCTCGAACTCGTCCCGGTTGTAGGCGATGCCGCCGCCGGTGCCCCCGAGCGTGAAGCTGGGGCGGAGGATGGCCGGGAAGCCGATGTCCTCGGCGATCGCCTGGGCCTCCTCCACGGTGCGAGCGTAGCCGCTGCGCGGCAGCGCCACGCCGATCTTCTGCATCGCGTCCTTGAAGAGCTGGCGGTCCTCGGCCTTGTTGATCGCCTCCAGCGACGCGCCGATCAGCCGGACCCCGTAGCGCTCCAGCACCCCGCTCTCGGCCAGCGCCTTGGCCAGGTTGAGCGCCGTCTGCCCGCCCATGGTGGGCAGGAGCGAGTCCGGCCGCTCCGCGGCGATGATCCGCTCGGCCGCCTCCGGAGTGATCGGCTCCAGGTAGGTGCGGTGGGCGAACTCGGGATCGGTCATCACGGTGGCGGGGTTGCTGTTGAGCAGCACCACCTCCACCCCCTCCTCCCGGAGGGCCTTGATCGCCTGCGTGCCCGAGTAGTCGAACTCGCACGCTTGACCGATGACGATGGGACCGGAACCGATGACCAGGACTTTGCGGATATCCGTACGCTTTGGCATCGGAAGGCCGACATACCAGAAGCCTTGGGGCCGCGGTTAGGCGTATCCTCCGCCCATGGCCAAGCAAGAGAAGAAGAGCGCGAAGAGCGCCCCCGCCAAGGCCGCGGCCAAGAAGCCGGAGGCAAAGAAGGCGGAGGCCAAGAAGGCTGCTCCCCCCAAGCCCGAGCCGAAGAAGGCCGCGGCCAAGAAGCCGGAGCCGGCCAAGAAGGCGGAGGCCCCCAAGAAGGCCGAGCCGCCCAAGAAGGCCGAGGCCCCGAAGAAGATGGAGGCCCCCAAGCCCCCACCTCCGGCGGCTGCCCCTGCCGCGACGCCCGCCCAGCCAGCGGCCGTCGCTCCGGCGCAGCCGTCCGAGCCCGCGGCGCCGCCCGAGCCTCCCGCCCCGCCGCGCTTTCGGGTGAACAAGCCCTCGAACCCGTTCCTGGCCAACCAGCCGCTGCCCCGGCTGGATCGCCGGAAGTAGGGCCTAGGCCTGAGCCGGCGTGGCGCTCTTGCCGAGCGTCGCACCGAGGAACCCGCGCATCGCTCCCACCGCAAGCGGCGTGAGCTCGTGCGCCATGGGCAGCTCCGCGAGCTCCACGCGGGCGCCCTGGCTCATCAGCAGCACGTAGGCCTCGCGGGAGCGGGTGTGCGGCACCACCGGGTCCCGCACGCCGTGCACGAGGAGGAAGTCGCGCTCCCGCGCCTGCCGCAGGACGCCGCGATCTTCGCCGGTGCGTGCGTCCAGGTAGCCGCCTGCGCTCACCACCCCGGCCAGAGGAGACGGGCTGCGCAGCCCCAGCTCCAGCGCCATCACCCCGCCTTGCGAGAAGCCCCACACCGCGGTCCGCTCCGGCCCCGCTCCCAAGGTCCGGCGCAGCTTGGCCAGCAGCGCAGCGAGCGCCTCACGCGAGGCGGCGAGCGTAGCGGGCCGCGCGTCCCCCTGCCCGAACCAGGCGTGGCCCGCGCCGTCCGGGTGCGGCGCGCGCGGCAACACGTGGATCAGGTTCTCGCCAAGCTCCGGCGCCAGCGCCTCGAAGTCCTCCGGCCCCGCGCCGCGGCCGTGCAGCCCCATCAGCACCGGCGCGCCCACGCCGCCGCTCGCCGGCCGCGCGATGAGGTACTCGAGGCCGTCCTCCGCCACCCGCTCGAAGCGCATCGTTCCGACCGCCTTTCCCAGATCGCGGGTGCTAGCATGCCGCGCGCGCCGTTCAACCCGAGGGCTCCACCGCAGATGCGACGACTGTTCATCGCCGTGACGCTCGCCCTGTCCGCCGGCCACGCGCTGGCCCAGACGGATCCCCCCGCCGAAGCGCCTCCCGCCGCCGAGCCAGCCGCTCCTCCCGCCGAGAGCGCCGCGCCTGTCGCGGCTCCGGACGCCGGCGTGAAGAAGAAGCGGCGGCCAGACGCCGGCGCCCCGGATGCCTCCGCGTCGCCGGTCTCTCCACCGCCGAAGGCCGCGCGCGCCGCGGACGCGGGCACCGCCGCCGCGCCGGTGGCCGTAACCCCGCCGGCCATCCAGTCGAACCTCCCACCCGAGGCCCAGGGCGCGCTGCGCGTCGCCAAGAGCTTCTTCGAGGATCTGCTCGCCGGAGACGGCCGCGGCGCCGCCGCGCTGGGCACGTTCCCGTTCGTGCTCGAGGAGCGGAGGTTCGCCTCCGCGGATGATCTCGCGCAGGAGCTGCTCAAGGACCTGCGCGACAAGCGGACGGATCGGCTGACGCTCTACGGGATCGAGATGCTCACCCCCGCGGAGCTGGAGAAGAAGTACGGCAAGCCGCCCGCGCGGCTGGTCAACTTCCCGTACAAGACGCCCGGCGCGTGGATCGCGGTGGCGAACGTGTCAGGGCGCGCGGCGATCGCCGTGCTGCGCGTGGCCGGAGACGGCTGGCGCGTGCTCGCGTACCACGACTGAGGCTCAAGCCCGCTCCAACCGCCGCACCTTCGCGAGCAGCCGCCCGCACAGCAGCGCGAGCCCCAGCAGGGCCAGCGCGCAGAACCCCAGAGCCAGCCGCAGCGGCAGCGCGCTGCCCGGCAGCACCTCCACGCCCAGCACCGTGCTCGTGCGCAGCGCCGCGGAGACCGGCAGCGGCGGCGCGTCCACCACCGTCACCACCACCCGCTCCGGCGTCAGCCCCGGGACGCCCCCGGCGGCGAACCGGCGGATCTCCTCAAGCGTGAGCGCGCGGTTCGCGTCGCTTCGCCGCAGGCGTAGCAGCACCGAGGCCGTGGTGGTCCCGGGCACCGGGTGCCCCAGCGCGTCCGTCCCGCCGAGCGCCACCACCACCCGGGCGTCGATCACCCCGTCCGCCGCGAGCAGCGCGAGCTCCACCTGCTCCGCCTGCGCCTTCGCCACCTGGGCGCGATCCTTCTGCTCGCTCGGCAGGGCCAGCAGCTCCTGCCCCTTGAGCGCGGCCATCCCCTGCCGCCGCTCTCGGGGGACGCCCTCCACCCGGCAGATCTCGTTCGCCCGCGCGAACTCCTCGCGGTCCACCAGCACCGCCCAGCTCTGGGCCTCGCCGCCCTCCGCGCGCTTGGTGGCGCGCACGTCGTAGCGCTGCAGGCTGGACAGCACCTCGTTGGCTTCGCGCTCTTCGAGCGCCGAGCGCAGCGGCACGTCTCGGCAGGCCACCAGACACAGCGACAGGACGCAGAGGGCGATCGGGCGCATGGTGGCGGACTCTAGCGGCCCCCGCACTTGGCCCTTTCGACGCGATGCGGCAATGTCCACGACCATGGACAACAGCGGCGGCCCGGCCCACGAATCCGAAGAGCCCCTCCACCAGTCGGTGCGGCTGCTCACCTCCCTGTTGGATGACGCCGTCCAGGAGCGCAGCGGGCCGCAGACGCTGGCGCTGATGAAGCGGCTGCGCGAGGCCGGCGTGGCGCTGCGCGAGGGGACGCTCGCGGGCGGGCGCGAGGCCTTCGGCGCGCACTTCCAGGCGCTCTCCGCGGAGGAGGCGGCGCAGGTGGGCCACACCTTCACGCAGCTGTTCCACCTGGTGAACTCGGCCGAAGAGCAGCACCGGATTCGCGTCCTGCGCATGCGCGATCGCGGCGGTGCCCCGGTGCAGGGCTCCATCGCCGAGGCCTGCGCCTCGCTGCGGCGCGCGGGCGCCACGGCGGACGGCGTGCGCGAGCTCCTGGCCCGCATGCTGGTGATGCCCGTTCTCACCGCGCACCCCACCGAGGCGCGCCGCAGCACCGTGCTGGATCACCTGGACGCGATCGCCGCCAAGCTCGCCGAGCTGGATGATCCGCGGCCCGGAGAGCAAGAACGGCGGGAGGTGCTCACCCAGCTGCGCGAGGAGGTGCTGGCGCTCTCCTGCACGCCGGACGTGCGCCCCGCGCGCCCCACCCCCACGGACGAGATCCGCGCCGGGCTTCAGGTCTTCGAGCGGACGCTGTTCGACAGCACCCCCGCGGTGATCCGCTCGCTGGAGTCCGCGCTGGCCGCCGCCTTCCCGGGCGAGCCGTTCGAGGTCCCCTCCTTCCTGCGCTGGGGGACGTGGATCGGAGGGGACCGCGACGGCAACCCCTTCGTCACCGCGGAGATCACCCGGCTGGCGCTGGAGCGGATGCGCACGGTGGCCATCCGCAGCTGCTTGAAGGACGCGGTGGAGCTGGGTCGGGAGCTCTCCGTCGCCGCCGGCGCCCAGCCCATCCCGCGCGCGCTGGCGGAGTCGCTGGAGAGCGAACGCTCCCGGCTGCCGGAGATCGCCGCCCGCGCCCGCCGCGCCGCCGGCTACGAGCCCTGGCGCGAGAAGCTCTGGTTCGTCCAGGCCCGGCTGCGCGCGGCGCTCGGGCGCGGCGAGGGCGGCTACGCCCAGCCCCGCGAATACCTCGCGGACTTGAGCCTGCTCTCCAGCGCCCTGCGCGAGCGCGGCCTGGCCCGGCTCAGCGAGGGGCGGCTCAAGGACGCCCAGCGGCGCGCGGAGATCTTCGGCTTCCACACCGCCAGCCTGGATCTGCGGCAGCACTCCTCCGTCCACGAGGCGGCCGTGGCCGAGCTGCTCGCCCGCGGCGGGGGCAAGGACTACCGGTCGCTCTCCGAGCCGGAGCGCGTGAAGCTCCTCTCGGAGCAGGTGGCCCGGCTGGATCTCTCCGGGTATGACGCCGGGCGCCTCTCGCCGGCCACGGTGGAGGCGCTGGCCACGCTGGAGGTGGTGGGCCGGGCGCGGAGGGACATGGGGCCGCGCGCCTGCGAGCGCTACGTGGTGAGCTTCACCCGCTCGGTGAGCGATCTGCTCGAGGTGGTCTTCCTGGCGCGCGTGGCCGGGCTCGGGCCGAACGAGATCCGCCCGGTGCCCCTCCTGGAGCAGCTGGAGGATCTCCAGAGTGCTCGGGCGATTGCCGAAGGGATGCTCTCGCTCCCGCCGCTGCGCGCGGCGATCGGGGACGAGCTGGAGGTGATGGTCGGCTACTCCGACAGCGGCAAGCAGGTGGGCTACGTCCCCAGCTCGTTCGCGTTGATCCGGGCGCAGGAGGAGCTCGCGGCGCTCGCGGACCGCGCCGGAGTGACGCTGACGATCTTCCACGGCCGCGGCGGCGCGGTCGGCCGCGGCGGCGGCCCCTCCAACCGCGCGATCCGCGCGCAGCCTCCCGAGGCCCTGCGCGGCCGGCTCCGCCTCACCGAGCAGGGTGAGACGATCGCCGCGCGGTACGCCCGCCCCGCGCTCGCGCGCCGGGATCTGGAGCAGATGGTGAGCGCGGTGCTGGTCGCCGGCGTGCCGCGCCCTTCAAGCGGCGCGGCCGGCGGCGGGGGAGCCACGTCGCGCCGGCATGGTTTGATGCAGGCGGGCGCGGACGCGGCGCTCGGCGCGTACCGGAAGCTCGTCTCGGACGGAGACCGGCTGGCGCGCTACGTGGTGCAGGCCACGCCGATCCGGGAGATCTCGCAGATGCGGATCGGCTCGCGGCCGGCGTCGCGCAGCGCCTCGCCCAAGCTCGAGGACCTGCGCGCGATCCCGTGGGTGTTCTGCTGGAACCAGAGCCGCCAAGGCGTGCCCGGGTGGTACGGCGTGGGCACCGCGCTGGAGGCGATGATCGGCGCGCAGGGACTGCCCGCGGTCCGCCAGCAGTACGCCGAGTGGCCGTTCTTCCGAGCCTTGCTGGACAACGCCCAGCTGGCGCTGGTGCGCGCGGACATCGACGTGGCGGCCCAGTACGCCAAGCTCGCGGACGAGACCGCGCGCCCGCTCTTCGAGCTGATCCGGACCGAGCACGCGCTCACCGTGCGCCGGCTTCTTGAGGTGATCGAGCAACCCGAGCTGCTCGCCCGCTGGCCGACGCTGGCGAACACCGTCAAGCGCCGCAACCCGTACGTGGACGTGCTCTCCCACCTCCAAGTGGAGCTCCTGCGCCGGCTGCAGACCGCGCCGGACGACCAAGCGGAGGCGCTCCACCTCGCGCTCTTCGCCAGCATCCACGGCATCGCCGCAGGGCTGCAGACGGCCGGGTGAAGAAAAGGGGACAGGCTACTTTTTGCGGCGGAAATGGGGACAGGCTGCTTTTTGCAGGAGCCTGCCGCCATCCCATTGAAATGAGACCGGTCCGCTCAGGTGCCGCAAAAAGTAGCCTGTCCCCATTTTGTGCGCGGCTGGCCATCCCCCTGAAATTCCCAGCGCGCGCCGAAAAAAGCAGCCTGTCCCCTTTTCGTCTCCAAAAAGTAGCCTGTCCCCTTTTCACTTTTCGGCGCCGTACTCCTCGGCCAGCGCCTCGGTGGCGGCTTCGGGGGTCTCTCCGGCGTCGACCGCGGCGGCCACCTGATCCGCCAGGAAGTCCCGCACCTGCTCGGGGTCGAGCGCCTCGGCGCTCTCCGGCTCGGGGAGCCCCTTCTCCTTCAGCCACGCGCGGAAGTCCTCGTCCTCGAAGATCTTCGAGGCGATCCCGTCACCGTTGGTGATCTGCTCCAGCATCGAGTCCAGCCACTCTTCGAGCAGCGACCCCAGCTCCCGCACCGGCTCGCCCCGCGGGGGCGGCGAGGCCGTGGTGGGCTGGACGCCCGGTGGGTTCGGCGGCGGCGTCCACGAGGCGCCATCCCCACCACCTGCCGGCGCGCTGCCGCCACCGCCGGTGCTCGGCCCTGCGTAGTAGCCGGTCTGGACGGTGGGGATGTTGCCAGTGGTCCCGCTCCAGGCCGGGGTGCTGGCCGCCGCCGCCACTTGCTCCGGGGAGATGTGCGGCCGCAGCACGATGCAGTCCGGCCGGTTCAGGTACGACTGCGCGTCGATGTCCGCACGCACCTGCCGGTCGAACGCCGCGTGCGAGGTCTGCGCCCCCACGCACTGGCCGTTGCCGATGTACATCACCACGTGGCCGTCCATCAGCAGCAGATCCCCCGGCTTCATCTGGGAGAGATCCTTGGGGATCTCGTCCGCGAACTCAGAGGCGTGCTGCCGCATCGCGCCCGTCCAGTCCACGCCCGAGCCGAAGCTGATCCCCAGCTCCCGGTACGCCTGCGTGCACAGCCCCGAGCAGTCGAAGTAGCGGTGGCCGTCCCCCGCTGTTTGCCCAAACCGCGGGCTCTTCGCGTACCCCACGTTCGGATCGTTCGCCTGCGCCACCGCCCACTCGGCGATCCGCGCGCGCACCTCGTCCTCCGTGGGCGCCGCCGGCGGCGCGTCCTCCGTGGCCGCAGCAGACACAGTCGCCGTCGGCTCGACTGGCGCGCCCTGCTCCGCCGCGCCATAGAGCGCGTCCACCGCCTGGGTCGGATCCGCGGCGACCTCCTGCCCGGCGCTCGCCACCGCCTGCACCTGCGCGGCAGAGGGCTGCGCCCCGAATGTCTGCGTCAGCAGCGCCGTGGCCACGCGCTCCCGCGCGCGCTCGCCCTCCGCGCCGGAGCGAGCCATGGCCCTCACCACGCGGCCGGCCGCTTCGACCGAGATCCCCTCCTGCGCCGCCACCGCCGAGACCGCGGCGCCGTAGCGCTGCAGCTGCTCGGGGGACGGCTCACGCCCCTGGCTCCCGGAGGCCACGCTGGCCACCGGGCTGAAGCTCGCAGCGGCGGAGCGGGCGGCGCGCGTGCGGCTGGGCGTCACCGCCGCCACCGGCACGTCCGCGGTGACCCGCCTTCCGTGGATCCTCGCGGGACGTCCGCCTTCGACTCGTCTCACCATGGCGCGTTCTCCCTTCCGCTCTCATTGTCTCGGAGCGGGAGAACGCGGTTGTGGAGGCGCCGCGCGAGCCAAAGCGCAGAGCTTTGACACCGGAAGTCCGCGGCTAAAGAGCGTGGTGGACTCTCCACGCCTTAGTGGGGTGGACCGTCCTTCAGCTCAGCGAGGCCGCAAATTCGCGCAGCCGCGCGAGCCCCTTCTCCAGATTCTGCCGGGAGGTCACGAAGCTCATCCGCAGGTAGCCCTCGGCGCCGAACGGGAGCCCCGGCACCGCGGCGACCTTGAACTCGTCCAGGAGGATCTCCGAGGCCTGCACCGAGCCCTGCACCGGCTTGCCCTTGTACTTGCGCCCCAGCAGCTTCTGGATGTTGGGGAAGACGTAGAACGCGCCGTCCGGCGCCCGGCAGCGGACGCCCTCGATCGCGTTGAGCCCGGAGACGATCAGCTCACGCCGCGCGCGGTACTCGGCCACCATCTTCTCCACGGTGTCCTTCGGCCCCTGCAGCGCCGCGAGCCCCGCCTTCTGGGTGATCGAGTTGGCGTTGGAGGTGGACTGGTCCTGGATCATCTGCATCCCGGCGATCAGCTCCTTGGGCCCCGCCGCGTAGCCGAGCCGCCAACCGGTCATCGAGTACGACTTGCTCATCCCGTTCACCACGACCGTGCGCGAGGCCAGCTCCGGCGCGACGTTGGCGATGTTGAGGAAGGGACCCGGGACGTAGAGCAGCTTCTCGTAGATGTCGTCCGTCACCAGCAGGCAGGAGTGGTCCTTCACCGCGGAGGCGATCTCCGCGAGCGCCTCGCGCGAGAGCACGGCGCCGGTGGGGTTGCTGGGGCTGTTGATGACGACCGCCCGGGTGCGCGGCGTGAGCGCCTTGCGCACCTGCTCGGCGGTGGGCGCGTAGTTGCGCTCCTCCTTCGTCTCCACGATCACCGGTTCGCCGCCCGCCAGCCGCACCATGTCCGGGTAGCTCACCCAGTACGGCGCGAAGATCACCACTTCGTCGCCTTCGTTCAGCAGCGCCTGGAAGAGGTTGTAGAGGGAGTGCTTGGCGCCGCAGGAGACGAGCACCTGCTCGGGCGAGTACTTGAGCTGGTTGTCCGCCTCGAGCTTCTGGCAGATCGCCGCGCGCAGCTCCGGGATGCCGCCCGTGGCGGTGTACTTGGTGAAGCCGGCCTTGAGCGCGGCCACCGCGGCGTCCTTCACGTACTCTGGGGTGTCGAAGTCCGGCTCGCCGGCGGCGAAGCCCACCACGTCCACGCCCTGCGCGGCGAGCGCCTTGGCCTTGGCGTTGAGGGCCAGCGTCGGAGACGGCTTGATGGCGGAGAGGCGGCGCGAGAGGTTCATGCGCGCGTGGTAGCAGCGCGCCGCGTCAGAGCGCAAGCCTGTCCCGAGCGGAGTCCAGGCCTCGCTACTTCTGCGGGAACTTCTCCTTCAGCTTGGCGAGCACGTTGGCAGGCACCAGCCCGCTCACGTTGCCGCCGAACGAGGCGACCTCCCGGACCAGCTGGGACGAGATGTAGAAGTTGTCCTCGCCGGTCATCATGAAGACGGTGTCCACGTTGGGCGCGAGCTTCCGGTTCATGTTCGCCAGCTGGAACTCGTACTCGAAGTCGGACACCGCGCGCAGGCCCCGGAGGATCACCCGGGCCTGCTTGCGCTGCACGTAGTCCACCAACAGCCCGTCGAAGTGGTCCACCTCCACGCGCTTGTCTCCCCCCACGGCGGAGCGGAGCAGCTCGTAGCGCTCGGCCACGGAGAAGAGCGGCGTCTTCTTCGGGTTGTTGGCGATCGCCACGATCAGGCTGTCGAACGTCTGGAGCCCGCGCGAGATGATCGACAGGTGACCGTTGGTCGGCGGGTCGAACGAGCCGGGGTAGATGGCGACCTTCATATGGGCCCGGGAGCTTGGGGCGTGCTGACCTAAGCGGTCAAGCAGCGACGTAGAAGCTGACCACCGTGTCGCCGAAGCGGCGCTGATCCGTCCGGGTCAGCGCGCCGTGCTGCTCGGGCGCGTCCTCGCGCTTGTCGTGCTCGATCAGCAGCGTCCCGCCCGGGGGGAGCACGCCGGCCTGGCCCACCCCCTCCAGGATCTGCAGCACCACGCGCGCGCCGTACGGCGGATCCGCGAAGACCAGATCGAACTTCTGCCCCTGCTGACCGAGCTTGGGCAGCGCGCGCTCCACCGGCAGGGCCAGCAGCTGGACGTGAGGCGTGAACCCGAGCGCCTCGGCGTTGCGCTGGCACAGCCCCAGCGCCTCGCGATCGGACTCCACCAGCACCGCCTTGCCCGCGCCGCGCGAGAGCGCCTCCAGCGCCAGCGCGCCGGTGCCCGCGTAGAGATCCAGCACCGCGTGCCCGTCCAGCCACTGCCCGAGCACGTTGAAGAGCGTCTCGCGCACCCGGTCCGCGGTGGGGCGGATGCCCTTGGCCTTGGGGCCCGGCCCCTCCAGCGCCCTGCCCTTCGCGCTCCCGGCGACGATCCGCATCAGTAGCCCGACTGCTCGGCGAGGAAGTGCATGCAGCGGCCGCCCGAGCGCCGCAGGCGCAGCGCTTCGATCAGATCCAGCGCCTCGGCGAAGCAGAGCGCCTCGGCGCGCTCGCGGTCCGCGGCGCTCACCCCCGCGAAGAACTGCTCCGCCTGGGCCAGCACCTCCGTGAGCGGCAGCCCCGCGGCGGCCGCCTTCTGCGTCAGCGGCTCGCGCAGCTCCTCCGGCAGCGCGCGCGCGCAGATCCGCCCGAGCGCGTGCGCGGCGTCCACCTTCCGAGCGCCCAGCGCCAGCCAATCTCCCAGCTGCGCGAGCGCGCCCAGGCCCGGGTCCTCGAGCGCGAGCTCCACGTTGAACGCAGCGGCCACCCCGTGCAGCGCCTCCATCAGCTCCGCGTCCAGCGCTCGCCCCTGCTCCTGGCCGTCCACTGGCTCCGCCGCGGCGTCCACCCGGACGAAGCGCGGCCGCACGTTCACCGCCGACAGGTGCCCCAGCAGCTCCTCCAGCTGGTGCGGCGAGGTCCGGCCGTAGGTCACCCGTGGCGCGCTCACCTCCACGGAGAGCTCGCGCTCGGAGGCCGGGAGGGACAGCTCGCGGCTCGCCCGGACCTGATCCGCCATGGAGAGGCGGCCCGCGTCGATCGACACCAGCGAGAAGCCCGCGTCCACGCAGCGGAAGACGTGCTCGCTGCCCTGCTGGAGCGCGCGCGGCTCCGCGCTGGTGAGCCGGATGGGCCCCGCCTGGAGGAAGAGCGGCCGCTCGTGCCGGACCTCGGCGGCGGCCTCGTGGACCGCCTCCACGAAGCGGTGGGGCGCGTCCCGGTCCAGCGGCGCGTACGGGCTGGTGAGCCCCACCGCGGCGTCCAGCTCGCGGGCCGCGCGCAAGAGCCCTGGGAGCACGCGCAGATCCGGCACCCAGAGGTTGAGCAGCGGCCGGTCCTCCACCGCGCGGGCGATGTCGCGCGGGTTGAGCAGCGGCAGCCGGGAGGCCGGTCCCAGGCGCATGGCGGCGTTGGTGGGCCGCAGCGCGAGCACCTTCTCGAAGACGTCCATCGTTGGGGCGCTGCTCTACACCGACCGGGGCGTCAATGCACCTCGCCCAGATGGGCGAAGGTCTCGCTCTCGATCTGGATGGTGGTGTGATCGATCCCGAAGCGGTCGTAGAGCTCGTGCTTCACCGCGGTGAGGATCTTGTCGTTGTTGCAGGCGCCGGGGTCCCCCACCACCAGGTGCGCCGAGAGCGCGTAGATCCCGCTGGAGATGGTCCAGACGTGCAGATCGTGCACCGCCGAGACCCCCTCCACCTTCGCCATCAGGCCGCGGACCGCCTCCAGATCCACGTGGGCGGGGGTGGCTTCGAGCAGCACGTCCACCGCGTCGCGCACCAGCCGGACCGCGCCGATCACGATCACCACCGAGATGGCGATCGAGACGATGGGGTCCACCACCAACCAGCCGGTGAAGCCGATCACCACCGCGCCCACCACCACCGCCACGGAGGAGAGCGTGTCCCCGAGCACGTGGAGGAACGCGCCGCGCACGTTCATGGAGTGGCTCTTGTGCAGCAAGAGCAGCGTGACGAGGTTCGCCACCAGGCCGATCGCGCTGACCACCAGGGCGGGCCCCAGGTGGATGGGCTCAGGGGACCGGAAGCGGCCGTACGCCTCGTACGCGATGAAGCCGGTGATCCCCAGCAGGAGCACGCCGTTGAGCAGCGCGCTCAAGATCTCCGCGCGGTAGTACCCGTACGTCTTCTTCACGTTCGCCGGCCGCGCGCCGAACCAGAGCGCGAGCAGCGAGAGCGCCAGGCCGGACACGTCCGTGAGCATGTGGCCGGCGTCGGACATCAGGCCCAAGTAGTGCGTGAGGTACCCGCCCACCGCCTCCGCGAGCGCGATGAAGCCGGTGATCAGCAGCGCGCCGATCAGCCGCGTGCGGTCCTTCCGGCGCTCCTCCGGCGTGGCGGCCAGCGTCGCGCCGTGGCGGGGCTTGGGCGGATGACCCCGCGAGTGGCCGTGCTCGTGCTCGTGGTCGCAGCCCGCGTGCTTCCCCGGACCGGACGTGTGAGACGAGGTAGCCAAAGAACCGCCCTTTCCGCCGAACGTTTGAGTCGTATTCAGACAGCGGCTAGAATTCGGACACTTTTTGCACAGCTGCCTGTCCGAACTTGCGGCAAACCGGCGAGGGCCCGAAGGCGATGGACTTCGAGAAACATCAAAATCTGCACACCATCATCATGCTCAAGGATGTCATCCGCAAGTGGTGGCACTCCGAGCTCTGCTTCGCCGACAAGGCGGGCACGGTGATCGACTGGCAGAAGGAAGGCGGCATCATCCCGCCGCCAAACGACTTCTGCCGGCTCTCGCTGTTCTCCAAGGAGGGCTTCCGGCGCTGCAACCAGTCGGTCCGGGTTCTGCACGAGAAGTTCAAGAGCAGCAAGAAGCTCCGGCGGGCGTTGTTTCATGACTGCCACATGGGGTTCTGCATCGTCGGCGCGCCGGTCTACATCGACGGCGAGTACGAAGGCTTCCTGTTCGTGGAGGGCTTCGCCCGCCAGCCGCTGAGCGAGCGCGACGCTGAGGTGGCGAAGACGAAGATCCGCGAGCTCAACAACGGCGCCACGGATCTGGAGCGCGCGGTGGAGCGGATCCCGGTGATGAGCCCCACGGAGGTGGACAAGCTCACCGACCTGCTCGAGTTCGCGGTCAACGAGATCGCCAACTACGAGGCCGAGATGGCCAAGCGGGACGAGACCATCCAGACGCTCTCCACCGAGCTCTCGGATCGCTACAAGTTCGAGAACATCGTCGGCAAGTCAGGGCCGATGATGGAGATCTTCCGGCTGCTGGAAAAGGTCTGTAACTCGGACTCCACCGTGCTGATCAACGGCGAGTCCGGCACCGGCAAGGAGCTGGTGGCGCGCGCCATCCACTACAACGGCCCGCGCAAGGACAAGCCGTTCGTGGTCCAGAACTGCTCCGCCTTCAACGACAACCTGCTGGAGAGCGCGCTCTTCGGCCACACCAAGGGCTCCTTCACCGGCGCGCTGCGCGACAAGAAGGGGCTCTTCGAGGTCGCGGACGGGGGCACCTTCTTCCTGGACGAGGTGGGCGACATGTCCCCCGCGCTCCAGGTGAAGCTCCTGCGGGTCCTTCAGGAGGGCACCTTCCTGCCGGTGGGCGGCACGGCGGTGCGCCAGGTCAACGTCCGGGTGATCGCCGCCACCCACAAGGACCTCACCGAGCTGGTGAAGAAGGGCGAGTTCCGCGAGGACCTCTTCTACCGGATCAACGTGATCCGCGTGCAGGTGCCGCCCTTGCGCGAGCGCCGGGATGACCTGCCGATCCTGATCGATCACTTCATGCGCAAGCACCACCGCGAAGGCCAGCGGGCGCGCGCGCTGGCCCGGGACGCGGTGAGCATCCTCGGCTCGTACGCCTGGCCGGGGAACATCCGGGAGCTGGAGAACGAGATCGAGCGGCTCCTCGTCCTGGGCTCGGATCTGGAGACCATCCCCGGGGAGCTCATCTCCAGCCGGATCCGGGACTCGGTCAGCCCGAGCACTGCGGGGGGCAGCTTCTTCGCCAGCGCCCGCGCCCACGGCAAGCTCAACGAGGCGGTGGAGCTGCTCGAGCGGGAGATGATCTCCCAAGGGCTCACCCGCACCCGGAACAACAAGAGCCGCCTGGCCCGGGAGCTGGGGATCAGCCGCTCCAACCTGATCCTCAAGATCGCCAAGTACGGGCTCGACAAGGGCGGCGGTGGCGGCGGAGACGCGGACGACGACCGGGACATCGAAGAGGTCAGCGCCTAAAAAAAGGGCCGCCCCTCGTACAGCGGGGGCGACCCTCGTACATCCTGTGCAACCGCTTCCGCCGGGTGTTTGCGCGACACTTACCGCGCGCCCGCGGAAGTGGTCGCCGTCTTGTGCATGTGCACGGCACCACCTCCTTTCGCCCCTTAAGGGCAGCGCAAATCCTAAGCGGAGCGCGCCAGTTCGCAACAGGGACTCCCAGGAGACCGGCTTTACATCCGCAGGGCAGATGAGCAGGCTTGTCAGGACTTGAGCGGGGCCTACTTCCGACAGGATTTCCTCTCCACCCCAGACGGCGCCAACCTCTACTTCCAGGTTGAGGGTGAAGGTGCGCCGGGGATGGTGCTCTGCGACGGGCTGGGCTGCGACGGGTTCGCCTGGAAGTACCTCCAACCGGAGCTCAAGAAGCGCGGGCGGGTGCTGCGCTGGCATTACAGGGGCCACGGGCGCTCCGGCATCCCGGATGACCGGGACAAGATCGGCATGATGTACACCTGCGACGATCTCGACCGCGTGATGGACGCGGCGGGGATGCGGGACGCGATCCTGTTCGGCCACTCGATGGGCGTACAGGTGGCCCTGGAGTTCCACCGCCGCTTCTCCTCCCGGGTGCGCGGCCTGGTGCTGATCTGCGGCTCGCCCGGCAACCCGCTGGACACCTTCCACGACGGCCGCGCCCTCAAGATCGCCTTCCCGTACGTGAAGCGGATCGTCGAGCGCTTCCCCGAGGCGGCCAAGACGATCACCGGCGTGGCGCTCAAGACGGAGCTCGCGCTCCAGGTGGCGCTGAGGCTGGAGCTCAACCGCGAGCTGCTCAACCACGACGATCTCGTCCCCTACTTCGATCACCTCGCCGGCATGGACCCGGTGGTCTTCGCCCGGACCCTGAGCTCGCTGGCGGACCACTCCGCGGAGGATCACCTGTCCCACGTGGACGTGCCCACGCTGGTGGTGGGCGGCGAGCGGGACACCTTCACCCCGGTGTGGCTGTCCAAGAAGATGGCCGCGGCGATCCCCGGATGCGAGCTGCTGATCGTCCCCGCCGGCAGCCACACCGCGCCGCTGGAGCAGCCCGCGCTGGTGCAGCGCCGGATCGATCGCTTCCTCGAGGAGCGGATCCTCACCCCGCGCGAGAGCGCCAAGCGCACCGGCTGAGGCAGCATCGTCAGGGTGGCTGGCACCAGGGCTTCACGCAGCGGCCGCCCGCGCAGGCGAGCCCCGGCTGACACTCCCGGAACGCCCCGTCCCCGCACGCCTGCCCCTCCTCCACGCGCGCGGAGCACCGCGGGTCCGCCGCGTTGAGCGGGCAGAAGAGCGTCTGCGCGCACTGCCCCTCGGAGAAGGGGTTGCACGAGGCGCCCAGGGCCAACGGCAGCACGCACGTGCCGGGCGCCAGCTCGGAGGCCCCGCGCCGGCAGAGCAGCCCCGGCCGGCAGTCGCCCCGCTCGTAGCAGCTGCCGGGCGCGTCCCGCCGCGGTGCGCACTGTCCCGCGCTGCCGTTAGGGAGCGCGTCGCAAAAGAGATCGGAGACGCAGGACCTGCCGTCGCTCCACGGTCCGGCGCGGGAGCAGCTCTCGCCCAGCTGCCGGGCAGGCTCGCAGCCGTGAGCGGTGCAGCGCAGCGGGAAGGCGCACTCGAAGCCCGTTGGGCACGGCGCCGTCAACCCCTGGCTCGCGAGGCAGACGAGCGCGCCGTACCGATCGCAGTAGCTGCCGTCCGCGCAGCGCGGGTAGCCCACGAACGGCGTGGGCGCGCAGGATCCGCCCAGGGGCACCGGCGCCGCGCAGCGCCCGTCGAAGACGTACGCACCCTGCCCGCACTCGCCGTCCCGCCCGGCCGGCGCGCCCAGGGGCTTCCTGCGCGCGCACGCGCCCGGACAGCTGCCCCCGTCCGCGGCGCAGAACGCGTCACCCGCGCACTCGTGATCCAGCGCGCACGCGCCGCCCTCCTGCACCCGCCCGGAGACCAGCACGCCGCAGCCCGGGAGCGCGGAGAACGGCACGTCCTGGCACGCGCCGGCATCCCGGAGCTGATCGCGGCAGGCGGCCGCCCGCTCGGGCGCGAACCGCGCGGCGCCGCGCAGAAGGCTGTCCCGCTCCGGCCCCAGGCACGGCTGGAGCAGCTGCTCGTCGGCCAACAGCTGCAGGCAGCCCTCCAGCGAGTGCGCCAGCCCGCACCGCACGCGGTAGGCGCAGGCGTCCTCCGCGAGCCCGTCGCAGAAGGCCTCGAGCTCCGCCAGCCCCGCGTCAGCGATGGGAGCGCCGGAGTCGGCGGTGGACGCATCCGGCGCCTGGGCGTCCGGAAGGCCGGCGTCAGGGCTGCCCGCGCCGGGCGGACGCCCGCAGGCGCAGAGCGCGGCGAGGAGGAGCGCGGGCAGCCAGCGGCTCACGGCTGCGGTCCGCCCGAGATCAGGATCTCCACCGGCACCGGCGAAGCCGCGGTCAGCTGGGCGACGAGCGCAGGGTCGGGCCGGGGGAGGATGACCTGTAGGCTGCTCCCCAGCGCTCGCACGGTGACGCCAAAGCGCGCGGCCAGCTGATCCGCCAGCGGCCCCAGGGGTGAGCCGAAGCCGCCATTCGCCGGCGGGCTCCCGCCAGAGGAACCTTCGACGGTGAAGGTGACCGGGACCGGGCTGCCCTGGCGGATCTGCGCCTCCAGTGCCGGGTCGGACGCGGGGAGGAACACCTGGAGCGTTGAATCCGGCATCACCTGCACCCGGACGCCGAACCGGGCCGCCAGCTGGTCCGCGAACAGGTAGAGCGGATTGCCGAGCCCGCCCGGTCCGCCGGTGGGCGCCGGGCCGCTGAACACATCCGGGGCAGGGCCGGCGGAGAGGTCCGGGGCCGTGGGCGCGGGACCCGCCGGGAGATCCGGGCCGCTGGGCGCAGGGCCCGCCGAAAGATCCGGGCCGGTCGTGGGGGGACAAGAAGGGAGAGTCGAGCTGACGCGCATGTTCGCTCCTGGAAGCGGGGTTTGAAGAACGGCTTGTCCGGGAGCGACGCCGCGAGCGGGAAAACAGTCGCACGGGCGAGCGCAAAAAGGCCTAACCCCGCGTCAGAGCTTGGGTGGCTCCGCCAAGTGCAGGGCCAGCCACTGCTCGGCGTCCTTGCGCTGCGCGGTGGCCGCGCCACCCGCAGCGGCGAAGCGCTCCCGGGCGCCTCGGGCGAGCGCGAGCGCGCGCCGCCGGTCCCCACCCTGCCCCCACAGCGCCTTGGCCAACCAGAGCTCCGCCTCGGCGCGGTCCAGCGACTCGGGCCGCAGCAACGCACAGGCGCGCTCCAGCGACGCTCGCGCAGGGACGGGGTTTCCCAGCGTCAGCTCCGCCTTCCCCATCCCCACCAGGGACCAGCCCAGCACCGGGCTGCGTTCGCCGACGGCGGGCTCGCGCACCGCCACCGCGCGCTGAAACTCCCGCAGCGCATCCGCCGGACGGTGGAGCGCGAGGAGGATCTCCCCCAGCGCGTCCAGGGTGAAGCCGAGCGTTGGGTGGGTGGGGCCGAGCTTCGCCTCGAGCAGCCGCAGCGACCGGCGCGCCAGCGCCTCGGCCTCGGCGTGCCGCCCCTGGAGCGCGTGGGCAGAGGCGAGGCTCTTGAGCGTCTTGGCCAGCTGCGGATCATCCGGCGCGAGCGCCCGCTCCCGGATCCGCAGCGCGGCCTCGAGCTCGCGCTGGGCGGCCGGCCCATCCGCCTGCGCCAGGTACGCGTTGCCCAGCAAGTGGTGCGCGAACCCGAGGTTGGGGTGGTCGGGGCTCAGGGCGGCCACGAGGATCTCCAGCGCGCGGGTGAGCGTCCCCACCGCCGCCTCTGCCTCGCCGAGCGCCGTCTGCAGGGAGCCCTCGTGCAGCAAGAGCCGCCCCACCTCGGGGTGTCGCGGCCCACGCACCGGCTCCAGCACCGCGAGCGCCGCGCGGACGTGGGAGAGCGCCTGAGCGTCCTCGCCGGCCTCGTCCAGCACGCGGGAGAGCTCCAGGTGGGCATCCGCCGTGGGCACTGCCTGCGGTCCAAGCGCCTTCTCGACCAGCGCCAGCGCCCCCTCCAGCTCCACGCGCGCCTGCGCGAAGTCGCCGCGGGCCATGGCCGCGGCGCCCAGCGCGCTCGCCAGCCGCGCCCGCTCCGCCGGCGCCGGGTCGTAGCGCGCGGAGGTGGCGCGAGCGAGCGCCGCGTACCGCTCCGCCGCCGGGAAGTCGCTCTGGAGGTGTCCGGAGGCGCGCACCAGCCCGCTCAAGGCCTCGAGCGCCAGGGGATCCGCCCCCAGGCGCGTGGCTTCCACGAGCGCCGCCTCGTAGGTGGCCCGGCCTTCAGAGACCCTCCCCGCGGACTGCTCCATGGCTCCGCGCGCCAGGAGGGCCTCCGCGCGCAGGCGCCCATGGGCGGCCTCCGCCACCTGCGCCCCGAGCGCCGCCGCGGCGGTGTATTTGCCCGCCCGGTGAAGGGCCCGGGCCTCTTCCAGCTGCTCCGCCAGCGGCGCCGAGCCCTCCGCCGGCGGGACGGCCCGCGGCCCTTCGCAGTCGGACGCCCGCCCCAAGCCCTCCACCACCCGCGCCGCCTCGAGCACCGTCTGCTCGTCCGCGGCGGCGAGCGCTCGGCCCGCGCCGGTGAGCTCGCGCCGCAGCCGCTCCAGGCACGCGCGCTGCGGCGCCGCGGTGGCGCCCGCCTCGCAGCTGCGGCGCCGCGCCTCCAGCCAGGCGCCGGCGCGCGAGGAGAGCTCGCGCTCCACGCCAGCCCAGGCCTGCGCCGCGTAGGGGGACCGGGTGGCCAGGAACGCCACGCGCAGCCGCTCCCGCACCGGTCCGTCCCAGACCCCAGCCAGCTCGCCGGCGAGCCCCGCGCAGCGGAATGGGGGCAGCCGCGCCGCAGCCCCCAGCGGCACGGCGAGCGCGAGGAGCCCGGCCCCGGCGATCGCCAACGCCCGCCGCCGGCGGCTCGGCGCGAGCGCGGCGAGCAGCAGCTCCAGGGAGGGAAAGCGGAGGGAGGGGGCCTGGCGCACGCCCCGCTCCAGCGCCCGTGCCAGGCGCGCGGGGAGCCGGGTGACCTTCGCATCCGCGGCGAGGCGCTCGCCGGTGAGCGCCTCGTGCAGCGCCACGCAGAAGCTGAATTGATCCGCGCGGGGATCCGCCGGCGCGCCCAGCCGCTGCTCTGGCGACATGTACGCGTCCGTCCCCCCGCGCGGCGCCCCGCCGATCCGCACCGCCATCCCGAAGTCGCCCACGCGCGGCACGCCGCCGCCGGTGATCAAGACGTTCTGGGGCTTGAAGTCTCCGTGGGTCAGCCCGGCGCGGTGGATGGCGGCGAGCCCCGCCCCCGCGCCGCGGAAGGCGGCCAGGATCTCCTCCCGCGCAGGGGCGCCCTCGAGCCAGGCGCTCAGCGGCGCGCCGTCCACCAGTTCCATGGCCAGCCACGCCTGGCCCTGCTCCACGCCCACGTCGTAGACGGGGATCACGTTCGGGTGGGAGAGCTGGGCCATGGCCCTGGCCTCGTCCGCGAGCGGCTCCGTCCGCAGGAGCTTGAGCGCCACCTCGCGCCCGAGCGCTGGGTCGAACGCCGCGTAGACATCCCCCAGGCCGCCCGCGCCGAGCGGGCGCCGCACCTCGTACCGCCCCACCCGCGCGCCGGCGGCGAGCCCCTCCAGCAGCTGCCGCGCCGGCGGCGAGGGCGCTGGCGGCGCGAAGCAGCGCGCAAAGCCGCCGACCAGCCTGCGGCACCCGGCGCAGGCGTCCAGGTGCGCCTCGAGCAGGAGCGCCTCGCCCTCGGAGGCGCTCCCCTCGAGGAAGCGCGCGAGCAGCTCATCGGGTGGACACGGCGACATGCGTCGCCCCAGCATGCCAGCGGCGCATATGTTGGAGCGAATGGCAGGCGAAGACGACGACGCCGCGCTGGACGAGGCGGTCGCACGCGGGGGCGCGGCCTGGCCGCAGCTGCGGCTTCCGCCGGGCCAGTTCCGGGCGTTCCTTTCGGAGCGGCTGCGCGGAGAGCCAGCGGACGCGTTGAGCGCGGCGGATCTCTATCTGGCCTGCGCCTGCCTCGCCGGGGCGCCCGGGGCGATCGAGGCCTTCGAGCAGGCGTACTTCCCCGAGCTGCGCTCGGCGCTGGGACGGATGGGGCGCTCGGGCGCGGTGGAGCTGGAGGAGGTGGCCCAGGCGCTCCGGGCGCGGCTCTTCGTGGGAGATCGTCCCAAGCTGCGCGAGTACTCGGGCCGGGGCGCGCTCAAGAACTGGTTCCGGGTGACGGCGGTGCGGACGGCCTTGGACCAACTGCCGCAGCCGCCCCCTCCGCTCGCCGGAGAAGTGGAGCGGCTGACCGCCAGCCCGGAGCTGGCGGAGATCCGCCGCATGCACCAGCGGGACTTCAACCGGGCGCTGGAGCGGGCGTTGGGCGCGCTCTCCCCCCGCCAGCGCAACCTGCTGCGCTACGCCCTGCTCGAGGAGCTCACGCTGGAGGAGCTGGCCACCGTGTACCGCGTCCACCGCGCCACCGGTGCCGGCTGGCTGGCGGACGCGCGGGCGGCCCTGCTCACCGGAGTGCGGACGCAGCTGAAGGATGCGCTGCGCGTGGACAGCGCGGAGCTGGACAGCCTGCTGCGCCTCATCCGCAGCGACCTCCACGTGTCGCTGCCGCGGCTGCTCCCGCCACAGGTGGAGGAGGAGCGCTGATTGGAGCGGGCGGCCGGCGGAGGCTGATCTAAGGTGCGCGGGGTGCGGCGGCTGGCGGTGGTGCTGGCGGTGATCTTCGGGGGCGCGGCGCACGCCGTGGCCCCCACCGCGCGCTGGTTCACCCTGGAGACCGAGCACTTCCGGGTCCACTTCCACGAAGGCGCGCACATGGAGGCGCTGGCCCAACGGATCGGCCGGACCGCCGAGGCCGCCCACGCCGCCCTCACCCCGCGGCTGCACTGGACGCCCTCGCGCAAGGTGGATGTCCTGCTCACGGACGACGTGGACTCCTCCAACGGCTCGGCCAGCAGCTACCTGCGCCCGGTGATGACCTTCTACGCCGAGCTGCCCGAGGACATGTCCGTCCTCCACGACTACGACGACTGGGCCTGGGGCCTGGTGGTCCACGAGTACTCGCACATCCTCCATCTGGACAACGCCACCGGCCCGCCGGCGTGGATCAACCGGGTCTTCGGCAACCAGCTGATGATGAACAACCTCCTCCCCCGCTGGTACACGGAGGGGCTGGCCACCTACGAGGAGTCCAACCTCTCCTCCGGCGGGCGGCTGCGCTCGTCGCTCTTCGACATGTGGCTGCGCGCCACCTTCCTGGAGGGCAAGCCGTTCGATCTCGCGGAGACCTCGCACGTCCCCACCCGCTGGCCGCGCGGGAACCTCGCCTACCTCTACGGCGGCCGCTTCCTGGGGTTCATCGCCGAGCGCCACGGCGAGGACGCGCTGGCCCGCTTCAACCGGGGCTACGGCGCCAGGCTGCTCCCCTACGCGCTCAACGCCACGGCGCTGGACACCATTGGCGAGGACTTCATCCACCTCTACCGCGAGTGGCAGGCCTCGCTGGTGGAGGGCTACGCGCGCTTCCTGGCGCCCGCGCGCGCGGCGGGGCTCACGCCCGTGAGCGTCCTCACCACCGCCGGGCAGAGCACGGACCATCCCCACTTCAGCGCGGACGGGCAGCGGCTCTTCTACCTGGAGCTGGGGCCGGACCGGCGGCCCGCCATCCGCTCCATGCGCCCGGACGGGAGCGAGAACCGCAAGGAGGCCCAGCTCTGGGCGGACGCGATCTTCGATCTCTCCCCGGACGGCAAGAAGCTGATCTTCTCTTCGAGCGAGATCTTCGAGGAGTACTCGATCTTCGACGATCTCTACGAGGTGGACCTCCAGACGCGCTCCCGCGAGCGGCTCAGCTGGGGGCTGCGCGCCACCGAGCCCGCGTACTCGCCGGACGGCAAGAGCGTGGCCTTCGTGGCGCGCTCGGGCGGCGGCGGGACCTGGCTGGGGCTGCTGACCCTGGAGGACCGCAAGCTCACCCGCCTCTACGAGCCCTCCGTGGACAACCGGGTCTTCACCCCGAGCTTTTCTCCCGATGGCGGCGCTCTCGTCTTCAGCCAGCAGGTGGACGGGGCGCGCCAGCTGCGCCGGCTGAACCTCGCCACGCGCGAAGTGGAGACGCTGCTGGGGGACCGCTTCATGAACCTCCAGCCGCGCTACGCGGGGCCGGAGCGGCTGCTCTTCTCGTCTGACCGGACGGGGATCTTCAACCTCTACGCGCTCGAGCTCACCTCGCGGGCGGTGCGCCAGCTCTCCAACGTGGAGACCGGCGCCTTCCACCCGGACTTGAGCCCGGACGGCAAGACGCTCGCCTTCACCCACTACTCCGCGCGCGGCTACGACATCGCCACCATGAGCGCCCAGCCGCCGCCGCTCGCCGCGCCGCTGCCGGATCGCCCGCCGCGGCCACCGCCGCAGTACCGGGACGATCCCAAGGTCACCTACCCGGTGGCTGCGTACAACCCGCTCCCCTCGCTGCTGCCGCAGTACTGGGTGCCGCTGTTGGTCTCCGACCCGCGCGGGTTGGCGGTGGGGCTGGAGACCTCCGGCTCGGACATCGTGGGGCGGCACGCCTGGGCGCTGACCGCCGCCTACGGGCTCACCTCGCACGAGCCGGCGGCGTCGCTCGAGTACCAGGCGCACGTGGTCTATCCCCTGCTCGGGGCGTCGGTGAGCACGTACACCTCGCAGGCGCCCGGCTTCCGCACCGGCTTCTACGATCGGCAGTACGCGTTCACCGCGGACGCCAGCTTCCCGTACGACACGCTCGACAGCTCGATGTCCGTGGGGATCTCCTACGAGTGGCGTTACCTGGACCCCCACTACGACGTGCACCTGGAGCCGGACCAGCCTGCGCCTTTGCTGCCGCGCCGCGGGTCGATCGGCGCGCTCGCGCTCTCCTGGAACTGGTCCAACGCCCGCCGCTACGCGTACTCCATCAGCGCGGAGGAGGGACACTCGCTGGCCTTCTCCGTGCGCAAGTCCACCGCGGTGCTGGGCGGCACCTTCGAGTTCGCTGCGGTGGACGCGCGCTACCAGACGTACCTGGCGCTCCCCTGGCTGAAGCACCACGTGGCGGCCCTGCGGGTGGCCGTGGGCGCGGCGATCGGGGACGTGGGCAACCGCCCGCTCTACTCCCTGGGCGGCATCTCTCTAAACGACCCCGTCCTGCAGCTGTTCCGCAACCAGCGCGCCGGCTCCGGCTTCCTGCGCGGCTACCCGCCCAGCGCCTTCGCCGGGAACACCTTTGCGCTGGGGACGCTGGAGTACCGGTTCCCCATCGCGGACCTGAACGTCGGCGTGGACACCCTCCCCCTCTTCTTCCGCCGGATCAGCGGGAGCGTCTTCACGGACGTGGGGACGGTGGGCCAGGAGGCCCTCCAGCTGGGTCCCCTGCGCCCGTCAGTGGGGGTGGAGCTGAAGACCGAGCTCACGGCCGTCTACGCCCTGGGCGCCGAGCTGCGCCTGGGCCTGGCCAGGGGGCTTTCGTTCAGGGGCATCTGGGACGTCTACCTGAGCGTGGGCTCAACCTTCTGAGCCGCGGCATTTGCCTGTGAAATCAAGGCGGAATATAAGCCCCGCCCCAATCCGAAGCCGACTCGTCCAGGTGGGTCCTGGCACAGCAGAGACCCTGCGTGACGAGGCTTCTCAAAGAGACAACCAGACATGATTCCCCGGGAAAAGATCCGCAACGTCGCCATCGTCGCCCACGTCGACCACGGGAAGACCACCCTCGTCGACTTCATGCTCCGGCAGGCGGGCGTGTTCCGAAGCAACGAGGTCCTCACCGAGCGGGTGATGGACTCGAATGATCTCGAGCGCGAGAAGGGGATCACGATCCTCGCGAAGAACACCGCGGTGTCCTACCAGGGCCACCACATCAACATCATCGACACCCCGGGCCACGCGGACTTCGGCGGCGAGGTGGAGCGCGGGCTGCGCCTGGTGGACGGCGTGCTGCTGCTGGTGGACGCGGCGGAAGGGCCGCTGCCCCAGACCCGCTTCGTGCTCGGCAAGGCGCTGGGGATGGGGCTCAAGACGGTGCTGGTGATCAACAAGATCGACCGGCAGGACGCCCGCGCCAAGGACGTGCTGGACGCCGTCTATTCGCTCTACATCGACCTGGGCGCCAACGACGAGCAGCTGGAGTTCCCGGTCCTCTACGCGGTGGCCCGCCAGGGTCAGGCGTCGCTGTCACTCGAGGAGCCCGGCAAGACGCTGCAGCCGCTCTTCGAGGCCATCCTCAACCACATCCCGCCCCCGCCGGCGGAGGCCACGGCCGAGGCGGACCTGCAGCTCCTGGTCGCCAACCTGGACTACGACGACTACGTGGGCCGGCTGGCGATCGGCCGGATCAACGCCGGCAAGCTCGCGCCCAACATGCCCGTGGCGGTGATGCGCGCGGGCGGCAAGGTCGAACAGGGGAAGATCCTCAAGCTCTACGGCTTCTCCGGCCTCAAGCGGATCGAGATCCAGGACGCCGGCCCGGGCGAGATCGTCAGCGTGGCGGGGATCGAGGAGATCTCCATTGGCGACACGCTCGCCAACCCGCTGCGCCCCAAGGCGCTGCCGCGGATCACCGTGGATGAGCCCACGATGATGATGATCTTCCGCGTCAACGACGGCCCGCTCGCCGGCCGCGAAGGCAAGTACGTCACCTCCCGGAACCTGCGCGAGCGGCTCTACCGCGAGGCCTACCGCAACGTGTCCATCCGCGTGGAGGACACCGAGACGCCGGACGCCTTCCGCGTCGTTGGCCGCGGCGAGCTCCAGCTGGCGGTGATCATCGAGACCATGCGCCGCGAGGGCTACGAGCTCACGGCCTCCAACCCGGAGCCGATCACCAAGGAGGTCAACGGGGCGATCCACGAGCCGATGGAGCTGCTCTTCTGCGACGTGCCGGAGACCTCGGTGGGCGTGGTCACGGAGCGCCTGGGGCCCCGCAAGGGCCGGATGATGGACATGGCCTCGCTCGGCTCCGGCCGGACCCGGCTGCAGTTCCGGATCCCCGCCCGCGGCCTGGTGGGCTTCCGCAACGAGTTCCTCACCATCACGCGCGGTGAGGGGATCATGAGCAGCCAGTTCGACGGCTACGAGCCCTGGTTCGGTTACATCCCCAAGCGCACCAACGGCGCGATCATCTCCGACCGCGCCGGGGACACCGTCCCCTACGCCCTCTTCTCCATCCAGGAGCGCGGGGCGCTCTTCGTGACCGCGGGCGTCCAGGTGTACGAAGGCATGATCATCGGCGAGCACGCCCACCCGTCTGATCTCAACGTCAACGCCTGCCGCGAGAAGAAGCTGACCAACATCCGCGCCGCTGGCCGGGACGAGAACGTGATCCTCACCCCGCCCCGCGAGATGGGGCTGGAGAAGGCGCTGGAGTGGATCGCCCCGGACGAGCTGGTGGAGGTCACGCCCAAGTCCGTGCGGATGCGCAAGAAGGCGCTCAGCTCCAACGAGCGCTACAAGGTGGAGCGCGACCGCAAGCGCGAGCAGGAAGAGGCCGAGGTCTAGTCGAAGCGCTCGGTCCCGTCCGGCTCGCCCGCCGCGCCGCGCTCCTGCGTGGAGAGGCGGTAGGCGGGGTTGCGCGCCCGCATCATGTTGCCGAGCGGGCGCAGCTCCTCCAGCGCGTGCCAGGGGTCGAAGGAGAGGGTCTCCACGAACGCGGAGATCTTCTGGCCTCGAGGTGACTTCAGCTGCTGCTGGGGGAGCGTGAGCGTGCCCAGCGTGAGATAGGGCGCGTCCTGCTCGGACCAGTCCTTCGAGGCGTCCTCGATCGGCGTGCGCGCCTCGTCCTGGAAGAACTGCGCCTGGAAGTCGTAGGAGACCATCCCCTCCGCCAGCCGCGCCGCGAGCTCCTCACCCAGGTAGTTGGGAGAGTCGCCGGGGGCCGCACCCGGCTTCGGCGAAGCCAGCGGGCGCAGGCTGTAGCGGGCGGCGTACGGGCCGAAGCGCGTGGGCAGCGCGCTGAAGTACCGCGTGGTCGCCACCGAGGCGATCGGCTTGGGGGCGTGCGCGAGCAGCCGCCGCAGCATGCGCAGCCCGCCAAGCGGCCCGAACTTCCCGAAGAGCCGCAGCGGCAGCAACGCCGGCTGGGCGGCCACGTGGAGGAACCAGACGAACTGGGCGGCGTCCACGAACGGCGTGGAGGCGCTCTGGATGAGCAGGAAGTCCTGGGTGGTGGCCGCCTCCATCCCCGGGATCAGCTTGCGCCCCTCCACCCCGAGCACCTTGAACGCCAGGCCGCGCACGTCCCCTCGCTGATCGCGCTGGCGCCGCGGCGCCCCATTCGAGAAGCGGGCGTAGGCGCGGTAGGTGCGCGGCTGGGCGAAGAGGCCGATGCGGGCGTACTCCGGCAGGCCGCCGTGCACCGTGAACTCCGCCTCCACCCCCGCCTGCGGCTTGGCGTGCAGCGCGCGGCTGGCGGGGCGGCCTTGAGCGCTGGTGCGCTGGATCTCCCGCACCTGCTCCGCCAGCTCGAGCAACGCCTCGTCTTCACCCGGGGGGATGACTTCCTTCCAGTCCGTGCTCGGCGCCATGCCCGGGACCTTACCTGCAACGCACTGCGGGTGGGGGCGTCCTCCCCTGCAACGAGGAGCCTGGAATGTCCCGCCCCTTCCGAGTCCTGCTGGCGCGATCGCAGTGAGCTTTCCGGTTGATCCGCCCCCCGCTCAGAGATCCGCCACGGCGATCCCGGCCGCCCCGCCGTGTGACACGCGCTGCGCCAGGTGCTGCGCGAAGCGCTCGGGGGACAGCTCCACGCCAGGCCACGCGGCGCGGATGCCCGTTTCCCACTCCTCCGCCGCGGCGCGAGTGCCGGCGAGCGGCTCCAGCGCGTCCGCGAGCGAGGGCAACGTCAGAACGTGTACTTCACGCGGGGGTAGATCTGGATGGTCAGGATGTTCGGTCCGATGATCATCCCCGCCAGCGCGTCCAGCCCGATGCTGAAGTGATCCATCTGGGTGGCGTACTCGAGCGTGGGGCCCACCGCCACGTTCACGCCGCCGTTCACGCCGGTGATCGGCGCGGGCTCGAGCAGCGTGTAGCCGCCGTTGATCCGGGGCCCGAGGTAGAGCCGCTCCGCCAGCTCGAAGACGTACGCGAGCGAGGCGTTGACGAACGTCATGGTGAAGTTGGCGACGCCCAGGCAGTTCTCCTTGTTGTCCAGGCCCGCCCAGCAGTTCTGCGCGTTGGAGCCGAGGCCAAAGTGCGCCCCGAGGTGGAGGATGTCCCGGCCGCCGCGGCTGACGCCGAAGTTGTAGCCAATCCCCAGCTGCAGGTACGACTGGAGGTTCGAGTAGCCGTTGTCCCCGCCGACGGTGAAGAACACGCCGACGTCCGTCTCCGTGAAGAAGCCGCGCCGCACCTTGAGCGAGACCCCTTCCGAGGGCGTCACGGCGAGCGCCGCCGACGAGAGGGACAGGGCGAACAGGACGACCGAGAGCTTCTTCACTTACGCCTCCAACGCGTGACGGCCGAGCAGGGGCCGGGACCTTACAAATCCGTACCCCGGGCAGCAACCAAAACCCCGCCAGCGTCCGCGCTGCGGCCGCCTTTGGCCATCGCTATATGAGCCGGGAAGGAACGGCACGTGGCGCAGCCCCCCAACGACGCAGCCCGGCACTCCCTGGCGGTCGCGGTCGCAGGCGAGGACCCCCTGGCGCGGAGCGCGCTTGCCTCCCGGCTGGCGGCGGGCGGGGAGCCGCTGACGGTCCAGGAGGTGGAACTGGGGGCCCTGGACGCGCCCGGGCCGGACAGGCCGGACGTGGTGCTGCTGGATCTGGGCCTGTCTGGGCGGGAGGGCTTCGAGGCGCTGCGCGAGCTGGCCGCCCGCGGCGTGCCCACGCTCGCCCTGGTCGCCCACGAGGAGGCGGCGCTGGAGGCGGTGGCGGCGGGCGCGGCCTCGGTCCTCTTCCGGGACGCGCGCCCCAGCACGCTGGCCGCCGCCCTGCGCGCGGTGGACGAGGGGCTCTCCACCTTCGACCGCGCGCTCGCCCCTGCCCTGCTCCGGCCCGCCGAGCCGCCGCTGCCGGACGGCCCGCGGGAGGAGCTCACCCCCCGCGAGCAGGAGGTGCTGGCGCTGCTCGCGCAGGGGCTCTCCAACAAGGACCTGGCCGCGCGCCTTTCGATCAGCGAGCACACCGCCAAGTTCCACGTGAACGCGATCCTGGCCAAGCTCGGCGTCCAGCGGCGGATCGAGGCGGTGGTCCGCGCGGCGCGCCTGGGGATGGTCACCCTCTAGGCAGGGGGCACCTCCCCATTCGGGCAGGTCCGCTCCTGGCCTTCGCGGCGATGCGGCGGCCCGCGAGGCGGCGCTACTCATCTCTCCAACTTCACCTCTTCCACCCGGAGCCCACCATGTCGAACCCCTTGTCGGAGCTGTCCAACGCGCTCGCCACCGCCGTGGAGGCCAACGGCGCCAGCATCGTCCGGGTGGAGGCGCGCCGGCGCCGCCCCTCCACCGGCGTCCTCTTCACCCCGGAGCTGGTGGTGACCGCGCACCATGCGGTGGAGCGCGAGGAGGGCGTGGCCATTGGCTTCGCGGACGGCAGCCAGGGCACCGCCTCGCTGCTCGGCCGGGATCCCTCCACCGACCTGGCGGTCCTCAAGCTCGAAGGGCGGACGGGGACGGCGGCGGCCTTCTCGGAAGGCGCGGAGCTGAAGGTCGGACACCTGGTGCTGGCGCTCGGCCGGCCCGGCCGCACGGTGCGCAGCACGCTCGGCGTGGTGAGCGCGCTCGGGCAGAGCTGGCGCACCCCGGGCGGCACGCAGATCGAGCGCTACCTCGAAACCGACGTGGACCTCCCGCCCGGCTTCTCCGGCGGCCCGCTGGTGGACGCCCAGGGCAAGGTGCTGGGGATCAACACCTCCGGGCTGATGCGCGGGGCGGCGCTCACCGTGCCGCTGGCCACGGTGAAGAAGGTCGTGGATGAGCTCGGTGCGCACGGCCGGATGCGGCGCGGCTACCTGGGCGTGGGCGCGCACCCGGTGCGCCTACCGCCGCCGCTGCAGGGCGCGGCGCAGGCGGAGGGCGGGCTGATCCTCCTCTCCATTGAGCCGGGCGGGCCGGCGGACAAGGCGGGCCTGACGCTGGGAGACACCCTGCTGCGGCTGGGGGACGAAGCGGTCACGGATCTGGGCGAGCTGTGGGCGGTGCTCACCGAGGAGCGGATCGGCAAGAGCGTGCCGGCGAAGGTCCTCCGCTCCGGGGCCGTGCGGGACGTGGACGTGGTGATCGGCCAGCGGCCGTGAACCCCCGTTAGAGAGAGACCATGGGACACCTCACCCAGTTCTCGGACGAGCTCGAATCGCTGGTGGCGCGGCTGGCGCCCTCGGTGATCGGCGTGGAGAGCCAGCGCAGCCAGGGCAGCGGCATGGTGCTGGCGCAGGACGGCTACCTGCTCACCAACCGCCACGTGGTGGAGGGCAAGCGGGAGCTGAAGGTCCGCTACTTCGACGGGGAGCGGGACAAGGTGGACGTGGTGGGCATGGACGCCGCCACGGACCTGGCGGTGCTGCGCGCGTCCCGCCGCGGGGTCAACGCGCTGCCGCTCGCCTCGCGCGAGCAGGTGCGGCCCGGCCAGCTGGTGGTAGCGCTGGGAGATCCGTTCTGGTTCGAGCGCTCGCTCAGCCTGGGCGTGGTGAGCGCGCTGGAGCGCCGGCTGCCCGGCAACGGCGTGGTGCTGGATGGGCTGGTGCAGACGGACGCGGCGATCAACCCGGGCAACTCCGGCGGGCCGCTGGTGAACACGCGCGGGCAGGTGGTGGGGATCAACACCGCGATCCTCCCCTTCGCCCAGGGGATCGGCTTCGCAGTGCCGGCGTGGACCGCGAGCTGGGTCGCCACACTGCTGCTCCAGCACGGGGAGATCCGGCGCCGCTATCTGGGCATCGCCGCCCGCAGCGAGACCTTCACCGAGGCGCTCGCCGCCGCCACCGGCCAGCCGCAGGGGGTGCGGATCCTCCAGGTGGGAGACCGCTCGCCGGCGCGCGAGGCGGGGCTGAGCGAGGAGGACGTGATCCTCGCGCTCAACGGCCAGCCGGTCTGGAACATTGACGACCTCCAGCGGCTGGCGGCGCTGGCACCTGACTGGGACGTCCGGCTGGACATCTGGCGCAAGGGAGAGCGGCGACAGCGCTACGTTCAGCTGGCGAAACAGGCGCGCGCGGCGTAGCAACGGGGGCCTTCCCCACCCCGATAACCACCGGTCGGGGCAGGAGGGCTCAATGCCCGAGGGCATTCGCCAGGCTGGTCGCGGTTTCTCAGCAGCAGAGACGCAAGAAGGCGCCAAGACGGCGCAGCCAGACGACCTCGCCCCCGCCTTCGCTGCCGCACTCTCCAAGAATCCGGAAGCAGCCCGTGACGTGGATCTGCTGGCCGCGCTGAGTCAGCGGCGCGGCGAGCTGACCGCGGCGATCGCCGTGCTGGGCAAGGAGCTCACCGGAGGGGCCGTCCCGGAGCGTCCGCAGCGGCGCCGGCTCGTCGAGCTGCACCAGAAGCTGCGCGCGGTGGAGCGGGCGATGGTGGCGGTGGCCAAGGGGCTGCCGCTGAGCCCCACCGCCCTGCACGTGGACTACCGGCTGGCCGAGCTGCTCCTCCAGGACACCGGGCAGCGGATGCCCCCCGAGCAGCAGGTGTCGCTGCGGGTCCGCCACGTCCAGCTCGACTGCGGCGAGGACCGGCTCGCCTCCGCCACCGAGGCCTATGCCGCGGCGCTCTGCGCGCTCGGCGAGGTGCGCGTGGACGCCCGCGGCACGCTGCACGAGCTGCCGGACGGCGGCCGCAGCCTCACCGGCCGGCTCCACGCGGCGTGGGCACGCGGCGTCTTCGGCGAGGCAGAGGCCCCGGCGGACGCGGCCTCCCTGCGCGCGCTCGCCCGGCTCCGGGAGGATCGCACCCTGCCCGCGGGCGTCCGCGCCCTGCTCGAGGAGGCCACGCCGGAGGCGGTGGACGAGGAGGCGCGGCGGCTGGAGGCGCTCCTGGCTAGCCCCACGCTGGCGCCACTGCGCGGCGAGGTGGAGGCCGCGCGGCGCGCGCTGGCGGAGCTGCGCGGCCGCGCGCCCGGAGGCCTGGTGCAGGCGCTGCGCGGCAGGGTCGAGCGGCTGGTGGAGCTCCCCGAGCGCTGGGCGGCCACGCTCTCCAACGCCGCGGCGCTCTGGCGGGACGCCACCGTTGGCGGCGCGATGGCGCTGCGCCAAGCAGGCGCCCAGGAGCCGCCCCCCAGCCGGATGCGGGTCCAGGCCCGCGGCAGGGGCGAGCGTCCCGGATGGACCCCGGCGGACTTCGCCCGCAGCGTGAAGCTCTTCCGGGCGCTCGGGGCCGTGGGCGCGCGGGCCGCGCTGCGCCCCTCCGCCAGCGCCGCGTCCGTGGAGGCCGCCCGCGGCGCGCTGGGGCTGAGCGAGCGCGCCGCCGCGGTGACCGGCATGGCGCTGGGCGAGCAGCTGCTGCGCCACGGCCACGTCGAGAACGGGAACGATCTCTTCACCCAGAACCTGCAGCACCTGCTGGCCACGCGGGTGCTCGCCATGGCCCAGAAGCCCTCCGCGCCGTCCACGCCCTCCGCGGAGAAGCCAACGCTGCCGGGCGAACCCCCTCCGGAGACGCAGCCGGACACGCCCGGCCCCAGCCCCACGCCGGAGATCCACCACGTGATCTCCGGCCCGCCGCAGTCGCCGCGGCCGGGGCGCGAGGTGCACCACGTGATCTCCGGCCCGCCGCAGACGCGCAGCAGCTGGCTGGACCGCTTCAGCGGCATCCGCGCGGCGCTCGCCGCGCTGCGCCGCAAGCCGCCGAAGGACCCGGACAAGCGCTGAGCGCCCGCTGGCTGCACGCGCCTTGCCCTGCGCGCGCGAGGCGTGCCTTGCTCCTGGCCGTGCGTGCTTCCCTCTTCGCCTTCGCCTGCCTGTTGAGCGCTGGCGCTCGCGCGGGCGAGCCGGCGGCGCCCCGGGAGCAGGGGCGGCAGATCGTCCTTCGCCACTGCGGCAGCTGCCACGTGAAGGGCTCGCCCCAGGCCGTGCCGGCCGCGCTGGCGGTGTTCGATCTCACCGCGGCGAACTGGTCCGCCGAGCTCTCGGAGCGGCGGCTTGTGGAGGCGAAGCGGCGGCTCTCCAAGAGCCTGAGCGAGGCCGAGCGCAAGGCGTTCGACGCGTTCATCGCCGCGGAGCTGGCGGCGCGCTAGAGGCAGAAACCGAGAGGCCTCCGCTCAGCCCGAGCGAAGTCGAGGGCCCACGGGCGAGAGTCCCTACGAGCGGGGGCCCTCGACTTCGCTCGGGCTGAGCGTGGAGCGGCAAGCCCTTGAGAGCCCCCGCAAAACGAAGCGGCGCGGGGCTCGAAGGAGCGCACCGCGCCGCCAGGCGCTGCTTCAGGCCCTACCGGCGTTACTCGCCTTCGGCCTCACCGGTGCCCGCGGCGTTGAAGATCCACGGGAAGTTCACGGTGACCACGCCGCCGCCCTGCGGCTCGGGGAACTTCCACCGGCGGATGCGGGCGATCATGCAGCTCTCGGCGTTGTTGTTGTTGAGCGAGGACTCGGTGACGTTGGCCTCGTTCACGCCGCCCGTGGGGTCGATCGTGAAGAGCACGGCGACCTTGCCGGAGAGGTCAGGCTGCTTCGCCAGCTCCTGCTCGTAGCAGTACTTGATCTCGTTCTGGTGGCGCTTGATCACCTTCGCGATCACGTCCTTGGACAGACCGCCGACGACGGTGGTCTTGCCCGGGACCACGCGGGTCATCTCCTTGCCGCGGCCGCCGAGGTCGATCGAGCCGTACCCGCCCGCGCCGCGGCCAGTGCCCTTGGTGCCGAGGCCGCCCAGGCCCAGGCCCGTGCCGCCGCCACCGGGGCCGGTGCCGCGGGAGCCGAGGCCGCCCACGCCGTGCGCGTCACCCATGCCCGCGCCGCCCTTGAGGCCGCCGAGCGCGTTGTTGATGCCGGTGCCCAAGCCGCCCGGACCGAAGACGTTGGAGGCGCCACCCGCCGCACCGCCGAGCGCGCCGAGCAGGCCGGCCGCCATCACCTTCTTGCGGTCCTCCTCGCGCTTGTTGGCGTCGACGATCGGGCTGCCCTTCTTGGAGGGATCCGCCTCCTCCTTCTTGGCCTCCTGCTTGCCGAACTTGCCTTCCTTGTCCTTCGCCTTCGCGCCTTCGGCCACGCCGGAGAGATCCTTGAACTTCTGGATCTCGATCTTCTTCTCCGGCTTGACGAGCAGCTTCACGTACTTGGACGGGTTCTGGAAGATGTCGTCCGAGGTCAGCGAGAGATCGCGCGGGGTGAGCAGCATGGCCGCCACCAGCGCGATGAACGCCATGATGCAGATGCTGGCGATCTTGAAGAAGGTGAAGTCCGCCTCCTCCATCCGGCTCACCGCGACGGCGGCGGACGGCCGCACGTAGCGGATGATGAAGGCCACGTTGTCCAGGGAGACCTGGACGCGGTCGTGGAGGCCGAGTTCGATCGCGTCCGCGCGGTTCGCGCCGTCAGACGCGCGCAGCTTGCCCTCGCTGCGCAGCTGCTCCTTGGACTTGTGGCTGTCCCCGCCGGTGGAGACCACCACGCCGCCGGTGGAGGGGACGTTGACCAGGAGGTTGGAGCCGTTGGAGGTCGCCAGGGTGAAGCTGTCCCCCAGCGAGGCCGAGAAGACGTGGAAGGTGTTGTGGCGCGCCTCGCCGATGGTGACCGGGACGCCGTCCCCGAAGTGCTGGACGTTGATCAGCGTGTCGCCCCAGAGCAGCGCCACCTGGAGGACCTTGTTGTCCTCGGAGGGGGTGGCCTCGGGCGGGAGCGGGTCATTGAAGAGGGTGGCGGCGTTGCGGCCGGTGCCGGCGAGCCCCTTCACCGGGGCCTTCGCCTTGTGCGCGGCCTTGGGGGCCTCGATCACGACCGGGGCGGCGGGCGCGGCGACTGCGGCCACGGGCTCGGGCGCCTTCTCGTCCCCGAACAGCACCTTCACCTGGGAGGTGCCGACCTGGATCACGTCCCCGGAGGCCAGCACGGTCGGGTCCTTGATCACCGTGTTGCCCACGCGCGTCCCGCCCTCGCTGCCGAGGTCGATCGCGGTGACCACGCCGCTCTTCTCCACCTTCAGCATCACGTGGAGGTTGGAGACCTTGGGATCGGACAGCTTGATCGCTGCGCCCGCACCCGAGCCGAGGATCACGCTCTCGAGATCGGAGCTGGATTCGGTCACCGACCCGTCCGGTCCGGTGATCCGCAGAGTGAGCGCGTTCTTCTTTGAAGCCATGGCGTATCCGTCCCCTAAAGTGCTGCCTTGAAAAACTCGTTATCGCGCGCCGGACTTAGAGGTTGTCGACCGACTTCTGGAGCTCCGGCACGAAGTCCGCCCGGACCTTGATCAGGCTGTTGAAGCGGGTGCGCTTGCGGTTGAGGACGTACGAGCCTTCCGGCTTGGTGAGCTCGCCTTCGACCGTCACGTCCGTGAAGTCGATGACCGTCTTCTTCCGGAAGACCGTCTTGTCGGCCTCCTGGACGACCTTGGTCTGAGCCATCGCGGGGGCCGCGAACAGCGCGGCCACTCCCACAGCGAAGAACAGGCGCTTCATTGCGACACGCTCCTTCGTTTGTTCCGGTCTGACACCAGGAGACCCTGCGGGGTTCCGGGGACTTCGAGGGCCTCCAGCCGGCCTTTTGGGCGCGCGGATACTACGTGATCCACTTTCCCATTGTCACGGCGGACCCGGGCAACTGGAGCGCAGCGCCCCCGCCTTCCCCACCCCCGCCCGCGCCGCTGCCGCCTCGCCGCCATCTCGTCCCGCCTGGCGCGTGAGGGTGTGCACGGTGGTCCCGCTCGGCTACGCCCACGTCCACCTACCTGGCTTGACACGCCGCGCACGAATACCGTACTTAGTCTATCGGGCTAGTAGAGAAATGAAAACGCTCTCCCAAAAAGCCAAGTACGCCCTGCGCGCGCTGCAGATGCTGGCCAAGGAGGCAGGCCGGGGGCCGGTGCTGATCTCCCGGCTCGCGGACGAGCGGGAGCTGCCCAAGAAGTTCCTCGAGCTGATCCTGCTGCAGCTCAAGAACCACGGGCTCTTGGTCAGCAAGCGGGGAAAGGGCGGCGGCTACCAGTTGGGCAAGCCGGCCAGCGAGATCACCCTGGGCCAGGTGGTGCGGATCTTCGACGGACCGCTCGCGCCGCTGCCGTGCGTGAGCGAGACCGCGTTCCGCCGCTGCGAAGACTGCGAGGACTTCGAGACCTGCGGCACCCGCCTGGTGATGCGCGAGGTCCGCGACTCGATCGCCAAGGTGCTGGACGGCACCACCATCGCCGACCTGCTGACCCGCGTGGAGCGGGCCGGTCAGGGGCGCGACACCATGTACCACATCTGAGATCCCCTCCATGACCGCCCACGCCGCGCAGCAAGAGCCATCTACCGACGAGGCCCAGGTGATCGCGCGGATCCAGGATGCGCTGCGCGGCCTGCGCTTTGGCGAGGTGACGATCGTCGTCCAGGACGGGGTGGTGGTGCAGGTGGAGCGCACCGAGCGCGTCCGCCTCCGCGCGCCCACCGCCGGTGGGCGCAGATGAAGGACGTTGGCAACGACGCCGATCCGAAAACGGAAGGCGAGATCCAGAACGTGCGCTGCGCCGACCGGAGCTCCCGGAGGCAGTGGCTGACTTGGAGTCCCTTCGTGTCTCACGCCTCCCGCTTCACCTTCGCAGCGCTGCTCTTCGCCGCGCTCACCGCCTCCGCGCAGCCGGCGGAGAGCACCGCCGACGCCGGCGCTCCCGCCACCTCACCTGCTGATGATCGATTGGAAGAGCTGGACCAGCGCCAGCGGGTCCTCGAGCGCAAGCTCGAGCTCGACAAGGAGAAGGCCGCCGAGAAGTCCAAGGAGGCGCCGCAGTTCTCCGTCGGAGAAAAGGGCTTCTCCTTCAAGTCCGCGGACGGCGCGTTCAAGATCCGGCTCCGCGGGCTGCTGCAGGCGGACGTGCGCGCCTACCCGGGCGATGACCAGGTCAAAGGGACGGACACCCTGCTCCTGCGCCGCGTCCGCCCCTACCTCGAGGCCACCTTCCTGGATCTCGTGGACGTGCGGCTGATGCCGGACTTCGGCCAGGGCACCACGGTGCTGTTCGACGCCTGGGCGGACGTGCGCGTGTGCCCGGGGTTCAAGCTGCGACTGGGCAAGTTCAAGCCGCCGATCGGCCTCGAGCGGCTCCAGTCCGCCTCCTCCATCACCTTCATCGAGCGCGCGCTGCCCACCTCGCTGGTGCCCAACCGGGATCTCGGCCTGCTGGCCACTCTGGACGTGCTCAAGGGCTTCGCCACGCTGGAGCTCGGCGTCTTCAACGGCGTGGTGGACGGCGGCAACGGCGACGCGGACACCAACGACGCCAAGGACACGGTGGCGCGGCTCACCCTGCGGCCGCTGGCACTGCTCGGGGACGAGGACCTGCCGGTCGTCTCGCTCGGCTTCGCCTTCAGCTACGGCCGCCAGAACGGCACCGCCACCGCCACCAACCTCCCCTCGCTGCGCAGCAGCGGACAGCTGACCTGGTTCTCCTACGCGAGCGACGCGGTCGCCAACGGCGGCCGGCTCCGGCTGGCGCCCCAGCTGTGGGCGTCCTGGGGGCCGGTGGGACTGCTCGCCGAGTATGTCCGCTCCGCGCAGGACGTGCAGCGGGGCGCCGAGATCTCCCGGCTCGCGCACGCGGGATACACGGTGCAGCTGAGCTACGTGCTCTTCGGCGGCAAGGCCGCGTATGACGGCGCGCAGGTCAAGAAGGCCTTCAGCTTCAAGGAGGGCCAGGCGGGCGCGGTGGAGCTGGCGGCGCGCTACCACGCGCTGGCGCTGGACGAGGCCACCTTCCCCACGTTCGCGGATCCGGCCCGCGCGGCGAGCGGGGCGCGCAGCTACGGCGTGGCCGCCAACTGGTACCTGAGCTCCAACCTCCGCGTCGCGCTCGACTACGAGCGCACGGACTTCACGGGCGGCGCCGCGGACGGCGCCAACCGCGAATCCGAGAACGACGTGCTCGCCCGCTTCCAGGTCAACTTCTGACCATGACCGACTCTTCGAGGAACGACTCCATGAAGACCTTCCAGTGGATCACCGTCGCCGCCGCGCTGCTCACCGCCTCGGTGGGCTGGGCCCAGCAGACCCTGCTCAACGTCTCGTACGATCCCACGCGCGAGCTCTACGCGGACGTGAACGCCGCCTTCGCCAAGGCGTGGCAGGCGAAGAGCGGCAAGAGCGTCACCATCAACCAGTCCCACGGTGGCTCGGGCAAGCAGGCGCGCTCGGTGATCGACGGGCTCGAGGCGGACGTGGTCACGCTCGCGCTCGCCTACGACATCGACGTGATCGCCGACAAGGCGAAGGTCCTGCCCAAGGACTGGCAGGCCAAGCTGCCCAACAAGAGCACGCCGTACACGTCCACCATCGTCTTCGTGGTCCGCAAGGGGAACCCGAAGCAGATCAAGGACTGGGCGGACCTGGCGAAGCCGGGGATCAGCGTGATCACCCCCAACCCGAAGACCTCGGGCGGGGCGCGCTGGAACTACCTGGCGGCGTGGGGCTGGGCGCTCAAGGCAAACAACAACGACGAGGCGAAGGCCAAGGACTTCGTCTCCAAGCTCTATGCGAACGTGCCGGTGCTCGACAGCGGCGCCCGCGGCTCCACCACGACGTTTGCCCAGCGGGGGATCGGCCACGTGCTGATCGCCTGGGAGAACGAGGCCTTCCTGCTCACCAAGGAGCTCGGCAAGGACAAGTTCGAGATCATCACCCCATCGGTGAGCATCCTCGCGGAGCCGCCGGTGGCGGTGGTGGAGAAGTACGCCGCCAAGCACGGCACCCAAGAGGTGGCGAAGGCGTACCTGGAGTTCCTCTACTCGCCAGAGGGCCAGGAGCTGGCGGCCAAGCACTACTACCGCCCGCGCTCGGAGGCGGTGCTGGCCAAGTACGCCTCCACCTTCGCCAAGGTGAGCACCTTCACGGTGGATGAGCTCTTCGGCGGGTGGCGCAAGGCGCAGGCCACCCACTTCGACGAGGACGGCGTCTTCGACCAGCTCTACGGCGGCGGGAAGTAGGTCGTCCGGCGATGGCGCGGCGCGCGGGAGCAGAGGCGGTGAGGAGCGAGCCCGAGGCCCAGCAGGTGGCCCCGGCGCCGCCGCTCGCCGCCGCGCCCCCGCCGCCCTCGCGCGCGCCGCGCTTCGACTGGCGGTACTGGATCCCCCTGCGCCGCCGCGCCGGGATGCTCCCCGGCTACTGGCTCGCACTGGGGTTCACCCTCTTCTACCTGGGCGTCCTGGTGCTGATTCCGCTGGGCGCCCTCGTCCTCAAGGCGAGCGACCTCACCTGGCCCGCCTTCTGGAAGGCGGTGACCGGGAACCACGCCGTCGCCGCCTACAAGCTGAGCCTGTCCGCCTCGCTGATCGCCGCGGCGGTCAACGTGCCGTTCGGGCTGATCGTGGCCTGGGTGCTGGCGCGCTACCGGTTCTTCGGGCGCGGGCTCCTGGACGCGCTGGTGGATCTCCCCTTCGCGCTGCCCACCGCGGTGGCGGGGATCGCCCTGACCGCGGTCTACGCGGAGAACGGCTGGATCGGCCAGCTGCTGGCGCCGCTGGGGATCTCCGTGGCGTACACGAAGACGGGGATCGTCCTGGCGCTGATCTTCGTGAGCCTGCCGTTCGTGGTCCGCACGGTGGAGCCGGTGCTGCTCGCGCTCGACCCACAGCTGGAGGAGGCCGCCGCCACGCTGGGCGCGAACCGGCTCCAGACCGTGCTGCGGGTGGTGGCCCCTGCCCTGCTCCCGGCCGCCCTCACCGGCTTCGCGCTCTCCTTCGCGCGGGCGCTCGGCGAGTACGGCTCGGTGGTCTTCATCTCTGGCAACATGCCCGGGAAGACCGAGATCGTCCCGCTGGTGATCGTCAAGAAGCTGGAGGAGTTCAACTACCCCGCCGCCACCGCGATCGCCGTGGTGATGCTGGGCGCCTCGTTCGCGATCCTCCTGGCGCTCAACGGGCTCCAGCGCTGGATGAAGCGCAAGGAGCGGCGATGAGCGGCGGGCTGACCTCCGCGCATGGCCGCCCCGCCGTCCGCGAGCCGGCCTGGGTGAAGTGGGGGCTCATCTCCATCGCCGCCGCGTTCCTCGGCTTCTTCGTCCTGGTGCCGATCGCCTCGGTGGTGGTGGAGGCCTCGCGCAAGGGGCTCGGCGCATACCTGGAGGCCATCCTCCACCCGGAGACGTTCTCGGCGATCAAGCTCACGCTGCTCACCGCCTCCATCTCCGTGCCCTGCAACGTCGTCTTCGGGATCGCCGCGGCCTGGGCGATCGGCAAGTACGACTTCGCCGGGAAGAGCCTGTTGATCTCGCTGATCGATCTCCCCTTCAGCGTCTCGCCGGTGATCTCCGGGTTGATCTTCGTGCTGCTCTTCGGCGCGCAGGGGCTGCTGGGCCCCTACCTCTCCGAGCATGACGTGAAGATCATCTTCGCGGTGCCCGGCGTGGTGATCGCCACCACCTTCGTGACCTTCCCCTTCGTGGCGCGGGAGGTCCTGCCGGTGATGGAGGCCCAGCGCAGCTCCGAGGAGGAGGCGGCGCTCACGCTCGGCGCCAACGGCTGGCAGGTCTTCTGGCGGGTCACCCTGCCGAAGATCAAGTGGGGCGTGCTCTACGGCGTGATCCTGTGCAACGCCCGGGCGATGGGCGAGTTCGGCGCGGTGTCCGTGGTCTCCGGCCACGTGCGCAACCTCACCAACACCATGCCCCTGCAGATCGAGATCCTCTACAACGAGTACAACTTCGTCGGCGCCTTCGCCGTGGCCTCGCTGCTCACCCTGCTCGCGCTGGTGACGCTGGCCCTGAAGAAGCTGATGGAGGCCAAGCAGCGAGGTGCCGGATGAGCGTCGTCGTCAACGCGCTGAGCAAGCGCTTCACCCGCGCCGGAGAGGCCGCCGCCGAGGCGGTGGGCTTCCACGCGCGCGAGGGCAGCATCACCGCGCTGCTCGGCCCCTCCGGCTCCGGGAAGACCACCGTGCTGCGGATGATCGCCGGGCTGGAGACCCCGGACGGTGGCAAGGTGGAGATCGCCGGGCGGGACGTCACCGCGATCCCCGTCCAGCGGCGCGGCGTGGGCTTCGTGTTTCAAGGCTACGCGCTGTTCGATCACCTGAGCGTGCGGCGGAACATCGGCTTTGGGCTCGAGCTCCAGAAGACGCCGCGCAAGGAGCGCGAGGCCCGGATCGACGAGCTCTTGGCGTTGATCCAGCTCGAGGGCTACTCCGACCGGCTCCCCGGGCAGCTCTCCGGCGGGCAGCGGCAGCGCGTGGCGCTGGCCCGAGCGCTCGCCACCAAGCCCGCGGTGCTGCTCCTGGACGAGCCCTTCGGCGCGCTCGACACCCAGGTCCGCGCCGAGCTGCGCCACTGGCTGCGCACGCTGCACCAGCAGACGCACGTCACCACGCTGCTGGTCACCCACGATCAAGACGAGGCGCTGGAGCTGGCCGAGCAGGTGGTGGTGATGAACCGCGGCCGCGTGGAGCAGGTGGGCAGCGCGCACGAGGTCTACGATCACCCCGCCACCCCGTTCGTGGCCTCCTTCTTCGGCTCGGCCAACGTGCTGCGCGGCCGCGTGGCCTCCGGGCAGCTGGACGTGGGCGCGCTGACGCTGCGGGCGCCCGCAGGAGCGCCGGAGGGCGCGGAGATCCAGGCCTTCGTCCGGCCGCACGACGTGCGGCTGCGCCGCGCGGACGCGCCGGGAGTGCCCGCTCAAGAGCGCGTCCTGGCGCAGATCGTGGAGCTGACCCGCATCGGCGGGTACTTCCGGGCGGAGCTTCGGCTCCCCTCGGGCGAGTCGTTCGTGGTCCAGCTGCCCAAGGCGGAGATCGACGCCCTGCGTGTGGGGCCGGGAGATCAGGTCGTCCTGGACGTGGGGACGGCGAAGATCTTCGTCGAGGACTACGCCATCTGAGCAAAGCCGGCGAGCGAGCACACTTGGGGTGGTGCGGTCCGGCGCCGCCGATTATCATCCGTGGCGTGAACGTCGAGCGCCCCCACAGCCGGACGGAATCTCCGAGCGCGGCCGGGCTCGGCTCCGCGCTCCGATGACGTTGGCCTGACGGCAACGCATCGGCAGCGCCCAACGCAACACCCTCACCCCCACCCCCGGAGCTTCACCATGATCGCGGCCACGACTGCGCTGCCTCGCATCCTCATCACCCAACCCGACATGCACCGCCTGCGCGTGCTGCTGCAGCGCCACCAGGATGGGGGTTCGTCCGAGACCGGCGAGCTCCTGGAGCTCGAGCTGGACCGGGCCGAGGTGGTCCCTCAGGCGGAGATCCCGCCGGACGTGATCACCATGCGCAGCCAGGGGCTGCTGGAGGATCTCGACACCGGCCAGCGCCGGACGCTCGCCGTGGTCTACCCCGAGGAGTCGGATGTCTCGGCGGGGAAGATCTCCGTCCTGGTGCCGGTGGGCGCGGCCATGCTGGGGCTCAAGGTCGGCGACACCATCGCGTGGCCGCTGCCGAGCGGACGTTCGGCGCGGCTGCGGCTCGTTGCGGTCCTCTACCAACCCGAGGCCTCGGGCGAGCTGCACCTGTGACGCCCGCGAGGAGCGCTCGGCGGGTGCTGACATCGCTGCGGCGTGCCTCTAAGATCGGGCCCAGATGATCTACCGCACCCTCCCCGAGAGCGTCGGCGGGACCCCCATCGTCGAGCTGCGGCGCGTGTCCTCCGGGCTGCCCGGGCTGATCGCCGGCAAGCTCGAGGCGCGCAACCCGGGCGGGAGCGTGAAGGACCGGATCGGCCTGGCGATGGTGGAGGACGCCGAGCGGCGCGGCGCGCTCAAGCCCGGCGCCACCATCGTCGAGGCCACCAGCGGCAACACCGGCATCGCCCTGGCGTGGGTGGCGGCGTCGAAGGGCTACTCGCTGGTGGTCACCATGCCGGAGACCATGTCCCGCGAGCGGATCTCCCTCCTGCGGCACCTGGGCGCCAAGGTGGAGCTCACCCCCGGCGCGCAGCTGATGCGCGGCGCGGTCCAGCGGGCCCAGGCGCTGCTCGGGACGCTCAAGGACGCGGTGATGCTGGACCAGTTCAAGAACCCGGCGAACCCGGAAGTCCACAAGCGCACCACCGCGCTGGAGATCCTCGCGGACGTGGGGGATCGGCTGGGCGCCTTCGTGGCCGGCGTGGGGACCGGCGGGACGATCACCGGCGTGGGGGAGGTGCTCAAGGAGCGCGCTCCCACCGCGAAGGTGATCGCCGTGGAGCCCTCCCGCTGCCCGGTGCTCTCGGGTGGCGCGCCCGGGCACCACCTCATCCAGGGCATCGGCGCCGGGTTCGTGCCGGCGATCTTGAACCGCAAGGTGATCGACGAGGTGGTGACCGTCACCGACGAGGAGGCCTTCAGCTGCGCCCGCAGGCTCGCCCGCGAAGAGGGGATCTGCGCCGGCATCTCCTGCGGCGCCGCGCTCGCCGCCGCCCTCAAGGTGGCCGCCCGTCCCGAGATGGAAGGCAAGGTGGTGCTGATGGTGCTCCCGGACAGCGGCGAGCGCTACGTCACCAGCCACCTGATGGACGAGCTCGCCAAGCCGGAGTGAGTGGGGACTACGGCGCGCAGCAGCGGTAGGTGACGACGGTCCATTCCTCGACGCCGCACGAGCTCACCGGCTCGAGAGAGACGATCGTCAGCCCCTGCTTGGCGCAGGCGTCGGCCGCGGCGGCCTTCCAGGTGACCATGTCCTTGCAGGACGAGCCCCCGCCGAGCTTCTCGTCGAAGCACTTCTGCACGGGCGGAGGTGGGGGTGGCTCGTTCACCAGGTCGCTGCCCAGGGTGACCAGCTCCGAGCCGCAGCCAGCAAGCAGCACGGCCAGCAAGATCAGCGCGCGAGCCACTGCTCCACCTCCCGCGCGTGCAAGCCAGCCGGGTACAGGGCGCGATACCGGGTGAGCCTCGCGTGCGCCCGCGGGGCGGGGCCGTGCTCCACCGCCAGCCGCGCCGAGAGGAAGAGCGCCTCCTCGCGCAGCTCCGGGATCGCCCCGCGCTCCGCGAGCGAGAGCAGCAGCGCATCCGCCTCTTCCAGCCGGCCGGTCGCCCCCAGCGCCTGCGCCTGCAGGAAGCTCAGCCGATCCGTGCGCGCGCCCGTTCCTTCGAGCCAACGCAGCGCCTGCGGCCCGTCACCGCGCTCGAGCAGCAGGCTCACCGCGGCCTCGGTCACCTCCGGCGCGAAGCTCCCTTCCGGGAAGCGGCGCCGGTGCTCGCTGAGCGCCTGGAGCGCGCCCTCGGCCGAGCCGAGCGCGTCTCGCCGGGTGATCGCCAGCGAGTAGAGCGCTCCCTCAGCGGCCAGCCCCTCGCCTGCCGCCAGCGGCTCCAGGCAGCGCGCGCGCCGCGCCGGGTCTGGCTGCGCCTCGCAGTCCTGCGCCTTGCGCGCCGGCGCCAGGAAGGTCTGCCCCGCCTCCACGAAGAGCAGGCCACCCGCCTGCTCCACCGCCACCTTGCCCTCCAGCACCACCAGCTCGGTCTGCCCTTCGTTCACGCGGACCGTCCAGCGCGCGCGCGTGGCCCGCAGCCGCAGGTGCGGGGTGGCCACGCGGACCGGATCCGCGGCCTCGCTGCGCCACACGCTCCCGGAGAGCTCGCCCGAGTCCACCCGGACGCGATCGCGATCCACCTCCACCTCCGCGGAGGGAGCTGCCTTCAGCTCTCCTGACGCGAGCGGCAGCGCGCCGGGTTCCAGAGCCGGGGCCGGAGCGCGCGTGAGGAGCAGCACCGCGGCCAGGCAGGCCGCCACCAGCCCGCCGCCGGCCAGCGCCCAGCGCCAGGGCCGGCGCCCGCCGCGGAGCGCCTCCTGGCGCGCCTGGAGCAGGCGGTGCAGGCCGCGCTGCTGCTGAACCGAGTCGAACGGCTCCGGCGGGAGCGCGGCGATCACCGAGCGCGCGGGCTCGGCGAGCGGCAGTGCCGTGGGCGGCGTGGGACGCGCGGCGCTCATCGCAGCTCTCCCGCCAACCGCTCGCGCAGGTGGCGCTGGAAGTCGATCCGCGCGTGGAACAGGCGCGTCCAGACCGTCTTGACGGGGATCCCCAGCGCGGCGGCGATCTCCTCGCCGGTCAACCCCTCCAGCTCATAGAGGACGAAGACATCCCGGCGCTTCGCGGTGAGCTTCTCCAGCGTGGCGAGGACCAGCACCCTGGCCTGGCCCTCCTCCGTGGCGCGCTGCTGCGAGGCCTCGAGCGTCAGGCGACGATCTTCCACGTCCAGGCCCACGAACTGCCGCAGCCGAGCCCGCCTGCGCGCCGCCGTGGCCAGCTTGACCGCCACGCCGTACAGCCACGCCTTGGGGTGCGAGGCCGCCCGGAGCGTCTTCGCGCGCCGCAGGGCCACCAGGAAGACCTCATGGAGCAGGTCGTCCGCGTCCGCCTGCCCCAGCGTGAGCCGCACCAGGGCTTGCCGCAGCGCCGCCGCGTGCTCGGCGTAGAGCGCCTCCAGCTCCACCGCCGTGAGCAGGCCCGCGCCGTCCACCGCGCGCGCGGTGGGCGAGCCGAGCTGGGGCCTGGCACGGGCGATGGCAGCCATTCCAGGCAGGTGTCCGGAGCCGGCCAAAAGCTTCAAAGGGCGCTCCAGCCCACACTCGCCCCCAGCGCCAGGCCGAACGGGCTCAAGGTGACGCCGTCCACCTCCTTGGAACCCTGCGGAACGAAGACGATCGCCTGCGTCCGCGCCGCCCCAGAGAGGCCCAACGTCGCGAAGAGGCCCCAGGGCAGCGCCTGCCGCCACTCCACCGATCCGCCGAAGACCGGCCGGTACAGCATCACCTGGGCGTCCTTCAGCAGCCCGAGCGTCTCCGCGTAAATGCAGTCCACCCCCGCGCGCAGCGAGAGCTCCAGGCTGCCCTGCCCGAGCCTAAGTGGCGTCCCTCGCGCCGCGGCGGAGAAGCGATACGTGCGCAGGGAGGCCGTGCCCTTGAGGCCGATCGTCTCGGAGATAGGGCTCGCCAGCTGCGCTCCCGCCCCCAGGGCCAAGCGCGGGTGGAGGGCGTAGTCTGCCCGCAGCGCGAACGCGTAGCCGACTCGCCCGTCCGGCGCCCAGCTGCCGCCGCCGCCGAGATCCACGGAGAGCCGCCCGCCGGTCGACGCCGGCGGCGAGGTGGGGGCGACGTCTTCTAGCCGCACGAGTGGCGGCGCCGGATCAGCCATGCGCCCAGCTGGCGCCATCCGTTCGCCCCGAGCGGAGTCGAGGGGCGCCTCGGTACGCCCTTCCTGCTGGAGCGCCACCCCACCCCGATCACCCCGAGCGGAGTCGAGGGGCGCCTCGCTACGCCGTTCACCCCGAGCGGAGTCGAGGGGCGCCTCGCTACGCCCCTCCCCACTCCGTTCACCCCGAGCGGAGTCGAGGGGCGCCTCGCTACGCCCTTCCTGCTGGAGCGTCCCCCCGCTCCGCTCACCCCGGGCGCGCGGGTCGTCGTCTCCGCCCGCGGGCACCCGAGCCACCAGCGCCCCGGCCCCGCGCACGGCCTCGCTCTCGGCGGCCGGCTCACGCGCCAGCTCCGCGGGGAGATCACGCCGCTCGCGCGTGCTGGCCAGCGCCTCTGCGCGAAGGCGCGACGGCAGCGCCGCGGACGGTGCGGCGGCACGAACGGCGATCAGCCTGGGTGCGCGTTTGGACTCCCGCTCCGAGCTCGCGGAGGGCACGCCGTTCAGCCGAGCTGCGCGATCGCGCTCCCGCTCCGGAGGTGCGGCTTGCGGCGTGGCGGACGGCGCAATGGCTGGGGCGCCGCCGAGCCGAGCTGTCGCCTCGGGCTCGCGCTCCGCGCTCGGTGGCAGCGCGGCGGGTCGCCAGTCCAGCCACGCCTGCACCAGCAGGCCGATGCCACGCGCGAGCGGAGCGCAGCCCTCCTCACTTCGCTGGAGCGCGCGCTGTGCCACCAGCGTCCCGTCCAGCCGCGACAGCCGCACCTGCACCGACTGCTCGCGCTGCGAGACCTCCAGGGAGAACCGAGGCACCTCCGCTCCCGCAAGAAGCGCGCGCTCCTGCAGCTGCGCCCTCAATTCGGCTTCGCGCAGGCAGCCCAGCTCTTCGCCGGAGAACCGCAAGCTCACGTGGCCCAGCGCCGCGCCCCGGGCGACGCTGGCGACCGCCACGAGCGCGAGCAGAAGCCTTGGGCGCATCAACGATCTCCGCGCATTGAAGCATTCCGTGGCGCCGGGACACCTCGGAGCGTCGTGCATTGACTCACAACGCAAGGAGCGAACGCAATGAAGCCAACCAAGGCAGTCACACTCGCCGCTCTGCTCGGGGCCCTGGCCTGGGCGGGATGCCAGGGAGCCGAGGACAGCAGCGAGACAGGGACGAGCTCGGCCACGGGGAGCCTGGGGGAGGACGGCAAGGGGAGCGCCGGTAACGCGGTCAACGACCCCGTCACGCAGGATCCGAACCAGCCTCCGGTGGATCCCGGCTGTGGCGGCGGTGGCGGCGGCACGCAGGTTTGCGAGAGCGGCGTCCTCGGCGGCCCCACCAGCTGCAAGACGGACGTGGCATGGAAAACCGCCGTCTCAGATTTCTGTGCCAGCAAGAAGCTCCAGGCGACCGAGCTCTATCCCTTCGACTCCTGCGGGACGAACAGCTTCCGCCAGGCGAAGTACGTGTGCTGCAGCGCGGCGCCTCCGCCCCCGCCTCCGCCCGTCTGCGTGGGCTTCGCGCTCGGCGGTCCCACCAGCTGCAAGACCAGCTCGGACTGGAAGAGCGCTGGTGCCAACGCCTGCTCGGCGCAGAAGCTGACCCTCACCAACCTCTCCACCTTCGACTCGTGCGGCCCGGACAGCTACCGCCAGGCCAAGGTCACCTGCTGCGAGATCGCGCCGCCGCCGCCGCCCCCGCCGCCGCCCCCGCCGGTGTGCGTCGGCCTCGCGCTCGGTGGCCCCACCAGCTGCAAGACCACCGCGGACTGGAAGGCGGCCGCCAGCAACGCCTGCGCGGCGCAGAAGCTGGACCTCTCCCAGCTCTCCACCTTCGACGCCTGCGGCGCGGACAGCTACCGCCAGGCGAAGGTCCTCTGCTGCGCGCCCAACCCGCAGCCGCCGCCGCCCGGTCCGGTCTGCGAGGCACGCGCCGGTGGCTCCGCCACCAGCTGCAAGTCCGAGGCGGATTGGAAGACCGCCGCCGCCGCGGACTGCGGCGCGGCCAAGCTGACGCTCGGGCAGATCTACTTCGCGGACGCCTGCAGCGGTGGGTTCCGGTACACCAAGTACGAGTGCTGCAAGTAGGCCTCCTCCGGGCGTGATGTGAAGACGGCGGCGGAGCGAAAGGTCTCGCTCTCGCCGCCGTTTCGCTTTTCGGATGTCCAAAGCGGGCTCCCCGCAGCGAAGACCGGCTGGAGCTGTCTTCACCGGCCCTCTGTTTCGGCGCAAGGAGCCTTCCATGTCGCGTCTGATCCTCGTTTGCGGGCTGCTCGCGGCCTGCGGCACCGCCCCTCAGCTCGCGCAGGAGCCGACGGGGACGTTCGCTGCGCCACTGAGCACCCCCGGAGACTTCCAGTCCGGGATCTACACGCCGTTCAATGACGTCCCCCTCTTCAGCCTCAACGGGGCGCAGGGCGTGGCCAACGGCAATGCCGCCATCTCCTTCGTCTCCCCCTCCTTCGCGGGCACCCTGGACGCGAACGATCAGCTGGACACGTTCAACGCCACCATCAACCTGCGCGGCGCGCTCACCTTGGAGGTCCGCGTGGATGCCGCCGGGGACTTCACCGGCTCGGTGCCGCTGCCGATGACCGCCCTGCCCCCCTTCACCGTCGGCTCGGTGGTGGTCACGCCGTTCGTCTACAGCACGCTCAACTTCACCGGCTCCGCCGCGGCCACCAGCCGCGTCAGCCTGGTCGCGCCGTTCGAGGCGAGCGTCCAGTTCGCCCAGCCCGGCAAGCTGATCACCACCCCTACCCGCCCCACGCTCAAGCCCGAGCTCGGCGCTCCGGACGCCGCCGCTGGTGCCGAAGTCGGCCTGGATCTGGAGGTGGGGGTGATCTTCCTGGTCTCGATCGACGGGATCCCCGTGGGCGGGCCGGCGCTCTCCACCACCGTGGGGATCGACCTGCACATCGCCGGCCTCCCTGCGCCCGCGTGGAGCGCTGACCTCGCGACGGAGCTATGGGGCGCGTGGACCTTCCTCGATCCGGTCACCTCGCTGCCCACCATCCCCAACGCCGGGAAGCGGCTCGCGCACGAGAGCGCGACGATCGCCGGCGGCGCGATCCCGCTGGGCCTCTCGTCCTCGCGCTGGTCCCGCGTCTACGATCTCCAGGAGAGCGAGCTCTCTGCCGGGCTGGTGAAGTCGGGCGACGGCGCCGTGCTCGTGGGGAACACCCGCCTCAACAGCATGCCCTGGATGTCCGCGATCGACGGGACGGGCCTGCCGCTCTGGCAGACCACGTCCGTGTCCCAGCCCTTCGGTGCGATGAACGTGAAGTCGCTGATCGAGGCCACCAACGGAGACCTCGTGGCGGTGGGCTGGCCGGGGACCGGCACCGGCATGCGCGCCGAGCGCTACGGCCCTACCGGCACGCCGCTCTGGGCCCGGACCTTCGCCGGCGCGGCCTCCACCCTCCTCTCCTGGAACACCACCGTGGCCACGCCTTCGGGCGGCGCCATCCTCGGCGGGCAGATCACCTACGTCTCCACGGGAGTGAAGCGCTGCGCGCTCGCCGAGCTGGACTCCACCGGGACGATGCTCTGGGCCACCGAGGTGGATCTCGGCCCCGGCACCAGCAGCCCCAGCCTCAGCGGCCTGGCGCTGACCTCCACCGGGCAGCTGCTCGCGGCGGGCACGGTCACCTACCAGGATCTCCCCTCCCCCTACGATGCCGCGCTCCGCTACCAGAACGGCTTCGTCCTCCGGCTGGACGCGCAGGGCAACGCGCAGAGCGCCTTCGCTGTGGGCGGCAACCTGGGGGACTACGTCAACGCGCTGGCCGTCTTCCCGGATGACTCGTACGCGCTCGGCGGCTACACCGGCCCGGGCAGCGGCGGCGCCGTGAACTGGGCGTGGATCACCTCGTTCGACGCCCAGGACGCGCTGCGCTGGTCCGCCACCTACGCCGGCGACACCAACGGCAGCTACGGCCACGTGAGCGCGCTCGCCACCCTTCCCTCCAACGGGCTGCTGGTGACCGGCGGCTACGGGACGCCGACCTCCACGCAGGAGGCCTGGCTCTTCCGGGTGGACTCGGCGGGCATGCCGGTCTGGTTCAAGGCGCTGCGCGGCCCCGCGGACGACACGCTCACCCAGGTCGTGAAGATGAAGGGCGGCGGCGCGCTCGCGCTCGGCTACACCAAGTCCGTCAACGACGTGACCCCGTTGCCGCAGAGCGATCTCTGGGTGGTCCGCACCAGCGTGGACGGGATGGTGGACTTCACCGCCGCCAGCGGCATGGACGCGGCGAACGACTCGGCGCGTTGGCAGCGCACCGAGCACGTGATCCGTCCGCTCGCGCCCGTCAACGTCGCGACGACGCTGACCGCCAACGCCGCGCCGTTCAACGTCACGCCGGCGAGCGCGACGTCCGAGCTGCTGACGCCGTGAACCGCAGGTAGAGCTCGGCGATCAGCAGATTCGGGACCCAGCAGAGGAACGCGATCGCCCGGTAGCTCTCGAGCAGGGGCAGCCCCGCCGCGAGGGCGAGCGGGATGTCGATCCGCAGCGTCACCGCGGCGAAGGTGAGCGCGAAGGAGCGGAGCATCCAGGCGCGGTGATCCTCCAGCCGCCCGGCCACCACGGCCCGCCAGCCCAGGGCCGTGGATCCGAGCCAGGCGAGCCCCAGGAGCCCGAACCCCGCCGTCGCCACCGGCCCCGCGGATGAGCCAGCGGCGAGGACCACCCCAGCCACGCCGCCCACCCCGCACGAGGCGACGTAGACCCGCCCCAGGTAGCGGTGCAGACGCCGGTGGCGGCGCAGCCGCTGGGAGAGCTGAAGCGGCACCACCAGCAGAGCCGTAGCCGCGCCGCCGATGTGCACCAGCAGCCAGGGGCGGAAGTACGCGTTCGCGGCGACGGTCCCGCCGATCGAGATGGCCGGGGTGAAGCAGGCGTAGCCGTAGGCGGCGATGAGCAGACAGAGCACTCCGCCAATCGCCCAGATCACCGCACCCGGCCAACTCGCGCGCGCCTGCGCCGGCATGGTTCGCATCCTGGCTGACCCCCTGTGAAGGGCACTGCTGTCCTGCTGTAGGCGCCCTGCCTCGTGCCAACGCGGCGACTTTCCGAGGAACGAGTCCGCGGCCGTTCGATTGCACCGCGCCCCGCGCATGCGCAACCGATCGGCACGACCTGGCCTCGTGATCATCGCCCTCGCTCTGCTGACGTCCTGTGGACCTGGCCCCGGGAAGATCCGCTGCGGTTCCTCCGAGCTCACCTGCGACGTCGCCACGCAGTACTGCCACGAGCAGAACCCCACTGCGGGAAACACCCTCTGCAAACCGCTCCCGGATGCCTGTATCAATGGTAGCGCAGGCTGCGAGTGCTTCGCCGGGAAGCTCCCCAGCTTCTGCGATGGCACCTGCTCCGGCAGCTCCGCAGGTGGCTTCTGGATCAAGTGCGACCTCTAGCCGTGCACCGCCGCCATTAGCCCCGCAAAGCGGAACGGCGGCAGAGCGAGCCTCGCTCCAGCCGCCGTTCGCCTCCCTCCAGGGAGCGTCGCGCTACTTCTTGGGTGCCGGAGCCGGCGCCGGGGTGCCGCCCGCTGCCGGCGCCGGAGCGCCGCCCGCCGGGGCCGGCGCAGGGGCCGCGCCGCCCGCGGGGGGAGCAGCGCCGTCTGCGGGAGGAGGAGCCTCGGTGGGCTCCTGCTTCGCCGCGTCGTCGGAGACCTTGTCGAGCAGCGACGCGCCACCGGCGTTCTGCTTGGGGGCCTCCTTCTTCGCCGGCGCCGCCTGCTGCTGCTGACCGCTCTTCTGCATCATGGCGATGCCCTTGAGCTTGGCGTCGATCAGCTGCTGATCCTGGGGCGTGGTGCCCGGCTGGACCTTGCAGCGCTCCAAGTACGTGACCGCCTTGTCGAAGCCGGTCTTCTCCGCGCTGTACGCCCAGCCAGCGCCGCAGATCGCCTCAGGGTGGTCCGTCTTGATCGCCAGCACCTTCTCGAACTCGCCGCCGGCGGTGAGCCCCTTCTTCGGGTCCCGGCCCTTCTGACCGTCCAGCGCGTACGCGTAATAGAGGTGCGCCTCGTACGAGGTGGGATCCAGCGCCACCGCCTTGGCGTACGACTTCTCCGCGGACTCGTAGTCCCGGTAGGAGAGCGCCATCGCGCCAATGTTCATGTGGCCGGGCGCGAACTTGTCCGAGAGCGCCACCGCCTTCTGGAACTGGCCGAGCGCGGCGCGCCGGTCGTCCATCTTCAGGTAGATCATCCCCAGGTTGTTGTAGACGCCCGGGTCCTTGTCATCGAGCTTGCGCGCGTTGGCGCTGATGAACTCGGCGAGCTTGAAGTTGCCCTGGTCGAAGTAGATCAGCGCCAGGTTCTTGTACGCGTCCGGGTTGTCCTTGGTGCGCGAGAGCACCTTCCGGGCGGCGGCCTCGGCCTTGTCGAACTTCTTGGCGAGCCGGTACGCCACGGTGAGGTTGTTGAGCAGCTGCACGTCGTACTCGCGGCCCGGGACGGCGAGCGCCGCCTCGTAGAGCGAGATGGCGACGTCGAACTTGTCCTGGAGCCGGTAGATCTTCCCCAGGTTGAGCAGCGTGGGCTCGTGGTTCGCGTCCAGCTTGTGCGCCGCCTCGTAGGCCGCCTGCGCCTTGGCGAGCTCGCCCTTCCGCTCGGCGACCACGCCCAGGTTGTACTGGGCGTTCACCATGGTGGGGGTCTTGTCGAGCACCTTCTTGAAGGCGGCCTCGGCGTCGTCCCACTTGCCGGCGTCGAACGCGGCGATGCCGTCCGCGAAGACCTCCTGCGGGGTCTTCTCCTTCGGCGGCGGCGGCGGCGCGTTGGTGACCACCGGATCCTTCTTCACCTCCTGGGCGGCGCCGCTGCAGCCGGCGACGAGCGCGAGCAGCGCGCCCGCCAGGGGGATGGCCAAGGGATGGATCCGCATCTGCTTCCTCGTCAGCGAGCGCATGGAGTTCGTCATCATGGGGTCACCGGGCTCCCGCGGAGGCGGTGGGCGAGCCGGCGGCCGGCGCCGGGCTGGGCGCCTTCTCCGGCTGACCGGGCTTCGCCGCGGCCGGGGTGGCCTGCGCGAGCCCGCTCTCCTTCTGCACCGGCGCGGTCGCGAAGAACTCGCTGCCGCGGTAGGCCACGTCGCGAACCTTCGCGTAAACGCCGGGCTTGTACTTGTTGTACTTGTCCTGCGCCGCGAGGGTCCATTCGTTGTAGATGGACAGCTCGTAGCTCTTGTTGAGCGCCTTCTCGAGCGCCTCGATCGCCTTCTCCTCCAGCGGGAAGGCGCGGTTCTCGAGCTCGCTGCGGTACATGGAGAGCTGCTCTTCATCCAGGCCGCGCGGGTCCGGAGAGTCGATCAGGTTCTGCGCGAAGTCCGCGTAGGCCAGGCCGATCCGCGTCAGCGCCGCGATGCCGTACTCGCCCGCGCCGATCGCCAGCACGTCCGTGTACGACTTCTCCACCTCCTGGATCTTCTTCAGCTTGGCCGCCAGGTCCTTCTTGATGGTGGCCACCTTCACGAACTTGATGTCCGTGTAGCCGGCCCACATGGGCTCGAGCGAGGCGAAGCGCGCGTTGGCGAACGCGTTGAGCACGCGGTCGTCCTTCTTCGCGTCATCCGGCAACTTCGAGTACGCCTTGAGCAGCTCCTCCTGGAGCGCCGCCACCTCGCGCGCGTTCTTGAGCTGCTTGTGATCCAGGTACTGGCGGTACTTGGAGAGGTAGTGCTGCGCCGGCGTGGCCCGGTTGTCCTTCGCGTAGGTGGTGCTCCACTGCTCGAAGGTCTTCGCCGCCTCCGCCCACTTCTTGTCCTTCTCGTGGATGAGGCCGATGTTGTAGGCGATCTCCGGGACGTCCTTCTTCTCCTTGAAGCGGTTGAGGTAGAGCGTGTACGCGGCGATCGCCTTGTCGCTCTTGCCCAGGCCCTCCCACCAGAGGCCGGCGTTGAACTGGGCGTCCGCCACCCACTTCTCGGCCTCCTTGAGGAGCTCCTCCTTCTCCTTCGGATCCACCACGCGCGTGGACTTCACGGCATCCTTCTTCTTCTCGGCCTTCGCCACGGCCGCGGCCGCGCCCTTCTTGCCCTTGGCCGCGTCCTTCGCCGCCTTCTCCTGGGCCTTGCGCAGCTCCTTCAGGTTCTCGAAGCCCACCGCCTTCGCGCCCGCCGCCTCGTCGTACGCGGCGATGAAGGACTCGTACATGTCCGCGGACTTCTGGAAGTCGGCGATCTTCTCGTAGAAGTTGGCCAGCGTGTACCGGGTCTTCAGCTCGAAGGCGGTGCCCGGGTACTCCTTGAGCACGCGCTCACCGGTGGTGATCCCGCGGTCGAGCTGGTTGGCGTCCTGGAAGATGATCATCGAGTACGTCAGCGCGCGGTCCGCGTTCTGCGACTGCGGGAACTCGGCGACGAACTTGAGGAACTCCTCGGCGGCCTTCGCCGGGTTCTTCTCCTTCTTGTAGATGATCTCGTCCACCCACTTGTACTGCGAGCCCTCCACCACGCCGCCCACGCGCTTGGTGAACTCGGTGCCGGCCTTCGCCAGCTTCTTGTTGCCGAGGAACTGCCGGGAGAGCTGGTTGAGCGCCAGCCACTCCTCCTTCGCCTCGAGCACGTACATGGAGAGGTCCGCGGCCTCCTGCGAGCGCTTCTCCTCCGGCCACTTGAGGATGATCTCTCCGAAGCGCTTGGCGGCCTCGAGGAAGTGGTTGCGGTCGTAGTAGACGACGGCGGCCTGGTAGCGGACGTCGATCTCTTCGTTGTTGTTCGGGTAGAGCTGGTTGTACCGGTCGCACGAGGTGGCCAGCGCGAGCTCGTACTTGGTGAGCTTCTGCTCCTCGAGCTCCTTGGCCGAGCGCTTCTGGATCTTCCCCTGCTTCTCGACGTTGCCCTTCTTGGCCTGCTCGTCGACCTTCTGGTTGTCCTTGAGGTCCGTCTTGGCGACGAGGCCGCGCTCGATCTTCACCAGCTTGTCGTAGGCGAGGATCGCGTTGTACGCGGCGGACTGCCGGTACTTCTCCTGGGTGACCTCCTTGGCGGTGTCACGCGCGGGAACCTTGAAGGTCACGACCTTCTCGTACGCGCCGGCCGCGGGCTCCCACTCCTCCAGGGCCCAGAGGATCTCCGCGTAGTAGAAGCGCAGGTTGAAGGCGTGGTCGGAGACGAAGTTCTCGTCCTCGCTGGAGGCGAACGCGTCCACGTACTGCTTGTAGATGTCGCGCGCGAGCCGGTAGGTGGCGACCTGCTTCGTCTTCTGCGCCTCCTGGTGGTACTCCGTCACGATCGCGCGCATGGCCTCTTCGGCCACGTTGAAGGCGTTGCGCAGCACGTCCTTCTTGCCCTCGTTGGCCTTCCACCACGTCCCGCCCGGGCTGTAGAGCTCGGCGAGCTTCTTCACCTCCGCCTTCACCTGGTCGCGCTGGCGCAAGCCTTCGTACGCCTTGACGATCGCCTGCTGGAACTCCGGCGCCGCCGCCTGCATCGGGTCTTCGTTGATCAGGTACCGGTAGCTCTTGATCGCGTTCTCGAAGTGGCCGGCCTCGGCGAGCTGATCCGCGAGCTTGGAGATCAGCCGGGGCTGGCGCTTCTTCGCCGCCTTCCGCTTGTAGTAGGCGATCGCGTCGTCCGCCTTATCCAGCTTCACGTAGACGCGGATCATGTCGTTGAGCGCCTCGTTCTTGAGGTCGGTCATCCGCTCCTTCTGCTGGCTGTCCGCGAAGTCCACCACCTGCTGCAGCTTCACGAGCGCCTTGTCGTAGCCGTCGTCGTTGAAGTCACACCAGGCCAGCTTGTAGAGCGCGTACGAGTAGATCTTGGGGATCTTGCTCGTCATCGCCTTCTCGTAGTTGGCGCGCGCCTTCGGCACGTCCCCCTTCACCTCGAAGTAGTAGTTGCCGAGCTCGATGTACGTGTCCGGCACGAACTTCGACGTGGGGTAGTTCTTGATCAGCTCGTTGTACCGGGCGACCGCCTGGTCCTTCTTGCCGATCTCGCCCAGGTTGTAGCCGAGCGAGAAGAGCACCTCGTCCTTGCGGTCGTACGCCGGGTACTCGCGGAGGATCGTCTCGTAGAGGCGCATCGTCTCCGAGCGGTAGAGCTCGCTCTGGCGGTGGTCCTCCTTCGCCTCGGCCGCCTTCTCGCCGCGGTTGCGCGCCTCGTCGTACTTCTTCTCGTCGTCGGCGAACTTCGACATCTCCGCGCGGTAGAGGTACTTGGACTTCTCCCAGTAGAGCTCGGAGAGCTGGTAGAGCAGCTCGGCCTTCTGCGGAGAGCCGTCCTCGATCTTCGGGATGATCCGCTTGAGGTTCTCGATCGTCTCGTCCCGCTTCTTGTCCGCCATCGCCTCGCGGGTGGCGTCCTCGAGCTTGGGGATCTCCTTGAGGGAGGCCGGCCCCTGGCGCTCCTCTTCCTTCTTCTTCGCGCCGGGCGCCGCGGGGGCGTTCTTCGCGGCCGCGTCCTTGGCCGCGCCCTTCTTGCTCTTCTTCGCCTGCGCGAAGGCCTCGCCTGCGCTGCCGGCGACGACGCCGAGGCAAAGCGCAACGGCCAAGATCCGATGCAGAGACTTCATGGATTCTCCTGGAGGGAGGACGATGAGGAACTTCGGTTTTCTCACGCCCGCGCGGACACTTACGGCTGCTCGGCAGGCCAAAAGGACGGCGAAAGCTACACTCGCCCCCCGGAAATGAAAAGCGAGGCTGGCCCGCCTGGTCGCCCTCTGAAAACAGGCAGGCCCGGCGGGCCTACTCGACACCTGGAAGAGCACCCGAGCGAGCGGGCGCCCCGCCTGGCGAGGCTCACTCCCGCGAGGCGGGGCAGCCCTTCTTCAGCGTGTACTGGTAGTAGCCGATCTCGTCGATCCAGAACTCGCCCTGGAACTTCCAGTAGTTCCAGTTTTCAGCGGGCATCTGCGGGCGGTAGAGCGTCTGCTGCTTGAGCAGGGCCACCTGATCCACGCCGGCCTCGAAGAGCTCCTTCTCCGCCTTGGAGGTCTCGAACCGGATGATCTCCGCCTGGTCCGAGAAGCCCTTGATGTTCCGGTACGCCTCGAGGAGCCGGTTCTTCGCGAACTGGCCCGCCACCTGGGTGAGCGTGTTCTTGTTCTGGTCCAGGTAGTTGTTCAGCTCCGGACCCATCTTCGAGCCCTGCCACGCCTTGTTCTCCGAGATCGCCTGCTTCTCCTTGTCGATCTCCGAGAGCATCGAGAAGACGCCGAGCATGCGCTCGTTGCTGCGCACCCAGAGGAGCACCGGCCGCGGGACCTTCTCCGAGGTGTCGCTCGAGACCATCTGGAAGTAGTTCTTGAAGTCCTTGTCGTCCCCGCCCTCCACCAGCGGCTTGAGCTGCTCGCTCATGGGCAGGTAGAGGTCGTCGAACGCCTTGAGCGCCGTCTTCGCCTCGTCGTAGAGGCAGGCGAAGTAGTAGGTGGTGCCCTTGAGGATCCACGACTCGGGCTGGAAGGCGCCCGCGAACTGCGGCGCGTGGAGCGCCTGCAGCGAGCCCAGGGCGCCGCCCGGGTCTTCGTTCTGGAACCGCGCGAACCCGTTCTCGAAGAGCGCCTGATCCCAGTAGCGCGAGAAGCGCGGCACCCGCTCGTACATCTCGGTGGCCTTCGCGAACTGCCCCATGCCGTAGTAGGTGCGGCCGGCGCCGAGCATGGCCAGCTGCTGGGTGGCGATCAGGTCCTGCTGCGTGGGCGAGGAGAGCGCGAGCACCTCCTCGAACCGCTTGATCGCCTCCTCCGCCTTCTGTCCGCCGGGGAAGCGCGGGTCCACGAGCACGATGCCCAACAGGTAGCGCGCCTTCGCGTAGACGGTGCTCTCCTTGGGCACCGCTTCCAGGAAGGACTTGGCCTCCTCGAACTTCGCCTGGCGCTGGGAGATCCCGCCGATCAGGTAGTTGATCCGCGCGAGCACCTCGAGCGGGAGCGTGGCCCACTCGTCGCTGTAGTTCTTATTCAGCAGGTTGGGGATCAGGTACTGGTCGTCCAGCTGCTGCTGGACGTTGACCAGCCCCTCCACCGCCTTCAGATAGAAGGGGTGCGCCTTCCCGGCCTTGAGAATGCCCGTGTAGTAGATGAACGCGGTCACCGGCAGGCCGCGCTTCGCGAAGCTCTGCGCCAGGTAGTACTCCGCCTTGGAGCGCATCTCCTGATCGGTGGAGGTCTCCGCCAGCTCGTAGAAGACCTGCGCCGAGGTGTCGTAGTCCGCCGAGTTGAAGGCGGAGAGGCCGCGGTTGTAGTTCCCGAGGTCCTGCCCGAACGCCAGCTGCGGAACGAGGACGAGGAGGGTCGTGAGGAGCGTTTTCATGGCGCCTAGAACAGGACGGAGAAGCCGGCGTAGAAGCCGACGTTGTTGAGGACGTCGGAGCTGGGCTCGGAGACGATCCGCAGCGCGAGCGGGATGTCGCCGGCGTGGTTGTTGAACTTGTCCTTCGCGCAGGTGGAGCCCTCGCCGAGCATCACCGAGTCGAAGTTGGTGCGACCGGGCTGAGCCTGGAGTGCGGCGCGCAGGCGGGTCATGTCGTCGGTGCTGCAGCCGTTGATGGTGTCCACGCGCGCCGTGTAGACGAGATCTCTCACCTCGAGCCGGATCGCGAAGCGGTCTCCCAGCTGCACGCGGCCGCCCAGGCCGATCGACCCGGTGAACTTGAAGCCGGTGTCGCCGTACGTGGCCGCGGCGTTGTCCGCGGTGTCCGTCTCCGGCTTGAGCTGGTGCAGCGTGGAGCCGATGCCCGCGCCGGCGTTCACCACGAAGGCGAAGTGGGCCAGGTTCCCCTCGTAGAAGGCGAACTTCCCGTAGAGCGGCGTGGCCTCCACGCCAGCCACCGCGCCCCACTTGAAGAGCAGCGAGGTGGCCGCCTGGGCCTCCACCCGGACCTTGTCCACCAGCTCGCGGTTGAAGCCGGACTCGGTGGCCACCCAGTTGTAGAGCGGCGTGAGCTGGATGCCGAAGTTCTCCTGCAGGTGGTAGACGTAGCTGAGCGCCGTCCCCACGTGCTGGGTGAACTTGCCGTTGAGCTGCACCCAGGCCGGGTAGAGGACGATCTCGTGCTTGCCGCGGTCCGCGAACTGCTTCTTCTCCACGATGTGGACGGCCACGTTCGGGTTGTAGAGCGGCGCGCCGCTCACCAACTGCTGGCTCTTCGCGTCCGCGGCGGCGGGCGGCGTGGGCGTGGTCACCGCGCCGGCCGGGGGCGCGGCCGGCTCCGCCGGAGTCGCGGGCGGCGCCTTCGGCTTGTCCTCGTCCTCGTCGTCCTCGTCCTTCGAGGTGGAGGTGGACGAAGGCGCGCTGGACGCCTGCGCGAGGACGAGCGAGGAAACCGCGGGGAAAGGCGCGCGAGCGAGCGCGGGGCCCGCCACCAGCAGCGCTGCAAGCAGGAGCGTTCTCATGGGGTCTCTCTAGAAGAGGTACTGGAGGCCGACGTTGAGCATCACGAGGTTGATGATCCCGGGGTTGGCCACGGGGGTGCCGGTCTCGCCGACCGCGCCCTTGGCGTTGATCCCCTCGCGGTAGGAGTCGAGGTACGCGTAGTCCCGGACCTCGAGCTTCAGCCCGAAGTGCTCGAAGGCGAAGAAGCGGAAGCCGAAGGCGCCGCTCACCAGCGGCCCCACCTTGGACTCGAAGGCGCAGCCGCCGCCGTCGCAGTCCACCACGGAGGTCCGGGCGAAGGTCCCCACGCCGCCGCCCAGCCAGAGGTAGGTCTGGAAGTGGACCGGCAGCTCGGCCATCAGGGAGATCTTCCCGTAGATGGGCGCCCAGCGCAGGCCGAGCACGCCGTTGGCCTGCATCTCCCAGAGGCCGGAGAGATCGTTCACCGTGGCCAGGCTGGAGTTGCTGTTCACGTCGTCCGTGATCTGGTCCGCCAGCCCGGTGTGGCGGGAGAGCGCGTAGCCGCCCTGCAACTCCAGCGCGAAGGACTCGCTGAGGTTGTAGGCCACGTCCAGGTTGAAGTTGTAGTGGTCGGTCAGCCGGCTCAGCAGCGTGAAGCCCACGTGCACGCCGAGCTCGAAGCGGCCGCTCGCCTCATGCAGGCGGTTGCGGACCACCACGTTCTCGATCAGCTCCTGCGCGGGGGCGGCGGTGGCGAACAGCACCGCGGCGGCGAACACGGCTCTCAGTGAATGGGCTTTCATGGCTCTCTAAGGGCAGCTGGACGAGAAATCGGCCTGCACGTCGTAACAAATCTCCACGGCGCTCAAGGACTCGGGGACCGAGCCGCCCTCGAAGCGCACCACGTTGCGGAAGGCGGAGGCGTCGCACTTCACGTAGCGCGCGCCATTGGCGACCGGCAGCGACGAGACGCTCTGGCGGACCGCGCAGCGCCCGGAGCGGCACAGCTGGCCCGCCGGGCAGTTCCCGTCCACCTGGCAATTCGCCGCGTTCGGGGCGGAGAGGAAGAGCTCCACGCCCGCGGCCTCGCCGCCGTCCAGCTTGAGCTCGGGGCCGCGGCTGAGGCGGAACTCGCGCCGCAGGCCGGAGGCCGCGTAGCCGAGCGAGGCGAGCGCGCCGGAGAAGTCGTCCTGGCAGATGGAGATGGCCACGCCGCCGGTGTCCGCCGCCACCTTCACGTAGCGGGAGCCGAAGTACGCCACTTCGAAGCCGCCGTCGTTGGCGCCGCCGCTGGGGCAGCTGCCGCCGTTCTTCGCGGTGCAGCAGCCCACGTGGGCTGACGGGTCGCCGAACTGCGAGGGCACGCCCGCGTCCGCCTCGCCGTTGAGGGCGACGATCGCCGCCAGGGCGACGAGATCCTCGTTGCCGTAGCCCTTGTAGGTCTCGAGGAAGCGGGTGAAGTAGGTGGACGTCCCGTAGGCGCCAGCGCCGGCGAGCACCGCGTCCGGCGCGCAGCGGCAGCCGGGGTCTGCGGTGCAGATGGGCTGCTTGGAGAGCGGGTGGCAGGAGGCGTCGTCCTCGTCGCTCACCACCACCACGTAGAGCGCCGCGTCCGGCCGCACGAAGTTGTCCGCGGTGGAGGTGGCGAGGTTGGCCGGGTTGTTGAGCGCCAGGTACGCCGCGAGCAGCCCGCGCTCGTGCGCGCTGCCGCTGGTGCCCACCACCGCCATCTGCTGGAAGGCGGTGACCGCGTCCGCGGTGGAGCCGCTGCCGGCGTTGCAGGTGGAGCCGCCGCCCGGCTGCGGCGTGCAGGCGATGTAGCTGCCGCGCTTGGCGCCGAGGTTCCACTCGCGCAGCGCCCCGCGGGAGGTCTCGTCGTCCGTGTCGGTGGTCACCACGCCGATGTGGAAGTCGATGGGCGGCTTGGCGGAGACCAGCTGGTTCATGAAGCCCTGGAAGTTGGCCGCCAGGCGCGCCTGCTTCGGCGCCATGGACCCCGAGGAGTCCACCACCCAGAGGATGTCCACCTTCCGGACGGAGAGCTGCTGGTACCGGTCGCACTGGCGGGGCACGTTCACCTTGAAGTGATCGTTCTCGCGGGTGTCGTCGGTCAGCACCTTGGGCGCGCCGGTGTCCACCTGGGGCGTGCCAGGGACCACCGTGTAGCTCTCGAGCACGCGGCGCGTCCGGGTGCGATCATCGCAGCCGCTTTGCGCGAGCGCCGCGATGCAGAGAACGGCCGCGCTGAACCACCGGACGGACATCCTTCCCCTCTGTGCCTCTCCCGCTTGGGCCCCACCCACTCCGGCCTTCGGTCGGGGGCAAATGCGAGGTGCGTGTGCGTAGCACAGGCCCTGGAGGGCTACCAAGCGAAACGAGGGCTTGAACCCTATTGGACCGACGGGGGCAGGCAGACCTGCTCCGAGCGCTTGTCGACCAGAGAGACCACCGCGCAGCCCCACCCCTCCGGGCACTGCGAGGCGTCCGTGCAGGTCACCGTGCAGACCGGACCGGAGTCCTTCTTGATGCACAGCGCGCTCTCGCAGGCGGCCGGGCCGAAGGTGCAGTCCGCGCCAATGTGGCCACCGCCGTTGGGGAAGCAGATGTCCATCTCGGCAACGCCGCCGTCCGCGTTGTTGCTGAGCGCCTTGCGGCAGGCGAAGCCGGGGTGGTCCGGGCAGGCCTTGGAGGCGTCACACGGCACCGTGCAGACGCGGGCAGTGCCGATGTCCAGGCAGGTGCCGGTCTGGCAGGGGGGCCGCCCGGGGGAGCAGTCATCCCCGAAGAGGCCGCCCAGCGGCGCGCAGACGCCCATCCCGCTCTTCGGGCCGTCCGCGGCGCGCTTGTCCGGGGCGCAGTCATAGCCCGCGCCGGAGGACTCGCAGCAGCGGTAGCGGGTGTCCCCGCACTGCTCGTCCTTGGTGCACGGCAGCGAGCAGAGCGTGGTGTTGCCAGCGACGAGGCACACGCCGGCCACGCAGTCCTGGGCGCCGTTCTCGGTGCAGGAGTCACCCAGGCGGCCGAGGCCGGACTTGCAGGTGCCGCGCTGCGGGATGCAGTAGCTCCGGGTGCCGGTGTCGCTGGTCACCGGGCGGCAGACGAAGCCCGGGCCGAAGGAGCGGACGCAGGCCGGATCATCCGCGCACGGCGTGGCGCAGAAGGACTCGCCCTTGAAGGGGCAGTCCGGGCAGTCATTGACGATGCAGCGGTTCTCCGGGTGCGCGCCGGTCTTGCGGCAGTCATCGTTGTCCAGGCACGGCGAGCACTCGCGGCCGTCCGTGGCGGGGCGGCACAGCTTGCGCGCGGTGTCGCACTGCTGGCCCAGGCCGCACTGGCGGATCTGCCCGAGCTCGTCCTGGGCGTCGCAGTAATCGCGGCAGGTGTTGGAGTTGGGCACGCACTGGAACGGCCCCTTCTGGTTGGGGTCGTCCGACTGGCCAATGTTGGTGCAGGAGAACTCGCCCGGGCAGCCGGGGTTGGGCGCGGAGGTGAGCGTCTGGGGATCGCACGTGGTGCCCGCGGGGCAGACGTTCTTCTTCGGATCGCAGTCCCTGCCGCAGAAGGTCTCGCCGGAGACCACGTTGCGCACGCAGAGATCGAACGGGCCGCCGCACTCCGCGTCCCCTTTGCACGGGGCGCACAGGCCGCGGCCGGAGTTGCAGCTCTGGGTGGTGGGCGCGCACTGCTTGACGAGCGCCCCACCCGCCCCCGCCGGCACCTCCTGGCAGGAGAAGCCGAGCGGACAGCTGTCACCCGCCCCACAGGCCGTGGTGCAGAACTGCTCGCCGCTGCCGATCGCCGTGAAGCACGCGCCGCCTTCCGGGCACTGCTTCACGTCCTGGCAAGGAGAGCAGAGCGTCCGGGAGACGTTGATGAAGCAGTGGGTCGTCTCCGGGTTGCAGCTGTGGCCGGCCGGGCAGTCCTCGTCCGTCTTGCAGCCCGTGAGCTTCTTGCAGATCTTCCCGTAGCGGCCGGCCGCCTCGCACTTGTAGTCCGAGGGGCACTTGCTGTCCTCGGAGCACTCCCGCGTGCAGAACCCGGAGCTCGAGTCCAGCGCCACGCACAGCCCGTCCGCGCAGTACTCCACGGTGGCGCCAGGCCCCTGCGTGGGGTTGCAGGGATCGCCGAGCTTGCCGGCCGCGGTCCGCGTGGGGCCGCAGGAGAGGGACCAGAGCCCGAGCACGGCGACGAGCGCGCACGACCAAGCCGCGCGCGCCCACAGCTGCCCCTTCGTCCCGAGCGGAGTCGAGGGAGTCACGCTCTCTCCATTCACCGGCCCGGACCGCGAGAGGCGACTGCTACTTCTTCTTCCCGTGGGAGGCGCGCAGGGCGAGCTTCACGGAGGGCTGGATGTAGACGATCCCATCCGGGTGCCCCGCGACCGCGCCCTTCACCAGCAACAGCCCCTTCTCCGCGTCCACGTCGACGACGGTGAGGTTCTGGGTGGTGACCTGCTCCACGCCGTAGTGGCCGGGGAGCTTCTTGTTCGGGTACACGCGGCCCGGCGTCTTACGCTGGCCGATCGCGCCCGGGTGACGGCGGTACTCGTGGGTACCGTGCGTGGCGCGGAAGCCGGCGAAGCTCCACCGCTTCATGACGCCCTGGAAGCCGCGGCCCTTGGTGGTGCCGGTGACGTCCACCAGCTGGCCCTTCTGGAACTGCTCCACCTTCACCGCGTCGCCCACGTTGAGCTTGGCAGCGTCATCCGCGGAGACCCGGAACTCCTTCAGGTGGCGGCGCGGGGTGGCGCCAGCCTTCTTGAAGGAACCGCTGAGGGCCTTGGTGAGCGCCTTCTCCTTGATCTCGCCGAAACCCAGCGTGACCGCGGAGTACTTGTCCTTCTCCGGCGTCCGCTTGCCGACCACGATGCACGACGTGGTGTCGATCACCGTCACGGGGACGAGATTGCCGTCCTCGGTGAACACCTGCGTCATGCCGACCTTCTTGCCGATCAGACCCTGCGCCATGGCACTCGTTTCCTTGCGACGCCCGTGCGGGAGTTCGCACGAGATTTGTCTTTGAATACAGCGAGTTGCAGCCGTTTTGGGATTCCCGGCCGCGAGAAAGCGGCGCAATGTAGCAGAGGACCCTCCAAAATCAAGCGCGCCCTCTTCAAACGCCTCCTTCGCCCAGGAAGCGGACCAGCACTTCGTCCACGCGGGCCTCGGGCGGGTGGTCCCCAAAGGCCTCCCCGCCCAGCGTCCCGGCCACCGTGCCCTCCTTGGTGAGCCGGGCGAGCAGCGGGATGAACGCCACGTTCAAGCCAAGCACGCGGGTCCCAGGCATCTGGTCCACGTCCACCTTCACCAGGAAGTAGCGGGAGAAGGCGGCGCGGTTGCCGGGCCGGTTGAACGCCTGCTTGAGCGCCTTACAGGGTTCACACCACGCGGCGTGGAAGTAGAGCAGCACTCCCCGCCCCTGCGAGGCGGCCAGCTTCGCCACGCGCGGGGCCTCTTCATCCAGCCGGGCCGGATCCGCGGTGAGCTCCTCGAAGACGGCGCCGCCGCCCGAGCGCGAGCAGGCGCACAGACAGAGCGCGGCGAGCAGTACGGCGGCCCGCTTCATCCGGCGACCTTGTCGATCCGGGGATAGAGCGCGGCGAGCGCCGGATCCGGCAGCCGCTGGGAGTAGCACTCCTCGCCGAGCAGGAAGACCGCCTGATCCAGGTAGTCCTCGGCGGCGCGGACCTCCTCCTCCTTCTTGGCGACGAGCGCGTCCAGCTCCGCGAGGTGCTCGTCCAGCTCCACCTTGCGGCGCTCCAGCTCGTCCTCGCGCTCGAGGATCCGGCGGTGGGCGATGATCCCCGGCGCGCCAGGGGTGCCGTCATCCGGGGTGAGCAGCTGCTGCAGCTCGCGCTCCAGCTCTTCGATCTCCCGCGCGCGGCGCATGTTGGCGATCCGCAGCTTCTTGATGTTGTCCTTGGAGGTCGCCAGCCGCTTCAGGTCATAGCCGGCGGTCATCTCCAGCTCCGCGTGCTTGGCCTCCATGGTCTTCATGGCGGCGGCCGCGTAGCGGGAGTCGGAGCGCAGGCCGAGCAGCTTCTTGCGAAAGCCCTTCACGCGGCCGTCGATCGCGTCCACCGCCTTCTTCCACTTCTTCACCAGCTCTTCGTCCGCGCGGCGATCCTCCTCCGCCTGCGCCTCGAAGTCCTTGTGGGCGGCATCCGCCTCGTTCATCTGGGCTTCGAGCGCGTCCCGCTCGTCCCGGCGCTGGAGCACCACCTGCTCGGCCCGGAGGACGCGGTCCATGGAGCGCGGCGCGTTCGGCTTGCGCGCCAGCCGCTCGCGGGCGAGATCGCCCAGCGCGAAGATCAGATCGTTGTAGCTCTCGCCCTTGGCCATTTTGGCGAAAGGCGTTCTATGCGACAGCGCCAGACCCGTCGACCCCTTGCGCGAATTAGTGGGCGATGTTCAGGGGCGGTGGCGCGCTCTGACGCCCCAGCCGCTGCCGGGCCAGGCGCAAGAGCTCCAGCGCCCGCTCCTCCTCTTCGCCCTTGTTCAGCTCGCAGACCCAGGCGGAGGAGAGATCCTGGTGGGCGCGCGCCAGCTCGGCCATCCCGCCGTAGCGCTGCGCGGCGGCGCGGGCGGCCTGCGCCTCGCGGAAGAGCCCCTCCGCCAGATCCGCCGGGTTCGGATCCTCCTCGCCCGGGACGGGCAAGGGGCCCCGCCCCAGCGCGCACAACCGGGCCAGGAGCCTGGAGGCGTGCGCGCGGCAGAACGCGGAGAGCACCATCAAGCGGGCGGTCAGCTGCGGCTCGGGCGCCTGATCCGCGAGCTCCGAGAGGCGGCGCGCGGAGACCAGCTCCGCCTCCCAAGAGGCGGCGAGCGCAGCTGCCAGCCGAGAGTGCCTTGCGCCCATGCCCCCACCACCTTCCAGCGCAAGAAGCTAGGGAGTGCACCCGCGGCGCGCAATTCACGCAAACGCCGACGTCCGCTGCTCAACCCAACGCGCGGGTGACGACCCAATAGCCTCCCACCACGAGGATCAGCCCGGAGCCCACTCGCACCGTCCAGGTCTGCCCAGCGGGCCAGCGGCGCAGCCAGTACAGCGGTGGCCAGAGCGCCGCCACCACGCACGCCTGGCCCAGCTCCACCCCCACGTTGAAGCCAAAGAGTGCCTTCGCGGCGCCCTCCTCCAGCCCGTAGCTGCGCAGGACAGACGCGAAGCCGAAGCCGTGGATCAGCCCGAACAGGAAGGTCACTCCCACCCGGTGCGCCCGGTCCTTCTGCAGGAGGTTCTGTGCCGCCACGAAGACGATCGAGACGGCGATCGCCACCTCCGCCCAGCGCTCCTGCGCGGCGGAGAGGCGCACCACGTCCAGCGCGCTCGCCCCGAGGGTGATCGAGTGGGCCACCGTGAAGGAGGTCACGAGCGCGAGGATCCGCTTCCAGCCGCCGGCGACGAGAAGCAGCGCCACCAGGAACGCGAGATGATCCACCCCGGTGAAGATGTGGAAGATCCCCAGGCCGACCCAGCCGGCCAGCCCCTCCACCCGCTCCCTCGGCTCGCCCGGCGCCGGCGCGAAGATCACTGTCTGCGCCGTCCCCTGGGCGAACTGGTGCCCGGCCCCTTCTGCCCCAGAGGCGATCACGCGGAAGCCGGGCGGGAGCACCGAGAGCAGCCGGAAGGTCTGCCGCAGCTCGCCCCTCCCGCAGGAGAGCTGGGCGGTGAGCTCCACATAGCCGTCCTTCACCACCCCGGCGGCCTTCTCGCGGCGGCAGGGGGTCTGGTCGGCGAAGGCCGGCGCCTGCTCCCAGATCCCGGCCGCCAGCGCGTCCGAGCGGGCGTCCAGCTCCTGCTGGGTGAGCTCGCCGTCCCCGTCCACGTCCACCGGCGCGAGCGCCGCGAGCGCGCCCGCGGTCAGCTTCAGCGTCACCTCCACGCGGGCGCCGGTGGGCCCCTGCGCCACCGCGTAGCGCGCGTAGAGGATGTCCGCGTCGTGCGCGCGCGCGGCGGGGGCGCACAGGAGCGCGAACGCGAGCAGCGGCGCGAAGCGGAGCCGGGCCATAGAGCGGCGCGCAGCCTTCCCCACGCCCGCCGCGGATTCAACGCTTCGCGTTGCCCAGAATCCGCAACGCGCCTCCGTTCAGGCCGAGCGAAGTCGAGGCCCGCTGCATGAGCGCCCCTCGACTTCGCTCGGGGTGAACGGTGGGGAGCGCACCCCAGCTACGCCGACGCTTCCGGCAGATGGACCTCCTGCTTCGGGGCCGATTCTCGGTGCGCCACCCCGCAACGCGGGCAGTGCGCCACCTCGCGCCGCCGGAACACGCCCTTCACCTCCGCGCCGCAGCAGACGAGCCAGATCGGCTCTCCGTCGTCCAGCTCCGGCTCCATCTCGGTGACGAGCGGGCTGGGCGGGACGGCGACATAGGTGGGGCGCGGGTTGTCCCGCAGGTTGCGCCCCACGAAGGCGAGCTGCTCGTAGCGAACGTGGGCGCCCAGCCCGTCCCCCAGCTCCTCGAGGAACAGCTGCTGCTCCGCGGTGAGCCAGCGGTGGGCGGGCGCGTCGAACCCGCAGTAGAGGCAGGTGAGCAGCGGCAGCTCCGCGCACAGCTCCTCTTGGTTGACCTGCGGCGCCTGCGCGCAGACGTAGGCGTGGATCGCGAAGGCGTCCGAGGGCAGCGGCCGCGTCTTGAAGGTGCGCTCACAGGCGGGGCACTGGCGGCGGATGAAGCCATCCGCGTCCCGCGGCAGCCGGACCAGCCGGGCCTGCGTCACGCCGGCGCCCTTCCGCGCCGCATCACGGCCAGGACCAGGCTCACCAGCGCGAAGACCAGCAGCAGGTGCACCCACCAGCCCATCGTCGAACCGCTCACCATTCCCAGCACCCAGAGCACGAACAGGATGAGGGTGATCGTCCAGAGCATGTGTCCTCCCGTCCGCCCAAGCTGCGTTCGAGCGGGCCCGGCGACAACTGCCTGGGCGCGCGGCGCGTGAAAAAAGTTCCGGGCTGCGAGGGGGCCGGCTGCAAAGACGCCCGAGATCTCCGGCGCGAGCTGCTGGCACGTCCGCTGCTTGGCTCCCTGCGCATTCCGGGGGGTGGCGGATGGGCGGGTTCGGACGGGTGGTGGCGTGTTGGCTCCTGGGCACCTGCGCGGCGTACGCGGGCTGGACGCCCACGGTGGACGCGCTGGAGCCGGTGGATCCAGCGAAGCTGGAGTGGGAGCAGGAGCGAGACCTCTATAAGGAGGCGGAGGCGCTCGGGGTGGCCAAGGCGGTGGCGGCCTCCGGGATGACGGCGAGGTCCCAGCGCAGCCTGGCGATCGCGATCGTCCGCGAGGCGAAGAAGAACGACCTGGACCCGCTGCTGGTGGTGGCGCTGATCCGCGCGGAGAGCTCGTTCAACAACTACGCGGTGTCCGGCGTGGGGGCGATGGGCCTGATGCAGCTGATGCCTCCCACCGGCGAGTATCTCCTCGCCAAGCGCGGCTTGAAGCTCGGGCGGAAGACCAACCTCTTCGACCATGAGCTGAACGTGGAGCTGGGCTCGGCGTACCTCGCGGATCTCATCCGGCGCTTCGGCAGCCTCGAGCACGCGCTGGTGGCCTACAACGCGGGCCCTGGCGCGGCGCGGAAGATCCTCTCCAACCCGGTGGTGCGGAAGCGGTTCCTCGCCGGCTACCCGCTCAAGGTCTCCACCGAGTTCAAGCGGCTGCGCGCCAACGTGCCCACCGCGGAGCTGGCGGAGTCCCAGCCCGCGAGCCCGCCCGGGCGCGGCTCCTGAGCTCTCTTCGGTCGCGGCGCAGCGTGCGCCAACGGACGAAGCGGAAAGAGTTGCAGAACGCTGGCTGGAGAAATTGCGGTCGCCGGAGGGCGCCTCGGCAGTGAGCACTTCAAGCCCTCGCGCCGGCTCTGCAATCGCGAAGCGGTCGTTGGCCCGTCCCCTGCTTACTGTCCGCCCCGCGCGAAGGAGAGCACCTCGCTCTCCAGACGACGCGAGAGGACGACCATGGGCGGGCTTCACATCCAGCGTGAAGAAACTTCAGAGACCGTGACCCTGACGCTGGTGGGGAATTTCAACCGGCAAAGCACCGTGGAGCTCCTGGCCAAGCTGCCAGAGCAGGACGATCGGACCATCGTCCTGGACTTCTCCCGGGTGGGTGACCTGCCCGATCTGGCGGTGCCGCAGCTCTCGCGCTGCCTTGGCGACCGGAACGTCCGGCTCCGCGGTCTGGCCCGACACCAGGCCCGGATGTTCGGCTACTTCGGCCTCGGCGCTGCCCGGTCGGAGCCCGTGTACTACACGCCGGAAGAGGTCCTCGCCAGCTAGCCGTCAGGCGCCCCGTGGTGGATGTGTGCGCCTCCACCACGAATGCGCTTTCGACGGACCTCCAGGCGGGACGCTATTGTCAAAAGCGCGATGAACCAGCCCGCCCGGAGCCTCACCCCGCTGCTGGACCCGAAGACCGCCCGCGCCGCCATGTCGCGGATTGCGCAGAGCCTGGCGCAGGTGGTGAAGGGCAAGGGTCCACAGATTGAGCTCGCCGTCACCTGCCTGGTCGCCCGTGGCCACCTCCTCCTGGAGGACGTGCCCGGCGTCGGGAAGACCACCCTGGCCGAGGCGCTCGCCCGCTCCTTTGGCCTCTCCTTCGCCCGGGTGCAGTTCACCGCGGACCTGCTGCCCTCGGACATCCTCGGCGCGCAGATCTACGCCCCCAACTCCGGCACCTTCAGCTTCCGGCCGGGCCCGCTGTTCCACCAGCTGGTGCTGGCGGACGAGCTCAACCGCGCCCCGCCTCGCACCCAGTCCGCCCTGCTGGAGGCCATGGCCCAGGGCCAGGTGAGCCTGGACGGCGTCACCCACCCGCTGCCCGAGCCCTTCTCCGTGGTGGCCACCCAGAACCCGGCGGACTTCTCCGGCACCTACCCGCTCCCGGACTCGCAGCTGGACCGCTTCCTGATGCGGCTCTCGCTGGGCCACCCCTCGCCGCAGGTGGAGGCAGAGCTGTTGCGCACCCGGCGCGGCGTGGATCCGCTGCGCGAGCTGCGCCCCGTCTCTTCGCCGGAGGAGCTCCACTCGCTGCAGAAGAGCGCGGCCGAAGTCGCGGTGGACGAGTCCGTGGCGGGCTACGCGGTGGAGCTGGCCAACACCACGCGCTCCCACGCGGACGTGGAACGGGGCGCCTCCACCCGCGGGGTGCTGGCGCTGATCTCCGCCGCCAAGGCGCACGCGCTGTGGAGCGAGCGGGACTTCGTCACCCCCAACGACGTTCGGACGGTGCTCGGCGCGGTGCTGGCGCACCGGCTCCTCCTGCGCAGCGCGGCCTCCGGGACGTTCTCCCGCGAAGAGGCGGCGCACTTGCTGGAGGAGATCGCCCGCAAGGTCCCGGCGCCGAAGTGAGGCCGGTCCTGTTCCGGCTCCGCCAGTTCTGGAAGGGGTGGCGCGCCTACCGGCCGCCGCGGACGCTCACCATCACCCGCACCGGGCGGACCTACCTGATCGTCACGGTGGGCGTGGGGCTGGGCGCGCTCAACACCGGCAACAACCTGCTCTACCTGCTGCTCGGGCTGCTCTTGAGCATGATCGTGGTCTCCGGCGTGCTCTCCGAGCGCTGCCTGCGGGCGCTGACCGTGCGGCGGATTGGCTCGGACGCCGCCTTCGCCGGGGAGCCGTTCGCCTTCCGCTGGGCCCTGCAGCGCGGGAAGGGCGCCACCTTCGCGCTGACGCTGAGCGAGGCGGACGTGGCGCTCGAAGGCGAAGGCAGCGTGGCCTACCTGCCCGCGGGCAAGGAGCACGTGGTCCGCGCCAACCTCACCGCGCCCAGGCGCGGGCCAGTGGCGCTCACCGGCGTGAAGATCACCACCACCTTCCCGCTCGGGCTCTTCGCCAAGAGCCGGATCTTCGAGCTGCCGGGCACCCTGCTCGTCTTCCCCCGCCGCGGCTTCACCTGCGCCTCCCCGGTGACGGACAAGGAGGGGCCGGTGGGGGACTTCGGCAACCCGCGCCGGCGGGACGGCACCGGAGATCTGCTTGGGCTGGTGGAGCTGCAGCCGGGCGAGGACGCGCGCCGCGTCCACTGGCTCAAGAGCGCCACGCAGGGAAAGCTCCTGCGCACCGAGCGCGAGCGCGAGGAGCGCCGCTCCTTCACCCTGGAGGTGGGCGCGGGGCTCAAGGACGAGCTTTTGGACCGGCGCTGCGAGGAGCTGGCCGCGCTCACCCACCGGCTGCTCTCCGAAGGTCACGAGGTGGGGCTGCTCTCTCAGGGCTCGCGGCTGCGGCCCGGCGGCGGCCCGGGCCAGGAGCGGCGGATCCTCCATGCGCTGGCGTGGACCGGGTTCTCCGAGCCCCGGACGGACGAGGCGGAGGTGGCGGATGGCTGAGGCGCTCACCGCTGCGGAGCCGCCGCGCGCGCGGCTGCCGCTGGTGCTGCGGGATCTCGCCGCGGGCGCTGCCTTCGGAGCCATGGCGGTCTCCGGTTCGCTGCCGATCTGGAGCATCGCCGCGTTCGGCGTGGGGCTCTTGCTGGCACTGCTGAACAAGCGGCCGCTGGCGAACCGGGGCACGCTCACCGCGGCCGGTCTGGCGCTGGTGGCGGTGGTGCTCTACGCGTCCGTCGCCGCGGGCGGACTGGATCTGGTGGTGGCGGCCTGCACGCTCTCGGGGCTGATCGGCCTGCACCGGCTGCTCTCGGCGACCACCCGCCGGACGGACAACCAGGTCCACCTCACCAGCCTCTTGATGATCGCCGGTGGCGCCGCCCTCTCCGGCGAGCTGCTCTTCGGCCTCTTCCTCTCCATCTACGCGGCGCTCGCCAGCTTCTCGATCGGCCTGTCAGTGGTGGAGGCGGCGCTGCCGCCGGGGGAGCGGCTCCCGGTCCGCCCCGCCCTGCGGCAGCTCGCGGTCGGCGCGGCCTTCGCGGTGGCGGGCGCCATCGCCTTCTTCGTGGTCTTCCCGCGCCTCTCCTGGAACCTGGCGGCGCACCGGACCGCGCCGGGGTTGGGCGCGGCGAGCGCGGGCTTCTCGGATCGGATCCGCCTCTCCGGGGACGGGAGCATCAAGACCAACCCCCGCGTGGTGCTGCGGGCCACGCTCTCGCCGGATCCTCGCCGCGCGCGGCTGGACGCCTACTGGCTGGGCCGCACGTTCGACCGGTTCGATGGCCACGAGTGGGTGGGGCGGGCCTCGCCCTCCCCTGCCGGCACCAACGTGGATCTGCGGCCGGGCTCGCGGGACGGCAGGGCCATCCACCAGCGGATCGAGCTGCTGCCTGCGTACGGGGCGCGCACGCTCGTGGCCCTGGATCCTCCGGGGCGGATGGGGAACGGGATCGCCCACAGCGCCTCGGGGAACGTGCGCACCACGCTCTCGCGCTACGGGGACGAGGAGGTCCGCTTCGACATCCCGGCGATCGGCTACGCCTACCAGGCCTACTCGCTGCCGGCGGAGGCCGTGGGGCCGGATCCGCGGGCGTGGGGCCAGCGGGAGCGCTTCCTGGAGCTGCCGCCAAAGCTGGACCCGCGGGTGACCGCGCTGGCCAAGCAGATCGTCGGCGGGGAGCGGGATCCGCTGACTGCGGGGCGCAAGGTGGAGAGCTACCTGCGCCGCGAGTACCGCTACACGCTGGAGCTGGCGGACGTGGAGGATCCGCTGGTGAGCTTCCTCTTCGAGCGGCGCGAGGGGCACTGCGAGCACTTCGCCACCGCGCTGGTGATGCTCCTGCGCGCCGCGGGGATCCCCGCGCGCGCGGCGGCCGGCTTCTACGGCGGCGAGCGGATTGGGGACGCGTACATCGTCCGCGCCGGAGACGCGCACGCCTGGGCGCAGGTGCTCACCCAGGACAAGGGCTTCGTCACCCTGGACGCCACCCCGGATGATGGGCGCGCTTCGCAGGCCACCGCGCTGCTGGGCTGGCTCACCCGCCAGTACGAGACGCTGGAGGCGCTCTGGCGGCAGAGCGTGCTGGACTACTCCTTCTGGGATCAGGTGGAGCTGGCCCGCAGCCTGGTCCGCCCGCCGGACGGGGCCTCGCAGACGCGCGGCGCGGGCAACGACTGGCGCCCCTCCAACCGCGCGCTCGGGGCGGCGGCCGCGTTCGTGGTCGCCTACGCGGTGCTGCGGCGGCTGCTGCGCCGCCGGGGCGCGACGCCCGCCGGGCCCGCCACCCACTTCGCCGCGCAGCTCGAGCGGATCCTCGAGCGGCACGGGATCTCCCCGCGCCCCGGCGAGGATCTGGAGACCCTGACCCGGCGGGTGGTGCAGAGCGGTCACCCGATCGGAGCGCCGCTCTCCGAGGCCACCCGCCGCTACCTGCTGGCCCGCTTCGGCGGCAAGCCGCTCGCGCCCGGCGAGGCGCAGGCGCTGCTTAGGGCCTTGCGCGAGGTGGAGCCGGTGCCTGCGCGCAGCGCGGCGTAGACGTGGTTTGGACCACGGTCTGCGCCCCATTTCCGTTCACCCCGAGAGGCTGTGAACCTATCGGGCGCGTCGCTCCCCCGTTCACCCCGAGCGTAGTGAGGCCGCCGCCCGTTGGGCGGATCAATCATGGCAAGAAACGTGAGTCGTCCGCTCAGCCCGAGCGAAGTCGAGGGCCCCACGAGCGAGAGGCCCCACGATCGGTGGGCCCTCGACTTCGCTCGGGCTGAGCGGGGCGCGGCAAGTTTCAGGTCAGGCCGTCAGGCCGTAGTCGAGAGGCGGCAACCCCTCGACTACGCGCCTACGGCGCTACGCTCGGGGAGACCGGTAGAGACCTCACTCGCGCTTCACCTGGGAGTCGCCCAGATTGCCGGATTGATCCCGGCGCTCGCCGAGATCCTCCTGACTGCCGGAGCCCTTGCGCTCGGACTCCTGCTCGCCCTGCCCCTGCCGCCGCTGCTTCTGCTCGGCGTCCTCCATGTCCTGCGACCGCTGCTCGTTCTCCAACCCCTGGTCCTTCCGGATGTCCGTCATGGTGCTCTCCTTGGTTGACTGGCCAACGCCAGCTCCATTGGAAGCTCCATCCGGTGACGCCCGCTCGCAAAGAGCGGTCAGGAGGGCGGCCGCAGAGCGGCCGAGCGCTCCCGCCGCTCTTCGAGCTCGTCGATGCTCTTGGGCCAGTCGTCCTTGAGCAGCTTGGAGAGCGAGCGATCCGCGAGCAGCTTCCCGCCGGTCTGGCAGCGCGGGCAGTAGTTGGTCTCGTTCTCGGCGTGGACGATCCGCTGCACCCCGGTCCCACACACCGGGCAGGGCTCGCGGTACTTCCCGTGGACCGCCATCTCCGGGCGGAAGGCGGTGACCTTCTCTGGGATCTCCCCGCCCGCGTCCTCTCGCAGCCGGACGATCCACTCCTGCATGACGACCTGCACGGCCTGGTGGAGGCGGGAGATCTCCTCGTCGGTGAGCTTGGAGGTGAGCCGCACCGGCGAGAGCTGCGCGCGGTGGAGGATCTCGTCCGAGTACGCGTTGCCGATCCCGCTGAAGAGCGTGGGATCGGTGAGCGCGCGCTTGAGCGTGTGGTTCTCGCTGCGCAGGCGGATGGTGAACGCGTCCAGGGCCACCCCCATCACCTCCAGCCCGCCGCGCTCGAAGTCCTTGAGGCCCGCCTCGCCGCGCACCAGGTGCAGCGAGGCGCGCTTCTTGGTGCTCGCCTCGGTCAGCATCAGCGTGCCGGCGGGGAAGTCGAACGCCGCCAGCCCCACCTTCCCCGGCACCTTCGCGCCGGCGGGCTTCCAGTGGAGGCGGCCGGCCACCATCAGGTGGAGCACCAGGAAGAGGTCGTCGTCCAGGAGCCAGACGATCCGCTTCCCCATCCGCCGGAAGCCCTTCACCGTCTTTCCTTCGATCGTGCGGATGGGCGGGTCCGCGGAGCGGACGAGGAAGGGGCTCGCCAGGCGCAGCTTCTGCAACGGCTGGCCCACGAGCTTCACGGTGAGCGCTTCGATGTAGACGGTGATGTCCGGGAGCTCGGGCAAGGCCGGACGAAGGTAACGGGCGGGCACCCGGGTGGGCAATCCGGTTCCCACGGTGGGGCGCCGCGCTTCCCAATCCCCCGCTCGTCCGCCCTGCAGCCAACGCTGGCGGGCTGGCACCCGCGCTGCACCACGCCACGCGCTTGGTTCACCGTCGGGAGGGCGCATGCGCGGAGGTTGGGGGGGAGTGCTCGGGGCGATCTGGCTCGCGGCCTGTGGTCCGGGCGCGTGGATGCCGCCGGGTGGAGGCGAAGCGCCGGACCCGCTGGGGCCGCAGCCGTCCGTTGGGCAACAGCAGCCGGGCGCCGTCCCCACCATCACGCACTCGCTGCCGCCCCTGGGGAAGATCGAGCCGCTCCACCCCAGCGTGCCGCCCGGGGGGTTCCCCGCCGTGCAGGGCGCGCTGCCGGAGCTGTTCCTGGAGCTCGCGCCAGCGGATCTGGCGGCGTTGGACGCGGACCCCACGTCTGACCGCACGGTGCCGGTGCGGGTGACGCTGGCGGGCAAGGCGGTGCTCGGCCAGGTCCGCTACCGCGGCGCCTCCACCCGGACGCTGCCGCAGAAGAGCTTCAAGGTGGAGCTGGATCCCGGCTACGCGCTGGAGGGCAGAGATCACTTCGAGCTGCTCGCCGAGTACCTGGACGGCGGCAAGCTGAGCGAGAAGTTCGAGGTGGACCTCTACGAGGCGCTGAAGCTCCGGGTGCCGGCCGCGCGCTACGTCCGCGTCTGGGTCAACGGCAAGAGCAACGGGCTGTACCTGGACATGGAGCACGTGGGGAAGGACTTCATCAAGGCGCACGGCCTGGAGAAGGGCGCGTCCATCTACCGGTGCGGCGGGCGCAACTGCGAGCTCACCCTCACCTCCGGTCCGTACCAGGAGGACTTCGAGAAGAAGACCAACGAGGAGACCGGGCGCGCGGACCTGGACGCCTTCCTGCGCTTCGTCAACCGGACGGACGATGCCCAGTTCGAGCAGGGGCTGGAGAGCTGGCTGGAGCTGGACGCGTACCTGGGGAACCTCGCCGCGGACGCGCTGGTCTCCAACAACATCATCGAGGACTCGCAGAGCTACTGGATCCACGAGCTGGGCCGTAACCGCTGGGTCTACGTGCCGTGGGATCTCAACAACGCGCAGATGTTCTTCTGGCGCGCGCTGCCGCTGAGCGAGGCGCCGCCCACCCGGCGCCACCCCATGGCCTTCACCGCGTACGACCCCAACGTCCAGGTGATCTACGAGACGCGGCTCAAGGAGAACGCGCGCCAGCGCCCCACGTGGAGCGTGCTGGCCACCCGCGTGTGGGACCGCCCTGCGCTGCGCGCGCGGATCCTGGACAAGCTGGAGCAGGCGCTGGGGAGCGCGTTCGCGCAGGCGCCCGCGTCCGAGCACGCCGCGGCGCTGGACGCCTTCGCCCGGGAGCCGCGAGCGGCGGACCCGTTCGTGGATCAGCCCCACGCGCAGGCGGCGCTGGCCTACCTGCGGAGCTATCTCGACGGCCGCCGGGCCTACCTGCTCTCGCAGCTGCCGGCGCTGCGCGCCCACGGCGGAGGGCCGCTGGTGGTGAACGAGCTCGGGTTCGACGCGGCAGGCGGCGGCTACGTGGAGCTCTTCAACCGCGGCACCGCGCCGGTGGCGCTCTCCGCCTGGTGCCTCACGGACGACCTGCGCACCCCGCACCGGCTGCCGCTGAGCGGCACGCTCGCGCCCGGGGCCCGGCAGGTGGTGCGCCTGGACGGCCTCTCCACGGCCGGCGGCGAGGTGGGGATCTTCCCCGCGGACAAGGTCTATGGGCCGGCGGATCTGGTCTTCTATGGGCCGCACAGCGCGGGGACCGCCTATGGGCGCACCCTGGACGGCAGCGAGACCTTCCGGAGCCTGCCGCAGACCCCCGGCGGGCCGAACGGCGGCTAACGCGCCTTGCGCGCGCGGGCGGACCGGTTAGCTTGCGCGCTCCTTGGGACTCTTCGAGAAGGACTTCATCAAGCGCTCCATCCAGCAGCTGGCCAAGCTGCTCGCCGCGGTGCTGAAGCTGCGCCAGGAGGGCGAGGAGGAGCAGGCGCTGCAGACGCTGCGTGGGGGCGTGGGGGAGATCCTCGGCGTGGAGTGGCGGGTGCTGGTGGCGGTGGACTCGCGCTCGGGCGCGGAGCTGCTCGCCACCCCGCAGCGGATCACCGTCTTCGCCCGGCTGCGGCACCAGGAGGCGGAGGTGCTCGAGGCGACCCGGGACGTGCTGGGCGCGCAGCAAGCGCGCCGCCACGCGCTGGAGCTCTACCTGGAGGCGCTGCTCGCCGGGGGGCCGTTGGACCCGGACACCCGCGCGGCGCTGCTCGCGCTGGAGAAGGCGGTCCCTGAGCCGCTCGAGCCCCGCTACGCGGAGGCGCTCGCCGGGGTGCGCGGCCGGCTGGGCTAAGGCGGGTGGGATCGGGCATAACCCGCTTCAAAACCCATGGTCACGCTCGACGCCCACCCGCTGCTGGACGCAGGCCTCTTCACCGCCCACTTCCCCAAGACGCTGGCCGAGCCCAGCCCGGCCTGGCTCACCGCCCTGCTCTCGCTCTCCGCCAAGGCGCCGCTGGCCTCGGATGACGCGGTCCGCACCGCGGTGAGAGAGCTCCTGCGCCACGGCGGCTACAAGCCCACCGGCCGCGGCAAGCCCGCCTCGGAGTACCTGCTGCGCGCGGCGCAGGAGGGCGCGCTTGGGCCCATCAACCCTGCGGTGGACGCGTGCAACGCGGTCTCGCTGCACAGCGGCCTGCCGATCAGCGTGGTGGATCTGGATCGCGCGCAGGCGCCGCTGCGGATCGCCGTGGCGCCCGAGGGCGCGCGCTACGTCTTCAACGCCTCCGGCCAGGAGATCGACCTCGCCGGCCTGCTCTGCCTCTTCGACACGCAGGGCCCCTGCGCCAACGCGGTGAAGGACGCGCAGCGCACCAAGACTTCGCCCACCTCCACGCGGACGCTCACGGTGGTCTGGGGGACGAAGGCGCTGCCCGGCCGGACCGCCCAGGCGGTGGCGTGGTACCGCGAGCTGCTCTCGCAGCTGGGCGCCCAGAGCGAAGCGCCATGAGCGCGGTGCGGGTGGTGCTGCTGCGGCCGAAGAACCCGCAGAACGCGGGGGCGGCGGCGCGGGCGCTCAAGAACTTCGGCCTGGCGCAGTGGGCGCTGGTGCAGCCGGCGTTCGCGCTGGAGGACGCGGAGGCCCACAAGGTGGCGGTGCAGTCGCATGACGTGCTGCGCGCGGCCGCCACGCCCGCCTCGCTCGAGGACGCGGTGCGGGACTGCGTGTGGGTGGTGGGGACCAGCTCGCGCCGGGTGCGCGGCAAGCGCAGCCTCTCGCCGCGCGCGTTCGCGAAGGAGGCGCTCGATCGCGCGGCCAGCGGCCCGGTGGCGCTGGTCTTCGGCGAGGAGTCCAGCGGGCTCTCCAACGAGGAGGTGGAGCGCTGCCAGGATCTCTCCAGCATCCCCACCGCGGACGAGCAGCCCTCGCTCAACCTGGCGCAGGCGGTGCTGCTCTACTGCTACGAGCTGCGGCTGGCGGGGTTGGAGGCTCAGCCCGCGCGCCCCGCCCCGGCCGCCGCGCTGGCCACGGACGGCGCGCTGGAGGAGCTGTCGCAGGCGCTCGGCGCGGCGCTGCGCGCGCACCGCTTCCTGCGCCCGCCGGAGCGCCACGCCCTCAAGGACCTCCTGGCCCCGCTCCACCGGGCCAAGCTCACCGCCGCCGAGGCCAAGCTCTGGCGCTCGGCGCTCGCGTCGCTGGCGGAGCCTTAAGGAGATGGCGCGCAAGCGCGAGACCAAGTGGCTCAAGGCGGCGCGCGCGGCGGACGCGCCCAAGGCCGATTGGATCTCCCGCGCGCTCGCCCGCGCGGGCGTCCTCCCGTTCGCGCAGGCGGAGGCGGCGGTGCGGGACGGGCGCGTGCGGGTGGACGGCCGGCAGGTGGAGCAGCCCTTCGCGCCGTACCGCCCGGGCCAGAAGGTGACGCTGGACGGACAGGAGGTCTCGCTCGCCGCCTCCACCCGGGTGCTGATGTTCCACAAGCCCGCGGGGGCGGTCAGCGCGCCGGTGGATGACCAGGGCGCGCCCACGGTGTTCGACCTGCTGCGCGCGGCGCTCCCCGAGCCCCTGGGCGGCTACGGCTGGCACGCGGTGGGACGGCTGGACCGCGACACCACCGGGCTGCTGCTCTTCACCAACGACGAGCGCTTCGTGGCGTTCGCCACCGCGCCGAAGACCCACCTGCCCAAGCGCTACGTGGCCACGGTGCAGGGGCGCGCGGACGACGCCAAGCTGGCGCCGCTGCGCGCGGGGATTCTCCTGGACGACGGCCCCGCCCGCCCCGCCGGCGCGGTCGTCCGCGGCGAGGACGTGGTGGAGCTGACCCTCACCGAAGGGCGCAACCACCAGGTGAAGCGGATGCTCGGCGCGGTGGGGCTGCCGGTGCGCGCCCTGCACCGCGAGGCGGTGGGGGCGCTGGCGCTGGACGTGCCGCTGGGCGGGCTGCGCGAGCTCACCGCCGAGGAGATCCGCGAGAAGCTGGGGTACGCGCCGTGAGCGCCGAAGCGGAATGGAAAACGGGACTCTTATTTCTCCTGCTCACCGCCGCGCGCTTCGCGCTGGGCTTCGGCTTCGAGCTGGTGCCGCAAGAGGCCTACTACCTGCTGTACGCCAAGGCGCTGGCGCTCTCGTACTTCGATCACCCGCCGGTGCTGGCGTACCTGCTGCGCGGGGCGCTCTGGCTGTTCGGGGAGCGCGAGCTGGCGCCGCGGGCCTGCGCCTTCCTCGTCACGCTGGGCACCCAGCTGCTCTGGCTGGATCTCGCCCGCCGCGCGCTCGGCGACCGTTGGCGCGCGGGCGCCGCGCTCTTCCTCTCCACTGGCCTGTTCACCGTCCTCTCGCTCATCTCCACCCCGGACGTCCCGCTGCTCTTCTTCTGGACGCTGGCGCTGCGCTGGCTGTGGCAGGCGCTCTTCGAGGGCAAGCGCTGGACGTGGCTCGCCGCCGGCGCGGCGATGGGGCTGGCCTTCGACAGCAAGTACACCGGCGTGGCGCTGCAGGGCGGGCTGGCGCTGTTCCTGCTGCTCTCGCCCGAGCACCGGCGGCTGTGGCGCACGCCGTGGCCGTGGGCGTGCCTGCTGCTCGCGCAGCTGTGCATGGCGCCGGTCTACGTCTGGAATGCGCAGCACGGCTTCGCCAGCTTCCTCTTCCAGACCCAGGAGCGGGCGGAGCGCGCCACCGGGCTGACCGCGCTCAACTTCCTCAAGCTGCTCGCCACGCAGAGCGCGCTGCTGGGCCCCGTCCTGCTCGGGGCGCTGGCGCTCGCGGCGGTGCGCTGGCGCTGGCTGCGCGCGCAGCCGCAGCGGCTCTTCCTGGCCTGCTTCTTCGTGCCCACCTTCGCCGGCTTCGTGGCGCTCTCGGCGGTGGCGCTGGTGAAGCCCAACTGGATGATGCCGGCCTACCTCGCCGGCGCGCTGCTCGCGGCGGAGCTGACGCCGCCGCGCTGGCTCAAGGCGAGCGTGGCCGCGTGCCTGGCGCTGCAGCTGGCGGCGGCGGTGGAGCTCGTCTTCTACCCGGTGCCGGTGAACAGCGACGACACCTGGGTGGGCTGGCGCGCGCTCGGCCGGGAGGTGGACGCGCTGGTGCAGGCGCGGCCGGGGACGTTCGTCCTCGCCGCGGACGGCTACAAGACGAGCGCGCAGCTGCGCTTCTACTCCCGGGCGGAGGTCTACGGCCCCAACGCGATCGGCGAGCGGGGGCTGCAGTTCGATTATCTGGACCCGGACCTCTCCGGCCTCGCCGGGCGGGACGCCTACTTCCTGGACTCGGCGCCGGGCGACCTCACGCCTGCTTTGCGAGGAGAGGCGCCAGGCGCGGTGAGGGAGCGCTTCGAGCGCGTTAGCGAGCTGGCGCCGCTGGTCGTTTCCGAACGCGGCCGCCCGGCGCGGAAGTTCTTCGTGTACCTCTGTCAGGGTTACCGGCCCCGCTAGAGAAGCGCTTCTTGCGCGGCACCCACCTCTGGCATGTTTCCGGGTCGGAGGTTCGGATGAACCTGGTCGGGCTCTTGGTGGTTCCGCTGCTGGGCGCGCTCACGCCGATGGAGATGGAGTACCAGGCGACGCGGCGGGTGGTGGAGGAGTTCGAGCGCGCGGGCGCGGTGGATCCCATCGGCGACTCGGTCCTCACGGACGCGGCGCGGCTGCTCGCCAAGCGCGCGCTCTCCAACAGCGCCGCCGAGGCCGGAGATCAGCTCAGCATCTCCGAGGCGATCTCCCAGGCGCTCGGGCACGACGCCAACCCGCACGCCTACGTGATCGCCGGCAGCCCGGCCACCGAGGCCATCCGCTCGCTGCTCTCCAACGAGACGCTCAAGCTGGAGGGCGCCACCCACCTGGGGGTGGGCGCGGTGATGGACGGGGACCGCGGGGCGATCGCCATCATCCTCCCGCGCCGCAAGTCCGCGCTGCGCCCGTTCCCCCGCGCGTTCCCCAAGGTCGGCATGAGCCACACGCTGTGCGGGGAGCTGCAGGACGGGCTGGAGCGCCCGGAGGTCTACGTCACGCGCCCCGCGGGCGGGGTGGACCGGCTGCCGCTCACCGTCAACACCGGCACCCGCTTCTGCGTGAACATCCCCTTCCCCCTGCAGGGGCGCCACACGGTGGAGGTGGTGGGGCGCGGGCGCGGCGGTCCGGACATCGCGGCGCTCTTCTTCGTGGACGTGGGCGTGGCGTCTTCGGACGGCGCGCGGCGCGACCGCGAGCGCGAGCCGCAGACGCTGGAGGAGGCCCGGAAGGCGATCCTGGAGAAGGTGAACGCCCTGCGCCGGGCCAACGGCGTGCTCGAGGTGATCCCGGACGACGACCTGAACCGGATCGCGCAGGACTACTCGGAGGAGATGGCGCGCAACAACTTCTTCGCGCACGTGGCGCCCTCCGGCGAGAACCTGGCGGCGCGGCTCAAGCGGGGCGGCTTCGCCTTCCAGGCCGCGGGCGAGAACCTGGGGCTGGCCACCGGGCCGCTGGCGGCCCACTTCGGGATCGAGCACAGCCCCGGTCACCGCAACAACCTGGTGGACGGGACGTACGGCCGGATCGGGATCGGCGTGACGTTCCAGCGGCTGGCGGACCGCACCCAGGCGCTGGTGGCCGAGGTGCTCGCCAGCTCCGCCCGGTCCTTTGAAGTGAAGGTGACGGAGATCAGCGGCGCTGAGCCCTTCGTCTACCGCCGGCCGCCCAAGGTGGAGCCGGCCCCGGCGGAGCTGTCCGCGGACGCCTACCGCCTGCTCGCCGCCCAGCGCGCGGCGCTCAAGCTCCCGCCGTTGCAGCGCAGCACGGCGCTGGACGAGATCGCCCTGGCTCAGGCCCGCCGCGCCCTGGTCGACGACCGGGCCCGGAGCCAGCTGCCGCTCCACTCCCGCGTCTTCGCGGCCCAGAACGAGCTCACCGACCCGGCGGTGGAGTTCACCGTCTATGAGGTGGCGGATCCGGCGGTCCTGAAGGGCTCTGCCGGGCTGGCCAACCCCGCGTTTGACCGGGTGGGGATAGGCATCGTGAAGGCGGACTCGAGCGCCTCGGGGAAGACGCGGTACTGGATGATCGCCGTTTACGCGACGCAGTCCTGAGTCAAGCTGCCGGAAGGACTCTGGTTTTAGAACTCTCGTCGACCGAGCAACCTTTCGGCTCAGCGGGCGAGAATTCCTCAGGTCTGAAGAACTTCTCGTCGGAGGCACCATGGCCGCAGCTGGAGGCGTCAAAGGCTCGAATCAGAGTCTCATCTGGAGCCCCACCGCCCAGAGCACGGGCTCGGCGGGCGCGCCCGGTGAGTCGGCCCCCGCCGGCGGCGCCCCGCAGCAGACCCCCCAGATCTTCAAGGACCTGTTCGAGGACGGGAACGTCTCCACCGACGACATCAAGAAGGTGAAGGCGGAGTACGAGAAGGTCTGGATGGATCCGAACAACCGCGAGGCCAAGGAGTGGGGCCAGGGCGTGACGGGCGCGTACCCTCCGACCGGCGTGATCAGCGGCGGTTACAAGTCGGTGATGGACCATCAGTGGAAGAAGATTGAGGACTGGATGAAGGCCCATCCGGACGCCAAGCCGGAAGAGGTCCAGGCCCAGGTCACCGAGCGGCTCGAGGGCGCCAAGTTGCTGCTCAACCAGGCGCGCAGTGAGGCGCGCGCCTTCCTGGACTCCGCCAAGGCCTCGAGCGACAAGGTCTTGGAGGCGATGGCGGCCCCGAAGGAGTGGTGAGCACCCCCGCTTCTGTCGCGCAGGAATCCTTTCTCGTATTGGCGGGTTGATTCCGCCAAGCTGGGTGGACATTTCCCGGAGAACCCGCTACGAGGCGGTCGACCTGTTTCCCCTTGGGAGGTAGGCCGGAGCGACGATTCACGCCGCTCGCAACAGAAAGAAGAAGCAACGTAATGGCAACTGGTACTGTGAAGTGGTTCAACGACGCGAAGGGCTTCGGGTTCATCACGCAGGACGACGGTGGCGCTGACGTCTTCTGCCACCACTCCGCGATTCAGTCGGATGGGTTCCGCACCCTGGCCGAGGGTCAGAAGGTGGAGTTCGACGTCACCAAGGGTCCCAAGGGCCTGGCGGCGCAGAACGTTCGTCCGCTGAGCTGAAACTCTCGCGGTTGAGCTTCAACGAAGGCCCAGTCTCCGCTCGCGCGAGGCTGGGCCTTTTCGTTTGCCCGCTCGCCGGCCGGCGCAGCCTGGGCGGCCCGCCTCCCCGCTCCATCCGTTGGATGCACAGCTTCCCAAGTACGGAGGGAGCATGCGCTTTCCTGGCCACGGCATGGGGTGGAAGGAGTTTTTCGTCGCGCTGAAGACGGAGTGGAAGCGCGACAAGGTCTCGGACACGGCGGGGGCGGTGGTCTTCTTCGCCCTGCTGGCGATCTTTCCCTTCCTGCTCTTCGTGATCTCACTGGCGAGCCTGGTGATCGACCCCAAGAGCGTGGACGCGCTGCTCGGGCAGGTCGCCGCGGCCGCGCCGCCGCAGGTGAGCCAGATCCTCCGGGAGCGGATCCTCTCCCTCATCCAAGGCGGCGGCACCGGCATCCTCACCTTCGGCGGCGCGGCGGCGGTCTGGGCCGCCTCGAGCGGGATGGTGGCGGTGATGAGCGCGCTCAACACGGTCTACGGGGTGGAGGAGAGCCGCCCGTTCTGGAAGGTCCGGCTGATCGCCCTGGGGATGACGCTGGTGACCGCGGTGCTGGCGATCGGCGCCGCGTTCCTCGCGGTGGCCACGCCGGCGATCGCCAGCCACCTCCCGTCTCCGCTGGGGACGGTGCTGCAGTGGCTGCGCCTGCCCATCGCCGGGGTGGTGATGATGTTCCTCTGGGCGCTGCTCTATTACGCGCTGCCCGCGGTGGAGCAGCGCTTCCGCTTCATCAGCCCGGGCGCGGTGGTGGGGGTGGTGCTCTGGGTGCTGAGCTCCTGGGGCTTCTCCGTCTACGTCACCAACTTCGGGAAGTACGAGGCCACCTACGGCGCGCTCGGCGGCGTGGTGGTGATGCTGGTGTGGATGTGGATCTCCGCGCAGGTGCTCCTGCTGGGCGCGGAGATCAACGCGGTGATCGAGCACAAGTCCCCCGAAGGCAAGCGCGCCGGGGCCACCTCGCTGGCGGAGAAGGGCGTGTCCGGAACCAAGAGCGAGGAGGAGGCGCGCGGCGGGCGGTTGGCGGGCCCGGTGCCGGTCCGCCGCGGACGCGGCAGCGGAGCCGGGCGCGCCGCCAGCGCGCTGAAGCGGGCGCTGGTGGCCTCCGCGGTCGGGGCGGCCTACCTCTTCGGCCGGCGGGACGGGCGTGCGCTCTGAGCGGTGCCGCCGCGCTTCATAAAGCGCCGCGCGCCCCACCACTCACCCGCGCATGACGACGCGCCTTCCGTTTCTCCTGCTCCTGGGCTCGCTGGGAGCCTGTGCCTCGATCCAGCCGGTGCCCTACGCCCCGCAGCCCGGCCGGATCCGGGATCCCCGCGCGGAGATCTCCGCGTTCATCAAGACCAACACCACCAGCGGCTGCATCGCCGAGCCCGAGTTCAAGGACGCGCTGCTCGACGTGAAGTTCGTCTGCAGCTACGGCGGCGTGGGGCACCAGCTGGCCCGGGTGGACCGGGTGGACCGCGTCAGCCTCGAGCAGTACCAGGAGTGGTACCGCGTCGTGCTCCACCACTCCAACGGCACCGACGACTTCACCTGGTCCTCCAAGAGCCTGGAAGACGTGCAGCGCGCGGCGGACGCGTTCGAGGCGCTGCTCAAGCCGCCGGCCGCGGGCGAGGCGCAGAAGAACGCGATCTGACCGCAGGGAGGCACAGGTGCTGCACAAGCGGTCCGCACCCCCTTGGAGGTGCGACCTTGAGGCAGTCCAGCGTTCGAGCAGGTATCCGGGCAGGTTTCGCGGTGTTGGCGTCCGCGTGGGTCCTCGGCGGCTGTGCCGGTGATGACACGCAGGGCGGCACGCGTGAGCCAGGGGACGGCTCGGTCCAAGCTTCCTCGGACGCGGGGACTGCGCCGAGCCTGAGCGACGCCGGCACGTCCGAGCCGCCGCCGGCGCCGGCGGACGCGGGCGCGCCGCCCGTGCAGCCGGCGGATCCATACCCGGTCGCCTGCCTGGGTCCCTTGCTCAAGGTGCCCGGCGACTACGCCACCATCGCCGCGGCGATCACCGCGGCGAAGGCCGGGGACACGGTGCTCGTGGCGCCGGGCACCTACCCCGGCTTCACGCTCGCCAAGGACGACGTGACGGTCTCCTCGCGCTACTGCCAGTCCAGAGATCCAGAGGACACCGCGCGCACCCTCATCAGCGGCGACATCCTGGTGACCGCGCCCTCGAGCGCGAAGTCCCGGCTGATCGGCTTCACCATCAAGGGCGTGGACCGGCCGGTCGCGGTGGACAACGGCGGCCTGCAGATCCTCTACAACCGGATCTCCGGCGGCGGCGACATGATCTCCAGCGGGGACGACGGGCGCGCGCACATCGTGGTGATCGGCAACTACATCGAGGGCGCGGGGGACGACTCGATCGACATGGACGGCGCCTCGTCCGCGGTGATCGAGCGCAACACGTTCGCGAACAGCGGCCAGGACGGGATCGAGACGCGGCTCTACGCGTACACGGGTCCAAAGCTGGAGATCGTCGTCCGGGACAACCTGTTCCTCGGGGCCGGGCAGGACGGGATCCAGCTGATCTCCGGGTACCAGGTGAACAGCCCGCGCAGCTACCGGATCGAGCGGAACGTCTTCAAGGTGACCCGCGCCGGCGTGGGGCTTTTGGACAACGCGGTGACGGATCAGGACTACCGCGGCGCCAGCCTCCAGGAGGAGATCCTGGTCCTCAACAACACCTTCGTGGGCTGCAACCACGGGATCTCCGGCGGAGACAACCTGCTCGCGGCGAACAACCTCTTCGTCGGATCCACCCGCGCGATCTGGCGGGTGGACGCCCAGTCGTCCGTGAAGAACAACCTCTTCTTCATGAACGCGACCGACCACGCCGAGTCCAACGTGGACGCCGCCTCCAACCTCATCGGCAAGAGCCCGCTCCTGGGAGCGGACTACGCGCTGGCCGCCGGCAGCCCGGCGATCAACGCCGGGGCCGCCGTCGTCTCCTGGGGCAGCAAGAGCATCGCCGTCAGCCCCGGCTTCCAGAAGGGTGCCGCCCCGGATCTGGGCGCGAAGGAGCGGGAGTAGACAACCGCGAGCGCCGGACAGCCTTGAGGGACGGCGCGTACGCGAACACGACCTGTCCGCCGCTCCGCGCCCCCCAGGGAGGCGCTCGGACCCCGTTTTGAGTTGTCAACGACAAGTGGTTGACGAGCAGGTCGCGAGTCGCCAGCGCGAATCATGGGTTGCGTGCGAGCCCCGTGCGAGATGCCGTTGACCACCTGGGCGCTCCTAGGTGGTCAACGGCATCGTGTTGACGGAAGGTGTGCAGTTCCGCCGTGGCTGCGAGCGCTTACGCGTTCAAGCGCCCACAGGATCGGGGTGACAACTCAAAACCCCCTCTCTCGGTCCTCCCCGGGGGGTGGCTCGGCGCGCGAGAGCCAAGCAGGGCAAAGGGCGCCCACTCCCGCTGGGCGAGGCAGGGCAGCCAGCCCATGGGGGCACTGCGACTCGCGAATCAAACCTCCCGAGTCCCCAAAGGCCGTCCGACGAACCGATCACCCCGAGCGGCGCGGAACGGCTCGAGGTGAACGGGAGGAAACTACGGGAGCAGATCCGTGGTGGGCACGCTCAGCGGCACCTCTTCAATGAGCCGCTCGGTCAGCGTCACCGTGCCCGTCCCCACCAGCAGCACGCCGAAGTTGAGCGTGCCGGCGTTGGCGGCGACATCCAGCACCACGCCGTAGCGGGTGGCGGCGTGGGTGCCCCAGAGCGCGCGGTTGCCCATGTTGTCGAACGCGAGCGCCTGCTGCGGCGTGCCGCCCACCGGGTCGACCCGCATCCAGAGGCCGGCCCAGTCGGCGACCGCCGCCGTCTGCACCTTGGCGGAGAAGCGGATCCGCTTGCCGCGGTAGGGCGTGGCGTCCACCGTCTGCATCGCAGTCCCGAAGTCCAGGGGCGATGGCACCAGCGATTGCAGCTCCACCTGCTCCGGCGAGGACACCACCGTCATCTGGTAGTCCCCCGCATTCCGGATCCCGGCGAGGAACCAGGGAGAAGCGGTGGGGGGCAGGCAGGTCTCCTGGAAGGTGAAGCCGCTGGCGGTGACGCTGCCGGCGCTGGTGAGCAGCACGCCGAAGGCCACGCTCACGGCGTTCGCGGGCACGTCGAGGATCACCTCGTAGGGCTTGGCCGCCGCGGTCCCGGAGATCGGCCGGTCCTCCATGTTGTCGAACGCGAGCACCCCGTTGGGGCCGTCCACCCGCATCCAAAGGCCGGCCCAGCCGGTCACTCCGGTGGCCTGCAGCGTGGCGGAGAGCTTCACCCGCTTGCCGGCGAGCGCCCCCGCAGGCCCCATCTGCATCAGGGTCCCGAAGTCCGCCGGCGCGGCGACCTTGTTCTTGAGGGTCTGGCCACCCGGGGACGCGTTGACCACCTCGAAGTCCTGCGGCGCCATCCCGGCCAGCAGCCAGGAGGAGAGGCTCGCCGGCGTGGCCGGAGCGGAGGTGCAAGGCTGGGTGGTGGCGGTGACGGCGCGGGCCGTCTGAGCGCGGGAGGAGACGGGCTCGATCGGTTCTGCGGGGAGGCCGCACCCCGCGGCGAGGGCGGCGGCGAGGAACAGCGACGCTTCTGTCGTTCTCATGTGGGAAGGCTCCTTCGAGTGGTTGCAGCGGCGCTCGGAACGGGGCCTTCGGCGCGGGCATATCGGAGCGATATGTTCTGGCGGCGTCGCCCGTTTCGCCGCGCAAGGAGAGCTCCAAGAGTGGAGGAAGCGGCGCTGCTGGAGCGGGCGATGCTGGGCGAGAACGACGCCTGGCAGGCGCTGATCTCCCGGCATGACCGGCGGGTGGTGGTACAGCTGCTCGGCCGGGGCGTGCCGCTCTGGCGCGCCAAGGAGCTGGCGCAGGAGGCGTGGATGCGGTTGCTGCAGCAAGCCCGGGCCGGGCGCCTCACCTCGCTCTCGCTGCCAGGTCTCGCCGTTGCCCAGGCGCTGTTCCTCTGGAGGGAGGACGCGCGCCGCCCGAGCGCAGCCGCGCCCATGGCCGAGCTGCCGGACGCCGCCGCCGCCGGGCCGGATCCGGAGGGGCACCTGCTCGCCAGCGAGCGGCTCTCCCGCGCCAACGCGCTGCTGCGGCACTGCTCCCCCTCCGCCCAGGAGGTCTTCGCGCTCTACTACCGCGAGCCACACCTGGCCGCGGCAGAGGTGGCCACCCGCGTTGGGCTCTCCACGCAGCGGGTCCGGCAGATCCTCTGCGAGGTCAGAAAGAAGCTCCGTGACGAGCTGTTGGAGGACGCCGGATGAGCCCTTCCCCACACCTGGACGTCCAGCTGGCGGAGCGCTACGTCCTGGACCTCCTCACGCCGCCCGAGGCCGCCGCGCTCGAGGCCCACGTGGAGGGCTGCGCCGGCTGCGCGGCGCTGCTGGCGCGCGAGGCGCGGCTGGAGCTGGCGCTGGAGGCGGTCGCCGCCCGCGCGGAGCCGGTGCCGCGGCCTCGCGCCCCCGGCCGTGCCTGGCGGGTGGCCCGGTCCGTGGCGCTGCCTGCGCTCGCCTCCTGCGCGCTCCTGATCGCGGTGGCGCTCACCCCTCCCGCGCCGCGCGCGTCCCCTGCCCTCCCCGCCCCGGAGCCGATCTGGGTGGCGTGCCCCGAGCTGGACGCCACGGCCTGCGCCGCGCGGGCGCGCTTCGATGGACTGATGGTGATGTACCCGGCTGGAGAGGTCCCCCGGTACGAGGAGCTCGGAGCGGTGGTGACGCCATGAAGAGAGCCATGCGGAGCCTGGGCCCGCTGCTGCTGTGCCTCCCGCTCGCGGCGTTCGCGGGGGGCGGCGTGAGCGCGCCCAGCCCCTCGCCGCCCCCTCCCGCGCAGGCCCCGGAGCGGCGGGAGCCGGGGACCTTGCCCAGCGAGCGGACGCCCCCGGCGGCGCAGGTCCCCGCCGGCACCCGGCTCACCCCCGGCTGGTTCCTCGCCGGCTCTACCCCGCAGCTCTACGAGGTCAGCAAGGCGGTGACGCCGGACGCCGAGTGCGGCGGCTCGCTGCTGCGCTCCAAGGCGGGCGAAGGGCACGGCTTCGGCACGGTGATGCAGGTCTTCAAGGCGGACGCCTTCCGCGGCAAGCGGGTGCGCTTCTCGGCCCGGCTGCGCGCGGCGCAGGTCACCCGCTGGGCCGGGCTCTGGATGCGGGTGGACGGCGCGGACAAGAAGGCCCTGGCCTACGACAACATGCAGACGCGGCCGCTGGTGGGCTCCCTGCCCTGCGCCACCTATTCGGTGGTGCTGGACGTGCCCCGGGACGCCGAGCAGGTGGCCCTGGGGCTCTTGCTCGCCGGCAAGGGGACGCTCTTCATGCGGATGGGGGCGATCGAGCCGGTGGGACCGGAGATCCCCGTGACGGACCTGCTGGTCACGGGGGGCCTGCCCGTCCAGGACGGCCCCGTGAAGTGACCGGCGAATCCCGCAATTCCACCCGTGGTGAGATCGCTATACTGCATGTCGAATGCTCACCCGTGCGCTCGCTTCTCTGGTCCTTCCGGCGGTGCTCGCGGGCTGTGGCGGCGGGGGTGTGGCGCCGCCCGGCCCCGTCGGAGACCCGGTGCCCACGGTGCTGGACTTCCAGCTGGCCGGCGCGCTCGACGGCGGGAGCATTCAGCTACCGCTGAGCGGCGCGGCGCGCACGCTGGAGCGCGACGTCCGCGGGGGCTACCGCGGAAGCGCGCAGCTGCGGTGGCCCGCGGCGGGCGTCAGCTCGCCGCAGCCGGCGCTCACCCTGGCGGGGCTCACCCTGGACCGCGGCAGCCAGTCGGTGAACGCCCAGGTGGTGCTGCCGGGCGAGACCCGGCTCTTCCGCGGCACGCTGGCGCTCACCGAGGTCGCCGTGCGGTTCACCGGGGAGGGCACCTCCCCCTGGGTGCTGGAGGCCAAGGCCGCCGGCTCCGCGCTCTACAGCAGCCCGGGCACGCTGACGCTTACGCTGAGCGGCACGCTCACCGCCGCCCCCGACTGCCGGCTCGCCACCGGGCGCGCGGTCCCCTTCCTCTGCGGCACGGCCCCCTTCCTCGGGCTGATTCCGCACCAGGCTGAGCTGTCCTCCCGTCCGCTCGTGGCCAACTGCCCGGCGGAGGTGGTCGCTGTCTTCGTCGAGGGCACGACGGGGACGTTCGACGGGAGGAAGCTGCAAGTGGGGACAGCCGCGCCGCTCACCTGCCGCACCACGCCCGCCGGCACCGCCGAGCGCCCGGCGTACCTCTGCGAGGGCCAGCAGAGCGGCGTCATGGCGCGCAACTGCGCCTGGCGCGTGGAGGCCTTCGCCATGCCGTCCGCGGCCGGGGAGAACTTCACCCTCCATCTGCTCGGCGAGGCTGAGAGCGGAGCGTGTCAGCCGTGCAACCACCGGTGGTTGGAAGAATGAGGGCGCGCGCGCTTGGCTGCTGTCTTCTCCTGGCCGCCTGCGGCGGCGACCGGCTGGAGCTCAAGCTGGTGGGGGCGGCGCCGGCCGGCGGGTTCTCCAGCCCCGGCTCGCCGGGCGCGGGGCTCGCCGTCGTCCAGGTCGTGACCTTCGGCGCCGCCGGGCCGCAGCTCTCCGCGCCCGACGCGCTCAAGGTCCGCTGCGCGGGCGACTGCCAGGCGTCCGGCGGGCGGCAGCGGCTGGGCCACGGGCGGGGCTCCCTGGCCATCCTGGTGGACGCGTCTGGCTCCAACGAGGTGGCCGGCCCCGGCACCTGCACCGGCTGCCCCACGGACAAGGAGCGCAAGCGGGTGGCGGCCGTGAAGAAGTTGATCGAGGTGCTGCACGCGCGCGCCCCGGCCTGGCGCATTGCGGTGTACGACTTCGGGCCGTACGCCTCGGCCGGGCTGCTCGTCTCCCGGCTGCTCGCTGGCTACACCACCCGCACCGAAGATCTCCTCTCCGGGGCAGATCAGCTCACCAGCGGCGGCGGCACCTTCCTCCACGACGCGGTGCTGGAGGTCGCGCCGACGGTCGCGTCCGACGCGGCCCGCAACTTCGCCGACGGCGGCGCCGCGGCGGCACCTGCTCGTCGTCTCCGACGGCGAGGACACCCAGTCCACGGCGACGCTCGTCCAGGCCATGTCCCGGGCCATGGAGGTGGGCGTGCCCGTGGACACGGTGGGCTTCGGGCCGGCCTCCGACGCCGGGCTGCCGATCATCACTGCGAAGGCCATGCACGACCTGCGCAAGCTGTCGCTCGGCACCGGCGGCTTCTCCCTCATCTCCGACACCGACTCGCTGGAGTCCCTGTTCGAGTCAGTGAGTGCGGCCTACGACGTGGGGCTGACCGAGCGTGTCTTCAAGGTCGGCGCGCCGCCTGACGCCGGGACGCCCATTACCGGAGACGTCTGGCTGGGCGGCTCCTCGGTCCCCTTCACGTGGGTGGATCCGCCATGAACAGACTGCTCACCGGGATCTGCGTCGCGGTCGTCGCCGCGTGCACGCGCTCCTCCCCGCCGCCGGCGCCGCCGCCGGACGTGCTCGCGGACGAGCTGGAGCCCTTCGCGGACGCCGGCGCCTCGCCGGAGCTGCTGCACTACCTGCGAGAGCTGGCGAAGGCGCGGGCGGGCGAGGCGGCGGACCTAGACGGAGACGGCGGGCGGGAGACCACCGCCATCGCGCTCGAGGACCGCCTGCGGTGGGAGACGAACACCCGGATGATCCCCGGCCAGCCCGACGTGGTGATCGAGGTGTACTCCGCGGGCGGCTCGTACACCGCCGTCGACTCGAACCAGGACTCCCACCCGGAGTGGGTGGAGACCGTCTCGGCAGATGGCAAGCTGGTGACCCTGCTCTTCGACGAGAACTCGCGCGGCGTGGCCAACCGACGCGAGACGCAGCTGACGTCGGCGGACGGCCGCCAGGTGACGGTGCGCAACGAGGTGCTGGACGGCGGGTCCTTCGTCCCCGACTCCGAGTTCACGCGCAGCAACGTCCTCGCCGGCGCCGCCTACGACGCTTGCGCGGCGCACAACTTCGACCTCGACAACTTCCCTTCGGTCGCAACGCCCGAGCAGACCCTGGTCGGCGTCGAGGCGCCGGACTTCGGCACCGGGCACGTGCCGGTCAACGTCATCTCCGGAGATGCGACCTCCGGCTACAGCTGCCGTCACCGGATGAGCGCGCTGATGAAGGCGTTCGACTGCGCGCTCGGCAAGGAGAAGAACCGCGGGCTGGACTGCCTGCGGCAGACGAACGCGGCGCTGGCCACGCGGCTCTCCAGCATCTTAATCAACGCCTCCATCACCGTGGGGTGCGGGCTGTACTGCCCTGGCGTGGTCGCGGTGACCGACAAGGTCTATCAAGAGGGAGCGGGGTGGCCTTCCCGCTACCGCATCAACATCAACCCCACCGACTTCGACAAGAGTATCCCAGAGGATCAGTGCAACACGGTGCTGCACGAGCTCCTCCACGTGGCGCGCGCCACCTCCGGGCCAGGACACAGCGACGGAGACCCGCGGGACCAGGTGTTCGCCTGCGCCAACTTCTGTTCGGGGTGCAGCTCCTCGGGCGACGCGAGCCTTGCGGGCGGGGCGCACGCGGACTGCGCCCGCTGCGCCGGAAGCAACCGGGAGCGCGCCGCCTGCGGGGTGCAGCGGAAGCTCGAGGACATCCCCTGCACCTCCCCGGGCGTCCCCCCCAGCATCTGCCACGGCGGCCTCGCCAACCTCAACTGCGTGCAGTGCGGGGGAGCCGTCGACGTCGACTGCGCGGGCGCCGAGTTCGACCCTCCGGTGCGCCTCTTCAACTGCTGCAAGATGTGCCCACCGGCGCAGCCCATGAATGACCGCGTCTGCCCAGGCCCGTTCGGGCCGTCCGACGCGGCCTGCAAGACGGACATGCCGATGTGCAAGTGACGCTGCAGCCGGGCTCGCGCCTGCTCGGAGATCCGAAAGCATCGTCACCGCGGCCCAGAGCCCGCCGGGAGCGCGCCCACGCTGCCACAGCCGGCGCATGCGGATGGGGGCGATTGAGCCGGTGGGACCGGAGGTCCCCGTGACGGATCTGCTGGTTACGGGGGGCCTGCCCGTCCAGGACGGCCCCGTGAAGTGACGGATCTGCGCTCCTGGGCCCAATCGGGGGTTCAAGGAAGACCCCCATGCTCTCTACGTCCCGTCTGCTGACCCTGGCGCTGTGCCTCACCCTCCCCGCGCTCGCTGCCGAGCCTTCTCCCACGCTCAGCGAGGCCGCCCAGGCGAAGTACCGGGAGGCCAACGCGAAGATCACGGCCGGCGCCTACGGCGAAGCGGTGGCCACCCTCAACGCGCTCGCCGGTGAATACCCGCGGGTGGCGGAGCTCTTCGCCGCGCGCTGCTCGGCGCAGATCGGCTTGAAGCGCTACCCCGGCGCCGAGGCGGACTGCACCTACGCGCTGGCGGTCAAGCCAGAGCTCCCCGTGGCGGTCCATGCGCTGGGCATGGCCCAGGAGGCGCAGGGCAAGCGGGACGCGGCCATCGCCAGCTTCCGGCGCTACGCCGCCTACGACGAGAAGGCCGCCCCCTTCCGCGAGCAGGCCCTGGCGCGGATGGCCGCGCTCGCCAGCGGGACGCAGGCGCCCGCTCCGGCAGCGGCCATGGGGAAGCTGATCGTCTACCGGAACCACCGGTTCGCCGGGCCGGGGCGCATCACCCTGGTGCTGGACAACAAGCTGGTGGGCGACATCGAGCACGAGGAGTACGTAGAGATTGAAGCGGCGGCCGGCGAGCACGTGCTCGAAGCGCGGGGCAACAGTGAAGTCTGGACCCGGCCGATCAAGCTGGGCGGCGCCGCCGTCTACGCCAACCTCGACACCCACGGCGGCAAGGTGGTGCTCCAGGAGGTCCCGGCAGCGCAGGGCCGCCAGGAGGTTCAGGATGACGGCTGCGACAAGGCGTACGCGCGGCAGATCACCCCGCAGTCCGCGGACGCTCCGCCCATGGCCGCGGCGCAGGTGCTGGTGGCGCCCCTGGTCGTCGCGGGGCCTGCACCCTCCTGCCGCATGGGCTCCGACGGCCGCCAGGCCTGTGGCTACAACTGCCGGATCGGCTCGGACGGCGTCGCCGCGTGCGCGGACACGCCCAACGGCACCTGCGCGATCGACTCGAGCGGACAGGTGACCTGCTCACAGCTGGGCGGGGGGCCGCGCGGCGGGATGCTGATCGGCGCGGGGCCCAAGCCCGAGTGCCGCATGGGCAGCAACGGCCGGAACACCTGCGGGTACAACTGCCGGCTCGGCAGCGGCGGGAGCTTCTTCTGCGCCAGCCGCCCGGATGGGCAGTGCGCGATGAACAGCGACGGGACCTGGACCTGCCCGTAATCGGCTGGATGAAACTCTCCCCACCCGGTCACCTCGAGCGTAGGCCGCACCCGTCACCCGTGCCCCATCCCCCGTGAGCCGTCCCCCGTGAGCCGTACCCGTACCCGTACCCGTACCCGTGACCGCACGCGGACCCGAACCCGACCGAGGGAAGCGACAGGCAACCTCCGCGCTGGTTCGAGGCAAAAACCGGGTTCGGGGTCGCGTTCGGCCACGGGGACGGGGACGGGTACGGCTCACGGGGGACACGGGACACGGGACACGGCCGCGCGCTTCAGCCCCCATCCGCCGCACCCCCCCCGCATCCGGCGCTCCGGCGTCCACGCCCGCGTCCCTCGCGTCTGGCCCTCCAGCGGCTCAGCGCGCAGCGCACCAGCACGCACCCTTGGAGCTGCGCGCCCGAAAGGGTGTTCTCTGGGCAGGCTTTAGCGCTGGCCGCCGGAGGCGATCACCGGCACCACCGCCTGCTTGAGCAGCAGGCCGTACGCGTCGTAGCTGCCGAGCACGCGCTTGACGTAGTTGCGGGTCTCGCTGACGGGGATCTGCTCCACCCACTCGTCCATGTCCGCGTCCGGGCTGGTGGAGAGCCAGCGGCTCACGGCGTTGGGCCCGGCGTTGTAGCTGGCCACCGCGAGCGCCTTGTTGCCGTCCCAGCGGGAGAGCAGCTTGCCCAGATAGGCCGAGCCAATGCGGATGTTCTGCTGCGGGTTGAGCAGCGAGGCGTTGCGGAAGCGGCGGATCTTCAGCGTGCGCGCCATGTCCCGCGCGGTGCCGGGCATCAGCTGGGTGAGGCCGAGCGCGCCGGTGGACGAGCGGGCGCTGGGGTTGAACCGGCTCTCCTCGCGGATCAGCGCCTGGAGGAGGTTCGGATCCACCTTGGCCTCCTTGCCGTGCTTCTCCACCAGCGGGCGGAAGGCGGTGGGGAAGTTCACCTCCAGCAGCTCGCGGCTCTCGGAGATGGCGTTGTCCACCATCCCGCCGCTGGCGATCACCCGGGCCGGGCGCTCGTAGCCCTGCGAGTAGAGGATCTGGAACAGGGCGAGGTTGGCCTCCGCGGTGTGATCGTCCCGCGGGACGGCGAGCAGCTCGCTCACCGCGCCGGGCAACCCCAGCCGCAGCAGCTCCACGCCGGCCAGGAAGTGAGGCTCCTGCGCCATCAGGCCGATCTGCAGCGGCCACTGCTCGGCGCCCTCTTCGAACGACCGGACCTTGTCGAGCTTCTCCGCGCGCGGGCGATCCAGCTCCTCCAGCCGGGCCCGCGCCAGCAGCGCGTAGTACCCGCGCTTGGCCTTCTCGATCAGCCCCGCGAAGCCGTCAGACGCGGCGGTGCTCTCGCCCAGCGCCGCCAGGGAGCGCGCCCGCCAGTACTGCGCGCGCTGGATCTGCTCGTCCTTCGCCGAGACGCCGCCCAGCCCCAGAATCTCATCCAGCGCCTTCACGCCCGCGGCGTGCTGGTTGCGCTGCCAGTGGATCCAGAACGTCTTGAAGCGGGCCTCCGCCGCGAAGTCCCCGCTCCAGTGGTGCGCGGCCACCTGCTCGTAGAGCGCCAGCGCGCCGTCCTCGTCCGCCAGCTCCAGCCGCAGCTCGGCCGCCAGGTAGAGGGCGTCATCCGCGAAGGGGTGGTTGGGGTAGTCCTTGGCGAGCGTCTCGTAGGTGCGCACCCCGCGCGCCTCATCCACCACGGACTGCGAGTAGCCGAGGATGTAGAGCGCCTTGGGGCGGATGACGTCCGACTTGCACTGCTCCACCACCGGCACCAGCAGCTCGATCGCCTTCGAGTGCTGCCGCTCCTTCCGGAACGCCTTGCCGTAGGCGAAGTGCGCGCGGCAGCCCAGCTCACTGGGCGGCGCCACCTTGTCCACCAGCGGCTTGAGGATCTTCATCCCCTCCGTGTTGAGGTGCTGGTCGATCAGCGCCTCGGCGCGCGCCACCTGCGCCTCGACGGGGAACTTGGCCGGCTTGCCCAGCCTCTTCGCCGCGTCCCGCGCGGCGCCGGAGCCGGGGAAGGAGGCCCAGATCTTCAGCAGCGCCGCCCGCTCCGCCGCCGCGTCCCGGCGCTCCGCCGCCAAGCGGGCCGTGGCCAGCAGCGCCTTGTCGTCGTTCCCGAGCGCGGCGAGCACCTTCTGCGCTTCTTCGTAGGACTTGCCGCGGGCCAGCACCCGCGCCAGCGACAGCTGCGCGTCCTCGTAGAGGACGGCGTCCTTGGGGATGAGCCGCAGCGCCGTGGCGGCCTCGGACAGCTTGCCCAGCTTCTCGAAGCTCGCCGCGGCGTAGGAGAGGCAGTACGGCCGGAGCACCGCGTACTCGTCCGCGAGCGCGCGCAGCTCCGCCGAAGCCTCCTTGTGCAGCCCTGCCTTGTGGCCGGCCACCGCGCGCAGGTAGCGCACGGGGAGGCTGGGATCGTCCGTCGGCAGCCCCGCCCGCGCCTGCGCGTAGCGGCCGCGCTCGAAGTCCGTCCGCGCCTGCTTCAGCTTCCCTTCGCTGAAGTAGCTGGCCAGCTGGGACGGCCCGAAGAGCTGGCCGCTCGCCTTGCCCGGGGCGTCCTCCGCCGGACCCGCGCCATGACCGTACGCGGCAACGGCGACGAGGGAGCTCAGCAGGGAGAGGCGCGCCAGGAATGACATGGGGATGGGTTGGAGGCTGAGCAACGAGCGTGCCCTACGGTGTCGCACAGCACTGTAATTCACCCGACCCCGCTGAAGCGACGGACAGCCGCGAAATGTCTCAGGTCGGCTGCGGTGGATGCCCTTGCGCCGCGGTGCGCCGGCCTGTCACCCCGCTTGGCTGGAGCGGACGCGCTCCAGCCAGACGCGTGCAGGCGTACACCACGGTCAACGGCGCCGGCGGGCCCGCTGCAGCGCCACGGCCAGCAGGGCGCCCATCGCGGCGAGGGCGGTGGCGCCCGGCGCGGCCTGGCAGCCGGCCGCCGCGGGGTACTGCGACTTGAGGTACGGCACCGTCACCTGATTGGCGCAGATGCCGAAGCCGCCATCCGTGCTGGTGCAGTACTGGCCGGGGCAGTCCGCGGTGACGAGGCAGGGCCGCTCGCAGGTGCCGGCCATGCTGGGCGCCGCGTTGCAGATCGTCCCGTCCGTGCAGAAGGTCTCCCCCGCCGTGCAGGCCGCGCCGAGCGCCGCCGAGGGCTGCTGCTTCTTCACGCAACGGGCGTTGGTGCAGTCGAACCCCGCGGGGCACTCCGCCGGGGCCACGCAGCTGCGGGTGCAGTACCAGTTGGGGTGCTGCGGGTCGTTGATGCAGCTGCGCGAGCCGCACTGGGAGTCGTCGTTGCAGTCTCCGCCCACGGGGGAGCAGTCCGGATCGGCGGTGCCGCAGGCGGCGACCGAGCAGACCCGGTTGGAGACGCAGCTCTCCATGCAGTCCGGATCGCGCTCGAGCGCAGGGCAGGTGCCGCCGCAAACGCCGTCCTTGGGGCACAGGCAGTCGTTGTCCGCCGGGGCGCAGCCGCCCTTGCACAGGCCGTCATCGCCGCACTGGGCGCCTTCGTACAGGGCGAGCCACTCGTCGATCTTCGCCTGCTCCTGATCCACGCGCACCGAGGCGCCATCTCCGCAGTCCGTCCGGGTGTACGAGTGGACGCCGGTGACCCGCTCCTTGCCGTCCGGGAACGTCATGAAGGCCGGGCCGCCGGAGTCGCCGTTGCAGATGCCGTTCACGCCGCGGCCGCCGAAGGTGATCACCGCGGTGTCCACGCCGAGCAGCGGCGTGGAGACGGTGCGCTTGATCCCCGAGCCGGTGACGTCTCCGGTGAGGCCGTAGCCCGCCGCGCGGACGTCCTTGGCGATCTGCCCGTCCAGGTTGGTCATCCGGTTCCACTCCTTGGGCTTCACGGGCGGCGGACGATCCAGCTGGTAGGCGCCCACGTCGTGCGTGAGCTTGTTGTCGTTGAAGTCCGGGTGCCGCTTCTGCTGGATGGCGGTGAAGACCTCGCCGGCGTCCGAGCGGGCGTCCAGGGCCCGCGGCTTGTTGCTGAAGCGCACCACGGGGATGCCGCCGTCGTCCGCCTTCTCCACGCAGTGGGCCGCGGTGAGCAGCGTGCGGGTGCCGATCAGCGTGGAGCTGCAGGAGTAGCCGGAGGTGGGGCCGGTCCGCGCGCTGACGAAGAAGAGCTCCGGGTCCCCGAAGTTGGTGACTCCGCCCAGGATGGCGTCCTCGCGGGCCATCAGCTCCCGCGGCGGCGCCTCCGGGTGGGGCTCATAGGAGCAGGCGGTGACGGTCAGGCCGGCGACCAGGAGGGCAAGCGCGCGCACGTGTGTCCTTCCAGAGAGAAGAGCGGCGTGTTCCTACCCTGCCGCCCCCTCCGGCGGCAAATGCGGAAGCGCGTTGCCAACTTCCCTGCATGCCCAACGACGAGACGAGGAAGGACGCGGCGCAGCAAGAGGCGGAGCAGGACGAGGCGATGCGCCAGCGCGCGAAGGAGGATCCTGGCGCGGGCTTCACCCGCGTGAAGCAGGAGCGCTCGCGCAACACCGAGTTCGCCCAGCCCCCGCGCCCCGCCGGCGGGAACAACCCGCCGGAGGAGCCTTGAGCGACCTTCAGTGGCTGGAGACGTCCAGCTGCCCGTAGGTCCCGACGTCGGCCTGCTTGCCGGTGACCACCGCCTTCACGAAGCCCACCAGCTGCGTGAGCTTGCTGGAGGCGGAGTCCCAGTACTCCACCCGCTCCACGGACACCTTGAGCAGGGAGAGCTCGGGGTCCTCCAGCCCATCCGGGAACCACGCCTTGTAGAGCGGGTTCCACAGCTCCGCCATCTTCGCCCGGTCTTCGATCAGCTCGGCCTTCCCGGCCACGGAGACGAAGCGGTTGTCGCCCTCGTTCACGTAGGAGAGGTTGACCTCCTGGTGCCGGCGGATCTCGTCCACCTTGGACGTCCCCTTGCCGGTGAAGAACCAGAGGGTGCCGTCCTCGTCCAGCTCCTGCGTGGTCATCGGCCGGCTGCGCAGCCCGCCATCGGCGTCCTCGGTGGTCAGCATGGTGAAGCGGATGCCCTTGAGCATTCCGCGCAGCTGCTTGATCGCATCCTCGCACACGTCGCTCATGCACTCCTCCTTGCGCTTCGAAGGTAGTGACGCGGAGAGGGGGCGCCCTCGAACCCTGTACACGCCCGCGCCCCCGCGGGGCGGCCGGACGAGCAAGGGCCTTGTCTGCGGCGCCCGCTTTGGGCACGGTGCCGCCCCCATGCTCCACCGCGCCACCACCCTGGGCCCCCTCTCTTGCGAGATCCTCCAGAAGGGAGAGGCCAAGCCGCAGCTCGCGGTGGTCCTCTGCCACGGCTTCGGCGCGCCGGCCTCGGACCTCGTCCCCATTGGCGCGGAGCTGCTCGCGCGCCACCCGGAGTGGCCGGACGGGGTGCGCTTCGTCTTCCCGGGCGCGCCGCTCTCCCTGGCGGAGGTGGGCTACGGGGACGGGCGCGCGTGGTGGCACATCGACTTTGAGCCCCTGATGCGGATCCAGCAGGGGGACCCGGCCCCCGCGGCACGCCTGCGCAGCGAGACGCCGGAGGGGCTGCCCGCCGCGCGCAAGCAGCTGCTCGCGTTGCTCGAAGCGCTGCGGCAGCAGACCGGGCTGCCCCTGGGGAAGGTGTTGCTCGGCGGCTTCTCCCAGGGCGCCATGCTCACCACGGACGTCACGCTCCGGCTGGAGGAGGCGCCGGCGGCGCTGGTGGTGCTCTCCGGCACGCTGCTCTCGGAGAGCGAGTGGCGCTCGCGCGCCCCGCTGCGCCGCGGCCTGCGCGTCCTGCAGAGCCACGGGCGCCAGGACCCGGTGCTCCCCTTCGCCGGTGCGGAGGCGGTGAGAGACCTGCTCACGCAGGCGGGGCTCACCGTGGAGTTCCTTCCCTTCAACGGCGGTCACACCATCACGGGCGAGGCGCTGGACCGGCTCGGCGCGCTCGTCTCGGCCCAGCTAGAACCGGTGGTAAGGTCCAGCGCTCCATGAGCGAGGCGGCGAAGAACGTGTCACGGCCCAAGTTGCTGAAGCCCCAGGGTGAGAGCGAGAGCGGGGCGCTCCCGCTCGAGCGCGAGCTGCTCGTGCGCATGCACGACCTGATGGTGAAGACCCGCGCGCTCGAGGAGCGGCTGATCCAGATGTACAAGCAGGGGCACGGCTACTTCTGGATCGGCGGGCCGGGCGAGGAGGCCTTCAACGTCCCGCTCGGCCTGCTCATGAAGAAGGGCCAGGGCCCCGCGTACGACTTCCTCCACGCGCACTACCGCCAGTCCGGCACGCTGCTCGCGCTGGGCGAGGATCCGATCGGCGCCCTGCGCCAGATGAAGAACACCGCCACCGACCCGTACAGCGGCGGCCGCAACTTCGCCGGCCACTTCTCGCTGCGGAAGTGGAACATCGCGCCGGTCTCCTCTCCCATCGAAGTCCAGTACGCGATGGCGCCGGGCACCGCGCTGGCGCAGAAGCGGCACGGCGGGGACGCGATCACCATCGTCACCGGCGGGGACGCCGGGACGGCGGAGGGCGACTTCGCCAGCTGCCTGGTCTGGAGCACCCGCCCGGGCAACGAGCTGCCGGTGCTGATCATCGTCACCCACAACCAGTGGGGCATCTCCACCGCCGCGTCCACCCAGCAGGGCTGCAAGAACATCGCGGACCGCGGCCGCGCCTTCGGGATGAAGGCCAAGACGATTGACGGCAACGACCCCATCCTCGCGTATCAAGAGCTCGCCGAGGCCATGGCCTACGTGCGCAAGGAGCGCCGGCCGTTCCTGCTCGAGGCGAAGGTCTCCCGCCTCTACGGCCACTCCTCCGCCTCCGGCGCCAACTTCGTCACCGCCGAGCAGGACTGCCTCAAGAGCTACGAGGCCTGGCTGGAGGAGCACGGGGTGCTCTCGCGGGCGCAGATGGACGAAGTGAAGGAGCGCTGGACCACCTATCTGGCGGACGCCGCGCGGCAGGTGCGCGACGAGCCCCAGCCTTCGCCTGAGTCCATCTGGGATCACATCTACGGCGGCAAGAAGGGGCAGAGCTAGTCATGGCCAACATGGCGCAGGCCGTCCGGATGGCGCTCCACTACGCGGAGGAGCACCTGGGGGTGACGGACATCTTCGGCGAGGACGTGGGGGCGCCGCTGGGCGGCGTGTTCACGGCCACGCAGGGGCTGAAGACGGCGTGGAACTCGCCGCTGGATGAGCGCGGGATCATCGGCATGGCCATGGGGCTGGCGATGGCGGGCGCGCGGCCGGTCGCGGAGATCCAGTTCGCGGACTACATCTACAACACCATCGACCTGCTCAAGCTGGCGGGGAACACCTGCTGGGCCTCCAACGGCGACTGGAACCTGCCGATGGTGGTGAAGACGCCGGTGGGCTCGGGCATCCGCGGGTCCATCTACCACTCGCATTCCTTCGACGCGACGGCCACCCACATCCCGGGCTGGAAGGTGGTCATCCCGTCCAACCCGCTGGACGCGTACGGGCTGATGATCTCCGCGGTGCAGGAGGAGAACCCGGTGATGTACCTGGAGCCCAAGGCGCTCCTGAGAATCCGGGGCGAAGAGCTGATCCCCGGCGAGCCCGCGGACGACAAGGCGCTCTCCAAGATGATCGACGCGCCGCTGGGCGACCGCTCGGCGTGGCGGCCGCAGTGGCCGCAGCTCACCGCGTACGCGGTGCCCATTGGCCAGGCGAAGGTGGTCCGCGCCGGCGCCCAGGTGACGGTGGTCAGCTACGGGCGCACCCTGCCCCTGTGCGCGAAGGCGGCGGCCGCGCTCGCCGAAGAGGGCGTGGACGCGGAGGTGATCGACCTGCGCACGCTCTGGCCATACGACTGGGCGGCGATCAAGGCGTCGGTGGAGAAGACCGGCCGGGCGCTGTTCGTGAACGAGGACACGGAAGTCACCAACTTCGGCGAGCACCTGATCCGCCGCACCACCGAGGAGCTCTTCTACAAGCTGCTGGCGCCGCCCAAGCTGCTCGCCGGCAAGTTCGTGCCGGGCATTGGCCTGGCGGACGCGCTGGAGATGGCCTCGGTGCCGCAGCTTTCGGACATCACCGAGGCGATCCGGACGCTCGCCGCGCAGGAGCCTTGAGAGATGGCGAAGGACGCCTTCACCCGCTTCAAGGGCACCGAGAGCTACCTCACCAGCGAAGGGCTGCGCTCGGCGGTGGACTGCGCGCTCGCGCTGGAGCGGCCGCTGCTGGTGAAGGGCGAGCCCGGCACCGGCAAGACGCTGCTCGCGGAGGCGGTGGCCAAGGCGCTCGGGCTGCCGCTGCTCACCTGGCACGTGAAGAGCACCACCCGCGCGCAGGACGGCCTCTACGTCTACGACACCGTGCAGCGGCTCTACGACTCGCGCTTCGGGGACGGGGACGTTCGGGACATCCGCCGCTACATCCGCCTGGGCCCGCTGGGCGAGGCCTTCGCCGCCAAGCAGCGCGTGGTGCTGCTGATTGATGAAGTGGACAAGGCGGACATCGAGTTCCCCAACGATCTGCTCCACGAGCTGGACCGGATGCGCTTCAAGATCCTCGAGACCGACGAGGAGGTGAAGGCAACCCAGCGGCCGGTGGTGATCATCACCAGCAACAACGAGAAGGAGCTGCCGGACGCCTTCCTGCGCCGCTGCGTGTTCCACTTCATCGAGTTCCCGGACGCTGATCTCATGAAGCGGATCGTGGAGGTGCACCACCCCGGGCTGGATCAGGCCCTGGTGGACCAGGCCATCCAGATCTTCTACGAGCTGCGCGACTTCCAGCGCCTGCGCAAGCGGCCGTCCACCAGCGAGCTGGTGGACTGGATCGCCGTGCTCAAGAGCGCCGGCGTGGCCAACGTGAAGCTGGACGAGAGCCTCCCCTTCGTGGGCGCGCTGCTGAAGAAGGAGCAGGACCTGCTCGCGCTGGCGGAGCACTTCGGCAAGGGCCGGCGCGGTCGGGCCTAGGCCCACCGCCTCCCACAAGGCACGTGGGTCGTGTGCGACCAGCGCGTCCGCCCTTACCCGGGTCTCTAGCGTCACTACAAATTTACCGTGTTACCAATTCGCCACACGGAGCGGCCCGGCATCTCGCCAGGGCGCCGCCCCGGTGCTGGACGCCTCCGCCGCGGATCCGGACGGGGACGCGCTCACCTACGCGTGGACCGCCTCCGCCGGCTGGACCGTCTCCGGCAGCGGCGCCCAGGTCACCCTCCAGGCCCCGGCCACCGCGGGGGCCACCGGCACCGTGACGCTCAAGGTGACCGACGTCACCGGCGCCCAGGCAGTCGCCTCGGTCGTCGTCTCCACGCGGCAGAACAACGCCCCGGCGCTCGCCTCCATCACCGCCACGCCCTCCGTGGTCGCGCGGGGCGGCACGGTGGCGCTGGCCGCCTCGGCCTCTGACGCGGACGGTGACGCGCTCACCTACGCCTGGACCTTCCCTGCCGGCTGGAGCGGCACGCCGTCCGGCGCCACCGCGTCCCTGGTGGCCCCGGCCACGCCCGGCGAGCTCGCGGCGGTGCAGCTCACCGTCACCGACACCTCGGGCGCCAGCGTCACCGGCTCGCTCGTCGTCTCCACCCGCGCCAATGCCGCGCCCGTCCTCTCCTCCGTCACCGCCAACCCGCCCAGCGTGCAGAAGGGCGGGGACGTGGTGGTGACCGCGTTCGCCACCGACGCGGAAGGCGACGCCCTCACCTACGCCTGGACCGCGCCCGCGGACTGGACGCTCGCCGGCAACGGCGCCCAGGTGACGCTCACCGCGCCCGCTACCCCCGGCGCCTCCGGGACGCTCGCCGTCACCGTGACGGACGCCTTTGGCGCCACCGCGAGCAGCTCCGTCCTGCTCTCCACCCTGCCCAACCAGCGCCCCACGGTGAGCTCCATCGCCGCCAGCCCCGGCACCGTGCAGAAGGGCGGCAGCAGCACCGTGTCCGTCTCCGCCTCGGACGCGGATGGGGACGCCCTCATGTACACCTGGGCCTCCTCCAACCCGGCGTGGACGGTGGTCGGCTCCGGCGCGTCCGTGGCGGTGACCGCCCCAGGGACGCCCGGCAGCTCCACCACGCTGAGCGTGACCGTCTCGGATGACTCGGGCGGCAGCACCACCGCCTCCGCGGTCGTCTCCACGTACAACAACGTGGCCCCCACGCTCGCCTCGCTCAACGGCACGCCCAACCCGGTCTTCCGCGGCGGCACCATCACCCTGCTGGCGTCCGCCAGCGACGGGGACGGCGACACGCTGACCTATAGCTGGGCGGTGAACGACGGCGCCTGGACGCTCACCCCCTCCGGCGCCACGGCCACGCTCGTCGCGCCCAACGCCTACGCGAAGAGCGCCACCGTCACCCTCACCGTGACGGACGGCCTGGGCGGCTCGGTGCAGGGCAGCTTCCCGGTGGGCACCGCGCCCAACCGCGCCCCGAGCATCCAGAGCCTCTCGTCCTCCACGTTGCCGGTGCTCCCCGGCGCGTCCGCCACCGTGGTCGTCTCCGCGGTGGACGCGGACGGCGACACGCTCGGCTACACCTGGTCCGCCGGCGCGGGCTGGACGATCACCGGCACCGGCACCTCCATCCTGGTGAAGGCGCCCCACACGGACAACCAGCAGACCACGCTCACCGTCTCCGTCGACGACGGGTTCGGCGGGCTCACCCAGGGCACGCTCGTCCTCAACTCCAGCGCCTGCGCCGCGCTCCGCAAGAACTGCGACGGAGATCCCGCCAACGCCTGCGAGTCCAACGTGGCGTATGACGCCAACAACTGCGGCGGCTGCGGCGTGGTCTGCGGTGGCGCCACGCCGTACTGCGGCAACGGCACCTGCACCTCGCTCTGGTGGGCCAGCGGCGTCCAGAAGAACATCCCCGAGGCGCAGGTCTCCGGCGGCGGCTGGCAGCTGTGCTACTCGGACGACTTCGGCAACTCCAGCACCTCGCTGAACACCATCAAGACCAACTGCAGCAAGGCCAACCTGCTCATCGCCTGCCGGCCCACGGGCTCGCCGAACCTCCAGCTGGCGGCCATGGCGCCCCGCGCGGACGTCCTCTACGAGTCCGGCAGCGGCAGCTGCAGCTACAGCACCCCGCACGTCGCCAACGGCGTGGGCTTCTATTACAGCGACTCCTGGTCCTGGGGCTTCGTGCGCGGCGGCGACACCGCCTATCGCTGCAGCTGCGACACGGACGGCAGCGGCGACCCGTCCATGCGCATGTGCTGGCACACCGGCGGCGGCAACATCAACAACGGCTACCGTTGCGGCAACGACTACCCCTGGAGCAGCAACTTCGAGCGGCTCGTCTACCAGGCGGACTGACGAGCCGCCGGGGGCCTAGACCCCGAGCCAGTCGCCGATGTCGCGCGCGATCTTGCCGACCGTCTCCTCGAGGTTCGGCCGGATCGCGTGCTCTCCGCCGTAGTCCAGGTCCTTCGAGAGCGCGACCCAGACCCGGACCTGGCGGTTGCCGAGGTTCTGGGGCATCTCGAAGGCGTCCAGCTCCGCGCGATCCAGGACGCCGTCGTCGTTGCCGGCCTCGTCCAGCTCCTGCGCGAGCGCCTTCTTCTCCGCGTTCTGGATGTTGCCGAGAGAGATTGTGGAGGAAGGGCTCGGCGCGATCTTGTTGCCCATGGTGTCGACCTTGGGAATTGGGATGTGAACCGCTTGGGACGATTATCGGAATGCGAGAGCGCGGGTTCCGCCAACGCGGGATGCAGACCGGTGTCGGTCCTGACGCTCGGGGTGACACTGCCGTCGGATGGGTTGGGCCGCACAGCCAAGCGGGGTTAGCTTCCTTCGCGAGATGTTCGTCCCTTTCCTCAACGAGCTGCGCCGCCGCAAGGTCCCGGTGGGTACCCAAGAGGCGCTCGCGCTCGCGGCCGCCCTGAAGAAGGGGCTGCACGACAGCTCGCTGGACGGGTTCTACTTCGTCGCCCGGGCGCTGCTCATCCACTCCGAGACGCACCTGGACGCGTTCGACCAGGCGTTCGCGGTCCACTTCAAGGGCGCCGCGGACCAGGGGCTCGAGCTCACCCGCGAGCTGTTGCAGTGGCTCGAACAGGCGAAGGAGCGGGTGGGCGAGCTCACCCCTGAAGAGAAGGCGCTCTACGACTCGCTCTCCCTGGAGGAGCTGCGCCGGATGTTCGAGGAGCGGCTGGCAGAGCAGAAGGAGCGGCACGACGGCGGCGACCGCTGGATCGGCACCGGCGGCAAGTCCCCCTTCGGCCACGGCGGCGCTGCGCGCAAGGGCATCCGCGTGGGCGGCCCGGGCGGGAACCGGAGCGCGGTACAGCTGGCCGAGGCGCGGCAATTCCAGAGCTACCGGGACGATCTCGTGCTGGACGTCCGCCAGCTGCAGGTGGCGCTGCGCAAGCTGCGCGCCTTCGCCCGGGAGGGCGCCGAAGAGGAGCTGGATCTCGAGGAGACGATCGCCGCCACCGCCAAGAACGCCGGCGAGCTGGAGGTGGTGACGCGCCCGCCCCGCCGCAGCAACACCCGCGTGGTGCTGATGATGGACGTGGGGGGCTCCATGGACCCCTATGCCCAGCTGGTCTCGCGCCTCTTCTCCGCGGCGAGCAAGGCCACCCACTTCAAGGAGCTGCGGACCTACTACTTCCACAACTGCATCTACGGCCGCGTCTTCCGCACGGACCGGACCGGCCAGGGCGTGCCGGTGCGGGACGTGCTCGCCGAGTGCGGCAAGCACTACAAGTTGATCATCGTGGGGGACGCGCTGATGGCGCCCTACGAGCTGTTCATGCGCGGAGGCTCCCAGGGCTACAACGACGAGGACGCCGCCGAGGGCTACGTCTGGCTGATGCAGCTGGCCCAGCACTTCGAGAAGCACGTGTGGCTGAACCCGGAGCCGGTGCGCGGCTGGTTCGGGAACACCATCGAAGAGATCCGCCACATCTTCCCGATGTTCCCGCTCACGCTCGAGGGGCTGGGAGAAGCGGTGAACCACCTCACCCGCGGCCGCCGCCCCAAGTGAGCGGGACCGCCGCAGAGCTCGCCGCGCTCGCCGCCGCGGCGCGCGCGCAGCACCCGGAGCTCGGCCTGGACGAGCGGGGCTTCCTCGCCGCCCTCACCGCCGCCCCCGAGCCGCCGCTGCCCGAGCACGCGGCGGACCTCTTCCTCGCGGTGGCCGCGCTCGAGGGCCTGCCCGCGGCGCAGTCCCGCCTGCGCGAGCGCTGCGAGCAGGCCGCGGCCCAGGTGAGCGCCAGCGCGCTGGAGGCGGAGGACGCGGCGCAGGATCTCATGGCTACCCTGCTCACGGACGTGCGCGGCGCGCCCGCGGCGCTGCGCGGCTACCGCGGCCGCGGGCGGCTGGACGGCTGGCTGAAGACGGTGGCCCGGGGCCTGGTGGCGGACCGCCGCCGGCGCGAGCAGCCGGAGCGGGAAGTCCCCCTGGATCCATCCGAGGCCGAGGCGCTGGGCGGGGTGCTGCTCGCCGCGGATCCGCTGCTGCTCGGGCTCAAGGAGCACTGGCGCGTGGCCTTCAAGGAGGCCTTCCAGGCGGCGATGGCGCAGCTCACGCCCAGACAGCTGGGGCTGTTGCGCTTTCAGTACCTGGACAAGGTGACCGACGACGCCGTGGCGGCCTTCTACCGGGTGGACCGCCGCACCATCCTGCGCTGGCGCGCCGCCATCCGCGAGGCGCTCTTCTCGGGCACCCGGACCCTCCTCGCGCAGCGGATGGACCTGCCCTCCGACGAGCTCTCCTCGTTGCTCTCCCTGGTGCAGAGCCAGCTCGAGGTGAGCCTGGAGCGGCTGCTGAGGGCGGCATCGGGGGCGCCATGAGCGACGCGTGCCCCAGCCCGGAGGCGCTGCGCGCGCACCTCCAGGGAGAGGGAGGCGACGAGCAGGCGCGGGAGCTCACCCGGCACGTTGAGCGCTGCGCCGCCTGCCGCGCCTCCACCGTCGAGCTCCTCAACGCGGGCCAGTACGCGCACGCCACCCAGGCCACCGTCACCGCATCCAACGCGCCGACCAGCTACGGCCCGCGGCCCGCGGGGAGCCAGGTCGGCCGCTACACGGTGGAGCGGCTGCTGGGCGCGGGCGGGATGGGCGTGGTCTACGAGGCGCTGGATCCCGAGCTGGATCGCCGGATCGCCCTCAAGGTGCTGCGGCGGCCCACCGGCGACCGCGAGCGGCTCTCCCGGGAAGCCAAGGCCTTCGCCCGCCTCTCCCACCCGAACGTCGTCACCATCCACGACGTGGGGCTGGCCGGGGCGGACGTCTTCATGGCGCTGGAGCTGGTGGAGGGCCCCACGCTGCGCGGCTGGCTCGCGGAGGCTGAGCGCAGCCCGCAGGCCACCCTGGCGCTGCTGCGAGAGGCCGGCGCCGGGCTCGCCGCCGCGCACCGTGCCGGCCTGGTGCACGGGGACTTCAAGCCGGAGAACGTGCTGGTCACCCGGGCCGGCACCGCCCGGGTCACCGACTTCGGCTTGGCGCGCCTCGCCGAGCCGGAGGGGGTGCCATCCGGCGAGACCCCGCCCGCCACCGGTCCGCTCACGGTGACCCTCCGCGGCGGCACCCCGGCGTACATGGCGCCCGAGCAGCTGTGCGGCGGCTCCGCCACGCCGAAGACGGACCAGTTCGCCTTCTGCGTCACCGCGTACGAGTGCCTCTTCGGGGTCCGCCCCTTCGCCGGGCGCGCCGCGGATGAGCTCTTCGAGGCGGCGGTGGCGGGGCGGATCACCCGACCCGCGCGGCGGGTGCGGCTGCCGTCCCGGGTGACGCGCGCGCTGCTGCGGGGCCTGGACGCGGACCCGGCGCGCCGCTTCCCCTCCCTGGAGGCGCTGCTCGCGCAGCTGGCGCCCCGCGCCGGGCGGCGACGCCGCGTGGCGCTGGGCGGGGTGGCGGCGGCGCTGGCCGTGGGCGCTGCCGCGGCCTTCTGGCTGCGCGAGGATCCGTGCCTGCGCGGCTGGGAGGGGATCTGGGACGCCGCGCAGCAGCGGCAGATCTCGGACGCCTTCGTCCGGACCGGCGCGCCCTACGCGGCCGGCGCCTTCGCCCAGGTGAAGCGCGTGCTGGATGGCTACACCGCGGAGTGGACCGCCGCGCACGCGCGCGCGTGCAGGACCGCCGAGAAGCTCTCCCGGGCCCAGCTGCCGAGCACGGAGGGCGCGCGCGCGGAGCTCCTGTGTCTCAACCAGCGGCGCGAGGACGTCCGCACGCTGGCGCGCAGCCTCCTCGCCCCCACCCCACAGGGGGTAGAGCGCTCCAGCCGGCTCGACGAGAGCCTGATCGCGCTGGAGGGGTGCGCCGCGCTCGAGGCGGTGGACGCGCGCCCGCTCTTGCCGGTGAGCGCCGCGCAGCGCGGCGCGGTGGAGGCGCTCCAGGCGGAGCTCGCCCAGGTGCGCGCGCTCACCCAGGCTGGGCGCTACCCGGAGGTGACACCGCTGGCGCAGGGCGTGCTCGAGCGGGCCCGCGCGCTCGGCTTCCGGCCGGTGGAGGCGGAGGCGCTGCTCTTGATGGCGCAGCTGGAGAACGAGGAGCGCGGCGAGACCGCCGAGGCGGAGCGGCGCTATTACCAGGCGGCCCTGGCGGCCGAGGCCATCCGCTGGGACGCGGTGGCCGCCCGCGCGTGGATCGCCGCGGGGCGGATGGTCCGCGGCACCCAGCCGGCGCTCGCCCTGGAGCGGTACGATCTCGCCGCGGCCGCCATCGCCCGCTCGGGGGAAAGCGCGGAGCTGCGCAGCCTGCTGCTCTCCTCGAGAGCCCGGCTGCACGCGGACCAGGGGCAGCGGGAGGAGGCGGCCCGCCAGCAGCGCGAGGCGTACGAGCTGGCCAAGCGCACCTTCGCCCCGGATGATCCGCGCCTGGCCCGCCGCGAGGTGGCGATGGGGATCTCGCTGGGGATGGGCGATCAGTGCGAGGCGGCGCTGCCGCTCCTGGCCTCGGCGCAGCAGACGCTGGAGCGCGTGGGTGGGCCGCAGCACCCGCAGCTGTTGGACGCGCTCACCACGCGCGGCATCTGCCTGCAGAAGCTCTCGCGTACCGACGAGGCGGTGGAGGTGCTGGAGCGCGCGCGGGCGATCATCGAAGCCTCGTTCGGCCCGCAGAGCCCGCGCCTGAGCTCCGCGCTCGCGAACCTCTCCGGCGCGCTCTCCGCCAAGGGACGCAACGAGGAGGCGCTCGCCTCGCTGCGCCGGGCGATCTCCCTGCGGCGCGAGGCGCTGGGGGAGTCCCACCCCACCCTGCTGCCGCTGTGGCTCGACGAGGCGGATCTCCTGGAGAAGCTGGCCCGCCCGAAGGAGGCGGTGCAGCGGCTCGAGCATGCGCTGGCGGTGGCGAAGCAGGCCGGCGGCAACCCGCAACGAACCGCCCCCATCGTGGAGGCGCTGGGGCGGCTGCGGCGCTGAAGGGCGGACCAGGCGCTAGACGGGCGGCTGGGTGCTGGCGTTGCGCGCCAGGGCCACGGCGGCGAGCGCCACCCCGAACGCGCTCGGGTACGAAGGCGCGCCCGCCAGCTCCGGCAAGAGGCCGGAGACGAGCTCCCGGTGCACCGCATAGCCGGTCCCGAAGCCGAGCGCGGTGGCCGGCTTCGACTTCTTGAGGATCTGCACCCACTCGGCCGCGGGGACGTTGCATTCGCGGACCACGTGGGTCAGCCGGCCGCCCCCGTCGATCCCGAAGATGGCCGTGGCCACGCGGCCGTCTGGCAGGGAGATCGCCGGGACCAGGAAGGCGCTCGGCGGGGCCAGCGCGCAGGCCTCGAAGGCCAAAGCCTCGACCGCGGAGACCGCCACGAAGGGCACCTTCGTCACCGAGGCGAAGCCTCGCAGGAGCGTCATCGCCACGTGGTTGGTGGAGGGATCCAACGGAGCCAGGCCGAGCGCGATCATCCCCAGCTCGCGCGGCCCCCTCCCCACCCGCTCGGCGGCGTCGAACAGCAGCGAGGGCAGGCGCAGCTCCAAGCCAGGCTCCTCCACCCGGGCCAGCACGGTCACCTTGCCCCGCGAGTCCACGTCCGCGACCACCGCCGAGTGGCTGTCTCCGGAGATCTCCACCGCTGAGACCGCGACCATGAACACCCTCGCGCGCGAAGCACTGTCCGTGGAGCTGCGTGTGGAACATACACCACCCACACGGCGCGATTCACAGCCCCCCTCAGCCCGCTTGGTCGGCGCCTTGACCCGGCGTGAAGAGATCGAAGAAGAGGCCGACCTGGAGCTGGAGGGTGCCCTTGGAGAAGCGGGAGGGATCCGTCAGGTAGCCAAGCTGCAGGGCCAGCCCCGCGGGGTTGCGGCGGAAGAGCCCCAGGGTGAAGCCGGTGCGGACGGTGTCCGTGGAGGGGCTCACGTTGGGGCTCTGCGTGTGGCGCAGGCTCGCGCTGACGCTCGCCACCAGCTCCCAGCGCTCGAACTGGAGCCCGTAGAACAGCGGCACGCCCCACTCCACCTGCGCCCAGGCTGGCAGGCCGAAGCGCCCAGAGATCGCCCCGCCGCCGAGCAGCCCCAGCGACACCACGTGGGTGGGCCCGCGGGTGGGGACGCGCAAGAGCTCCTTTTTCAGATCCAGGGTGAGGCCGAGCTGGAACGAGCGCTCCGGCGCCGCGAGCATGCCCTGCGCCTGGAGCGAGGCGCCCACGTCCACGGTCGGCGCCAAGCCGTAGCGGCCATCCACGCGCAGCTCGGGCAGGGGCACCCCGTCTGGGTACTCGGTGCACTGGGTGAGGCCGAGCACGCCGCCGGGCAGGTCCCCACAGAAGCCCGTCATCGAGAGCTGCCCACCCAGCCGGAGGCGCCCGCGATCCACGGCGGACGCCGTCTGCATCGGCACCACGGTGCTGCAGCCGGTGAGCAGGGCGAAAAGCCAGAGCCAGAGCGCTCTCAAGGCGCCTGCTCCGTGAGCCAGTCGATCGTCGCGGAGGTCCACCGCGCGTCGAACGAGGGCAGATGGCCCGCCCCTTCGATCGACCAGAGCTCGATCGGCGGCGCGCAGCCGCTGATCCGCTCGCGCTTCGTCTCGGCCTCGGCCGCGGCGCCGACGAAGTCCGCGCGCTCGAGCTCCTCCCAGCCGCCGGGGCAGCCCGCCCGCCGGGCGAAGCGCGTCCCCGTCTCCGGCGCCCCGGGGTAGGACCCCGGACGTCCCTCGTAGGGGACGGTGGTGTCCACCGTGCCGTGGACCAGCAACGTGGGGATCGCCCTGCCGTCCGGGCAGCGGCTGAAGTCATCCCAGGTGGACGCGGAGACGGCGACCACGCCGTCGAGCACATCCGGCGCCTCGCACGCGAGCCGCAGCGCCATGAAGCCGCCGTTGGAGTGGCCGAGCACGAAGACCCGGGTCACCGCGACCTGCGCCTGGATCTCGCCGATCAACGCGCGGAAGAAGCCCACGTCGTCCACCGGCAGGTGATCGAAGTTGCAGCACGCGTCGGTCGCGTTCCAGAACCGCTTGCCATTGCTGTCCTGCGTGCCGTGCGGCAGCGCGTACCGGAAGCGCTTGGCGTCCACCTGCTTCGAGAACGGGAAGACCAGGTCCTGGCCAAGCCCGTTGACGCCGTAGCCGTGGGCCATGATCAGCAGCGGCAACGGCGTCTGGGCATCCGTGCCGCGCGGGGACTGGAGCTCGTAGGGTCGCCCGAGGAGCTGATGCTCGGGAGCGCAGGCGCAGCACGCGAGCACGGCGACGAGGAGCAGGCGCATGGGCCTGCAGGCTAGCGCGCCGCCCGCGGCTTTAGGGGCAGCTGATGGCCGCGCAGGCGCCGCTGCCGAAGTCCACGAACGGGCCGTTGTCGTTCTGGCAGCAGAGCTTCAGCGGCGGGCAGCAGACCTCCGGCGAGTAGCTGTCCGGCTCACACCCGGCGCCGTTGGGCGGCTGGGTGGCCACGCAAGGCCCCCACTGACCCTGGGCCGTGCAGGTGGAGATCGTCCACTCGGCGATGGAGGAGTTGTCGCAGTAGCGGATCGACCCCGGCTTGCAGACCATCCCCGCGGCGCACACGGTCGAGGGCGGCTTGCTCACCACCGGTGGCGGGTTGCAGTTGGACGCCGTGCAGCTGAGCTCTTTCGTGAGGTCGTTCTCGGGCGTGCAGCTGAGCGTGCCGCAGCCGTTCATCAGCCCAGGGCTCGGGCGCGCGGCGCCAGTCGAGTCGGCGTTGATCAAGCAGGTGCTCCCGCTCGCCGTGTAGCAGCCCTTGTCACAGGTGTACTTGATGGTGGAGCAGGCGCAGTCGCCGCACGCCGCGGTGCAGCCCGGCCCGCCCGCCGGCTTGATCGCGTTCGCGGCGCAGCCCTCCGGGAAACCGCTCGCGGACGAGCTGGACGGGTTTTGCGCGCCGCCGCCGCCGCCACCTCCACCTCCGGGGTTGCCCCCTCCCCCCGCCGCAGCGCCGGGCGCCGGAGTCTCTCCTCCGGCCTCCCCCGCCCCCTGGGCGCAGCCCAATGCCAGTACCGCCGCCGCCAGACACCACGTCACTCGCCGAGCGTTCATGTGGCCTCCTGCGCGCCCCATGAGCAACGGCGGTGCCGAACCCACCCACCCGGAGACCGGAGCAAGCGCCTTGCCGAACGACGCGGGTGGCGTGGACGTGTCAGTGCCCGCTTGTCTCGACGCCGCAACATGCGCTCACGGCTCCACCGCGTCCGGACAGAACGCGGCGGTGAAGGCGCCGCTCATCGCGTGGGTCTCTCCGCTCACCGGATGCTTGAGGACGCCGTCGAACGTCCCCTCCGCGCGCTCGCTGGGAGCGAGCCAGGTGAGGCTCAGCATCCCGCTGGTGGCGGTGCTCTCGACACCGGAGCTGAGGAAGGTGTGGTTGATCTCCGACTGCGCGGGCGCAGCGTAGCTGCCGGCGGCAGTTCCCTTGGCCACCAGCTCGAACATCTGGGCGCCGGAGTCGATGCGGCCGTCCCAGCCCGCCTTGCCGAGCTCGGCGCAGGAGATCTGCCGGGAGAAGAGGAACAGGACGGTGTCCGCCGGATCATCCGGCTGGCCGATCCACAGCGCAGAGGACACGGTGCCAAACTCCGTCTGTCCGTCCGCCGCGCCGGTCACGCTCCCGGCGGGCGGGGCGCCTCGGCCGCAGCCCAGCCCCACCAGCGCGAGGAGGATCCATCCGCTCGCCCGGGCGCTCATGGCGCTGTCACCTCCACCAGCTCCATCCGCTCGTTGCTCCCCTGCACGCCCACCGAGAGCACCTGGCCCACGCCGGGGCAGTAGACCTTGTGCTCGAGGATGTTCGGCTCCAGCTGGGTGAAGTCCTTCGTCTTCACGCAGCCGGTGTAGGAGCCGAAAGGCACCGCGGCCGCCTCGTCCACGCTGAGCACCACGGCCTCGTCCTCGGCCTCGCCGGCCAGGTACTCCTGCCGGTAGGCGTCCCCGACAGTCGGCTTCGCCTTCATGACGATCCCCGGCTTCGCGCCTCGCTCGCCGGCCATCCAGCTCCCGGCCTTGGTCGGCCCGGTGGCCTTGAACGCCGTGGTGTCCTCGCCGAAGTACCAGACGTTCCCTTCCCGGTCCTGCGCGAACCAGTCGAGCGTGTCCTCCTCCACCGCCCCGCCCACGTGGCTCACGTCCCGTACGACCGTGCATTGGACGCCGAGGATCGTCTTCTTCTCCTGGAGCACCTCCAGCCGGACCTCCTCGATCACGGCGTCGTCCTTGACGGAGTAGCGGAACACCGTGCCAGGCACGAGCGGCAGCAGCGGGTGGGTGACGGCCGCCACGAAGTTGCCCGGCTCGATCCGCGGATCGTAGGAGGCCGGGCCGCTGCACGCGGCCGTGAGGAGAACGAAGCAGACGCAGCAGAGGTGAGCGGTTGGCTTCACGCGAGCAGCTCCTTTGGGTTGGGCGCCCGCCGCTGCATGGCGCACGCCGGTCTCGAGCTGGGCGTCAGCGTTGGGCGTTTTGGCGGCGAGGCGCGGGCGCCTCCGCGGACGGCTCCACTCCAGGTGTGGCGCCGCCGCAACACGCTCCGAAGGCGGAGGGAACGTCACTTCGGCGGCGCAGCTTTGCGCTGAGCGCTCCAGTCCAGAGCTGGGTTTGGAGGCTCGCGCGCCCAACGTCTTCAGCCACTTGTCGAGGGCCTCCCGCTTGCGTTCGCGCGGTGGGTCTTCGGACAAAGGAGAGCACATGGGATCGACCGACGTTCGGCCGGCGCGCTGGGCGCTGGCGCTGTTGCTGGGAGGGGCGATTGGACTGCAGCTGAACTGTCAAAGCACAGAGGGTGGGGGCGGCGACCCTGGGGGCTGGGGCAATGGCACGCCCGGCGGTGGAGGCGGACCCGGCACGGGCCCCGGAAGCAGCGGAGGGATCGGCGGGGCCGAGGGGCCGGCGCCCTTCCCGGCCGGCTGCGCCGCCAACAACATCCGGCCCACCGCGGGGCAGGGTTGCACCGCCGCCTGCGCCGACTGCGAGTGCTCGTCCATCAAGTACACCTGCGACAAGGGCTGCTACGCGGCCGGCTCGAACTGCCAGATCGCGGTCGACGCCAACGGCACGCCCACCCAGGCCGGCGGGGACCCGAACAAGTGCACCAACCTGAGCTGCACGCCGGAGAACGACCTCTCCAAGGAGCTCAGCTGCACGGCGACGAAGTGCCCTGTCCCGCAGCAGATGGCGGTGGACGTGAACCGCCAGCCGCGCCCCACCGGCATCCTCTTCACGCTCGACACCTCCGGCAGCATGGAGGACGACCTGATGAACACCGCGTGCGCCGCCAAGTCCTTCACCGACGCCGCGTCCGTGAACGGCGCCAAGTGGACGGCAGGGACGATGACCATGGACATGGATCCGTGGACGAACAAGACCACCGGCGCGATGACGATGCCCGGGCTGGCGCAGACGGTGGGCGCCTGCACGTCCCTCACCTGCCAGTGCCCCGGCACGGCGAGCGGCGGCGCCTGCAACTTCAGCGAAGGCGGGAAGATGATCAACAACACCGACCCCAACGCCGTGGAGCTGCTCAAGCAGCACCTGGTGCTCGGCACGTTCGAGCAGACGGGCAACGAGGAGGCCGGGCTGGAGAAGGCGATGAACTACATCGTCGGGCTCTGGAAGCTGGGCCGCCGCAACGAGCTCGGCATGGTGTTCGTGGTCTCCGACGAAGAGGCGGACTCGGACAAGGAGACCTGCGGGCTCCAGGCGCTGCGGGCCCAGCAGCTGCCGCAGTTCCAGGACGCGCTCGGCGCCGGCTTCACCCCGCCGGCCAACAACCCGGCGCTCAGCTGCCAGGACAACCTGATCGCCTTCTACAAGTACTTCTACGCGTACGTGAACGTGCAGGTGCACGCCCTGGTCGACACCACCGGCTCGAATGAGCTCGGGCGGATCTACATGGAGGTCGCCAAGGCCACCGGCGGCCAGGTGGCCAACCTCTTCGCCTGCCAGGGCTTCAATGACTTCTTCACCAAGGCCGGGACGAGCAGCGCCACGCTCAGCACCAACATCTGCTTCCCGCAGGCGCTGAACCCCGCCACGGTGAAGGTGACCTACACCGAAGGCGGCCGCAGCGAGCTCGTCCCCGCCAGCGCCACGGACGGCTGGCAGTACGACGCCGCCCTCAAGTGCGTGGTGTTCACCGGCAGCTGGCAGATGAAGTACGGCAGTTATCACGTCGCGTTCTAGGTCCTGCCGAGCGCGCGGCCAGGTGGGGCGTCTCCAGCCCCACCTGGCGCGAGCGCCTGCGTGGCAGAGGGCAGGGAGGGACAATTCGGGTTCGGGGTCCCGGTCCGCATTTCCCGCATGGTTCCCGCGGCGCGAGGCTCTCACCTCGGTGGCGGCGGGGACCCGGCGCCCGCCGGAGGGAGCACGTCACCCAGGAGCGCCGGCACACCTGAGCAGCCGGCCCGGGCCCGCGCACCCGTAACGTTTGGAGCGTAGAAGCCCCGAAGAGGCGGATCTCCCGCGTTCCCGGCCGTTCCGTGCGCCAATCGTTTCGGGCGCCGCTCCTCCCCGCATGTGCGGGTGCTTCCTGGTCGGGGCAAGAGCGGAAGGCGCGGGGAAACGGGCGTCAGGAAGGGCGAACCTGGCTCCCTCGACTCGCGCTCGGGGTGACGTGCTCCCTCCGCAGCCGGGAGGCCTTCGGCCTTCACCGAGGTGCGAGCCTGGCGCCGCGGGAAGCATCCGGGCGCCGAGACCGGGCCCTGAACCCAATCGGTCCCTCCCTGCCCTCTGCGTCCGAACCTGCCGCTCAGCGGCAAGCCGTCCACCCGCGGTCGAGATCCGGCCCCTCGAGCGACTGCGGATCCTTCACCTGCGCCAGCGCCTGCCGCGCGCCGTCCTTGTCGCCGAAGCGGCACTTGAGCGCCGCCACGTTCACCCGCGCCTTGTCCCGGCTGGGACCGTCCAGCGCCTTCTCGTAGGCGGCGTAGGCGCCGGTGGCATCCCCGAGCAGCAGCGTGGCCACCCCGAGCGCGTTCTGCGCCTGGCCCGAGTTGCCCAGCTCCACCGCCTTGCTGAGCGTCAGCTGCGCCAGCGGCACCTTCCCCGCGGCGAGATAGGCCAGCCCCAGCCCCGTCAGCGCGGACGCGTCCTGCGCGCCGTAGGCCTGCTGGGCGCGGGCCTCGTCCACCTTCGGCCCGCCCTGCGGCGCGGGCGGCAGCTTGGGCTGCGCGCTCTCCTCCCGCGTCCGGCACCCCAGCGCGCCCGCGCTGTAGACGCCCAGCTCGTTGGCGCGGCTCACGCAGGTCTTGAGCGTCTCGTCGGCCCTCGCGGAGAGCGCCTCCGCCTGCTGCGCCAGCGCCTTGCGCCACTGCTCCGACTCGGCCGCGGAGAGCCCGCCGGGAGGTTGCGTCTTCTTCAGGGTGTCCGCCAAGAACCCGTAGGCCAGCCCCAGCCGCCAGAGCGAGGCCACCGCCCACTCGGGCGAGCCGAGCGAGGCGGTCTGCACGTAGAGCCCCTCCAGCTGCTGCAGCTGCGCCGCCTTGCGCTCCACGTCCTCTCCCGGCGCGCGCCGGAACGCCTGGTACTGGAGCTCCGCTGCGTACCAGAAGCCCTTGGCGAGCGCCGGACCGGCGCTGCCCTGCCCCTGGGCCGCGCTCACCAGCGCGCGCATCAGCTCGGGCGGCGCCTCGGTCCCGCCGGACTGCACCTCCAGCTGCGCCAGCACCGCGGCGGCCCGGCCGTTCGCGGAGTCCAGCGCGAGCGCCTGCCCTGCCGCCGTCCGCGCCCGCTCCCCCTCGCCCGCCTTGGCGTAGAGCTCCGCCAGCTGCGCCAGCAGCTCCGCCTTCTGGCCGCCGCCCAGCTCCACCGCGCGCTGGAGATCGCGGGCCGCCTCGCCCAGCTCCCCCAGCCCGGTCCGGACGTTGGCTGCGGACTGCCACGCGCCCACCGCCGCCGGGTGTTTTTCCAGCCGCTGCCCGGCCTGCTCGAAGAGGGCCGCCGCGTCGGTGAAGCGGGCGCCGTCCAGCGCGCCCCGCCCGAGCGCGACGAGGATCTCCGCCCCCAGCGCGGACTTCGGGTACTCGTTGAGGAACTGGGTGGCCAGCGCCCGCTCCTTGGGCCAGTCGCGCGCCTCCCGGGCCGCGGTGAGGGCTCCGTAGAGCGCCTCCTCCCCCAGCTCCAGCCCCTTGTTCTCCGCCGCCAGCTTGGTGAGCCCCGCCACCACGTCCCCGGTCTCCTTCGCCCCTTGCAGGGCCAGCTCGTCCAGCTGCTGCCCGCGCGCGGAGGCGAGGATGGTCTTCACCTCGCCCTGGAACTTCTCGGGCAGCTTCGCGGCGAGCAGCTGCTTGCCCACGCGCTCCAGCGCCTCGAAGTCGTTGCGGTGGCGCAGGGCGTCCAGGGCCAGGTGCCCCGCGGTGGGAGCGTCCTTGTGATCGGGGTTGGCGATGGCGAAGGCGGTGAAGCGCTTGGCCGCCTCGAGGAACTCGCCGTCGTCGTAGTGCGCGCGGGCGATGTTGAAGGCCACGCCCCTGGCGTGATCGCTCTTGGCGTACTTGGCCAGGTAGTCGTTCCCCAGGAGCTTGAGCGCCTGGCGCGCGTCCGTCTTCGCGAAGGGGCGCAGCTGCTCCCCCTGCTTCTGCAGCGCGGTGTTGAAGGACAGCAGCGCGCCGTAGAGCAGCCGCTCGTGCTCCTTGGACGCGTGGGCGGCCATCTCCTTCGCCAGCGCCTCGTACGCGCGCCCGGCGGCGGTGTAGTCCTTCGCGGCGAAGAGCGCCTCCGCCCGGTTGCTGCGCAGCTCGCGGGCCTGCTTGGCCCGGCCGAACGCGGTGAGGTAGGCGGAGTACGCCGCCGCCGCGTCCGCGAACAGGTCGTCGTCGTCCTTGTCCTTGGCGGCCAGGTGCAGCCGGGTGGAGAGATCCCGGGCCATCTCCTCCAGCTCCGCGAGCACCTTGGCGCGCGCCGGGGCCGGCTTGTCGGTGTCCGCCATCACCTCCTCCGCCGCCCGCGCGATGAAGCGCACGTCCTGGGGGCCGGCGAGGATCTTCCCCTTGCCCAGGCGCAGGGCGTCATCCAGCCGCTCCACCCGCTCCACGTCCATCCGCGGGTCCACCTGCAGCTCGAGCAGCTTGCGGTACGCGGGCACCGCCAGCTCGTACTGCTGCTTGAGGAAGTACCGGTTCCCCAGCTTCTCCAGCACCATGGCGTAGGTGACCGGGGAGTCGGAGAGCCGCTCGAAGTACGCCAGCGCTCCCTTGCCGGGCTTGGCCTCGGTGTAGCTGTAGACCAGGTCGAGCAGCGCCTCGCGCTTGACGCTGAGCGACTTGAGCGGGTCCGTGCCCGGGAGCACCGGGCTGGCCGCGGCCGCCTCGAAGAAGGTGACCGCCTCCGCGTGCTTGCTCTGGTTCACGCGGATCCACCCGAGCTTGTAGCGGGCGAGATCGTGCACCGGCGAGGGCGGCGCCTCCAGAATCGCCTGGTAGTGCTTCTCCGCCTCGTCGTTCTCCGACTTGTCGAAGTAGTAGTCGCCGAAGATCTGCTCGGCCTCCAGCCGCAGCGGGCTGGTGGGGCACTTCTGCGTCAGCTCCTTGAGCGTCTTGAGCATCTCCGGGAACTGCCCCAGCTCCCGCTGCTCGTGCGCCAGGTAGAAGAGGACCTTGTCGGTCTGCTTGAAGGTGGGCTCCTCGCTCAGGATCCGGTCGTAGATCTGGATCGCCTTCTGCTTGAGCAGCCGGGTCTCCGTGGAGGCGATGGCCCCCTTCTGGCCCGCGGGCCGCAGCTGCGCCTGCAGCCGGAAGACGTAGCGGCTCTTCTCCACGTAGAGCTCGGCGAGCCGGAGGTTCAGGTCCGGCAGGTAGATCGCATCGCTCGAGACGGCGATCAGCCGCTCGGTCTCTTCGATCGCCTTGTTCGTGTTGAGGATGTCCTGCTTGAGCCGGGCCGCCTCCGCGTCCGCTCGCTCACGGGCGCTGGCGGTGCCGGGCGCGGCGGCGCCCAAGCTCACGACCAGCAGCGCGCAGAGGGAGATCATGGCGCACCTCTCGTCTGCTGGCAGCGGTCTGCCATCTGAAACCGGTAGTCGCGCAGCTCGTCGTTCCAGTACTCGCCCTTGAACTCGAACCGCGCCGCGTCCGGGGCCGTCTGCTCCTGCGCGCCGGGGCCCGCCTCGGCCGGCAGGGCGCGGGCGCGCTGGAACAGCTTGAGGCCGATCTCGTAGTCCATCAGCCGCGCCTGCTCCACCGCTGCCAGCAGCCGGTCCGCCTGCTCCTCCGCCGCCGGCTCCAGCTCCGCCCGGTAGCGCCTCGCCGCCTCCGCCCAGGTCTGGCGGTAGATCTCCAGGAGCCGCTCCCGCAGCGGATCCCCCAGCGCGGCGCCGTCGCTCTCCAGCTGGGCCTTCTCCCGCTCCACCGCCTTCAGGAACTGGTAGGCGCGAGAGGCCTGCGGCGTGGCCACCGCGGCGCGCACCAGCCCCGCATCCCCGAGCAGCCCCTTGCGGTCGTGGACGGTGCCCAGCGTCTGCGCGTAGCGCTGGCGGAGCGCGCGCGCCGCCCGCCGCGCCGGCAGGTACTGGCAGAGGTCCCGGTAGATGAAGGCGCGCAGCAGGTACTTGTCCGGGAGCAGCTCTCCGCGGAAGGAGGGCGCGTCCAGCGTGGTGAGCAGCCCCATCGCGGCGTGCAGCTCGCCCAGGTGGTAGCGCGTCCATGCCTCCTCCAGGTAGAGCGCGGCCCGCCCCGTCTCCAGCGGGGGCAGCTGGATCTCCCGGTAGGAGGCCAGCGCCTTCGCGTAGTCCTTCCGTTCGAAGTGGAGGCGCGCCAGCGCGTGCATCACCTCGTTGCGCAGGGACAGCGGCAGCCCTTTCTCTTGCGAGAGCGCCGAAAGCTCCCCCAGCAGCTCGGGCGTGACCGCGGGTCGCGTGCGCAGCCGGGCGATCAGCGTGAGCAGCCGGGCCCGCAGCGCCTCCTGGGAGCCCGCGGGCAGCTGTTGGAAGTAGGCGTTGGCCCAACGCTCCCGCCCCAGCTTCAGCTGCGCCCTGCCCTGCTGGAGCAGGACGAAGGCGCTCGTCGAGTCCGGGACCAGCGCGATGTCCAGGGCGCCGAACAGCCCCTGCTCGATCAAGAGCTCGTCGTGCCCATGCCTGGCGATCTCCCGCAGCGCCGCCAGCGCGGGCGCCAGCACCTCCGGCGTGGCGCGCTCCTGCGCCACCTTGGCCAAGAAGCGCGCCGCCGCCTGCTCATAGCCGAGCGCGGCCAGGCTCTGCGCCAGCCACAGCTCGGCCCAGCCGCGGCGCTCGTCGGTGGCGGGGGCGTCCTTCGCATAGTCGTAGAGGCGCTGCGCGGCCTGCGCGTGGCGCTGGGCCTGGAAGGCAGCGGCCCCCTCGTCGAAGAGGGCCGGGTCCGGCGGAGGCGCGGGCTCGGCCCGCGCGGGCGTGGCCGCGCCAAGACACAGCAGGACGAGCAAGCAGCTGGACGACCGTTGGAACATCGGGCTCTCCCTGTGTGCGCCGCCCGCGGCGCAACCCTTTGGTCGCCACAGCAACGGCCCTGCCATCGCAACCGGGGAGAAGCTGGCCCTTGGAGGGGCCGGGCGCGCGGCCCTGGAGTGGACGGGAGCCCGGAGATTGTCTCAGCGGTGGAACGGCTCTGGATCAGCTCCCAGCGCCGAAGCTCAGGCCCGCGGCGAGCTGGACGTCGAGGATGGAGATCCGCTTCGCCGGGAGCGTGAAGTGGTTGACCGCCTCGAGCCGGAGCGAGAGCCAGCGGGTGCCGAAGAGCCGGATGCCCCCACCGATGTTCACCGCCGGGGTGAGCGCGCTCGCCAGCTTCACGGTGGAGGCGCCGGCCAGCACGTAGATCTCCCACCAGAGGACGCTGCGGTTGAGCAGCGCCGCCTTCCCGTAGAAGGGCGCGAAGATCAGATCCGAGCCCACCGCCCACTGGACCGTGTCGAAGTCGCGGGGCTCGGCGTGGTAGCGCTGCACCAGCTGGTCCCTCAGATTCGTGGGGAAGCTGAAATTGAAGAAGCCGCGCCCCACCTGCCAGGCGAAGTGGTCGGTGAAGTGGAAGGTGTAGCCCAGCTGCAGCGCCACCCCTCGGCTGAACGGGTCGGACGGCAGGTACCCCACCCCCAGCCCCAGCTCGTGCTTGAGCCGGAAGGAGCGCTCCTGCACCGCGGCGACCGTCCCGTCCGGCGCCTCTCCCTCCTCCGGCGAGGCGATCCCTTCCAGCTCCGCCGGCGCCGCGTCCGGATCTTCCGCCGCCACCGCGAGCGACGGGAGGAGCACGAGAGCGAGGATCAGGGGACGCATGGTGGACTCCAGGGTGAAGCGGATCGAATCGAAGGAGGTGGCGCGGGTGCCCCTCGACTCCGCTCGGGGCGAACGGGGCGCCGCACTCAGTACCCCACGGAGTTGAAGAGGAACGGGTAGCTGATCACCACCTCGCCGCCGCGCGCGGGCGGGAACGTCCAGGACTTGAGGCTGCGCAGGATGCACGCCTCGACCTCGGCGCTGCGCAGCGAGGAGCTCTTGGTGCGCGCCTGCGTGACGGAGCCGGAGGTGGAGATCCACCACTCCAGCACCACCTTGCCGGAGAGGCCCGCGGACTTGAGCAGCGCGGACTCGTAGCAGCCGCGGACCTCCTGCAGGTGCGCGTTGACCACGCGCGCCACCGCCTCGCGGTCAATGCTCCCCTGGACCCCCATGCTACGCGGGGTGGCCCGCGCCACCGTCCCGCCCACCTTCCCGCCCTTGCCGAAGCCGCTGGCCCCCATGGCGCCAATGCCGGCCCCGCGGAACATCCCCATGCCCTGCGTCCCGCCGCCCCGGCCCGTGCCCGCGCCGAGCCCGGGCACCGGCGGCCCCAGCCCCGCCACCGTGTTCGCCATCATCCCCGCCAGCGCGCTCACCGGACGGGCGCTCTTGAAGTCCGCCAGCTTGTCCGAGGCGAAGAGCAGCTTCGGCGCGGGGCCGGCGGAGGTCAGCTTGGCCAGCGTCCGCAGCGCCTTGCTGTGCGCCACGGGCTCGGGCTTCTGCCGCTCCGGGCGCTTGGCCAGCTTCTCCTCGTCCTTCTTCTTGAGCTCCTCCTTCTTCTTGAGCTCTTCCTTCTTCTTCTCCTCCTTCTTCTTCTGGACGTTCTCCAGCACCAGCTTCACCTTGGCGCTGGCCGGCACCGCCACGTGCTCCTGCGCCTCCAGCTCCTCCTTGGTGGGCGCGAGCAGGGCGAAGACGACCAGGCAGGAGAGGAACGCCCCCACCAGCGCCAGCGGCAGCCGCGGCAGCCCCTGGGTCCAGGGCACTGCGGGCAGCTCCTGGGGCCGGCTGACGTAGGCGACCAGGGTCATCGCCCCTTCGGTGAAGCGCAGGCCGGCGCCCGGCCGCAGCAGCACGGCCTCCGGTTGGGCGCGGCTCCCGCCCGAGGGCCGGCCCTGCTCGTCCCGCAGGGTGGCCCCGGGCGGGATGAAGACCCGGAAGCCGTCCTCGGTGGGCTCGGCCAGCGTGAACTTGCCGTCCAGCCGGAAGCCCCAGAGCGGCATCGCCGCCCGGCCGTCCGGGTGGCCGGTGATCGCCTTGCGCTCCCGGCCGGTGAAGCTGCGCGTCTCCCGCCGGACGTCCCCCCAGTAGAGCTCGAAGAAGAGCTTGCAGTCGTCCGGCGGGGACGCGCCCCGCTCCTTGCGCAGCCAGCCCGGGACGGCGGCCGTCAGACGCGCCAGCGGCTGGCCCTTCCGCCCGCGCCCGCGCTGCCCCACGGTCTCTGGCTCGGGCACCAGCGCCGGCGCCGGCGTCCGCCGGGCCGGCACTGGCCTGCCCTCCGCCGGCCGCTCGAAGAAGGGGGGCCGGCGCGGGGGCACCGGCTCCGCGCGCGTCACCTCTTCGCGCAGCGGCGAGGGGCGGGGGACCGCGCTCCGGGTGGGCTCGGGCTCGGGCGAGGGGCCCCCCGCTGAGATCCGCAGCGAGAAGGGCCCCACCCTCAGCACGTCTCCACGCTGCAGCTCGCGGACCCCCATCCGCTCCCCGTTGACGCGCAGCCCCGCCCCGTCGCGCGGATCGCGCAGCGTGGCCCGGCCATTCCGGAAGAAGAGCAGCGCGTGCACCCTCTGCACGGCCGGGTGCATCAGCCGGAGGTCCGCGTCCGGCGAGCTGCCCACCGCGTAGGTGCCAGGGGGCAGCACGTGCGTGAGCTCCCGCTCGCCGTCCTGCCGGATGTCCACGTAGAGCAACACCGGGTTGTCCTGACGGCGCGCCTGCTCCCCGAGAAGGTTTCGCATGGAGGTCAGTTCTCCAGCACGCTCGAGACGAGCTCGCGAAGGAAGGTCTCCCGCTTGGCCACCATGGGCGCCAGGGGCAGCTCCTTGCGGTCGTACAGGTAGACCGAGCCCGCGGCGTTGGTCTGCCCCTGGATCAACCGGTCATCGAAGTCGATCCGGGTGGGGCCGCGGGTCGCCACGGGGGCCGCCGCGGGCGCGGCCGCGGTGGAGGGCGCGGCCGCCGGGGCGGCGGCAGGCGGCTCGGCCGGGCGCGAGCGCTGCTCGGCCACCGCCACGCGGCGCTGCTTGGAGGCCTTGGCCGCCTTGACGCGCCGGCCGCCGGCCAACGCCGTGGCCTGCAGCGCCAGCGCGAGCAGCAGCGCGGCCTTGAGAGTTCCAGAGCTCATGAAGCGACCCTTTCTTCGTGTGCCTTTGAGGCGTCCCTCATCAGGATCCGTGCCCTGCGCAACCGCCTGTCCTTCCGTGCCCACGGCGCCGGCGGGTGGTGAGCGGAGCGCCGCGCGTCCGCGCCGGTTGTGTCGCCCAGGGCACGCGCTACTGCGCCTGCGCCTCCTGCTTGGCGACCTCCTTGAACTTCATGGAGCGGTCGAGCTCGATCACGTCGTACGCGTAGTCTGCGTAGTCCACCGGGAGGACCAGCCGGCTGAGCGTGAAGAGCTCCTGCGGCCGGTCATCCGGGGATTCGATCACGTCGATCACGATCTCGTTCACGCCCTCTGGGCGGCCGCCGAAGGCGCGGGTCTGCACCACGCCGATGTTGGAGACCTCCACCGGGTAGCAGAAGGAGCCCTTCTCCTTGTCGAGCGTCCGCACCATCTCCTTGAAGCGCAGCGCGTAGCGGGAGCGGTCCTCCGCGTCCCCCACGTTGACCTTGCTCTGCTCGATCAGCTCCGCGTCGGTGTGGATGCCGTCGTGATCGGGATCCCGCTCCCAGTCGCGGCCATCCTTGGCGTTGGCGCCGGACATCTGTTCGAAGCGGTCCGGGAAGAGATCCGCGTCGCTGTCGAAGCGGCTCTTGTCCAGCGAGAGCAGCTCCTCCTCGCAGTCGTTCATCCCGTCGCCGTCGCTGTCCTGGCCGCCCGCGCTGGTGCAGTTGGTCTTCCTCGCCAAGGGGTCTTCGTTGCGCTGGGTCTCCAGCCCGTCCCCCAGGCCGTCCCCATCCGTGTCCGGGTTGAGGGGGTCGGTGCCGCGCGCGGCCTCGTCCTCGTCGGAGAGGCCGTCCTCGTCGCTGTCGGGCAGCGGGGCCTCCGCGCCGTCCGGCAGCGTGGAGGTGCGGTTGTAGACGAGGATGCGGCGCTGATCGAAGAGGCGCTTGATCCGGAAGTCGAAGACCTTGAAGTCCAGCTGATCCCCGCGGGTGAAGCTGGTGTACTTGCCGCGCCCCTCCGCCGCCATGTTCGAGAGCAGCACCTCCGCCTTCGGGCGGTCCGGGTCGTTCTCCTGGCCAATGAAGATGGTGTGCAGGGTGATCCCGGTGATGTCCGGGCGCGGCAGCATGATCAGCTTCACGTTGGCGATGATGGAGGCCTCGTCCTGCAGCACGCCCATCGGCATCCGGGGGATCCCGTCGCTGAGGAAGATGATGAAGTACATGGGCTTGAGGTACTTGGTGTCCTGCTTCATCGCCTCGGCCATCTTGATCTGCGCGGCCACCTGCGCGATGTCCGCGTCGATCAGCGCGCGGGCCTGGTTGAGCGCGTCCAGGTAGTTGGTGAAGCCCAGGTTCTGGTTGAGCTGGCCGATCGCCGCGTTGAGCGCCGCCGCGTCCTTGGTGAAGCCCGGGGTGATCGGCTTGGCCGCCGTGTCGAACATGATGAACGCGAACGACACGTCCATCCCCTGCTGGTTGAGCGTGCTCACCAGCGCGGCGGCCGCCTTGCCCCGCCCGCCGTTGGGGTCGTTGATCTCCATGCTCTTCGACGTGTCGTTGACGACGAGGATCTTCACCGGGACGGTGAAGGTGGTGGAGTCGTTGGTGCAGTACTCGCCCCGCAGCGTCACCGTGCGGTTGATGGCGGAGAGCCGGGGCTCGTCGCACCCCACCAGCGCCAGCGCCAGCACCGCCGAGAACCAGACCGCCACTTCGCGTCGAGCGCCCATGAGGGTTCACCTCCAGCGCGCCCGCAGTGCAAGGCCAGGGCCCATGCGATGGGCCAGAGCGCCGCCCGGAAAGGCGGGGCTGCGGGCGCGACTGGCATGGAGCCGCGCGCCCGCACGTGTGTCGTCAGCGGCGCAAGCCGTCCATCACGGCTCTCCCGGCCAACGCTGCGCCGCGATGCTCGGGCTCCCGTTGGCGATCTGCGGCCAGCCGTTCACCCAGCGGATCCGGTCCACCAGCACCTGGCGCCCGTCGGCGGTCAGCGCCAGCCCGTCTCCGCGGTTCGTCCACGCGTGGTAGACGAAGTAGTCCAGCCCGTTCACGCTCACCACGCTGCCGTGGCCCGGCCCCACCCAGCGCGCGTTGTTGGTGAGGATGGGCGCGCCGTGCTTGGTGTACGGGCCTTCAATCTTCGTCGCCCGCGCCACGCCGGTCCGGTAGCGGTGGTCGTACACGTTGCCGCTGTAGAAGAGGTAGTAGAAGCCGCCGCGCTTCACCACCCATGGGGCTTCGATCACGCCCCCCTCCCACGTCGCGGGATCATTGGTGAGGGCGGTGGTCGGCCCCTGCGCGTAGGAGAGGCCATTGGGCGCGAGCAGCCGCACGTAGATGGGGGTGGCGGCGCCCACCGAGTTCCCGTCGATCTTGTAGAGCAGCCAGCGGCTGCCGTCGTCGTCCTCGAAGAACGTGGGGTCGATCACCCCCTGCGGGTGCTGGCTCAGCGGCGCCGCGGTGACGGTGTACGGCCCCTCCACGTCCGGGGCTGACGCCACGCCGAGCGAGAGCACGTTCGAGGCGTTCACCGAAGTGAAGTACGCGAGGAAGGTGCTGCCAGCGCGGTGGAGCTCCGGCGCCCAGTTGCGCGCGCCGTTGGCGGCCCAGGACGGCTTGCCCGCGGGCAGGATGGCCGCGCCGGTGTTGTGCCAGAAGATCAGGTTGCGCGAGCGGCGGATGGGGAAGCTGCCGCCGGTGCACACCATGTGGAAGCCGGTGGCGGTGCCACCCGGGCCAATCACCCCGGGGTCCGGGCAGTCGAAGGCCGTGACCGGGTTGACGTAGGTGGGCTTGGGCGCCGGCAGTCCGCTGGGTGCGCCGGTGGTGCGCAGCGCGCTCGTGGGGATCACCTGCTCGGCCAGCCCGGCGGTCGACCAGAGCAGCCGCGCGCTCGCGGTTTGATCCACCTCGAAGTACTCCACCCGGAGCGGGGCCCGCACGCCTTCGGTGAGCTGCACCGTCGCCGTGTTCCGGGTGAGCGGGTGGCCGTTCCAGTCGTCGATCACCAACGCGCCGTTCACCCAGACGCGGACGCCGTCGTCCGTCTCGGTGACGAGCTGATAGGCGCCCGTCTTCGGCGGAAGGAGGAAGCCGGTCCAGCGCGCGGAGAAGTGATCCGCGCCCACGCCGCCGCCCGGCCCCGCGGTGGGCCAGCTCTGATCCAGCACCGGCTCCACCCGCTGCAGGAGGAGATCCGCGTGCTCGACGTAGTACTCGGCCTTCAGCCCCGGCTGGTACGGGTCCACGCCGGCGTCGCCCGCGCCGCCGTCCGGGGGCCGCCCCGCGTCGGCGCGGCCCGCATCGGTCGCGCCCGCGTCGGCGCGGCCCGCATCGGTCGCGCCCGCGTCCGTGGAACCCGCGTCCTCGGGCTCCGGCAGATCGATCGCCGCGTCCCGGGGCTCCTGCACGCCGCCGCCATCCACGCGCCCCTGGCCGCCGGCATCGCGCGCGGGAGCGCCGCCGTCCTCGGGGAGCTCACCCCGGTCCGGAGCACCGCACGCCGCGCACAGCACCACCGCCACTGCTGCTGCCAACCGCTTCATCTGACCTCCGCAGCCGGCTGCGGCAAGTCCCCTTGAAGGGCAGGCATACCAGGGCTCTGGGTGCTGCACCCGCGGGCTGGGCGCGAGCGTCGCGCGCGGGCGACCCCCGACTTCGCGCGGGTTGAACGGGCTAGTTCAGCTCCACCGTGAGCCCGAAGGCTCCGCCGTTCGGGGAGAGGACGCAGACCGCGGTCGGCGCGGTGGCCATGGCGGTGGTGAAGTCGAAGTCCTGCACCAGCCCCTGCATCGGGAAGGTCACCACCGCGGTGCCCAGCGCGGTGCCCGCGCACTTCCGGGAGGTGGCGTCCAGCGCGCCGCTGTAGACGGTGAGCGTCACCATCGAGCCGGGAGCGGCGCTGGGGAGGCGGGACACCTTCCCGGAGACCCGGACGGTGCCGAGCGCGGCGCTGAAGATTGCGTCCTCCACCAGGACCGCGTCGCTCCCGGCGGGCGCGGGGAGGAAGTCCGCGTTGTAGTCCACGCCCACGAACTGCTTGGCGGCGTCGTAGTAGCCATCCACGTCCAGCTCGGCGCCGATCGCCGAGGCGAGCTGATCGAACGGCATGGGCTCATCCAGCCCGTTGGCGTACTTGCTGGTGGCGAAGCGGGGGTCTGTGTTCGCGCGGTAGACGGTGGGCGAGGTCTTCCCCACTTCGAGCACGGTGACCGTCTTGGTGGCCAGGTCCACCGACTGGAGGTAGCCGGTGATGTTGTCGGGCTCCATCTTGAACTGGGCCGTCTTGGCGACCAGCTTCACGCAGGTGCCCTCGGCGTTGCCGGGGAGGATCCCACCCGTGGCCTTGAGTTGGCCGCCGATCAAAGAGGCCAGCTTCTCCTTGTCCGGGTTGGTGAGCTCCTCGAAGGAGATCTGCCGCGCCATGGGGAGGTCATCCACCTCCACCATCAGCCCCGCTGGGAGGTAGACCACCCGGCCGCCCGCGGTGAAGGAGCGGTCCGCGGCAGAGAAGGCGGTGACGTCCGCCTTGACCGTCCAGCTCGCGTTCATCGCGGTGGGGAGCTCCGTGCCAGCGGGACAGGTCACGGTCGAAGGTCCCGGCGTGGTGCTGGGGTCGGGTTCGGTGCTGCCGATCACCTTCTTCTTCTCTGCGCCGGTGCCACAGGCCGCGGCGACGAGGGCGAGAGTCAGGAGCGAGCTGCGGGCGAAGCGGTTCATGCGGTCTCTCCGGTGAAGGGGTGGAATCGCCGCCACCCCATTGCACCGGCCACGCCAGCTCCATCTCTCCCATTTCGCGCGCGTTCACCGCGGCGGGGGCGCGGATCGGCCGGCGCTTGCGCCGACCACCGTGTTCCGGAGCCGCGACACGGCGCGAAGGGCTACGGCGCCCGGAGCGCGCTGATCGCAGCCTCGAGCGTGGTGTCCTTCCCGGTCGCGAGCTCCTGCGCGGTAGGCCGGATCACCACGTCCGGGACGATCCCCACGCCGTGGTACACGCTCCCGTCCACGTGGGTGACCTCCATCCCCGTGAACGTGAAGAGGAGCCCGGCCGGCAGGGAGAGGTAGGTGATGTTGCCGTTGGTGGCCGCGCTCGGACGACCGAGGACCTTCTTGGGCCGCTTGGCGTCCACCAGCAGCGTGGAGATGGTCTCGGCTGCCGAGACGGTGGTGGGGCCCACCAGCAAGACCAGCGGCCCGGTGAAGCGATCTCCTGGCCCAGGGCTCATGGTCCAGTGCGTGGCGGGCTCGAGCAGCCGCCCGAGCACGCTCACCTGCATCACCCGAAAGTTGGGGCTCGGCGCGGGGCCGAGCAACAGCTGAGGGAGACAGGTGAAGCCCTCCGCGCCGGGGTAGCCGCGCATGTCCAGCACCAGTCCGGTGGCGCTCTTGGCCTGCGCGAGCGCCGCGGCGCAGGTGGACGTCGTGCCGTCGAGCGAGAAGCCATCCAGGTTCAGGTAGTAGAGGTCGGGGGCGCCCAGATCTCCGAGCGGCCCGCTCGCTCGCTGCCGCTGCGTGTACGCGGCCTCGAGCTCCTCGTAGGGCTGGGGCGAAGCGGTGACGACCCGCGTGGCGCCGCTTGGGGCGCGAAGGGTGAACTCGGTTGCGACGTCCAGCTCCACCAGCCTGCGCGTGGCGAGATCGAAGCGGTAGCCGTCCGAAGCGCCGCTGGTGCGGGTGAGCTCCTCGGCCAGCCACTGGCCCATCGGCCGCCCGCCCACGGCGACCAGCGCGTCCCCAGCGAGGAAGCCGGGGGCGCGAGAGCTGGAGACCACCGGCTCATTGCCGACGTTGTCCAGGACGACCGCGAGCAGTCCACCGCCGCCGCCGGTCTCACCGCTGATGTCCCAGATGAAGTTGTGGCCGTCCCGGATGGCCTCCCCCAGCCGCTGGGCCAGCTGCATGAACTGGCGGCGGTCTGGCGGCTGCGACTCTCCGGTCTTCCCCAGCACCTCCGCGAGGCGCTCGTCGATCCGGTCTCCCACCACGTCGAAGTACGGGAAGAAGTGGCGCAGGGCGCCGTGCGCGGCGATGAGCGCCGCCCGCGCCCGGCCGCGCGTGAGCTGGCTCGCGGGGCGGACCGTGGCGGGCGCGGCCACCGCGAGCGCCGGGCGGGTGGCGGCAGCGAGCTGCAGCGCCGGCGGCGCGGCGAGGCTGGGCAGCTGCACCAGCGCCTCGGTCAGCTCTCCCGTGGGACGGTCCGGCTTCAGCTGGTCCGGCCAGCGCGCCCCGTCCCGCCAGAGGTTCATCGCCCGGAAGCCCACCCCGCGGGTCCCTACGCCGGCCCAGACGGACTCGGCCACCGACGCGGGGATGGCCTCGCCGAAGAGCCAGGCGCGACCAGCCAGCCGCAGCTCGGCCGCGGCGCGGGCGCCCTCCGGCGAGATGCGAGGGCCGATGATCACCGCCAGCGGCTTCGCTGCAGGCGCGCTGTGGCCGAACGCCGGCAGGGGCGTGCTCGACAGGAAGTTCCTGTAGGCGCCGGGCTGGGGCCTGGCCTCGTCCGTGGGGCCCGAGTGGACGCGCACCTCTTGCTGCGAGCGGGTCACGTCCGAGGCCAACACCTGCCTGAGCGCGGCCTCCAGCGCAGCGCCGGCGGCCGCACCGGCGGGCAGCTCACGCAGATCCAGCGCCCAGGCGGAGGCGCCGGCGGGGACGGAGAGCGCGCCTGCGCCGGGACGGAGGAGCGCCACGTTGCCCGGGAGCAGCTCGGCGCGCGCAGGCGGGAGGGCCGCAGGCGCGGCGCGCAGCACGCAGACGCCCGCGAGCGCGGCGCCGTAGCGGTGGAGCGCCCCTTCCCCCAGCTCGGGATCGTCCAGCGCGCCCGCCAGCGCCTCGTCCACCGGCACGTAGGCGGAGGACGGGCCGAAGTAGCGAACCGCCGCGTGGGCCGCGGAGAGCGCCGTGGGCAGGGGCGCCGTCGCGGGCGGCCCCGCAGCCAGGCGCGCGCAGTCTGGCTCCGGATCCGCGGGATCGGTCAGCGGCTCGCCCGCGTCCGGGACACTCCCCCCGTCTGGCGAGCCACCGCCGCCGGTGACGCCCCCATCCAGCAGCACGCCGGCGTCCATCACCTCCGGCGCAGGGCTCACCGGCGAAGGACAGCCCAGCCCCCACGCGCCAGCCAGAACAGAGAACGACAGCAACGCCAGTCTTCGCACGAAGCCTCCCAAGAGATGAAGCTGCCGGCCGGTGCCGGCGCGCGGGAGGAACGGATCCGGAGACAGGAACGTATCGGCGACCTTCAGCTGCGGCGTGAAGAGCCTCCGCGAGGCTCCGCTCTCGTGCGGCTCGCCAGCCGGACCAGGAGCAGCAGCCCCAGCGCCAGCAGCAGCGGCGTTGGCGCGGTGCCGCAGCTGCATCCCACCGGCAGGACCAACGGGGCGAGCGCCGCGCCCGCGTCACCCGCGGAGGCGTCAGGCGCGCCCGCGTCGTCCGGTCCCGCATCGGCCGAGCCCGCGTCGTCCAGCCCCGCGTCCGCGGGCGCGCCCGCGTCCGGCGGCGCACAGATCCCGCCGATGCAGGCGCCTGACGCGCACGCCGGGCCGGCGCTGCAGACAGCTCCGTTGGGCTTGGCGGTGACGGTCACAGCGAGCGGGGTGAGCGGCAGGAAGTCCGCGTGCGCGGCCCCCGCAGTGATGCTCCCTGGCGCGCGAGGCCGGTAGGAGAAGGTGCCGGTGGACTGCCCCGCCGGGAGGCTCCACGTCGCGCCCTGGGTCAGGCACGCGCCGTCCAGGAAGGTGTCGACCGCGCCGGTGACGTCCGCGCTCGCGACCACGGCGTAGGGCGCGGGAGAGAGCGCGTTGGAGACGGAGTCGCGCAGCGAGAGCGTGACCGTGACGCAGGCCTCGGCCTCCACGCTCGCGGCGGTGGTGAGCGAGAAGTGGCTGGCGGGCGGGACGGTGGAGGCGCGGAAGTCGTCGTAGTCGATCGTCCCCTGCCAGGCGGTGTCCCCCCAGTACTCCCCGAGCATCAGCTCGCCGATGCTCGCCCCCGTGGTATTGACGGTGCTGTCCGCTTGGAGGGCGCCGTCCACCCAGGCGCGCCGGCGGGTGGTGGCGGTGCCGATTCCCGTCATGCCCCACTCAATCAGGTGCCACGCCGTGCCGAGCGCGGTCGTCGTGGCGTCACTGGAGTAGACCCCGAGCGCCCAGCCGGCGCTGTTGAGCCGCCCTTGCACCGCGGAGAACTCGAGCTCGTGGCTGCAGTTGTTGGAGGCGGGGCTGTGGGTCGTGGCCAGGTAGACGTTGAAGTTGTTGGTGCTCACCATGCGGACCCACATCCGGACGTAGTACGGCCCGGTGCGAGCGGGCTCCGGATGGTAGAGGTGCACGGAGAGGTTGTCGGCGCCGGTGATCGCGTCGGTGACCCTGGCCCCGAACGCTCCCCGGTGGGCCGCCGCGGCGGAGGACCGCAACTGCTCCTGCGGGGTCGCGTCGTCCAGCGAAGCCCAGCGCCCCGCGGGCACTTCGCTGGTGAGCAGCGTCCCAGTCTCGAAGTCGTCGGCGAAGACCACGCCCTGCGCCCGCGCGGCCGCGCCAGCGAGCAGGGCGACGAGGGTCACCGCGAGGGAGAGCCGGGACATCCGGCCGCCATCGTCGCAGACGCACGCCGCGAGCAGCCAGCCACGCGCCGTGAGGTAGTCAGGGGTGACCCTGGCCCTGGCCCCGCGCGCGCAGCTGCGCCTCGAGCTGCTTGCGGACCTCGGGCGGCAGCGACTCCAGCCCCTTGATCTGCCCGCCACCGCCCATCCCGCCGAACGCCGGGGGCGGCGGCTGCTTCTTGAAGAGCTCCAGCCCCGTGGCGAGCCGCGCGCGGGTGGCCTCGCTGACGACGTAGGTGAGCGGGTCCACGCTGGTGCGCGCATAGACCTCGGTGGGCGTGCCCTTGCCTCCCTCCACCGGCAGCCCCTTGCCCAGCCGCAGCACCTGCGCGGGCGCGCCGTTCAGCTCCACCTGCACGGTGAGCGGCGCCGCGGCCAGGCCGGTCTGCCCGTCGGCGACCTTGCCGGGGGCCACCTTCAGCGCGCGCAGCGAGCGCAGCACGCCCAGCTGCCCGCCCACCTGCGCGGGGTCGTACTCGAAGCCGGCGGGGAGCTGCTTGGGCTCGGTGATCTTCCACTCCTCACCCTGCTTCGCCAGCTCCACCTTCTTGCCGCCCACGTTGAAGCGCAGCGCCTTCACCGCGCCCGGCTCGAAGGTGAAGAGGCTCAGGTCCCGCAGCTCCTCCAGGTGCTTGCGCAGCGCCGCCGCGGTGTACGGGGCGAGCTGGTAGATCTGCGGGTCCCCGTCCACCTTCGCCGCCACCAGCGCGCCAGGCTTGCTCGCGTCCGGCTGGGGCCCCAGGTGAACCACGAGCTTCTTGCCATCCTTGAGCTCGGCCTCCACCGAGTCATGCGGCCCGCCCAGGCCGGTCTTGTCGTCCGCCGCGTCCGCGCCTTCCAGGAAGTCCTGCGCGGTGAGGTTGACCAACTGCGTGGCCAGCGTCTGCGCGGCCTGCGGATCGAAGCGGTAGTCCGGAGGCGTCGGCGTGCCCTCGAGCTGCCACTTCCCCGGCGCGTCACCCGCCAGCAGCTTCACCTCGGCGCCGTCCTGGCCCTTCAGCGTCAGGCGCTTCACGTCCTCCACCTTCGCGGAGAGGACGGTCTTCTTGCGCCAGGCCTTGGCGTCCTTGCGCACCGTCCAGTCGAGCCGGCCGCGGTAGACGAAGAGCTCCTGGGTGCCCGCCTTGCGCAGGTAGTTGCCGCCGCTCTGCGAGGCCTTGCCGAGCACCAGCTCCACCTTCTTCGCCCCGCCCTCGGAGACGGCCAGCTTGAGCCCCTTCGCGTCGTCCGCCTCCGCCTCGGTCGCCTTCTCCGGCCGGTCGCTGATGAAGTCCGCGTCCTGGAGCTCGTTGATCGCCTCGATCGCCGCGTCCACCTGCGCGCCGTCCGCCGGGTGCTTCGCCGCGGGGGATGCCGGATCCGCCACCACCCAGCCGTCTGCCTCCTTGGTGAGGGTGGCGGCCTTGGCGCCGGAGAGGGAGAGCTCGCTCACCTTGGCCTTGTCCAGCTTCGCCACGGTGAGCTTGCGCACGCCCACGCTGACCTTCTTCTCCCGCGTGGCGAGCACGAGGACGAGCAGCAGCGCGAACACGCCCAGGACTGCGAGGGTGCCCTTCTTCATGGTGTCTCCTTGGGAGCTAGACCGCGACTGACGGCCGCCGCGCCTCACGCATCAGCCACCGCACCACGCCCACGATCGCCAGCAGCAGCGGCAGCCCGAACGCGGCGCCGAGCTTCACCCCGTTCCGGGTGATCGAGCTGATCTCCTGCCGCAGCGGCGCCTCGCCCAGGCCGCGCGTGCGCATCGCCAGCATGGCCGGATCCAGCAGGAGCCAGTCCGCCACGTTGAGCGCGAACACCGCGTTGGAGCGGGACATCTGCATCACGTCGTTCCAGATGGCCATCGAGCCGCCGGCGACGATCACCCGCGCCTCGCCCTTGCTCTCCGCCACCACCGGCGCGCTGCCGCTGGTGGACGCCTCGGCCGCGAAGTGGCTCTTCAGCTTGCCGCTCACCTGCACCACCAGGTCGTGCGGCCCGTCCGGGGTGATCGTCTCCTCGCCCCAGTTGCGGCGCGGATCCATGTTGAACGGCTTGCTCTCCAGCCAGCTCTTGCTGGTGGAGCGCGCGAGCACCGTGCCGGTGGCGCCTGCCGGCGCGCTCACCTTCACCTCGGTGGAGAAGGGCAGCGCCACGCCGGAGAGCCCCTTCACCAGCGGGCTGTCCCCTTCGAAGCGCTTGACCACCGGGATGAACGGGAACGGCACCGGCATCTGCACCACCATGAAGCCGCGCTGCTCCTGCACGCTGATGGTGGCGTAGTCCTTCCCGTCCGCCACCAGCTTGTCCCCCACGGTGATCCCGTAGCTGGAGAGCAGCGGCGCCAACCCGTGCTGCGCGTCCTGCGGCGCGAAGTCCTTCAGGTCCACCTGCACCGCGTCCAGGAAGAACGCCGCCGCCTTGCCCTGCATCAGGAACTGGTCGATCGCGCGGATCTCGTTGGGCTTGAAGGCCGTCTTGGGCCCCACCACCCAGAGCGCGTCCACATCGTCGTCCACCTTGTCCTTGCTGGTGAGATCCAGCGGCCGCACTTCGTACATCTGGGAGAGCAGCATCTGCAGGCGGGAGAGCTTCTCCTCCAGCTTGGGCTCGTCGTGGCCCTGGAGCAGCGCCACCACCGGCTTCTTCGGCCGGCTCATCTTCCGGATCAGCGTGGTGAGGTCGTACTCCAGCGTGCTCACGCTCTGGATGAAGGGGATGACCTCCTTCTTCTCCCCGTAGCGCAGCACCACGCCGAGATAAATCCGCTTGGTCCCCTGCTGGTCCTCTTCGATCACCGGCACCGGCACCGCCTGGATGCCCTCGCCCGCCAGCTTCTTCTCCACTTCGGTGGCGTCGCGGAACTGCTGGCCGAAGATGTCGCGCTTCACTTCCCGCTTGGTCTGCTTGTCCTCCTGGGACTCCTGCGCCGCCGGGTCGATGAACTCGAAGGAGAGCTTCCCCTTCGACGCCGCCCGGTACTCCTGGAGCAGGTCCTTCACGTAGCGGCCCACCGAGGCGTACTGCGGCGGCAGCTCCTCGGTGAGGTACGCGGTGACGGTGATCGGGTCCTCCAGCTGCGCCACCGCGTCCTTGGACGCCTTGGAGAGCGTGAAGACCTTGTCGCGGGTGAGGTCCGCCCGGCCAAAGACACCCAGGCCGAGCACGTTGAGCAGCACCAGCGAGCCGATGGCGGCGAGGACGACGAGCGTGGAGTTGAGGAAGCCAGGGCGCATGTTCAAGACCTCACTGGCGAACGGTGTTGAGGGTGCGCGTGGTCAGGAGCAGCCCCACGCCGGTGAGCGACGCGTAGAAGAGCAGGTCCCGCGTATCCACCACGCCGCGCGCGATGTTGCCGAAGTGGTAGTCCACCGAGAGGTACTCGAGGATCTGGCCCAGCCCCTGGGGCAGCACCACCGCGAACTTGTCGATGAAGTAGAAGAGGAAGCAGAGCAACAGCCCCACGATGAACCCGACGATCTGGTTCTTGGAGAGCGCGCTCGCCCACAGCCCCAGCGCCAGGAAGCTCGCCGCCAGGAGCAGCAGCGCGAGGTAGCCCGCCACCACCGGGCCCCAATCGAAGCTGGCGCCCGCCGCGGTGAAGCTGGAGACGATGATCGGGTACGGGAGCGTCCAGGCCAGCCCCACCGCCACCATCCCGAGCGCGGCGAGGAACTTGCCCACCACCACCTCCCAGTCGCGGATGGGCATGCTGAGCAAGAGCTCCAGCGTCCCCGTCTTCCGCTCCTCCGCCAAGAGCCGCATGGTCACCGCCGGCGCGAAGAAGACGAACATGATCGGCGCCAGCGAGAAGAAGCCGCGCAGCGACGCCTGGCCGGAGATGAACAGCGTGCTGAAGAAGAACCAGCCCGCCACGGCGAGGAAGACGCCAATGACGATGTACGCCACCGGCGAGTTGAAGAAGCTCTTGAACTCGCGCCGGGCCACCGCGAGCGTCGGTCCGAAGTGGGAAGCCACAGGGGTTGCCATGGGGAAGATCCTCTAGGCAGCGGCGGAGCTGGGCGCCTTGCCCTCGCCGGCGGTGAGCTTGCGGAAGGTCTCCTCGAGGCTGACCTGGCGGCGCCGGACCTCGAGCAGCGTGAAGTCGTTCTTCACCGCGGCCTCGAAGAGCGCGCGGCGGATGTCCTCGCGGCCGTACCGCAGCGCGAAGCCGAGCGTGTCCGCCCCCTCGCCGTCCGCGGCCTCCACGGCTGTCACCCCGGGGACGTTCTCCAGCACCTTGCGCAGGCTGGCCGGGTTGAGCGGCGCCCCGCTGCGCGAGGCGAGGACCACGGAGACGGTGCCGCCCTCCGCGTTGCTGGTGAGGTGCTCGGGCGAGTCGTCCGCCACCAGCTTCCCTTCATTGATGATCAGCACCCGCGAGCAGGTGCTCTGCACCTCGGAGAGGATGTGGGTGGAGAGGATGACCGTCTTCTCCCTGCCCAGCTCCTTGATCAGCGAGCGGATCTCCACGATCTGGTTGGGGTCCAGACCGCTGGTGGGCTCGTCCAGGATCAGCAGATCCGGGTCGTGGAGGATGGCCTGCGCCAGCCCCACGCGCTGCCGGTAGCCCTTGGAGAGCTGGTGGATGTCCTTGCCCACCACGGAGGTGAGGCCGCAGCGCTGCACCGCCGAGCGGATCGCCTCGGTGCGCCTCTCGCGGGGGACGCCGCGGACCTCCGCCACGAAGGCGAGCAGGTCCTTCACCATCATCTCTTCGTAGAGCGGGTTGTTCTCCGGCAGGTAGCCGATCAGCCGCCGCGAGGCGACCGGATCCGCCGCCACGTCCACCCCGCCCACCAGCGCCTTGCCGGAGGTGGCCAGCACGTAGCCGGCGAGGATCTTCATGGTGGTGGATTTGCCGGCGCCGTTGGGCCCCAAAAATCCCACCACCTGCCCCTTGGGAACCTCGAAGCTCACTCCTCGCAGGGCCTGGGTCAGCCCGTAGGACTTGGTGAGCCCCTCGATACGGATCATCGCGTGTGTCACTGGCACCTCGCGGTCACAAGCGCCGCCGAACTAAGACGGCGATCGGCGGGTGTCAATGGCTGAGCACTGGGATTTCTTCCCAGCCCCGGGGTGAAACTCCCCCTACTTCTTGGGCTCGGGCAGCGCCGGCGCGGCCGGGGCCGGCAGCTTCTCGGGCGTGGCAGCGCCGTGCTCCTCCTGCCACTGCTTGGGGTTGGTGTTCCAGCCGAAGTCGGCCGGCAGCTTCCCCCCGCCGCGCGTCCCAGAGACCCACTCCTTCGTCTGGTGGCGCTGGTCGCGCGTGTCGTCCTTGGGGCGCCGCTCGGTGGGCAGCGGGAGGGAGAGCTTCGCGGGGTTCTTGCTCATGGCAGCCCCTCTATACAGCGGCGGGGGCCACCTTGCATGTCGCGCGAGGGGGTGTCATGGCCTTGGGTGAGCCATGCGCTTCGCCTCCTCCCTCACCACCACCCCGGACCTCTCGCTGGCGGTCGCGGAGCTGGCGAGCCAGTTCGACGCCTCGCTCGACAGCCGCGCCGCGGACCTGGTGATCGCCTTCGCGCCCGGCGAGTGGCTGAGCGACCCGAAGCTCGCCGAGGCGCTCGCCGCCGCCTTCCCGCGCGCCACCGTGGTGGGCTGCTCGGCGGCCGGGGTGATCGGCAAGGGGCGTGAAGTGGAGGACCGCGCGGCGCTCTCCCTCACCGTCGCCTCCCTGCCGGACGTCCGGGTGCGCAGCTTCCACGTGGAGACCAGCGACCTGCCGGCGGAGGGAGACCTGGCCGGCTGGCGCGCGCTGGCCGGCGTGCCCACGGACGAGCAGCCGCACTTCCTGCTCTTCTGCGATCCCTTCACCATGGACACCCAGGCCCTGCTGCAGGGGCTGGATGGCGCCCACCCGGACGCGCAGAAGCTGGGCGGCTACGCCAGCGGGGGCCAGCGCCCCGGCTCCAGCCGGCTGCTGGTCAACCGCGAGCTCCACCGCAGCGGCGCGGTGGGGGTGGTGCTCAGCGGCAACGTGGAGGTGGACGCGGTGATCGCCCAGGGCTGCCGCCCGGTGGGCCAGCCGATGTTCGTCACCCGCTGCGAGAAGAACCTGATCCAGACGCTGAACGACCAGGCGCCGCTGGACATGATCCGCCAGCTCTACGCCGGGCTCCCCGAGGGCGATCAGCGGCTGCTCGAGCGCTCCTTGCACCTGGGCATCGAGATGAAGAACCAGGTGGAGTACGGCCAGGGTGACTTCCTCGTCCGCAATATTCTGGGGCTGGAGCAGGAGCGCGGCGGGATGGCGATCGCCGGGAGCGTGCGGCCGCTCCAGGTCGTCCAGTTCGTGCTGCGCGACGCCCAGACCGCCACCCAGGAGCTGCAGCAGCTGCTCTCGCGCTACCGGGCGAAGTCTCCGGTGCGCGGCGCCCTGCTCTTCTCCTGCTTGGGCCGCGGGCGCCAGTTCTTCGGCGAGCCGGACCACGACTCCTCGCTCTTCCGCAAGGCGATGGGAGAGCTGCCGCTCGGCGGCTTCTTCTGCAACGGGGAGATCGGCCCGGTGGGCGGGACCACCTTCCTGCACGCGTACACCAGCGCGTTCGCGCTGTTCCGGGCGAAGGGCTAGCTCTCCTGGGCGTGCGCCGGGAGCGCCTCGCGCTCCGGCCGCAGCGCGTCCACCACCGGGGTGGTGGCCAGCGTGGTGACCACCGCCATCAGCACCAGCATGGCGAAGAGCGTGGGTGAGAGGACGCGCAGGTCCAGCCCCACGTTTAGGACGATCAGCTCCATCAGCCCGCGGGTGTTCATCAGCGCCCCGAGGATGGCCGAGTCCTTGTTGCTCATCCCGGTGAAGCGCGCCGCCACGAAGCTGCCGCCGAACTTGCCGAGCGAGGCCACGCCGATGATCGCCAGCACCATGGCCCACGCGCCCCACCCGCTCACCAGCCCCAGCTGGGTGCGCATGCCGGTGTAGGCGAAGAACGCCGGGAGCAGCAGCACCACCACCACGTCCTCCAGCTTGCCCGCCACCACGTGCGCCAGCTTCGAGTCATGCGGGACGATGGCGCCGAGCAGGAACGCGCCGAAGAGGGCGTGGATGCCGATCGCCTCGGTGATCAGCGCGGAGAGCAAGAGCGCGATTAAGAGCACCGCGAGCACGCCGCGGGAGATCTCCTCGGAGTGCTGCTGCCGCTCCACCAGGCGCGTCACCAGCGGGCGGACCACCAGAATCATGCCCGCCACGTAGGCGGCGGCGAGGCCGAGGGTGATCACCGCCCCCCCCAGCCGCGCCTGCGCCACGCCCACCACGAACGCCAAGAGGCACCAAGCGGTGACGTCGTCCGTGGCCGCGCACGCCAGCGCCACCGAGCCGATCGGCGTGCGCGTCAACCCCCGGTCCGAGAGGATCCGCGCCAGCACCGGGAACGCGGTGACGGACATGGCCACGCCGGAGAAGAGCGCGAAGACCGTGAAGGGCACATCTGAGGTGGCGTAGCGGGGGTAGGTGTAGAGCGCCAGCCCGGCGCCCAGCACGAACGGCACCACGATGCTGGCGTGGGAGACCGCCAGCGCGGCGTGCGCGCGGCCGCGGAGCATGGCCGGGTTGAGCTCCAGCCCCACCAGGAACATGTAGAGCAGCACACCCACCTGGGCGATCACCCCGAGCGACGGGGCGATCGCCGGAGGGAGCAGGAACGCCTGCGCCTCGGGCCACAGCCGCCCCAGCGCGGACGGGCCCAGCAGCAGGCCGGCGATCACCTCGCCCATCACCGGCGGCTGGTGGATCTTCCGGAAGAGCGCGCCCAGCGCCCGCGCCGCGACGATGATCGCCGTCAGCGCGAGCAGCACGTGCAGCAGCACCTCCACGCCCTGTCCCTGGCCCGCGCCGGTGAAGGGCACCGCGTCCGCCGGGGGCGAAGGGGCCTCGAGGTGCAGGCCCACCGCGCGCACGCCGAAGAAGATCGCCGCGCCCACGCCGAGCATGAGCAGGTAGGCGAAGAGGCGGGGCGAGCGGCGCGCAGGCATGGGCGCGGAATGTGTCAGAGCTTCGGGACGTGGGCCAGCCGCGACGAGGTGTGACGGGTGCCCCCCTCGTTCACCTCGAGCGTAGTGAGGCCGCCGCCCCTTGAGCGGATCAATCAAGGCAAGAAACGTGAGCCGTCCGCTCAGCCCGAGCGAAGTCGAGGGCCCCACGAGCGAGTGTCCCTACGATCGACGGGCCCTCGACTTTCGCTCGGGC
>JBGATB010000035.1:0-99456 GCA_044229415.1 Myxococcaceae bacterium | reverse complement strand
AACTGGCGGCAGAGAGGCGGGAAATCGCGATACGCCGCTCGAACCTCAACTCACCGAACCGCCGGATACGGTCCCGTACGTCCGGTGGTGTGGGAGGGGGCGCGGCGTGAGCCGCCCCCCTATCCCGATAGGGGCGGCACGGAGCTCGTGGTTGCTTACTTGTGACAGGCAGGATCCTCAGGATCCGCCACGCTCGCCGGGCAGCACGCGCCGAGCACGCCCGCGTCCACCGTCTTGGTCCGGCACCCCGGCGTGTTGCCGGTGCAGACGGTGGAGGACTCGGACACGTTGCTGCCGGTGATCACGCAGGAGTTGAGCGTGCTGCCCGAGCAGCGCGCGGCGTTCGACGGGAGCCCGTTCGAACAGGTCGTCGGCGGCGGCGTGGTGGAGCCGTTGAACGCAAGCCCGCACGAGCACAGCAAGAGCAGGAGCGGCGAGTGGCGCATGGCCCAGGAGCCTACCGCGGCCCGTGTATTCCGGCTTGGCAGGAGCACGTCCTGCTCTCCACCGACGGCCAGCCCAACTGCAGCAGCACCGGCTTCAGTGACGCGAACCTAGAGCGCCCGCCTCACCGAGCCGTGACGGCAGCGTGCGCGACGAGGACCGGACGGTCAGGTTCATGGCCCTTCCGAGTCGTCCTCGTTGCGCTGTCTCGAGGGTATGGTACGAGTCCGCGTCGACACGGCCCCGTAGCTCAGATGGATAGAGCGGCGGTTTCCTAAACCGTAGGCCACCAGTTCGAATCTGGTCGGGGCCACTCAGAAGCAATGGCGGTCCGAGGGGATTCCCGGTGGTTGGCTCCGGGGGTCCCTGGATCGCACGGACCACCCGGACGGTCCCCGGTTCCTAGTGCTTGGCCTTGAGGAACGCCTCCACGGCCGGCACGGTCACCTTCGCGCGGGCGATGCAGTTCTGCGCCTGCTCGACGGCCCGCGAGAGAGCGCGGTCGGAGAGCCCGTACTTCGCCCCCTTCTCGCGGAAGAGCCGCTCGGCACGTTGCAGTCGCTCGTCGTCGCAGACGTTGCCGACCGAGGCGGCCAGCCAGGTTAGCTCGTCGTCGCGCATCCGCGAGGCGAGCGCGTCGAAGTGCTCCTCGAGGAAGCGCCAGGCCGTGTCGCGCGTCTCCCGCGCGAAGAGGGTTCCGTAGAGCACGCCGTCGGCATCGCGGAGATCCACTTCGTCGGAGAGGAGCAGGCGCAGCGCCCGGTCGACGAGGGCCGGCTCGCGGAAACCGGCGAGCGCAGAGATCAGCTGTCCCTTCTGCGCGCGATCCGGCGTCTGCTTCGCCGAGTCCAGGAGCCGGTCGAAAAGGGCGGCGTCCCCTTGACGCGCGCCGAGCGAGGCCACCGTGCCGAGCAGGCTGGGATGGACGCCCTGGCGGTCCTTGAGCCAGCGCAGGATCCGGCGGTGGGCCTCGGCGCGAACCGCTCGGTCTTCCCCGACGGATCCGAGCAGCTGGAGCAGCCGCATTCGGAGCGCCTGCTGCTGGGGTGTCTCGGAGGCGGCCGGCTCCCAGCCCACCTGCCTCGCCCGCGCGCTGAAGGCGTTGCGGGCGAAGCTCGCGAGCCGGCCGCGCCCTGCCTCGCTGAGCAGGTCCTCGCGGGCGATGGAACCGAGCTGCAGCGCCGCGAAGAAGATGGTCGGGTGGGGGTCCTTCGCCAGATGGGGCACCAGGGAGAGGGCGGCGTCGGCGGGGAGGTCGCCGCGGGAGGCGAGGCTGGCGACGTCGGAGGCGACAGCAACGCGCTCGGCCACCGAGAGCGGAGCGCCCAGGAGGAGCTTCGTCGCGTCCGCGGGGGAATAGCGCACGCGGTAGTAGCCGCGGCCGCCCGCGTTGGCCAGCACCCAGGCGGGACACTTCGCTCCTTCGAGCGGGAGCTCTCCGGTGGCGCCCTCGAGCAGTGTGCACCGCTCACTCCCCGCGTCGGTGCGGACGCAGACCGGGGTGCGCCAGTGCTGCGGCGCGGCCGGCGTCCCGCTCTCGAGATACCGCTCCTGCGTGAGCGCGAGGGCCGGCGCGCGCCCGGGCTCGCATCGGAGGGCGGCCGTGACGATCGGCGCGCCGGCCTGGGTGATGAAGTCCTCGAGCACGCCACGCGCCTTCACCCCCGCGCCCGCCTCTACGGCGGCGAGCAGGTTCTCCGCTCGGGCGCTCATCCACGCGTTTGCCTTCAGGTAGTCGCGAAGGATGCCCCGCAGCTTCTCCTCGCCCAGCCAACCCTCGATCATGAAGAGGACGGCGGCGCCCTTGGCGTAGGTGGTGGCGTTCTCGAACGAGCCGCCGATGTCCTCCTTGGTCTCGATGGGTGCCTGTACCGGCTGCGCGGACTGGAGCCCGTCCGTGTGCAGCGCCATGGCGCGGCTTCCGGACTGCATCCCCACCCGCCACTTCCAGGAGGGTTCGAAGAGCTCGGTAACCTGGATGTCCACCCAGGTCGCGAGGGCCTCGTTGAGCCAGACGTCGTTCCACCACTCGGTGGTGACGAGGTCGCCGTACCAGAAGTGGGCCAGCTCGTGGATGCCGATGTTGGCGTAGGCCTGTTTGCGCGCCTCGGTCACCTCTTCCGGCCGGATCAGCGCCAGGGGTTGGCCCATCGCCACCAGCCCTGGATGCTCCATGGTCCCCCAGTCGCGTGGCACGACCAGGACGTCGAGCTTGGCGTAGGGGTAGGGGAGGCCGATGAACTTCTCCAGGGCGTCGACGATTCGGGGCGTCGCCTCGACCGTGTAGCGGGCTTCCGCGGCCCGGCCCTGCGGGAGGATCACGCGCACGGGGACTCGAGCCTGCCCCGCCGGTGCGGCCTCGAGGACGTCGAAGGGGCCCACCCCGAACGCGACGAGGTAGCTGGGCAGGGGTGGAGTGGGCGCGAAGGTGTGGACGCTCCAGCCGCTCTCATCCGTTGCCTGCCTCTGCTCGGGGGTGTTGGCGAACGCCTTGCTTCCTGGCGGGACGCGCAGGGTGAGTTGCCAGGGGACCTTCGCCGCGGGTTCGTCGAAGCAGGGGAATGCGCGCCGGGCGTCGATGGGCTCGAAGAAGGTGTACGCGTACCAGGAGGTGCCTTCGCTGACCGCGTACAGGCCCCGGCTGCGCTCGCGGTCGATGGTGCCGCGGTAGGCGACGACGAGCGTGGCATCGCCGGGCTCGACGCGGGCGCCGTCCCGAAAGGAGATCCAATCGTCGCCGACGACAGACGGCTTCAGCGGGCGGGAAGCGCCCGCGGCGGGCTCGAGCTCTGCGCGGACGACCTCAAGCCCGGTGCCATTCAGCCAAAGGACGTCGGTTGGCGCGGTCACCCGGAGAGCGATCCGCACCTCCCCCTCGAAGCGCTCCTTCGAGGGATCCAGTGAGAGGTGAAGCGCGTAGCGCAGCGGCCGGGCGGTGGGCGGCAGGCGCAGCCCGGGCGGCGGCGCGGCGAAGGGGGTGAGCTCAGGCTTGGCGGTGACGGGGTGAGGCGGCGCAGCGCTCCGTGCACAGGCAAGCGCAACGAGAGCGGTGACGAACGCGGCAACCTGGCGCATCTGCGCCCAGACACCATGGGCGGCGGGTGGGTTCCGGAGAGGCATGGGCGCGCATCCTGTCACCGACTGGCCAGCGCGGCACGTACCCCGGTCGTGGCTGGGCGGAAATCGTGGGAGGAACTGTGTTGGGGGACTCGGGTACACGGGGATGGGCGCAGCCGCCCTGACGCTGGACGGGATCCGAGCTCTCGGGAAGGGTTAGCGCCGGCGCAGCCTCCGCCGCGCGTCCAGCACGCGACCTTCGCGGCTTGCCTGCGGTCAAGTGATCGCTGCCGCGCCGGCCACTAGTTTCCGCGCCTCTCGTTCAAGCGAGGAAACCATGTCCAACGCAGCGATGACCCCCGCGGTGCGCGCGCTTCTGTTCTGTCTGCTCCTGCTCCAGTCGGCTGTCGCGTGGGCGGACTCTGCAATCCCGACGGAAGATCAGATCAACGCGGCGCTCCGCTCGGCCTACTCCCAGGCGGCCTCGATCAAGGAAGGCAAGAACGCCGATTACATCCCCTACCTGGCGAAGGTCCCGTCCAAGCTGTTCGCCATCTCCTTGGTCACGGTCGACGGCAAGACCTTCAAGGTCGGCGACTCGGAGCATGCCTTCCCGATCCAGTCGATCGCCAAGCCGTTCACGATGGCGCGGCTCCTCGAGCAGAAGGGCGCTGCGGCGGTGGAGGAGAAGATCGGCGTGAACGCCACCGGCCAGGCCTTCAACTCCATCGTCGCGATCGAATCGAACAAGGAGCACCCAGCCGGGAACCCGCTCGTCAATGCGGGCGCGATCGCCACCGTCAGCCTCCTCAACGCGAGCTCGCCGCAGCAGCGCTGGGAGCTGATCTCCTCCAACCTGAACTCCTTCGCGGGCGCGCAGCTGCCGCTCAACAACGAGGTCTACAAGTCGGAGACGGCGACGAACACGCGCAACCAGGCGATCACCCGGCTGCTGGAGTCGGGGAAGGTCCTTGGATCCGATCCGGTGAGCACGCTCGACCTCTACACCCGGGAGTGCTCGGTGGGCGTGACGACACCCCAGCTCGCGGTGATGGGCGCCACGCTCGCCAACGGTGGGCTGAACCCGGTCACGAACAAGCAGGTGGTGAGTCCCGAGACCGCGGAGCGGACCCTGGCGCAGATGGCCACCAACGGCCTCTACGAGAACAGCGGTGAGTGGCTCTACCGCGTGGGCGTGCCAGCGAAGAGCGGGGTGGGGGGCGGGATCGTCGCCGTGATCCCCGGTCGCTTTGCGGTGGCCGCCTTCTCGCCGCCGTTGGACGAGGCGGGCAACAGCGTGCGCGCCCAGCGCGCGATCGAGCTCGTGGTCAAGGCGCTGCATGGAAACCTGTACGCCGCCGAGCGCCGGGCGACGACCTCCGGCACTGGCGGATCGGGCGAGATCCCGACTCCGCCCCCGCCTCCCCGGCAGCGCCAGTAGCGGTCAGCGCCCGCTCTCGCTCCGGATGAGGCCTCCGTGTCCCCGCGCCGCTACTCGCCCGTCTTATTCGTCTGCGGGCTCCTGCTCGCCGCGCCGGGCAGGGCGCAGGATGAGGCGGTGATCGAGGCCCCTTCGCTCGCCCCGGAGGAGCCTGCGCAGGAGAAGCTGGACTCTGCGCCGAACATGATCGCCGGCGAGCTCACGCCGGCGAAGGGCTTCGACCTGCTGAAGAGCGATCTCGGAAGTCTGAACATCAGCCTCTATGGGCTGGTTCGCTACGTGAACCAGCTCCCGGCAGATCAGACGTTCGTGGATCACCTCGGGCGCGAGCGCGCGGTGAAGGCGCGGAACGACTTGAATTGGCACCGGTCGATGATCTGGTTCAACGGCTTCCTGCTGACGAAGCGGCTGGTCTACGTCCTCACGGTCTGGTCGCTCCCAACCACGCAGCAGTCGCTGATCTTCGGCAACCTGCAGTTCACGATCTTCAAGGGGCTGGTCCTCGGCGCGGGGTTGGGGCCGAACCTCACCAACCGCTCCATGCAGGGCACGCACCCGCTCTGGGCCGCGAGCGACCGCCAGATGGGCGAGGAGTTCTTCCGCGGTGGGTTCTCCTCCGGCGCTTGGATCCGCGGCGAGCCGATGCCGAGGCTCTTCTACACGGTGTCGGTCAACACCAACCTCAGCCAGCTCGGCGTGACTGCTGCGGACGATTCGAGAGACCTCGCCTACAGCGCCAGCGTCTGGTGGATGCCGACCACGGGCGAGTTCGGTCTGCGCGGTGGCCTGGCCGACTTCGAGCAGCACGAGACCCTGGCCACCCGGTTCGGGATCTCCGCCGCGCACAGCCGCGAGTCGCGCTACGCCGAGGTGACGGATCCTCCGCGCGCCTCACAGATCCGCCTCTCCGATGGCGTGAACCCCTTCGAGGAGGGCGCGCTCTCGCCGGATGTCACGGTGCTGAAGCTCAACTACGACGTCATCTCGGTGGACGTAGGGCTGAAGCTCCGCGGCTTGAGCCTCCAGGCGGAGTACTACGTCCGCGGCCTCTCCAACTTCGACGCCACCGGAGCGCTCCCCGACGCCTCGATCCTCGATCACGGCTTCATGGTCGAAGGGATGGCCATGGTGATCCCCAAGTGCCTGGGGCTCTACCTCAGCGGCTCCTACGTCTTCGATCAGTTCCAGCGCCGCCCCTGGGAGATCTCGGGCGGGGCGAGCTACTTCCCGATCGGCTCGAGGACCTGGCGGGTGAGCTTGCACCTCATCTACGTCTACAAGAGCCCCACCGGCTCGAACTTCGGCTTCTACACGGCCGGCCAGACGGGGCCGACCGTGTCGATCGGGACGGACATCCTTCTCTAGTGCGGCGGGCTCGGACTGGACCGTTCGGGCGAGCTCTCGACTACGTGCCTGCGGCACTACGCTCGAGCCGAACGCAGCAGAGACGCCCCGTCGGCCTAGGACGACTTGAGCACTCCGTCCGAGTTGAGCTTCTTCACCAGCGTGTCCGCCAGGCCGGAGATCTTCTTCCCCACCTCCGACGGCTGGAACGTGCTGGTGGTGGCGGTCCACTTCATCTTGCCGTCCTGCGCGTCGAAGAGGCTGGTCTCCATCTTGGCCTTCTCATGGACCTCGTAGCTCGGCCGGTAGGGGTAGGGGGAGCCGCCGTAGGGCGCGAAGTAGTCGTAGTAGACGATCCCGGGGTTGTGGTGGATCTCCTCCTCCAGCCCGGCGAAGCGCGAGACGAGGACGCTGTCGAACCCCTGCTCCGCCACGGTGCGCTTGATCAGCTCCCGGTCGATCTCCGTCTCCGCGGGGACCAGCGTCTGCATCGGGACGGCGGAGATTCCCTGTGCCTCCAAGCGCGAGGAGAGCGCGCGCTCCAGCTGCTGGCGGGTGCCGCGGCTGGGGACGAGCGCCACCACCAGCACCTTGCTGGGCGGCGGCGACTGTGCGACCGAGGGGTCCTTCCAGGCGTTCGTCACTTGCGTGGACGCGCAGCCTGTCAGCAGCAGCAAGAGTCCGATCAAACCGCCCGTCTTGTGGGTCCGCATCGCGTACGCCTCCCCGGTCGGCGGAGCGCCGGCCTGGCCTTGAAGGTGGGAGGAGTGCGCGCGCCTGGACACTGTCCCTTCGTCCGAGGCGACGGGGAGGGCAGCCGCTCGCGTCAGGGGGCCGGTGGGTGGGCCTTCTCCCAGGCGCGAACGCGGCGGCGGGCCTCGTCGAAGAGGCGCTCGTAGTTCCCCTTCCGGATCTTCGTCCGCGCCTGCTCGGTGAGCCGCGCCCAGAGCGGGGCGTAGATCGCGTACGTCTTGAGGTACTCCTGCTCCGTCTTCGGCGCGAGCGCGTCCGTGCCGAACACGAAGCGGTCCGGGAAGCGGTTGAACAGGTCCGCGGTGCGCTGCGTGGTGGCCTCGGAAGAGACGACGTACTCGGCGACCACGGACCAGGAGATGTCGAAGGAGACGTGGCGCAGCTCGGGATCCTCCAGGAGCTGGGCGAGCATCCCGAGGTGGTTCTCGATGGGGCGGATGACCCTCCCCACGCCCGTGTGCGCCCAGAGGATCGTCGTGCCGGGGTGCCGCTTCAGCAGCGCCTTGAGATCCGCCAGGTACGCGGGCTCGGCGCCGGGCTTCGGGAAGGGCACGTCCACGTCGTTGTGGAGGATCACCAGGAGCCCCGCCTCCTCGGCGAAGCTCAGGATCCGGTCGAGCGCGGGATCGAGCAGGCTCCCCACGTCTCCGGCCACCTGCGCGGAGACGAACTCCTTGTGGATGGTGAACTCGCCGATCCCGGAGAAGACGCCCGGAAACGTCTGGAGCACCCGGCGGATGTGCTCGGCGGCGTACATGTCCGCGGGGTTGAAGCCGGTGATCATCGGATCGAAGCGCTCGCGCTCGGGGGCGGGCAGCGCGCGGTAGGCCGTGGCGATGAACGCGTCCGTGAAGGAGTAGTAGTAGAGGTGCGCGTCCGACTCGAGGTAGTAGGTCGGCGCGCGCTCGCCCGTGACCCGGTGGGACCACTGCTGCTGGAGCGGGATCCCGAAGAGCGCCACCCGGCCCACGGTGTTGCCCATCAACCGCAGGAACTCGCGGAGGGAGGGCCCCTCCTGGATGTAGTTCGTGAGGTGGAGGTGGCAGTCGTTCGTCTGGAACGACCGCGCCTGCGCCAGCGCGGTCGCCGGCAGGAACGCGAGGCAGAGGACAGCCCACGCTCGGGACCACGATCCGGTGCGCATGGCGCGGATCCTCGGCAGCGGCCCCAACGGCGGCCATCCGGCGCGAGCGCAGCGCGGATGTGGCCCGCGCGCCGTTCTCGTCCCCCTGGCGGTCAATGGACCCCAGACCGGCGTCTATCGATCCTTCAGGGATGCTCGCGGATCATGCGACCCGGCGCCGATCCCTCTGGGCGTTCCTCATCGACAAGCGGGAGGTGATCAGCACCCTGCAGATGGGGCTGGCCGCCGTGGTGAGCACCTGGTGCGCGTACCAGAGCGCCATCTGGGGAGGGATCCAGACCATCCGCTTCAACGAGGCCGCCGCGTCCCGCGTGGAGTCCACCCGGAGCGAGGTGACGAGCACGCAGCACGCGCAGATCGACATCGCGACCTTCCTGGCCTGGGTCCAGGCGCTCCAGGCGGAGCGTGGCAGCCGAGCGCTCCCCGCTGGCGAGGCGTACCAGCCAGATCCCGCGACCGTCTCGGGGTTCCTCTTCGAGCGTTTCCGCGCAGACTTCAAACCGGCGATCCGCGCGTGGATCGCCACCCGACCGCTCTTGAACTCCGCAGCTCCGCCCACGCCCTTCGCGATGGAGGAGTACCAGCGCCCCTTGGCAGAGCGCGCACTGGCGCTGGCCACCCAGGCCGAGCAGAAAGGGGCTGAGGCCCGCAGAGCAAACCACTCCGCCAACCGGTACATGCTGATGACGGTCCTCGCTGCGCTGACCGTCTTCTTTTCGGGGTTGAGCACCAAGCTCATGCTCCCCGCGAATGGGTTGGCCCTGCTCCTGATGGCGCTGGCGCTGCTGGTGATCTGCGGAGCCACCCTGGCCGCGCTCCCGGTCTCGGTCGATTGACCGATCGCCGAAGGAATCGCCCGCAGCGGCGACTCACGCTGGTGCCTCGGCGCGTAAACCCGCTGTGGATCCTCCTCCTGCCGCTCGGGTTCTCCACGTACGCCTTCTGGGCCTGGCGCATCCTCCGCGGGAGGTCGGTCTTCGCCGTCCTTCACAACGCCTGGGCGACGAACCTCGAGTCCATCCCCGCTTGCGTGCTCAGCGCGGAGGCGGCATTCGCTCTCGGCGTGATCGTTCCTGGGCTGGTGGCCGCGCGCGGGTTCGCGCGGGTAGACGGCGCCGGGCTGCGCTGGAGCAGGTTCTTCGCCGTGAGCGCAGGCCTGGCCGGGCTCTGCGCGGCAGCAGCCGTGGGGCTTGCCTACCGGTCCGACTTCCCCTGGGCAGGGATGGCCGCCCAGCGGGCGGACTATGTGGCCACCTGGCTGCCCAGGGCAGCCGCCGCGGCCCTGGGAGGGGCTTGGCTCGCGGCGCTCCCGCTGCTCGCCGCGCTGTTCGCCTTGGTCGGACGCGCGAGGGCGGGAGCGCTGCGCCATCCGCCGGCCTACGTGCGCCTGCTCGCATTGTTCGCCAGCGTCCCCGCCCCGGCGCTTCTCCTGATGACGCGCCAGCCGATGCACGTGCCGGCCGGCTGGGTGGTTGCGTCGGGCGTGCAGCTGGCGCTGGTGCTGGCGATCCTCGTCTGGGAGGCGGCGGGGCTCGCCGACAGGCTCTTCAGCGCACCAGCGGCACGGTCACCGGCCGCGAGTCGTCCACCTGCACCTCCACCTGACCCAGCTTCCAGAGGGTCGGCTTGAAGGTCGCCTTGAACGCGCGGCCGTCGTGGGTGGAGACCGCGAGCTGACCGGACTTCGGAGCGGTGTCGCCGAGCTCGTACTCCAGCTCCGTGGAGGTCACCCGGTCCTCGCCGGCGCCGCTGGCGAGCGTGCCATCGCCGTCCACCACCAGCGTGGTCCCGCCGAGGATGGGCAGTCCCGGCCGCTGGCGCACCGAGAGCTCCAACTCGTACTCGACGCCGCTGGCGAGGATCCCCGAGTTCTGCGCCCAGTAGCGGCTCTCGTCGCCGCAGGTCCCGTAGCCCACGCGCGTGCGCAGCGGCTCGCCGTCCACGGTCAGCTCGGCGAGATCCGCCTGGAGGTCCATCCGGGACTTGCCGCCGCTGTACACGAACGCCGCCTCGCCCTGGACCACGTGGCCCTGGACGTTGCACGCCTGGGAGAAGGTGAGCACCACCGCGTCCGAGGTCGCGTCCCGTCCCTGGGCGCGCGCGCTCACGCAGCCGGCGCGGGCGGTGGCGCCGTCCACCGCCTTGGCGATGAACGACGAGCGCTCCTCGCCGCAGGTGTAGACCGGGAGGATCCCCAACAGCTCGAGCGCGGCCCGCGCGCGCTCGCCCGCGCTCAGCGCGGATTGGACGTGCACCTGCGCCGCGTCCAGGTCCTCCGGCGAGGGGCTGGGCGGCCCACCACAGGCGATCAGCGCCGTGGCGAGGAGGGCTGCTGCTTTCGAGGGGGTGCTCATGCGGTCTCCAATGAGCAACCCACGTGCCTCGCCTAAGCCCTCGTCTCGTCGTTCCTGAGGTCCGCAAGCTGCGCAGCCTCCTGCGCACACACGACAGGGCCGCCTCGGGTCGAAGTGTGGGTGCAGCTGCGGCGTGGTCAGCCTGGGAGCGGCGAAGCCTCCTCGGGCGCTCCCGCGTGTCCGAGGAACCTCGCCAGGTACGGCGCGGTCCGGCTGCGGCGGGCGCGGCTGACCTGCGCGGGCGTGCCGCTGGCGACGAGCGCGCCCCCTTCGTCACCCGCGCCGGGGCCGAGATCGATCACCCAGTCGCTCCCCGCGATCACGCGCAGATCGTGTTCCACGGCGATCACCGTGTTGCCGGCGGCGATCAGGCGGCCGAGCTGGGTCATCAGCTTCTCCACGTCCGAGGGGTGCAGCCCGGTGGTGGGCTCGTCCAGCACGTAGAGCGTGTCGCCGCGCTGCGCCCGCTGCAGCTCGGTGGCGAGCTTGATCCGCTGCGCTTCGCCGCCGGAGAGCTCGGTGGCGGGCTGGCCCAGCCGCAGGTAGCCAAGCCCCACCTCGCGCAGCACGTCGAAGGAGCGGCGCAGGACTGGCTCCTCTGCGAAGAACGCGGCCGCGGCGTCCACCGTCATGCCCAGGATGTCCGCGATGCTCTTGCCCCGCAGCTTCACCTCGAGCGTCTGCGCGTTGTAGCGGGCGCCGCGGCAGTCAGGGCAGGGGGCGAAGACGCTCGGCATGAAGATCAGCTCCACGCTCACGAAGCCCTCACCCTCGCAGGTCTCGCAGCGGCCTTTGGCGACGTTGAACGAGAAGCGCCCGGCGTCGTACCTGCGCGCGCGCGCCGCGGGCGTAGCGGCGAAGAGCTTGCGGACGGTGTCGAACAGGCCCGTGTACGTGGCGAGGTTGGAGCGGGGCGTCCGCCCGATCGGCTTCTGATCCACGCAGACCAGCCGCGAGATCTGCTCGAGCCCGGCCACGATCTCCCCGCCCGTCGGCGTGGGCGCGGCGCGCTCGAGCGCCTCTGTCTGCTCGTCCTCCAGAGGCGCCGCGTGGCCGAGCCGCTTGGCCACCAGCTCCACCAGCACCTGGCTGACCAGGGACGACTTGCCGGAGCCGGAGACGCCGGTGACGCTGGTCAGCACCCCGAGCGGGAAGGCCACTGAGAGCGCCCGCAGGTTGTTGCGGGTCACGCCTTCCAGCTGCAACCAGCCGCGCTGCGCGCGCGGCGCGTGGCGGGGCGCAGGGTCGCGCTCGAGGAGGTACCGGCGCGTCACGGAGGCGTCCACCTCGGCGAGCTGCTCGGGAGGGCCGCTGAAGAGCACCTCGCCCCCCTGTTCCCCGGCGCCCGGGCCAATGTCGACGATCCAGTCCGCGCGGCGGATCACCTCCACCTCGTGCTCCACGACGAAGAGGGAGTTGCCCGCGTCCCGGAGCTGCTCCAGCGCGTCCAGCAGGGCCTCCGTGTCCGACGGATGCAGCCCCGCGGAAGGCTCGTCCAGCACGTACACCACGCCGAAGAGGTTGGAGCGGATCTGCGTGGCCAGCCGCAGCCGTTGCAGCTCGCCGGGTGAGAGCGTGGGGGTGCTGCGGTCCAGCGAGAGGTAGGCGAGCCCCAGCTGGGCGAGCAGCGCGATCCGCTTGACGATCTCCTGGGAGATCCGCTGCGCCACCGCGGCGCGCTCCGGATGGGTCCTCCGCAGGCGCTCCTGCGCCTCGCCCCGTGCGGGCGCGGCCAACACCTCCCGCAGCTGCCCGAGCGTGAGCGCGGAGATCTCCGAGATGTCGTAGCCGGCGAAGGTGACGCTCAGCGGCTCGGGCCTAAGCCGCTTGCCGCGGCAGGAGGGGCAGGCTTGGCTCAGCAGGTGGCGCTGAACCCGCTTCTTGATCGAGGCGCTCTCCGTCTGCGCGAACGTCTCCAGCACGTAGCGCCGCGCGCTGGAGAAGGTGCCCAGGTAGCTGGGCTCCTCGCGCCGCTTGAGCGCCCGGCGGGTCTGCGCCGGCGTGAGGCCCGCGTAGACCGGCACCTGCGGCTGCTCCTGCGTGAAGAGGATCCACTGGCGGTCTTTCTTGGGCAGCTCGCGCCAGGGCCGGTCCACGTCGTAGCCAAGGCTCACCAGGATGTCCCTCAGGTTCTGTCCGTGCCACGCCGGCGGCCACGCGGCGATCGCCCGCTCGCGGATGGTGAGGGAGGGATCAGGGACCAGCGACTCCTCGGTCACCGCGTAGATGCGCCCCAGCCCGTGGCACTCGGGGCAAGCGCCCGCCGGCGTGTTGGGCGAGAAGGCCTCGGCCGCCAGGTGCTCCTGCCCGCGCGGGTAGTCTCCGGCGCGGGAGTAGAGCAGGCGCAGCGAGTTGGAGATCGTGGTGACGCTCCCCACCGAAGAACGCGTGGTCGGTGAGCCTCGCTGCTGCTGGAGCGCCACCGCCGGCGGGAGTCCTTCGATCGCGTCCACCTCGGGCACCCCGGCCTGGTCGATCAACCGGCGCGCGTACGGCGAGACCGATTCGAAGTAGCGCCGCTGCGCCTCGGCGTAGAGCGTGCCGAACGCGAGCGAGGACTTCCCGGAGCCGGAGATCCCCGTGAAGACCACCAGCGCGTCCCGCGGGAGCTCCACGTCCACGTTCTTGAGGTTGTGCTGGCGGGCACCGCGGACTTTCACCAGGCGTTCAGGGGGAGGGGGAGGGCGAGGCCGCATGGCGCAAAGGTAGGAATTTCTTCGCCGCGGCGCCGCCACGGGCCGGGCATCTGCCTGATCGGACTAACGAAATAGGCAAAGTTTGTACAAACATTGCACGGAATGCGCGCCCGGTTATCTATTCGGGCCTCCAGGAGCCCGCTTCCATGCCCCGTTCCATCCCTGCCGTGCTGCTCGCCTCGCTCGCCGTCGCCGGCTGTCGCTGCGGCGGCTTCGACGTGCCGAAGCTCCCGAACAAGGTCGTGGGGAAGTGCACGTACACGAACAAGTTCAGCCAGCTCACCGAGTGCAAGGACTACGTGGGCGAGTGGGCGGAGAAGGACGCCAGCGACGACTGCAAGAGCAACGGGGCGGACCTGGTGCTCGGGCAGCGCTGCGGGATCGCCGAGGAGGAGAAGTTCGGCGACTGCATCTTCATCGTGGATGAGGCGGCCCAGAAGTTCGCCCGCGTGGAGCTCCCCGGGACCGAGGCGGCGAAGTGCGGCTCCATGGAGCGCGGCTGCGAGCTGTTCGGCGGCGGCAGCTTCCAGCCCACGGCGATCTGCGGCGGCAGCACCGTGGACGGGCCGAGCGGGCTGCCCACGTTCCAGCAGCCCTCCCGGGACTGCCGCGCGCCGCTCGAGGGCGAGCCGGCTGGGAAGAGCGAAGGCGGTCAGGTCTGCACCTGGTCGATGATCTCTGGCGCCACCGAAGAGGGCCGGGACTTCAACGCCTACGGCAACTGCGAGAAGGTCCGGACCCAGCGGCCGTACTACGCGGCGCCCCCCTTCGAAGACGCCACCAAGGAGGATCCGCGGCTGAGCGACCCGGCCTACACCGCCGAGGTCGCCTGGGTGAAGGCGCAGATCCGCTCCACCGCCTGCGTCTGCTGCCACTCCACCGCCGCGCCGCGCGGCTCGAGCAACTGGTTCCTCGAGTCCGGGCCGAGCTTCGCCAACTCCTTCTATCCGCGCGGCCTGGCCATGGGCGCCGGCTGGATCGACACCGTGGGCTTCGGCGCCTACCCGCCCGAGCAGAACAACGGCTTCACCCGCTCCACGCCCCAGAACCCGGGCCACACCATCTTCGTCACCACCGACGACTCGCGCATGAAGCGCTTCTTCGAGGCGGAGCTGGCCCACCGCGGCCTCAAGCGCGAGGACTTCGCCGGGCAGACCTACGGCGCCGGCCCGCTCGACGCGCAGCGCTTCTACGTCCCCACTGCGTGCGAAGCAGGGGAGGGCGTGGCGGCGGACGGCACCGTGAGCTGGGTGGGCGGGAAGGCGCGCTACCTGTACGTGCTGGACGCGAACGCCACCTCTCCCGGCGTCCCGCCGAACCTGGACACCCCGCTCGGCACCCGGTGGCGGATAGACGTGCCGTGGGAGAGCGGCACGCCGATCTCCCCGGGCAAGGTCACCTTCGGCACCGTCCCGGAGGGGCTGACGCAGCGGTTCCCCGCCTCGGGGCCTCCCGCCGCGCTCGAGGCCGGCAAGCAGTACTACCTCTACGTCCTCCAGGACGTGGCGATCCCGATCACGCGCTGCCTCTTCACCGCGCGCTGATCTGCCCGCTTGAACAGCTTGTTTGAGCTTCGAGCGCACCGGCGCCAGGAGGCGCCGCGCAATGCCCCGTAACGCGATGTGCGCGGCTGGGCTCCGCGCTTGCAGAGGCGCCGGCCGCCGCCCTTGGGGCGGGAAAGGACCGCGCCACCGTGAGATTGAAGACTGTCGTCGCCGCCGCCGTCGCCGCGCTCGCCTTCGCCTGTGAGCCCGCAGCGCCCAAGCCGGAGCCCGAGCTGGCCACCAGCGCCCGCGCGCTCGCCACCCAGAGCTGCCTGGATCAGCTGCTGAGCACGGACGGAGGGGGGCCGCAGCTGGGCACCCCGGCCTGGGCCACCGCGCTCGAGGCCTGCATCCAGCAGCTGATCGCGCAGTGGGACGGCGGCTTCCCGTCCGGGGGGGATGGCGGGTCCTCGGCCTGCGTGGCGGGGTTCTCGTGCGTGAACGGGGCGTGCAGCTGCACCTCGGGCGCCAAGGCCGGGCAGACCTGCCAGCAGGCGACCTGCGCCACGGACTGCAAGAGCTGCCAGTAGCGCACCGCGGGCCCGCTCTGATGGGGGGCGGGCCCGCGGGCGATTTTCAGGCGCGACGCGCCAACGCAGGCCAGATCCGCTCGTGATAGTTAGCGGGCGCGTCAATGACTGCGCTTCCTCCATTGCTCGCGGGTGCCTCGGTCCCGCCGCCCGTCCTGGACGTGCTCGCCCGCCTCACCGAGCGCGGCTACGCCGCGTACCTGGTGGGCGGCTGCGTCCGAGATCTCCTGCTGGGCAAGCCCGCCAAGGACTTCGACGTGGCCACCAGCGCCCGGCCTGAAGAGGTCCAGCGCTGCTTCAGCAAGGTGATCCCCACCGGGATCCAGCACGGGACGGTGACGGTCCTGTCGAAGGGCGTGGGGGTGGAGGTCACCACGTTCCGCAAGGAGGGCGCGTACCTGGATGGCCGCCGCCCGTCCGAGGTCAGCTTCCACACGGACGTGGAGGAGGATCTCTCGCGCCGCGACTTCACCATCAACGCCATGGCGTTCGATCCGGTGCGCCGCGCGCTGAGCGATCCGTTCGGCGGCCAGGCGGATCTCGCCGCGCAGATCATCCGCTGCGTGGGGGACGCCCACGCCCGCTTCTCCGAAGACGGGCTGCGCCCGCTGCGCGCCGTGCGCTTCGCCGCGGTGCTCGGCTTCTCGCTGGAGCCCGCCACCTTCGCGGCGATCGGCGACACGTTGGACGTCTTCTCCAAGGTGTCGGTGGAGCGGATCCGCGAGGAGCTCTCCAAGCTGCTGGTCTCCTCCCGCCCCGCGCTGGGCCTCGCGCTGCTGCGCGACACGCGCCTGGCGGAGCGCTTCCTGCCGGAGCTGGTGGCGGACGCCGCCGTCTTCGATCACACCGTGGCCACGGTGGCCGCGTGCCCGCCCGAGCTGGAGCTGAGGGTGGCGGCGCTGCTGCATGACCTGGCGCGGGCGCAGGGCGTGGAGGGCCACGAGGAGCGCGGCGCCGCGCTCGCCAAGGCGCTCTGCCTCCGGCTGAAGTTCCCCAACAAGACCACCGAGCAGGTGACGCACCTGGTGCGCTGGCACCGGATCTCCCCGCTGCTCACGGCCAGCGACGTGGAGCTGCGCCGCTTCCTCGCGCAGCTCGGCCGCGATCAGGTGGGCGCCTGGCTCGCGCTCGCGGTGGCCAACCGGCGCGCGCGGGGCGCCGGCGAGCCGGAGGTTCAGGCGCTGGGCGAGCGGCTCGCCGCGCTGCTCGCGGTGAGCCCGGCGCTCAGCGCGAAGGAGCTGGCGCTGGATGGGGCGGCGATCATGAAGGCGCTGGGCGTGGGTCCTTCACCGGCGATCGGTCAGGCCACGCGCTTTCTGATGGAGCGCGTGCTGGAAGATCCTTCGCTGAATCGCGCAGATCGGCTGACGGCCCTTTTGGCGCAGTGGTGGGCGTCGAAATCTGCTTGACGAGTTATCCACAGAGTTCTCCACAGGGTGGACGGCCGAGGGCGGAAGCGAAGCCCGCGTGCGCTCAGAGGGGGACCCCCTCCCGAGGGGAGAAAAGCAGAAACTCCCGAAAAGTCAGCCTCTTGAATTGTCAGGATTGGCGAGCGGCCGGGCGTCCTCGGAGCGGCGCCCAACTGGCCGATTTTGGCGGGGGTGATGTGGAAAACCTGTGCGTAGGGGCGCTAGAGAGGCCGAACAGCCCATGAGAGTCGTCGTTGCCATGAGCGGGGGAGTGGACTCCTCCGCAGCCGCCGCGCTGCTCAAGGAGCAGGGCCACGAGGTCATCGGGATCACCCTCCGGGTGTGGTCCTACGAGGGCGCCGCGAAGTGCGGCAGCTGCTGCAGCCCCGAGGACATCGACGACGCGCGGGCCGTGGCGGACGCGTTGGGCATCCCGTTCTACGTGGCCAACGCAGAGGAGCTGTTCAAGGAGCGGGTGGTCTCTCCGTTCGTGGAGTCCTACCTGGGCGGCCGCACGCCCATCCCGTGCGTGGCGTGCAACCGGGACGTGAAGTTCGACTTCCTGCTCAAGCGTGCGCGGTCGCTCGGGGCCAAGCTCGCCACCGGGCACTACGCGCGGATCGTCCGGGACGGCGAGCGGCTGGCGCTGGCGCGCGGGAGCGATCCGGCGAAGGACCAGAGCTACTTCCTGTTCACGCTCGGCCAGGAGGCGCTGGCGGATCTGATCTTCCCGGTGGGCGAGCTCACCAAGGCGCAGGTGCGGGAGATCGCCGAGCGCCACGGGCTGCCCACCAGCCGCAAGCCTGAGAGCATGGAGATCTGCTTCGTCCCGGATGGGGACTACGCCGGCTTCGTGGAGAAGGTGGCCGGGCCCCAGCCCAAAGGCGAGATCGTGGACGGGGACGGCGCGGTGCTCGGCGAGCACGACGGCATCCACCGCTTCACCGTGGGGCAGCGGCGGGGCCTGGGCATCAGCGCGCCGGAGCCGCTCTACGTGCAGAAGATCGAGCCCCAGAGCCGCCGGGTGGTGGTGGGCAGCGCCGCGCAGGCCGAGCGGCGGTCGTTCCGGCTGCTCTCTCCGCACTGGGTGGGCGCGCCGCCGGCGCCGTCGGACGCGCTGGTGGCGAAGATCCGCCACCGGCATGCCGGCGCGGCGGCCCGGGTGCGCCAGGAGGCGGACGGCCACTTCCGCGTGGAGCTGGACGTGCCCGCCAGGGCAGTGAGCCCGGGGCAGGCGGCGGTGCTCTACGCGGGGGATCAGGTCGTCGGGGGCGGCTGGATCGCTTGAAAGCCGCAGCGGGGCGCGCGTAAGGTCCGCCGCTTCAGCGCTGGGGGAGGGCACAAGGCTCCATGGATCGTCGCGCCGGTTGGATCATCGGGCTCGTGTTCGGTGGGCTGTTCCTGTGCCTGTTCCTCTTCCTGATCGTCCTCTACGCGGCGGTGAAGGCCCCCGGCGGCGGCCTGCGCGGGGGTGGGGATCGCGTGGGGGTGGTGGAGATCGTCGGGGAGATCCGGGACTCGAAGAAGGTCCTGGAGCAGCTGCGCGACTTCAAGGAGGCGGACCACATCAAGGCGGTGGTGGTGCGCGTGGACTCCCCCGGAGGCGCGGTGGGGCCGTCCCAGGAGATCTTCGACGCGGTGAAGAAGCTCCGCGAGAAGAAGAAGGTCGTCGTCTCCATGGGCTCCGTCGCCGCGTCCGGCGGCTTCTACATCGCTTGCGCCGGGGAGAAGGTCTTCGCCAACCCCGGGACGCTCACCGGTTCGATCGGCGTGATCTTCCAGCTCCCCAACGTCCAGGGCCTCATGAAGTGGGCGGGGGTGGAGATGCGGGTGATCACCGCCGGCAAGCTCAAGGACTCCGGCAGCATGTTCCGCGAGATGACCGCCGAGGAGCGCGAGTACTTCGAGAGCGTGCTCAAGGACGTGCACGAGCAGTTCATCGGGGCGGTGGCCGAAGGGCGCAAGCTCAAGGTGGAGGACGTGCGTCCCCACGCGGACGGGCGTGTCTTCACCGGGCGCCAGGCCAAGGAGTGGAAGCTGGTGGACGAGCTGGGCGGGCTCTCGGACGCGGTCGCCGCGGCCGGCCAGCTGGCGGGGATCGAGGGCGAGCCGGAGATGGAGTACCCGAAGAAGGACAAGGAGCTGCTGCGCGAGCTGCTGGGCGAGGACGTCCAGTCGGCCGTGAGCGGCACCGCGGCGCGCGTGCTGGGCGCCATGGGGGGGACGGGGTTGGAGTACCGACTGCCGTTGGTGGAAACGCACTGAGCCGAAAGCTGCGAAAGAGGAGCGCGTCAATGACCAAGAGCCAGCTGATTGAGAAGATCAGTCAGAGAGCCCCCCACGTGCCCCGGCGCGAGGTGGAGGCGATCGTCAACACGGTGTTCGACACCATGGTCGACGCGCTGAAGCGGGAGGACCGGATCGAGATCCGCGGCTTCGGCAGCTTCGCGGTGAAGGTGCGTGACGCGCGCGATGGCCGCAACCCCAAGACCGGCCAGAAGGTGAAGGTCCCGCGCCGCCGCACCCCGTACTTCACCGTGGGCAAGGAGCTGCGGGACCGGCTCAACAAGGAGCCGCTGCAGCCGGCCGCCGCGCCGGTCCCCGCCCCGGCCGCGCTCGCCGCCGCGCCCGCGATGAACGACGTGGGCGGACTTGCCGCGCAGGAGTCCCTCACCGGGACCACCCCGCTCAACCTCCGCTGAAAGCCGTTCCCTGGATGACCTCGGCGCCCCTCACGCTGCTCATGGTGCTGGGCGCGACCGCGGCGGTGGCGCTGCTCGCGCTGCTGACGGTGCTCTCCCGGAAGGGGCGCAGCGAGGACGAGGCCCGCGCCTACCTGGCGGGCGTCACCTACGTCCTCTCCGGAGATCCGGACGCCGCGGTGGCCGAGCTCTCCCGCGCCGCGCAGCTCAACCGCCAGACGCTGGAGACGTACTTCGCGCTGGGCGCGCTCTTCCGCCGCAAGGGCGAGCTGGACCGCGCCATCCGGCTGCACCGCAACATGTTGCTGCGCCCCGGGCTCTCCGCCGAGGTCCGCCGCCGCGCGCAGCTGGCGCTGGCGCTGGACTACAAGCGTTCCGGGCTGAGGGATCTCGCCGCGGAGACGCTGGAGACCTTCCTCGCCGAGGAGCCGCGATCGCAGGAGGGGCTCACCCTCTACCGCCAGGTCGCCGAGGAGTCCCACGCGTGGGCCCGCGCTTGCCAGCTGCAGCAGCGGCTGTCCGAGCTGACGGGGGAGGGTGCGCCCGTGCTCGCGCACCTGCTCGCCGAGCACGCGCGCTCGCTGCGGGACGCGGATCCGCCGCAGGCGCTGGAGCGGGCGCGGCAGGCGGTGGCGGCGGACCCGCGCAGCGCGGACGCCCATCTGGCGCTGGCGGAGGTGGGCGCGGTCCAGGGCCAGCGCGAGGAGGCGGCCAGCGCGCTGCGCTCCGCGCTCACGCTGCAGCCCGAGCTCGCGCCGCGCACGGTGAAGCTCTTCGAGCAGCTCGAGCCGGACCCCAAGCGGCTGGAGGCGTTCCTGCGCGAGCAGGTCCGGCAGGGGCGCTCGGACGGCACGCCCTACGAGCTCGCGCTCGCGCTGCACTTCAAGGAAAGAGGGCAGGTGGAGAAGGCGATCTTCCAGCTGCGGCGGGTGGTGGACCGGGCGCCGCGGTTCTGGGAGGCCCGGCGCGAGCTCGGCGCGCTCCTGCTCGAGTACGACCGCTCCGAGGAGCTGCGGGCGGACTACCAGGAGATCCTCGGCGCGCTCGGCAAGCCAGCCATGGGCTTCGCCTGCGGCGGCTGCCGGCAGCAGCTTCCGGAGCACCTGTTCCGCTGTCCGTCCTGCGAGAGCTGGGACACGGTCACGCGCGAGGGAGCTGAACTCCGCGAGATCTCTCGCACCGCCACCCACATTGACCCACGAATTTGACCGGGGTTGGGGTGGGCCCTAGCGTTTTGGCAATGCGCGACGCCCATCGCATGAAGGAAAAGTTCGACCTCTCGCTCGACAGCCGCCAGATCGTGAGCCTGCTCGTGGCGGGGATCGTGGTGCTCGGCTCCGTCTTCGTGCTCGGCGTGGTGGTGGGGAAGAAGCTCGCCACCCAGGAGCGCGCCGTGGGCGGAGATCTGCTGACGGCCCTGGACGAGAAGGCCAAGGCGATGGACGAGGTGCGCGACGCGTCCCTCACGTTCCAGGAGGAGCTCACCCGGAACGGTCCACCGTCGATTGATCCGCCCACCATCAAGGTGGTGGAGGCCCCCGAGCCCGCCGCCGCGCCGCCGCCGGTCGTGGCCGAGGCCCCGGCGCCCAAGCCCGAGCCCGTGGCGGTCGCGCCCAAGCCCGAGCCGGTGCGCTCGCCCGATCCGGCCCCGGCCCGTCCGGCGGGGAAGGTGTCCGAGACGCCGGTGGCCACCCGCACCGCGCCCGGCCACGACGGCGGCTCCGGCGCCAAGCGCCCGCTGGAGGCGGCGCCCAACGGCGCCTTCACGCTCCAGCTCTCCGCCAGCCAGAACAAGACCGAGGCGGACCGCTTCGCCACGCGCTTGCGCGATCGCGGCTACGCGCCGTTCATCGTGGAGGCGACGGTCCCGGGCAAGGGGACCTGGTACCGCGTGCGGATGGGCAGCTTCGCCTCCAAGGAGGCGGCCACCCGCTACCTGCAGGACTTCAGGCGGGAGACGCAGCTGGACGCGTTCGTCGCGTCCACCACCGCGCCTCAGTAGCCGCTCTGTGGCGGGGCTCTGCTAGCCGCTACTGGCCGCCGCCCTCGGCGTTGGGGTTCTTGGTCCAGCGATCCACGTTGCCGTCGCCGTCCAGGTCCTCGCCGATCCGGTCGACGTGATCGCCCTCCCAGTACTCCCAGTAGTCGATCTTCCCGTCGGCGTTGGTGTCCCGCTCCTTCCGCTCGATCTTGCCCTTCTCGTAATAGATCCAGAGGTCGGGCTTGCCGTTGTAGTCGAGGTCGCGCTCCTTCCGGGTGACCGCGCCCTTCTCGTAGAAGTTGACCTGATCCACCTTGCCGTCGAAGTCGAGATCCAGCGCCTCGCGCTCGATGGTCTCGTTGTCACCGTAGTTCCGGGTGATGTCGACCTTGCCGTCCCAGTTGATGTCCAGCTCCTTGCGGACGAGCTTGTCGATGTCCTTCCCGTCCGGAGACTTGCCGGGCACGGTGAAGGACCAGACGTCTGGGCGCTTGTCGTGGTTGAGATCGAACTCGGTGACCTTCTCGTTGCCCTGGCGGGACTGGCTGATGTTCTCCGCCAGCCGCTCGCCGCCGCCGCTGCTGCCGTCCGCCTTCACCGCGTCCTTGCCACCGCCGCACGCCGCGAGCACCGCGGAGACGAGCAGGGCCCCTACCGCCACCCACTTCCCATGCAGTTTCATGGAGTTCCTCGGCTAGGCCTTTTGACCGGCCACGTATGTCGATATAGCGTCACATACACTCATGGCGCGGAAGAAGATCAGCACGACCATCTACATTACACCCGAGCAGAATGAATCTTTGAAGCTGCTCAACCAGAAGACGAAGGTCCCCGTCGCCGAGTACATCCGTCAGGGGATCGATCTGGTGTTGGAGAAGTACAAAGGTCAGCTCCCGGGACAGGCGACCTTCGACGAACTGGGGTAGAAGCCCGCCTCGTGAAAACCTTCCAAGGCAAGCGGGCGGTGGTCCTCGGCGGCGCGGGCTTCATTGGCTCCCACCTCTGCGAGCGGATCCTCGCGGACGGCGGCACGGTGGTCGCGGTCGACAACTTCATCACCGGGCGCGAGCGGAACCTCGCCCCCTTCCGGGACCACAAGGCCTTCAGCTTCCTCAAGCAGGACATCACCGAAGGGCTCTCGGTCGACGGGCCGGTGGACTTCGTGATGAACCTGGCCTCGCCCGCGTCCCCCATCGACTACGCGGAGCTCTGGCTGGAGACGCTGCGCGTGGGCTCGTTGGGCACCGAGAACGCGCTGCACCTGGCGGAGAAGAAGAAGGCGGTCTTCCTCCAGGCCTCCACCTCCGAGATCTACGGCGACCCGCTGGTCCACCCGCAGGTGGAGTCGTACTTGGGCAACGTGGACTCCACCGGCCCGCGCGCGGTCTACGACGAGGCCAAGCGCTACGGTGAGGCGATCGTCTGCGCGTTCCGCCGCTCGCGCGGGGTGGCCACGCGGATCGCGCGGATCTTCAACACCTACGGGCCGAGGATGCGCCTGGACGACGGGCGCGTGGTGCCCGCCTTCGTGGGCCAGGCGCTGCGCGGCGAGGACTTCACCATCTTCGGGGACGGCAAGCAGACCCGGTCGTTCTGCTACGTGGCGGATCTGGTGGACGGCCTGGCGCGCCTGTCGCTCTCGGACGTGACCGATCCGGTCAACCTGGGCAACCCCCGGGAGATGACCATGCTCGAGTTCGCCGAGGCCGTGCGCGCGGCCGCGGGCGGCGGCGGCAAGCTGGTCCACAAGCCCTTCCCCCAGGGAGATCCCAAGCAGCGCAAGCCGGAGATCACCCGGGCGAAGACGCTGCTGGGCTGGGAGCCCAAGGTGCCGCTGGAGAAGGGGCTCGTGGACACGATCGCCTACTTCCGCACGGTCGTCTGAACGCGCTGTTCTTTTGCGCTCCGGCGGTTGCCGGCGAGGATGCGGCTCCCTAGTTTCGACGCGCTCACATTCGAGGCAGGAAGGCTCCCGTGAAGATCCTGGTGACCGGCGGCGCAGGGTTCATTGGCTCCCACGTCTGCGACGAGTTCGTCCGCAACGGCCACGACGTCCTCGTGGTGGACGATCTCTCCAGCGGCAAGAAGGAGAACCTGGATCCCAAGGTCCGGCTCTCCGTGCTGGACATCCGCAGCCCGGACACCGCCGCGCTGATCGACCGCGAGAAGCCGGACGTGCTGTGCCACCTGGCCGCGCAGATGGACGTGCGCCGCTCGGTGGAGGATCCGCGGTTTGACGCGGACGCCAACATCCTGGGCTTCATCAACCTGCTGGAGGCCGCGCGCAAGGCGGGCGTGAAGAAGGTGATCTTCAGCTCCACCGGCGGCGCCATCTACGGCGAGCAGGACGTCTTCCCCGCGCCGGAGTCCCACCCCACGCGGCCGGTCTCGCCGTACGGCGTCTCCAAGGCGGCTGGCGAGCTCTATCTCGGCTACTACAAGGCGCAGTACGGGTTGAAGTACGTGGCCCTGCGCTACGCGAACGTCTACGGGCCGCGGCAGAACCCGCACGGTGAGGCCGGCGTGGTGGCGATCTTCAGCCAGCGGCTGGTGAGCGGGAAGAGCTGCACGATCTTCGGGGAAGGGAAGCAGACCCGGGACTTCGTCTACGGGCCGGACGTGGCGCGCGCCAACTACCTCGCCTTCGAGAAGGACTACGTGGGGGCGATCAACATCGGCACGGGGATCGAGACGGACATCAACGCGCTCTACGCCGGGCTGGCGGACGCGGCCGGCGTGAAGGAGCCCGCGCAGTACGCGCCCGGCAAGCCCGGCGAGCAGCTGCGCTCCTGCATCACCCCCGCGCTGGCGAAGAAGATCCTCGGCTGGGAGCCCACCGTGAAGCTGGCGGACGGGCTGCGCCAGACGGTGGAGTACTTCCGGAAGCAGGCGGCGCGGTAGACCGTACCCCGCTCAGCCCGAGCGAAGTCGAGGGCCCCACGGGCGCGTCTTGAACAGGGCCCTCGACTTCGCTCGGGCTGAGCGGGTTCGGTGCCTGTGCTCCGTTGTCCGGCGGGCTGCGACATGAGCGCCTGCGCGTGGCTTGTCGCCCCGGCCGGCATCGTGAAAGCTGCCGCGCATGAAAACGCGAACCTCCGCCGTGGCCGCCGTCCTTGCCGCGTTGCTCGCGGTCCCTGCGCTCGCGCAGGTGCAGATCAACCTCCCGCTCCCCACCATCCGGTTCGACGTGCCGCCGCCCCTGGTGGTGGTGACGCCCGGCGTGCAGGTGGTGCCGGACTACGACGACGAGGTCTTCTTCTCGGACGGCTGGTACTGGGTGAACCGCCAGGACCGCTGGTACCGCACGCGCGATCACCGCGGCGGCTGGGTGGTGGTCGAGCGGCAGTACGTGCCGCAGACGATCGTCGTGCTGCCCAGGGGGAAGTACAAGCGCTGGAAGGCCGACAAGGCCGAGCGCCGCGAGCAGGAGAAGGGCGACCGCGGGAAGCACAAGGGGCACGGCAAGCACTAGCCGCAGGGGGGCTTCGGTGCTAGGCAAGCCCGCCCACCGCCAGACGTCTCCACGGGCGGTTCGCGCGCCGAAATGCCTTCTGAGAACGCCCACATCCGCAACTTCTGCATCATCGCCCACATCGATCACGGCAAGTCGACGCTCGCCGACCGCCTGCTCGAGAAGACCGGCACGCTCTCCAAGCGGGAGGCGCAGGCCCAGTTCCTGGACAACATGGAGCTGGAGCGCGAGCGCGGGATCACCATCAAGGCCCAGTCCGTCCGGATGGCGTACACCGCCAAGAACGGCGAGAAGTACGTCCTCAACCTGATCGACACGCCGGGGCACGTGGACTTCGCCTACGAGGTCTCCCGCTCGCTGGCGGCCTGCGAGGGCGCGCTCTTGGTGGTGGACGCCACGCAGGGCGTGGAGGCGCAGACGCTCGCCAACGTCTACATGGCGCTGGATCACGATCTGGAAGTGATCCCCACCATCAACAAGATCGACCTGCCGAGCGCGGACGTGGACCGCACGCGCGCGGAGATCGAAGACGTGATCGGCATGGACGCCTCTGGGGCGGTGCCGGTCTCCGCCAAGGAGGGCGTGGGGATCGAGGACCTGCTGGAGGCCGTGGTCCACCGCGTCCCGCCGCCGTCTGGCGATCCGGCCGCGCCGCTCAAGGCGCTGATCTTCGACAGCTGGTACGACAACTACCGCGGCGTGGTGATGCTGGTGCGCGTGCTGGAAGGCACGCTGTCGCTGAAGCAGAAGATCATGCTGTGGAGCAACAAGAAGAAGTTCGAGGTGCAGGAGCTGGGCGTGTTCGCCCCGTTCTCGCGCCCCGCGCCCCAGCTGATCGCCGGCGAGGTGGGCGTGCTCGTCGCCAACGTGAAGGAGCTGGCGGACGCCAAGGTCGGCGACACGGTGACGGAGGAGCTGCGCCCCACGGAGGCGCCGTTCCCGGGCTTCAAAGAGGTCAAGCCGATGGTCTTCTCGGGGATCTTCCCGATCGACTCGGCGGACTACGAGAACCTGCGGGACGCGCTGGTGAAGCTGCGGCTCAACGACTCGGCGTTCACCTACGAGCCCGAGGTCTCCACCGCGCTCGGCTTCGGCTTCCGCTGCGGTTACCTGGGCCTGCTCCACATGGAGATCGTCCAGGAGCGGCTGGAGCGCGAGTACAACCTGTCGCTGATCACCACCGCGCCTTCGGTGGTCTACAAGGTCTTCACGGTGAAGAAGGAGGAGCTGCGGATCGACAACCCCGCCAAGCTCCCGCCGGTCCAGGTGATCGAGCATCTGGAGGAGCCGCTGCTCACCTGCCACGTGCACGTCCCCAACGACTATCTGGGGGCGATCCTCAAGCTGTGCCAGGACCGGCGCGGCGTGCAGAAGGACATCAAGTACCTCGGCAGCTCCGGGCAGCGGGTGCAGGTCACCTATGACATGCCGCTCTCCGAGGTCGTCTTCGACTTCTTCGACAAGCTGAAGTCCGTCTCGCGCGGCTACGCCTCGCTGGACTACGAGCTCGCCGGCTACGTGGAGGCGGACCTGGTGAAGCTGGACATCCTAATCAACGGCGAGCCGGTGGACGCGCTCTCCGTGATCGTCCACCGCGAGCGCGCCTACCAGCGTGGGCGGGACGTCTGCGCCAAGCTGAAGGAAGTGATCCCCAAGCAGATGTATGAAGTGGCGATCCAGGCCGCCATCGGCTCGAAGGTGATCTCCCGCGAGACCATCTCCGCCATGCGCAAGAACGTGCTGGCGAAGTGCTACGGTGGCGACATCAGCCGGAAGCGCAAGCTCCTGGAGAAGCAGAAGGAAGGCAAGAAGCGCATGAAGCAGGTGGGGTCTGTGGAGATCCCCCAGGAAGCGTTCCTCGCCGTCCTGAAGACGGAGGAGTGATGGACGCCGAGTCCGGGCTCAAGGAGGGCGTGGCAGGGGACCGGGTGCGGGATGACCGCAAGGCGCAGCTGCGCAAGCTCTACTGGTACGAGGTGGCCACCAGCCTCTGGGGCCCGCTCACGCTCTTCCTGGTCCTGCTCACGCTCTACATCTTCCTGGTCCAGCTCTTCCCCGAGCTGTGCCAGCTCGCCCGCGTGCCCGGGCCGGGCGGGGAGCTCGAGGCCGGCGTGAGGGGGTGGCCGCTGCGCGCCATCCAGCTCTTGGGGCTGGGCTGCCTGGCCTACTTCGTGGTGCTCGCGGCCCTGAGGATCGGCCTGCCGGGCTTCTCCGAGGTCCGCAAGCTGCGCGTGGAGGCCGGGGAGCTGGCCAAGGAGCTGCGCGCGCTGGTGAAGAAGCACCAGGCCAAGCTCGAGGAGCGCTCCCGCAAGGCGGTGCTGGAGGCGGTGGACGCGCTGGAGGTGAAGCGGCTGGCAGGGGAGAAGGAGCCGCTCAAGAAGGCGCTGGATGCCACCGCGGCGGTGGCGGACAAGCACCTGGCCGCCTACCGCAAGAGCTCGCCCCTGGACTTCGTCTCGGGCATTGGCAAGCCGCTGCTCGCCGCGCTGCTCATCCGCACCGTGCTGATCGAGCCCTTCTACATCCCCACCGGCTCGATGATCCCCACCGTGCTGATCGAAGACCGGGTGCTGGTGAACCGGTTCATCTACGGAGTGCGGATCCCCTTCATCAACGTGGTGCCGTTCCCGATCATCCGGCGGCCCGCGCGGGGGGACGTGATCGTCTTCAACAACCCGGTGGATCCGTCCGTGGACTACATCAAGCGGGTGGTGGGCGTCCCGGGGGACAAGATCGAGCTGGTGGATGACGTGGTCCACGTGAACGGCCAGCCGCAGCCCCGGGAGCTCCTCAGCGAGGATCAGCGCTTCTACGACATGCCGCAGGGGACGGATGTCTGGATCCCCAAGACGGGCAATGTCTACAAGGAGCGGCTCAACGGCAGCGAGCACCTGGTCCAGCAGCTCCCTGGCTACGGGCAGCCGAACAGCGGCCCCTACTCGGTGCCCGAAGGCCACGTCTTCGTGATGGGAGACAACCGGGACGCCAGCGCGGACTCCCGCTTCGGCCTGGGAGACAGCTCGCGCGGCGTCGCGTACGTGCCGTACGGGAACATCAAGGGGAAGGCGATGGTCGTCTGGCTTTCGCTCTCCTACGGCGGGCTCTTCAACCAGTGGTTCGGCGGTAAGGGGCTGCGGACCGACCGCATGTTCATGCCCGTCCGCTAAGAGCGTTCATGCGGCGACGCGGGCCCCTGGAGACAGATCTCCTCCTGCTGCGCTCACCGGAGGAGCAACGGCGGCTCTCCCGCCGGGCGCTGATCGAGCGGGTCTCCTCGCTCTGGGCTCCGCCGCTCGTCTTCGGCATCGCCTTCGCGCTCTACCTGGTGGTGCTGCCGCTCTTGGGGGACTCCTACCGGCCCGCGCGGCTGGTGCTCCTGGGGCTGGCCGGGCTGTGCGTGGGCTGGTTCCTGGTGGGCTCGGTGCTGACCTGGGTGCCGCCCATGTCCCGGCGCCGCTCCCTGCGCCAGCGCGCCTGGGAGGTGCTGGACGATCTCCACCTGGCGGTGAAGCGGCGCAAGAAGCTCTCCAAGGTCACCGTGGCCGAGCTGGCGGAGGTGGCGCGGCGGCTGGAGCACGCCTGGGCGGACGGGGACGAGGGCGCGCTCTCCCGCGAGATCGAGCGGATGGGCCGCACGCTGGACGAGAAGCTGCCCAAGTGGCGCCGCAGCGATCTGGTGGCCTTCTTCTCCGGGCTCGCCAAGGCGGTGGTGGCGGTGGGGCTGTTGCGGCTCTTGTTCGTGGAGCCGTTCTCCATTCCTTCCGGCTCCATGCTCCCCACGCTGCAGATCGGTGACTACGTCCTGGTGAACAAGTTCATCTACGGCGCGCAGATCCCCTTCCGGAACGAGGTGCCCTTCGTCTTCTGGCGGCGCCCCGCCCGCGGGGACGTGGTGGTCTTCAACAACCCGCTGGATGACTCGGTCAACCTGGTGAAGCGGATCGTGGGCGTGCCCGGGGACCGGGTGGAGATCCGCAACGAGGTGATCTTCGTGAACGGGGTGGCGCAGCCCCGGGAGCTGCTCCAGCAGAGCTACACGGTGCAGGACCGGGTGGCGGACCGCTGGTTCACCCGGGACACGCTGCTCTACGCCGAGGCGCTCTCGGCCTCCCCGCACCTGGCGCTCCAGTACCCCACGCACCCCTACGGCAAGGAGCTGCAGGGGCCGTACGAGGTCCCGCCCGGCCACGTCTTCGTGATGGGGGACAACCGGGACGGCAGCGAGGACAGCCGCGCCGGCTTCGGCCTCTCCAGCAAGGTGGAGTTCGTCCCCTACGGCCACATCAAGGGGCGGGCCACCGCGGTCTTCGTCTCGTTCGGCCCGGGCGGCGTGCTGGGGAAGCTGTTCGGCGGGGTGGGCCTGCGGGGGGACCGGCTCTTCGTGCCGGTGCAGTGAGGCGCGGTAGTGCTTGACCCGTCGTTTGGCGCGCTGGTACTGCAATGACCTCAGAGTGAAACCCTACGGGAAGGCAAATCTCGCCAGCATCTTGCTCGTGCTGGCGGTGGCCGTGGGGATCTGGCTCGGGGCGCTCTTCACCCCCATCTACCTCGACAACCTCAACGTGAAGGACGCGGTCGCCGCGGCGTACGCGGACGTGAACCTCGGCAAGACGGACGAGCAGATCCGCAACCGGATCATCGAGGACCTGAACAGCAACAAGGTGGGCACCCATCAGGAGCACGACCGCTTCGGCGAGCTGGTGAACGTGCCCGGCCTGGGGCTGACCACCGAGAACATCACCATTGACCGCAACGACGTGGCGCGCACGGTGCGGATCCGCGTGGACTACGACCGCGAGGTCCGCCTCAAGCCGCTCCAGCGGGTGGTGAAGGTCCACTTCAACCCGGAGAAGAAGGGGCCGGCCACCCAGTGAGCACCGCGCGTCACCTGCTGCAGATCGAAGGGCTCTCCCGCGCTGACGTGGAGGCGCTGCTGGCCAAGGCGGCGGAGCACAAGCGGGACTTCAAGAGCGGCAAGCGGAAGGCCACGCTCGCCGGGCACGTGGTGGCCAACCTCTTCTTCGAGGACTCCACGCGGACGCGCTCCTCCTTCGAGATCGCCGCCAAGGCGCTCGGCGGCGAGGTCCTCAACTGGACCTACAAGGCGTCCTCCGTCTCCAAGGGGGAGACGCTGCTGGACACGGTCCGCAACATCGACGCGCTGGGCCCCAGGGCGATCATCATCCGCCACAGCTCCTCCGGGGCGCCGCACCTGGCGGCGCGCCACGTGAAGGCGGCGGTGATCAACGCCGGGGACGGCACGCACGAGCACCCCAGCCAGGGGCTCCTGGACGCCTTCACCCTGCGGGAGAAGCTCGGCTCGCTGGAGGGGAAGCGGATCGCGATCGTGGGGGACATCCTCCACAGCCGGGTGGCGCGCTCCAACCTCCACTGCCTGGCGCTGTTCGGCGCCAAGGTCATCTGCTGTGGCCCGCCGATGTTCCTGCCCCCCGGGCTGGAGCAGCTGGGCTGCGAGGTGACGTCCGAGCTGGACGCGGCGCTGGAGGGCGCGGACGCGGTGATGATGCTGCGGATCCAGCTGGAGCGGCAGAGCGGCGAGTCGCTCTTCCCGTCTCCGCGGGAGTACGCGCGGCTGTTCGGGCTGTCCGTGGCGCGCGCGGCGCGGCTCAAGGCGGGCGCGGTGGTGCTGCACCCCGGGCCGATCAACCGCGGGGTGGAGCTGGCGAGCGAGGTGGCGGACGGCGCCCGGAGCTTGATCCTGGATCAGGTGGAGAACGGGGTGTGCGTGCGGATGGCGATCCTGGAGGCCTTCGCGTGAGCGAGCTGATCATTCGCCGCGGCCGGGTGATCGATCCCCGCTCCCGCCTGGACGGCGTTCGCGACCTGCGCGTGCGCGAGGGCAGGGTGGCGGAGGTCTCCGAGAAGCCGCTGCCCACGAGCGGCGCCGAGCTGATCGACGCTTCCGGCAAGTGGGTGCTGCCCGGGCTGGTGGATCTGCACGTCCACCTGCGCGAGCCGGGTGAAGAGGGCAAGGAGACGGTGCTGACCGGGAGCCGCGCCGCGGTGGCCGGCGGCTTCACCTCCGTGGTGGCCATGCCCAACACCAAGCCGCCCAACGACAACGCGCAGGTGACCGAGCTCATCCTGGCGCGCGCGCGGGCGGCCAACCTGTGCCGCGTCTACCCGGCGGGGGCGATCACCCGCGGGCTGTTGGGCGAGCAGATGGCGGACATGGGCGAGCTGGTCTCCGCGGGGTGCGTCTGCGTGACGGATGACGGGCGGCCGGTGATGAACGCCGGGCTGATGCGCCGCACGCTCCAGTACGCCCGGACGATCGGCGTGCCGGTGATGGTGCACGAGGAGGATCTCACCCTCTCCAGCCGCGGCTCCATGACCGAAGGGCCGCGCGCCACGCGGCTGGGGCTGGTGGGGATCCCGCCCTCCGCCGAGGTGGCGATGGTGGCGCGGGATCTGGTCCTGCTCGAGGAGACCGGGGGGCGGCTGCACATCGCCCACCTCTCCTGTGAAGGCAGCGTCCGGTTGGTCCGCGAGGCGAAGCGGCGGGGCCTGCAGGTCACCGCGGAGGCCACGCCCCACCACTTCACCCTCACCGATGACGCGGTGGACGGCTACGACACCCACGCCAAGATGAACCCGCCGCTGCGGCTGAAGCGGGACATCGTGGCGGTCCGCGAGGCCCTGGCGGACGGCACGGTGGACGCGATCGCCACCGATCACGCGCCGCACGGCCCGCTCGACAAGCACTGCGAGTTCGACAAGGCGATGAACGGGATCGTCGGGCTGGAGACGGCGCTGCCGCTCACGCTGGCGCTGGTGCGCGAGGGGCTGCTCACGCCGGAGCGCGCGGTGACGCTGCTCACGCACGGACCGGCGGAAGCGTTCGGCCTGCCAGGCGGTCACCTCGCCTCCGGCGCTCCCGCCGATCTCGCGATCGTCGACCCGGACGCGGAGTGGGTGGTGGACGCAGCGCAGTTCTTCTCGAAAAGTCGCAACACCCCCTTCCATGGGCGCGCGGTCCGGGGGAGGGTGACGCACACCGTGGTGGGCGGCCGGATCGTGTTCTCCGGTGGTTCGCCGAAGGAGGCATAGATGAAGCGCGCACAGCTGGCGCTGGCCGATGGGACCGTCTTCGAGGGGCGCGCGTTCGGCGCAGTCCAGGAGACCGTAGGGGAGGTGGTCTTCAACACCTCCATGTTCGGCTACCAGGAGATCCTCACCGATCCCTCCTACGTGGGGCAGATCGTGACCATGGCGTACCCCGAGATGGGGAACGTGGGCGTCAACCCGGAGGACGAGGAGTCCCAAAAGCCGCACGCGGTGGGGATGGTGGTGCGAGAGCTGACGCGCACGCCCTCCAACTGGCGCGCCCAGGAGCCGCTCTCGGAGTACCTGGCGCGCAGCAGCGTGGCGGGGATTGAAGGGCTGGACACGCGCAAGCTGGTCCGCCACCTGCGCACCCACGGCTCCCAGATGGGCGTCATCTCCACCGAGAACGTGAGCGGCCAGGCGCTGGCGGAGCGGGCCCGCGCCGCGCACGGGATGGAGGGGCTGGATCTGGCCACCCCCATCTCCACCAAGACCGTCTACGAGTGGACGCGCCCCACGCCTTCGCCGCTGGACGCGAGCGCCAAGGCGGCGGCCCCCAAGCTGACCCGCCACGTGGTGGCGTACGACTACGGCCTCAAGCGCGCCATGCTCCAGTTCCTGGTGGACGTGGGGTGCCGGGTGACCGTGGTGCCGGCCGCGCACCCCGCGGAGCAGGTGCTGGCGCTCAAGCCGGACGGCGTCTTCCTCACCAACGGCCCCGGGGACCCGGCGGCGGTCAAGGGCGCGGACCGCACGGTCCGCACCCTGCTCGGCAAGGTGCCGCTGTTCGGCATCTGCCTGGGGCACCAGATCCTCGGGCTGGCGCTCGGCGGGAAGACCTACAAGATGAAGTTCGGCCACCGCGGCGCCAACCAGCCGGTGAAGGATCTCGCCACCGGCAAGGTGGAGATCACCTCCCAGAACCACGGCTTCGCGGTGGACGAGGCGAGCCTCAAGGGGAAGGCGGTGGTCACCCACCTGAACCTGAACGACCGCACCGTGGAGGGGCTGTCCGTCCCGGACGCCCGCGCCTTCAGCGTCCAGTACCACCCGGAGTCCTCCCCCGGCCCGCACGACGCGCGCTACCTGTTCGAACGGTTCGCAAAGCTGATGGCAGGGTAGAGCCCTTGCCGTAGTATGCGCCTCCCACGCGCATGGAACCCTCCGCCGCCGCCGCCTACCAAACCCAGCTGGATCAGCTGACCGCCTACGCGACCTCCGAGGCGCGCAAGCCGGAGCTGATCGCCGCGAAGGCCGAGTACTTCGGCCTGACGGGAGAGGTGTTCGAGGACGACAAGTTCTTCGAGATGCGGATGGCGTCCTTCCTGGACTACTACCTGTTCGACCGCCCCAGCGCCGCCACCGGCAAGACGCCCGCGCAGGAGTTCTTCGAGCTCAACCGCGAAGGGCCGGCGCAGGCCGCCTCCGCCTTCCGGGGCTTCACGGAGACCATCCACGGGCTGTTCGAGGTCCGCAAGCTGGGCAAGGGCTTCGTCCGGCTGCGCGAGCTCTTCTCCGGCAAGGACTTCGACGTCACCGAGCGCCGCCAGCTCGCCGGCCTGGAGAAGGGGGACTTCCTCGAGGCGCGCCTGATCCCCTACGACGGCCACCTCTGGTTCTCCTCCGGGTTCTGCTACCACCCGAAGGAGGTGCGCGACTCCATCCGCAAGGAAGTCAAACGCCGGAAGAAGAAGGAGCCCACCCGCTCGCCGAAGGAGCTCACGTTCGAGTGCGCGAAGATGGCGCTCAAGACGGAGCGGTACCGGCAGATCGCGGTGGAGAAGATCTACAACTTCGAGAACCGGACGCTCTGAGCGGGTCGAGCGGGCCTCGACTTCGCTCGGCCTGAACGGCTGTCCGTTCACCCGAGAGAGGCCGTCCTCCGTTCACCGAGAGAGGCCGTCCTCCGTTCACCCCGAGCGAAGTCGAGGGGCCCCCGAGATCTACTTCTTCTTGGGATCCTTCTCGAACGGCTTGAGCGCCTTCTCGTAGGCGTCAATGTCGCCGTTCTGCCGGAAGTCGGCGATGGCGATGTAGTGCTCGAGCCCGCAGGTGCGGCAGCCCTTGCCCATCAACCGGTCGTGCGGCTTGTCGCAGCGGTACCAGTCGTGCTCGAGGTGGGGCCCGAGCGCCTTCGCGAACTCCTCAGCGGTGGTCAACAGAACGGTCTGCGGCATGGCGGGCGCAAGCTACGCGCGAACCGGGACGGCGGCAAAGCGTTTCTTAGCGCTCGTCCAGCAGCTCCAGGAACCCGCGCAGCCGCTCGATCTCCTCTTCCGGGAGCTCCTCGAAGACCACGCCGGCGCCGGTGCGGGAGACGGTGATCAGCTCCACCCGCTTGTGGCGGACCTCGAGCTGGCTGCTGCCCAGCCGCACCACCCGGACCTTCACGTCGAACGGGTCTCCGCCGGGCAGGGCCAGGGTGAGCAACCCGGTGGCGCCGAAGTCCAGCTCATCGTCGCTGGCCAAGAACGCGCCGCCCTCGGAGAGATCCAGCACCCGCAGCATGCGCGGCTCCTCGCCCTCGAGCGTGAGGCGCGCGTGGAGCTCACAGCGGTAGCGGACGGGCCGGCCAATCCCCTTCACGAGCGGCGAGGCTACTCCAGCTGTCACCTAGCCTCCCGTTTCTGGCCGCCGCTTCAGAGGCGGTGGACGGACATCATGTTGGTGTTGCCCGGCTCGTTGAGCGGCACGCCGGCCACGATCACCACCAGGTCTCCGGAGCGGCAGTACCCGTCCTCGCGGCAGATCCGCCGGACCTGGCGCAGCATCGCGTCCGTGGAGTGCAGGCGCCCCACGTGCAGCCCCTGCACACCCCAGTAGAGCGCCATCCGCCGGACGACCTCGGCGTTGGGGGTGAGGCCGAGGATCTGGGCCTCGGGGCGGAACTCGGAGACCAGCCGCGCGGTGTAGCCGCTCTCGGTGTAGGTGACGATGGTGGGGGCGGTCAGCTGCGCCGCCGCAGCCACCGCCGCGGCGGCCACGCCGGCGGAGACGCCACGGACCTGATCGAAGCGGGGGCGGGCGCCGGCGGCGCGGCTGGTCTCGGCCTCTTCCACGATCCGGGCCATGGTGGCCACCGCCTGGACCGGGTACTTGCCGGCGGCGGTCTCCCCCGAGAGCATCACCGCGTCCGCGCCGTCCAGGATCGCGTTGGCCACGTCCGAGACCTCGGCGCGGGTGGGGCGGGGGTTGCTCACCATGCTCTCGAGCATCTCGGTGGCGACGATCACCAGCTTGCCCTGCGCGTTGACCTTGCGGACGGCGTCCTTCTGGATGCGCGGGAGCTTCTCCAGCGGCATCTCCACGCCGAGATCGCCGCGGGCCACCATCACGCCATCGGACGCGGCGGAGATCTCCTCCAGCTGCTCCACCGCCTGGGGCTTCTCGATCTTGGCGACGAGCGGCGTCCCCTTGCGGACCAGCCCGCGCGCGCGCTCCAGATCCGCGGGCGAGCGGACGAACGAGAGGGCCACGTAGTCCACCTCCAGCTCCTGCCCGAACGCGAGATCCGCCGCGTCCTTCTGGGTGATGGTGGGGACCGAGACCTTGGCGCCAGGCAGGTTGAGCCCCTTGTGATCCTTGAGCAGCCCGCCCACGCGCACCCGCGCCCGGATGTCCGGGCCCTTGATCCCCTCCACCTCCAGCACCACCCGGCCATCGTCGAGGAGGATCGGATCTCCCTTGCGCACGTCCCTGGGCAGGGAGCGCAGCGGGGTGGGGATCACGCCGAAGCCGCCGAGCACCGCGCGGGTGGTCACCACCACCTGCTCGCCATCCTTCACCAAGAGCTGGCCACCTTCGAAGAGGCCGAGCCGGATCTTCGGGCCCTGGATGTCCTGGAGGATGGCCACGGGCCGCGCGAGCTTCCGGGCCAGCTGACGGACGAGGCGGACGCGCCGCCGGTGGTCCTCCGGGCTCCCGTGCGAGAAGTTGAGCCGCGCCACGTCCATCCCGGCACGGATCATCCCTTCGATCACTTCCGCGGAGTCTGAAGCTGGGCCCAACGTGCAGACGATCTTCGCCTTGCGCATGCGGCTGCCCATCTTGACAGTGGGAAGCGCGTTTGAATACGAAAGCGCCCGTCTCGCAGTTCAGGTGCCGCTGCAGCCCCCGCCGTCCCACCCCGTAACGCGGAGTGCGAATGAAGCCGGAGAACGAGCTGCAGCGCCCCATCCAGGTCGCCACGCCGCCGCGTGAGGCCATCCGCGAGCAGGACAAGATCATGCTGGTGCTCTGCTACCTCGGGCTGCTGGCGCTCATCCCGCTGCTCACCGTGAAGGATTCGGACTTCGTGCGCTGGCACGCGAAGAACGGGCTCTCGCTCGCGATCGTGGGGTTCGTGATCGCCACGGTGATCGGCATGCTCAAGTGGGTCAGCTGCATCCTCGGCCCGCTGTTCTCCATCGCCTTCATCACGGTGATGATCCTGGCGATCACCAAGTCCTTGAAGGGCGAGCGCTGGCGCATCCCCGGCGTCACCGAGCTGTCGGAGAAGTTCTAGAACGCGCGCGAAAGCCCGGCTTCCCGGGAGGGGGGGCCGGGCTTTCCTGGCGCGCGGTCCAAGAGAGCGAGTCACACCTTCAATGAACTGCGTGAACTGTGGAACCCCGTTCGCCCCGGGGACCCGCTTCTGTCCTTCCTGCGGCGCCCAGCAGCCGGCCCCGGCGCCCACCCGGCCGGTGGAGCGGCTGCCGCCGGCGACCGGCGCGGAGCTGGGCGGTGGCTCGCTTCCGCAGCTCGGCGCGCCGGTGGCGCCCGTGGCCGTGCCCGAGCAGAGCGGCCTTGCCGTGGTGAGCCTGATCGCCGGGATCGCCTCGTACGCCGGCTTCACCATCTTCGCCGCGGTGGCGGCGGTGATCACCGGCCACATGGCGCGCAAGGAGATCCGCGAGTCCGGGGGGCGCAAGAGCGGCGGCGGGATGGCGCTGGCGGGGCTGATCCTCGGCTACAGCCACTTCGCGCTGCTGTGCCTGGGGATCGCCGTGCTCGTGCTGGTGCTGGGCGTGTTCGCCGCGAAGTCCTGAAGGCCTCGACACCCCGGTGGTATTGACGCGTGGCTCCCCCCGGGTCACCTCGAGCGTAGGCCGCAGGCCGTAGTGAGAGGCGGTAACGAGCTCGAGGCTCGAACACCCGACTACGCGCCCTGCGGCGCTGACCTGAAACTTGCCGCGCCCCGCTCAGCCCGAGCGAAGGCGAGGGCCCGCCGATCGCAGGGACTCTCGCTCGTGGGGCCCTCGACTTCGCTCGGGCTGAGCGGACGGCCTCACGTTTCTTGCCTTGATTGATCCGCCCAACGGCATCAGCTCGGTCCTTAAAGAGTGATCGGCGGCCCATTGCCCACGGGCGGGACTGGCGCCTCCGGCGTCTCCTCGCCCTCCTCGGGAGGGGCCTCGCTGCCGCCCACGCCCGGGGACTGCTGGAGCGCCTCGAGGTCCTCCTGGGTGATCCCCGCGCTGGCGGTCACCTTCTGGGCCACGAAGATGGGCGCCCCGGTGCTGAGCGCCATGGCGATCGAGTCTGACGGCGCGGCGCTGACCTGCAGGTGCTTGCCCGCCTGATCGATGAAGACGCGCCCTTCGTAGAGGTGGGCGTCCACGTCGTCGATCCGGACCTCCACCACCTTCCCGCCGAGGTTGACCACCAGGCGATCGAGCAGATCCGCCGAGAGCGACCGGGGCGCCTTGCGGTTGGCCAAGCGAAACGCGATGGCGATCGCGGACTCCTCGTCCACGAAGACGGGGAGCACCACCTGGTGATCCTTGGAGACCAGCATCACCGCGTGGGTCTGCGCGGCGGGGATGGGGATGACGTCCTGCACGGTCATCTCCACCAACCCGTCACCCGAGCGGGCGAGCGCGAAGCTCCGCTGCGGGACCGCGGACCTGCCGGCGGCGCCACTGGCCGCGCGCCCCAGCCCGAACGGGACCAGCAGGAGGGCGGCGAGCGCGAGCATCGCCGTGCAGAAGGTGACGATCGCCAGGAAGAGCGTGGAGGTGGGCTTGCTCACCCAGAAAAGCTACGCACCCTCCAGCATTCGGACAGCGCTGTCCGGCCGGTTGTCGCGAAGCGGACGTCCGAGCGTTCGAGCAGCCGCCTTCAGCGGTCCGCGTCCTCGGCGTCCTCGTCGTCGCCCTCTTCGTCGTCGTCGTCCTCGTCGTCGTCTTCGTCGAGGTCGAGATCGTCGTCGTCGCCCTCCTCGGCGTCATCGTCGTCCGACTCTTCTTCCTCGTCGTCGTCCTCGTCCTTGGACTCGAGCTCGTCGGCGAGGTCCTCGGAGTCGACGGAGAGCGTGACCCCGAACTTCTTTCCGAGCACCGCCACCTGCGCGCGGATCTCGCCCAGCGCGGAGATGAAGTCCTCGGCGATGTTCGCCGGGCACTTCGCATCACAGTGCGGGCAGACGAGCTTCTCGGCCCCGTCGATCAGATCCTGGGCGTCCAGCTCGAAGCTCGCTTCGCACTTCTGGCAGGTGAACTCGATGGTCATACCGGGGGCGCGAGATACAAAGGGGGCGTTTGGCTGTCAATGGCTGGCTTGCTGCATGGACGCCGCCGGATCCGCTGGCGCGGCGCGCCGTGGACCTGCCCCGAAGACCCAGCGCAGCGTGAGCCACCCGGTGACCCCGGCGAGCGCGACCAGGAGCCCGCCCACCACCGGCGCGCCGAGCAGGACCTTCCCCACGCCGATCATCCCCGCGTAGACGAAGACCGTGGCCAGGCCGATCTGCCCCACCGTGCGCCAGCCGAAGTCGGAGGGGCCCAGATCGCCGGCCTGCGCCGCGATGGGCCGCCAGAGCAGGCGCGGCGGACGGACCCGCCGGTAGAAGGCGATCAGCGTGGGCGTGGGCTCCGGGGCGGTCAGCAGCGTCACGGCGATGGCGCACCCGGCCGAGACGCCCACGACGAGGAGCAGCCGCAGCGCCGAGCCCGCCGCGCCGCCCCCGGCGGTGAGCGGCAGCGCGTTGAAGGTGAGGGCGGCCGCCACCGAGGAGATCAGCGCCGCGATCTCCGAGGCGGAGTTGATCCGCCACCACATCCACCGGAGCACGTAGATGAGCCCCAACCCGGCCACCAGCTCCATCTTGAAGCGGAAGGCGCCCAGCACCGAAGGGAGCAAGAGCGCCGCCACGCTCGCCGCCGCCGCCACCAGCAAGGTCATCCAGCGCGAGGCCCGCACGTAGTGCAGCTCGCTCCTCCCCGGCCGCAGGAAGCGCTTGTAGACGTCGTTGGTGGCGTAGGAGGCGGTGAGGTTGTAGTGCGCCTCCATGGTCCCCATGAAGGCCGCGAAGAAGGAGGCCACCATCAGACCTTTGAGGCCCACCGGCATCAGCTCCTTCACCATCAGCGGGTAGGCTGTCTCGTGGTCCTTGAGGTGCGGGTAGAGCACCAGGGACACCAGCGCGGTGAGGTACCAGGGCCAGGAGCGGATCAGGTACTGCACGGCCATGTTCCAGACGCCCGCGGCGACCGCGTTCTCGTCGTCCTTGCACGCCAGGAAGCGCTGGGCGCGCTGGCCGGTGCCGTCAATCTGCGCGGTGGCCCACCACTGCACGCCCAGGTAGACGCCGAAGACGAAGAGGCTCGCCCCCTCGCCGAAGAAGCGCGGCGAGAGATCCAGCGTGGCCTCTCCCATGGGAGCCACCGCGCGCAGGCCCTCCCGCAGGCCGACGATCCCGCCCACCTTCTGCATCGCGACGATCGCGAGGATCACCGCGCCCGTCATGGCCACGGCGAACTCCATCACGTCCGTGGAGACCACCCCCCAGAAGCCGGACGCCATGGAGAAGAGCAGGGTGAGCGCGAGCAGCCCGGCCACCACCAGGATCTCCGTGCTCACCGGCGGCAGGCCGAAGATCGCCACCTGATCCGGGAGGTCCATGATCGTCTTCACGATCTTGGTCATCCCCAGGGTGATCCACGCCATGGTGAGCAGCTCGAGGAAGAAGCACTTGAAGATCGCCATCCCGCCGCGCAGCGCCGCGGCGCGCTTGCCGGCGTAGCGCAGCTCGGTGAGCTCGTTGTCCGTGGTGACGCCCGCGCGGCGCCAGAGCTTGGAGAAGACGAAGGCCACGATCAGTCCGGCGATGATCAGGTTCCAGTAGAACCAGGCGGCGGCCAGCCCCCCTTCGCGGATGGCGCGGGTGGTGTGCAGCGGGGTGTCGCTCGCGAAGCTGGTGGCGAGCATGGAGGTGCCGGCCAGCCACCAGGGGATGGTGCGCCCGGCCACGAAGTACTCCTCCATGCTCTTGGAGGCGCGCCGGGTGAACCAGAGGCCCACGAACGTCACCGCGCCGATGAAGGCGGCGACCACGATCCAGTCGACGGCGGCCATGCGAGGGTTCCTGGCGTGAGAGGGGCGAGGGTTCTACCCGAAACCGCGGCGCCCCGTGTAGCGTCCGCCCGATGAGCGAAGCCTCCCCGCCTCAGCTCCTGAAGGCCTCCGGGCGCGTCCTCCCCGGGGACTCGAAGACCGTGCGCGCGCTGCACTTCGACGTGCCGCCCGGCGTGCAGGCGCTGGCCTTCCGCTTCGACTTCCGCCCCCGCACCTCCGAGCGGCGGGAGGTCAACGCGCCGCTGGTGGACGCGGCGATCGCCCACCACAACCGGGGGACGTGGGCCGGGCAGCCGCCGGAGGTGCTGGCGGCGCAGCGGCGCGGCCTGGGCGCGGAGAACCTCTCCCGCAGCCTCAATAATCTCATGAACGCCGTGCTGATCGATCCCGCGGGCGTGTGGCGCGGGCGCTGGGACCGCAACCCCTCTTCGGAGGAGGAGGCGCTGGTCCTGAGCGCCCGGGGGGCCTCCAAGGGCTTCCTGGAAGGGCCGATCCCCGCAGGCCGCTGGACCGTGGCGGTGGAGGCGCACGGCGTCTACGGCGAGCCGGTGACGTGGGACGCGGCGGTGGACGCGCGGCCGGCGCCTTCGGACGAGGAGGTGCGGCGCCTCAAGGGGCCGGTGGCCGGCGGAGCCCAGGGCGGGCGCCGCACCGGGCGCGGCTGGTACTTCGGCGAGCTGCACTCGCACACCCTGCACTCGGACGGCGTGCACGAGCTGGAGGACCTGGCCGGGCGCGCGCGGGCGCTCGGCCTGGACTGGCTGGCGCTCACCGATCACAACACCACCAGCGGGCTGCTCGAGCCCCGGGCGCTGCCATTGACGTTGCTCCCCGGCTGCGAGCTGACCACCTTCCACGGCCACCACCCGATCTACGGGCTGACGGAGATCATCCCCTGGCACCGGGATGGGCGCGTCCTCCCGCTCGCCGAGCTGGCGCCGCAGATCCGCCAGAAGGGTGGGGTGGTCTCGGTGGCCCACCCCTTCAAGATCGGCGATCCGCTCTGCACCGGCTGCCGGATGCCGGAGGGGCTGAGCCCGGAGAGCTTCGATCTCTTCGAGGTCTGGTACCGCCGCTGGGACGCGCCGGAGAGCGACAACCCGGCCGCCTACGCGCTCTGGAACGGCTACTGGCGCGCGGGCCGGCGGGTGACCGCGGTGGCCGCGCGCGACTGGCACGGGCCGTCCCAGGAGGGGCCCTTCCCCGGGCCCATGGCCTTCACCGGGATCCTCGCGGACGATGACTCGGTGCCCGCGCTGCTGCAGGGGCTCAAGAAGGGGGCGGTGATCTTGAGCGGCGGCCCGGTGGCGGAGCTCTCCCTGGTCGCGGGCGGCCAGCGCGCGGGGATCGGCGAGACCTTGCGCGCCAGGACGGCGGAGCTGGAGATCTCCCTCTCACGCCTGGCCGAGCCTGCTCAGCTAAGGGTCTTCCGCAGCGGCGCCCAGGTGGAGACCCTGGAGGTGAAGGGGGACGGGCAGCACCGGCTGCCGGGAATTGCCGACCGCCCGGGGTGGTACCGGGTGGAGCTCTGGAGCGGAGCGGCGCCGCGGGCGATCACCAACCATGTCGTACTCGAGAGTTAGGACCGAAATGGCCACGTACCGAACGATGATCCACGTGCTGCACGACCAGGCCTCCCAGCTCGGGGACCGCCCGGCGCTCTGGACCAAGCGCTCCGGGACGTACCTGCCCACGTCCTGGCGGCAGTACGCGCAGCGCGTGAAGCAGCTGGCGCTGGCCCTCCACCAGCTGGGCTTCGGGCCGGGGGACTGCCTGGCCATCATGAGCTTCAACCGCGAGGAGTGGCTGGTGGCGGACCTGGCGGCGATGGCGCTGGGGGGAACGGCGGTGGGCGTCTACACCACCTCCAGCCCGGAGCAGATCCAGTTCATCGTCGGGCACTGCGCGGCGAAGGTCTTCCTCGTGGAGAACGAGGCGTACCTCAAGACCGCGCTCGCGCTGCGGCCCCAGCTCCCCGCCCTCCAGCACCTGGTGGTGTTGGATCCGCCCAAGCCGCTGCCCGCCGGCGTGAAGACGTACGCGGAGATCTTCGCGCTCGGCGCCGGCCAGGACGACGCCATCTACTACGAGCGGGTGAACGCGCTGAAGCCGGACGGGCTCGCCACGCTCATCTACACCTCGGGGACCACCGGGAACCCCAAGGGGGTGATGCTCAGCCACCAGAACCTCACCTGGACCACCGAGAAGCTGAGCCAGTGCCTGCAGCTGACGGACCGGGAGATCCTGGTCTCCTACCTGCCGCTCTCGCACATCGCCGAGCAGGTGTGCAGCCTCCACGGCCCGCTCTGGAACGGCATCCAGGTGTACTTCGCCGAGTCGTTCGAGAAGCTCGGGGAGAACCTGCGCGAGGCGCGCCCCACCGTCTTCTTCGGGGTGCCGCGCGTCTGGGAGAAGTTCATGGCCAAGGCGGAGGACGGCTTCACCAAGCAGCCCCCGGCGCGACAGAAGATCCTCGCCTGGGCGCGCGGCGTGGCCAGCCGCCGCCACGCGCTGGCGCTGCGCAACGAGCGGGTCCCGGTGACGCTGGAGGCGCAGTACCTGCTCGCCAAGAAGGTGGTGTTCGGCGCGCTGAAGACGCGGATCGGCTTCGGCCGGGCCTGGCTCTTCGCCACCGCCGCGGCGCCCATCGGCAAGAACGTGCTCGAGTTCTTCGCCTCCATCGACGTGATCATCCGCGAGGTCTACGGCCAGTCCGAGGTCACCGGCCCCACCACCATCAGCACCGAGGGGGCAACGCGGCTGGGGCTGCTGGGCAAGCCGATGCTCGGGGTGGAGGTGAAGATCGCCGAGGACGGGGAGATCCTCGCGCGCGGCAACAACGTCTGCCTGGGCTACTACAAGGAGCCCGCCGCAACCGCGGAGCTGCTCGAGGGTGGCTGGATGCACTCGGGGGACGTGGGCGAGCTGGACGCGGAGGGCTTCCTCAAGATCACCGGGCGCAAGAAGGAGATCATCGTCACCTCCGGCGGGAAGAAGACGGCGCCGGCCAACATCGAGGAGCTGATCAAGACGATCCGCCCGGTGGGCCAGGCGGTGGTGATCGGCGATCGGCGCAACTACCTGGTCGCCCTGGTGACGCTGGATCCGGACAAGGCGCCCGCCTTCGCCCGCGAGCACGGCTACCCGGCAGACGCCAAGGCGCTCGCCTCGGACGGGCGGTTCCTCACGTACCTGCAGCAGCAGCTTGACCAGGTGGTGAACCCCAAGATCGCCCGCTTCGAGTCGATCAAGAAGTTCGCGGTGCTGCCGGAGGACTTCAGCGTGGAGGGCGGGGAGCTCACGCCCAGCCTGAAGATCAAGCGCCGGATCGTGGAGTCCAAGTACCGCTCCACGATCGACGGGCTCTACTCCGGCCACGAGGCGGCGGCGGCGGGCTGAGGCCGCGGCCGGCGCCCCGCTACCCCGCGGAGGCGGGGCGCTTGTCGAGCGAGACGTAGTCCCGCCGCTTAGAGCCCATGTACACCTGGCGCGGGCGCGCGATCTTCTGCTCGCCGTCCAGCACCATCTCCTCCCACTGGCTCACCCAGCCCACCGTGCGGGGGATGGCGAAGAGCACCGGGAAGGTGTCCACCGGGAAGCCCATCGCCTCGTAGATGAGCCCCGAATAGAAGTCGACGTTGGGGTAGAGCTTGCGCTTGACGAAGTAGTCGTCCTGCAAGGCGATCCGCTCCAGCTCCAGCGCGATGTCCAGCAGCGGGTTGCGGCCGGTCACCTCGAAGACCTCGTCCGCCACGCGCTTGATCACCTTCGCGCGCGGGTCGTAGCTCTTGTAGACGCGGTGGCCAAAGCCCATCAGCTTGGTGCCTTCGCCCTCCTTCACCCGCTTGATGAACTCCGGCACCTTGGACACGTGGCCGATCTCGCGGAGCATCCGGAGCACCGCCTCGTTGGCGCCGCCGTGCAGCGGGCCGTAGAGGGCGGTGACGCCGGCGGCGACGGCGGAGAACGGATCCACCTCCGAAGAGCCGACCAGGCGGGTGGCGGTGGTGCTGCAGTTCTGCTCGTGGTCCGCGTGCAGGATGAAGAGGACGTCCAGCGCGCGTTCGAGGACCGGGTTCACCTTGTACCGGGCCTCCGCCATCTTCTTCACCATGGCGAGGAAGTTGCCCGTGTAGCTGAGGTCGTTGTCCGGGTAGACGTACGGCAGCCCCATGCTGTGGCGGTACGAGAACGCCGCGATGGTGGGCATCTTGGCGATCATCCGGATCATCTGGATGCGCCGGGTGCGCTGGTCCTTGATGTTCTTGGCGTCCGGGTAGAAGCCGGAGAGCGCGGCCACCGTGGACGACAGGATGGACATCGGGTGCGCGTCGTAGCGGAACCCGTCCATGAACGTCTTGATGTTCTCGTGGACGTAGGTGTGGTGCGTGACCAGGAACGTGAAGTCGTCCAGCTCCTTCTTGGTCGGCAGCTCCCCGTTCATCAGCAGGTAGGCCACCTCGAGGAAGGTGGACTTCTCAGCCAGCTGCTCGATCGGGTAGCCCCGGTACTCCAGGATCCCCTTGTCACCGTCGATGAAGGTGATCTTGCTGCGGCAGTTCGCGGTGTTGAGGAAGGCCGGGTCGTAGCCCATCAGGCCAAAGTCGTCGTCCCCCACCTTGATCTGCCGGAGGTCCATCGTGCGGATACAGCCGTCCGCGATGGGGACTTCATAGGTCTTGCCGGTGCGGTTGTCGGTGATCGTCAGGGTGTTCTTGGCCATGGCGCTGGGCAGGATGATCGCGGTAGGGAGGGCTTTCAACTGAAAAAGTGCAGGACGGACCGACGCAACCGATGCCGGACGATAGCCCCTCCGCCGCGCTTGGCGCGAAGTCTCGCCCCGCGGGAGGGGCAGCCGGCCCCGAAGCAATGACGAGGCCCCGCTGGTGGCGGCGCGCGGCGTTGCTTGCGCTGGCGGTAGCGGTGGTGCTCGGTGTGCGCCTGGGGCTCCGGGACGAGCTGCAGCCCAAGGCGGCGCTGGCGCTGCTGCGCTCGGTGCAGCACCAGTGGTGGGCGATCCCCGCGTTCGCCCTCAGCTACGTGACGCTCACCGCGGCGTTCGCGCCGGTGGTCCTCTTCCACATGATCTCCGGCGCGGCCTACGGCTTCTGGCCGGGGCTCCTGCTCAACCTGATCGTCTTCAACGTGGCCGTGTCGCTGCAGTTCCTGGCGGCGCGCAGGGTGGGACGGGCGCGGGCCGAGGCGCTGGTGGCGCGCTACGGGCTCGTGGGGCGCGTGCGCAGCTCCTCCACCAACGGGCTGCGCACCGTGCTGTCGCTGCGGTTGCTCCCGCTCCCGTCCATGATCACCTGCCTGACCGCCGTGCTGGCGGGTGTGCGCTGGCGTGACTTCGCGCTCGGGTCCTTCATCGGCGCCATGCCCTCCACGGTCATCTACACCTACTTCGCCGCGGCGCTGGTGGAGGGGGTGGAGGGCGCCGAGCGGAAAGCGATCTTGCAGACCGGAGCGGCCGCGCTGTGCCTGGCCGCGTTGATCTTCGCGCCCAGGCTCTGGCGGCGCCTTCGGGCGCGCCGCGAGCCTCAATCGCCGCCCACCTCGCCCACGTAGACGTACGCCACGCCGAAGGTGAGCGGGTGCGCCGCGCGAGCGCGGAAGCCGCCGGCCTCGTCCATCAGGGAGAGGAACCGCTCGCCCGCGGGGAAGGCCGCGGCCGTCCTCGGCAGGTACTCGTACGCGGCGCGCTGCCCGGTGAGCCAGCCACCCAGGCGCGGCATCACCTGGCGGCCGTAGAAGCGGTACAGCGCGCCGAAGGCGCCGCCCGGCTGGCCGAACTCGAGGACCACCACCCGGCCGCCCGGCTTGACCACTCGGGCCAGCTCCCGCAGGCAGCGCACCGGATCGCTCACGTTCCTGATCCCGAAGGCGATGGAGGCCAGGTCGAACGAGCGGTCCGGGAACGGGAGCGCCTGCGCGTCCGCCTGGGAGAACGCCACGTCCAGGCCCGCGCGCGCCGCCTTCGCCCGCGCTCCCTTCAGCATCGGCTCGCAGAAGTCGGTGCCGATCACCTCGCCAGCCCCCACCGCCCGCTTGAGCGCGAGCGCGAGGTCTCCGGTGCCGCTCGCGCAGTCCAGCACCCGCTGCCCTTCGCGGGCGCCGGAGCGCCGGACCGCCGCCGCGCGCCAGAGGCGGTGCACGCCGAAGGAGAGCACCTCGTTGGCGAGATCGTACCGGTCCGAGATCTCCGAGAACATCTGCTGCACCTGCTGCGCGCGGGGCTGCTCCGTGGTCATGAGGCCTCCATGGCATGGTGGGGCGAGGGGCGCCAGAGGCCGCGGCCCACCGCGGCGAGCACCGGCGTGAGGCGGGCCATCAGCGCTTCGAAGTCGCCCGGGGTGAGGGCCTGCGCGCCGTCACAGAGCGCGTCCTGCGGCGACGGGTGGACGTCCACCAGGAGCCCATCCGCGCCGCAGGCCGCTGCGGCCAGCGCGAGCGGGGTGACCAGCTCCCGGACTCCAGTGGCGTGGGAGGGATCCACGATCACCGGCAGCCCGGTGCGCCGCTTGGCGAGGACGACGGCGCCGAGATCCAGCGTGTTCCGGGTGGCGGGCTCGAAGGTGCGGATGCCGCGCTCGCAGAGGATCACCTCGCGGTTGCCGCCCTCCAGCAGGTAGTCCGCGGCGGCCAGCCACTCCTCCACGGTGGCGGCCAGGCCCCGCTTGAGCAGCACGGGCCGGCCCGCCCGTGCGAGCGCCCTGAGCAGGGAGAAGTTCTGCATGTTGCGCGCGCCCACCTGGAGCAAGTCCACGCGATCCTTCATCAGGGCGAGCTGCTGCTCGTCCATGACCTCGGAGACGGTGGGCAGCTGCGCCGCGGCCGAGGCGGCGGACAGGAGATTCACGCCCGGGGCGCCCAGCCCCTGGAAGGAGCGCGGCGAGGTGCGCGGCTTGAAGGCGCCTCCCCGCAGGAGATGGGCGCCGGCCCGGCGGACCGCCTGGGCGGCGCGCTGGATCTGCGCCGCGCTCTCCACCGCGCAGGGGCCGGCCATCACCACGAAGCCCGGGCCGCCCACCTCCACGTGCCCCACCCGGACCACCCGGGGAGCGACGGCGGAGCGCTGGGGCGGTGCGGACGGCATGGTGGCCTCGTTCACTGGGTTCAAGAAGGCGTGAACACCGCGAAGGTGTAGCGGGCTTCCGGCGGCCGCTCAAGCGCCTTGGGTAAGGCCGGCTACGGCGCCTCAGAAGCCGCGGCCGCGCAGGTCGGTGAGGAGGTTGGCGTAGAAGCCCGGCGCGTCGAACTGGACGGACCAGCCGATCTGCGCCCAGTGATCCGCGGGGAGGGTCCCCAGCACGGCGCCCCACGGCTGGGACCCCGCGGGGACCACGCCGTCGTTCTCGCCGCTGCGGTCCGCCAGGTAGAGGTAGGCCGGGCGCAGCAGGGTGTTCATCTTGGGCCAGCGCCCCCTCAGGCGCCCCACGTAGCTGGCGTAGGTGACCCCCTTCACGTCTGGCACGGCGCGGTTGAACTCGGTCATCCGCGCGGTGGTGCAGTCGTAGAAGGCGTTCACGTCCAGGCCCATGGCGGAGAGGATCCGCCGTAGGCCGAGCTTCTCGCCGAGCAGGTTGGTGGTGATGTCCGCCAGCGGGGTGCCGTGGTGCGGGGTGCCAATGGTGGTGAGCGAGACGACCTTCGGCGCGATCCCCAGGCGGGAGATGGCGTAGCGCGCGTCCAGCCCGCCCATGCTGTGGGCGATGATGTTCACCTGGTCCACCGGCAGAAGCTTCACCGCGTCCGCGAGCTGCTGGGCGCGCGTGGCGATGCTGCCGGCGGCGGAGACCCGGACCGTGTAGACGTCCGCGCCGAGCTCGCGCAGCCGGGCGGGGACGCCCCGGAAGTAGTCCTGCTTGATCCCCGCCATGCCGATCGACTCGAAGCCCATCACCCCGTGGGCGAGCACCACCGCGTTGCGGGGGGCGGGCCGGGCGGCCCGGACGAAGCGCGGGGCGCGGCGGCGCCGCCCGCGCCAGTAGAGATAGCCCAGCCCGCCCGCGAGCGCGGCCGCGGCGAGCGCCGCGAGCACCAGGGTGAGCCAGAGCGGCATCGGCGGTGGAGGATCGCCCAACCGGCTGGGGGGCCTCAAGGGCGGCGAGCCTGGTCGCCTCCTCCTGGTGGGGCAGGTGGGTGGCCCCTCCCACATGGACAAGCGCGCGTAAGCGCAACTGCGGGGAAGCGTTCATTTGGTTCAAGCGGTCTTGAACTTCATGATGTCCGGCGGCGAAGGCTCGGCTATGTCGTGGCCCGGAGGCTTCGCCAATGGACCTCGGGTCGTTCGAAGGGCTGACCGGAGCGCTGCCGCCGCTCTCGCTGCCGGAGGCGGCGGAGCGGATCGGCGAGCCGTCCTTCTACTTCGCCGAGCCGGACGGCGGCCTGGAGGTGCTCGGCTTCGGCCTGGCGGCGGCGCTGGAGGGGCGGACGCGGGACGAGGTGGTGGAGGCGATCCGCGCCGCCAGCCGGCCGGGCGCGGTGCGCTGGCTGGACGATGGGCGGTGGGGCCGCCCGCCGGGGCCGTGGTTCGGGGGCTTCGCGTTCGATCTCGGGCGGGGCCAGGGCTGGGAGGGCTTCCCGGCGGGGCGTTGGGCGCTGCCGGAGCTCTTGCTGTGGCGCGATGCGGACGGCTGCCGGCTCACCGCGTTCCGGCCGGCGGGGCAGGGGCGGCGCGCGCTGCAGGAGGATCTCTGGACCGCCGGAGATCGCCTGGTGGGGGCGCGGGGGGATCGCGCGCCGCTGCCCGCGCCGGCGGAGGGGCTCCGCGTTCGCACGGATCGCCGGGCCTTCGTGGCTGCGGTGGGCCAGGCGCTGCAGGCCATCCGGGACGGGCGGCTGTGCAAGGTCGTCCTGGCGCGGGCGGTGACGGTGGAGCCTTCGCGCGGCGCGCTGGAGCCCTTCGCGGTGGCGCAGCGGCTGCGGGCCACCGCCCCGCGCTGCGCCACCTTCTTCGTCTCCAGCGCGCACGGGAGCGCCTTTCTGGGGGCGAGCCCAGAGCTGCTGTGCCGGGTGGAGCAGGGGCGGGTGGAGACGCAGGCGTTGGCGGGGACCGCCGCGCTACGCCCGGGCGAGGCGCCGGGCGAGGCGGAGCAGCGGGTCCTCGGCTCGGAGAAGGACCGGCGGGAGCAGCAGGCGGTGATTGACGGGATCGTCTCAGCGCTCTCGCCGCTCACGGAGCAGCTGGAGGTCGCGCCGCGGCCGAGGGCCCTGGCGCTGGCCACGCTGGTCCACCTCCATACGCCGATCTCCGGCGCGCTGCGAGAGGGGGTGGGGCCCGCGGAGGTGATCGCCGCGCTCCATCCCACGCCGGCGGTGGGCGGCGCTCCGCGCGCCAGCGCCCTGGGGTTCCTCGCCGAGCACGAGGGGTTGCGGCGGGGCTGGTACGCCGGCGGGGTGGGGTGGCTGGGCGCGCAGAGTGCGCGCGTGGCCGTGGCCATCCGCTCGGCGCTGCTCGAGGCGCACACCGCGCAGGTCTTCGTGGGCGCCGGCGTGGTGGCGGGCTCCACGCCGGAAGGCGAGTGGGCGGAGACGGAGGCGAAGGCCGGGCCGATGCTCCGGGCGCTGGGGGTGACGGATGGGTGACGTCAACCTCAACGCGCTCTGGTCCCGGGCGCTGGTGGAGGAGCTGGCCCGCTCCGGGGTCGGCCAGGCGGTGATCTGCCCCGGCTCGCGCTCGGCCCCGCTGGCGCTGGCGCTCGCGGAGCTGCCGCACTTCGTGGGCGTGGACGAGCGGAGCGCGGCCTTCTTCGCGCTGGGGTTGGCCAAGCGGTCCGGCTGCCCGGTGGCGCTTTTGGCGACCTCTGGCACCGCAGGCGCGAACTTCCACCCGGCGGTGGCGGAGGCCTCGGCCAGCGGCGTACCCCTGTTGGTGCTGACCGCGGACCGGCCGTGGGAGCTGCAGGGCTTTGGCGCGCCGCAGACGATGGAGCAGCGCGGCCTATTTGGCCCCCACGTGCGCCACGAGCTGGGGCTGGCGTGCCCGGAGGCGAGCGATGCAGCGCTCCTGCATCTGCGCGCTGCCGTGGACCGCGCGGTGGCGCTCGCCCGGCACGGGCCGGTCCACCTCAACGTCCCGTTCCGCGAGCCGCTCGCGCCTACCCCGGATGGAACGAGCGCTGACGCGCTGAGCGCGCTCGCGCGCTACGGGCGGGGCGGGGCTCCGCTCTCGCGTTTCCTGGCGCCCGCGGGCTTTTCAGAGGAGGCCGCGCAGGCGCTGGCCGATCGGCTGGCTCGCTGCGAGCGGGGGCTGATCGTCTGCGGCCCGCGCTCGCAGGACGATGGCTTCGCCGAGGCGGCGCTGGCGCTCGGCGCGCGGGCCGGCGTTCCCGTGGTGACCGAGGCCTGCTCGCAGGCCCGCTTCTGTCCGGCGCCCGGGGGCGCAGTGCGGATCTCCCACCACGATGCCTTCCTGCGCAGCGCCCGGCTCCGGTCGGAGCTGACGCCCGACTTCGTCCTTCGCCTCGGCGGCACGTTGACCACCCGGGCGCTGACGGGCTGGGTGGACGCGGCGGAGGACTGCGCGGCGGTGATGGAGGGCGCCCCCGTGGATCCCCACCACCGCGCCTCACTGCTGGTGGAGGCGCCGGCGACCGCGCTCCTGCGGGCCGTGGCCGCCCGCCTCCCCGCGCGCGGAACCGGATCGCCCTGGTGCGAGCGGTTGGCGGCGCTGGAGCGGTCCGCTGCTGGCGCGCTCGAGGTGGCGCTGGGGACGGGCGCGGGGCTGTCCGAGGCGCTCGCGGCGCGCGCGGTGGTGGCGGGGGCGCCGGAGGGGGCCTCGCTCCTGCTGTCCAGCAGCATGCCGATCCGCTCGGTGGAGGCGTTCGGCGGGACGAGCGCCCGGTCCCTGCGCGTGCTGGCGAACCGGGGGGTGAACGGGATTGACGGCGTGGTCTCCACCGCGCTCGGCGTGGCGGCGTGTTCCTCGCGGCCGGCGCTCGCGCTCGTGGGGGATCTCGCGTTCCTCCACGATCTCAACGCGCTCGCGCTGGGGGCGCGCCACCGGCTCTCGCTCACCGTGGTGCTGCTCAACAACGGGGGAGGGGGGATCTTCTCCCACCTGGCGATCCGCCAGCTCACGCCGCGCTTCGAGGCGCTCTTCGCCACGGCGCATGGGCTGAGCTTCGCGCCGGTCGCGGAGCTCTTCGGCGCCCGGTACGAGCGCCCATCCCACGGGCCCGCCCTGAGCTCGGCGCTCGCGCGCGCGGCCGAGGGCGGGCTGCACCTGATCGAGGTGGTGACCGAGCGGGCCGCGGAGGCGAGCCTGCACCGCCAGCTCCTCGACGAGGCCGCCGCGGCTGCGGAGCGGGGGGCGCCATGAGGCTCTCCGAGCGCCGCTGGGGGACGGGGACGCGCCCTGCGCTCCTGCTGCACGGCTTCACCGGGGACAGCCATGCCTTCGACGGGCTCCGGCCCTGGCTCGGCAAGGCGCTGGTGGCGATCTCCCTGGATCTGCCCGGACACGGCCGCTCGCCGCTGACCGCGTCCTCCGGGCGCGCCGGGTACGAGGAGACGCTGGAGGCGCTGGAGCGCCGCCTGATCGAGCTGGGCGAGCCGGCGGAGCTGATCGGCTACTCACAGGGTGCGCGGCTGGCCCTGGCGGTGGCGCTGCGGCGCCCGCGCTGCGTGCGGAGGCTGGTGCTGGTGAGCGGCTCCCCGGGGCTGCGGCGGCGCCGGGCCCGCCGCGCGCGCCGGCTCGCAGACGAGGCGCTGGCCCAGAGGCTCGAACGCGGCGGGGTGGAGCCGTTCATGCGGCGCTGGGAGGCGCTGCCGCTCTTCGAAGGACTGCGGCGGCTCCCGCCCGCGCAACGCCAGGAGCTCTCCGCGGCGCGCCGCCGCTGCAGCGCGCAGGGGCTCGCCGCGGCGCTGCGTGCCTTCGGGACCGGGGTGCAGCCGAGCTGCTGGGAGGGCCTGCCCGGGCTGCGCGTTCCCACGCTGTTGGTCACGGGGGCCCGGGACGCCAAGTTCACGGCGATCGCGGTCGAGATGGCGGCGCAGCTGCCGCTCGGCTGGCGCTGCACGCTCGAGGGCGTCTGGCACGCACCCCACCTGGAGGCTCCGGCCGCGCTCTGCGCGGAGCTGCTCCGGTTCCTGCAGAGCCCCTGGTCCGAAGAGGACGTCACCCCGGAGTTGCTTGAGGAGGTCGCATGAAGCCCGAATGGAAGCAGATCCGATCCTACGAGGACATCCGCTACGAGAAGTGGGAGGGGATCGCCAAGATCACCATCAACCGGCCGGAGGTGCGCAACGCGTTCCGGCCGCAGACGCTCTTCGAGCTGAGCGCCGCGTTCGAGGACGCGCGCGAGGACCCGCAGGTGGGCGTGATCATCCTCACCGGGCAGGGGAACGAAGCGTTCTGCTCGGGCGGCGACCAGCGGATCCGCGGCAAGGAGGGTTACGTGGGCGCGGACGGCGTTCCGCGGCTGAACGTGCTGGACCTGCAGAAGCAGATCCGCTCCTTGCCCAAGCCGGTGGTGGCGATGGTCGCCGGCTACGCGATCGGCGGTGGGCACGTCCTGCACGTGGTCTGCGATCTCACCATCGCGGCGGAGAACGCGCGCTTCGGGCAGACCGGGCCGCGCGTGGGGAGCTTCGACGGCGGCTTCGGCGCGTCCTATCTGGCGTCCTCCGTGGGACAGAAGCGCGCGAGAGAGATCTGGTTCCTCTGCCGCCAGTACGACGCGCGCCAGGCGCTGCAGATGGGGTTGGTCAACGCGGTCGTCCCCGTGGCGGAGCTCGAGGCGGAGACGGTGAAGTGGTGCCAGGAGATGCTGGAGAAGAGCCCCCTGGCGCTGCGGCTGCTCAAGTCCTCCTTCAACGCCGGGCTGGATGGCCAGGCCGGGGTGCAGGAGCTCGCCGGGAACGCCACGCTCCTCTACTACATGACGGAGGAGGCGCAGGAGGGGAAGGCCGCGTACCTCGAGCGCCGCAAGCCCAACTTCAAGAAGTTCCCGAGGCGGCCGTGAGCCCCGCGGTTGCCGCCGCGCCGGCGCCAGGCGCGGTCTGGGCGTGGGTGCTCGCGCTGCGCCCGCGCACGCTCACCGCCGCGCTGGTGCCGGTGGCGGTGGGCAGCGCGCTCGCGGCGCGGGAGGGCCGGTTCGCGCCGCTGCCCGCACTGGCGGCGCTCGCCGGTGCGCTGCTGATCCAGATCGGCACCAACCTGGCGAACGACTACTTCGACTTCCGCCGCGGCGCGGACACCGCGGAGCGGGTGGGGCCGGTCCGGGTCACCCAGGCGGGCTGGGTGGCGCCGTCGCGCGTGCTCGCCGCCGCGCTCGGCAGCTTCGCCGCGGCGGCGGTGATCGGCGTCTACGTGATCGCGGTGGGCGGCTGGCCGTTCGCCCTGGTCGGCGCGCTCTCCATCGCCAGCGGCTACCTGTACACCGGCGGGCCGTACCCGCTGGGGTACCACGGGCTGGGGGACGTCTTCGTCTTCGCCTTCTTCGGCGTGGTGGCGGTCACGGGCACCTACGCGCTGCAGGCCCAACACCTCACCGCGCTGGCGTTCCTCGCCTCCCTCCCGGTGGGCGCGCTCGCCACGGCGATCCTCGTGGTCAACAACCTCCGCGACGTGGAGACGGACGCGCGCGCGGGGAAGCGCACGCTGGCGGTGCGGCTCGGGGCGCGCGCCGCCAGGGCGCAGTACTTCGCCCTGCTCGCCGTCAGCTTCGCCGTGCCTTTGGCGCTGGTGGGCGCCGGCCTGGCGCGCTGGCCGGTCCTGCTGCCGCTGCTGTGCCTGCCGCTGGCGCTTCCGCCGGGCGCGAAGGTGCGGCGGGCGACCGGCGCGCCGCTGAACGAGGCGCTCGGTGGTACCGCGCGCCTGCAGCTCGCCTACGGGCTGCTCTTCACGCTCGGGCTCTGGGTGGGGTGAGCCATGCGGCTGGAGCTCCAGGCGCTCTGCGTCCGTCTGCCGTTGCCGCTGCGCTCGGTTCGTGAGCGCAGCGGCTTCCTGCTCCGGCTGGGGGATGCCGCGCTCGGTGAGGCCACCCCCGCGCCAGAGCTCGGCACGGAGTCCGTGGCGCAGTGCCAGGCCGCGCTGCGCGCCTTCGCCGCCCGATGCGAGGCACTGCCGCTGCCGGGGTCGCTGGAGGAGCTCTCGGCGCTGGTGGCTGCGCAGGTGGGGCTGGCGGCCGCGCCCGCCGCGCGCCACGGGGTCGAGCTGGCGCTGCTGGATGCGCTCGCCCGGGCGCGGAGGGTGACGTTGGCGCAGCTGCTGTGCGAGCGGCCGCGGGCCGCGGTGGAGCTGAGCGGCGTGCTCTTCTCCGCGGAGCCGGACGCACTGGCGCAGGAGGCCGAGGGGCTCTGCGCGGCCGGGTACCGGACGTTGAAGATCAAGGTAGGGGCGCAGGCGCTGCACGTGGAGGCGCTGCGGCTGCTGCGCGTGCGCCAGCGCGTGGGTGACCGGATCGCCCTGCGGATCGACGCCAACGGCGCGTGGAGCGAAGCGGGTGCACGGGTGGCCTTGCGCGGGTTGGCGCCGCTGCGCCTCGCCCTCTGCGAGCAACCTGTCCGCGCGGAGGAGGTGGCCTCGCTGCGGCGGCTGCGCGTGGCGCGGATCTGCCCGCTGGCGGCGGATGAGTCCGTGGTGCCACCCGCCGCGAGGGAGGAGGTCCTGACGGAGGGCGCCCCGGCGGCGGATGTGGTGGTGCTCAAGCCGATGGTGCTCGGCGGCGTGCTGCCGGCGCTCGCGCTGGCGCACCGGGCGCACCGGCTGGGTGTAGGCAGCTACGTGACCAGCTCGATTGATGGGCCGGTGGCGCGCGCCGCGGCCGCGCAGCTCGCCTGCGCGCTGCCGAGCGGGGATTGGCCTTCTGGGGTCTGCCTGCGTGACGGCGCGGATCCCTATCCGGTCGCGGGCGGTCGGCTCCTCCTTCCGAGCGGCGCCGGGCTGGGGCTCGCCGGCGAGGACGTGGCGCCGTGAGCGGCGGCTTCACGCTCTGCTTCGGCACGCGCAGCTGGGACCCCACTCAGCTGGAGCAGGAGGTGCAAGCCTGGGCGGAGCGCCTCGCGGGCTCCGGGGTTGCCGAGCGTGGGACGGTCGCCGTGTGCAGCCACAACAGGCCGGAGCTGGTGTTCGCGATCCTCGCGGCCCTCCGGCTCGGAGCAAGGCTTGCGCTGCTCAACGCGCGCCTCACGCCGGCGGAGCTCTCGCCGCAGGTGCAGCGGCTGCGGCCGTGCTCGGAGATCTCGCTGGAGAAGACCACGCCCCGTTCACCCCGAGCGAAGTCGAGGGGCGCATCGAGCTCGGCAGACGGGCTCATCCGAGCGGACTCGTGTGGGGATGGGCCCGGTGCCGCCCCTCGACTACGGGCCTGCGGCCCTACGCTCGGGGTGAACGGCGGGCATGGACATGGGCGCCCGTCGACTCCGCTCGGGGAGGTGGTCCTCTTCACCTCCGGCACCACCGGCACGCCGAAGGCTGCGTGCCTGACCGTGGAGCAGCTGCTGGGCAGCGCGGCCGCGTCGCAACGCCGCCTGGGGACGGACCAGACGGATCGCTGGCTCTGCAGCTTGCCGCTCTTCCACGTGGGCGGGCTGGCCATGCTCTTCCGCGCAGCGCATGACGGCAGCACCCTCGTGCTCCACGACCGATTCGATCCCCGTGCGGTGGCCACGGCGCTCCGGGAAGGTGGGATCACGCGGTTGAGCCTCGTTTCCACCACCCTGCGAGCGCTGCTCGACGAAGGCGCAGCCGGTCCGGCGCTCGAGAGCGTGTTGGTGGGCGGCGGTCCGGTGCCGCTGTCCCTGCTGGATCGCGCGCGCGCCCGAGGCTGGCCGGTGCTGCAGACCTACGGGCTCACCGAGGCCTGCTCGCAGGTCTGCACGGAGGAGCCGGGTAGGGCGGACGGACGGACCTGCGGGCCACCGCTGCCGGGCACGGAGCTCCGGGTGCTGCGCGAGGATGGCTCGCCCGCGGCGCGGCACGAGGTCGGTGAGGTGCAGATCCGCGGGCCGACGGTGATGAGCGGCTATCTTGATGACCCGAGCGGCTTCGACGGGGACTGGCTGCGCACCGGTGATCTGGGCTCACTCGATGGCGAGAGGCGCTTGACGGTCTGCGCCCGCCGAACGGATCTGATCCTGACCGGCGGCGAGAACGTCTACCCGGCGGAGATCGAGGCGGTGCTCCTCGCGCACGAGGGAGTGCGGGAGGCCGCAGTGCTGCCGTGCGAGGACGCGCGCTGGGGGCAGGTGCCAGTAGCGGCAGTGGTGGCAGACCCAGGCGTGGATGCCGGCACGCTCGAGGCCCACTGCCGCGCGAGCCTTGCCGGCTTCAAGGTGCCGCGCCGCTACGTCGAGCTGCCGGCGCTGCCCCGCACGGCGGCAGGCAAGGTGGACCGGCTCGCGCTTCGTGCGCTGCTGGCCCCCGTTCACTGAGGCGCGGCGCAGCCCTGGCTTGCCAGGGAGCCGCGGCTGGTTATTCGTGGGGCTCCCAAGAACCGGGGGCCTCACCTCATGGACGTGTGGAACGAAGCAGTGGCGCTGCTCGCGCGCGGGCTGGTCTCGCTGAGCGTCGCCTTCGGAGGAAACCTCGGCCTGGCGATCGTCTGCGGCTCGCTCGCCGTCCGCTTGGCTCTCTTGCCGTGGACGCTGCGCCTGGCACGCTCGGCGCAAGCGCAGCGGGAGCGGATAGAGCAGCTGGCTCCGGAGCTCGAGGCGCTCAAGCGCCGGCACGGGGATGACGGGCAGAAGCTCGCGCAGGAGACGCTGGCGCTCTACGCGAAGCACGGGATCAAGCCGTTCGATCTGCGGACCTGGGCGAGCATCGGGGTGCAGCTGCCGCTGATGGCGGCGCTCTCCTCGGCGATCCAGCGAGGGCTCGAGGTCGGCGGGCGCTTCCTCTGGATCAAGGATCTGGCGCGGCCTGATGCGCTCATCGCGCTCGCGGTGGCTGCGCTGGCCGGCGCCACCGCCGCGCTCGCGCCGGGCGCCGCGAAGGACGCGCGCTGGATGGCGATCCTCCTGCCCGCGGCGCTGAGCCTGTTCTTCGCTTGGAAGGTGTCCGCGGGGCTGGGGATCTACTGGGCCGTCTCGAGCGGCGTGGGTGTGGCGCAGGCCGCGCTGCTACGGCGCCGGCGCTAGCTCCGTGCCGCCCCTCGACTACGGGGCTTCGCCCCTACGCTCGGGGTGAACGGGGGAGCGACGCGCCCGAAAGGTTCACAGCCTCTCGGGGTGAACCGGGGGAGCGACGCGCCCGAAAGGTTCACAACCTCTCGGGGTGAACCGGGGGAGCGACGCGCCCGAAAGGTTCACAACCTCTCGGAGTGAACCGGGGGGCGGGCCTCAACAGCCCATCAACCGTCTACTCGGTGGCCTTCAGCCCGTACTTCGTCACCAGCCGGTGCACGTAGTTCCGGGCGATGCCGGCGGTGCGGGCGACCTCGGAGATGTTGCCGCCGCACTTGGAGAGCAGCGCCACCAGGTACTCCTTGGTGAAGGAGTCCACGAGCTTCTCCTTGGCCTCCTTGAAGGGCAGATCGGTGAGCCCCTCCGAGGACCGGATGCCGCTGCTGGTGGTGGAGTTGGCGCCGCGGCCGCCGCCGTCCTGCGGAAGGGGATCCACTTCGGCACCCGCGAGCGCGCGCTCCACCACGTTGCGCAGCTCGCGGACGTTCCCGGGCCAGCCGTAGTCGATGAACCGCTGAAGCAGCGCGGAGGAGAGCTCGAAGTCGACTCGCCCCATCTGCCGGACGAAGTGGCGCGCCAACATGGGCAGGTCGTCGATCCGCTCGCGGAGCGGCGGCACGCGCACCAGGACCACCGCGAGCCGGAAGTAGAGATCGCGGCGGAAGGTGCCGGCCTCGACCTCGGCCTCCAGATCCCGGTGGGTGGCGGCCACCACGCGCACGTTCACGCGGCGGGGCTTGTCCTCGCCCACGCGCTTGACCATCCCGCCTTCGAGCACGCGCAGCAGCTTGGGCTGCAGCTCCAGCGGCAGCTCGCCGATCTCGTCGAGGAAGATCGTGCCGCCGTCCGCCTCGAGGAAGGCGCCGAAGCGGTCCGACACCGCGCCCGTGAAGGAGCCCTTGATGTGGCCGAACAGCTCGCTCTCGATCAGGGTCGGCGCCACCGCGCCGCAGTCCACCACCACCAGCCGCTTGTCCTTGCGCTTGGAGTTCTGGTGGATGGCCTCGGCGATCAGCTCCTTGCCGGTGCCGGTCTCGCCCAGCAGCACCACCGTGGAATCGCTCGGCGCCACGCGCTCGAGGATCCCGAACAGGTGCCGCATGGCCTCGCTCTCGCCCACCACGCGGCCGAACGAGGAGCGCCGCGCGTCCGGCTTGCCGAGATCGTGCTCGAGGATGGAGACCCGCAGCGAGGTCTTCCCGATGGTGACCGTGGCCTCTTCTTCAATGATGATCTCCTGCACGCGCGCGCCGGAGATGAAGCTGCCGTTGGTGGATTCGAGGTCCCGCACGCGCACGCCATCGCCGCGCGCGTGGAGCTCCAGGTGGTACCGGGAGACGGTGGGATCGGTGAGCGGGAGCCCCGCCTCGGGGTGGCTCCCCACGATCAAGGTGCCCTTGATGGGAACGCTCTTCCCGGCGTCAGGCCCCGCGGTCACGGAGAGCTGGTACTGCCGCGCTCTCAGCGTCCCAGTCTTCTGGTCCAACCGGATGAGTGCGCTCTGCGGGTTGATCGGCTCGGTCAGTCCCATCGCAGAAAGCACTATAGCGGAGGCGGCCGCCGCACAACCTCGGTGTGGGTGGGCGCATGACGGGTGACCACTGGAGTTCTCAGGTAGCGGTGTGGGCCCCTGCGCGTGCCGGCAGGTGTGTAGGTAAGATGCGCGCCATGCGCCCGGCACTGCCGCTCTTTGCCTCACTGCTCGTCTGCGTGGGCGCGCGCGCGTCTCCTGACTCCGAGTACTCGAGCATGCAGCTGTCTCCGCTGTGTACGTCGGAAGAGAAGATCGTCTTCCTGATGTCCGCGGAGTCCTCCCGCGGCACCTCGTTCACCAAGGTCTTCGAGTGGCTCTGGGTCACGGTGGATCTAAAGACGGGCGAGTGGGCGCTCGATCCGGAGGCGGATCTCACCGCCAGCAAGGATCCGGAGGCCTCGCCGCCGCAGGCCACGATGCAGACCGCGAAGGGGGAAGGGCGCCGGCTGGCGGACGTGCTGGCCCGCTCGAAGGCGGATCACTGCGGGCGGCTGGTGCACGGCGGCGGCGCGGATCCCTACGGCTACGGCACCCAGTTCCGGTACTCCACGCTGGGCAGCGAGTTCCTCATCCACTTCGCCGAGCGGCAGCGCTCGGTGCAGGCGATCGGCGCGCGGCCGAGCACGCTGGAGTGGTCCTACGAGCGCAGCCCCATGCTCGCGGTCTCCACGCCGGCTCCGGTGGGGAAGAAGGGGGCGCCGCGCCCGTCGCTCCCCGCGCCGCCGAGCAACGCCTCGCGCTGGAAGCCGGTCTCCAAGGGGCTCTCCTGCCGGGACGCGGACGCGGTGGGCGCGGTCTGTCAGTTTCTGCCTGAGTACGAGTTCCAGGTCGCGGACAAGACGGTCTTCGTCTTCGCCGCCACGGACGATGCCTACAACGCGCAGCACCTGGTCTTCGCGGTGCCCACCGAGCGGCTGAACCAGCAGCGGGCGCAGCTGCTCAACGCCGCCGGGTACGACCACCACATGAACAAAAATTTCGCCAAGGCGCAGTCGTACTTCTTCACCGCGCTGCAGTTCGACGGCGAGAACAGCACCGCGCGGTACAACGCCGCCTGCGCCAACGCCCGGCAGCGCAAGGTCGCTGACGCGGTGGACTCGCTGGAGCGGCTGCGCTCGCAGCCGGGCCTGAAGAAGAAGATCGCTCGGGACGCCGACTTCGACGACATCCGCGAGGCGAAGGCGTTCCAGGCCTTCTTCTCGTCGCTGCCGGACTGAGCGACAGCCAATCTCCTTGAAGGCGTTTTGGCGCGGTGCCTATAACCGCCGGCCTCGCGACCCTTCTTCAAGGAGCAACTCATGGCGCCCCCGTCCGGCGAAAAGATCACGCTCAAGAGCGGCAAGCTCTCCGTCCCCGATCACCCGATCATCCCCTTCATCGAAGGTGACGGCACCGGGCGGGACATCTGGAAGGCCTCGGTGGCGGTGTTCGACGCCGCGGTGGAGAAGGCCTACCGCGGCAAGCGGAAGATCTCCTGGTACGAGGTGCTCGCCGGAGAGAAGAGCTTCAAGCAGGTCAACAACTGGCTGCCGGACGAGACCGTGGAGGCGTTCCGCACCTATCTGGTGGGGATCAAGGGCCCGCTCACCACGCCGGTGGGCGGCGGCATCCGCTCGCTCAACGTGGCGCTCCGGCAGCTGCTCGATCTCTACGTCTGCCTGCGGCCGGTCCGGTACTTCAAGGGCGTGCCCTCGCCGGTGAAGACGCCGGAGAAGGTGGACATGGTGATCTTCCGGGAGAACACGGAGGACATCTACGCCGGCATCGAGTTCGAGGCCGGCACCGAGCCGGCGGCGAAGTTCCTGGCGCTCCTGGAGAAGGAGTTCCCGAAGGAGTTCAAGAAGATCCGGTTCGCCAAGGACTGCGGCATCGGCATCAAGCCGGTCTCCAAGGAGGGCTCGGAGCGGCTGATCCGCGCGGCGATCCTCTATGCGCTGGAGCACAAGCGCAAGAGCGTGAACTTCGTCCACAAGGGCAACATCATGAAGTTCACCGAGGGCGCCTTCCGCAAGTGGGGCTACGAGCTGGCGGCCCGCGAGTTCGGCGACAAGGTCTACACCTGGGATCAGTGGGAGGCGACCAAGGCCAAGTCCGGCGAGGACGCCGCGAACAAGGAGCAGAAGGAGGCGCTCGCCAAGGGGCGGGTGCTGATCAAGGACTCCATCGCGGACATCACGCTGCAGCAGGTGCTCACGCGGCCGGACGAGTTCGACGTGATCGCCACGCTCAACCTCAACGGCGACTACCTGTCCGACGCGCTCGCCGCGCAGGTGGGCGGGATCGGCATCGCCCCGGGCGGCAACATCAACTACGTGACCGGCCACGCGGTGTTCGAGGCCACCCACGGCACCGCGCCCAAGTACGCGGACCAGGACAAGGTGAACCCGGGCTCGGTGATCCTCTCCGGCGAGATGATGTTCCGGCACCTGGGGTGGAACGAGGCCGCGGACCTGATCATCAACGGCATGGACAAGGCGATCGGCGCGCGCACGGTGACCTACGACTTCGCCCGCCTGATGAAGACGGACGGCGGCGGCGCGGTGACCGAGGTGAAGTGCTCCGAGTTCGGTCAGGCCATCATCAAGCACATGTAAAGGAAGACGGACCATGGCGAAGAAGAAGATTGGGCTCATCGGCGCCGGCCAGATCGGCGGCAACCTCGCGCTCCTCGCGGTCCAGAAGGGGCTCGGGGACGTGGTGCTCTACGACATCCCGGTGGCGGAGGGGATGGTCAAGGGCAAGGCGCTGGACATCAACCAGCTCTCGGCGGTGGATGGCTACGACTGCCGCGTCACCGGCACCACGGACTGGAAGGACGTGGCCGGCTCGGACGTGCTGATCATCACCGCCGGCGTGCCGCGCAAGCCGGGCATGAGCCGCGAGGACCTGCTCGACATCAACCTCAAGATCATGCGGGACGTGGCGGGGAACATCAAAACCCACTGCCCCAACGCCTTCGTGATCAACATCGCCAACCCGCTGGACGCGATGGTCTTCGCGCTCCACAAGATCACCGGCTTCAAGAAGAGCCAGGTGGTGGGCATGGCGGGCGTGCTGGACACCTCGCGCTTCAAGTTCTTCGTGGCCGAGGCGCTCGGCTGCTCCATCCGGGACATTGACGCGCTGGTGCTCGGCGGCCACGGGGACGACATGGTCCCGATCATCCGCCACGTCACCGTGGGCGGCGTGCCGCTCACCAAGCTGCTGCCCAAGGAGAAGCTGGACGCGATCGTCAAGCGCACCCGCGAGGGCGGCGCGGAACTGGTGGCGCTCTACAAGACCGGCTCGGCGTACTTCGCGCCGGCGGCGAGCGCCATTGCCATGGCGGAGAGCTACCTCTTCGACCGCAAGCGGATCCTCCCGGGCGCGGCGCTGCTGGAAGGCGAGTACGGGATCAAGGGCTACTTCATGGGCGTCCCCGTTCAGCTCGGCGCGGGCGGCGTGGAGAAGATCCTCGAGATGGACCTGAGCCCCGAGGAGAAGGCCGAGCTGGAGAAGAGCTTCCAGTCCGTGAAGAAGACCGTGGACTCCGTGAAGCTCTGAGGGAACACCGTCACCTTCGGGTTGACAGTGTGAACGGCAGCTCTCAGTTGAGCTGCCGTGGCGACAGGGGCGGGGGTGCGTTCGAGAATCTCCGTGGGCTCGCGTAAGGTGCGCGCCCTCACGGAGGAACCCCCTTTGCTCCGACCTTCGCGTCTCTCCCGTGCGCTGTCCGTGGCCCTGCTTGGGCTCGCCGCGTTCCCGCTCGCGTGCAATTGCGGCGGCACCGTGGACATCCACACCCAGATGGACGGCGGCGCTGGCCTGGACGGCAGCAGCAGCGTGGGCACGGGTGAGGACGCCTCGCAGTTCCTGCCGGACGGCGGCTTCATCCGGCCGGACGCGTCCATCGACTTCGGCGATGGCGGCTGCGCGCCGAGCACCACCTCGGGGCCCCAGGCCCGCCGGTGCGCTCCGACGAACGACAGCGAGTGCGCGGGGCCGGTGGACACCTTCCTCACCGGCGCGGGCGTCCCGGCGGGGCGCCTCAACGGCGCCTCCGGCAACGGCTTCGACGACGACTGCGACGGCCTGGTGGACGAGGGCTGCGCGTGCACGGGGCTGGGGCAGACGAAGGACTGCTACCTGGTGCCGGCCACGCAGGCGAGCGCGGCCACCGGCGCGCCGGTGGGCTGGTGCACCACCAACTCGAAGGGCACGGTGGACTGCGCGGGCTTCGAGTCCACCAGCTGGACCGGCACCTGCCGCGGCGCCGCGCCCCCCTACGGGAGCGACGCGTGCCAGCCGGGCGACTTCGACTGTGACGGCCTGGAGATGAACAACAAGATCTCCGGGTGCCAGTGCGGCATGGCGGACGTGAAGTGCCCCACCGCGGAGATCGAGATGAAGCCGTACCCGTCCACCACCGCGCTCCCGGAGATCGACGGCACCCAGTGGATCGTGGACCCCGCGAAGCGGCCGCTCGCCACCGGCTGGACGTGGACCGTGGTGGGCGGAGACTGCGACAACGTCCTGCCGTTCCCCACGTTCGCGCTCTACGACCGGGCGAACAGCACGCTGGGGACCCGCAAGGGCACGCGCACCGCGGTGAAGTTCGACATGACCGCCGGCAAGTACGTCCCCACCGCCGGGGCGCCGATCGCGGCGATCCGCGCGCCCTACGGAGACGGCGTGGCGGGCGGGAAGCTGTACCCGGCGTTCGGGCTCTCCGGCGACTACATCGTCCAGGGCGAGCTCACGCTCAACGGAAAGTCCTACACCTGCACGCAGAAGGTGGGGGTGCGCGCGAGCGGCATCCGCGCCGAGCTCTGCTGGGACACGGTGGGCGGCGTGGCCAACGGCAACGACGTGGATCTGCACTTGGCGCGGCTGCAGGGGACGGGCTGCGCCAGCAAGGGCTGGAGCGACACCTGCGTGGTGGGGGATACCTTCCAGGACTGCTTCTGGACGGACGAGTCCGGCTGCCGCGACACCTCCGCGGTGCCGCCGGGTTGGGGCTACCCGAACTCCCCGAATGCGGCCTGCATCGGCTGGTCTTCCAAGCGGCGCACCAACCAGTTCCAGCTGTGCACCAACCCGCGGCTGGACAAGGACAACATCACCTGCTCGCGCACCGAGCAGAACCCGGAGGCGGTTGGCTTCTGCGGCCCGGAGAACATCAACCTGGACAACCCCAACAACGGGGACGCGTTCGCCGTGGGCGTGGGCTTCTTCGAGAAATTCGCCAACCTGAACGCGAAGCCACACGTGAACCTGTACTGCAATGGCCGGCGCGTGCTGTCCGCCGGCTACAACCCGGCCACCGGGGACACGCAGTTCCCCGTCCTGCGCACGGGTGGCACGGGCCTGACGCTGGGCGAGCAGGAGGTGACCGGCGACTTCTGGACCGTGGCCACGATCAAGGCCAACGTCACCGGCGGCCAGCTCACCTCGTGTGACGTCACCCCGGTGAACTCGCGCCATGCGGACCCCACGCGGGATGGGCCGGCGGCCACCGTGGGCGGCCCCAACGGCGTCTGCATCGACTCGCGCACCAACGCCTCGCCCGCGCCCAACCAGTTCAACGCGACCAGCCGGCGCTTCGTGGACAACGCGGCGGGGCAGGGGATCGCGCTCGGCGCGCAGCCCGCCACGGCCGCGCAGTGGTGCAAGCACTAATGCCGAAAATGGGGGGCCCTAATCCAGAGTGAAATCAGTTCTTTGCTCTGAAAACCCCGCGCGTTATAGGCCCGACCCTTTCCCGCGCTCCTTCGGAGAGGTGGCATGGCTGAAGCGACGTTGACGGCTCACGCGCCCCAGGCGGCCCGCGACCGATCTTTCCTCCTGCGGCGCCTGCACTCGCTCTCCGGCGTGCTGCCGGTGGGCGCGTTCCTCTGCTACCACCTGTTCGAGAACATGACCGCGTTGCGAGGCGAAGAGGCCTACAACGAGATGGTCAACCACGTGAACACGATGCTCCCCCGGGCCTACTTCTACGGGCTGGAGCTGGGGGGGATCATCGCGCCGATCCTCTTCCACGCGCTCTACGGCATCTACATCGCCTCCACGGGGCGCGCGAACACCAGCCGCTACGCGTACGGCTCCAACTGGGCCTACTGGTTCCAGCGCGTGAGCGGCTACGTGGCCTTCCTCTACATCCTGGTGCACGTGGGCGTGCTGCGCTTCGCCGTCACGCTGCTGGGCAAGCACCTCACGGACTTCTCGGTCACGGAAGGCAAGCTGGACCTGGTCACCTACGGGGACGTGGCGGCCCACCTGGGCAACGCGAAGTACATGACCGGGCCCTACGCGGACACCTGGATGGCGGGCGGCTGGGTGTTCGGGCTCTACCTGGTGGGCACGGTGCTGACGATCTTCCACTTCACCAACGGCCTCAACGGCTTCTGCTGGACCTGGGGCCTGGCGGTGGGGCGGGTGGCGCAGCGGCGCGTGCAGGCGATCTCATGGGCGCTGTTCGCGGTGCTCGCGCTGGCCACGCTCAACGTGCTGTTCCGGATGCGCGGCATCCTCTGACGCGTTCCTCTTCAAGGGATCTCCATCATGGCGGAAGCACCTCGGTTCACGGTGGTGGGTGGCGGGCTGGCGGGGCTGATGACGGTCATCAAGCTCGCGGAGGCGGGTCACCACGTCGACCTCATGTCGATCGTCCCGGTGAAGCGCTCGCACTCGGTCTGCGCGCAGGGCGGGATCAACGGCGCGGTCAACACCAAGGGTGAGGGCGATCACCCGGACATCCACGTGAAGGACACGCTGCGCGGCGGCGACTTCCTCGCGGAGCAGGTCTCCGTGAAGGGCATGTGCTACGCGGCGCCCGGGATCATCTACCTGCTGGACCGCATGGGGGTGACCTTCAACCGCACCCCCGAAGGGCTGCTCGACTTCCGGCGCTTCGGCGGGACGCTGCACCACCGCACCGCCTTCGCCGGCGCCACCACCGGCCAGCAGCTGCTCTACGCGCTGGACGAGCAGGTCCGCCGCTACGAGGCCGAAGGCAAGGTCACCAAGTACGAGTACTGGGAGTGGCTGGGGATGGTGAAGGACGAGGGCGGGCGCTGCGTGGGCAGCGTGGCCATCGACCTGCGCACCATGGAGATCCGCACCTTCCCGGCCGAGGCGGTGATGCTCGCCACCGGCGGACCCGGGATCGTCTTCGGCCGCTCCACCAACTCGGTGATCAACACCGGCACTGCCGCGGGGCGCGCGTACATCGAAGGCGCGATCTACGCGAACGGCGAGTTCATCCAGGTGCACCCCACCTCCATCCCGGGCGAGGACAAGCTGCGGCTGATGAGCGAGTCCGTGCGCGGTGAGGGCGGCCGCGTCTGGGTGCCGAGGAAGAAGGGCGACACCCGCAGCCCGAAGGAGATCCCGGACTCGGAGCGCCTGTACTTCCTGGAAGAGAAGTACCCCAAGTACAAGAACCTGGTCCCGCGGGACGTGGCCACGCGCGAGATCTTCCACGTGTGCCGCGATCTGGGGCTGGGCGTGGGCGGGAAGGACGGCGTCTACCTGGACGTCACCCACATCCCGGCCAAGGTGCTGGACGCCAAGATCAAGGGCGTGATGGAGATCTACGAGAAGTTCGTGGGCGAGGACCCGCGGGTCACGCCGATGATCATCTTCCCGGGGATGCACTACTCCATGGGCGGCGTGTACGTGCAGTTCGAGGCCGGCCCGAACAACGAGCCGCTCGCCGGCAGCCCGAAGAACCAGGCCACCAACATCCCCGGCTTCTACGCGGGCGGCGAGGCGGATCACGCCTACCACGGCGGCAACCGGCTCGGCGCCAACTCGCTGCTCTCCTGCATCTACGCGGGGATGATCGGCGGCCCGGCGATGGTGAGCTACGCGAAGAACAACGCCACCTCGGCCAGCGCCACCGCGGGCAAGCACTTCGAGTCCGCGAAGAAGTACTGGGTGGAGCGCTTCGAGCAGCTGCGCAAGATGGGCGGGACGGAGAACCCGTACCAGATCAGCCGCGAGCTCGGGGACGTGATGACCGAGAACGTCACGGTGGTCCGCTACAACGACAAGCTGAAGAAGACGGTGGCGCGGATCCAGGAGTTCAAGGAGCGGTGGGCGCGCTGCAACGTGCTCGACACCAGCAACAACTCCAACCGCTCGCTGTCGTTCCTCAACCAGCTCTGGAACATGCTCGAGCTGGCGCAGGTGATGACCGTGGGCGCGCTGATGCGGGACGAGTCCCGCGGCGCGCACTACAAGCCGGAGTTCTCCCTGCCGGAGCCGAAGACCAAGGACCCCCGCGAGGACGCGGAGTGGATGCGCCTGTGGAAGGCGCGCCACGAGAAGTGGGCGAAGACCACCATCGCCCAGTACTCGCCCGAAGGTCCGAAGATCTCCTACGAGCCCATCCCCACGCCGGTGCTCGAGCCCGAGCCGCGCTGGTACGCCTGACGAGGAAGGACCACCACCATGGACCCGCACAGCCCCGCTTCCTCTCAGCAGACGGTGCACTTCAAGATCTGGCGCCAGGAGTCGCCGGATCACGAGGGGCGCTGGGAGGAGTTCAAGGTTCCCTACGTGAAGGGCGCGAACGTCATCTCGTGCCTGATGCAGATCCAGCGCAACCCGGTGAACGCGGCGGGGGAGAGGACCACGCCGGTGGTCTGGGACTCGAGCTGCCTGGAGGAGGTCTGCGGCAGCTGCGCCATCAACATCAACGGCAAGGTGCGGATGGCGTGCTCCTCGCTGGTGCACAACCTCCAGCAGCCGATCACGCTCGAGCCCATGCGGAAGTTCCCGATCACCCGGGATCTGGCGGTGGACCGCAGCCGGATGTTCGAGGCGCTCAAGCAGGTCAAGGCTTGGATCAACCTGGACGGCACGCACAACCTCGGCCCCGGCCCGCGGCAGTCGCCCAAGGATCAGGCCACCATGTACGTGCTCTCCACGTGCATGACGTGCGGCTCCTGCCTGGAGGCCTGCCCGCAGGTCCAGCCGGACAACAACTTCATCGGCGCCGCGGCGATCAGCCAGGCCCGGCTCTTCAACATGCATCCGACCGGCAAGCTCAACGCCGGTGAGCGGATCCACGGGCTGATGGAGGACGGCGGCATCCAGGACTGCGGCAAGGCGCAGAACTGCGTCCAGGTGTGCCCGAAGGAGATCCCCCTCACCACCTCCATCGCGGCGATGAACCGCGAGGTCACCAAGCAGGTGGTGAAGGACCTCTTCTTCAAGGACGACGAGCCCACGCACGGCGCGAGCGGTCCGGGCTAGGAGGCCGCTGCAACAAGCCGGGGGCACGGGGTGTCGTTGGGGCATGTTCACCCCTTCGCGCCGCGCGCTCCTGCTCGCCTCTGCCTCGCTGTTGGCTCGCCCCGCGGGCGCGAAGGGGAGGGCGAAGCAGGCCAAGCACCTGTTGATCCTCGGCGGCACGGGCTTCCTCGGCCCGGCGATCGTCAACGCCGCGCTCGCGCGCGGGCACCGGCTGACGCTCTTCAACCGCGGCAAGACGCGCCCCGAGCTCTTCCGCGGGAAGGAGCGGGTGGAGATCCTCCAGGGCGACCGGGACCCGAAGAAGGAAGCCGGGCTGGCCGCGCTGGAGGGCAAGGCGTTCGACGCGGCGATCGACACGTCCGGGTACTACCCGCGGATGGTCTCGGCCTCGGCCGGGCTGCTCTCCAAGAGCCTGGGCCACTACGTCTTCATCTCCAGCGTCTCCGCGTACGCCCGGTACGACGTGCCGGACATGGACGAGAGCGCCCCCACCGCCACGCTCGCGGATCCGAACGTGGAGGAGATGGGCAAGGACTTCGAGAACTACGGGGGCCTCAAGCGCGCCTGCGAGGTCGCCGCCGAGGCGGCCATGCCGGGCAAGACCACCAGCGTGCGGGCCGGCTACATCGTGGGGCGCGAAGATCGCTCGGACCGGTTCACCTACTGGCCGGTCCGCTACGACCGGGGAGGGACGATGCTGGCGCCGGGGAGCCCGGCGGATCCGCTGCAGATCATCGACGTGCGCGATCTGGCCGAGTGGTTGGTGCGGGTGGTGGAGGACGGGACGATGGGCGTCTTCAACGCCGCCGGCCCGGGCACCGCCTGGACGATGGGCGGCCTGTTTGACGCCTGCCGCAAGGCGACCGGGAAGAAGACCCCGCTCACCTGGGTGCCCTCGGACTTCCTCGTGGCCCAGCAGGAGAACGGGGACGGCGCGATCCCGATCTGGAACCCGCCCACCGGAAAGTACGGGGGCATGCACCGGATGAGCAGCGCCAAGGCGATCCGCGCTGGGCTCCGCTTCCGGGATCCGGTGGACACGGTGAAGGACACGCTGGCGTGGTGGAAGTCCCTGCCCGAGGAGCGCCGCGCCAAGCCCAAGGCGTTCCTACCGCCCGAGCGCGAGGCGGAGCTGCTCAAGCTGTGGGCGCAGGCCCAGGCGGGCGGAAGGGACGGCGGCTAGGCCGACAGTCCGGAGAGCAGCGGCTCCAGTGCGTCCACGTGAACGTAGTGGCCGGCGCCGGCGAGCGTGGTGACCGGGCAGCCCGCGCGCTCCAGGCGCGCCGCGTCCGCGTCGCTGACGTAGCCGGAGCGCTCGCCGCGAAAGCAGCGGATCGGAACCGCCCGGGCCTCCACCGCGTCCCAGAGGTCCTCGCGGTTGACGCGCTCGTGGAGCTGGCGGAGCGCCTCGCGATCGAAGCGCCAGGCCACGCCGCCTTCTCGCTCGGTGAGGTTCATCACCAACCAGTCCGCGAGCGGGCCGGAGAGCCGCTCTCCCATGAGCCAGGCCCGCATCTCGCGGCGATCCTTGGCCTGCGCGGGGGCGCGCAGCAGTCGCCCGAGCACCGCGCCGCTCTCGGACTGCTCGGAGGCAATGGCGCTGGGGCTGATGTCGAGCAGGGCCACGGCGTCCAGCGCCTGCGGCTGCATGCGCGCCGCGGCGAGCGCCACGCGCCCGCCAAGTGAGTGCCCCACGAGGGTGAGCGGTCCGGTCAGTCCCTCGGCGGAGGCGGTCTCGAGCACGTCCTTGGCCATCTCCGAGAGGTCGGTGGTGGGGGCCAGGGCAGGAGAGGTGCCGTGGCCGCGGAGATCGGGGAGCAGGAAGATCCGGCTCGGGTCGGCCTCGGACCAGCGCTGCGCCAGGGTGCGGAGGTTCTTCCCGCTGCCGAGAAAGCCGTGCAGGAGCGCCGTGGCGTGGGTGCCGGTTCCGAGCCGGAGCGTGGAGAGCCGCATGGACGCTGGATCTAGCCGCCCGGAAATGGGGACAGGCTACTTTTCGAGCCGGAAATGGGGACAGGCTACTTTTTCCCGGCCAACCACCGTCTGGAGCGCGCCCTCGACCGAGCCTCCCTGCCCGCGGTCCTGAGGGCTTCGGCCCACTCGCCGACCCCGGCAGGTGGTGATTCAGCCACCCAACCCAGCGAAACCCCGTGCGCTTACCAGGAAGGGACGGTGGAAAGGCAGCCTGTCCCCATTTCCGCCCGGAAAAGTAGCCTGTCCCCATTTCCGCCCGGAAAAGTAGCCTGTCCCCATTTCCGTCAGCCGTGGCTGGCTGCCGGCGGGCGCTGCCCGTGCCTGGCGGTCTTCACCGGCACCAGCCGCTCCAGGAAGGCCGCGTAGAACCGGTACATGACTGGCAGCAGCACCATGGTGAGGCTGCAGGCGGAGAGGGTGCCGAAGACGATCACCACCGCCAGCGGGCGCTGCGTCTCCGAGCCGATTGCCCGGCTCATGGCCGCCGGCACGAGGCCGAGCGCTGCCAGCGCGGCGGTCATCAGCACCGGCCGCAGCCGGTCCCGGCACCCGCTCAGGATCGCCTGATCCAGCGGCATGCCGCCGCTGCGCCGCTCGGCGATCGCGGAGGTGACCAGCACGCCGTTGAGCGCGGCCTGGCCGATCAGCGCGATGAAGCCCACCGCCGCGGCCACGGAGATCGGCATTCCCGCCAGCGCCAGGCCGAGCACGCCGCCCATCAAGGCAAACGGAACGTTGAGCAGCGTCACCACCGCGCGCCCGAACGACTCGAACGCCTTGAAGAGCAGAAGCAAGGTGAGCAGCAGCGCCACCGGGACGACCGTGAGCAGCCGCGCCATGGCGCGCTCCTTGTTCTCGAACTCGCCGCCCCACTCGATCTGCATGCCCGGCGCCAGCGGGGCTTCCCTGGCCACCCGCTCGCGCGCCTCGTTCACGAAGCCGCCGAGATCGCGCCCGCGCACGTTCATCCGGATGCCGATGTAGCGCCGGCCGTTCTCGCGGTTGATCGACGCGCGCCCAAGGCCGGTGCTCACCTGAGCCAGGGACTCGAGCGGCACGGTGACGCCGCCCTCCACCGGCACGCGCAGCTTGCGGATCTTCTCCAGATCGTCCCGGGACTCGAGCGGCAGCCGCATCACCACGTCGAAGCGCCGCTCGCCATCCCAGAACTCGCTCACCGGCCGCCCGCCCACGGCGGTCTGGAAGACGTGCTGGAACTCGCCCAGGTGCATCCCGTAGCGGGCCAGCGCCAGCCGGTCCGGTGAGACCTGCAACTGCGGCACCTCACCGCTCTTGACGATCCCCAGGTCCGCCACCCCCGGGACCTTGGCGATCGCGTTCTTCGCCTTCTCCGCCGCCTCCTGCAGCGCGACCAGATCGTCCCCGTAGAGCTTGACGGCGATCTGCCCAAACTGACCGCTGATGCTCTCGTTCACGTTGTCGCGGATCGGCTGGGAGAAGTTCACCTCCAGGCCCGGCACCTCGTCGATGCTGCGCTGCAGGGAGGCGATCACGTCCGAGAGCGTGGGCGTCTCCTTCGGCCACTGGTCCGGCGGCTTGAGGCGGACGAAGAACTCCAGGTTGTTGGTGAGGGTCGCGTCCGTGCCGTCCTCCGGCCGGCCCAGCTGGGAGAGCACCGCGTCCACCTGCGGCTGGGCGCTGATCAGCTTGTTGAGCTTGGGGACCAGCTTGCGCGCGTGGGTGAGCGAGATGTTCGAAGGCAGCGTGAAGGTCATATAGAGCGCCCCCTCGTTGAGCTCGGGGAGGAACTCGGAGCCCAGGCGCGGGACCAGCGCCAGCGTCCCGAGCAGCGCCGCGCAGGCGACGCCCAGGACGAGCGCCGGCCGGCGCAGCGCGAAGCGCAAGACCGGCTCGTAGCCGGCCGCCGCCCAGCGCAGCACCGGAGACTCCTTGTGGGGCACCGGCCGCCGGTACACGAACGAGGCGAGCACCGGCACCAGCGTGACCGAGAAGAGCAGGGCGCCGCCGAGCGCGCTGACCACCGTGTTGGCCATGGGCGCGAAGATCCGCCCCTCCACCCGCTGCAGCATGAAGATCGGCAGGTACGCCGCGATGATGATCAGCAGCGCGAAGACGGTGGGGCGCACCACCGCGGTCGTCGCCCGGCGGATCCGCTCGGTCACCGTGAGCGAGGCCTCGTGCGCGTCGTGGTGCGACAGCCGCGTGAGGATGGACTCGATGATCACCACGCCGCCGTCCACGATCACCCCGAAGTCCACGGCGCCCATGGACAGGAGGTTGGCGCTCATCCCGCGCAGCTTGAGGTAGATGAACGAGGTGAGCAGCGAGAGTGGGATCAGCGCCGAGACGACGAGCGCCGCCCGCAGATCCAGCAGGAAGACGAAGAGGACGAGCGTGACCAGGACCGCCCCCTCGAGCAGGTTGTGGCCCACCGACTCGAGCGTGGTGTTGACCAGCTCGGTCCGGTCGTAGAACGCCTCCACCTTCGCGCCGTCCGGCTCCAGGCGGGCGTTGATCGCCTCCAGCTGGCCGCGCAGGGCCGCGAGCACCACGGAGGGATTCTCCCCGCGCCGCATGAGGACGATCCCCTCCACCGCGTCCAGCTGATCGCCGCGGCTGACCACGCCCTGCCGCGGCGCCCAACCTTCCGACACGTCCGCCACGTTGCGCAGCAGGACCGGAGTGCCCTGGTGGGTGGCCACGTGGGCGTCCCGGAGATCGTCCAGCCGCTTGAAGAGCCCCTCACTGCGGATGACGAACTGCTCCGCCCCCCGCTCCAGCACGCCGCCGCTGGCGTTCAGCGACGCCTCCTTGATCGCATCCTCCAGGTCCTGGAGCGTCAGCCCGAAGCTCGCGAGCTGCGCCGGCCGCGGCTCGACATGGATCTCCCGCACCAGCCCGCCGTAGCTGACCACGTCCGCCACGCCGTTCACGCGCATGATCAACGGGCGCACCACCCACTCCTGCAGCGTCCGCAGCTTCATCGGATCGCCCTTCGCGCCCGCCAGCGTGTAGCGGTAGACCTCGCCGATGGGTGTGGCATACGCCCCGAGCTCGGGGGTGACGCCTTCGGGCAGCTCCGCCTCGCGCAGCCGCTCGAGGACCTGTTGCCGGGCGGCCAGCCCGTCCACCCCGTCGTTGAAGGTCAGCGTCACGAAGGACAGGCCGAACATGGAGAGGTTGCGCAGCCGCGCCAGCCCGGGCGTGCCGTTGAGCGCGCGCTCCAGCGGCAGGCCGATCTGCCGCTCCACCTCCTCGGAGGGCTGCCCCGCGTAGAGGGTGATCACGTTCACCTGGGTGTCCGTGGGATCCGGGAACGCCTCCACCGTGAGGTCGCGGAAGGAGAAGTAGCCCCACACCGCGGCGAGCAGGGTGAAGAAGACGACGGCGCCGCGGTTCTTCAGCGAGAAGCTGACGATCTTTTCGAACATGGGCGGCTCACTCCACGAGATCGATCTGGTTGAGCAGCAGCAGTGCGCCGCGGGAGACGAAGCGGGTCCCAGCGGTCAGCCCGCTGCGGATCTCCGCTTCGCCGTCCCGCTGCCGCCCCAGCTCCACCGGCACGCTCTCCAGCCGGCCGCCCCCCCGGGCGATGAAGACCAGCGACCTGCTTCCCTCACTGACGACTGCCTCTGCCGGCACCCGCACCCGGCTGTTCTCCGGATCTGGCTGCAGCGCCACCTGCACGAAGGCGTTGGGGCGCAGCGTCCCCTTCGGGTTCGGCGCGCGCACCCGCACCTCCACCGTGCGCCGCACCGGGTCCACCACCTGCGAGACGTGCTCCACCGCGCCCGGCACCGCCTCTCCGCCGTGCTGCGGGAGGATCTGCACCGCCATCCCGTCCCGGAGATCCGCCGCGTCCGCCTCCTGCACGTCCGCCACCACCACCACCTCGTCCAGCGAGGAGAGGCGCAGCAGGGGCTTCTCCCGGTCCGGGCCCACCTCCTGGCTGCCGAAGAGGTCCACCTCCACCACCGTCCCGTCGCGCGGCGCGGTCACCCAGAAGAGGTTGTCCCCGCCGGTGGCCACGGAGAGGCTGTGGCGCTTGGCGGTGGCCGCCTTCAACGCGAGCTCCGCCTCGGTGCGCTCCGCGGCCGCGGCGAGGACCTCCTTCTCCGAGGTCGCCTTGAGCTCCAGCAGCTCCCGCGCGCGCTCGTGGAGGCGGGCCTTCACCGCCACCTCTTCGCGGGCGGAGGCCAGCTCGCGATCCAGATCCGCGAAGGCGGCGGAGCGGACGGAGAAGAGGCGATCCCCTTTCTTCACCGCGTCCCCCAGCCGGACCCCCACCGACTCCACGCGCCCGGCGAGCGGCGCGCCGACGTTGGCGGTGCGCCGCGGGTCCAGATCCACGCGCGCCGGCGCGGGGAGCGGTGTGAGGGGGGGCTCGGCCTTGGCCACGGCCAGCTCCACGTACTTCCACTGCGGCGCGTCTTCCGTGAGCGTCACGCCGTGGGGATCGGCGCTGATCGTCTGCTTTGGCTCGGCCGGCTTCACCTCGCGCCGGGCCGCGCCCACGGCGGCAGCGAGCCCCACGCCGCCAAGCGCGATCATCGCCGCCAGCACCCAGCGGCCGTTACGGGACACCCGCCCCTGGGCGAGCGCGGTATCCAGCGCGGGCGCCGGCTCGGGAAGAGGCTTCGGTTCAGGGGAGACAGGGGTGGTCATGGGTTCTCCAGGGAAGGGTCGGGAAGGGCGGGGGTGTGGCCGCTGGCGCGGCGCCGGGCGCTGGCCAGCCGGAAGGCGGTGAGCTCCAGCTCGCTGGCGTCCAGCAGCAGCTCGCCGTAGGTGCGGCGGGTGAGCAGCAGCTCCTGCACCGGAGCGGCGCCGCGCTGGACGGCCGCCTCGAGCCGCTCGGTGAGCGCCTTGGCCAGGGGCAGCGTCTTCTCTCGCAGCTGGGCCCGGCGCCGCTCGGTGGCCGCGGTCTGCTCGGCGAGCCCCTCCAGCTCCCGCGAGGCCCGTGCGAGCAGCAGCGCCCGCGCCTCGCTCGCGCTGGTGATCTGGGCCTGGGCGGCGCGCGCGTCCGCCTGGCCGTGCTCGAAGAAGGGGAGGGGGACGCTCAGCCCCACCATCACGCTGTTCGGCTGGTTCCCGGAGATGACGAACTGATCTCGCACGTAGCCGACCCGCACCGAGGGATCCGGCAGCCAGCGCCGGTGCGCGAGCGTGAGGCTGGCCTCGGCGGAGGCCTGCTGCGCCCGGAGCGCGGCCACGTCCGGCCGCTGCTCGGGCGACTCGCTGCCGGGCGGCCGGCGCTCCAGGAAGGCCTCTGCCAGCCGCGCGTCCCCGAACGGCTCGCAGCGCCCGCCGATGGCCTGGCCGCAGGCGCGCAGGTCGGCGGCGAGCTTCTCGCGCTGCTCCCCCAGAGAGGACGCCAGCTTCTCCTCTTCCAGCAGCGCGCGGTCCGCGTCGAGCTCGGAGGCATCGCCCTTCTGGGCGCGCGCCCGCTGGATCTCCCGCAGCCGCGCCGCGTCCGCGCGCAGCGCTTCGAGCGCGGAGATCCGCAGCTCATCCGCGGCGATCTCGGAGATCCGATCCAGGAGATCGAAGGTCTGGTCGCGCAGCTGGCCCACCGCCTCCAGCGCCTGGGCCGCGGCCGCCTGGCGCGCGGCCTCCTGTCTCGGCCCGCGCTTGCCCAGCTCCAGCGGGGCGGAGAGCGTGAACGCGTAGTTGGGGACCTCGCTCAGCGGCGAGAGCCCCTCGGGGTTGGTGGGCCCCACCGGGATCGTGTTCCAGGAGAGATCCAACGAGGGGTTGGGCAAGAGCAGCGTGCGCTGGTGCTCCGCCCGCGCGCTCTCCACCCGGCCGCGCTCGAGCGCGAGCTCAGGGGAGCGCTGCCACACCAGCGCGGCGAGCCCGGCGTCGTCCGGCAGCTCGGAGAGCTTGAGCGGTACGACTTCGGCCGCTGGTGGGGGAACCGCGAGGAGCGCGAGCGAGGTGAGAAGCCGGAGCAAGGATGGACCCTCCGGCCGGCGTCTGGAGCACGTGACGTGCCGCGGCGAAACGCCCGAAAGCTCCAGGTCCCTCGCCTGCGTGCGCACACGCGCGCTTCAAGAATCTTTCAGCCCGCCGCGCGGCGGCTGAAAGAACTTTGAAGTCGTGTGGGGACCGTCACTCCCCGAGCCGCTTGAGGAAGGTGGGGTAGGAGAGCCCGAGCGTCTTCGCCGCGTCCATGCGCCGGCCCTCCAGCTGCTCGAGCACCCAGCGCGCGTAGCGGCGGTCCAGCTCCTCCGCCGTCACGGGTGCCCCCTCGAGCACGAAGCGCGGGCCGGGAGCGGCAGAGGCCGTGGGTGCGGCCGAGAGCAGCTCCAGGGTCAGCTCGGGGCCGGGCTCGAGCACCAGCGCGCGCTCGAGGATGTTGCGCAGCTCGCGCACGTTGCCGGGGAAGGCGTACGCGGCCAGCCGCGCCCACGCCCGCTCCCCGAGGTAGGCGCTCTTGCGCCCGAGCTTGACGCGGATCTCCTCGACGATCCCCTGGGCCAGCGCCTGGAGATCCTCCCGCCGCTCGCGCAGCGGCGGGACGCGCAGGGCGAACACGGAGAGGCGGAACCAGAGATCCTCCCGGAAGGTGCCGGCCTTGATGTCCGCCTCCAGGTTGCGGTTGGTGGCGGCCACGATTCGCGCGGTGCTGCCCAGCTCGGCGGTCCCGCCCAGCCGCCTGAAAGCGCCGGAGTCCAGGAAGGTGAGCAGCTTCGCCTGCACCGCCGCGGAGAGCTCGCCCACCTCATCCAGGAAGAGCGTCCCGCCGCTGGCCACCTCTACCAGCCCGCGGCGGGTGGCGCGCGCGTCGGTGAAGGCGCCGCGCTCGTTGCCGAACAGCTCGCTCTCCGCCGTCGTCTCCGGCAGGGCAGCGCAGTTGACGTGGACGAAGGGCGCCGTGGGGCCCGCGCCCTTCGCATGGACGTGCCAGGCGAGCACCTCCTTGCCCACGCCGGTCTCGCCCAGCAGCAGCACCGGGCTCCGGGGCACCGCCGCCACGCGCTCGAGCGTCTCCAGCACCTGCTTCATGGCCGCGGAGGCCGGCGGGGTGAGCCGGCGCCGGCCGGAGAGCTCCGCCTCCACGCGGTCCAGCCGGTCCTTCAGGCGGATGGCGTCCACCGCCCGGCGCGCCTTCATCACCAGATCCGACAGCTCGATCGGCTTGGCCACGTAGTCCGCGGCGCCGGCGCGGATCGCGTCCACCGCGCTGGCGATGTCGCCGTGCGCGGTGACCATCACCACCTGCGAGGCGGGCAGCGCGGCCTTCAGCTCCGGCAGGAAGCTCAGGCCGTCGCCATCCGGGAGGCGGCGGTCGAGCAGGACCAGCTCGTAGGTGCCTTTTTCGATCCGGGCGCGCGCCTCGTGCAGCGAGTGGGCGATGGTGACCGGGAAGCCTTCACGCCCGAGCGCGGCGGCCACCACCGAGGAGAAGCTGCGATCGTCGTCCACCACGAGCGTGGCGAGCTGGTTGGCCGGCATGAAGGGAGATCCTTACCGGAAGCTCCAGGGGATGGGCGCCCCTCGACTTCGCTCGGGGTGAACGGAGGCCGCCGCCTTTTGCCCCGGTCAGCCCGCCGTTCGAAGGCGCAGGGTGAACCGGCTGCCGCCGTCCATGCGGCTGAACGTGAGCGAGCCGCCCTGCTGCTCCACCGCGCGCCGCGCCATGGCCAGCCCCAGGCCGATGCCCTTGGGCTTGGAGGTGGCGAAGGGGACGAACAGCCGCTCCTCGAACCCAGCGGGTGGGCCGCCCGCGTTGTCCTCCACGTCCAGCACCGCCACGGCGCCCTCCCGCCGCAGCGCCACCCTCACCTCGGGCTCGGTAATGTGCCCAAGGTCCTTGGCGGCCACCGCCGCCTCGATCGCGTTGCGGACCAGGTTGTCGATCGCGGTGATCAAGAGGAGGGGATCCCCTTCCACCTCCAGCGCCTCCTCGAGCTGGGTGCTGACCGCCACGTCCTCCGCCTCCGGGAGGACCGAGAGCCCGGCCACCGCCTCGCGGCAGACCTGATCCAGCCGGATCCGCGAGAGCTGTGGCCCGGCCGGCTTGCCGAAGGAGAGCAGGGAGGAGGCCAGGTGGGCCAGGCGGTTCACCTGGCCCCGGATGGCCCGGGCGGGGACGTCGTCGCCGGAAGGGAGCAGAGAGGTGGCCGCGGAGAGGCCGTTGAGCGAGTTCTTCACCTCGTGGGCGATGAGCGACGCCGCGGCTCCCAGCGCCGCCATCTTCTCCTGCTCCGCCGCGCGCGCCTCCACCGCGAGGAAGCTCCGGTAGGTCCGCCGCAGGTAGAGCGAGAAGAGGACGATCGTCCCCAGCTGGAGGAAGGCGATGAAGAGCAGCTGCAGGAGCAGGCGGGAGCGCACGGGCGCGGCGGCGAGCTCCTCGTCCGCGAGCAGGAGCACCTTGAGCGAGCTGCTCCCCACGCGCGTGGCCGTGGCGAGGTAGCTGCGGCCATCGATCAGCCACTCGGTGCCCTCCGGGCTCGCCTTGTCCAGCGCCTGGAAGTCCTGGCTGCGCGCCCAGGGCGGCGGCTCCTGCGGGAAGAGCACCTCTCCGCGCGCGCCCACCACCAGGAGCTGTTCGCCGCTCTGGAGCCCGCCGGGGACGAGCGGGCTGGAGCCGTCAATCAGGCCCACCAGCACGCCGGTGTTGTGGGCGCTCCGCAGCACCGGCACCGCCACCGCGAAGATCCCCGGCCGCCCCGCGAGCGCGTCAATCGCGGGCCCGCCCCGGGCGATCACGCTCTGGAACCAGGCCTGTGCCTCGAGGTTGCGCACCTCGTCCAGCACGTTGGGCGGCTCGGACCAGACCGGCTTGCCCGCGGTGTCGATCAGCGCCACCCCGGAGAAGAGCGACGAGTCGTGGTGGGTGAGCTGGAGCAGCCGCATCTCCGGCAGCACGGAGTTGTCCTTGAAGTCCACCTCGGGGCGCTGGGCCACGCGCTCCAGCTCGGCCTCGAGGATCTGGAAGTGAAGCCAGAGGGACTCCCCGTACACGGCGGCCTCGCGGGAGATCCGGTGGAGGAACTGGGAGCGGCTCACCGCCACGTCGCTGCGGTAGGAGACCAGAGGGCCGATCACGGCGATCGCCCCGAGCACCACCAGCCCAGCGATCACCGACCGGGCGAAGCCGCGGTTGGCCAGCGCCAGCTCTCCTTCGCGCGCGTTCATCGCCGCCATCATCCCCAAGTTGGGCTGGTCGGAAACCCGGATTCGCGTTAGAGGGAGCGGCGATGAAAATCCACGAGTATCAGGGCAAAGAGATCTTCCGGAAGTACGGCGTCCCCGTCCCGCGCGGCATCCTCGCGATGAGCCCGGACGCGGCGGAGCGCGCTGCCAAGGACCTGGGCACCAAGGTCGTCGTGGTGAAGGCGCAGATCCACGCCGGCGGCCGCGGCAAGGGCGGCGGCGTGAAGCTGGCGCACTCGCCGGCCGAGGCCAAGGCGCTCGCCAAGCAGATGCTCGGGATGATGCTCAAGACGGTCCAGACCGGGCCGGAGGGGCAGGAGGTCCACAAGCTCTACGTGGAGGAGGGGCTGGACATCGCCCAGGAGCTCTATCTGGGGATCACCCTGGATCGCGTCACCTCGCGCGTGACCTTCATGGCGTCCAGAGAGGGCGGCGTGGAGATCGAAAAGGTCGCCCACGAGAGCCCGGAGAAGATCCTCCGCGAGTCCGTGGATCCGGCGGTGGGCTTCCTCGACTTCCAGGGGCGCAAGCTGGCCTACGGCCTGGGGCTCACCGGGGAGACGGTGAACAAGTTCGTCTTCTTCTGCCGCGCGCTCTACCGCGCCTACGTGGAGACGGACGCTTCGCTCGCGGAGATCAACCCGGTCGTCATCCTCAAGGACGGCTCGGTGGTGGCGCTCGACTCGAAGATGAACTTCGACGAGAACGCGCTCTTCCGGCACAAGGACATCCTCGAGTACCGGGACCGGGACGAAGAGGATCCCACCGAGTCCGCCGCGAAGGAGTACGACCTCGCGTACATCTCGCTGGACGGCAACATCGGCTGCATGGTGAACGGCGCCGGTCTGGCCATGGCCACCATGGACACGATCAAGCTGGTGGGCGGCTCGCCGGCGAACTTCCTGGACGTGGGCGGCGGCGCCTCCCGGGAGAAGGTCACCAACGCGTTCAAGCTGATCCTCAAGGACCCCGAGGTGAAGGCGATCCTCGTGAACATCTTCGGCGGGATCATGAAGTGCGACGTGATCGCCGAGGGCGTGGTGGCGGCGGCGCGCGAGGTCCAGCTCAAGGTCCCGCTGGTGGTCCGGCTGGAGGGGACCAACGTGGACAAGGGCAAGGAGATCCTCCGCAACTCCGGCCTGCCGATCATCCCCGCCGACAACCTGCGCCAGGCGGCGGAGAAGGCAGTCGCGGCGGCGAAGTGAAGCGGCTCCTCACAGCGTCCGCGGTCGGCGCGGGGCTCCTCTGGGCGTGCGGTCAGACGCCTCAGCAGCCGGACGAGGCTCAGCTCACCTACCGCGTGGCGTTCACCGCGGAGCAGGGCGTGGTGACGCGGGTGCTCTTCCCCTGGATCGGGGACGGCGCGTCTTCCGCCGCGGAGTCGTCCATCACGCCGCTGGACGGGGGGACGGCCAAGGTGGAGGCGAGCACGGACGGCACCGCGCTCGCGCTGGAGGGGAAGGGCCACGTGGAGTGGGAGTACAGGGTGTCCCGCGCCCGCGGCCTGGGGAACGAGCGGGGGATCCCGGACGCGCAGCTGACGCGCGCGGTCCCGGACGGCGGGGTGGCCGAGCGGTACGTGCAGGTGAACAAGGGCGGGGCGGCGTCGGCGCAGATTGAGTTCGAGTACACGGCCAGCCGCGACTGCGGCAGCGGCTGCGGCGGGACGCGGAGCTGGAAGTACGCCGGCCCGGTTGGGATCTCCCGCCAGGTGATCGAGATGGACTTCACGGAGGCGAAAGCCAGATGAGCATCCTCGTCGACAAGAACACCCGCGTGCTCTGCCAGGGCATCACCGGGTCGACCGGCGCGTTTCACGCCAAGCAGTGCATGGAGTACGGCACGCAAATGGTGGCCGGGGTGACGCCGGGGAAGGGCGGCCAGAAGTTCGAGGGCACCGTCCCCATCTTCAACACCGTGGAGGACGCGGTGAAGGAGACCGGCGCCAACGCGAGCGTGATCTACGTCCCGCCGCCGTACGCCGCGGACTCGATCCTGGAGGCGGCGGACGCGGGCGTGCCGCTCATCATCTGCATCACGGAGGGGATCCCCGTCCTCGACATGGTGAAGGTGAAGCGCTACCTGCAGAGCAAGCCCGGCGTGCGGCTGATCGGCCCCAACTGCCCCGGGGTGATCACCCCCGGCGCCAAGTGCAAGATCGGGATCATGCCGGGCCACATCCACAAGCCCGGCCGGATCGGCGTGGTCTCGCGCTCCGGCACGCTGACCTATGAAGCCGTCTACCAGCTCACGCAGCTGGGGCTCGGCCAGTCCACCGCGGTGGGCATCGGCGGGGATCCGGTGAACGGCACGGACTTCGTGGACTGCCTGAAGCTCTTCAACGCGGACCCGGAGACCGAGGCGGTGATCATGATCGGCGAGATCGGCGGCAGCGCCGAGGAGCAGGCCGCCGAGTACGTGGCACGCGAGTTCACCAAGCCGATGGCGGGCTTCATCGCCGGGGCCAGCGCGCCCCCGGGCAAGCGCATGGGCCACGCCGGCGCGATCATCGCTGGCGGGAAGGGAACGGCCGCCGAGAAGATCAAGGCCATGGAGGCCGCGGGCGTGCTAATGGCGCCCTCGCCGACGGAGCTGGGCACCACCCTGCAAGCCGCGCTCAAGCGCGGTCCCGTCAAGAAGGCGAAGTAGCCAACTTAACTTCGTAGGATCAGGAGCACCACGCACATGGCCATCGAGCGCACGCTGTCGATTCTCAAGCCGGACGCCCTGGAGAAGGGCGTGATCGGCAAGATCATCTCCCGCTTCGAGGAGAAGGGGCTCAAGCCCGTTGCCCTGCGGCTGCAGTGGCTCTCCCAGAAGGAGGCTGAAGGTTTCTACGCGGTCCACGCGGCGCGCCCGTTCTTCAAGGACCTGGTGACCTTCATGACCCAGGGTCCGGTGGTGCTGATGGTGCTCGAGGGCGAGGGCGCCGTGGCCAAGAACCGGGAGATCATGGGCGCCACCAACCCGGCCAACGCCGCCCCCGGCACGATCCGCAAGGACTTCGCCACCAACGTGGAGAAGAACACCGTGCACGGCTCGGACAGCCCGGAGAACGCGAAGATCGAGATCGCGTACTTCTTCCGCGAGACCGAGATCCAGAAGTACGAGTGGAAGCGCTAGTCGCCTGGCTGCGGCGCCTGCCCGCGCCGCGGCTCTTCCTCGCGAGCGCCGTCACGCTCATGGCGTGGGCGGCGCTCGTCAGTTTCTGGCTGAAGAAGCGCGAGACGCTGCTCTTGGTGGAGGGGCGGCTGGTCTGGCTGAGCCACTTCGCGCTCGCCGCCGCGCTGCTGGTTCCGCTGGTGCTGCTCGCGCTCAACCACGCGCGCCTCGCGCGGCGGGGCGAGCCGGTTCCAGCGCCCCTCTTTCAATGGCAGGCGGCCAGCTGCCTCTTCGCCCTCTGCGCGGCGTTCTGCGCGATCGCCGGCTCGCCGGACGGGGACGCGGTGGGGCTGGCGCGCGAGGATCCCTCGCTGTTCGTCGTCCCGCCCCCCTTCGCCTGGCGTTGGCGGCTGTTGCCCTGGGCGCTCGTCGTGCTCGCGGCCGCGGCGCTGCCCGCCTGGCGGGGCGCTCTGCGGCGGACCGGACGGTAGGGGGTTGTCTGATCAGGTAGGGATGTCCGCAGGGCGCCACGTTCCCGGCCCACTGCGCGGGAAGGATTTGAACGGAATCCTTTTGCGCTGTTAGAAGTTTCCCGCGGTATCGCCCCAAGCTAGGGTGGGGCCTCAACTTGCGAGGGCCGCATGTTCGGAAAAAGCACCAAGCGCCAGAAGGAACAGGCGCGAGCGCAGCACCAGCAGGAGAAGGAAGCCCGGAAGGCCGAGCGCAAGCGCGAGAAGGACGCGCGCGGGCCGCGCCAGCCGGGTGACGAGGATCCGGATATTGCTGGGATCATTCCCGGTCCCCAGCCGATCCCGACCGAGTGACGCTACGCGCCATATGTCGGTCATCCACCTGAACCGGAACGCCGAAGTCGAAGCGCCAGGGCACCTGCTCTGGCGCTTCGACCTCGCGCTTCGCTGACTCTCAGGAGCGACGAGCCAGCGTTCGAAGCGTTTTGACTTCGCGCGGTAGGGTGTGGGAAGCGTCCCACCCCGCCGCGCGTTTTTTTTATCTCCTGCGTATGACCTCCGCCCCTGCCGCCACGGTTCGACCGCCGGTCGAGCTGACCAGCCTCCCGCTCGACGCGCTGACCCGCTTCGTGACCGAGCAGCTGGGCGAGAAGGCGTTCCGCGCCAAGCAGCTCTACCGGTGGATCCACCAGCGCTACGCCACGGACTTCGAGCAGATGACGGACCTCTCCAAGGGCACGCGCGAGCGGCTCAAGGAGCTGGCCACGCTCGCGCCGCTCACCAAGGATCTCGAGCAGCGCTCCACGGACGGGACGATCAAGTACCGCTTCAAGACGCGGGACGGGAAGCTGATCGAGTCCGTGTACATGCCGTCCGAGGATCGCCGCACGCTGTGCGTCTCCACGCAGGCCGGCTGCGCCATGGGCTGCACGTTCTGCATGACCGCCACGCTCGGGCTCTTACGCAACCTCACGCCCGCGGAGATCGTCTGGCAGGTGCACGCGGTGAACGCGGAGCTGGTGGCGCGGGAGAAGACGCCCACCCAGCGGCCGATCACCAACCTCGTCTTCATGGGGATGGGCGAGCCGCTCCACAACTTCGAGAACCTCAAGACGTCCCTGCAGATCCTCCAGTCCGAGGACGGGCCGAACTTCTCGCACCGCCACATCACCGTCTCCACGGTGGGGCTGGTGCCGATGATCGCCCGCTTCGGCGCGGAGACCGAAGTGAAGCTCGCGATCTCGCTCAACGCCAGCTGCGACGAGCAGCGGGACAAGCTGATGCCGATCAACCGCAAGTGGAACATCGCGGCGCTGCTCGAGGCCTGCCGGAGCTTCCCGCTGCGGCAGGGGCGGCGGATCACCTTCGAGTACGTCCTGATGCGCGGCGTGAACGACGCGGACGCGGACGCCCACCGGCTGATCGAGCTGCTCCAGGGGATCCCGGTGAAGGTGAACTTGATCCCCTACAACGAGAACCCGGGCCTGGGCTTCGCCACCACCCAGGACCCGCGGGCCGAGCAGTTCCGCGAGCTTCTGGCCCAGGGGAACATCGCCGCCTTCATCCGGAAGAACCGCGGGCGGGACATCGCCGCGGCCTGCGGGCAGCTCGCCAACCGGGAAGGCGAGCCACGCGGGGAGAAGCTGTTCGGTTAAGCCTGCGCGGTTACTTGACAATCCTGTGGCGGACGACGTAGAAGGCCCGCCCTCTCAACGGAGTCACTCCATGGCCGTCGTTCTTCGTCTCTCCCGCGCTGGTGCCAAGAAGAAGCCGTACTACCACGTGGTCGCCACCGACTCGCGCAACCCGCGGGACGGCAAGTTCATCGAGGCGATCGGCGCGTACGACCCGAACCTCGAGCCCCCGAAGTTCGAGATCAACGAGGAGCGGCTGCAGCACTGGATCAAGTCCGGCGCCACCCCCTCCGAGACCGTGGCCGGCCTGATCAAGCGGGCCCAGAAGACGCCGACCGCCAAGGCCTAAGGCGCGCTCTTCCGATGGAAGGGCTGCTCACGTACATCGCGAAGGCCCTGGTCGACAGGCCCGACCAGGTGGAGCTCCGTTCTTTCGACGCGGACGGCGGCAAGACGTACGAGCTCAAGGTCGCCGCGGAGGACGTGGGCAAGGTGATTGGCCGAGACGGGCGGACCGTCAACGCCATGCGCACGCTGCTCGCGGCGGCGGCGCAGAAGAAGGGCGCGAAAGTGCGGCTGGAGATCCTCGACGATCGCCGCAACGCCGCCGCGCCTGCAGCGGTCGCGGCGCCGGTGCCGGCGCCCGAGACCGGCAGCTGAGGGCTTGATGTCCCCGCCGCCGGCGTACCTGGAAGTGGGCTACGTGGCCCGCGCGCACGGGCTGGACGGCGAGGTCGGCGTCAAGACGTTCGACCCTGCCTCCGAGGCGCTCTTCGAGGTGGAGGGCGTGCGGCTGCGCCTCAAGGATCAGTCCGAGCTGGACCTGACGGTGGACTCCATCCGCGCCACCGGGAAGGACCTCCTGGTGGCCTTCGAAGGCGTGGAGCGGCGCTCCGAGGCCGAGCGGCTGGTGGGCTCCACCGTGCTCGTCGCCCGCGAGGCGCTCTCCGCGCCCGAGGACGGCGAGTTCTTCCAGGGGGACCTGGTGGGGCTGACTGCGATCTCCCGGGACGGCGCGCCGCTGGGGAAGGTGGCGGAGATCTGGAACACCGGTCCAGTGCCCAACCTGGTCATCCGCGGCGGGGAGCGCGGCGAGCTGGTGGTCCCCTTCGCCGAGGAGTTCGTGCCCGAGGTGGACCTCGCCGCGGGGGAGATCACCATCGTCCCGCCCGTGCTCGACGAGGCGGAGTAGCCCTGCCGATGCCGCTCGCGGTGGAGATCCTCACGCTCTTCCCCGGGATGATCCGGGGCTACGTCTGCGAGAGCATCCTCGGCAAGGCGCAGGAGAAGGGGCTCTTGCGCGTGGGGGTGGTGGACATCCGCGACTTCGCCCCCGGCAAGCACCGCGTGACGGACGACACGCCCTACGGCGGCGGCGCCGGCATGGTGATGAAGGTGGAGCCGCTGGTGGGGGCGATTGAAGACGCCAAGGCGCGGCTGCCCGGGGCGCGGGTGTTCTTGATGTCCCCTCGGGGCCCCACGTTGACCCAGGAGCGCGTGCGCGCGCTGGCTGCGCACGAGGGCGGCCTGGTGCTGATCTGCGGCCGCTACGAAGGGGTGGACGAGCGGGTGCTCGCGCACGTGGACGGGGAGCTGAGCGTGGGGGACTTCGTCCTCACCGGCGGCGAGCTGGCGGCGCTGGCGGTGGTGGACGCGGCCGCCCGGCTCATCCCCGGGGTGCTGGGGAACGCCAGCTCCGCCGAGACCGAGAGCTTTGAAGAGGGGCTGCTCGAGCACCCCCAGTACACCCGGCCGCCCGCCTTCCGAGGCGCCGAGGTACCAGCCGTGCTGCAGTCCGGAGATCACGCCCGGATCGCCCGGTGGCGCCGCTGGCACGCGCTGCGGCTCACCCGGGAGCGGCGGCCGGATCTCTTCGCCCGGCTCACCTTGAGCAAGGCGGACCTGAAGCTCCTGGAGAAGCCCGAAGAGGAGCTCTAGAGAACGCGTACTTGTACGACCGGGCCCACTCTGGTAGGAACCCCCGCTCTTTCAGGGCGACCCCAATTCAGCCCCGAGATTCACGGAGTTACCGTCATGCGCCGCAGCGCCATCGAGTTCGTCGAGTCCAAGCACTTGCGCAAGGACCTCACCCCTTTCAAGACGGGCGACACCGTCCGCGTCCACTGGAAGGTGAAGGAGGGCGAGAAGGAGCGCACGCAGCCCTTCGAGGGCGTGGTGATCCGCAAGACCAAGGGCCACAACAGCGCCACGTTCACCGTGCGCAAGGTCTCCTACGGCGTCGGCGTGGAGCGCATCTTCCCGCTCCACAGCCCCCGCTACGAGAAGCTCGAGGTCCTCACGCACGGCAACGTGCACCGCAGCCGCCTCTTCTACCTGCGCAACCTGAAGGGGAAGGCGTCCCGCGTCGAGTCGCAGGATGATCTCGAGGCCGAGGCCGCCGCGCCCGTGGCCGCCGTGGATCCGGAGCAGGCCGCGAAGGACAAGGCCGCGAAGGCCGCCGCGAAGGCCGCCCTCAAGGCCGAGCACGACGCCGAGAAGGCCAAGAAGAAGAAGTAGCTTCGGCGCCTAAGGTAGGCGTTCGCCCGCGTGCATCTGACGCGGGCGCGGATCTGACGCGCGCGAATCACCGGGCTACACTTTCGGCCCGGCATGATCCTCGTCGAGATCGCGGCGCAGGGAGTTCGCGGGTTCTCCGCCAGCAGTCGGATCCCCCTCAAGCCAGGCTACTGGCTGCTCAAGCCGCCCACGGCCACCGCCGTGCCGCTGTGCGCGCTCGCCAGCGCCATCCTGCACTCGGATGGGCGCGGCGGCGATGCGGCCTTCGTGGCGCCGGGTGCCCCCAAGGGGAAGACGGCCTTCACGCTGCTGGGCAATGACTCGCAGACGTACCGGCTCCTGCGCGAGCTGGGCGGCGCGGGCGGGCTGCACAAGCTGGACAAGGCCGCCGGCAAGTTCGAGCTGGTGAGCGAGGACTCCACCGAGGTGGCGCAGTTCCTCAAGTCCCAGGTGGGCGTGCCGCCGAAGACCGCGTTCGAGGCGCTCTTCTGCCTGACGCCGGCCCAGCTGCCCACGCTGCGCCCCAAGCCGAAGGGGAAGGGGAAGGCGGCGGAGAAGCCCAAGGCGGCGCTCCCGTCCGCGGCGGCGGTGGAGGCGGCCTCGGACGTGGGCGCCGCGCGGGCGAAGCTGGCGGAGCTGGAGCAGGAGCTGGCGCTCTCCAAGGAGGTGGGGGAGATCCAGTTCAAGCTGGATGGGCTGTCTTCCCAAGCGTTCGAGCTGGAGCAGAACCTCCAGTCCACCGAGGCGCTCAAGTCGAAGCTGAAGGAGGGGGAGGCCGCCTACGAGGCCGCGCCCACGCCGGAGAGCCTGCAGCTGCCCGCGGACATCGTCTCCCGGCTCGAGCGCTACCCGCAGATGGTCGCCAAGCGGGACGAGGCGCTCGCCAAGCTGGGCGCCGAGCGGGAGGGGACGGACGACTTCGTGGCCCCCAGCGCCCCGGAGCCGCTCTGGCGGGAGACGCGCTTCCTCGCCGGTGCCGGGGCGGGCGCGGCGGCGCTGCTGCTCGGGGCGGTGCTCAGCGGCTGGGCCAAGTACATCGCCCTGCTGGACATCCCGGCCTTCGGGTTCAGCGCCCTGGTCGCGCTGCAGTACGTGGACTCGCTGCAGGGCTCCAAGAAGGCGAGCCACAAGGGCGGGCGGATTGAAGCGCGCGAGAAGAAGATCCGGGATCAGTTCAAGCAGGAGGCGGACGACGTCCAGCGGGCGATCCAGAAGCTGGGCGTGGAGTCCCACCAGGAGGCCCTGGATCTGCTCTCCCGCAAGCAGCTGCTGGGGCAGAAGATCGAAGAGCTGCGCGCGGAGGTGCAGAAGCTGGAGCTGGATCCCCAGTTCGCCGCCGCGTCCGCGGAGTACCAGCGGATCAAGGCGGAGCAGGAGGCGCTCAACGCGCAGCTGCTCGAGCGGGGCGGCAGCTACTTCCGCGACGCGCGCGAGGTGGAGCGGGACATCTCCCGCACCCGCGAGTCCATCCAGCTGGCGGAGCGCGGCGGCGGGGCGGCTCCGCAGGCGGCTGGCGCGGATGCCGCCGCGCCCGGAGAGCCGCTGGAGGATCCCACGCCGGCCATGCTGGCGCTCGCCGCGGATCTCTTCACCACGGACGTGGCCGGCGTGGCCGCGCTGGTGAAGGATCGCGCCGCGCAGTACCTGGCGGCGCTCACCGACAAGCGCTTCCAGGGGTTGGACTTCGAGCGGGACGGAAAGGTCGCGGTGCTGGCCGGCGGGAAGCGGCTGGCGGCCGGCGAGCTGGCCGGCAGGGATCTCGACGTGGTCTACGTCTCGCTGCGGCTGACGCTGCTCGAGAAGTACAGCGCCAAGTTCAAGGTCCCGGTGCTGATCGACGACGGGCCCTACGTGGACGAGGCCAAGCTGCCGCTGCTCGGGCGGATGCTCAAGCACCTGGGGACGATCACCCAGGTGTTGCACGTCACCGGCTCGGCCGCGCTCGCGCCCGTGGCGGACGGCAGCGCCAACCTCTGAGTGACAGACCCCGCTGCTAGGGTGCCCGCCTTCACGGTGAAGGTGGAGGTGTCGGGTGGCGAAGGCGGAGCGGCGGCGGCTCGGCGACGAGGCCGAGCAGGCGGTGGTGGAGCATCTGCAGCGGGACGGGTACCAGATCCGCGCGCGGAACTTCAGCTGCAAGTACGGCGAGCTGGACATCGTGGCGGAGCGCGGCCAGGTGTTCTGCTTCATCGAGGTGCGGATGCGCTCCTCGGCGGCGTGGGGAGATCCCTCCCACACGGTCTCGTACGGGAAGCAGCGCAAGGTGGTGCGGGCGGCCCTGCACTACCTCTTCGCGCACGAGATCCGCGGGAAGGTGCTCCGGTTCGATGTCGTGTCGGTGCTGGGGCGGGGGAGGAACGCCCAGGTCGAGCACATCCCGGACGCGTTCGACGCGGGGATGTGAGCTAAAGGGGTGGCCATGCCTGGCCGCCTCTTCCTCGTCGCCACGCCGATCGGCAACCTGGGTGACATCACCGCCCGCGCGCTCCAGACGCTGCGCGAGGTGGCGTTCGTCGCCGCGGAGGACACGCGCCACTCGGGGGCGCTCTTGCACCACTTCGGGATCTCCCGGGAGCTGGTGAGCCTGCCGGCGTTCGCGGAAGGTCAGCGCGCTGGGCGGATCCTGGACCGGATCGCCGCCGGGGAGGACTGCGCGCTGGTGACAGACGCGGGCACCCCGGCGGTGAGCGATCCCGGCGAGGCGCTGGTGGCGGAGGCCGTGGCGCGCGGCGTCCAGGTGATCCCCATCCCGGGCCCCAGCGCGGTGATCGCGGCCTTGTGTGCCTCGGGCCTGCCCACCGGGCGGTTCCACTTCCTGGGCTTCCTGCCGCGCAAGGGGCCGGAGCGCCGCGCGATGCTGGAGGAGGTGGCGCCGCTGTCCGCCACGCTGCTGCTCTACGAGTCCCCCAAGCGGGTGGAGGAGACCCTGCGCGAGCTCCGGGATGCGCTGGGGAACCGGCGCGCCTGCGTGGCCCGCGAGCTGACCAAGCTCCACGAAGAGCTGTTGAGGGACACCCTGGATGCCCTCTGCGCCCGATACGAGGGCGCCGAGGTGAAGGGGGAAGTGGTGATCGCCGTGGAAGGCCGCACCGGAGAGACTCGCTGGAGCGAGGCGGAGCTGCTCCGAGGTCTGGAGGAAGGACTCGCCCGCGGCGAGAAGCTCAAGTCCCTCAGCACGGAGCTCGCCAAGCGCGCCGGCTGGTCCGGCCAGGACGTCTACCGGCTCGGCCTCAAGCTCAAAGGCTGAAATGGGGACAGGCTACTTTTCGGCGCGGAAATGGGGACAGGCTACTTTTCGGGGCGGAAATGGGGACAGGCTACTTTTTCCCAGAGGGGAATTCGCGGAGTTCCGCGTCGGCGGCTGCGCTCAATCCCTCCCACCAACCTTCGAGTGAACCGCCGGCAGGCTCTCGCCACTCTGGGCTCGGGCGAAAAGTAGCCTGTCCCCATTTCGGTCCCGAAAAGTAGCCTGTCCCCATTTCCGCGCCGAAAAGTAGCCTGTCCCCATTTCTCGGCGGCGTGCCGCTTGCTCTACCCGGGTGGGGGTGGAACGCATGGGCGGACGCGGGTGGGCGGGCTTGGCGGGCGTGGCGGTCCTCGGGGCGCTGCTGACGGGGGCCTGCGGTGACGGGAAGCGGACGGTGCCGGAGGAGCAACACCCCGCCGAGCTGCCCAGCGTGGAGACTCCCGTTCCCACACAGGTCCTGCCTGATGCCTCTGTGAGTCCTGCACCCGACGCTGGCCAGGAGGCGGCCCCCGACGCTGGAGAGACCACCCCGGACGCGGGAACGCCAACAACGCCTGACGCCGGCCCGTGGCCAGCGGAGCCGCTCAAGGACTACACGCGCGACTTCGGCGTGGGGACGCCCCAGAGCGCGGCGCTGGATGAGGCGCTCAACCTCTGGCTGCTCGATGGCGAGCGGATCGGCGTGCTGCGGCCGCAAGACGCCGCGCCGAAGTGGACCTCACGCATCGGCCAGGCGCGGGACGGCTTCGGGCTGAGCGCGCTCGCCACGGGCTCCACGGTGATCTGCGGCGGCGAGGCCGGCCGCGCCTACGTGGGCTACCGCACCTACGGGCTGCAGCCCACCATCCCGGGCCGGCCGCACGCGTACATCCCTTCGCCCGGCGAGCCCTACTACACGCCCGAGCGCTACGCCGAGTACCAGAAGGGAGACGTGGACGCGGTGCGCCTGCAGCCGGACGGCTCGGTGGCGCTGGAGGAACACCTGTGGCGGACGATCGGGCTCTCCAACAAGGACCGGGCGCTCGGCATCCACAACACCAACAACTTCCACTACGACGAGGACCGCACCGTCTACGCCTGCCAGCGGGTGACGCGCGGGCCGCTGCGCGGGGACGTCTACATCTCCACCAACCACGGGGTGACGCGGATCCAGGGGCTCACCTACAACAGCCACCGCCACCCGGGCTGGTACAACTACGTGCAGCTCCCGGACGGCACGCTGGATCCGCAGCTGCAGACGCCGGCGGTGCAGGGGCTGGGGATCTCGCCCTCCGGGGACGTCCTGGTCGCCAACGAGCAGATGGTGGGGATCCTCGTCCCCAGCCCGAAGCTGGAGGAGTGGGACCGCGAGAACACCTGGGATGGCCCCACGCCGTGGACGTTCAAGACCTTCAACGGCAGCCTGAACCCGCTGGCGCAGGACGATCTCTGGCGCGGCTTCGAGCAGACGGCGGGCGGCCAGTACTACCTCGCCAGCGCCGAGTACGGCCTGTGGAGCGTGGTGGTGAAGACGCGCTCGGCGGGGGAGTGGACCCGGGTGAAGGGGCTCCCCACGGAGAGGCTCCTGGCGCTCAAGGCCACCGATGACGGCGCGCTCTACGTGGGCACGGACGGCGCGGGGCTGTGGCGGCTGGAGCGGGACGGCCAGACGCTGGCGGCGGTGGCGGGGATCTCCGGCAAGCGCGTGCGGCAGCTCGTCTACGAGCCGGCGGTGACGCCGAGCATGCTGCTGGTGGTGACCGAGGCGGGGCTGACGGTGCTGCGCGGGCCCTAGAACGCGAAGGTCAACGTCGCGTCGAAGGTGAGCAGGTTGATCTCGGTGGCGCGGAAGCGCCGCGAGGCCATGTCCGCGCGCCAGTCGAACGTGGGGTTGATCTCGATCGGCTTGGTGTTCACGTCCACGGTGCCGTGGCCCATGGTGCCTTCAGGATCCAGATCCTTGCCGATGGTCTCATCCGTGAGGACGTGCTCGGTGCCGTAGAGCATCTGGATCCCCACGTTGAGCTGGATGAACTCCGCCAGGTGCGCCGCGAAGCCGACCCGGCCGCCGAGCGTGACGTAGTCCCCGGTGGAGAGCATCCGGCCGAACAGGTCGCTCATCTGGTTGTAGTAGCGCCCCTGGCCCACGTAGGTGACCGAGGCGCGGGCGTCGAACGAGACCTTCTGGAAGGTGGCGGGGCGCTCGTAGACCACGAACTCCGAGCCGAAGCGCAGCCCGGCCTCGTGGGGCGGCTTGATCCCCGTCTCCGAGCGGCTCCACTCCGCGGTGCCGCAGTTGCCGGGGCGCCCGAGGTACTTGTCTTCCGCGTGATCGCAGTTGGAGTACCAGCCCGGGCCGCGCACCGGGAGCTGGTAGTAGACGTGGAAGTACGGGTCCGCCGCGCCGAGCCGGCGCGAGAGCGAGGTGTAGAACCGGTACTTGTGGATCCGATCCCCGATCTTCCCGCGCGCGTTGGAGGCGGTGACGATGGTGGGGTCGAGCAGCTCGGCGGTGGGGGCCTCGTAGTCCAGCCCCACGATCCAGGTGGGCTTGGTCTCGTCCTTGGCCTGGTTGAAGAACGCGTACGCCGCGCCCAGGTGGATGTTCCCCAGCCCGCCCCGGAAGCTGTTGGTGTCCTCGTTGATCACGAACATCGGCTCGCGGGTGGTGCCGGGGCAGCCCGGGACGATCTCACCGCTGGGGCGGACGCAGTTGTTGTAGATGCTCGAGTTGGTCTCGTCCGTGGCCTCGGGCGTCTGCACGTACCGCCAGCGCCGGTCCTGGGCGAAGACGATGGGCATCCCGAACGAGATCTCGAAGTCCTGCCAGAGCCCGATGTGGGCGGCCAGGTTGAGCCGGGTGTCGATGTTGACGAACCGGAGCTCGTTCACGTCCTGGACGTTCCCGTCCTGGTGGAACTCCCGAACCAGCTTGGCGCGCTCCTGCGTGCGCTCGAAGCCCACGTCGATGAACATCCCGAACGGGTCCTTCTCTTCGAAGGACGAGGCGATGCGGGTGATCTCGGCGGCCTGAGCAACGGCCCACGGGCTGGCGAAGCAGAGCGCGAAGACCGCGGCGCGAAGGCGACTCATCGACCCTCCGGAGGGTCTGCAGCGTGTTGGTGGCCTCCCCACTGCGTATCGGCGCCGTCCGGGGCTGTCAAGAATTCGGCAGTGGGTTTCAGCGGTTGCCTGTGGTCGCCACGGCGCTGATCCCCATCAGCGCGTCCAGCTTCTGCACGGCCTCCTTGAGCCCGGCCTTCTCCTTCTCAGGGAGGGAGCGCCGGTAGGTGGCGTGCACCGTGAAGGGATCCAGGACCCGGTCCTCGCCCTTGATCAGCTGGTAGTGGAGGTGGGGCGCGAAGGAGTGGCCGCTGTTGCCGCTCTGGGCGATCTGCTGGCCGGCGGTGATCTTGTCACCCACCTTGATCGACTTCGGCAGCACGTCCAGGTGCAGGAACATGGCCTTCTTCGAGCCATCCGAGGCGGAGATCTCCAGGCTGTTGCCGTTGCCGCGGAAGTTCCAGTTCCGCCGGGTGACGGTGCCAGCGAACGGAGCCTTCACGGGCGTCCCCACCGGGGTGCGGAAGTCCACGCCCTTGTGGCGCCGGCCGTCCCGCAGCAGCGAGGTCACCCGCTCGTAGTTCTCCAGCGGCCCGTCCTTGAGCCGCAGCTCCAGCTCGTTGCCGTCCGGGTCGTAGTAGCGGGAGTAGGGCTCGGAGGGCGCGTGGTACAGGTAGACGCGGTGGGTCTGCCCGGTCTTGCCGCTCACAAAAGACACGGCGTGGACCTCGGGCTCCTGGTTGGGGCGCTGCTCGTAGATCACGTCCAGCGAGTCGTTCTTCTTGATGTCGGACGGGATCTCGATCCACCAGACCAGGGTCCGCGTGACGACCTGGGTGAGCGCGGGCCCCACCTCCTTGCCGAGCGCGGCGACGATCGCCTGCTCCAGGGGGCCGGTGATGGTCACGTGCACGTGCTGCAGCCCGCCCGGGGCGGCGGCGGGGACGGCCGGGGCCGCGGCCACCGGCGCGTTGGACGGGGCGGCGGCGGGCGCGCCCGCGGGGGCAGAAGGACCTGGGGCGGCGGCGGTGGCCGGAGGTGCCGAGGCGGGCTGCGCCGCGCCGGGGACGGGCAGCGGAGGCGGGACGGCCGCGGGCTGCGCGTTCGGGTTGGCGGCGGCGGCGATCGCGGCGGCCTGGGCGGCCACGCGCTTCTGCCAGACGTAGTACGCGCCGCCGGAGAGGACTCCGATGAACAGCGCGACCTTCAGGACCGAGGGGAGGGTGCTCTTGGGGCGGGAGCCGAGCATGGGGAGCTTCGACGACATGGGTGGTACGACGAACGTCTACGGACCGGCGGAATATTCTGAAGCCTTATGCCTCCTCCGCGCCGCCTTCGTCGCGGAGGCCGAACTCCTTCATCTTCGTCTGGAGCGACTTGCGGCTGATCTGGAGCAGCTTGGCGGCGCGGGTGACGTTGCCGCCGGTCTCCTCGAGCGCCTTGGCGATCAGATCCTTCTCCAGCTCCGCGGACTTCATGCGGACGATGTCCTTGAGCGAAGCCTCGCCAGTGGGCGAGGTGCTGTCGAGCGCGAGCGGGACGTGGCCGCCTGCCTGGCTGCTCACCGCCCCGCCTTGCCGGATGCTCTCTGGGAGGTCCTTGAGGGAGATCCGCGGCCCGTCCGAGAAGAGGACCAGCCGCTCCGTCAGGTTCTCCAACTCGCGGATGTTGCCGGGCCAGGGGTGGGCCTGGAGCACGGCGAGCGCGTCCTCGTCCACGCCTTCGATCTTCTTGTTGAGCCGCTTGTTGTACTTGTCCGTGAAGTGCTTCACGAGCATGGGGATGTCGCTGCGGCGATCGCGCAGCGGCGGCAGGGCGATCGGCACCACCGCGAGCCGGTAGTAGAGGTCCTTCCGGAACCGGCCGGCCTCGGTCTCCTGCTCGAGGTTCCGGTTGGTGGCGGCGATCAGCCGGACGTCCACGCGGGTGGTCTTGATCCCGCCCACCCGCTCGAACTCGCTCTCCTGCAGCGCGCGCAGGAGCTTCACCTGCATCTCGATGGGGATCTCGCCGATCTCGTCGAGGAAGAGGGTCCCGCCGTCCGCCAGCTCGAAGCGGCCGGGCTTGGAGGTGACCGCGCCGGTGAAGGCGCCGCGCTCGTAGCCGAAGAGCTCGGACTCCATGAGATCTTTGGGGATGGCCGCGCAGTTGATCTTGATCAGCGGCTTGTTGCGGCGGGAGGAGCCGTCATGGAGCGCGGTGGCGATCAGCTCCTTGCCGGTCCCGCTCTCCCCGGTGATCAGCACGGTGGAGGGCGTGTCCGCCACCTTGTCGATGATCTTGAAGACCTCGTCGATCTGCGCGGAGCCGCCCACGATCGCGGAGCGGGCGCGGCCGTCCACCTTCACCGACTTCTGGGCGATGTCGTGGCTCTTCACCGCCTTGGCGATCACCGCGGTGAGCTCGGACTGATCGAACGGCTTGGTGATGTAGTCGAACGCGCCGGCCTTGATCGCCTCCACGGCGGAGTCCACGGTGCCGTGGGCGGTGATGATGATCACCGGCACGTCCGGGTGGGAGGCGTTGACGGTGCGCAGAAGCTCCATCCCGCCGATCTTCGGCATCACCAGGTCGGTGACCACCACGTCCGCGCCGTTGCGGGTGATCTCCGCCAGCCCCTGCTCGCCGTCCGAGGCCACGGTGACGTCATAGCCCTCGCGGCGCAGCATGGCCGCGAGCACCTTCCGGAGGTTGGCCTCGTCGTCGACGACGAGCACTTTTGCCATGGCGGCGGACCTTACTTCACTTCGCGGGCGCTCTCGGCGCCTCGAGCGTGCAGATCGCGTCCGGGTGCTTGATCCGGAGGATCAGACACTCCAGCACGCGGAACGGGTGGTTCATCCGCTCCGCGCCGAGGTACGCCGTGGACATGTCCATGGCCACCGCGAGGTCCAGGTTCTCGCGGCCGGTGGAGACCACCACGCCCGAGTCCCCGCGCAACCGGTTGGACTGGAAGACGCCGTCCACCGCGAGCTGCCGGATGGTCTCGATCTCGAGCACGCCGGTCTTCTCGAAGATCCGGTGCAAGAGCGAATAGAGGCGGGGGGAGAGGACGATCGCGTACGGGCCGTAGTGGCCGTGCTCGTTGAGCTTCCGGGTGGCCTCCACGATGGAGAGGTAGCCGGCGCCGGGCTCGGACCAGTTGCCGAGGCTGACCGTGAGCCGCCCGGTGGCGTTCATCAGGCCTTCGTGGCCGAGCTTCGGATCTCCGTAGAAGATCAGCTCGTCCTCCTGCTGCGCGCAGAGCGCGGCGGCGCCGGCGGCGGCGGAGACGTCCAGCGGCATGTTGTGGGTGCGCGCCGCTTCGATGTCCCGCCAGTGGAGCAGGAAGTCCTTGTAGATGATGGGGATGGTCTTGAACTTGCGCTGATCGGTGAAGACGGAGGCTGTCTCCTGCTCGCCGACGATGTCCACCGCGCCGGCGGAGACGCCCGAGTACTCGTCATGCGGCACCGTCTGCACGCCTGCCCCGAGCGGCCCGTAGAGATCCAGCAGCCGCCTGCCCACCAGCGACCGGCGGGCCACCTGGATCACGGTCTCGTTGAGGCGGGCCCACTCCTCCTCGCGCAGCGGGTTCTCGGCGTGTCCAAGGAAGTCAGGCATGGGATCTCTTCGTCTCCTGGAGGGAACTTAGGGATTCAGGGCGTGCGACGCCTGAGGGAACCGACGGTGAGCCCGCTCGCGGAGGGAGCAGGGGGCGCGGGGATCGCGTAGGGGGTGCGGCTCAGGTCGCGCGGCAGGCGGAGGTCTTCCACGGCGACCGCCGTGGGCTTGGGGGCAGCGACCGGCGGCGGGACCGGCTTGGCGGCGGCGGCCCCGTTGAAGTGGCCGGCGGCGTAGTCCTTCTGGAAGAAGAGCTCCTGCCCAGGATCGAGCCGGCGAAGCAGCAGGGTCGCCTCGGCGACGTGCTCCTTCTCCTCCTGCGCCAGGTGCTGGAAGAACGCCTTGACCTCGTCGCTGGAGGCCTGCCGCGCCAGCTCTTCGTAGTGGTTGATCGTCTCCAGCTCGCGCCAGAGCACGGTGCGGACCCGTGCGACGTCTGTCGTGAGGTCGTTCAAGACGGTCGCGACGATGCGAGCGGGCACCTCCACCGTCAAGGAAGAAAAGCGGCAGAACGCCACATGGCATTCGCGCTGCAGGCAGGCTCCCGAACATTTGATAGGAGACGCTGCACATGACCGCCGAGCAGCCGCACTCGCCCAGAGCCCCCGTGGCCGAGCCGCCACGCGCGGCCAGGGCGCCGCGGCACGGGGCCGGAGAGCTCTTCATCCAGGCCGGGATGCTCGCCTCGCGCGCGCTCGGGTTCCTGCGGATGGTGGTGTTCGCCGCGTACTTCGGCGGCTCCAGCGCCGCGGGCGCGTTCACCGCCGCGCTGCGGATCCCCAACTTCCTGCAGAACCTCTTCGGCGAGGGGGTCCTCTCCGCGTCGTTCATCCCGGTCTACGCGTCGCTGATCGGCAAGGGCGAGCGCGAGGAGGCGGACCGCGTGGCGGCCACCGTCTTCTGCCTGCTCTCGCTCGTCACCGGGGTGCTGGTGGCGCTGGGGGTGCTCTTCACGCCGCTGTTCGTGGACGCGATCGTCCCGGGCTTCGAGGGCGAGGTCCGCAGCCTGGCGATCCTCCTGGTGCGGATCCTCTTCCCCGGCACCGGCGTGCTGGTGCTCTCCGCGTGGTGCCTGGGGATCCTCAACAGCCACCGCCGCTTCTTCCTCTCCTACGCGGCGCCGGTGCTCTGGAACCTGGCGATGATCGCCGTGCTGGTGCTCTTCGGCCGCTCCACCGGCCAGGAGAAGCTGGCGGAGTACCTGGCGTGGGGCACCGTGGCGGGCAGCGTGCTCCAGTTCGGCGTGCAGGTGCCCACGGTCCTCTCGCACCTCGGGCGCTTCCGGCCTTCCCTGGCGCTGCGCAACCCCAACGTCCGGCAGGTGCTGCGCAGCTTCGGGCCGGTGGTGATCGGCCGCGGCGTGGTGCAGGTGAGCGCGTTCGTGGACAGCATCTACGCCTCGCTGATCTCGGCGCAGGTGGTGGCGGCGCTCGCCTACGCGCAGACGCTCTACCTCTTGCCGATCAGCTTCTTCGGCATGGCGGTCTCCGCGGCCGAGCTGCCCACCATGTCCCAGGCCACGGGGACGTCCGAGGAGGTCGCGGCGCGGCTGCGGGAGCGGATCTCCAGCGGGCTGGCGCGGATCGCCTTCTTCGTGGTGCCCTCCGCCACCGCCTTCGCGCTGCTGGGGGACGTGGTGGCCGGGCTGCTCCAGCGCAACCGCTTCACCCCGGATCACACCCGGTACGTCTGGTACCTGCTGATGGGCTCGGCGGTGGGGCTGGTGGCCGCGAGCACCGGCCGGCTCTACTCCTCCGCGTTCTACGCGCTCAAGAACACCCGCACGCCGCTCTACTTCGCGGTGGCGCGGGTCGTCCTCACCGCGGCGCTGGCGTACTACTCGGTCCGCTTCCTGCCGGAGCAGCTCGGGGTGCCGGCGGGGCTGGGCGGGGTGGGGATCACCGCCACCAGCGGCATCGCCGCGTGGATCGAGTACCTGCTGCTGAGCCGGGCGATGGAGAAGCGGATCGGCAAGGCGCGGCTGCCGTTCAAGCGGCTCGCCACGCTCTGGGGCAGTGCGGTCGTCGCGGGCCTGTGCGGGATCGGCGCGAAGCTCCTGCTCGGGTGGCGGTTCGGTGAAGAGGTGGGGGTGCGCGCGGTCTGGGGAGGAGACTTCCTGGTGCCGCCCAAGCTGCCCGGCCTGATCACCGCCGCGGTGGTGCTCTCGGTTTACGGGGCCGTCTACTTCGGCCTCACCGCGGCGCTCGGGGTTCCGCAGTCGAAGGCGTTCTTCAAGAAGGTGCTGCGCCGGCGGTGACTCGTGTTCGGGCGCGCGTCGGAGGCCCCGAGGCTGTGGGTCTATGGCGCCGTGGTCCTCTGCCGTTCACCCCGAGCGTAGTGAGGCCGCCGCCCCTTGGGCGGATCAATCAAGGCAAGAAACGTGAGGCCGTCCGCTCAGCCCGAGCGGGACGCGGCAAGTTTCAGGTCAGCGCCGTAGGCGCGTAGTCGGTGTGCCCAGCATGGGCACGGTCAGGAGGTGCAAGTCCTCTGGGAAGCAGGTCGTAGCGACCCAAGCAACTCGCAAGGTTTGTCGGCCGCGAGGCCGGGAC
>JBGATB010000095.1:0-16039 GCA_044229415.1 Myxococcaceae bacterium | reverse complement strand
GACTCGCTTCCGGGTGGGGCCTGGCCTTTTCCGGGCAGGGTTTGAACCTGCAGAAGTCCGAGTGAGGTTTCCGCTATCTCATCGCTTCCTCCTCACCCAGGCTTTGCCTGGCGCACAACGAACGTTCGTTCATTTTTTCTCGGGCCGCAGGTCGCGCAGGCACCCGAGCTTCTCCACGCCGTATCGCGAGATCAGCTCGCCGTCGGTGGCGGTGGCGAGCGCCGGCAAGGCCAGCTTGGGCGCGGCGCCGTCGCAGCGCGGCTGGCGCTGCGTGAAGAGGGAGAAGGCGATCGCCCAGCGGTCCTCGTCCGGAAGGAGATCGAACCCGGGCATGGTGCTGCCGGGAATGCCGTGGCTGATCACGTTGAAGGCCTTGAAGGGAGAGAGGCCCGCCATCACGTCCGCGCGCAGGAAGCTGGAGGGCATGGGGAACATGTACTGGGTGACGCGCGGCTGCGGATCCTCCGGCGTGCCGTGGCAGGCGGCGCAGGAGCTGCGGTAGAGCGCCTGGCCGCGCGCGAGGTCTGGCGCGGCTGGAGGGTGCGTCACCAGCTTGCCGGCCTGCGTGAGCCGCGGCACCAGCGCCTCGAGCGCCCGCTGCGTCTTCGCCGCGGCGCGCTCGTCCGGCATCTTCGCGGCGAGCGCCTCCAGCTCCTGCGCATAGCGCTTGCCCGCGGCGTCCGCGCCCCGGAGGGACTCCGCGGCCGAGCGGATCACCTCGGCCTGCGCCCGCACCGTGTTCAGCTCGCCGTCCTCGATCGCCTCGGGGTACTCGCCGGCGATGTGCTGCAGGAGCCCCACGGCGCGCTGGTAGCGGCGCTGCGTCTCCGGCGAAGGAGCGGCGGAGAGCGCGAGCGTGAGGCAGAGCGCGAGCGCGGGGCCGAGCATGGGCGGAAAGCTAGCAGCTTGCGCGTCCGGGTTGCCCCCTCCACCCGAGCGCATTGAGCGGACCGGAACGAAAGGCCCCATTTTCAGCGCTCCCCCCGCGTTCCGTGCGCCGCTCGTTCCGTCCAAGGCACGCCGCGAGCAAGTGGCTCCCCGAGTGGGACGGGGCACGGCAGCCCGACGCGGTGCGAGCGCACCTCCGAGGAACCCATGCGTGCAAGACCGAGCGCGACCCTGTTCGGTTTCCCGGGCCCTATGAGCTCCGCCGCGCTCGGCCCCACGCGGAGGAGAGCACGGGCGCCCCTCGACTTCGCTCGGGGTGAGCGGGAGCGTGAGCACGGCCGCCCCTCGACTTCGCTCGGGGTGAGCGGGAGCGTGAGCACGGCCGCCCCTCGACTTCGCTCGGGGTGAGCGGGGACGCTACCGCTGGACTCCCGCGTCCGGCGCGCCTGCATCGCCCGCTCCGGCGTCCGCGACGAGCGGCGCCGTCCCCGCGTCCGGCTCGGGTACGGCGCGGGCGAGCTCGAAGGCGCCGTCGCCGTCCTCGTCGAGGAACTCGGTGAGGTGCACGCGGCCGTCCGGGCCCGGGTCCTCGAAGAGCACGCGCTCGAAGTGGCCGTCGCGGTTCTTGTCCTCCACCCGCAGCGCCGAGGCGCCGCGCCGGCGCGAGAGCTCGTCCACCCGGCCATCCCGATCCACGTCCAGGGCGGACCAGGCGGTGCCATCCTGCTCGTCCACCACCTCCTCCGGCCCGCCGCCGGAAGGCGCCATCCGCACGCTGCGCTTCGTCCCATCTGGAAGCGTGTACGTGAGCACGCCCTGCGGCCGGGCCCCGGCGTTGGCGGCGAGCGCGGGCACGGCCGCGAGCGCGAAGTCCGCGTGAAGCTGCACGAGGCGGGGCGGCGCGAGCGAGGTCCAGGCGGGCGAGCCGGAGCGGGCGCGGACGCACGCGCCCATGCCCCAGGCGCACAGCGCGGCCAACGCCCACCTCGCAGGGGGACCCAGGGTCAATGCGTTACCGCGTGGCCACGAGCTTGTTCAGCCGGCGGCTGATGTCCGCCATCTGCAGCGCGTCCTGCTTGGTCATCGCGGCCTTGCCGAGGTCGATGAGCGTGCGCACGGTGGCCACCGCGGTCTGCGCGTCCGAGCTGGGGTTCTCCTCGGCGCTCTTCTGCAGCACCACCGCCAGCTTCTCCCCGCGCTCGAGCAGCCGCTTGAAGGTCTCCAGCGCGGTGGCGAACTCCTTGGCCGCGCGGCTCTTCGCGTAGTCCCCCTGCTCCTTGCGCAGCTTGTCCACCTCGCCCGAGGAGAGCTCGGTGCGCGCTTCGATCCGGATCGCCTCGGCCAGGCCGGTGGTGGTGTCGGTGGCGCGGACGGAGAGGGTGCCTTCGCTGGAGAGCTCGAAGATCACCTCGATGGGCACGTCCGCGCGGGCGGCGGCGTGGAGATCCCTGAGGACCACCTCGCCCAGCTTGGCGTTCTCGTCGCTGTAGTCGCTCTCGCCCTGGAAGATGGGGATGCGCGCGTTCTGCTGCCCGGAGCGGCCGGGGAGGAACATCTCCTTGGCCACCACCGGGATGGTGGTGTTCTTGGAGATGAGCCGCTTCACCTTCCCGCCCAGCACGCCCACGCCCAGCGAGTGCGAGGCCACGTCGATCAACAGGGCCGCGCCGCTCTGGGCGGAGAGCTCCTCGGCGTGGATGGCGGCGCCGAGCGCCACCACCTCGTCCGGGTTCAAGCCCCCCACCGGGTGCTTGCCGAAGAAGTCGGCCACCAGCCGGCGCACGAGCGGGACCCGCGTCATGCCGCCCACCAGCAGCACCGCGTCCATCGAGCGCGGGTCGGTGTTGGCCTCGGTCATCGTCCGGCGGCACACCTCCAGGCAGCGGCGGGAGAGCGGCTCGGAGAGGGTCTCGAAGAAGGTGCGGGTGAGCGCGGTGTTCAGCTCGGTGAAGCGCCGGTTCGACTTGTCGACGTGATCCCCCAGCTCGCCAATGGAGATGTAGGCCTCCTCGGCGGTGGAGAGCTCGCGCTTGGCCTTCTCCGCGGCCACCTTCAGCCGCTGCATGGAGAGCTTGTCCTTCTGCACCTGCTCCCGGAATTGATCCGGCACCTGCGCGAGCAGCCACTGGACGATCCGGTTGTCGAAGTCCTCGCCGCCCAGCTGCGGATCGCCGCCGGTGGCCTTCACCTCGAAGACGCCGTCCGTCACCTCGAGGATGGAGACGTCGAACGTGCCGCCGCCCAGGTCGAACACCAGCGCGCGGCCCTGGAAGCTCTTGGCCAGCCCGTAGGCCACGGCCGCCGCGGTGGGCTCGTTGACGATCCGCAGCACCTCCAGCCCGGCGATCTCCGCGGCCTCCTTGGTCGCCTGGCGCTGGGAGTCGTCAAAGTTGGCGGGGACGGTGATCACCGCCTTGTTCACCCCGCGGCCGAAGTAGGCCTGCGCGTCCAGCCGCAGCTCGCCCAAGATCATCGCGGAGATCTGCGGGACCGGCAGCGTCCGGTTGGCGACCTTGATCCGGATCTCCCCGGCCGGCCCGCCGATCAGCGGGTAGGGGACCAGGTACTTGGCCTGCGCCGCCAGCTCTTCCGACCAGCGCCGGCCGATGAAGCGCTTGGTGGCGTAGGCCACGTTCTCCGGGAGCTCCTCGGCGAGCAGCTTGGCCGCGTCCCCCACCACGCGCTCGCCGGACTCCACGAAGCCGACCATGGAAGGGGTGAGGCGGCCGCCCGCGCGGTTGGAGATGATCTCCGGCTTCCCCTCCGCGACCGTGGCCACCGCGCTGTACGTGGTCCCCAGGTCGATGCCGATGACGGGTTCGCGCATCCCGCGCACGATGAAAGGCCAGCTTTCCCCGAGCAGCAACTATTCGCGGGACGCACCTGGGCCGTGCCACCCCCACCTTGCGGTCGTTGCCCCCCCGCCGCCCCCGTGCTAAGCGCGCCCGCGTCATGGCCAACATCTCCGTAGCCCGCCGGTACGCGAAGGCCCTCCTCGAGGTCGCCGCTGAGTCCAACAGCCTGGACTCGGTGAGTCAGCAGCTGGAGGGCTTCTCCTCCGTGCTCGAGCAGAACGCCGAGCTGCGCAGCCTGGCCACCAACCCCGCCTACACCCGCACCCAGCGCACCGCGGTGGTGGAGGGCGTGCTCAAGCTGGTGCCGGAGACGTCCCCCGCCGTCACCAACCTGGTCCGCCTGCTGGTGGACCGGAACCGGCTCGCCTCGCTCGGCGACATCGCCCGCATCTTCCGGGACATGGCGGACACGCGCTCGGGCCGCGTGCGCGGGCGGATCACCACCGCCGTGCCGCTCAGCAAGGACGCGCTGCAGAAGATGGAGCGCACGCTCGAGCGCGTCACCCAGCGCAAGGTGGTGCTGGAGACGAAGGTGGATCCGAAGATCCTCGGCGGGGCCTCAGCGCAGGTGGGCTCGGTCGTGTACGACGGGTCCATCCGCAGCCAGCTCGAGGACCTGAGGCGCACGCTGAAGCAGTAAAGCGCGGGCGCAGCTGAACGTGCCCCGTCACCCGTGGGCCGTGATCCGTCACCCGTACCCGTACCCGTACCCGTACCCGCTCCCGAACGCGAACCCGAACCCGAGCTGCTTTGCCTCTCTTCGTTGAGGCGAGCTCATCGTGGCGCGCGCTGCATGGACGCTGGCGGCGAGGCGTGCGTCGCCTCGGTCGGGTTCGGGTGCGGGTTCGGGTGCGGTGACGGGCACGGGCACGGGCACGGGCACGGGCACGGGGGCACGGGGCACGGGGGCACGGGGGCACGAGGGCGGGGGCACGGGGGCGCAGGGCGGGGCGCGGGCGGGGCTTCTCCAGCGTTTCCCCACAATTCCGGGGCTTAGACCTGCTCAACCGTTCAGCGTCAGCCCGGGCGGCTAGATCCGCCCCATGGGAGGCGAGAACGCATGAGAGAGCAGAAGAAGGAGCCGGTGCAGAAGAAGCGCTTCATCGACACCGTGGAGCTGGAGGCCAAGCTGGCCGCCCGGCTGCGCAAGCAGGAGAAGGCGGCGCTGTGGCGCCAGCGCCACGAGAGCCTGGAGCAGAAGCGGCGGCGCTAGAGCCGCCGCCGCTCCTTCGCGAGGCGGCTAGAGGCCGAACACCTCCTTGAACATCTTCATGCTCGCCTCCCACGACTTCTTGTCCGCGTCCGCGTTGTAGGCGAGCGCGTCCATCTTGTGCTTCCCGGCCTCCGGGTTGGTGAAGCCGTGCTTGGCGCCCGGATAGGAGATGACCTCCACGTTGGCGCCCGCGTCCGCCATCTCCTTCTTGAAGGCGTCCACGGCGGCCTGGGGGACCATCGGATCCGCCTCGCCGGTGTTGACGAGGATGCGCGGCTTCACCTCGCCCTTCTTCGCCGGCGTCTCCGGCGCGGAGAGCGCCGCGTGGAAGGTGGCCACCGCGTCCAGGTCCTCGCCGGCGCGCGCCATGGCCAGCGCCATGCTGCCGCCCATGCAGTAACCCACCACGCCGATCTTCTCCGCGTCCACGTGCGGGTCCTTCTTCAGCTCCGCGAGCGCGGCGTCGAAGCGCGCCTTCACCACCGCCGGGTCCTTGGTGGCCTCCGCGGCGAACGCCTGCGCGTCCTTGGGGTGCTTGGCCAGCTTCCCCTTGCCGTACATGTCCAACGCGAAGCCCACGTAGCCGGCCTTGGCCAGCCGCTTCGCCTGGTTCTTGGCGTGCTCGTTGTGGCCCCACCACTCGTGGATGACCAGCACGCCCGGCCGCTTGTCCTTGTGCGCGTCATCCCAGGCGAAGAAGCCCTGCAGCTCCGTGTCGCCCTGCTTGTAGGTGATCGCCTTGGTCTTCACCGCCCCCTCCGCCGCCATCGCCAGGGACAGACAGGCCACTGTCCACATCGTCAGCTTCCGCATGGGTACCCCTCCCTGAAAGAGGGGCCAATCTTTCTCCCAACCCCGGGCAGCGCGCACGCTTCTTTCTCCACGCGCCGTCCTCGCGCTGACGCTCGGCGCTGGCCCGCGCGCCAGCTATCGCCCGCGCCGGGCGCCCCCACCTTCCGCTCGGACGGCCGCCTCGGTGGCCATCGCCGGAGGGAACCAACGTGGAGCTCTCGCCCTGGCTGCGAAGGTTGAGCCTCGCCCCGCTGCTGCTCGCCGGCTGCGCCACCCTGGGGAACCGCCCGGTCGCCATGGCCACCCCGCCGGCGGCCACCCCGCCCACGCTCACCGGGATGGGGCGCGCCGGAGTGCTGGTGGGGCTCGCCGGCGTGATGGTGAGCACCGTGGGCGTGGCCAGCGCTCCCGCCGTCCCCGGCCGCGCGCCGGATCTCACCGGCCACATCACGCTGGGGGCGATGCTGGTGCTGCTGGGCACCGCGCTCGCGGTGGAGGGCGAGCGCTCCCACGAGCCGGAGCCTCCTCCGCCCGAGGAGGAGGTGATGGCGGTGCCGACGCTCTAGGGGGCCACCGGGCGGGCTTCTACGCCGCGCTGCCGGTGTTGGTGATCAGCTGCTTGAGCTTGGCGTGCAGGTACTCGCGCTTGACCGGCTTGAGCACGAAGCCGGCGCACCCGAGCGTGCGGCACTCGTTCACGCGCTCCACGGACGTCACCGTGGTGACGATGACGACGGGCAGGCGGCGCGTCTGCGAGCGCTCCCTCAGGGCGCGCAGGAAGGCGATGCCGTCCATCCGGGGCATCTCCAAATCCGTGACGATGGCGTCCGGGGCGTCCGTGAGGGCCCGGTCCAGCCCCTCCTCCCCGTCCGCCGCCTCGAGACACTCGTACTCCTCGCGCAGCAGCTCCACGAGCTGCGCCCGCGCGGTCGGCGAGTCCTCGACGAGGAGCACCTTCTTCTTGCTCTTCACCGGCTTGGGGATCATTTCCTCACGAACCTCTCCAGTTGCTTGGATCCAGCTGCCCGTCCCCCGGAGGCTGCCTCGACAGATTGGAGGATGGCACGCCCCAGCTCAGAGGGCGACCCTACGAGTGAGACCACCCCCGCGCTGGTGACGCTCCCAGGCATGCCGAAGACCACGGAGCTGCGCTGATCCTGCGCCATCACCACACCCCCCGCCTTCGCCACCGCGGTGCCCCCCAGGGTCCCGTCCGCCCCTATCCCACTCAGCACCACCGCCAGCACCGCCGGGCCGAACACCTTGGTGGCCGAGCTGAAGAGCACGTCCGCAGAAGGGTGGTAGCCGTGATCCGGCGCCTTGGTGAGGACCACCTCCGAGCGCGTGGAGATCTGAAGGTCCCAGCCCGCGGGCCCCAGCAGCACCTGCCCCGCCTCGAGCACCGTCCGCTCGGGGCACACCTTGAAGCGCAGCGGGCAAGCAGCCGCCAGCCAGCGCGCCAGCCCGTCCTCGAAGCCCTCCGCCACGTGCTGCGCCACCACGATCGGCAGCGGGAAGTCCCCGGGCAGCTGCCCGAGCAGCTCCCGCAGCGCGTTGGGGCCGCCGGTGGAGGAGGCCACCGTGAGCACCGAGAGCGCCGAGCCGTTGGGCTTGGCCGGCGCGCTGCCGCCGCCCCCCACCTTCACGCGCGAGAGCGCGCGCATGGCGTGGAGCATCCCCGCGTTGGAGCGCTTGTCCACCGTGCGCGGCTTGCGCATGAAGTCCAGCGCGCCCGCGGCCAGCGCCTCGAAGACCTCCTCCGCGTCCCGCTGCGCCTCGGAGAGCAGGACGATCGGGATGGGGGCCACCGCCAGGATCCGCCGGACCACGTCCGCGGCGGTGCCGTCCGGGAGGAACACGTCCAGGCTGACCAGGTCCGGGAGCAGCCGGGGGATCGCCTCGATCGCCTTCTCCACGGTGGCGGCCTGGCCCACCACCTCGAAGTCGCCCGCTCCCCGGAACATCTCCGTGAGCTGCCGGCGGATGGTGGCGCTGTCCTCGATGATGAAGACCCGGATCACTTCTGCCCTCTCGCCTCACCCACGAAGTCCGAGACCATCTCCAGGAAGGTGGAGGGATCGAAGTCCTTCTTGACGATGTACGCGCTCGCGCCCGCCGTGGCACCCCGCGCGAGGTCGTCTTTGTCGTCTAGTGAAGTAATCAGGATGATGGGGGTGGAGGAGAGCTGCGGCGTGGAGCGGATGCGCTGGCACAGCCCCAGGCCGTCCAGCCCGGGCATCTCCACGTCACTCACCACCAGGTCCACCTTCTCCCGCAGGGCGATGGAGTAGGCGGCCTCGCCGTCCGGCGCGGTGAGGGTCCGGTAGCCGGCGCGCTCCAGCACCGAGGAGATCATGGTGCGCGTGGTGAGCGCGTCGTCCGCCACCAGCACCGTGGACAGCTGCGGGCGCAGGGACTCGGCCGCCATCCGCACGCCGGTGCCCGCGGCTTGATCCACCAGCGCCGCCGGCTCCAGCACCGTCACCAGCCGCCCGTCCGCCAGGCTGGTCCCGCCGGCCACGAGCGGGATCTTCGGGGTGCCGGCGGCGAGCGCCTTCACCACCACCTCCTCCTGGCCGAGCAGCTCGTCCACGCCCACCGCGAGCCGCCGGTCGGAGAGCGCCACGATGACGGCGTAGCTGCGCCGCTCGGGGCGGGTGCAGGGGCGGCCGGTGAGCAGATCTTCGAGCTGCGCGTACGGAATGGCCTGGCGGCGCAGCGGCAGGAAGAGCTTCCCCTGCGCCATCCCCAGCTCCTTGGGGTCCACCGCGATCGCCTCGTCCACGTTGGTGAGCGGGATGCAGTAGGTGTTGCGGCCGGCGTTGACGAACAGCCCGCGCGCCGCGGCGAGCGTGAGCGGCAGGGAGAGGATGAACTCCGTCCCCTTCCCCTTGTCGCTGTAGAACTCGATCCGCCCGCCCAGGCGCGCCACGTTCTCCCGCACCACGTCCAGCCCCACCCCGCGCCCGCTGGTCTCGGTGACGTTCCGCGAGGTGGAGAAGCCGGGCATGAAGATGAAGTTCAAGACTTCGCGGTGGGTGAGCGAGAGCGCGCGGTCGCGATCCACCAGCCCGCGCTCCACCGCCGCCTGGCGCACGCTCTCGGTGTCGATCCCCCGGCCGTCGTCGCGGATCTCCAGGAGGATCTGCGACTCGCGGGACTCGGCGTTGATCCGGATGGTGCCGCGCACCGGCTTGCCGTTGGCCTCGCGCTCCTTGGGCCGCTCGAGCCCGTGGTCCACCGCGTTGCGCAGCAGGTGCAGCAGCGGATCTCTCATCAGCTCGAGCAGCCGCTTGTCCACCCGCACGTCCTCGCCGGTGATCTCCAGCGCGGCCTCCTTGCCCAGCGAGGTCGCCAGCTCGCGCACCGTGCGCCGGAAGGGATCCAGCAGCGGCCCCACCGGGACCATCCGGACCTCCTTCACGTCCTCCTGGAGCGAGTGTGCGAGAATGCCCAGCGTGTGGACCTCCGTGTTCAGGTCCCGCCGCACGTACTCGAGCTTGCGCTTCACCTCCTCCACCGGGAGCGCGCCCGTCACCGCGCCCAGGCGGACCTTGGTGAGCATCCCTTCGATCGTCTCCTGGACCTCCTCCACCTGGCGGCGGTTGTGGTCGATCCGCAGCTTCACGGCGATCAGCTCGTCCAGCCGGTAGAGGATGGCGTCCAGCAGCGCCACCGGCACCCGCACCGAGGCCGCCGCCGCCATGGCCGTGGCCACGCTGCGCGGCGGGTCCGAAGGCCGCGCCGGCTCCGCCGGCCTTCCGTTCGCGTCCTTGCGCTCCGCCGGCGCCGGCGCGGGCGGCTCCGCGGCGGCGGCCGCGGCGGCCTGCGAGACCTCCTGGAGCGCGCCGCCCAGCACCGCGATGACCGCGTCCGCCTCTTCGTCCGAGGCCCCCGGCCCCAGGTCGGACTGGACGAAGTCCGCCGCCAGCAGCGCCGCCTCGGTGAGCGCGGCCTTCACGCCCCCCTGCTGCACCGCCTCCGCCAGCGCGTCCCGCACCGCGTCCATCACCCGGACCAGCCGCTTGGACTTGAGCGCCGTCACCGCCTTGGCCAGCCGATCCGCCGCCTCCGCCGCGCCCGCGCCCTTGTCCTGCACCTCCCCGCGCCCCAGCGAGGCGAGCTCCGCGAACAGCCCGGACGCGGCCTCCTCCGCCGCCGCCTTCCCCTCCACCGCCTTCTTGCGCTTGGCCGGCTCCTTCTTCGCCGCCTCCGCCGCGGCGGCGGCCTCCGCGGGTGGCCCGGCCGGGGGCGCCGGCGGCGCCACCTTCGCGGCGCGCACCGCCTCCAGCGCCGCGCCCACCTTCTGGATCTCGTCCCGGTTGAGCTCGCGCTCCAGGCCGGTGGTGAGCAGGTCGATCGCCGCGAAGCTGGCGTCGGTCAGCGCGCGCCCGGGGGTGAGCAGCCCGCGCCGGACCTGGTCCAGACAGGACTCCAGGTGGTGCGCCACCTCGGCCAGGTCCGAGCGCTGCACCGCGGAGGCGCTGCCCTTGATGGTGTGGGCGTGCCGGAAGATCTCCTGCACGCGCGGCGCCAGGTCCTCGCCGGGCTGGGCGGTCTCCAGCTCCATCAACAGGCGCTGCAGCCGGGCGATCGCCTCGGTCGCCTCCTCGCGGAAGACCTCGAAGAGCTCGCCGCTCATGCGCCGCCCCCGATGAGCCGGAACGCGAAGTTGATCAGCGCCCCCGGGTCCACCAGCGAGAGGAAGTTCTCGTCCGTGCCCACCACGAAGGGGTACTGGGAGAGCCGGTCCGCGCGGAAGCCGCTGCTCTGCACCTGGCGCACGGAGATGATCCGCTCCGCGAGGATGGCGATCCGCGTGCTCTCCACGCCCACCACCACCACGCGCCGCAGATCCGCGATCCCGGACGCGCCGCCGCCGGTGAGCAGCGCCATCTCCACGCCCAGCAGGACCTCTCCGCGCACGCTCACCAGGCCGCGCACCGCGGCGGGGGCGCGGGGGATGGCGGCGATGGAGGTCAGCTCGGTGATGGAGGAGATGGCGGAGAGCGGCAGCGCGTAGTTCTGCCCGCGGCTGTGCACCTCCAGCACCTCCACCCCGTCCGCCAGCTCGGCGCTCTCCGGGCGCTTGGCCACCTCCCGCGCCCGCTCCCGGAGCAGCTCCAGCTCCTCGGGGGGGATGTCGAGCAGCCGCGGGTTGCCCACCACCGTGCTCACGCGCCACCCCCTTCCGCGAGCGCGCCTTCCACCAGCCGCAGCGCGAGCGCCACCGGCAGCTGCAGCCCGGGCACCACCTCGTCAGGAGGCCGCTTGGAGAGCAGCCGCTGCGCGCGGGTCAGGTGCTTGTGCGCCTCGTCGCGGCGGCCCTCCTTGGCGAGCAGCTCGCCCAGCCCCAGCTCCGCGGCGGCGAAGCTGCGGTCGAGGAAGAGCGCCCGCTCGAACTCGCGCTGCGCCCGCTCCTTCTCCCCCGCCGCCGCGCTCACCGCGGCGATCAGGTAGCAGGGCTCCGGCGCTGAAGGCTGCAACCCGGAGGCGATCTCCGCCAGCCGCAGCGCCTCCGCCAGCTCCGCCTTGTCCGCCGCGGCGCGGGCGCGGCGCAGCGCCTCCCCCGCGTCCAGCGAGCTCTTCTCCTGGACCCTGGCCTGCTGCGCGGGCTCGGGGGCGGCGCGCGTCACCGGGGGCGGGAGGGGGACGCTGGGGCGCTTGGGCGGCTCGGGCGGGCGGGGCGAGGCGCGGTCCGCCCCCTCCCGCACCCACATCCCCTCGCCGCTCGGCTCGAAGCCGCTCAGGTGGCGGCCGGCGTTGGCCTCGGCGGGGGTGAGCACCACCAGCGCGCGGCTCGCCGCGGCGTCCGAGAGCTTGCGCATCACCCCGGGGATCTCCGCCGCGTCCACGTAGATGAGGACGTTGCGGCAGAGGATGAGGTCGAAGTTGTTCAAGCCGCGCAGCACGTCCGGGACCGGGTCGTTCACCAGGTTCAGCTCGTGGAAGGTGACCTTCTGCCGCAGCTCCCGCTCCACCTCCCACACGTCCCCGCGCTGCTTGAGGTAGGGGAGCGTGGAGGGATCCACGCCGCGGAAGGAGCGCTTGCGGTAGACGCCTTCGCGCGCCAGCTCCAGGGCGGAGGCGTTCATGTCCGTGGCCAGGATCTGCAGGCGGAACTCGGGCAGCGCGCGGGAGAAGATGAAGCCCAGCGTGTAGGGCTCCTCGCCGGTGGCGCAGGCGGCGGACCAGAGCCGCAGCACCTTCTGCGCCCGGCTGCGCTTGGCCACCGCCTGCTGGACGACCAGCTTCTCCATCAGCTTGAGCTGCTTGGGGCCCCGGAAGAAGTAGGTCTCGCCGATGGAGGCGGCCTGGCCCATGGCCACCACCAACGCGTGGTCATCGTCCCCGTCCTTGAGCGCGCGGATGACGTCCGCCAGGCTGCTGGCGCCGTGCTGGCCCACCAGCTTGAAGGCGCGCTCGGCGAGCACGGTGTGGAAGCCCAGGTGCAGCCGCAGGCCGAAGCGCCGCTCCACCGCCCTCACCAGATCGGTCACGTCGTCCGAGCCGGACTCCGCGGGGGTGGAGTGGCCCCTCATGGCAGCGGGCCTCCGGCCTGCCGCGGCACCGCGGGCAGCCCGGCCGCCTGCACCAGGCCGTCCGGGTCCAGGAGCACCACCGGGCCTTCGGGCTCCATCACCATCCCGCGGCAGGCCAGCGGCGCGCCGAGGAACTCGGAGCTGGGGATGCCGTCCCCTTCAGGCAGGACGCTGCTGCGCACCCCCTCCACCGAGTCCACGACTATCCCGAAGGGGCGGGAGAAGGCCTCCATCAGCAACACGTACTGGTTGGCGGAGATGGGGCGCTCCGGCTGACCGAGCGCGCGGGAGACGTCCAGGAGCGGCAGGAGCACGCCGCGCACGTCGATCAGCCCCAGCGCGTGGGCGGGCCAGCCGGGCACGCTGGTGGGCTCCACCATGGGGAGGACCTCGTGCACCACCACGGACGGGAAGGCGAACCGCTTCTGGGCGATCTGGAAGAACACCAGGTCCTGAGGGTCCGCGCGCGCCATGGCCTTTGCGCCTCAAGCCTCTTTCAGGGCGGAGGCCGCGGCCGCGGCGGCCTTGCCGGCCACCACGTCCAGCATCTCGCGGGAGAGCTGGCGCAGCTGGCGGGCGGTCTCCTCCACCTGCTTGGTCGTCTCCAGCTGCGTGCTGCCGGCCTGGGTGGCGTGGCTGATGGACTCCACCATCTGTTCGATCGCCACGCTCTGCTGGTTGGCGGAGGCGGCGATCTCCTTGCCCAGCTTGGCGAACTCGCGCGTGGTCTCCGCGAAGGAGCGGATGTTCTCCCCGGCGCGGTCCGCCAGGCTCTCCGCGTTCTGCACGCGCCGCTCGCCTTCGCGGGCGTCCCCCACCGCGCGGATGATGGCGGACTGGATCTCCGCGATGATCGCTTTGACCTGGCCGGCGGAGCGGTTGGAGCCGTCCGCCAGGCTGCGCATCTCCTGGGCGACGACCGCGAAGCCGCGCCCCTGCGTCCCGGCGCGGGCGGCCTCGATCGCCGCGTTGAGCGCGAGCAGGTTGGAGCGCTCGGCGAGCAGCGCCACCGTGCTGGCGATCTCTCCGATGGTGGCGGCCCGCTCGGAGAGCGCGCCAATGGTGTTGCCGATGGTGTTCATCTGCTCGCGGACCTGGCGCATCGCCTGGATGGCGGAGCCCACCGAGTCCAGGCCGCTGGCCGCGCCCTCCTCCGCGCGGGCGCCGCCTTCGATCAGCGCGCTCGCGCGCATGGCGGCGCTGGTGGCGGCCTGGCCCACGTCCGCGGCGGTGGAGTTGGACTCGTGGAGGGCGGTGGACTCCTCGGAGGCGGCGGAGGTCTGCTCGGCGGTGACGGCGGCCAGCTGATTCACCAGGTCATCCACGCGCTTGGCGGTGGAGAGCATGGAGCGGCGCAGCGCTTCGAAGAGGCCGGCGAAGCTGCGGCCGAGCAAGAGCGCCATCGCGCCGGCCACGCCCACCACGATGATGGAGATGATGAGGGAGACCATCCGGAACTGCGCGGCCTCCTGGCGGATCCGCTGGGTGGAGAAGGCGGCCTGGACCCAGCCCAGCGGCTGGTTCTCCTTGCGCACGGGGGCGCTCAGGTAGAGCGAGTCCCCCTCTTCGAGCACGTCCAGCGCGGTGATGTCCCGCCGGGGGACGACGGGTGGGGCGCCCGGCACCGCGAAGCGCGCCAGCTCCTTGCCCTCCTGGTTGTAGCCGACCACGAAGAGCACGTCCGGGTCCGCGCGGGAGGTGGACAGCAGCGCGTCCAGGGCCTTGTTGTCTTCGAAGACCATGGGCACCGCGGCGTTGGCCGCGAAGAGCGTGGTCATCGCCTCGGCCTTCTGGCGAGCGCTCTTGGCCAGCGCGTCCGACTGCCGCATCGGCACGAAGAAGAGCGTGTAGATGATGGGGATCGCCAGTGGCACCGCCACCAGCAGGAAGATGCGCAGGCGAACCAGTCCCCCCTGGTTGCTCTGCGCGTCGAACGGATTGAGGGCCATGCTGTTTGTTCTCTCGGTCCAGCGAGAGCTCACACGGCGAAGCGCCGCGAGGCACGACGTCCGGAAGGATACCGAATCAGCCCGCGCCCGCTCGTTTTCACTTGTGCGTGTAGGGCACGCGCGGTGGAGGGGCGCGATCTGCCGCACCTGATCCGCGCAGCAGGGCAGTAGTGACCTTCGAACGCTCGCTGCCTGTCACTGCAAGAGCCTGTAAGCCCGTCACCGCGAGCCCGGTAATTCCTGCCGGTGGTTGGATCAGCGCCTGTCTAAGGCCGCGCCAGGACAAGAGGTCTGATCGGTATGGGATTCGCAAAGAAGGGGCTCGCTCTATGAGGCAACTCGGGAACGAGACCTACTCGGTGGTGGTGGCGCCTTCGGTCTGGAAGAAGGTGGAGGCGGTGCCTGCGCAGATGATGCGGCAAGCGGAGCAGGCGCTGGCGGCGATCGCCCAGCGGCTGAGCGAGCAGGGTGACGGCGGACCCCAGCGGCTCGAGGCGCTCACGGTGGACGGCTACATCGTCATCTACGAGATCTGCCCTGCGCGGCGGACGGTCATCCTCTCTTCGGTTCTGCGCGGCGGGATGGGCGACGACGGGGCCTGAAGGCGGTAGCTTCAGCCCGTCCCTATGTCCGCCCCGCAGGATCGGTCGCTCCAGCCCCCCGCCTACGTCCTGCGCGCGGCCACGCTGCCGCTCTGGGTGCGGATCGCGATGGTGGTGGGGATCAGCGGGCTGTACCTGCTGCTGTTCTTCGTGGCGGGTGGGCAGACGGGGGCGGCGCTGCGGCCGCTGAACCTGGTGCACGTGGTGGTGGGCGGGCTCTTGTTCGGCTTCCGGGGCGGAATCCTGCTGGGGGTGCTGGCGGCGCTGACCAACGTGTTCCTCTACCGGGCGTTCGGCGTGTTCGGCGAGGGGCCGGTGGCGGCGGGCAACGTGCTCTCCGCCACGGCGGGCATCGCGGCCGGGGCGCTGGTGGGGCGGATCCGCGACCTGTCCCTGGCGCTGCGCGAGGAGATCGACCGGCGCAAGGACGCCGAGTTCCGCAAGGACGAGCTGACCGCGCTCCTGGTGCACGATCTGAAGAACCCGCTGGCGGGGGTGCTGGGCCACGCGCAGCTGATCACCAGCATGACGCTCTCTGAGGCGGAGCGGCAGGAGAGCCTGCTCACCATCCTGGATTCGGCGGAGGACATGCGGCGGATGCTGCTCAACCTCCTGGACATTGGCCGGGCGGAGGACGGCGAGCTGCGGCCCAGGCTCCAAGAGGTGGATCTGCGGGAGCTGGTGGGCGAGGTGCAGGACGCGCTCTTGCGGCCGCTCAACGGCCGGCGGATTGAAGTGGAGGTGCGCGGGACGCCGGAGCACGTGCGGCTGAAGGCGGACCGGGACCTGCTCAAGCGGCTGCTGCTCAACCTGGTGGACAACGCGATCAAGTACACCCCGGCGCAGAAGCTGCTGCGGATAGAGGTGGACGGGAAGCCGCGCGAGGTGGAGCTGGCGGTGCGGGACGAGGGGCCGGGCATCCCCCAGGGCTTCGAGCGGACGATCTTCGAGAAGTACGCGCGGCTGGAGCGGGACGCGAAGGTCGCCGCGCACATCAGCCGGGGGCTGGGGCTGCACTTCTGCCAGCTCGCGGCGCAGAGCCACGGCGGGAAGATCTGGGTGGAGCCGTCCACGCCGACGGGGAGCGTGTTCCGGGTGCGGCTGCCGAGGGCAGAGGTGTAGGGCCGCGGGCTGCGCCTTCCGTCCCCGTACCCCGTTCCCCGTCCCCCGTTCCCCGTCCCCCGTTCCCCGTTCCCCG
>JBGATB010000094.1:0-16193 GCA_044229415.1 Myxococcaceae bacterium | reverse complement strand
GCGGCGGGATTCATGAAATCTGCCATACGCGACGCAAAGATCACGGCACGACCAGGCGCGCAAGCCCCTCTCGTAAGCGATCGAAATGATCCACCTTTTCCGAGCGCATGCGGCACTCTAGAACTGACGCAGTAGTGTTAACTGACCGGCATTGAGCGTAGGGCCGAAGGCCCGTAGTCGAGGGGCGGCACCCACGTTCGGTCCATGCTGAGGAGATTCTGAGCGTGGGTGCCGCCCCTCGACTACGGCCTGGCGGCCTACGCTCGGGGTGAACGGGGGGGCGCTCCCTACCGCGCGCCCAGCCGCAGCCGCTCGCAGAACTGCCGCTGTGCCGCGGAGGCCTTGCCCAGCGTCTGGCACGCGTTGAGCGCCCACGACTCCTGCCCTGGGCCGATCAACCCATCTCGTGACAGGCCGAGCTGCCCGTCGTCGTACGCCACGCGCAGCCTGAAAGTAGCCTCGGCGGGCAGCGGGGTAGGGGGCACGAGCTTCCGGTACGGGCTCTCCCAGTCCGCGCGCACCTGGGGCGGCGGGCCGCTGAGCGTGGCGCCGGCCACGCCGCCGCTCAGGTACGCGTGGAGCAGCCGCTGCCGCTCGCTGCGGACCACCTGGTCGAAGAGCGCCCCTGCGGGGCGCGTACGCGCCAGCTCGGCGCACTGCTTGAGCTCCCCGCGCGTGAAGGCGGGCCCGTACGCCTTCCAGAAGGCGAGCACCGCCGGGGCCACCTGCGCGTGCTGCTCGAAGAGGCGCTTGCCCGGCAGGAGCGAGGTGCCCTTTCGGTTCACCTCCTCGTCCACGCGGTAGGCAAACTCCAGCCGCGTGGCGCTCGCGGGCCACTGCTCGGGCGTGGGCGGCAGCGGCAGGAGCCCCTTCTTCTCCCCGAGCGCGAGCTGGCCGTCGCACAGCTTCACCAGGAAGTCGGAGCACTCGCCGCGCTCGTCCGCGCAGCGCGCCTTGGCGCACTTGTCGAACTGGGCGCGCGGCATGGAGAGCTCCACCGTCATGTCCAGCTTCCCTCCATCCTCGAACGCGGCGGAGGTGGCGGTGGCGGGCGCCCACGGCCAGATCGACTGCGGCTTGGCGAGCGCCTCCTGCAGCAGCTGGTACTGGAGCAGCTGCCCCAGCCCGTCCGTGGAGGCGCTCTTCACGTCCTGTAGACGCAGCTTCAGCTTCGCCAGCTCGGGGCTCAGCTCGAGCGTGCCGGTGACGGTGCTGGGCGCGGTCTCGCACGCGCACAGCAGGAGGAAGCTGAAGGCGAGCAGGCAAGGGCGCATGCGGGCACCTTGCCGCGTCGCACCCCCGCCGTCGAGGTTTAGACCCGGATCGCCAGCGGCTGGCCGGTGGTGGCGCACCGCCCGCCGCCGAAGCTGGTCACCGAGGTGATCCCCATCAGGCGGAAGATCTCCATGTGGAGGTCCGAGAGCGGGCGCTTGTTGTCCACCGCGCCGATCTCCTGGCCCCACTTGAGGTCCGCGCCCTCGCCGCACAGGAGCATGGGCAGGTTGTCGGTGAGGTGGACGTTCCCGTCCGACATGTCCGAGCCGTACATGACCAGGGTCTCGGCCAGGAGGTTCGCCGTCTTCAGCCGGCCGAGCAGGTCCGCGAGCAGGCCGGTCTGGATCCGGTTGATGGCGCGCAGCCGGTCAATCGAGCTCTGCGTCCCGCCGTGGTGCGCCACCGAGTGGTGGCCGGCACCGCCGCCGAGCACCTCGGGGAAGACCATGGAGTCGGACACGCCGGGGCCGTACATGAACGTGGCCACGTTGGTGAGCCCGCACTGCATGGCGGAGACCAGCATCTGGTGGTGCAGCTGGAAGCGCAGGACGTAGTTGGAGTTGGGGTTGGAGAAGTTGGCGGTGGGCGCGCCGTAGCCCGGCTTGCACTGCGTGCCGCCGGAGCCCAGTTGGGTCTCCACCTCGCGCACCGTCTCCATGTACGAGTCGAGCACGGGCTTGTAGCCGGCGGGGAGCCGCTTCCCCATCCGCTCCGCGTCCTTGTACATCTGGTCGAGGATGCTCTTCTTGCGCGAGTGGAGGTACGCCACCGTGGCGGCCCCGCCCGAGTCCACCGTGAAGAGCTTCTCGAAGAGCTGCTTCGGATCCGGGATGGGGGAGCGGCACTTGTCCGCCGTCTGCCAGGAGATCCGGTTCAGGTAGTCGTTCGAGTAGCCGGGGTGATCGTTGAGCGGGTGGATGTAGTAGTAGAGCCCGCCGATCTCCAGCGAGCGCAGCGGGCTGGGGTACTGGTCCGCCGCGTACTGGTCCACCGTCTTCCCGCAGCGCGCCACGCCCGGATCTCCGAGCTGGATGGGCATGCAGGAGAGGAAGCCGGAGGTGTTCTGCCAGTGCGGATCCCGGTCTCCGAAGCCGTTGAAGAGGCCGCGGAAGACCATGGTGTTGGCCTTGAAGCCGGCCGCCACCAGCGGCTGCAGCGCCTCGTTCCAGTTCCAGTTGCCGATCACCCCGCCCGGCATGTACGCGCCGTTGGGGATGTAGCAGCCAATGAACTTCTTCCGGGCCGGCGCCGCGGCGAGCGCGATGCCGGGGATGGCGCTGGCGACGAGCGGCAGCGCGAGCTGCACGCCCATCCACTTGAGGACGTTGCGGCGGTTCGGGTCGAAGCTCATGGCGCGACCTCCGTCAGCTTGAGCGAAGTGAGGATGGCGTCCACGGTCATCTGCTTGAGCGAAGGCTGCGTGCCGTTCGCCGGCTTCGCCAGCCCCGTCTTCAGGCAGAGCTCCTCCGCCACCGGGCCGCGGTTGAGCGCGTAGGTCATCAGCTTCTCCGCCACGCACTCCCGGAACTCCTCGGACTGCTCGACCATGCCCGCCAGCTCGAAGGGGTTGGCCACCGAGACGCCGTTGTATTGGAAGTCGTTCGTGATCGGCGTGCCGTTGGGGTAGCTGTCTCGCCACAGCCCCTTCTCGTCGTAGTTCTCCAGCGCGAGCCCGATCGGGTCCATCTGCGTGTGGCAGCCGCCGCAGCGGGACGTGGTGCTCCGGTGCAGCTCCATCTGCTTCGCCAGGGGCAGGTTGCGGTCGATCTTGCCGACCGACTGGTTGATCTCCTCGAGCGTGGCCTGGTCCAGCCGCGGCAGCGACTGGCAGAGCACGCGGGTCAGCGTCCACAGCCCGCGGTGGATGACGCGGGCGAACTCGGAGCCGTTGGCGGTGTGCGTGAGGAAGAAGCCCTGGCTCAGCAGGCCGCCGCGCTCGGTGGTGTCCAGCCGCGCGAAGGACTCGGCGTTCGCGCCCGTGAACGGGAGCTTGTAGTGGGTGGCCAGGGCCTGGTTCGCGTAGGTGAAGCCCGGCTTGATCAACCGCTGCGGAGGCAGCTGGGTCTGCAGCACCTCCTTGAACACGTCGAACGCCTCTACGCCCATGGCGTCCACCAGCGGGTCCGACCCGGGCAGCTGCCCCGGCCGGAAGTCCAGCCACTGGCCGCCGAAGTTGGTGGCGAAGCGCTCGGCGTACTGGTCCATGAGCCGCGCCGCCTGCTCCTTGAGGACCGCGCCATCGCCCAGCTCGCCGCGCTGCGCGAGCCCCCACAGCTCGTCATCCGGGAACGAGCCGCTGAAGAAGAGCGCCAGCCGCGAGGCCACGCCGAAGTCGCGCTCGGCGGCGTCCAGCCCGCCCGGCACCAGCTCCGGCTTGAAGACCATGTTGGGCGAGAGCAGCGCGGCCTGCAGCACGGTGGAGAGGCTGTCGTAGAAGGCGTTGGGCGCCTCCGCCTTCACGCCGTCCGCCAGCGTGGCGTCGAAGAGGGCCTTGTAGTCCGCCACCTCCTCCGGACGCAGCGGGCGGCGGAAGGCGCGGCTGGCCACGCGCTCCACCATCGCCTGGCCGCAGTTGTCCCAGGTCCACGCGCCGGTGAAGGGCGCCTGGGCCAGGCCGAGCGTGGTCTCCAGCCCGGTGGTGTCGTACGCGGTGGTGCCGTTCTTGTTGATGATGAAGTCCACCCGGTCTCCCCGGCGGACGTTGAGCTTGAGGTCGAAGGCGTCCTGGCTGCTGTTGGCGATCAGCCGGCGCCACACGTCCGCGCCGTTGCGCTGGACCACCGCCAGCACGCCGTCTCCACCGCCCGGGTCGGTGTCCCGGAACGTCCCCGCGAAGGAGAGCGCGCCGTCCACCGGGACCGTGTAGCGCAGCACCGAGTTCAGCCCTTCGCCCGGGTGCATGATGCCGGCGCCCACCTGGGTGCCCGTGTCGCTCGCGTGCCGCCAGCGGCCAATGCCCGAGTCGTAGATCAGGTTGGCGCCGCCGGAGTCCTTGTAGGACCAGCAGTTCTGGCCCTGCGTGCTGGAGAAGTCGCCAGCGGGGCTGTAGCTCGCCTTCAGCGTGCAGGCGGGGGCGGCCGGGGCGCCCTTCGCCGGGCAGAGCTTCTGCAGCTCGGGCGAGTCGATGAGCAGCTTCGCCAGCGTCTCCGCGGTCTGCAGCTGCTCCTGCATGCCCTGCCCGTCGATGCGGGACTCGCTCATGGTGTCGAAGCCGTACACCTGGGCGATGGGCGTCCAGCGCGCGAAGGTCGCGCGGCTCACTGGCGCGCCGGCGAGGTCCGAGACCACCTGCTGGTACTCGTAGTTGGAGAGCCGAAGCAGCTTCGGCACCGCGTGCGCGCCGGGATCCTCGCACCGCGCCGCCGGCCCCTGGGTGCCCGGGTCCGTGGAGTCGGTGGGCAGCAGCCCGCCGCCCGTTCCCGTCACGTCGGAGCTCCCCCAGCACGCGGAGAGCAGCAGCGCCCCGGCCAAGCCGAGGGCACCACGAGAGAGTTGGAACGAGCTGAGGGTCACGGGGGCACCTCGCGGGGGGGTGTTCGGCCGCCCTTCCTCTGCTCGATCCGTGCCTGGAAAGGCGCATCACAGACGCACATCCGCCTCCACGGGCCTGTCAAGCCAACCCGTTGATCCGTCGGCCCCGTCGGGAGGTCTCTCAGCGCCTGCGAAAAGGGCGGAGTCGCCCTGCGGTTGACACTGGCGTGTGCCAGGTCAACTGAGGATGTAAACGCTCTGGATCCTCCACTGCCCGCCGGGCTAGTGGGTCCGCGTGTCCCACCCTGACCCGCGCGGAGCGATCGAGGCCATCTGGCGGATCGAATCCGCCAAGCTGATCGCCCACCTCACCCGCCGCGTGCGCGACGTGGGGTTGGCGGAGGAGCTGGCGCAGGACGCGCTGGTGGCGGCGCTCGAGCAGTGGCCGAAGGACGGCGTGCCGGACAACCCCGGCGCGTGGCTCACCTCCGCCGCGCAGCGCCGCGCCGTGGATCTCTACCGGCGCGGCAAGCTGCTCGAGCGCAAGCAGCGCGAGCTGGGAGAGCAGGCGCAGCTGCGCCAGGAGGACGTCCCGGATCCCGATGCGGCGCTGGACGACTCGGTGGGGGACGACCTGCTGCGGCTGGTCTTCATCTCCTGCCACCCGGTGCTCTCCACCGAGTCCCGGGTGGCGCTGACCCTGCGGCTGCTCGGCGGGCTCTCCACGGACGAGATCGCCCGGGCCTTCCTCATCCCCGAGCCCACGGTGGCGCAGCGGATCGTCCGCGCCAAGCGCACGCTCGCGCAGGAGCGCGTCCCCTTCGAGGTGCCCCGCGGCCCGGAGCTGGAGGAGCGGCTCGCCTCGGTGCTGGAGGTGGTCTACCTGATCTTCAACGAGGGCTACTCCGCCACCGCCGGAGACGACTGGATGCGCCCCGCGCTCTGCGAGGACGCGCTGCGCCTGGGACGGATCCTCGCCGGGCTCGCGCCCCAGGAGCCCGAGGTGCACGGGCTGGTGGCGCTGATGGAGCTGCAGGCGTCGCGCGCCAAGGCGCGGCTGGGGCCCGGCGGCGAGCCGGTGCTGTTGCTGGACCAGGATCGCGGGCGGTGGGATCAGCTGCTCATCCGCCGCGGGCTGGCCGCGCTGGAGCGCGCGCAGGCGCTCGGCGGCTCGGAGGGGCCGTACGCGCTCCAGGCGGCGATCGCCGCGTGTCACGCGCGCGCGCGCGTTGCCCAGGAGACAGACTGGCCGCGGATCGCCGCGCTGTACGCCGTGCTCGCAGAGCTGTCCGGCTCGCCGGTGGTGGAGCTCAACCGCGCGGTGGCGGTCTCGATGGCGGAGGGCCCGGCGGCGGGGCTTGCGCGCGTGGACGCGCTCCTCGAAGAGCCCACACTGCGCGCGTACCACCTGTTGCCGAGCGTGCGGGGAGATCTGCTCGCCAAGCTCGGCCGGAAGGCGGAGGCCCGCGCCGAGTTCGAGCGCGCCGCCTCGCTGACGCGCAACGAGCGGGAGCGGGCGCTGCTGCTTCGTCGGGCAGCGGACTGCGGCCCTTGACGGGGAGGAGGGCCGCGTCTATTTGGCGCGCCCCCATGGCTCTCATCCGCTTCCTCAAGTCGAAGACGGAGCACGCCTACTCGGCGCTGCGAATCGTCTCCGGGCTGCTCTTCGCCTTCCACGGCGCGCAGAAGATCTTCGGCGTGTTCTCCAGCCACACCATCGCGGTGGGGTCCCAAGCCTGGTTCGGCGGGATCATCGAGCTGGTGGGAGGTCTGCTCATCGCGATCGGGCTGCTCACGCACTGGGCCGCCTTCCTCTCCAGCGGCACCATGGCTGTGGCGTACACCCAGTTCCACTGGAAGGGGCAGGTGGACCGCAACCTCCTGCCCGGGCTCAACGGCGGCGAGCTGGCGCTCGTGTACGCGTTCCTGTTCCTCTTCATCGCGTGCCGCGGCGCGGGCAAGTGGAGCGTGGACGAGCGCCGCGGCTGACGAGCGCGGTTAGGGCGCCGCGTAGTGCACGGGCGCGCTCTCCTCCTCGCGGCGCGCGGGCAGCTCGTCCACCATCGTGTCGTGGGCGTAGCAGTACGCCCAGGCCTCGTTTGGCTCGAACGAGCGGATGACGGGGTGGTGCGTGCCGCGGAAGTGCCGCGTGGCGTGCTTGTTCTTGGACGAGTCGCAGCAGCCCACGTGGCCGCAGGCCAGGCACAGCCGCAGGTGCACCCACTCGTCTCCCGCGGCCAGACACTCCGCGCAGCCCTCCGAGCCCGGGGTGACGCCCGCGCTCCGCTCCCCCGCCTGCTCCAGCTCCTCGCATGGGTAAGTCATCGGTCTGCCTCCCGGCCCACAAGCTCCGTCGCGCGTGCGCGGCGCGCCAGTGGCCTGCACGGTCAGGGCCCCGCGCTGGGTCGGCAGGCGAAGAAGCCTCAGGCCCACCGCTTCATGTATGACCCGAAGCACGTCCCGGCGAAGGCCGGCCGGGTGATGCAGGCGATGCTGCAGATGGGCAAGCTGGACATCGCCCAGCGGCAGCAGGCCTACGAAGGGAAGCAGAGCCTTCACGCCGCGGCGACCGGCTCCTGCCAGTCCACGTGGTAGCGGTAGAGCCAGGCGTGCGCGCTCGAGCTGGCGTAGAGCTTGAGCGCCACCGGCATCATCAAGTCCCGGAAGAAGCGCGCCACCGGGCCGGCCACCTTGGTGCTCCCCACGCGCGCGGAGTAGCGGACCACCCGCTCCACGCGCGCCCGCCGCAGCCGCTCGTACGCCGCGAAGGCGCGCTCCGTCTCCGGCACGTCCCGCAGGCACTTGGCGAGCACCACCGCGTCCTCGATCGCCATGGCCGCGCCCTGGCCGGAGCTGGGGGAGGTGGCGTGGGCGGAGTCGCCCACCAGCACCATCGCGCCGCGGTGCCAGGTGGGGACCGTGGGCATGTCGTAGAGGGGGTAGGCGGCCAGCTCGTGGCCCGTGGCGCGGACGAGCTCCAGCGCCGGTCCTTCGTCCTCCGCGAAGAGCGCCTCGAGCTGCGCGCGCCAGTGGGCCGGCGGCACCGCCGCGAGCTGGCCCGGCGCCGGCTCCTGGGGCATCGCCAGGTTGGCGAACCAGTACGCCTCGCCGGAGGGCCGGACGCTGTAGCCGAAGAACGCCCGCTTCCCGAAGATCATCTGGTACGCGTCCGGCGTGGGCGGCACGCCCGTCCGCGCCGCCACGCCGCCCAGCGAGAGCTGCCCGGTGTAGCGGGGGGCGGGGCACTGTGGCGCCACCGCCTGGCGGACCCGCGAGTGCAGGCCGTCCGCGCCGATGAGCAGGTCGCCCTCCGCCTCCGTCCCGTCCGCGAAGCGCGCCACCACCCGGGCCCCGTCCTGGCGCGCGTCCACCAGCCGCTTCCCCAGCAGCAGGGGCACGCCCCGGCGCAGCGCCTCCTCGCGCAGCGCGCGGTGCAGCAGGCCCCGCCTGATGGTCAAGCTCACCGTGCCGTCCGCCAGCGTGAGCCCGTTGGCCACCTCGCCCAGCCGCTTGCCGCTCCCGCTCCACATCACCATCCGCGGCGTGGGGAAGCCGTCCGAGAGCAGCTGGGGGGAGAGGCCCAGCGAGGCCAGCGCGTCCAGCCCGTTGGAGGCGGTGTTGAGGAAGGAGCCGACATAGTCCGCGCCGGCCTCGTGCGCCTCGTAGAGGACCGGCTCGAAGCCGGCCCGCTGCAAGGCCATGGCTGCCACCGGTCCGGCGATCCCACAGCCCACCACCACTGCGCGCTTTGCTCGGGTCATGGCGCAAACGGTAGCGGGGGGACCGCTGCGCGGTCTTTCGCGTCCCTGCGGCGTTTTGCTGGATCTTGCGGCGAACTGAAGGCGCTGGCCCAGCGGGCGTTCGAGCGGCGGCCGCGGCGCTCGCGGGCGCGCCGCGCGGCGAGTGCGCACGTTCTACCCGAGCGTTCCGTTCCAACCAGGGAGGCAAGAGTGGCGAACATCGAGTGGGTGCTGGTGGCGGACTCGGCGTACGCGCGGATCTTCGAACGACGCAGGGGCGAGCTCGCCCTGGTCCACCAGCTCGAGCACCCCGAGAGCCGGGAGCAGAGCCAGGACCTGATGGGCAACCGCCCCCACCGCAACCAGCACGGCATGGAGAAGGACCTCAAGGGCGGCGAGCCCCAGGCGCTGCGCGACGACGAGTCCGTCCGCTTCGCCAAGCAGCTCGCGGAGCTGCTCCAGCGCTCCCACGCGCAGAACCTCTTCCACTCCCTGGTGCTGGTGAGCGATCCGCGGTTCCTCGGCATGCTCCGCGGCGAGCTGACCAAGTCAGTGACGCAGAGCGTGCGCGAGAGCATCAACAAGCACGCGGTCCGGCTGAAGGCGGACGAGGTGTCTGCGCTGCTCAGCTCGTCCTGAAGCCCCCCGTTCACCCGAGCGAAGTCGAGCGGCGCGCGAACCTAGGTCCAGGGCAGGATCTCGAGCGCCTCGTCCGCCCGGGCCTTCACGTCCTCGGGGAGCTTGCCCTCCACCGCCGCGTGCAGCGCGTCTCGCAGCTCGCCGGCGGTGGCGAAGCGCTGCTCCGGGTCTCTGGCCAGCGCCAGCCCGAGCACGCGGTCGATCTCCTCGGTCAGCTCGGGGCCGCGGCCACTCGGGCGGGGCGGCTGCTTGCCGAGATTGCTCTCGATCTGCACGCGCTTCTCCCCGCCGACGAACGCCCGGCGCCCGGTGCCGGCCTCGTAGGCCACCGCCCCGAGCGCGAAGACGTCCGCGCGGTGATCCACGGGCTGCAGCGCGACCATCTCCGGCGCCATGTAGCCCGGCGTCCCGGACACCGCGCCCGGCCGAGGACGATGCACCTCGTCCGCCCCGACCTTCGCGTTCGCGAAGTCCACCAGCTTCCACACGCCCTGGTTCGAGTTCCAGACGATGTTCTCGGGCTTCACGTCCAGGTGGACGATCCCCTCCTTGCGCGCGGCCTCGAGCCCGGCGCTCACGTCGTCCACGAGCTTCACCACGTCCTGGAGCGGCATCCGCGGCCGGGTGCGCAGCTGCTGGGCGAGGCTCTTCCCTTCGAGCAGCTCCATGGCCAGGAACGGCCGGTGGTCCGCGCCCACGCCGGACTGGAAGACGTCCACCACGTGGTGGGAGTCCGCCAACTGCCGCAGGATGCCTGCCTCGCGCTCCAGGTCCGGCGGCAGCGCGGCGGCGCGCGCGGCGTCCGCCCGCACCTCCCCGAGCCACTGCGCGTCGGTCACCAGCCCTGGCGGGAGGCTGTCGTGCGAGGACTTCACCGCCGCGACCTGCCCATCCGGCCCGGTCGCCTTGTAGACGTCCGCGGTCCCGCCCATCCCCACCCGCCAGCCCAGCTTCCATTCGCCCGCCTCCTTGGGGGGCAGCTCCGGGCGGAAGTGCTCCGGCACCGTCGGCGCCGCCACGCGCTCGGCTCTGAGCTCGGCGGCCAGCAGCTTCTGGGGGGAGAGGGTGATCGCCATCAGGGGGTTCTCAGACTCTTGGTTTTCGGAGCCAGGCCCCTCCGAGTTGTGTAAAACCGCGATACTTGAAGCCAAATCGAGAGGCGCTGATCGCCGCGCTGGGGGCGGAGATCGTCCGCTTCCAGGACGCCACCAACCACGTGGACGACGCCGCGGCGCAGGTGCTGGCGCTCCAGCGCGCGGATCTCCAGGCGCTTTCCCTGCTCCTCTTCATGGGGGCGGCGCCGGCGGGGCAGCTGATGGGTGCGCTGCGCCTCACCGCCCGCGCCTTCGGGGAGCTGCGGGACCGGCTGGAGCTGGCGGGCTACACGCGGCGCAGGCCCACCGCGTCTGGCGAGGTGCACGAGCTCACGGACCACGCCCGCCGGTGGGTGGAGACGATCTGGGGGCCCATGGCGGCCGAGGGGCGCCGCCTGCTCTCGGCCCAGCCGCTGAAGGACCTCGTCGTGCTGGCCCGGTTCATGGAACAGATCCGCCCGATGCAGGAGGCGCACGCCGCCCGCATCCGCGCACTGCTGGAAGTGCCGGCCACGGGTGAGCGCGCCAACCGGCTGCGCGGCGGGCTCTCTCCGGCCGCCCTGCGCCGGGTGCAGCTCTTCGTGGAGGCGAACCTGGACCGGCCGATCCAGCTGGCGGATCTGGCCGAGCGCGCCGGGCTGAGCGCCTTCCACTTCGCGCGCGCTTTCAAGACCACCATGGGCACCACGCCGCGCGCCTTCGTGGAGGGGCGGCGGATAGACAAGGCCAAGGAGCTCTTGCGCGAGTCGCGGCTGCCGCTGGCGCAGATCGCCGCGGAGACCGGGCTGGGCGCGCAGAGCCGCTTCACCACCACCTTCCGCCGCGCCACCGGCTTCACCCCCGCCGCGTACCGCCGGGGCGCCGAGGCGGGCTGAGCGCTTTTCCCGACTACACCTGGGTGGCACCCCGTGTCTGAGCCTGGCCAAAGCTCAACCAGGAGTGCCACGCCATGCGTCACCTCATCGTTTCCATCGCCGCCTTCGCCGCGCTTTGCTGCGGAGACCTTGCCCCGCCTCCCACCGGTCCCAACACCACGCTCCAGCCGGGGTACACCGAGTGCGGCACCATCAAGTGCTCGCCAGGCCAGTTCTGTGACGACCCGCGCTTCTCCGCGTGCCTCAACGGCTGTCTCTCCAACGTGAACTGCGCGAGCGACCAGGAGTGCAAGAAGGCCGCGGGCAACACGGATGGCAGCTGCGTGAACAAGGCGAGCACCACCAACCCGCCGCCCATGGGCGAGGCGCTGGCGGCGTGTCAGGCGGCCTGCGACAAGAGCCAGACCTGCGGCTACTTCGGCCCGGGGGACGTGGTGGACTGCAAGTCCGGCTGCTCGCAGCTCTCCGGGGTCGCGCAGCAGGCGCTCGCGGACTGCGTGAAGAACGCCAGCTGCACCTCCACGCTGCCCAGCTGCTTCAACAGCAACTGCGGCACCGGCGTCTTCACCTGCTGCGGCCCGGGCCCCAGCTACACCTGCCCCTCAGGGAAGAACTGCCTGGGCCACGTCTGCACCTGATCCAGGGTTTGGGGCCGATGCGCTGGAGAGGAGGCGGCCTCCGCGCGGCGCGCTGACTTCCCGGCTTTAGCGCCCGGCGTCCGGGGTCAGCCATGCCATCCCATCCCCGGTGGGGAAGGTCCTCAGGACCTGCTCGGGGGTGCTGGCCTTGTTCTTCCGCAGCCAGGCGAGCAGCTCCGGATCGCACCCGGACCCATCCGAGATCTCCCGCACCGCGGCGGAGGTGTCCGTCGCCGCGAGGTGGCCCATCACCGCGTGCGTCCCCACCGCCTCGTAGATCGCCGAGCAGCGCGAGATGACGTTGCAGGCGAGCGCCTTGCGCATCACCTCCTCGCTCACGCCGGGGAAGACGAAGTTGGGCGAGGAGCGCGCCAGCCGCCGGTAGCGCTCGAGATCTTCCGCCGCGTACGGCTGCCACCCGCCCACCTCGCGCCCCTGGGCGCGCGCCGCCTCCCACGCCTCCCGCTCCAGCGCGAGCAGGCGGTAGGCCACCATGTCGCCGATGACGAGGCCCGTGCTGCGCAGCAGCTTCGCGAGGTGCCGCACCTCGCTGGAGGCCTGCGCCAGCTCGCCCGTGCCCAGCGCCCGGGCCAGCCGCAGCTTCACCCAGCTTTGCAGCTCGATGAAGTTGGGGATGGGAGCGTCGTAGAAGTTGCTCTCCCGGGCGTGGCGCAGCGGCAGGTCGCGCAGGACGCTCCAATGGTCGAACTGCTTGAGCTCCCCAAGCCAGGTGAAGTCGAGGCTCGCCGCGTCCCCTTCCGAGATGCGCGCCGGCCACTGCGCGCCGTACTCCCGCAGCCGCTGGCGCAGCGGCTCGGGCAGGTGGAGCAGTCCCTTCGAGCGGACGTCGTCCTCCCAGTCCACGCGGACGCTCATGTACGCCCACGCGTCCCGGCTGCTCCCGGGCGCGTCCGCCAGGCCCGCCGCGGCCAGCTTGCGGGACTCCTCGCAGAAGAGCTCCACGTTGCGCTCGGCGAGCTGGGCGTTGCGCGTCAGCCAGCTGCGGGCGGCGATCAGATCCGTGTGCTCTTCCCCGGCGTCGCCCTCCGCTCCGCCGTCGGGTCTGGCGGCGTCCAGCCCCGCGTCGCTCCACCGGTGGAGGCCCGGTGGATGCCCGGCGGGGCCGGCGGCGGTCCCGCGCGTCGCATGGCGGGAGGTGGGAGGCTCCGCTGGCGCCGCGCGTTCCAGCTCTGGCGCTGGTTCGGGCGCGGCGGCACGCAGCCACCAGAGCAGGAGGAGCGCCGCCCCGAGCGGAAGCAGCGCGAGCAGCCAGGGTCGTGCCCGCGATCGCATCGGCGCCCCGGAGTGTAGCGTACGGTCGGAAGATCAAGGGCTTGGCAGTGGTGCCAAAATCCGCGAAGGGGATGTCGAAGCCCGGCGGGCTGCTCCGACTACGGGATGAACGCGCGCTCCATGGAGGGGCGAGGCGAGCCAAGGAGTTCGACCATGAAGTACCTCTTGATGATGAACCACCCGGGGAAGGGGCCCTACGCGGTCTCCAGCTGGCCGCAGCAGGATCTCAAGGCCCACATCCAGTTCATGATCGGCTTCGCGAAGAAGCTCGGGCAGTCCGGCGAGCTGGTCTCCGCCGAGGGACTTGCGGGTCCGGATCAGGCGAAGTGCGTCCGGGCCGGCAAGGACGGCAAGCCGATCACCGACGGCGTCTTCCCGGAGACCAAGGAGTTCCTCGTTGGCTACTGGATCGTCGACGTGGAGAGCCCCGAGCGCGCGTACCAGATCGCCGCCGAGGCCTCCGCCGCCCCTGGCCGCGGTGGCGCGCCGATGAACATGCCGATCGAAGTGCGGCAGGTGATGAGCGGCCCGCCGCCTGATCTCCTCTGATGCCGCTTGCCCCCGCCACCTTGCAGCTGCTGCGCGAGCTGGCGCCCCAGGTGCTGGGCGTGATCGTCCGGCGCTTCCGCGACTTCCCGGCGTCCGAGGACGCCGTGCAGGAGGCGCTGATCGCCGCGGCCAACCAGTGGGCGCAGTCCGGTCTGCCGGAGAACCCGCGCGCCTGGTTGATCCACGTGGCCGCGCGGCGGATCACCGACGAGGTCCGGGCGGACGCGGCCCGGCGGCGGCGCGAAGGGATCGTCGTGAGCCTGATCCCGCCCGAGGAGCAGCTCGTCCTTGGCGCGGACGACGAGCGCGCCTTCGAGCGGGATGACACGCTCGATCTGCTGTTCATGTGCTGTCACCCGGCGCTCTCGTCCTCCTCGGCGATCGCGCTCACGCTCCGGGCGGTGGGCGGGCTCACCACGCTGGAGATCGCCAAGGCCTTCCTGGTGCCAGAGGCCACGATGGCGCAGCGGATCAGCCGGGCCAAGCAGAGCATCAAGGACTCCGGAGAGCCGCTCCGTCTACCCACCGAGGCCGAGCGCGCGGCGCGCCTGGACGCGGTGATGCACGTGCTCTACCTCATCTTCAACGAGGGCTACGCGGCGACCTCCGGACCAGAGGTCTACCGGAGCGATCTCTCCGCCGAGGCCGTGCGGCTGACGCGCCTGCTGCACGGGCTGCTCCCGCAGCAGGCCGAGATCGCGGGGCTGCTCGCGCTGATGCTCCTGACGGACGCCCGCCGGGCGGCGCGCTGCGGGCCCGCGGGGGAGATCATCCCGCTGGACGAGCAGGACCGCTCGCGCTGGGACGCCGCTGCCATCCGGGAGGGCGTGGCGCTGATCAGCGCCACCCTGCCGCGCGGCGAGCTCGGTCCGTACCAGGTGCAGGCGGCGATCTCCGCCGTCCACGACGAGGCCCCGAGCGCGGCCGCCACGGACTGGCCGCAGATCCTCGGGCTCTACGAGCTCTTGCTCACCCTCTCCGCCAGCCCGGTGGTGGCGCTCAACCACGCGGTGGCCGTGGCGATGGTGCACGGGCCCGCCGCTGGGCTGGCGCGGCTCGAGGCGCTCGAAGGGGAGGGGAAGCTGAAGGGGCACCACCGGCTCTTCGCGGCGCGCGGGCACCTCTTGGAGCGGCTGGGCGACGCGGCGGGCGCCCGGACGAGCTACCTTCGTGCGGCCGAGCTCACCACCAGCCTCCCCGAGCGAAACTACCTGCTCACCCAGGCCGCACGGCTCGTGCCATGAACGCCAGCGGACGCAGAGAGACGAGCGTGCAGGAGGCCGCGGAGCAGCTCCGTGCGCTCGGCGTGCGCGAGGACGGAGTCTTGCTCGTCCACACCTCCTTCCGTGCCGTCCGGCCGGTGGAGGGCGGGCCGCTCGGGTTGATCCGGGCGCTCCTCGAAGCGCTGGGGCCGCGCGGCACGCTGGCGATGCCCACCATGACGGACGGGGAGGCGCCGTTCGACCCGCGCGCCACGCCGAGCGTCCACATGGGCGCGGTGGCCGAGCTCTTCTGGCGGCAGCCCTCCGTCCTGCGCAGCACCCACCCCGGTGGCTCGTTCGCCGCGCAGGGGCCGCTCGCCGCGCAGCTGTGCGCGCCGCAGCCGCTCTCTCCGCCGCACGGGCCGGACAGCCCGGTGGGGCGGGTCCACGCGCACGATGGTCAGGTGCTGCTGCTCGGCGTCGGCCACAGCGAGGACACCACGCTCCACCTGGCGGAGGCGCTCGCGGACGTGCCGTACTGGGTCTCTCACCCCTGCGTGGTGGGGGAGGCCACCGTGGAGATCCCGGAGACGGATCACTGCTGCGCCGGTTTCAACCAGGTGGACGGGTGGCTCCGCGCGGCCGGCCTCCAGCGGGAAGGGAAGGTGGGCCGCGCTCACGCGCGCCTGGTCAGGTCCCGCGAGCTCGTCGCCACGGTCGTTCCGCGGCTGCGCGCCTCGCCGCTGGCCTTCCTCTGCGCGGCGGACAAGGGCTGCGAGGAGTGCGACGCCGCGCGCGCCAGCGTGGGCCGGCCGCGGCCGCCCTCGCCTCCGGGGAGGTACTGATGTCCCCCGTTCACCCCGAGCCCCTCGGCTGACGCTCGGGACAGGCGTAGTCGAGGGGCGGCACCCCCCTCGCGCCTTCTCCAGCCAGAAGAGCCCCTGACATGCCCCTGCGTCCCGACCTGACCGAAGAAGAAGCCAGCCGCATCTGCATGCAGCAGTGCCGGGCCGGCTGCTGCCAGGGCGCGCTCTACCTGCGGCTGAGCGCCGCGGAGGTGGTGGCCTTCCGCGCGCGCGCCGCTGCCTTGGGCGTGGAGGCGCTGGTCGAGCAGGCGGCGGACGGGAGCGGCACCATGGGCTTCCTCGAGCACGAGGGGGCGCGCTGCCCGATGCTGGACCCGGTCAGCTTCGCCTGCCGGATCTACGCTGACCGTCCGCAGCGCTGCCGCGCCTTCCCGGATCGCGCCCGCCCGGACTGCCCCATCTCCGGAGATTAGAAGACGCGGATGCCCTTCGAGCTCGGTACCGCCGCTCGACTACGCGCCTGCGGCGCTGATCTGAAACTTGCCGCGCCCCGCTCAGCCCGAGCGAAGTCGAGGGCCCGCCGATCGTAGGGACTCTCGCTCGTGGGGCCC
>JBGATB010000034.1:0-102805 GCA_044229415.1 Myxococcaceae bacterium | reverse complement strand
CCGCCACGCTGGCCGCGCTGGGGCGCGCGCACGGCCCGGACGAGGCGGAGGCGGCCTTCCGCGCTGCGCGCGCGGCGGGCTTCGAGAACGTCTCCATGGACTTCATCTACGGGGTGCAGGGGCAGACCCGCGCCATGGCCGAGGCGGACGCGGCGCGCGCGGTGGCGCTGGAGCCCACGCACCTGTCCGCCTACGCGCTGACGCTGGAGCACGAGGCGCTGGCGGAGGAGGTGCCCCTGGCCAAGCAGTTGGCCCGCGGCGAGGTGACGCTCCCGCCCGATGACGAGGTGGTGGAGATGGGCGCGGCGGTGCGGGAGATCTACGCGCGCGCCGGGCTGCGCCGCTACGAGACCTCCAACTGCGCGCGCGTTGGCTACCACTCACGCCACAACGCGCTCTACTGGACCGGCGGCGAGTACCTGGCGCTCGGGGTGGGGGCCACCGGCTTTCTGCGGACGGGCCCTACCAGCGGCCGGCGCTACAGCAACCAGCGCAGCGCCGAGCGCTACCTGGAGGCGGCCGAGTCCGGCCGGCCGGTGGAGGTGCAGGTGGAGTCGCTGGGCCGCGAGGAGCTCTTCGCCGAGCGCCTGGCGATGGGGCTGCGCCTGGCGAGCGGGGTGGCCCTCCAGGCGGCGTGCGCGGCGTACGGGATGGAGCCCGGCTCACGGCTGCGCGTGGCGCACGGGCTGGTGCGGGACGGCTTCGCGCGCTGGGAGGGCGAGCGGCTGGTGCTCACCCTGCGCGGCGCGGACGTGCACAGCGAGATCTGCGCGCGGCTGATGTAGCTAGCCCCACATCTTGAAGGCCGCCGCGGCGGTGCCGGTGCGGGTGTCGTCGTGCGGGACGCCGGCGCGCTCGTAGTCCCGGCGGAAGACCACCGCCGCCTGCTCGGGGCTGGTGGCGGCGCGGAGCGAGCGCAGCGAGGCGCTCTCGGAGCCGTTGAGCTCGTGCCAGATGAACTCGAGCTGGGTGTTGAGGTCTCTGGGGTTCTTGCCGCTGCCGCTGGCGAACTTGAGCAGCTCCTGCCAGCGGTCGCTCACGGTCCACTGGGCAAGGCCGCGGCCGGGGCCGCCACGGAGCTGGTCCTGGTTGGGGTTGCAGCTGGACTCGGCCATCAGGTTGCCCACGATCCCCGCCGCCTGCGCCGCCGTGAGCCCCTTGGACTTGAAGAACTCGTAGGCCGCCTTGGCGTTGGGGTTCTCCGAGAGGTCCTTGGACATCGCCGCGACCCTCTCCGGCGGCACGTCCGCGACGTTCGGGATCGGCCCGCCCACGCCACCACCGCCACCACCGCCTCCGCCGCCGCCGCCGCCACCGCTGCTGCGCGCGCCGGAGGACCGGCTCCCGCCGCTCTGGAACTGATCGCGGGCCGCGGCCTGCTTGCCGTTCACCTTGGAGTTGGCGCGGATGCCGTTGGCGGCATTGGTCAGGCCTGCGGCCTCGAGGCTGGAGGCGAGCACCTGGAGCATGAGCTCGGCCAGCTCGGTGCTGGCGTCCCCCTCCTTCAGCTTCTTGGTGGCCTCGTCCAGCATGTCGTTGAGCTTCTTCTTCTCCGCGGCGCTGAGGTCGGAGCCGGCCACCTTCTTGCGCGCGTCCTCGATGGCGCCGGTGGCCAGGGTGATGCTCCCGCTGGTGAGCCCCTGCCCGTCGACCTTCTCCGCGGCAGCCCACTCCTTGCCCTTGCCCTGGGACGTGGCCTCGAAGGCGAGCGAGTTGGGATCAATCCCTCCTGCTACATCCGGTTGACCGCTGGTCGCCGTTGCTCCGCGAGTACGAGGGCCCATGTCGCAAGCTCCAAAAAGGGGAAGTGGGGGAGCCCTGAGTTGAAGTTCAGGGACTTACGAAGGGGATTATCGACGACCACGTCGCCGCAGTTTCTTCTGGGATGAGAAGAAGAGAAGGCAGCCGCAGAGAACGGGGGGTTGCGCAGGCCGGCCAGATTTCTGGGGATTTTCTAGAACGTCAGCGCGATGCCGGCGGTGGCCGCGGGCAGGGCCCTGACTTGCAGCCGCTCATCCAGCTTCAGCACGGCGATCGGCAGCTCGCCCTCCAGCGTGAGCCAGAGCGGCTTGTAGAGGTGCAGCCGGGCCCCAGCGCGCAGCGCGGCGGAGAGCGCCAGGGTGGAGGCGGTCTGGGCGCCCGGGAGGGTCTGCCAGAGGAAGGCGGGGCCGGCCTCGGCGCCGGCGAGCAGGGCCACCGGCCCCAGCTGCCAGAGGAAGCGGTAGCCCACCCGCAGCGTGAGGCCGTTTTCGGTGAGGCCGAGGTTTGGGGCGGTGCCGGTGGCGCCGAGCAGCGCGAGGCTGAAGCCGCCGCCCAGGCCGGGCTCCACCGAGACGCGGACCTGGGCCTCCAGCCCCACGTCCTGGGCGATGCCGCCGCCCGCGCCGAAGGCGGCCCCCAGCCAGAAGGCGTCCCGCGGGTCCGGGGTGGCGCGGGGGGCGTCCCCGGCGTGGAGCTCGGCGGCCGGGCCGCCGCGCATGGCGTAGCGGGGCAGGGGGCCGAGCTTGGAGAGATCTTCCCAGCGGACCAGCTGCCGGGTGCCGGAGGCGAGCACGTAGCGGCCGCCGAACGCGTCCCCGCCGCGCAAGAGCCGCACGCCGTACTGGCCGGGGGGCAGGGCGATCTCCCGGGCCGAGCCCACCTGGACCTCGGCGACGATCTGATCCCGGGCCAGGTCCGTCACCAGCGAGCGGTCCGCGCCGGTGGGCAGCTCCAGCACGGACGAGCTGCGCTGCAGCGAGGCGAGGACCAGCTCGCCCTGGCCGGACATCCGGTAGTCGTAGAGCGCGTGCTGCCCGGTGCCCAAGAGCGCGGTGGCGGCGAGCGTGCGGTCGTGCGCGTAGCGGTAGACCTCGCCCAGCGTCACCTGCTTGTCGCCGGAGATGTCCGCGGCGCCGCGCAGCCCGGAGACGAGGTTGTGGGTGAAGAAGCCGCCCATCAGCTCTTCGGATTCGAGCGCGGCCTCGTCCGCCGCGCTGGAGGTGATGATGGCCTCGCCGGACGCGGTGAGCTCGTCGTTGAGCTGGATGACGAACGCCGGGGCGGGCTTGCCGCCGCGCTGGGCGAGCGCCGCGCCGCTCTTGCACGCGTCGATCATCACCACCCGGAGGTCGGCGCCGGTGCCGGAGAGCAGCGAGCGCAGGCGGGTGAAGAGCAGCCGCTCGGTGCCCAGCTCCAGCGCTTCCCCATCGCTGTGGCCCGAGTAATAGAAGACCACCACCACGCGGGTGTCCGGCTGCGCGCGCGCGTCCGCCACGCGCTCCTTCACCCGGCCGAACGCGCGCTCCAGCTCGGCCACGCCCTGGCCCTGGAGCAGGGCGATGTCCGAAGGCGGCACGTCCCCCAGCTCCGCCAGCACGCGCGCCACCTTGCCGGCGTCGCTCTCGGCGAAGCGCAGCGGCGGGCGGGTGGGCGAGCCGGCGTTGTTGCCGAGCAGGATGGCGAAGCGGCGCGTCCCTGCCCAGGCGGGGCCTGGCAGGGCGGTGGCCAACAGGAGGACACCCAGCGCGACACGCGACAGCACGAAACGACCTCGAAGCAACGGTGGGGGCACACCCAATACGGGATTCTTACCGCCCGATGCAACTAACCCCGGTCCGAGCCCTCTCAGTACCCCTGTCAGCGCCATTTACGTAACAGCCCCACAACTGGGGTCTGTCTGGCCGCGAGAAACCTCGCACGGGAGCGCGTCCACGAAAGGGCGCACTCCTTTGGAGGAAGAGCCTTTGACGAGGACCGAGCTGTACGACGCCTTCCGGGCGGCGCTGAAGGACGACGGCGTGCTCTCTGACGAGGAGAAGCAGGCGCTTGCGACCCAGTGGGCCTCCCTCCTCCACGGCGCCCGCAGCGACAGCGGCGGCGGGAGCGCGGTGACCTCCCCGTCCTGCCGCTCGCTCAGCGGAGTGACTCCAGGTACTCGCGGGCGCTGGTGAAGAGCGGGTCGCTGCGGCAGGACATGCCGCTGCCCGCGTAGCTCGCCGTCCCCGCGTGCAGCGCGAAGGCGCCCGAGAGCGCCAACTCCACCCGGGAGAGCGCCGCCGCGCCGCTCGAGCTGGCGTCCAGGCCCCACGTCCCGCCCGCGCCCGCGGGGTGCGCGGTGGTGAGCTGCAGGTGGCCCAGCGTCACCGCGTCTCCCGCGGCGCGCGAGAGCTCGGGGACATCCTGGGTGAAGGTCACCTTCACCTGCCCGGTGAACGGCACGGTGGCGTGGCCCAGGTCCGGCGGGAGCAGTGGGTCGGTCTGCGCCTCGAGGACCTCGGCGACGAAGCGGGGGTGCTCGCAGCGCACGCGGGTGAGCCGGGCGGCGCGGGCCAGCACGTCCCGCGGGAAGGGGAGCGCCTGCTGCTCGGGGGTGAGGCGCCGCAGGGAGGGCTCCAGGCTGCGGGCCTGCTTGAGCACTGTCCGCTCCGGGCGGAGCTCCCCGCTGGCGAGCGCGGGCCACCCGGGGAGGACGCGGCGGAACTCGAAGTCCAGGGTGAGGGTGCGGCCGGCGCGCTCGGGCGGGAGCCCGGCGTTGGCGCGGGCCAGCCACGCGTTGGCCACCGCGCGGGCCCGGCCGAACAGCTCGGTGAGCTCCGCGTCCGAGAGCAGCGCGGTGCCCGGGGGCACCAGCGTGGAGCCGCGCAGCCGCTTCACCGTGGGCTCGGCGGCGCCGGCGGCCAGCCAGACGCGGTCCACCTCCGGGAGCCCGGCGCCGGTGGGGTTGGTGACGCTCTCGGCGCCCTGCTGGACGTTGAGCTCCATCACCGCGGCCTCGGCGAGGCCGGGCGGCAGCAGGGTGAAGAGGAAGACGCCGTTCACCTTCTCCTTGCCGTCATCGAAGCGGGGGTGCACCACCACGCCCATGTGGCCGCTCAGGTGGTCCACCTGCTCCAGCCGCCGCTCCTCGAAGGCTTCGAAGGACCAGTAGGAGGCCCACGTCTTCTTGAGCGCCAGCTCCAGCGTGCGGGCGCGGTCCTCGGCGGTGGGCTGGGCGGCGGCGTCGAGGAACCCGGTGTTGGACTCGTAGAGCCCGGCGCCGTTGAAGCCTTCGATGTCCTCCACGTTGCTCGAGGAGCGCAGCCGCAGCCCCTGGGAGGTGGCGAGCGGGGCGAACTGCGCGGCGATGGCGGAGGTGAGCGTGGCGAGCAGGGCGGGCTCGAGCGGCCGGGCGCGCAGCTCGCCCACCACGCCGCCAGCGCGGGTGAAGTCCCCCATCGCGCTGCCGGGCGGGTAGCGGCCCAGAAAGTCGTCCCGGTAGCGCCGGTCCGCCTCGCTGAAGAAGCGCAGGTCGTAGCGGGTGACGCCCTCCAGCGCGAGCACGCGGGCGCGCGGCGAGGAGGCGAACTCGGAGAGCGTGAGCAGCTGCTCCAGCTTGGCGCGGATGGGCGCGAGGTGCTCGGCGTAGGCGCGCACCGAGAGCGCCATGGGCGTGTCCGGGGTGGCGCCGGCGCCGCCGGAGAGCAGGGCCACGAAGCCGGCGGCCTTGCCGCCGAAGGCGGGGCGCAGCGCGTCCACGTCCTCGGGGCGGATGGCGCCCAGGTCGTACGTGTAGGGCAGCGCGGCGGTGTCGATCGGCCGCACCGCCACGGGGGCGTGGCCCAGCAGGAGCTGGTAGGTGGAGAGCTGCTGCTCGGTGATCGCCTTGACGGCGAGGGTGCCCGGCTCCACGGCGTGCAGCAGCACCGGGGTGCGCTGGTTGGCGAGCTCGGAGAGCTCCAGGCTGTCCAGCGCGCCGCCCCAGTAGGCGTTGGCCATCCCGCGGTTGCGGGCGAGCACGTTGAGGTGCGCCAGCGGCGTCTGCGGGACGGCGGTGATCAACGCCGCGGCGGAGGGGAGGAAGTCCGGGACGTGCGCGAGCACGAGGATGTCCGCGGGGCTGGCGTCCTCGGGGATGGGCTCGTTCTCCCGCACGAAGCGCAGCCGCCCGGCGGCGAGGCCGGGGTTGTAGACCTCGATCGCGCCGGGGACGACGAGATCCTTCGGCCGCAAGATCCGGTCGTGGTGGGGCAGCTGCTCGCGCTCCAGCCGCTGCGCGAGCGCCTCCTGCACCGGGGAGCGGACCAGCCACCAGAGCTGGGAGCCGATCTCCGGGGGCAGCCCCTGGGCCAGCGCGCGGAAGTAGACGTCCAGCTCGTCCGCGGAGAGCGCGTCCGTCACCTCCAGCATCATCACCCAGCGCTCCTCGCGGGGCTCGGGGGCGGTGACCGCGGCGAGGTGGAGCAGGGTGCCCACGCCGAAGCTGCGCGAGCCGGGGGTGAGGGCCAGCTCGTAGAAGCGCGGCGAGTAGAGGCGGTCCCCCTCCACCCAGCGCAGGTCCAGCGGCAGCACGCGCTCACCGCGGGCCCAGTCGTAGATGGCGCGCACGGTCTCGAAGCGGCCGCCGGTGAAGGGCGCGAGGTCCTCCCGCCCGGGGACGCGCTCCCCGTTCATCAGGCGGAACCAGAACCACTCGTCGTGCAGCGTGTAGAAGGCGCTGTCCAGGAAGCGCAGCCCCTGCGCCTGGGGGAAGGCCGTGACGATGAACTTCACGTCCTGGCGGCCGTGCGCCTGGGCGGCGAGCGCGTCGTAGTCCGCGCGGCTGGCCAGTGAAGGGCGGGTGTGGTCGTCGAAGCCGTCCGGCCCCACCGGGCGCGGGCAGGCGCACAGGAGCAGGCCGAGGAGGAGCCCGCTCGCGAGCCTGTGCTCACCCCGAGCGAAGTGGAGGGGCGATCGGGACGCCGCCGCGCGCGCCCCTCGCCGCCGCTCGGGGTGAACGGGGCGGTTCATCGGCCCACCCCGGGGAGGCTGTACTCGGAGAGCTCCTCCAGCTGGCCGCCGCTCTCCTTCACCTTCCCCACGCCCTTGGCGAACCAGTAGACCTTGTCCGAGGTGCTGCTGCCCGAGCGGCGGCGCACGCGCAGGCAGCTGAAGGTGCCGGCCGGGGTGGTCACGCTCTCGTCGGTGGCCTCCACCGTCCAGGTGGCGGCCTTGGCGGAGCTCTTGGACTGACCGGTGGCGGCGGTGACGGCCACCTCGGTATAGGTCTCGCTCCACGTCGCCCCGAGCTGCACGTGCGCCGCGGACTCGTCCACCCGGACCTTGAACGGCTGGAAGGTGGTGGAGACCGTCTTCACGCCGGCGGCGTCCAGCTCCTCCTCGCGGTAGCGGATTGCCTGCTCGTTGGCGAAGCCCTGCCAGCTCACCGTGACGCCGTCCCCGTTCTCGGTGCGCACGCGCACGGCCAGCGTGCCGCTGAGATCCTCCTCGGCCTCCACGGTGGTGCTCTTGACGGTCATCTGCCCTGTGTCCGGATCGGTGATCCGGTAGCGGAGCACCGCGCCCACGGGCAGCGGCAGGTAGCGGTCGGCCAGGCCCTGGCCGCCATCCGGCCCGCCGGTGGGCTTGGCGCCGCAGGCGAGGAGGCCGAGGCAGAGAAGGAGGGGCGCGAATCGGTTCATGGGAGCTTGCGGAGCTGGCCGTCCTGGCCGAAGGCGAAGAAGGTGGACTGGGCCTGAGAGCCCCAGACGAGCAGCCAGCGGACGTTCTTGGCCGCCAGCTCGGCCTTCTGGCCGGCGGTGGTGGCGGGGTCTCGGTAGGGGTCGAACAAGAAGCCCTCGCTGAAGTTGTGGTGCTCCGGCCGGTAGGTCTGCGCCCAGCTGCTGGTGAGGGTGAGCGGCACGGAGGTCAGCCCGGTGAGCTCGCTCTTCACCCATTTGATCAGCGGGGCAGTGTAGCCGGCGCCCGGCCCGGTGGGCGCGGGGGGCCAGTAGAACTCGGTCACCGCCTTGAGGCCGTTGGGGCCGGTGAAGGTGCGCGTCTGGCGCACCGCGCCCGGAGGCAGCACGGTGTCCTCGTCGCAGCTGCCCAGCACCATCGAGTCCACCGTGGTGGTGGTGATGGTGCCGTAGTTCAGCTTCGGCTGCGGCTGGGTGTACTCGACGGTCAGGTAGGAGGAGACGTCCTGGGTGGTGAGGATGGGCGTCTGGGAAGGGTAGAGCAGCTCCGGCACCGCGGTGTGCACGGACGCGGTCCGCGCGGGCGAGGTCAGCGCGAAGCGGTCCACCAGCCGGTCCGACTCCACGGCGTGGCTGAACGAGGGCCAGCTGGAGGGCGCGCCGGTGAGCTGCTTGCGCGCGTCGCCGTCCGGGTAGTCGTAGGTCGACAGGCCGAAGAGGCTCTGGCCGCGCTCGGGCGTGGTGAGCCGCACGTTGCGGGTGGTGACCGAGAAGCGGACCTTGTTCCGGTGGATGGCCATCAGGTCCGAGTACTCGCCCTGGCCCGCGCAGAGCGCGCGCGGCCGGTTGAGGAAGAACGGGACCACCGAGAGCGTCCCGGCGGCGCGAGGCAGCGGCCGCACCTGCTTGAGGAAGAGCTTGCCGGGGGAGATCTTCTTGAACTCGAAGTCGAGCGAGAAGTCCGGGGTGGGGCTCACCTTCCTGTACTCCGCCTCCACCCGGGAGATCAGATCCGCCAGCGCCACGTAGTCCTGCGGGTGCGTCATCACCCAGCTGCCCAGCGGCACCAGCGAGGACTGCCGCACGCGATCCACGCCGGTGAAGGGGCTGCTCCCGCCGAACCGGTTGATGTCCACCACCTCCGGCTGGGCGGTGCCGGTGGGGTTGGTGACGGACTCGGCCCCGGGCTGGGTCACCACCTTCATGTACGAGGAGCCAACGGCGCCCGAGACGCGGTCGGTCACCACGCCGTTGGCCAGCTCGGTCTCGTCCGGCACCGAGTAGTGGACGAGCACGCCCATGCCCACCGCGGCCGGGTCCACGCCGTGGCGGAGCCGCTCGAGGTAGGCGTTGTCGTTGAAGAAGCTCGCGTACGTCCGCCGCAGGGCGCGGAAGACGCCGCGCTCCTCGGGCTCGGTGGGGTCGCACTTGCTGGGGCCGGCGGCGTCCTCGTCCAGCTCATCCGCGAGGCAGCCGCTGTAGCTGTCGTACAGGCCGGCCCCGGTGAAGTCCGCCGCGTCCTCCACGTTGGTGGACGAGCGGAAGCGCAGCCGCTTGTTGGGATCGAACCCGGCGAGCGCGGCGCGCACGGCGGCGTGGGCGGGCGCGGAGAGCTGGGCCTGATCGCGGATGAGCGTGCGCAGGTCCGCGAGCGCCTGCTTGAGGGCGAAGAGATCCGCCGGCGGGTAGGTGCCGAACGGGGCCAGCCGCGCGGTCACCTCCGCGGCCAGCGTCTTCCCGCTGCCCACCGGCTGGGCGAGCGCGTCATCCCAGAGGTCGAAGGTGAGGGCCACGGCGGTGTACGCGCTCTCCGGCACCGCGCGCCGCAGGAGCCCGAAGTGGGCCGCCTTGCCGCCCACGTACTGGATGTCCGCGGGGCTGAGCGCGTCCACGCCCACGCTGAACACGCCCTTGTGCGCCTTGGGCGTGAGCTGGATGGGGCTGGGCGCCTTGAGGGCGAGCAGCTCGGCGCGCACCGCGGCCGGGAGGTTGGGGTCGAGCGCGAACACGTCCAGGGAGCAGGCGTCGCCGTCTCCGCGGCTGGTGGTGCGCAGGACCACCTCCTTGCCCGCGAGCGCGTCCAGCGCGGCCACCTCGCTGGCGTGCGGGGTGTAGACGAACGGGACGCCGAGCGTGTTGGCGAGGATGGCCACGTGCGAGTTGGGCGTGGAGGGGCGCGTGGAGATCACGCCCGCCAGCGGCGGCAGCTCGGCGGGGACGCCGTCGGTGAGCAGGATGTCGGTGGCCTTGAGGCGGCCGTCCTTGTACGCGGCCTCGAGCTCTCCCGGAGGGAGCCGGGTGAGGCGGCCCAGGGCCCAGCCGCTCGCGTAGCAGAGGCTGCCCTCCTCCCAGCGGTCCGCGGAGGAGACGGGGATCCCGCGCGCCTCCAGCCACTCGCGGTAGCCGCGCGTGGGCTCCTCCTGCTCGTAGGTGGGCATGTAGAACGACTTCAGCCCGGCGGGCCCGTCGATGGAGGCCTTCACCAGCGCGAAGACGCGCTGGACCATCTCCTTGGCGTAGGCGTCCTGGCGGACCAGCTGGATGCCGAGCTCCTCCACGCGCAGGAAGGGCGGGAAGAGCACCGCGCCGGTGATCGCCTCCTGCCCGGCTTCGTGGAGCGAGACCGCCTCGAAGGCGGCGGGCGTCATCCCCAAGAACGGGTTGAGGTGCTGGGTGGCGAACTCGAAGTGCAGCGCGTACTTCCTGCTGTCCTGGAAGTAGACCTTGGTGGGGTCCCGCATCAGCACGGTGAACTTCACCCACTTCACCTGGTCGTAGCCGCCCTGGGCGAACGGCTCGTTGCCAAAGGCGATGCGGTTCTTCCAGAAGGGCGAAGGGGTGATGGCGATGGGCCCTTCGGGCACGGGCCAGACGAACGGGGTGCCCCCGTCCGGGCCGGTGCCGGCGTCCGCGCCGGCGTCCGGGGTGCCAGCGTCTCCCGGGGTGCCGCCATCTTGCTGGGAGGGTGGGGCGGGGCAGGCAGCGAGGGCGGCGCAGAGCAGGATGAGGGGGATGGGAGCGCGGAACATCCGGCCGCGTGACGCAAGCCCCGCGCCGGCAGGGAGACGCCGCAACCCGCTGATCTCCCATGAAGAGTCAGGTCTTTTACGCCGGGGGTGGCCTTGGAAATCTGTCGGGGTCTTCCGAATGTCCGGGTAGCCTGGGCCCGCCGTGGGGGATGCACCAACCGTCGAAGACCGGCTTCGCCTGCTCGAGTCGTGCGTGCGCGGCATCGTCATGGAGTTCGATGAGGCCGGGCGGTACCTCGAGATCTGGACGCACGACGAGGCGCTGCTGGCGCGTCCGCGGCACGAGCTGCTGGGCGCCACCATCAACGAGGTGCTCGGCGTGCAGGCCGGCGCGGCGTTCATGGAGATCATCCGGCTGACGCTCGCCGAGCAGCGGCCGGCGCGGCTCGAGTATCAGCTGCAGGTGCTGGCGGGGATGCGCTGGTTCCGGTGCGAAGGCGTGCCGGGCCGGCGCCCGGGCACGGTGGTGCTGCTCATCCAGGACGTCACCGAGCAGAAGCAGGTGGAGGCGCAGCTGGTGGAGTCGGCGCGGCTGGCGTCGATCGGGCTGCTCGCCGGGGGCGTGGGGCACGAGATCAACAACCCGCTGGCGTGGCTGATGACGCACTTGCGGACGGTGCAGCGGGAGCTCGCGGAGCGGGTGAAGGGCGGCGGAGATCCCCAGCTCGAGCGTTGGTTCGGCCAGCTGGACGTGGTGATCGAAGGCGCCGAGCGGATCCGGCAGATCGTCAGCGACCTCTCGTTCTTCACCCAGAGCCCGGACGACGCGCGCCGGCCGATCGATCTCCGGGTGGCGCTCGACTGGGCGGCCGACATCTCGACGGCGGAGCTTCGGCACCGTGCGAAGCTCGTCAAGCAGTATGGCGACGCGCCCCGGGTGCTGGGCTCGGAGGCGCGGCTGGGGCAGGTCTTCCTCAACCTGCTCATCAACTCCGCCCACTCGATCGAAGCGGGGAGCACGCAGGCGAACGAGGTGCGGGTGGAGCTCTCCACCGACGAAGAGGGGCGCGCGCGCGTGGAGGTGGTGGACACCGGCGGTGGGGTCCCCACCGAGCTCCGGTCCCGGCTCTTCGAGCCCTTCTTCACCACCAAGCCCCGCGGCTCCGGGACGGGGCTGGGGCTCTCCATCTCCCGGCGGATCGTGGAGTCCGCCGGGGGCTCGCTGGAGCTCGTCAGCTCCAGGCCGGGGCAGACCCGGTTCCGGGTGACGCTGCCCGCAGCGCCGGCCAGCGAGGAGGTCAGCCCGGTGGTCTTCGCGCCGCCCGCGACTGCACCCCAGCGGAGGCTGCGGGTCCTGCTGGTGGACGATCAACCGCAGTTCCTGAGCTCTCTGCGCTGGGCGTTGGAGCCCGTCTTCACCGTCGCCACGGACGAATCGGCGCAGGCAGCGCTGGCGCGGCTGCGCGCGGGGGAGCAGTTCGACGCGGTCGTCTGCGACCTGATGATGCCGGACGTGACCGGGATGGACTTCTACGAGGCGCTCGCGCGGGACGGCTCGCCGCTGCTGGACCGGGTGGTGTTCATGACCGGAGGTGCCTACACGGAGCGGGCGCGCGAGTTCCTGGCGCGCGTGCCGAACGAGCGGATCCAGAAGCCCTTCCTGCCGGAGCGGCTGGAGAGCCTGGTGGCGCGGCTGGGCGAGAGCGCGGCGGTCGAGCCGGCCGCGCAGGCGAGCGGGCCGGCGAAGATCGTCGAGACCTCGTGGGGGGAGCTGACCCCCTTCATCGAGGAGATCACCCGGCGCGCGGGGCAGGGCTCGATCGAGGAGACGGCGCAGGCGCTCACGCGGGCCCTGGTGGAGCGCTTCCCCGAGTCCCTGGTCCTGGCGCGCCTGTACGTCACCGTGACGCAGGCGGAGCTGCCCGCCGAGGACCAGGCGTTCGTGGCGAAGGTGGCGGACGCGCGGTCGGTGACCCTCTCGCCCTCCACCCCCATCCTCTCCCTGCTCGGCACCGCCGGGACGCAGCGCGACTGGAACGAGCGCCGGCGCTCGGTGGGGTACCGGGGCATCCCGCTGGTGTCGGACGCGTTCATCCAGCAGATCCCGATGATGGCGCGCCTGCTCGCGGATTTGGGGGTGCAGCTGGATCTGCTCAACGCACCGGATGCGGGAGTGAGCCTCGTCCGCCGGGACTGGTCCGGTCTCTTCCACGTGCTGGACGCCCGCACCTCCCGGGATCAGCAGGGGCGGTTGATCATCCCGGAGCAGGACTTCGTCGCCGAGCACGGGGTGAAGACGGTGTTCGGGGTGGCGGGCTCCTACCCGGATGGCCGGATCGCCGTGCTGATCCTCTTCACGCGGGAGACCATCCCGCGGGAGATCGCCGAGCGCTTCCTGCCGATCATCACCCAGTTCAAGGTCGCCACGATGGGGCAGGGCACGCGCCAGCTCTACCGCTGACAGGGCTCAACGGGCGCTTCCTCCCGTGCGGGGGGCGCGGGGGGAAGCGCGAGGCGTGAGGGTCATGCCTTCAGGCCTTCACCTTCTCCGAGCTGATGGCGATCCGCTTGGGCTGGGCCGCTGGCAGCTTGGGCAGGTTGACGGTGAGCACGCCCTCCTTGAGCTCGGCGCGCACGTGCTCGGCGTCCGTCCCGTCCGGCACGGTGAACGTCCGCAGGAACGACCCGTAGCTGCGCTCGTAGTTGTAGTAGGTGGCTCCCTCCTCCCGCTTCTCCGCCTCCCGCTTGCCGCTGATGTTGAGGCGGTTGCCCGTGAGGTTCACTTCGATGTCGCTCTCCTTCATCCCGGGCACGTCCGCCTTGAAGAGGAAGCCCTCCTTGGTCTCCTTGACCTCGAAGGCGGGGTTGAACGTGGCTGCGAACGAGGGCCGGGCGAGCTCGCCGAAGGGCTCCCACCGCATCAGCTCCCGCATGGTCTCGAAGGGATCCAGGGACCATTCGGTCCGGGCCGGTAGGGACGCCGGGTTGGTTCTACGAACGGGTAGCGTGGACATGACGCTCTCCTTTGCGTGACGAGTGGACTGCCGCCCGAGGCGACCGCCCCGAGCACGCGCTCTCCAAGCAGCTCTCGTACCGTCAGTGGGTGCCCCTGCTCACGCGCGTACGTGGACGCAAAAGGTGCGCAGGCGAGCTCGCCCGCACGGGCGGCGGCGCGTGGCATGGGCGATGAAGCCCACCAGACGCGTGGTCGCAGCGGACATCCACCCGCCGTCCCAAAGGAGCTTCCATGTACCGGGTCAGGGAGATCATGACGCGCGAGCTGGTCACGTTGAACGAGGCGGAGGACCTGGGGCTGGCGGAGTCCATCCTCGCGCTCGGCCGCTTCCGCCACCTGCCGGTGGTGGGGGAGGAGGGCCGCCTGGTGGGGCTGATCAGCCACCGGGATCTCCTTCGCGTCTGGGCAGATCGCGGTTGGGCCGCGCGGGCCGGCACGCGGGCCAAGGAGGTGATGACGCGCAACCCCGTCACCGTCACGCCGGACACGCCGGTGTTCGAGGCGGGGCGGATGCTCTACGCGAACAAGTTCGGCTGCCTGCCGGTGGTGGAGAAGGACCGGCTGGTGGGGATCGTCACCGAGGCGGATTTCCTCCAGCTGGCGGTGCAGCTCGCCGAGACCGCCCCGGACCCGTTCCGCGAGGCGCATCCGGCCCGGAAGGGGCCGGCCTGAGCGCGAAGCAAGAAGCCGCGCAATGGATGCGCGGAGCGGATGGGGCGCACGGGCTGCGCCTTCGTCCCGGCGGGCGCTCGGAGGTCTAAGAACCCGAGAAGAAGCGGCTCCCGGCGCACCTTCAGGGCCGCCGGCCCGATGATGCAGGCATGAGCTCTCCCGTGGGTCCGCCGAAGCGTCCCGCCCCGTACGCGCTGTTCGATGGCTGGCCCCAGGACGCTCAGGGGCTCGCCATGCGGGCTCCGGACGGCACCTTCAGCTTCGAGCCCTCGGCGGTGGCCACGCGCAAGGACCCCCGGAGCGGCCGCGAGCAGGTGCTGCTCTTCTCGGACTTCTACGATCCCACCCAGTACACCTACGAGCTGGGGAAGGGTGACCAGCTGCGCCCCGCCGCCAACCCGCGGCCGGAGATCCACCTCCAGGGCGCCAAGGAGCCGTTCGCCCCCAAGTTCGAGGCGGTCACCCGGCTCTCGGATGGGCGGTACCTGGCGACCACCCCCTTCAACCGCGACGGCGCCGCGTTCCGGCAGGTGATGTTCTTGGAGCAGCAGCCGCAGGGGCCGGTGGCGAAGCTGGCGGACTTCGACTCCGCGGCCCTGGAGTCGTACGTGGCCGCCGCCTTCGGCAAGCCCTGGCGCCAGATTGAAGGGCTGGAGGTGGACGCGGCGGGGCGCAACGTCACCTTCGGCGTCCGCTTCGTGGGCGAGAGCCGGGAAGACAAGGACAAGCTCCCGGTGGTGGCGCTGGTGCGCAGCCCGCTCGCGGGCGACAAGATCGGCGCGCCGGACCAGCTGATCCGCTTCTCCACCGAGGCCGCGCTGGGGCGCCGCGAAGGGCTCGCGGACCTGCACCGGCTGAAGGACGGGAGCTGGCTCATCCTCACCAGCCACGAAGGCAACGACTTCGCCGACCCCGCCAACAACGCCGGCCACCTCTTCAAGGTCAGCGCCGAGGAGCTCCAGAACGCGGCCAGCGCCCAGGGCGAGGTCCCGCTCGGCGCGCCGATCGCCGAGTTCGCCGCCAAGCCGGAGGGGATCACCACGCTCGAGGACGGCCGGCTCTTCGTCGTCTTCGACGACGACCGCGAGTGGAAGGACGGGATCGAGGGGTACGCCCGGTCCCGGGCCATGTACACGGTGATCGATCCGGGCTGATCCGCCGGATAGTCAGTGACCGTAAAACTTGAGGCGGGGTCTTCACCGTTCACCCCGAGGGGCTGTGAGCCTTTTGGAGGCGGTGGTCCTCCCCCGTTCACCCCGAGCGTAGGGACTTCAGTCCCGTAGTCGAGGGGCGGCACCCAGGCTCGGAATCACCTCCGGGTGGACCGGGCGTGGGTGCCGCCTCTCGACTACGCGCCTGCGGCGCTACGCTCGAGGTGAACGGTGGGGAGGGAGTTTCATCCCGAGACCGGTGCCGTTAGCCCTCCAGCACCTGCTGCGGCGTCACCTCTTCAGCAGGCGTCTCGGTCAGCCGCCGCGCCGCGTCCCGCAGCGCGCCGAGGTCGGTGAGCTGCAGGGCGGACTGGACCAGCGGCAGCACCGCCGAGGTCTCGAGCAGCGTCTTGGCGATCGGCCCTAGCGCGCTGCCGAGGACGTGGTTGCCGGACGCGCCACCCGCGCCGGGCCCGCCCTGCAGCTGCACCACCTTGAGCTCGCCGATCTTCTCCGCGGGCTTCACCAGCTCCCGGACCAGCTCCGGGGCGCGGGCGATGGCGGCGAGCACCATCTCCTGCACCAGGACCTGGGGGGACTTCCCGTTCGCCGCCTGGATGTTCCGCGCCGCGACCTCCGCGTCGTACAGGCCCGCCTCGCGGCGCGCCGTGGCCAGCCGGACGATCGCCTCGGCCTGGAGTTGCGCCGCGTCCGCCTCCGCCTGCGCCTTGAGCCGCGCGGCGTCCGCGTCACCTTGCGCGCCCTGGCTGGTCCGGTAGGAGGCCACCTCCGCCTCCAGCCGCTGCTCCTGCGCCGCGCGGGAGGCCGCCACCAGCGCCACCTTGCTGGCGCGTTCGGCCTCCGCCACCTGCTCCACGGTGGTCACCTCCTGGTTCGCGCGCTCCAGCTCCGCGAGCGCGGCGGCGCGCTGCGCCTCGGCCTCCGCCTGCTCCTTGGCCTTGAGGACGAGCGTGATCTGCTTGTCCACCTGCGCGGCCTCCACCGCCTTCTCCTTCTGGACGAGGGCAGACTCGATCGCCCGCTGCTTCTCGATCTCCGCGGCCTGCTCGCTCTGCTCCTTGCGCGAGCGCTCGAGCGCAATGCTGGCCTGGCGCTGCAGGTCGCGCACCTCGATCGCCTCGCTCTGGGCGAGCTCGGCCTTGACCGCCGCCTCCTCCTGCTGCGCCTTGCCTTCGCGGGTGAGCCGGTGCTGCTCGGCCACGCGGATCTCCTGCTCGCGCTGGATCTCCGCGGTGCGCTGCGCCTCCTCCTGCAGCTTGCGGCGCACGGCGATGTTCTTGGCCACCACCGTGTGGGTGACGGTCTCGCGGCCTGAGGCGCCGAAGATGTCGTCCTCACGCATGTCCGCCAGCGGCGTCTGGGTGAGGTCGGTGATGGTCACCGACTCCAGCGTGAAGCCGTTGCGGCCCAGGTCCTCGCGCAGGGCGTTGGAGACCTCCTGCGCGAAGTGCTCCCGGTTCAGGTGCAGCGCCAGGAACTCGTTCTGCGCGGCGACGGCGCGCAGCGCGCCCACCAGCTTGGGCTCGAGCAGCTGCTGGGCCTTGGCGCGCACCTTGTCCGTGCTGGCCTGGCCCTCGTCGATGCCGATGGTCCGCGCCGCCTTGCGGACGTCCCCGTCGTTCGGCTCCACCCGGATGTAGAACTCCGCCGAGAGGTTGGTGGAGATGTAGTCCTTGGACACCAGCGCGTCCTGGCCGGCGCGGCGGATCTGCAGGCCGATCGTCGACAGCGAGAGCGTGGCCGAGCGGTGCAGCACCGGGACGATCCATGCCGCCCGGCCGATGAAGACCTCGGTGGTAGCGCGGCCGATCCGGATGATCGCCTCGGAGGGCGAAGGCCGCTTGAGGAAGCGCGCCATCGCCGCGAAGAACGAGAGCGCGAACAGGGTGATGCCGGCGACGATCGCCACCGCCAGCTGCCAGGGTTCAATTCCGAGAAACATACAGGCCTCCTTGCGTGCTGCGAGTTCAGCTGCGTTGACTTCGAAAAGGCGCGTTCAGTCCTCCAGGCGGGCCAGCTCGAACGTGTCGTCCTCGGGCCGGTAGGCGGCGAGCACCACGGCTTCCCCGCGCGCGGCGGGGGGCTCGCCGCTGCGCAGCCGGCCGTGCACCAGCTGCTCGTTCCCCGCGAGGTCCTTCACCCGCACCTCGCCGGGCTCGCGGCCGAGCTGCGCGCTGGCCACGGTGCCGAGCAGCCCCGTCAGCTCCTCCTTGCCCGCCACGCCCCCGCCGGTGTCCACCCACCGCGCCGCCAGCCGCGCGCTCGTGCGGGAGCCGGCCGCCCCCGCCGCCAGCGCCACCGTCAGCGATGCGGCGAACCCCAGCGGGCCGTACCCGCCGCCCTGGGCGAGGTACAGCGCCAGGTTCGTCCCCAGCCCCGCGAAGCCCGCGACGAGGAAGAAGCCCACCCAGCGGACCATGAAGGGCACCCGGCCAACCCCGGCCCCCGCGAGCGCCTCGTCCGCGGCCGTGTCGAAGACGCCGTCACCCGTTCCGTCGCCGTCCCCCAGCCCGAGCAGCTGGAGGCCGAAGAACACGGCCACCACGCCCAGCAGCACCAGGTACGGCACGTTCCACCAGTGGTTGAGGAAATGTCCCAGTCCCATGGCGGGGGCCCATAGCCAGCGGCGTGCCATGGGCGGCTCCCTCTGGAGGAGGCGCACCGGCGGACGAGATGGTGTATTTTGCAGCGGCGAAATTCACCATGCCCCACCGCGCCCTTCCTCCACGCGTCGAGACCGCCGTCCGGACCCTGCTCGCCAACCCCTTCGGCGCGTCTCCGCGCGCGCGGAAGGATGCCGAGGCCGTCATGCTGGATGGGGGCCTGGTGGCCCTCCTCGCGGGGGTGGAGCAGGCGACGGCGCTCCGCGCCTACCTCGCCGCGGGCCACGCCCAGGCGCGCCGGGCGCCGGACCAGCCCGGTGCGGTGCTGCGCGACACCATCGCCGACGCCCGCCTGCGCGCGAGCCTGCGGCCCCAGCTCTTGCCGGTGGTGATGGCGGCGGCGCGTTGCGAGCGGCGGCTCGAGTCCATCCTCGGGGCCTCACCGGTGCTGCGGCGCGCGAAGGAGGAGACGTGGGCGGCGTGCTTCGGCGAAGGGTTGGATGAGGCGCTGTTGCTGCAGCGCCTCATCCGCGACCACGACGTGCTGCTGCTAGGGGAGACGGGGACGGGGAAGGAGCTGTTCGCGCTCGCGCTGCAGGAGGGGACGCCCGGCGGTCCGGACGGGGAGCCCGCTCCGTCGGGCGCCATCAACGCGGCCGCCATCCCGGAGACGCTGGTGGAGAGCGAGCTCTTCGGCCACGCGAAGGGGGCGTTCACCGGCGCCACCGAGGCGCGCACCGGACGCATCCGCGCCGCGCACCGCGGCTCGTTCTTCCTGGACGAAGTGGGAGACCTCCCCTCGGCCACCCAGGTGAAGCTCTTGCGGGTGATTGAAGCGAACGAGGTGAGCCCGCTCGGCTCGGACAGCCACCACCGGGTGGACGTGCGTTACCTGGCCGCCACCCACAAGCCGCTCGAGGAGCTGGTGGAGCGGGGGCACTTCCGCCAGGACCTCTACCAGCGGCTGGCCGGCAACCTCATCCGCCTCCCGCCGCTGCGCGAGCGCCCAGAGGACATCGAGGCGATCGGCCTGCAACTGGTGGAGCGCTACCTGCCCAAGGACACCTCCGGAGATCCCGCGCGCGCCAAGGTGCAGCGCTGGCTGCGCTCGGCGGAGGCGCAGCGCTACCCGTGGCCGGGCAACGTGCGCGAGCTGCAGAACGCGCTGCGGAACCTCCTGCTGGGGATTGACCCGGTGGAGGACCGGCGCCCCCCGCGAGGGGCGAGCACCGCGGTGCCGGCGGAGATCCTCGAGAGCACCGCCTCCGACGCCGCGGTGGGCGAGTGGTACCTGGCCAACGTGCTGGCGAAGTGCCACGGGAACCAGGCCCACGCCGCGCGCGTGCTCGGGCTGGACCGGGCCACGGTGCGGCGCCGGGCGGCGGCGCTGCACCTGCGCGCGTCCACCCGGCGCGGGTGAGCCGGCGGCCCGTAGCCAACGCTCTGTCGCTGCCTGCGCTGCGGCTCAGCCCCGACCTGAGCGCCGCCGCCTCGCCGCCAGCGAGAGGAGCAAGCCCAGCGCCGCGAGCGAGCCCGGCGCCGCGCTGCAGCCGCCGGAGTCCGAACCCCCTCCCCCGGTCGTGGGGGAGGCGAACGTGAGCTTCAGCGCCCCGGTTCGGCCCTCGTTCATGGCGGCGTCCTTCGCCACCGCGACGAGCGAGTGCTCGCCGAGCGGGTACTTCTTGGGGTCGAGCTTGACCATCCAGGGGTCGGCGGTCGCGGTGCCGATCACCGCGCCATCCAGCTCGTACCGCACCTCCACCACGCCGACGTTGTCCGTGGCCTGCGCGGTGAGCGTGGCCTCGCTGGAGAGCGTCGCGCCGCCGGACACGGTGGCGGTGATGGTGGGCGGGTCGATATCGCCTCCTGCTTCGCCGGAGATGGTCACGTCCACCGTCGCGGATGTGCTCAGGCCGGTGGCGTCGCGCACCTGCACGGCCAGCCGGTAGGCGCCCCCGCCGTCGAAGCTGGCGCGCGCCGTCTTCGCCGCGTTCGTCCCGTTGACCAGGAGGGCCACCGCTCCGGGGCCGCTCACCTTGCTCCACGTATAGGTGAGCTTGTCCTCGCCTCCGTCATCGTTGGCGGCGACCGAGAGCAGCGCGGTGAATCCGTCCGTGACGGCCGTGGGCGCCTTGGAGATGGTGGGCGGGGCCCCGGTGCCGGAGATGACGTAGATGGTGGCCGAGGACACCACCGAGCCCGGGAGGTTGGCGACCACGGTGAAGGGGCCGCCCGCGGTGCCGCTCGCGGTGAACAGGCCGGTGTCCTTGTTGATCGTCCCGTTGCAGAGGATGCAGGACCAGTCGATCTTCGGCTGCGGGATGAGCGGCTTGCTGAACTGGTCCAGCGCGGAGGCCGTGAACTGCTGCGTGCCGCGGATGGGGACGTTCGCCGACTCCGGCGTGATGATGATCTTCGACGGCAGCGCGCCCACGTTGATCTGGGTCGAGCTGGTGACGCTCTGGCCGTCCGGATCCCGGATGGTCACGGTCACCGTGTACAGCCCGGGCGTCATCACGCTCACCGAGCTGTTCTTCGCCGCGTTGCTCGCGTTCGGCGTGAAGGTGGCGGTGCCGGGGCCGGTCGCCGCCCAGGTGTACGTCAGCGCCGTCTCCGGGCTGTTGTCGATGCCGAGCGCCTGGACGTTGTAGGTGCCGTTGGGACCGGCGCTGACGGCCGCGGGTTGATCCACGAGCGGCGGGCCCGCGGACGGGGTGACGGTGATCTGCTGGGTGAACCGGCCGAACCCGTCCCCGGCCGTGCCGGCGCCGTTGGTCGACAAGCCGGTGCCGTAGACGGTGATGTTGCCGCCGAAGTGCGGGGTGATCAGCGAGAAGGCGAACGTCACCGTCCCGCCCGCCTTCCGGCCACCGGCGTGGGTGAGCCCCTGGATGCAGTCCGCGTCCTTCGCGAGCGGCGGCGAGACCGCGGGCTCGTCCCCACGCAGCTGGTAGAACCGCGCGTTCGTCTGGCCGGTGCGCAAGATGGAGAGGCCGAACCCGCCGCCGCTGCCTCCGCCGGAGACCTGCACCCGCAGCGGGACCGCGGTGCCGCCCGCCACCGTCGTGGGTGCGGCCCCGCCGGCCGCGGTCTGGAGCGTGACCGTGGCCGCGCCCCCGCCCACGTGGCAGCCGGAGCAGACCAGCCCGTTGTTGGCCTCCGGGTTTCCGGAGGCGCCGTTGATGCCGGTCGAGCTGGCCAGCACGGGGGAGGCGAGGACGGACGCCAGGGTCAGCAGATGGAGTCGACGCATGGGCGGAGCACCAGCATTCCCAGTGCCGTCGCGCCTGCGCAGAAGATCCAGGAATCACGGTCGTTTATGAGCGCCCTCCCGGTGAAGACTGCCCACGGCAGTGGTCAGTCAGCGCAGCCAAGTTCCATGTCCACGGCTGCCGGCCGGCAGGCTCCTCAGAAGAGCCAGGCGGCTCCCAGCATGACCGCCACCCGCCCGGAGAGGGAGCCCGCACCCAGGAGCACGCCTGCGGTCGCGTCGGCCTCGAGCGAGAAGGCGTCGGTCAGGCGGATCTCGATCAGCCGTTGTTGGCGCAGCCCGGTGACCCCCCCGCCGCCGAGCGCGATGAAGAGCGGGCCGTCATCCGTGGGCGTGGGCCCGCGCGCCTGCTTGTCGACGACCAGCGCCTTGGCGCCCTGTGCGGTCAGGTGAAGCGTCACCCGAGCGCCGAGTGTGAAGCTGAACGTGCCGGCGAGGCGGAAGCGCCAGGTGGTGGGATCGTAGTGTCGAAGCCCGCTGTAGCTCGCGTCGCTGGAGGTCTCCAGGTGCAGCGTCACCGCCGCGGTGTTGCCGACGGCGAAGCGCAGGCCGCTGGAGAGGAATAGCCCGAAGCTGATCAGGCCGCCCTCGACGTTGGAGTAGCCGAGGCCCAGCGAGTTGAGGCCGCCAGCGAGGTACAGCTCCGTCGCTGGCCCACCCAGCCGGTAGCCAACGGAGGGCGTGAGGATCCCCAGCGTCAGCCGGTCGCTCAGGCCCCACAGCACCTGGCTGGAGGTGAACGCTCCGCCGAACGCTCCCGGGCCGCCCCCGCCGAAGCCGAAGCCAGGGACGGGCTCTCCGCTCATCCCCGCGGCGGCCCGCAGCTCCAGCTCGTGGGCGCGCGGCCCGGAAGAGGGCGCGCGGGCCTCGGCGCCCTTTGGCTCGAGGTCATCCGCGGCGATCGGGAGCAGGCTCGCTTCGTCGACCGCGAGCGAGGCGTTGGTGCTCACCTCCACCGTCCGCGCCAGGACTCCGGAGCCGTCCCTGCGGCGCACCAAGTACCGGCCGGGCGGGATGGCCACCAGCAGCGAGCGCTCCCCCGCGGGGACCTCCAGGACCGCGAGCCCAGTCTTGAGGTCCACCACCTGGAGCGGGCCTCGCGTCTGGGTGAGCTCCACCAGGCTCCGGCCGGCCGCCACCCGCGTGAGCGCGAGGTCACTGCGGCCGCGCAGGTGCATGTCGAAGCTGGGGTGCTGCGGCTGCTCGGCGACCAGCGCGGTGTCGCGGATGGTGAGGGCCTTCGCGTACTCGAACGCCTCCGCCAACGTCACCTCTCCGTCGCGGGCCACGTCCGCGGCGCCGCGGAGCCCGGCGATGAGGTGGTGGGTGAAGAAGCTGCTGCGCAGCGCATCGGACTCGTGGGCGCTCTCCGTCCCGGAGCTGCTGGCGATCAGCACCGCGCCCTCGCTTGAGAGCTGAAAGGGGACCTCGACCGGGAAGGGGGTGGCCCGGGTGAGGCCCTTCGCGCGCGTCCAACTGCCGCCCCGGCAGGCATCGAGGATGCCGACCCGGACGGTGGCGCCCTCCCGGTCCAGCCGCGCCTTCACCTCCGCGAGCGCCAGGGGCTTCCCATTCGGGTAGAGCGAGGCCTGGTCCGCGTGGCCCGAGTAATAGAAGACGAAGAGCGACTCCTGCTTCACCCGGTCGAGCTCGGCCAGCGCCGCGTCCATCGCGTCCAGCACCTCCTGCGGCTCTGGATCCGTGAGGACCGTGAGGTCGGCCGCGAGGAACTCGCCGACGTCCGCGAGCGTGGCCGCCAGAGCGCGGGCGTCGTCGTGGGCGTAGCGCAGCTCGCCGCGGTCCCCGCTCCCGTGGTTGGAGCCGACCACCAGCGCGCGGCGCCGCGCGGGGTGCCCGTGCGCGGTGCCGAGGGAGGAGATCAGGGCAGCGGCGGCGAGTGCATGGACGATCAAGGGGTCTCCACGGGCGCGGCCTGCTTGGGCAGGACGACCTCGAAGTGCTCCGTGCTGCCCGGGTCGCGGGAGTCAAGCGGCCGCTCGCTGAGCACCAACTGCAACCGCTCCGGTCCAGGGGTGCCATCCACCTGCCAGGAGTCCGGAAGCAACAGCCCCGACTCTTCCATGGGGCCGCGGTAGAGGATGACCTCCTCGCCGCCGAGGCCGGCGCCGGTCACCGAGACGTGCTTGTACCTTTCGTGGCCGGGACAGCCGCCGGAGACGACCCGGAGCCGGAGGAGATCTCCGGGCTGGATGGGGGAGCTGCCATCCCAGGTGAAGAGCTTCCCTGCCCGGAGGACGTAGACGGTCGCCCCGGGCCCGCCCTTCGCGCGAACGGTCTGGTCGTCTCCTCCCGTCCACCGCCGGCCGACCGCGAAGATCGCGAGCAGCACGGTGAGCGCCAGCGAGAGCCGGCCGCCCCGCTGCGCAAACGGGCGTCGCCACCAAGGCCGCAGCTCGGCCGCCGGAGGTTGCGCGGCGCGGATCCGGACCGAGGCCGGGAGCGCCGCCCCTGGACGGAGGCGGTCGAGGTGGGCCGCGCACCGAGCGCACCGAGCGACGTGGGTGGCGTCTCCAGGCAGGCCCGCCGCCAACAAGTCCAGCGCGAGAAAGGACGGATGATCACTCATGGGGGGGCTCCGTCACGGCGGGGGCGCGGGCGTCGAACCGCTCGAGCAAGCGCCGGACGGTGCGGCTGGAGATGCCGAGCGCGCTGGAGATCTCCCCCTGCTTCATCCCATCGAGCCGGCTCATCACCGCGACTGCCAGCTCGTCCTCGGGAGCGGCCTGGATGAGCCGCAGCAACTGCTGGCGCGCCGCGACCAACCCGTCCGGCGCCTCCTGCGGCTCGCCCTGCTGGGGCGCCAGCCGCGCCCGCGTGCGCGTGTTGCGCAGCCGTTGAAGCGCCAGCCGGGTGCTGGTGCGGTAGGCCCAGGGGATCGCCTGCGCAGGACTCGCCGCCACGCGCGGCTCCAGCTGCCACATCCGGATGAAAGTCTCTTGCGCCACGTCCGAGGCCTCCTCGGCGTCAACCAGCAGGCGCCTGCACTTCTCCCGGATGATCGGAAAGACGATCCGGTAGGAGTCCTCGAGCTGCCTGTCCGTAACTGCCACCGGCCTCCAATCCGCGAGCCGCCCGAAAGCGGCCACCGCGGCTGCCCAATTATGGAGGAAAGAGGTGGGCGCCGCGTAACCCTCCGAGATCTCGGCTATGAATCCAACCCGTGCGAATCGACTCTTCGAGCCCCCCTCCGGTGCAGTCCCGCGCTCGCTCCACCGCCGCAGCTGCGCCGGCGGGTGCCTCGCGCGCCAGCGGCCCCCCGGACGACTTCTCGGCCGCGCCGCTGACCGCCCCGGAGAAGGCCGCGCTGAGCGAGGCCATGGCCCGGCAACTGGAGAAGGCGTTGGAGCGGAATGACGGCCGCGGCGGCGTGGTGCTCCGGGTGAGCCAGGGAGGCAAGCCGATCTTCGAGGGGGCCGCGGGCTTCACGGACCGCACCGGGAAGCGCCGGATGGCGGTGGACACGCCCTTCGACATCGCCTCCATCACCAAGACCTTTACGGCGGCGATGACGCTCAAGCTGGTGGAGGACGGGGCGCTCTCGCTCGACGCGCCGATCTCCCGCATGCTGCCCGCTTCGGTGGTGGAGGACTTCAACCCCAAAATCACCGTGCGCCAGCTGCTCAGCCACACCAGCGGCCTGCCGGACTACTGGACGGATCCGCCGCACGACAAGGACGGCGACAACGCGTTCTTGCGGAAGTTCAACGACGATCCGGACCGCCGCTGGAGGCCGGAGGAGCTGCTCGACTACGCGCGCGAGCTGAAGACGTTCGCCAAGCCGGGGCGCAAGTTCCACTACTCCGACACCAACTACGTGCTGCTCGGGTTGATCATCGAGCGGCTCACGGGCAAGCCGCTGGAGCGCGTGTTCCGGGACGAGCTCTTCGCGCCGCTGAAGATGGGCGGGACGTACTTCTCACACGGCACGCTGCACGGCCCGGATCCGCGCCAGGCCCACCGCTTCGAAGGCAAGGAAGACCTCTTCGGCAAGCCGCGGCAGAGCGCGGACTGGGCGGGCGGAGGGCTGGTCAGCACCACCGCGGATCTGGAGAAGTTCTTCCTGGCCCTGCGGTCCGGAGCGGTCTTCGACGATCCGGCCACGAGCCGGATGCTCACCGACGACTGGACGCCGACCGGGGACGAGGACGTCTCCTATGGCCTCGGCGTGTTCGGCGTGGACCTGGGCAAGCGGGGCTCGCTCTGGGGGCATGACGGGCACGGCAACTCGTTCGCCTACTACTGGCCGGAGCGGGATCTGCTCTTCACCGGCACGCTCAACCAGACCGACAACGACTGGTGGCCCATCGTCGACAAGGCGATCAAGACGCTCTCCTGACCGTCCCCGCATAGACGAAGGGGCGACGCGCAACCCCCTTGCGCATCGCCCCTTCGAACCTGGGTACTCTCGCAGCGCCTCAGCCGGCAGTCGGCTGGGTGATGCGGCCCAGGAAGACGATCTCTCCGGTGGCGTGGTCCCGGATGAGGAAGAGGAAGGGCCGGTCGATCTTCACCGTGCGGCTCTCAGGGGCCGCGGTGGTGCGCTCGAAGATCACCGCGGTGGCGGCGGCCGCCTCGGTCCCGGACTCGTTCACCTTCACGAAGGCCTGGTGCAGGACATCCGAGATCTTCAGCTGCTCCGCCTTGCTGAGGTTGCTGAAGTCCGCGCCGCCGGTGAACGCCTCGGCGAGCCCGAGCGCGGAGAGCGGCGTCTTGAGCCCCACCTGCTTCTTCACCTCGAACTTCGGGAGGTAGAGGTCCAGCGACTCGGACTTGAGGCCGGCGACCGCGGCCTTGAGCCAGGTGTCAGAGAGCTTCGCCTCGAGCGCGCCCAGCTGCCCCACCGGGGGGGCGAGCACGAGCATGGAGAGCTCGCCGCCGTCGTAGGGGAGCTCCACCACCTCCACGCCTTCGTGGGTGCCGCCGCGCGCGGCCACCGCCGGCGCGTGCATGGTGCTGACGTTGACCGTGCTCTCCGCGCCCGTCGCGAAGGGGCGCTCCGCGGTGGCGCTCTGCTCGAACGCCTTCTGCCACGCGGCGTTGAAGTAGATGGCGTTCACCAGCACCACGCGGGTGTCGGAGGTGATGGAGCCGGCGCCCAACAGGTCCTGGATCCGATCCTCGGTCTTCTGCTCCACCCAGGTGTTGATCGCCGCGCGCGAGGGTTCCGGCGAGCGCTCGAAGTCCATGGTGCGCACGCCCGCGCCGTACTCGACCGCCAGGGTGTCCAGGAACGGGGTCTCGAGCGAGAAGCCGTTCTGCGCGAAGAGCTGGTTGGCGGGGGTGAGGCGGAAGGCCTTGCCGTCGGCCGCCTTGGCACCCTGGCCGCGCGAGGTGAGCTGCCGGTCAATGTCGTTCTTGGCGCGGTGGTAGGCGCCGGAGGCCAGGGAGATCCGCAGCGTCCGCTCGAAGGCCTGCGCGGTGCTTCCCGCGGAGCCGGCGTAGGCCATGGCCAGCGCGGTGGAGATGCTGTACGGCGAGATGAAGAGGTTGTCCTTCTGCTCCTTCGCCACCTCCCGGTAGAGCCCGAACGCGAAGTCCGTGTTGCCCGCCACCGCCGCCGCCACGTCCCCGGCCGGCGCCGCCGCCACCACCCGCTGCTGGCTGCTCTTCACCGACTCGCCCGGGGGGACCGGCTCGCCCACGCAACCCACCGCGACCGCGGATGCCACCGCCACCGCTGCGACCCAGAGCTGACGCATCTCTTCCCACCCCTTTGAAGGTTTCGCGGCTGGAACGCACGTCTGATGCCAGCGCGCTTCGCCTCTGGGCGTCAGGGGTTTTTGGCCCTTGGACCGCCTCGGAAAGTTGAGAGGTGCGGGGAAAGTCGAGAGCATGGCGCCCATGTCGAGCTGGATGCAGTTCTGGCTGCTCACGCTGCTCACCGGGAACCCGGTGGTGGCGGCGGTGCTGGTGATGGTGGGCTGGCTGGTGCTCGACCGCTTCACCTTGCGCGCGCTGCCGGATCCGCTCCGCGCGGTGGTGCGCTGGAGCAAGGGCAGCCGGCTGCGCCGCCTCATCCAGCTCAACCGCTTCGACCGGAAGTCCCGCTTCGAGCTGGCCGAGCTCTACGTGGAGCAGCGCCGCTACAAGGCGGCGATGGAGCTTTTGCGCGCGAACGTGGAGGCCGGAGATCACGACGCCGGCACGCTCTTCCTGATGGGCGTCTCCTGCCTCGGGGCGGGGCACGCGGATCAGGGCGAGCTCTTCCTCACCAGCGCGCAGGAGGAGGACCCCAACTTCCGGATGGGCGAGATCGACCTCGCCCGGGGCCGCTGGCGGCTCGCGCGGGGCGAGTACGCGAAGGCCCGGGAGGCGCTGGAGCGCTTCTGCGCGGCGCGCCCCGGCACCGTGGAGGGGAAGGTCCTGCTCGCCAAGGCGCAGGACAAGCTGGGAGATGACGTGGCCGCCGCCTATCTGCGCGAGCAGGCCTGGCATGACCACGTGGCCGCGCCGCGCTTCCAGCGCCGCCTCTCCCGCTTCTGGGCGTGGCGCGCGAAGCCCTGGCGGCCGGTGCTCTACGCGGCGATCGCCCTGGTCTGCGCGGGGTTGTTCTGGAAGGTGGCGGGGCCCACGCTGGACCAGCTCGCGGATCAGCGCTACCCGCGGAGCTCGCGGGTCCAGGAAGAAGACGAGTAGAGCTACTTCTTCTCCACGAGCAGGTCCCTGGCCTGGAGCAGATCCACCTCGCCGGCGAACTGGGCGAACGCCGGGTACTGCTTCGGCGGGATCCGCGCCATGTCCAGCTGGTAGCTCTCCTCCACCTCCACCGTGTTCCCCTGCTGCTTCTCCTTGCGGATGAAGCGGCCGTACGGGCTCTGCGCCTTCACCTCCGCGGCGGGCGCGTTCAGCTTGTAGCCGGAGGGCAGCTCCAGGGTGACGCGGGTCTGGCTCTGCTCGGTGGCGTCGATGAACAGCGGCGTGCGCCGCGAGCCCACCTGCACGTAGCGGCGGCCCAGGTACGCCGGGAAGGTGAGCGCGCCGAGGACGAGCTTCCCGTCGCCCTCCACGCGCGCGTAGCGGGAGGCGGTGAAGTCGTAGCGGACCGCGAGCGAGCCGCCCACCTCGCGCTTGAAGTCCAGGCGCAGGTTGGAGAGGTCCGCGCCGCCGAAGTAACGGGAGAGGGCGCTCTGGAGCGCCTGGCTCCGTTGATCCGGTGAGAGCGCCTCCAGCGCCTCAATCAGCTGCGCCGCCTCCAGCCCGGCGTAGACCTCCTCGCCGCTGCCGGCGAGCTTGCCGTCCGCGGAGAGCTTCAGCTTGAGGGTGACGGTCTTCCCGCCGACCTGGGCGCGCGGCGGCGTCTGCACCTTCTCCATCGGCCGGCCCGGCTCGGGCAAGAGCCACGCGTCCCGCCCTCCCGCGGCCTGCTCCGGCAGCTCGCCGAAGGGGGCGTAGCGGACGAGCGGATCCATCCAGACGGTCTGGCCGTCCACCACGGTCCGCAGGCAGACGTACGGGAGCAGCGCCTCGTTGGGGTAGCGGTAGGCCGCCGGGTCCACGGAGAAGGTCCGCACCGCGACCAGCCGGGTGGGGATGCCGAGCGCCTCGAGCGAGGCCTTCAGTGCCCAGAGCCGGCTGCCGCGGTCCTGCGCCAGGCTGGAGGCCGCGGACTGGGACAGCCCCGCGTCCCGGCCGGAGAGCTTCTCCATCACCGCGGCGTAGAGCGCCCGCACCGCGTCCAGGCCCTTCTTGTCGCCCACCGCGCCGCGGGCGAACTGCTCCACCTCGAAGGTGAGCTGGCCCCGGTCCAGGTACGCGTCGCCGTACGCGGAGATCAACCCGTCGTTGCCGGTGGCGCCCGCGCCCACCGAGACGAAGGGCAGGTACTCGTTCCCGGAGGGCGGGCTGTCCGGCTCGGGGATGTAGGGCGGCACGCGCCGCTCTTCGTGGAAGAAGACCTCGCGATCCTTCTCCACCCGCACCTGCTCGGAAGGCGGCAGGTTGTGGGCGTCCACGCCCATGCCCGCGCCCTTGGGGGCGATCACCGTGTACGTGGACCACGAGTTCGGGAGCCGGGCGATCTGGTAGTAGAACGCGGACGCCGTGAAGCCGGGCTGCGCGAGCCCGCGCGGCGGGTGGGCCTGGAGGTACTCGTACTCCACGTAGTCCCCCACCTGGACGCCGGGGAGGCTGATCGTCTCTTTGCCCTCGAAGCTCTCCGGCTCCAGCACCGTGCCGTCCGGCTTCACCGTCCGCAGCGAGAGCACCTGCGCGCCCTGCGGGAGGCTCACCTCGGCCAGCTCGGAGATGCCGGACTGGTCCAGCGCCTTCTGGATGATGTGGATGCGATCCACCATGGAGCCGTCCGGGAACGCCTGGATGGCCGCCGCGTCCAGCACGTAGGCGCCGGTGGCCTCCTCGTCCGCGTGCGTCTGCTCGTAGGCGCTGATCGCCGCCTTGCCGTCAATGGCGTAGTCCGCCAGCAGCTCCTTGCCGGTGCGGGCGCGCTCCACCGCGCGGCGCAGGGGGAGATCTCCGCCGTCCAGCAAGAGCGCCTGCTCGCGCGTCTTCAGGGCGGCGGCCTTGTCGCCCATCATCTCCTGCACATCCCCCAGCCGCTTGTAGATGACCGCGCTGCGCGGCCAAATGGTCAGCAGCTTCTTGAGGACCTCCACCGCCTCCGGGTAGCGCTTGAGCGCCACCAGCACCTGCGAGAGCGAGGTGGCCGCGCCCGCGTTGGAGCTGTCCCGTTCCACCAGTTGGCCGAAGCGCTCCGCGGCCTCCTTCAGCTGGCCGCGCCCCTTGGCGTGCTCGGCGGCGCGGGCGAGCGCCCCCGGGCAACGCGCCAAGGTCCCCACCAGCTGATCCGCCAGCGCCACCGCGTCCCGGCGGCGGGCCAGGTCGTAGCGAAGGCCATCCGCCTCGCAGAGCCCGGGCTGCAGCTTGAGGGCCTCGAGCGCGCTCTGCTCGGCCTGCGCGTCGATGCCGAGCGCCAGCTCGATCCGCGCCTGCAGCAGCGGCAGCAGGTAGGAGGGCGGCGAGTGGGCGGCGCGGGCGCGCTTGACCAGCTCGGTGGCCTCGGGGAGCCGGCTGTCCTCGAGCGCCAGCGCCGCGCCCAGCAGCATCGCCTCCACGTTCCCCTTGTCCTTCTCCAGCGTCGCCTCCACGTCGCGCGTGGCGCGCCCCTTGGAGACCTTGGCGGGGACGGTGCGGTCCCCCTGGCTCAGCTCCGCCCGCAGCCCGGTGACGGCCGGGGTGGTGAGCGCGCTGGAGAGCGCGTCCATCAGCCGCTTCGCGCCGTCCCGGTCGCGCCCCATGCCATCGCGCACCGCCACCCACTGCGCGAGCGCGAGCCCCGCCTCGCTCTCGAGCGCCGCGGCGAGCTGCGCGGCGTCCGCGTACACGCCCGGCGCCGGCTTCACCGCCGCCCCGGTCGCCTTCCACGGCGCGGGCGCTGGCCCGGAGGCAGGCGAGAAGGTGAGCTCCGCCGGCTTGCCGTCCGCGCGCATCGCCGCCACCGAGATGCTGCCGGAGCGGTCGTCCTTCACCAGCTTCACGAGCACGCGGTGCTTGCCCGCCGTCAGCTGCACCCCCTGCGCCTGCACGGTGGAGCCGCTGCGCTCGAAGCTGCGCTTGTGCAGCACCAGCTCTCCGTCGAGGTACACCTTGTGGGGCGCGGCGGTGACGCTGCGCAGGACGTGCAGCCCCTCCTTCGCCACCTCGAGGTCCACCGCGAGCAGGTAGACGTCCCCCTCGCTGGGCTCGGCGGCGAGGTTGAGGCGGCCGTCCGGAAAGGTGAGCGTGCGCGCCGTCACCGCGCCGTACGGACCTACGAACGGCCCCGCCAGCGAGCCGTCCTTCTCCGGGCCGAGCGCGTCGTCGAACGCCAACAGCTGGAAGGCGGAGAAGGGCCCGAGGACGGAGAAGCGGGTGGGGACGCCCATCGCCGCCAGCGTGGCCGCCTGGCCCGCGTTGTCCGAGCGCTGCCCGAGGATGGTGGCCGCGCCGCTGCGCAAGAGCTGGGCGGTGTCTCCGAGCGCGCCCGCGTCCAGCGCCTTCTGCCCGCGCGTGAGGATGAGCTCGTCCAGCGGCACCGCGGTGCCGGCGAGATCCAGCGCCATCCGCGCGGCCACGCTCGCCAGCGGGTGGGTGGGCGCGCGCTCGCAGAGGTCGAGCGCGATGGAGAGCGCCTTGGGGTCGCCGTGGCGCCGCGCGAGCAGGAGCTGGCCCAGCAGCGCCCAGGGCTCCGCGGCGGAGGAGCGCGCCACCGCGTCGTCGAAGCGGACCTGGGCCTGCTCCACGTCCGCCTTCACCAGCCAGGCGTGGAAGCCGGCGAGCGCGAGCGTGCGTGGGCTGGCCTTGGCGTCGGTGGCGGCGTCTGCGGCCTCTTCCAACTGCGCGGTGGCGGAGGGCGGGCGCCGGGCGCAGGAGGTGACGGCGAGCAGCGTGGCGGCGGCAAGCGCGGGGAGTCGCATCGGTCCTGCTGCAATAGCCCAAGGACAGGGGGCCAGCCAGAACCGTGGCGCCTGGGTGGATGCCCACATCTACGCGGCGCTGGCGGCGCAGGAGACCGGCGACGAGCCGGGCGCGCGGGGGCACCTGCTCTGCGCGCTGCTGCTGCGGCCTCGGCTGCGCTGATGGAGTCGGACTTCTCGCCACCGCGCTGCTGGCGCTGGCTCAGGGAGGTCCCCGAGGCCACGCTCACCCTCACCACCTCGCCGGCCTTCGCGCACGTCTCGGTGGCCGGCGGCGCGGCGGTGGCGGCGATCGCCGGAGGGACGTACCTGCTCACCCGCCCCGAGCCGCGGCGGGCGGGCGTGCAGCTGACCCTGGAGCTGCCGATGTAGCAGGCTTGCGAGCGCCCAGAATTCGATGTCGCAGTTGGCCGGCAGGGCCGACCTCCGCGTGGCGCCAGGTGGCGTCCTCGAATTCAGGAGTTCTCGCGATGAAGGTCGTCCCAGGGCTGGTGCTGTTCGCGGTGATGTCGCTGATGGGGTGTGGCGGAACGGACCCGGATCAACTGCCCGTGGCAGAGGATGCCGTGGGCCAGGCGGAGCAGGCGACCTTCAACCCCTGCGCGTGCATTGATCTCTCGCAGGTCTCCGGCTGCAGCGGCTCGACCTGCAACGACTACTGCCGCAGCGGCTCGACGACGTTCTCCTGCGAGGGCCGGAGCGTCACCTGTCCGCGCTACGTGGGCTGTCACTACTGCCGGCAGCGCAATTATGCGCCCGCCGGGCTGCCCTGCTGCAGCGGCCGCCAGCAGTACGCAGGGAGCGGAAGGATCGTCTGCGCCTGACGCCCTCCCGGCCTCAAGCTCAGGGCCCGGTGCCCAAAACGTCGATCACGGCGATCTCCGGGCGGCAGAGGAAGCGCACCCGGGGCGCGCCGGGCTCGAAGCCCACGCCCCGGCTCACGTAGAGCGCCGTCCCGCCCACGTCGTAGCGCCCCATCTCGTACTTCTTGTCGAAGACGGACAGGGTGATCAACGCGCCGTAGAAGGGCGCGCGGACCTGGCCACCATGGGTGTGGCCGGCGAGGTAGAGGTCCGGCGGATCTTCGGAGGCCTGCATCTCCTCCACGAGATCCGGCGTGTGGTACGCCACCACGCGGAAGCGGCCGCGGGCGCGGCGCAGGCACTCGGAGAGCTGGCCCGTCACCCCGTACGGCGCGCCGCAGAGCGCCAGGTTGTGCTCGGGCCGCTCGCGGGGCGCGGCGCCGAGGAGCTCCGCGGCCACGCCGCCGCCGAAGAGCTCGAGCTGGCTCCAGTACCAGGTGTCGTGGTTCCCGCGAACCGCGTAGCGGCCGGCGGGCGCCGGCAGCGCGGCGAAGAGCTCCCGGAAGCGGGGCAGCGCCTCCGCCTGGTTGAGCGAGTCCCCGGTGAACACGACGACGTCCGGCTTGAGCTCCGCCACGCGGCCGGGCAGCTCCGCGAGCGCGCGGGTCGCCGCGCCCACGTGCAGGTCGGTGAGGTGGACGATCCGCAGCCGCGCCCCTGCGGCCAGCTTCGCGCTGCGGACCTGCGTGAAGGAGACCTGCAGCCAGTCCGCCTCGATCAACAGCGCGTAGAGGAAGCAGAGCAGCCCGGCGCCGCAGGCGAGCTGCGCGAGCAGCGCCACGATTTGCTCGGCCCGGCGCATCCGCCGGACGCCGCGCCAGTGCAGCAGCTGCCCGAGCAGGCCGGCCAACGCCAGCCCCGCCACGAACGCGAGCGCCATGGCGAGGTAGCCCAGCCGCCGCGAGCCGGGATCCATTCAGCGCGCCCCTCGGGCGAGCGCGACGCTGGGCGGCACGAGCGCGATGAGGAAGGTTGCGTTCCCTACCACGTTCAGCGCCCCACCCAGTGCGAGCGAGGCCGCGGAATCCAGCACGAACCAGGCGACCATCCCCGCCGCGAGCGCCCTGCCGGCGCGCCGCGCCTCGCCAGGCGCGCTCGCGGCGTCCGGGCGCAGCCCCCAGGCGACCACGCTCAGTCCCACCGTGAGCGCGCCGGTGACGGCGGTGGCGAGCCGGACGGCCGGCGTGAGCGGCCCCAGCCCCCCCGGGTGGAGCGCGAAGGTCCAGCGCAGGAACGGGTCCAGTCCCGCGGACTCGGGCAAGAGCGAGAAGGCGACGATCCAGGTCCCCACCGCCACGCCGTAGGCGGCGCCGATGGTCAGCCACCGCCGCCAGAAGGATTGAGGCATCCGGCGCGCTTAGTGCCGAGTCAGCGGGGGGTCAACCTCGGCTCGAGGGCAGGCGCGCCTCTCGACGACGGCCTGACGGCCTGACCTGAAACTTGCCGCGCCCCGCTCAGCCCGAGCGAAGTCGAGGGCCCGCCGATCGTAGGGACTCTCGCTCGTGGGGCCCTCGACTTCGCTCGGGCTGAGCGGACGGTTCATGTTTCTTGCCTTGATTGATCTGCCCAACGGGCGGCGGCCTCACTACCGCTCGAGGTGAACGGGGGGCCTACCGCCTGCGCTTCTTGGTGCTGGAGGTGGTGCGCGCGGTCTTCTTCGCCGGTGCGGGCGCGGCCTTCTTCGTCACCGCGGCGGCCTTCACGGGCGCGGGCGGCGCCTTCTGCGCCACCGGCGGGGCCTTGACGGGCGCGGGCGGCGGCGCGGGCTGAGCGCCGGCCTCGCGGGCGATGGTGAGCTGGACCTTGCTGAACTGGCAGCCGCCGTCCACGCAGCCGAACGCCGGGCGGGGGGCCTTGTCGAAGTGGGCGCGCCAGCCCTTGCCGAGGCTGACCGGCTCACCCACCTGGCGGCGGTCCTTGCCGGCGCCGGAGAAGGCGCGCAGCTCGCCCTCGCGGTCGATGGAGAGCTCCAGGTGCGTGAGCGTGGCCTCGCGGGTCCCGCCGCCGCCCTGGGTGGTGCCGCGCTTCTTGTCCCCCAGCGCCCACTCCAGCGTGGGCGTCCCCGCGCCGGTGACGACGGCCGCGTACCGCCCGGGCTCGCCGATGAGCAGCAGGGCCGCGCGGGGCTCGGGAGGCGGGCCGTTGAGGGCGGCCTTGAGGGCGGCCAAGGCGCCCTGGCCCTGGCCTTCCAGCGCTACGTCCGCTTCGAAGGTGACCGCCTCGCCGTCCGCGCCCAGGTCCAGGTAGGCGTGGCCGGGCGGCGAGTCGACCTCGCTGCGGGGAAAGGTGAGGGTGCGCGCCTTCGGCTCCGCGGTGAGGCCGCGGCCGCGCGAGACGAAGGAGAGCTTGTCCGGCCCTTCGCCGAAGAAGGTGACGGCGCGCTGGGTGGGGGAGTCGTCGAAGCGGCCGGGGACGGTGAGCACCCCCTCCGAGCTGGCGGCGGAGGTCATCGCCTCCGCCGGGAGCGCTCGCGCCGTGGGCCGCTGCTTGCTGCGCCAGACGGCGAGCCCGACGATCGCCACCGCGGCGAGCACCACCCCGAGCGCGGCGATCTTCCCCGCGCGCGTCAGCACCCGCTTCACCTTGAGCGTGGCCAGCTCCAGCTTGCTGACCTTGCGCGGCAGCATGGAGAAGCTGAGCGGGACCAGCGGCTCGAGATCGGCGATCAGCTCCGAGGTCTTCGAGTAGCGGTCGTTCGGCATCGGCTTGAGGCAGCGGGCGATGATCCCGTCCAGCCGCCGGTCGATCCCGGGCTTGCGCTGCGAAGGCGGGTCGTAGTTGCCGACCGGGACCTCGCCCACCAGGAGCTCGTAGAGGATGACGCCGAGCGAATAGATGTCCGCGCGGTGGTCCGCGTTCTTGGCGTCCACTCGCTGCTCGGGCGCCATGTAGGAGAGTGTGCCCATCGAGACGTGGGTCTCGGTGACGTTGAACTTGGACGAGGCGAGCTCGTTGTCGGCGAACGCGGCGAGGCCGAAGTCCGAGACCTTGGCGATCCCGCCGGCCTGCTCGTCGAACAGGATGTTCTCCGGCTTCAGATCCCGGTGGATGATCCCGCGGGTGTGCGCGTAGTCGATGGCGCGGCAGATCTCGAGCGCCATCTTGAGCGCGCTGGTGGTGTCCAAGAGGGGCGAGCGCATCACCTCGCGCAGCGAAGGCCCGTCCACGAACTCCATCACCAGGAAGTAGGTGGAGTCGGTCTTCCCCTTCTCCACGATGGAGACGATGTGGGGGTGGGAGAGGGCGGCGAGGGCGGCGGCCTCTTTCTCGAAGCGTTTGACGAAGCTGGGGTCCTTGGCCAGCTCCGAGGAGAGCAGCTTCACCGCCACGGTGCGCCCCAGCGAGAGCTGGATGGCCTTGTGGACCTCGCCCATCCCGCCCTTGCCGACGAGCTTCTCCAGCTTGTAGCCAGGGATCAGATCCGGCGCCTGAGGCCGGCTGATCGCCGTGGTCTCCAGGATGGCCTGTTTGCGCGCCAAGAGGCTTGGAAGGCTAGTGGACCCTGGAAGGTTGGACAACGGGGGCACCGTGCTACCTAAGCGCCGTGGATCCGAGACGTGAGCTGACCGCGCTGCACCGCCGGCTGGAGGCGTGCCGCGCGTGCAAGAAGATGCTGGGACCGGTGGTGCATGGACCGCCGGTGGTGAGCCGCGTCTACCTGTTGGGACAGGCGCCCGGGCCCCGTGAGGGGGCGCTGGGGCGCCCGTTCGCCTGGACGGCCGGGAGGACGCTGTTCTCCTGGTTCAAGGAGGCGCTCGGCGTGGAAGAGGCGCAATTCCGCGAGCGCGTCTACATGGCGGCCGTGGCGCGCTGCTTCCCGGGCAAGGCGAACGGCGGGGGAGACCGCAAGCCGGACCCCGGGGAGATCGCCGCGTGCCGGCCGTTCATCCAGCGAGAGGTGCAGGTGCTACAGCCGGCGCTGGTGATCCCGGTGGGCGCGCTGGCGATCGCCCAGGTGCTGGGCCACGAAGGCAAGCTGGCGGAGGTGATCGGCCGCGCGCACCGCGCCACGTTCGAAGGGGTGGAGGTGGACGTGCTCCCGCTGCCGCACCCTTCGGGCGCGTCGACGTGGCACCGGATGGAGCCGGGGAAGAGCCTGCTGCGCAAGGCGCTGGCGCTGATCGCCACGCACCCGGAGATGAAGCGCGCGTTCGCGTGAGCGCTACGGCTTCTGCGGCGGCGGCTGCGGCGGCGGCTGCGCGTGGTGGCGCTTGGGCTTGGTGGGGCGGGGCCGGCGGCGGCCGCCGAAGAGGCGGTTGAAGGTGCGGGCGAAGAAGTTGGGGCGCGCGGAGTGGGTGATCTGCCCGAGCGCGGCGCGCACCGAGGCGTCCACGCCGAACTCGGAGTAGAGCTGGAGCAGATCCGCCACGAAGTCGGAGATGCCGGTGGTCTCCACGTCCCAGGCCTGGCAGTAGCTGTCCTGCTTGTTGCGGATCATCGCCTTGGCCACGATCCGCATCACCCGCGCGTCGATCAGCTCCCCGTTGCCGTCCAGGTACTGCTTGTAGGTGAAGAAGCGATCCGCGGGCGCGACCACCGGCTTGTCCTGGTCCTTCTTCGGCGCGCGGAGGTTGTTGATCACCTCGTACTCGTGCTCGATGTACGCCTCGACGGTGTTCTGCTCGTCCTCGCGCTCGTACTCGATGAACTTGTGGAAGCTCTCGTGGAGGGACTTGGGGTTCGCGTAGGCGCCGGACGCCAGGTAGTAGAACATCGCGCCCAGCGAGTAGATGTCCGCGGGCCGGTCCACGCTCTTGATGATCTTCGCGCGCACGTTGCGCTCGCCGCGCTGGCGGAAGGGCACCCCGAGCACCACCTTCTTCTTCGCGCGGTCCGCGCCGATCACCGGGTAGCGCTCGTTCCGGTTGAAGATCTGGAACGAGTCGTTCTTCGAGATCGGCATGTAGAAGTCTTCGAAGTAGTCGACCTCGGCGGAGCCCTGCTCGACGTTGACGAGCAGCTCCAGCGTGTTGGTCTCCTGCTCCGGGGACTGGAAGAAGAGCGTGCCCGGCACGCCCTGGAACCGGGTGACGGAGAGATCCTGCGTGTCCTCCTTCACCTTGCCCACGTTGAAGTCGGCCAGCCGCACGTCCAGCACCGCGCTCGCCAGCCGAGGGTCCGGCAGCCGCAGGAGCACGTTCGCCGGCTTGATGTCCCGGTGGCAGATGTTGCGGACGATGTGCGCGTACTCGATGGCGGCGGCCACCGGCACCATGTACTCGAGCACGCGGAAGAGCCGCTCGCGGAAGGGGTACGCGAGCAGGTCATCCCGCTGGCCGTTGTTGCGCGAGCCCTTGAGCCGCTCCTCGAGCGACATCTCCATGATCTCCAGGATCATGAAGTCGTTCTCGACCTTGTCGCGCAGCGCGCGCGGGATGAACTCGGGGTTGTCGCCTTCTCCGGAGGCGTAGAGGTGGATGATGTTGGGGTGGCCCTGGACGCGCTCCAGCAGCTCCTTCTCCATCTGGAAGCGCAGCGCGTCCTCTTCGCTCACGCCGCGCTGCAGGACCTTGATCGCCACGTGGCGGGAGAAGGCCGTCTTCGACTCGAGCCAGCGCTCCTCGCCGAGGAACGCCTTGGCGAAGCGGCCGCTGCCGAGCTCCACCGCATTGCCTTCGGAGTCGAGCACGAAGGAGTAGACGCGCGAGCGGCTGACGTTCGCTTCGAACGACGCCGGCATCTGGAACGAGACCTGGGTGTCCTCGCGAACGGGGGTGCGCCGCGAGGCCGTCAACGGAGGCGGAGGCATCTGCTGGATCAAGTATCAGAACGTCTGGGGGAGATCGAATACACGAGCGCAGCTTCGCGCCCGGGACCGAAGTCCAGGAGCACCGCCTGCGCCGCCAGCTCCGCAGGCACCCCGAGCCGAGACGCGCCGAGCGCAAAGAAGCGCACGTCCGCTGGGCCAGGTGTGCCGAACTGGCAACGCATCGCGTCCAGCCGCTCCCGCCCGGGAGAGCGGAGATCCAGGAACGCATCGCCCCCGAGATCCACCGCGCTGCTCGGGCGCCCTCCGTCCCGCCCGAGGAAGCAGTTGAGCCCCTTGAGGTGGACCCGCAGCGTCCGCCCCCCTCCCGGCAGGAAGGTCAGGCGAATCCGTGCCGGAGATGGCACAGCGGCCTCGTCATCTCCGCCGAGCTCCAGCGTCCCCGAGGTAGGGATCAGTCGCACCCGGCGGCCGAAGGCGAGGATCTCCGGGGTGGCGAGCGTGCTCAGGACGGTGGGCGGGAGGGCGGCGGCGGCGCCCTCTCCCGCGGCAGCGCCGGCCGGGTCGGTGTCCTGCTCCGGCGAGGCGAGCGTCTCCGCTTGGGCGGCGCCCTTGGCCGCGCGCAGGAAGGCCTCGGCGGTGCGGAAGCGCTCGTCGGGGTTCACCCGGCAGGCGCGGACCACCACGTCGTGGATGGCGGCGGGCAGCGCGAGCGCCTCCAGCGCCTGGGCGACGAAGAGGTCCCCGTCCATCCGGTCGGCCAGGTTCTTGGCGTAGTTCTCTTCGGAGAAGACGCGCCGGCCGGAGAGCGCGTAGGCGAGCACCAGCCCGAGCGCGAACACGTCCGTGTAGGGGCCGACCCGGCGGCCCTTGATCTGCTCCGGCGCGGCCCAGCCGGGCGAGAACATGGAGATGCCGTGTCCGCGCGCGTTGGTCTCGTGGGCGCGGTTGGGGATGGAGCGCTCTTCGTCATCGAGCAGCGCCTTGGCGATCCCGAAGTCCGCGAGCTTCACGATCCGGCGCGGCCCCGCATCGCCAAAGAGGATGTTCGAGGGCTTGATGTCCCGGTGGATGATGTTGTGCGCGTGCGCCTCGGAGAGCGCGTGGACGATCGGCTCGAGCACGGCGAGCGTCTTCTGCAGGGAGAGCGGTCCCCCCTCGCGGACCAGGGCGGTGAGCGTGCCGCCGTTCATCAGCTCGCAGACGTAGAAGGGGCTGTGAGGCTCCTGCTCGAGGTAGCCGAAGTCGTAGATCCGCAGCGTGTTGGGGTGCTGCAGCTGCGAGAGCGCGAAGGCCTCCTGCACGAAGTGCTCGTAGCTGGTGCGGAACTCGGCGCGGTCCTTGGTGAGGCTGACGAAGAGCTTCACGCAGACCGGCCGGTGCAGCCGCTCGTCCTGGCCGCGGTAGACGAAGCTCATCCCGCCGGTGGCGAGCTTCTGCTGGACGGTGTAGCGGCCGAGCAGCTGCTTGCCCTGGAGCTGGAGGGGATCCGGGGCGCCTCTCTTGGAGTCCGGTGGGGGCACGGGCGGCGAGTGTAGCTACTTCTTGGCCATCAAGCTGCGGGCGACCATCTCGGTGATCAGCGGACCCCGCTCCGACCCGTCAGGGTACTTGGCGTCCAGGTCCTGTGTCGGCTTGGCCGCGAGGATCTGCTCCAGCGTCTTGCCCTGCTTCACCATTGCGCCAATGCGGTCCCGCAGCTGCAGCAGGAGATCGTTGGCGGCCTTGAGCGCCGCCTTGTCCCCCACGGCGCCGTGGCCGGGGATGATCTTCGTCTTGTCGTCCACCATGCCGAGCAGCTTCTGCTGGGCGGCGATTAAGCCGTCCAGGCTGCCGCCCGAGTCGAGGTCGATGATCGGGTAGCGGCCGTTGACGAAGAGGTCCCCGGTGTGGAGCACGTTCGCCTTGACGAAGCGGACCACGCAATCGCTGTCCGTGTGCGCGTTGGGCAGGTGGGTGACGCGCAGCTCGTCGCCGTTGAGCCAGAAGGTGAGGTCCTGGGTGAAGGTGACGACGGGCAGCGCCTTCGCGGGCGCGGCGGGGACCTTCCGGCCGCCGAAGAGCGCCAACACCTGGTCCACCGACATCCGCTTGCGCACGTTCTCGTGGGCGACGATCACCGCGCCCGCCTTGCCCAGCGGCTCGTTGCCGCCGACGTGATCTCCGTGCCAGTGGGTGTTGAAGACGATGCGCACCGGCTGCTTCGAGAGCTTCTGGATCGCCCCGAGGATCTTCGGCGAGAGCGGCGCGAACTGGTCGTCGATGATGAAGACGCCGTCGTCCCCCACGCTGACCCCGATGTTGCCGCCCGCGCCCTCCAACGCGCTGATGCTGCCGGCCACCGGGTGGACCTTCACCTCCACCTTGGAGAAGTCCATGGGCTGCGCCAGGGCGGTGGCGGAGAGGACGGCGAAGGCGAGCGCGCTTCTCGAGAGCATTGGAGGCCTTTCGGTCGGTTGAAAGAGCGACGGACGCTACCCGGGTACAGGCGCGCGCCTTCCGGAAAATCAGGCCCGCGCGTGCTACGACCCGCGGCGTGAAGCCCGCGCCCAACCTCGCCCTTTCCCTCGCAGAGCAGTCCGCGAAGGTGAGCACCTTCGGCGGCCGGCTGTGCGGCTACCGGGTTGGTGCGGTGGAGTTGCTCGACGTCGACTCACCGGGTGACGCGCAGGACGCCAGCCGCGGGGACGTGCTCGCGCCGTGGCCCAACCGCATCCGCGACGGGCGCTACGCCTTCGATGGGCGCGATCATCAGCTTCCGCTCAACGAGGCCGCCCGGCACAACGCGCTGCACGGGCTGGTGCGCACGCTGCCGTGGACGCTCGTCTCGCAGGAGTCAGCGCGGGTGGTGCTGGAGCTGCGTCTCTCGGAGCCGGCCGGCTACCCCTTCCGGCTGCGGCTCTCGCTGGCGTACGTGCTGACGCCCGGCGGCCTGGAGGTCGCGCTCACCGCCCTGAACGAGGGCTCCACGGCGGCGCCGTACGGCGTGGGCTTTCACCCCTACCTCTCAGCAGGCGCCGCCCGCATCGACGGCGCGCTGCTCAGCTTCCAGTCGTCGAAGCAGCTGGCGCTCGATGACCGCAAGCTGCCCATCGGCGAGGGCGAGGTGTCCGCCGCGCACGACTTCCGCCGCGGGCGCCCGCTGAGCGGCACCCGGCTGGACGACTGCTTCACCGGGCTACTCCGCGGCGCGGACGGCCGGGCCCGGGTGCAACTTCAGCGCGCGGACGGCGCGGGCACCGCAGAGCTCTGGCAGGACGAGGCGCTGGGCTACCTGCAGCTCTTCACCGGCGACGTGCTGGAGCCCTGTGCGCGGCGGCGCGGGCTCGCGGTGGAGCCGATGAGCTGCGCCCCGGACGCCTTCAACTCCGGCGCCGGCCTGGTCCGCCTCGCCCCCGGCGCGCGCCACGTGGCGCGCTGGGGGCTGCAGCTGCGTCGCTGAGGAAGCTGCCGCGGGCCGCTCGCGTGCTATCAACGCGCACGTGACCGAGGGGAAGTGCCCAGCCTGTGGCGCGCCGGTGGTGTTCACCGCGGGGTCGGCCGCCGTCCGCGTCTGCGACCACTGCCAGACGGTGGTGGCGCGCAAGGACGCCTCCTTCGAGTCGCTCGGCAAGGTGGCGCGGATCCTCGACACGGACTCGCCGCTGACGCTGGGTGCCAGCGGGCGCTACCAGAAGGTGGGCTTCCGGCTGGTGGGGCACGTGCAGAAGGACCACGGCGCGGGGCCCTGGGACGAGTGGTTCGTCCAGCTGGACGACGGGCGCTCCGCCTGGCTCTCCGAGTCCGAGGGCGCCTGGCACTGGATGTTCCCGGTGGGCGCCGGGGCGCAGTTCCTCTCCGCCATGCGGCCCGGGGTCCGGGTGCAGGTGGCCGGCAAGCCCTTCACGGTGGAGGAGGTGGGCAGCGCCCGCGTGATCTCCGCCGCGGGAGAGCTCCCCGCGGGGGTGCGCGAGGAGGTGGGCTCGTACGCGGACGCCACCGGCGCGGGCGGCGTCTTCGCCACGCTGGACTTCGGCGCGGACACGGAGAACCCCGAGCTCTTCGTCGGCCACGCGGTGACGCCGCAGGAGCTGGCGTTCTCCCAGGACGGCTTCCGCCCCAAGACGCGCGCGGTGGCGTTGGCGCAGGCCCGCTGCGAGAAGTGCAACGCGCCCCTGGAGCTGCGCGCCCCGGATCGCGCTTTGCGCGTGGCCTGCCCCTACTGCGGCGCCCTGCACGAGGTGGCTAAGGGCAAGCTCGCCTTCCTCCAGGCGCTGAAGAAGCCGGAGGTGGAGCCCGCCATCCCGCTTGGCGCCCAGGGCCAGCTGGACGGGGTGGGGTGGACCTGCGTGGCCTTCCTCGGCCGCAGCTGCCAGGTGGACGGGAACACGTACCCGTGGACGGAGTACCTGCTCTTCAACAAGGGGCGCGGCTTCGCCTGGCTGATGGAGTCCAACGGCCACTGGACGTTCCTCACGCCGCTGGCCGCGGGCGACGTGGGCGATACGGGGGGTGGCGTCTCCTGCCGCGGCCAGCACTTCAAGCTCTTCCAGGCCGTGACCGCGGTGACGGACTACGTCGTAGGCGAGTGCTACTGGGCGGTCTCGGTGGGGGAGACGGCGCACGCCCGCGAGTTCATCCGTCCGCCGCTCTCGGTGAACGAGGAGCGCACCGGCAACGAGGTCACCTTCACGCTCAGCCGGTACCTCGAGCCGAAGGAGCTCCAGCAGGCCTTCCCCAAGGCGGTGCTCCCGCGCGCGTCTGGCATCTGCCCCTCGCAGCCCAACCCGGGGCAGGAGGGACTGCGGCGCGCGCTGCCCTGGGCGGCCGCGTACATGGGCGCGGCGCTGGCGCTCTACCTCGTCGCCAGCGCGCTCGCCGCCCACGAGCAGGTGGTGGCCAAGGCGGTGCAGTTCCGCGCCGGCACCGTCTCCGGCGCGCAGGAGGCGATGCAGCTCTTCGAGGGGCTGGAGATCCACCAGCGCGGCAACGTGGAGGTGGTGCTGCGGGCGCCCACGCTCAACAACGACTGGCTGGGGCTGCAGGGAGACCTCTTCAACGAGGAGAGCGGCGAGGTCACGTCCTTCTACTCGGAGGTGAGCCACTACTCCGGCTACGACTCGGACGGCGCCTGGAGCGAGGGGAGCCGCGAGGACACCGAGTTCCTCTCCGCGCTGCCCAAGGGGCGCTACACGCTGCGGCTCACGCCGTTCTTCCAGACCCTGCCGCAGGCGCCGGTGGACGTGGTGCTGGTGAGCGACGTGCCGCGCTTCCTCTGGGTGTTCCTGGTGTGGCTGGCGCTCGCGGCGTGGCCGGCGCTGTGCGCGGTGCGGGCCAGCCTCTTCGAGAAGCAGCGCTGGGAGGAGAGCTCGCTGTGAACGTGAAGGCTCGGCGGAGGTGGCGATGAAGTACGTGGGTGGGCTGCTCTTGCTGGCGTACGCGGCGGTGACCTTCCTGGGGGTGGAGCCCTTCACCCAGGAGGAGCGGGGCGTGGTGCCGTCGGACGTGAGGCACGGTCCAGGCGGCCTGTTGCTGTGGCACAGCGGTTACCGGGGAGGGAAGTGATGATCTCAGACACGCTGGTGAAGGCGGTGGTGACCTCGCTGGTCTTCTCGCTGGTGGGGCTGGTGGTGTTCGTGGCGGGCTTCTACGTCATCCGGTTGATCTTGCCGTTCGACGTCTACAAGGAGCTGGAGACGGACCAGAACGTGGCGCTGGGGATCGTGATCGGCGCGTTCATCCTGGGGCTCGCGGTGATCATCGCGGCGTCCGTGCACGGCTGACGCCTTGAACCGCTCCCTGTTGCTGGTGACGGTGCTGATCATCGCCACCTGCGGGCTCGTCTACGAGCTGATCGCCGGGACGCTGGCCAGCTACCTGCTGGGGGACTCGGTCACCCAGTTCTCCACGGTCATCGGCGTCTACCTCTTCGCCATGGGGGTGGGCTCGTACCTCTCGCGCTTCGTGGAGCGGCAGGTGGCGCGGCGGTTCGTGGAGATCGAGCTGGCGGTGGCGCTGGTGGGCGGCGCCTGCGCGCCGGTCCTCTTCCTCTGCTTCACGCTGACCGGCGTCTTCCGGGTGGCGCTCTACGGCTCGGTCTTCGTGCTCGGCACGCTGGTGGGGCTGGAGATCCCGCTCCTGCTGCGGATCTTGAAGGACCAGGTGAAGTTCAAGGACCTGGTCTCGCAGGTCCTCACCTTCGACTATCTGGGCGCGCTGTTCGCCTCGCTGCTCTTCCCGCTGCTCCTGGTGCCCAAGCTGGGCCTGGTGCGCACCTCGCTGCTCTTCGGGCTGCTCAACGCGGTGGTCGGCCTGTGGAGCACCTGGCTGCTCGAGCCGCTGCTGGAGCGCGTCTCCGCCTTGCGGGTGCAGGCGATCGCCCTGGCCAGCGCGCTGGCGGTGGCGTTCGCGTTCGGGGACGCGCTGACCGCGCTCCACGAGGCGCAGGTCTACGCGGACGAGGTCGTCTACACGAAGACCTCGCCTTACCAGCGGATCGTGGTCACCCGGGGCGCCCGCGGCTTCGCGCTCTTCCTCAACGGCTCGCTCCAGTTCGCCAGCGTGGACGAGTACCGCTACCACGAGGCGCTGGTGCACCCCGCGCTCACCCGGGCGCAGAGGCTGGCCCACGTGCTGATCCTCGGCGGGGGAGACGGGCTCGCCGCGCGCGAGGTGCTGCGCTACGGCGAGGTGGAGTCGGTGACGCTGGTGGACCTGGATCCGGCGATGACCGGCCTGGCGCAGGCCTACCGGGAGCTCTCCACGCTCAGCGGCGGCTCGCTGGAGAACCCCAAGGTCCGGGTGATCAACACGGACGCCATGCAGTTCCTGGCCGAGTCCCCCACGAAGTTCGACGCGATCATCGTGGACTTCCCGGACCCCAACAGCTTCTCGCTCGGCAAGCTCTACACCACGCGCTTCTACGGCCTGCTCAAGGCGCGCCTGGCCGAAGGCGGCGTGGCCGTCATCCAGAGCACCTCGCCCCTGTTCGCGCGGCGCAGCTTCTGGTGCGTGGAGGCCACGCTCTCCGCCGCCGGCTTCTGGACCGAGCCCTTCCACGCGCTGGTGCCCAGCTTCGGGGAGTGGGGCTACGTGCTGGCGGCGCACGGCCCGGCGCGCCAGGTCCGCGAGCTGCCGGAGGGGCTGCGCTTCCTCACCGAAGAGGTGCTGCCCACGCTCGGTCAGTTCCCCAAGGACATGGACCGCATCCCGGTGGAGGTGAACCGGCTCAACAACCAGGTGCTGGTCCACTACTACGACGAGGAGTGGAAGCGCTGGAACTGAAACCTCCGCTGCAGCGTTGCGGCGGCTGTTGCAGTTGCGGCGGCGGTCTGGCGTGGCCGTCCACGCCCGGGCGAGCTGGACTCCCCGGGCGCGTCTGAGCCGCCTGGTTTTCGCGCGCGCCCGAGTGGAAGCGCGGGCGCCGTGCTCGAGCGCCGGGGGCGGGCAGGGCGTTTACACGTGTCTCGCCAGCGCGACGAATTGCCCGGGGTGGGCGGCCAGCGCACGCAACGGCCGTTACAGCCGCGAAAGGCGCGACGCCACTCGCGGCGGCTCCGGCGCGCGCTGCCGGCGCGGCAGTTGCGTAGACCCTGAGCGCATGAACCCAACACTCCTGCGCAGTGCGTTGTTGCTCTCCCTCCTCGCGCTGATCGGCTGTGGCGTACAGACGCCCGAAGACGAGGTCATCGACGACGAGGGCGAGCTCGGCTCGGAGCTCTCGTGCGGCAGCCTGGCGCCGGGCGCCACCTTGAAGGACGGGGACGTGCTCGCCTCCTGCGGCGGGCGGCTGCGCTTCGTGATGCAGGGGGATGGCAACCTCGTCCTCTACCTCGCGCGCTCGGGGACGGCGCTGTGGGCCAGCTCGACGTTTGGCGGCGCCGGGAGCCGCGCGGTGATGCAGGGGGACGGCAACCTCGTCGTCTACGACCGGGCGGGGAAGGCGCGCTGGGACTCGCAGACCCACGGCCACCCGGGCGCCCGGCTCGCGGTGCAGGACGACGGCAACGCCGTGGTCTACGCGCGCGGCGGGAAGGCGCTCTGGGCCTCGCACAGCGAGATCGCGCTCGCGCGCTGCGGCCTGGATCCCGATGAGCGGATGAAGGTCGGGCAGACCGTGCTCGCCTGCAACGAGAAGTTCGGGCTCGTCGTGCAGAATGACGGAGACCTCGTCGTCTACTCGAGCGCCGGCCAGGCGGTGTGGCGGACCAGGACGTACGCGACCGGCGCCTCGTTCGCGCACATGCAGCTGGACGGCAACTTCGTCCTGCGCGACAGCGCGGGGAAGGCGCTCTGGAGCACCGGCACCGCAGGCCACCCCTTCTCCGCGCTCTGGGTGGAGGACGACGGGACGCTCTCCATCCACTCGCGGGACCACCACGAGCTGTGGACCAGCGGCGGCAACGCGCCGGCGCCCACGCCTCCTGGCTCGGTGCCGGCGTCCCTGGTGAGCCTGCTCAGCCCGCGGCCGTACGTGGAGCAGAGCTGCTCGGCGGCGAGCTACCCCGGCTGGCCGCACGAGGCGAAGCGCTGCAGCTACTCCAGCGGCGGCCTGAGCGCCTCGGTGATCGTGGCCAACCCGTCCGCGGAGCGGGCCGGGGCGTGGATCGTGGACGCCGCCAACCTCATCCCCGCGCTGGCGAGGCTGCGCACCACGTCCCGCGGCCACTACGAAGAGGGGCTCAAGGCGATCGGCCTGGCCATGCTCTACCAGTCCTCGCGCATCTACCCGCTCTCCGGCGGGATCATCGAGAACATGGGCTCGGGCTATGTGACCTACGCCTTCGAGAAGGGCGTCACCCGGACCTGCTCCAGCGGCTGCTACTGCCGGATCAACTCGCTGCACCGGACCGAGTGGTGCGCGTACCAGGCCGGCACGGGCCGTCAGGGCTACGACGCCTGCCTCAACCAGGTGGGCCGCTCCGGCCTCACCGCGGGCTGGGGCGCCGAGTGCCTGGAGAACCACAAGCGCGCGTGGACCTCCACGGTGAACGAGCACTTCCGCGCCAAGGCCTTCATCGCCAACCGCGCCGTGTCCGCGCGCTGCCCGGGGACCTCCTGCTCGCCGAGCCAGGTGGTGGCGGCGGTTCGCTCCGCGTACGGGCTCTAGTGGCGCGAACCTTGAGGCGAGTGCGCCGGGCCTGATACACCAAAGGGGCTTTCACCCCATGGCCGACCGGATCCGCAGCAACCCCGCCGTTCTTCCCGCCGTCTCCGCGCGAGAGGTCACCGCTCCTGCGGAGCCCGGCGCTCCGGCCGCTCCCGCCCCACTGGACCTGAGCGCCTCCCTCTTCGAGTCCGCCACCAACGGCACGCCGCTGCCGGAGGCCGCCATCACCGTCCTCGCCCAGGCGCTCGGGTATGACGTGGCGCCGATGGAGGAGGGCTCGGAAGGACGGCTCGCGCGGAGCGTGGAGCAGGCCAAGGGCGCGCTGGTGCAGGCGCTGGCGGAGGGGCGGCTCTCTGACGAACAGGCCGCCGCCGCGCGCGCCACACTGCAGGACCTGCTCGACCCGTAACGTGGTGAGCCTCTCCCGCCGCGCGCTGCTCGAGAGCTTCCTCGGCGCCGCGGCCGCGAGCGCCGCCTGCACCCGCCGCGCGGCTCCCGAAGCGCCGGTGCCGGGGGAGCTGGTGGACTCCTTCCTCGCCACCGGCCACCTGCTCCGCGAGCCGGTGACCGCCCTGCCCGAAGGCGCGCCGGTCCGCCGGGTGGACGTGCTCGTGGTGGGGGCCGGCGTGGCTGGGCTCTCCGCGGCGTGGCGGCTGGCGGGGGCGGGGGTGGAGGACTTCCTCGTCTGCGAGCTGATGGACGCGCCGGGCGGGACCTCCCGCAGCGGGCGCTCGGCGGTGACCGCCTACCCGTGGGGGGCGCACTACCTCCCCGCGCCGCTCTCGCGAGCGGGGCCGGTGGGCCGGCTGCTCGCGCAGCTCGGGGTGCTCACCGGCGAGGACGCGCAGGGGCGGCCGGTCTACGCGGAGCAGGCGCTCATCCACGAGCCCGAGGAGCGGCTCTTCTACAAGGGCAGCTGGTACGAAGGCCTCTACCTGCGCGCGGGTGCGGGCCCGCAGGAGCTGGCGGAGCTGGCGCGCTTCGAGGCGCAGGTGGACGCGCTCGCCGCCGCCCGGGACGCCAAGGGGCGCAAGGCCTTCTCGGTGCCCATGGCCACCGGGAGCGACGACGCGGAGTGGACGGCGCTGGACCGGCAGAGCTTCGCCCAGTGGCTGGACGCGCAGGGCTACCGCTCGCCGAGGCTGCGCTGGTGGGCGGACTACGCCTGCCGGGACGACTTTGGCGCCACCGCGGCGCACGTCTCCGCGTACGCGGGGCTCTGGTACTTCGCCGCCCGGCACGACGGCGGCGGCCAGCGCGCGGCCGGGTACCTGAGCTGGCCCGCGGGCAACGGGGAGCTGGTGCACGCGCTGGCGCGCGCGGCGGGCCCTGCGCGGCTCTCCACCTCCACGCTGGTGACGCGGTTGATTCCGGGGCCAGACGGCTGTGAGGCCTGGGCGCTCGACGCGCGCACGCGCGCCCCGCAGCGCCTGCACGCCAAGCAGGTGGTGCTGGCGGCGCCGTCCTATGCGGCCGCGCGGCTCTTGCCGGGTAGGGAGCGGGCGCCGCACCTGGCGGAGCTCCAGTACGGGCCTTGGGTGGTGGCCAACCTGCACGTCTCGGCGCCGCCGCGCGGGCGCGGCTTTCCGCTCGCCTGGGACAACGTCCTCTACGAGAGCCAGAGCCTGGGCTACGTGGTGGCCACGCACCAGGCCCTGCGCCAGCGCGAGGACGGGCCCACCGTGCTGACCTGGTACTACCCGCTGGTGGGCGAGGACGTCCGCGCGGAGCGCACGCGGCTGCTCGGCACCACCCTTCAGGATTGGCAGGCGCTCTGCCTGGCCGACTTGTCGCTGGCGCACCCGGGGCTGCGCGCGCAGGTCACCCGGCTGGATGTCTGCCGCTGGGGCCACGCGATGATCCGCCCGCGGGTGGGCTTCCTGTTCGGCGGCGCGCGGCAGAAGGCGCAGCAGAGCGTGGAGGGCGTCATCCACCCCGCGCACAGTGAGCTGGGCGGGATGGCGCTCTTCGAGGAGGCGAACTGGTACGGGGTGATGGCCGCGGAGCGCGCCCTGGCGGGGCTCTCGCGGAAGGCAGGCAGCTGGCTGTGAGGGCTACTTGCCGGAGGGAGACGGGGCGGCGGCGGGCGCGGGCCAGTGCTTCTGCGACACGCTCTCGCAGGCGCTGCAGTAGCAGCTGAAGGCGAGGTGGCGCCGGGCCTCGTTCGCCAGCTCCGCGGTGAGCGTGCCAAACGGGGAGGGCGGGGTGTTCGGGGCGACGGCTTTCATGGGCAACCTCTAGTAACGAGCGCCCCCCGGTTTTTCACCCCTCGTGCCACCGCCACGGGCCCGCTCGAAGCCCTGGCAGCACAAGGAGCGCCTTCATCATCCCCTTGGGTGAAGGCTGACGCGAGGGGGGGCGTGTGACCCTGCGACCTGCTAAGCCGCTGCGCGGCGATGGCGCGCAACTCCCGCCAGGTGTGGTTGTTCGGCCCGGGGGCCGACATCGGGCTCTTCGCTGGGAGCGCGGCGCTCTCGCTCGCGTTGGGGGCGGCAGCGCCGCTGCTGGGCGCGGATGAGGCGATGCCGCCGTGGGCCTACCTGCTGTTGGTGGTGGGGGTGGACGTGGCCCACGTCTGGTCCACCGCCTTCCGCGTCTACCTGGATGGCGCCGAGCTGAGGCGCCGCCTGCCCCTGTACGCCGGACTTCCACTGGCGCTGTACGCGCTGGGGGTGGTGGCCTATCGCAGCTCGCCGGAGGCGTTCTGGCGCCTGTTCGCCTACGCGGCGCTGCTGCACTTCGTCCGGCAGCAGGTCGGCTGGATGGCGCTCTACGGCCGCAAGGAGGGCGCCTCGCGCACGGACGCGTGGCTGGACGCCGCGGCGATCTACTCGGCCACGCTGGGGCCCGTGCTCTGGTGGCACGCGAACCTGCCGCGCCCGTTCTGGTGGTTCGTGGAGGGGGACTTCGTGGCGGGGCTGCCGGGGTGGGTGGGGAGCGCGGCGCTCGGTGTGGAGGCCGCGGTGCTGCTCGGCTGGGGGGCGCGACAGCTCGGGCGCGGCCTGCCGCTGCGGGTGGGGCCCTGGGCGCTCCTGCTCTCCACCGCCGCGGTCTGGTTCTTCGGGATCGTGGTCGCGCGCAGCGACTTCGCCTTCACCGTCACCAACGTGGTGCTGCACGGGGCGCCGTACTTCGCGCTGCTCTTCCGCTACGGGCGGGCGCGCGCGGCCGAGCAGGCGCCGGGCTACGCGGCGGCCCGGGCGGTGCTCGCCCGCGGGGCCGTGGCGTTCGTGGGGCTTCTGGTGGCGGTGGCGTTCTTGGAAGAGCTGCTCTGGGACCGCTGGGTCTGGGGAGATCACCCCGGGCTCTTCGGCGCGGGGAGCGCGGTCACCGGCGGGGCGCTGGCGTTGCTGGTGCCGCTGTTGGCGCTCCCCCAGGCCACGCACTACGTCCTGGACGCGTTCATCTGGCGCGCCGGGAAGGACGCCGCCCTGCGGGCGCGGCTGGGGTTCCCCGAACGGAGCGGGTCATGAAGATCTGGGTCGACGCGGACGCCTGCCCGGGCGCGGTGAAGGAGATCATCATCCGCGCCTGCGAGCGGCTGCGCGTTCCCGCCGTGTTCGTGGCGAACAAGAACCTCACCCTGCCGCGCTCGGAGTTTCTCTCCACCGTGCGGGTGGGCGCCGGACTGGACGTGGCGGACTCGCACGTGGCGGCGCACGCGCAAAAAGGCGACCTGGCGGTGACGCAGGACATCCCGCTCGCGGCCACGCTGGTGAAGAAGGGCGTGGTGACGCTGGACGTCCGCGGCGAGCCCTTCACCGAGGAGAGCATCGACGAGCGGCTCTCCCTGCGGAACTTCACCCAGGAGCTGCGCGAGGCCGGGGTAATGACCGGCGGGCCCAAGGGCTTCGGCCCCGCCGACAAGCAGCGCTTCGCCGCCACGTTCGATCGCGAGCTGACGCGGCTGCTTCGTGAGGCGAGCCGCGGTTGAGCCGTTGATTGCACAGGGCAGGTAGGGACCGATTGGGCTCGGGGCGGTGCACCGCCGAGCACGCATGGACTCCTCGGTGGCGCGCTCTGGCCGCGGTGGGCTGCCGTGCCTCGGGCGACGCCTGGTGGGCGCCCCACCGCACCTCTCGCGGGCGACGGGGCTCCGGGGCGGGGAGGGGGAGGGCCAAACTGGGCGACCAGACGCCCAGCAGGCACCGCACGGCTGCGCGCGGCGGCAAGTGCCGAATCCCGCAGAACTTTCTGCGCTGGGAGGCGTGGGAGACGTGGTCGACCACGGTGGGCGCCCAACGGTCGCCCAACGGTCGCCCACTCTGGCCGCCCACCGCTCGCAGCGAAGAAGGTCTGCGGGCGCGCCTACTTGACGAGCCGATCGCCGTCTCGAGCAGGGTTGGGCGAGGGGGCAGGGTACGCGCGGCGCCCCGCGGCGCCGTGCTCCCGCTGCGCGCGTCCCGGGCGCGGACTCCACCGAGGCGGGTGCCCGTTGCCGCGGGACCCATGCGCGCACAGCCGCAGTAGCCCCGAACGACACGGTCCCTAAGGGCCCTGCCGCGCACATCCGAGCGCCAGGGCACGGCTTGCCCGTCGCAGCGAGGCCTTGGTACACGCCCGCCCGTGCTCCTGAAGCTCCTGCTCATCGGCGTGCTGCTCTCGGTGCTGTTCGGCTGGCTCGGCCTGGGCGCGCTGACGCTGGTGCTCGTCAACCGCCGCGTCGCCGCGCTGGACGGCGCGTCGCCGGGCAGGACGGGGCTGTACTGGGGCTGCGTCCCCACCGCCTACGCCCTGAGCATGGGCTTCTTCCCGCTCCCGTTCGTCGTGGGGGCGTGGATGCTCCGGGGGCCCGAGCTCGCGCGGCAGGGGCGCGTCACCATCGTCTGGGGCTTCGCGCTGGGCACCCTCTACCTCGGGCTCGGGTTCGCCAGCCTGCTGCTGCGCTGACGCGCGTCTACTGCAGCGTCAGGCCGAGGAACTCCACGTCCGTGGCGGTGGTGGACCGGGTGAGCGTCACCTCCACCCACCAGAAGTTGTAGAGCCCCGGGTCCACGTCCGGGATGTCCACGTTGATGGAGGTGGGCCCGGTCTGCGGCATCGCCGGGGTGGAGTTGGCCCAGTTGAGCCCCGTGGCCGGCGTGCTGAAGTTCGCGTAGCGCAGCTTCACGTTCACGTAGCCGTTGGAGGAGGCCCCGTCGCTGTCCTTGTAGAAGATGGTGTAGCTGTGCCACGTGTAGTCGGTCCCGCCCACCGGGCAGCCCCAGCAGGTGGACTGCTGGCGGCGCAGGGTGATGGGGCAGGTGAGGCGGATGGTGCCCACGCGCCCGGGCCTAAAGCCCACCCCGTGGCCGCGGTTCTCGTAGAGGTCCCCCTGGATGGAGTTGTGGTCCGGGACGCAGCCGTTGCCCACCACCGAGTAGTCGAACCCGGCGGCGAGGGCGGAGCTGCCTCCAAACGCGAGCACTGCGAACAGCACGAAGCGGGCGAGCATGCGGTGCGACCTTTCGGTGAGAGAGGCCCGCTCGCTGTGCAGCGCGCGTGCCCCTCCCGCTTTACTCGGAGCCGCCCACTTCGAATTGTCTTCGCCCGGTGCAGTCCGCGCCGCTTCAGCGCGCCGCTTCAGCGCGCCGCCGTCTGGCCCGCGGTGCCGGTGATCAACACCTTCCGGCCGAACGCCTGGTCCACGCGGGAGAGGAAGTCCCGGAACGCGGCGTAGTCCGCCGCCTTCACCCGCGCCACCTTCAGCGCGAACCGCCCCTCGCAGACGAGCCGCCCGCCTTCCACCTTGTGGGTCATGGTGAGCGTGCCAAACGGCGTGTCTTCGTTCACGTCCGCGGGGAGCTCCTGCACGGTGTAGCCCGCCGGAATCGGATAGCGGACGGAGAACGTGTTCACCCACGGCGTCTGCATCACCAGGTCGTACTTCCGCGAGGGGAGCGGCGCGAACGTCTGGGTGTAGGCGCGGCCGCTGCCGAACGCGTGGAAGCGCAGGCCGCCGGGCAGCGCCTCGGCGAAGCGCGGGATGTTGAGCTGGTAGGTGAGCTTCACGTCCTGATCCAGCCGGGTGGTGTCGTTGAGCTTCACCTCGCTCACGGTGAGGCCGGGGTACGTCTGCGCCCACCCCTGCTCGAAGGTGGCGCGCCGGGTGGCCACCGTCTGGTACGCGCGGCGGTACTCGGGGGCGCTCTGCCCGGTGACCAGGCTCTCGCCCTTCGCCACCGCGCTCCCGTCCGGCTTGAGCGTGACGTCCAGCGAGAGCGTGGTGAGGTTGTCGTCCGCGTTGGCCTCGGGCGTGGTGAGGAAGCTGCTCTTGCCGGAGGGCTCCACGATCAACACGTTGGCGAAGCGATCGGCTGAGGGCAGCTCGCGCGCGCCGTGGAACTCCGCGGTGCCGTCCAGGTAGAGCTGGTACTTGGGCACGTAGACGATGGCGTGGTTGAAGGCCGCCAGGGACGCGGGCTCCGGCGAGAGCGTCCCCAGCTGGCGCATCCGCAGGAGGACCAGCCGGCTGTCCACCCCGGCCACCTTGAGCATCGCGTGGATGAGGGATGCCTTGTCCTTGCAGTCCCCGAAGCGGCGCGCCAGCACCCGGTCCACCCGGTACGGCTTGTAGCCGTGGATGCCGAACTCCAGCGCCACGTAGCGGGTGTTGGTGACCACGAACGAGTAGATGGCGCGGACGATGGCCAGCTCGTCCTTCTTGTCCACGCCGGTCAGCGCGGTCTCCACCGCCTTGCGCAGCTCCTCGTTGGGGAGCAGCTGGTCCCGCACCAGCCCCCAGTAGTAGCGCCCCACGTCGTCCCACGTCTTGTAGGTGGAGACGTGCAGGGTGGTGGCGACCTCGGACCAGCCCGGCATCATCGGCTCGGGGATGATCTTCGGCACCGGAGAGAGAGAGTACCGGTAGAGCGTGCGCGCTTCGGGGAGCGGCGAGGTCTCCACCTTCACCCCGGCCGGCAGCTCCGCCTTGTTCCAGTAGAGCGGCCGGCTCTGCGGCATGTCCACCAGGAACTGGTAGCGCAGCTTGGGCGCCGTCCCCTGCAGGTGCTCCACATCCCCCCAGTAGTCCGAGAGGAGGTTCTCCTGGGCGGTGTCGTCGATCCGGTACTGCACCTCCAGCACGTCCCCGGCGGCGAGCGCCGGGAAGGAGAGCACCTTCGCGCGCGCGTCGTAGTACATGCCGGTCCACGGCTCGTTGATGTTGCGCTCGTTCTCGCCGTAGCTGTCCACCACCGAGCCGTCCGGCTTGGTGATGCGCGCCTTGAGCACCCGCACCTCCTGCCGGTTGGGGGAGTAGGTGATCGGCATGGATCGGAAGGCCTCCACCCCGCGCTGGCTGAAGACCTTCACCCCCAGCTGGTTGAAGCGCGAGGCGAGGCCGGACGGCTGCACCCGCACGTAGCCGTAGTCCACCAGGTAGACGGCGTCCTCGCCGGCGTAGCTGTCCGCCTCCTTCGCCAGCGCGCGCACGTCCAGCACGTACTCCACGCCGTGGGAGCTGTTGTCCCCCTTGAGCGAGCGCAGCGCTTCCTTGAGCGCGGGGTTCTGCGGGCGCAGCTGGAGCGAGCGCTCGAAGGCGGCGAGCGCCTCGTCCCGGCGCCCGGCCTGCAGCAGCGCGCGCCCTTCGCGCTCGAAGACGTCCGAGTCATCCGGCGCCAGCGCGCGGGCCTCCGCGAAGAGCTTCTGCGCGGCGGGCAGCTTGTCGTTGGCGGCGTAGAGCTCCGCCAGCCGCAGGCGGGTGCCGTTGTCGAACGGATCCAGCCGGAGCAGCACCTCCTGCTCGCGCCCGGACTCCTCCACCCGGCCCAGGTCCGCCAAGATCGCCGCGAGCGAGCGGCGGCTGTTGCCGTCGTCGTAGCGCAAGGAGAGCGCCACCCGCAGCCGCTCCAGGGCCTGCTGCGGGCGCTCCAGCCGGCGCGCCACCGCCGCCGCTTCGCGGATGACCGGCGGCACCCGGGGCAGCTCCCGCAGCGCCTCCTCCACCACGCCCACCGCGGCGGGCCACTCGCCCATCGCCTCGTGGGTCCGCGCCAGCTCCAGCCGCGCGGCGGCGAAGCCCGGCTGCTCCTTCACCAGCGGCGTCAGCAGCGCCAGCGCCCGCTCGGGGTGGCCGCGCGAGGACTCGTGCTGCGCCAGCATCAACCGGGCGAACGGCGAGCCGGGCTCCGCCTGGAGCGCGGCCTCGAGGTACTTGCGCCGCAGGTTGTGGTCCTCGTCCTGCAACCGGGCCGCGAGCAGCTGCAGCGAGGCGCTCTTGGGCGCGGCGTCCGCCGCCTTGGCCGCCTCCACCGTGTCCGCGTGCTCGCGCTCGTCGAAGGCGCGCTGCGCCTCCAGCAGGGTGGCCAGCTCGCCGCGCAGCTCGGGGTCGTTGGGCTTGGCGGCCAGCACCGCGCGCATCGCCACGGTGAGCGTGGGCAGCTTCTCCGGCTGGGGCGGCGCCCCCTTCTCCACCGCGGGCAGCGCGTCCGGCAGCGCCGGCGTCACCGCGCCTCCGCTCACCCGCTCCTGCCGCAGGTAGAAGCCGAGCGGGCCGCTCTCCTGGCAGACCTTGAGCATCACCCGGTTCATCCCCTTGCGCAGCCGCACCGCCACGCGCGCCTGATCCGGGCGGGGGAGGTTGTAGCGGTCCGCGGTGGCGGCCTGGGCGCCGTTCACCCAGAGCTTGAAGGCGCCCGAAGTCCCCACCCCCAGCTCCACCTTCGCCTCCTCGGTGGCCTCCAGGAACGTGAGCGCGTAGACCACCGCCTCCTTGCGCGGGCTCACCGCGCTGGAGAGGTCCACATACCCGTCCGTGGGCGCCACCGAGAGCTTGCGCCAGGAGAGGTCCCTGCCCTGCGCCGGGTAGACCGCGGTGAGGCTGAGCGCGCCGGCCTCGGGGCCGAAGTCCGTCCCGCAGCCGGACTTGCCTTCGTTGTCGAAGGAGCCCACCACGTAGAATTGGGTGAGGAAGCCCAGCGGCGCCAAGAGCTCCGCGGCGCGGGGCAGGCGGCCGCGGGCGCGCTCCAGCTCGGCCGCCAGCAGGCGCGCCTCGGTCCGAGTGAGCGGGTGGGTGCTGCCGCGCGAGAGCACCGTGGCGTAGGTGGTCTGCAGCAGGCTCAGGTCCTCCAACTCAGGGAGGAAGGTCCGCAGGCGGTGCAGGTGCGCGGCGCCGCGCGGCGAGGCCGCCAGGCTGACCGCCAGGCGCGCGTGCTCGGCCGCGCGTGCCACCGCGGGGTCCTCCGGCCGTGCGAGCGCCGCAGCCCCAAGCAGGGCGAGCAGCAGGGTGAGGGTGCGGCCAGGCAGCCGGGGGCGCGGTGGGAAGGTGGGCATGGTTGGGTGAGAGGCCAGCAGATGTAGCAAGACGAACCTGCCGGGCCCAGGGGAGCTTCCCCGAAAGGAGGGGGTCTTGCGCTACCTCACCGGGCCGTTCTGACCCAGGGGGACTTCCCGTGGTCTCGCGGGGCTGCGGGTGGGGCACATCGCGTGCACCAGGGCAGGGTGGAAACCGCCCCTTGGCCACGCCCCTGTCCACCACCGCTCACCCAAAGCCCGAAGAGCCCACGCGCGCGCACATCCTCGTGGTGGATGACTCGGCCACGCTGCGGGCGCACCTGCGGGGCGTGCTCGGGGCGCACTACGAAGTGGAGGAGGCGGTGGACGGCGAGGCCGGCCTCGCCGCGGCGCTGCGCCGGCCGCCGGACCTCATCCTTTCGGACGTCACCATGCCCGGGATTGACGGGCACGAGCTGGGCCGCCGGGCGCGCGCGCTGCCCGCGCTGGCGGACGTGCCCTTCATCCTGATGACCTCCAACCAGGACCCGCAAGGGCGCGCCCAGGGACTGGAAGAGGGCGCGGACGACTACCTGCAGAAGTCCTGCGGCCCCCGCGAGCTGCTCGCGCGCGTCCGCTCGCTCCTGCGCCTGCGCGCGGCGCGGCTGGAGATCCTCAAGCAGAAGGAGGCGATCGCCAGCGCGCACGACACGCTGCTGCAGACCCAGCGCCAGCTCTACGAGTCCGAGAAGCTGGCCACGCTGGGCACGGTGGCCTCGGGCGTGGCGCACGAGCTCAACAACCCGCTGGCCTTCGTGCTCGCCGGCGTGGAGCAGCTCACCGAGTGCTGCCGCGAGCTGGCCGGCGTCCGCTCCCGCGCGCGCGGCCCGCAGGAGGTCCTCAACGAGGTGGGGGAGATCCAGGCGGACATCGGCCAGGGGACCGACCGGATCCGGAAGATCATCCGGGACCTGAACCTGCTCGCCGGAGATCCAGACCGCAAGCCGATCTGGGTGGATCCCCGCAGCGAGGTGGAGCGGGCGCTCACCATCGGCCAGGCCAAGCTGATGGACGTGGCGGTGGAGACGCGCTTCGCCCACGGCGGCGAGGTGCGGCTGACGCCCGGCTACCTGACGCAGATCGCCCTCTCCCTCATCTCCAACGCGGCGGACGCCGTGGCCGGGCGCCCCTCGCCGCGGATCCTCATCTCCACCCGCTCCACGCCCGAAGGCTTCGAGCTGTGCGTGGAGGACAACGGCACCGGCATCGCCAACGAAGTCCTGCCGCGCATCTTCGAGCCGTTCTTCAGCACCAAGGCCGCCGGCAAGGGGATGGGGCTGGGGCTCTCCGTCTGCGCCGGGTTGATCAAGCGGCTCGGCGGCGCCACCCGCGTCACCAGCGAGCTGGGCCAGGGCTGCGTCTTCGTGGTGAGCCTGCCCGGGCAGCTGCAGGACGCGCAGACCGACTTCATGCGCAGCCGCGTGGAGGCCGCGCGCCACGCGCCCCGCGCCGAGCCAGATGGAAGCGCTGCCCCGGCCTCCCCGAGCGCAGGGCCCTCAGGCCCGTAGTCGAGGGGCGGCACCGCGCGCGTGCTCTCTCTCGAGCCAGCCCCCCGTTGCATTTCCCGCTGAGCATCGACCGTTTGCATCGCGCCCGCGCGCGCGGCGGTGTGGGGGGCTCTCGCCACCGGAGCGGCTGCGCGCCGGGGCCTGCGCGCGAGTGATCCCGGCGCTTAGGCCGTGGCGCACCTCCTGCTTAGGCGCGCGCCGCCGTACCCAACCCATGAACCAGGAGAGAGACGAAAATGAACACGCCCAAGGTGCTCGGATTGTTGTCTGCGTTGGTGCTGGTGGCCGGCTGCGGTGGCAACGGTCTTGACGTCACGCCGGAGGAGCAGGCGCAGGCCACGCCGGACGTGGAGGAGCTGGCCACGGAGAGCTCGGCGCTGACGCGGGCCCCGTCCTGCGTCTACGAGACGGGCTCCAGCGTCAACGGCTTCACCAACACCGCGTACTGGAAGATCAAGAACGGCTGCGGCTCCAGCCAGTGGGTCCGGCTGGATATCCCCGACCACGCGGACACCGCCTGCAAGTGGATCTCCCCGGGCAGCACGGTGACGTTCTCGATGACCTTCGGCGGCGGCATCTGGGACCCGATGAAGGACTACCGCAGCATCGCGGACTGCCGCGCGGACCGCTGAGGCGGCGAGCCTGGTCAACAGGAGGCGCGGCGACCTCGTCGGTCGCGCCTCTTCGCCTCAGGTGGGCAGCGTCAACCAGACCACGGTGCCGCCGCCAGGCCGGCTTCGCAGCTGCGCACGGCCGCCATGTGCCTCGGCGATCTTCCGCGTCAGGGACAGCCCCAGCCCCACCCCTCCGCTGGCCCGGTCCCGGCTGGTGTCCGCCCGGAAGAAGGGGGTGAAGGCCCGCGCCACGTCCTCCGCGGACATGCCCTCGCCGTGGTCCTCCACCTCGAGCTCCACCGCCCCGTCCGCCAGCCGCACGCGCAGGTGCAGCTCTCCGCTGGAGTACTTGCGGGCGTTGTCGAGCAGGTTGTCCAGCGCGCGCCGCAGCAGCGTCTCGTCCGCCTGCAGGGGCGGTGTCTGCGCGAGCTCCACGTGCAGCGTCCGCTCGGGGAAGCGGCGGCGGAAGCGCTCCGCGCAGTCCTGCGCCAGCCCGTCCACCGCAAGCAGCGTCCGGCGCAACGCGGGCAGCCCTCCGCTGGGGGCCTGCGCCGCCAGGTCCAGCCGCGCCACCGCGAGCAGCTCCTCCACCAGCCGCTCCAGCTCCGCCACGTCCTGGCCCAGCTCGTCCAGCGTCTGCGCGGCGCGGGAAGCCCCTTTGGCCTGCGCCAGCTCGAGCGCCACCCGCATGCGGGCCAGCGGGGTGCGCAGCTCGTGCGAGACGTTGGCCACCAGCTCGCGCTCCGCGCGCACCAGGCCCTGGACGCGCTCGGCCATCTCGTCGAACGCCGCGGCCAGCTCCCCCACCTCTCCCGCGGCGTTCAGCCCCGAGCGCGCGCCGAGCTCTCCCGCGCCCAGCGCCCGCGCGGCGCGGGTGAGCCGGACCACCGGCGAGGCGATGACGTGCGCCATGGGCAGGGACGCGAGCAGCACCAGCACGGCGAAGATCGCCAGGGCCGAGGCCACCACCCCCGCCACCCTGCCCGCGGATGGGCGCAGGGGCGCGATGACGAGCAGCTCGTCCCCCGCCAATCGCACGGCGATCCGCAGGGGTTCGCCGCCGAGGTAGCGCTCGTCGTGCAGGTGGCTGGGGCGCTCCTCCGGCGCCGGGAAGGGGAGCGGGGGCGCCGCGCTGGATGCCACCACCCCGCCGTCCAGCGCGAAGAGGGTGGCTGGAGGTGCGCCGTTGCCTCGAAGGAGGCGCAGCGCGGCGCCGGGTTCCCGCGAGCGCCCCTCCAGCGCGGGGATCAGCGCCTCCAACGCCTCCGTGGGCCGGGGAAGCGGGACGAGCCCTCCCAGCCGCGGCGCCGCGAGCACCACCACCGCGAGCAGCGCCGCGCCGTACAGGGCGATCTGCCAGAACAGGCCGAAGCGGGGTCGCCTCACGGCTCCTCCGCGGCCAAGAGCTGATAGCCCGCGCCGCGGATGGTGCGCAGCAGGTGCTTGCCCTCCCGCCCCAGCTTCTGGCGCAGGCGGAAGATGTGCACGTCGACCGAGCGGTCGAAGGCGCGGTCGAGCTCGGCCCCGGCCTGCTCCATCAGCTGCTCGCGGGAGAGCACGCGCCCCGCGGCCTTCGCCAGCGCCCGCAGCAGGGCGAACTCGTAGGCGGTGAGCCCGAGGCTCCTGCCGTGGAGCTGGGCCTCGAGCCGGGCCGCGTCCAACGACAGCGGCCCCACCCGCAGCAGCTCCCGGCGGGGCCCCGCGTCACCCCGCGCGCGCCGCACCAGCGCCTGCAGCCGCGCCGCCAGCTCGCGGGAGGAGAAGGGCTTGACCACGTAGTCGTCCGCCCCCAGCGAGAGCCCGAGCACCCGATCCGCCTCCTCGCCCCGCGCGGTGAGCAGGAGCACCGGGACGTGGGAGTGGCGCCGCAGCTCCTGGCAGATCTCCAGCCCGGTGCGCCCAGGCAGCATCAGGTCCAGCACCACCACGTCGTACGCGCCGCTGAGCGCCTCGCGCAGGCCGGCCTCGCCCTCTGGAACGTGGGTGACGCGCGCGCCGTGCGCCTCCAGGTACTCGGCGGTGAGCCGCGCCAGCTTGAGGTCGTCCTCCACCAGCAGGACCGAGAAGGGAGCCGGGACGAGCACGGGCCCCAGCATAGCCAGCCCGGGCGCGTCCTCAGACATTGTGGAGTCCCCACAGGTTGGTGCCGTGGACGAGCACCGCGGGCAGCACGCTGCGGCTCCGGTGGGTGAGGTAGCCCCAGAGCAGCCCCAGCGGCATCAGCGCCACGCTCACCCGCAGGCCCTGCGCGAGGCCGGAGAGGGACAGGAAGGCCTCCTTCATGTGGAAGGGGAGGTGGCCAAAGGCCCAGAGGAAGGACGCGAGCAGCCACCCCGCGGCGGGGTTGCGCAGGAGGGCTCCGAGCCGGCTCTGGAGCAGGAAGCGGTAGAGCTCTTCAGGGAGCGCCGCCACGAGCAGCCCGAGCGCCAGGGTCTGGGGCAGCCCGGTCGTCCGGGCGAAGGCCCAGGCGTCTCGCAGCGCCCACGGCATCACCGCGCGCGCCGTGAGGGCGATGACGGCGATCACCGCCGGCGCCGCCCAGGCCCCGCGCGCCGTGAGCCCCAGCGCCCCGCGGCGGTAGCCCGCGCGCCAGAGCGTCACCAGGGGCACCACGGGCGCGAGCAGCAGGTACACGAGCAGGAGCCCCGGTGGCCGCGCGAGGCGGGCCAGCGCCCCCTCGCGGGGGGCGAAGGCGGCCAGGCCCAGCCAGACGAGCCCCAGGCAGAACGGGACGAGCGTGACGAGCACCTCGCGCGCCGGGCGCCGCACCTCCACGGCGGGGCTGGCCGGCGAAGCCCGCAGCAGCAGCGCGGCGTCGAAGAGCAGCGCGGCCACGCCCATGGCGAGCGGGTAGGCGGCGGTGGCCCACCCCCCAACCTCGCCTCCCTCCGTCCCGAAGACGGTGACGAGCGAGATCGCCAGGGTGATGGCAAAGGCCCCGGGGTGGCGGCGGATCATCCCTGCGTAGTGGGCGAAGAGGCGGCGGGGCAGTGCGCTGTGCATGGCCTGCACGCTCGCCGACCGCCCGCACCCCCGGATTGCGCCCAGATGAAGAAAGATTAAGCGCGGACCTCGCGGATCCACCCTTCGTCCAGCCAGCTGCCGAGCGCGGCGAAGGCCTCGGCCACCGCGCCGTCGCCTTCGCCGAACGCGGCGCACAGCTCCCCCAGCGGCGCCTCGCGCAAGAGCGCGGAGATCGCCGCGGCCTCCGCGTCACCCACTTTGGCGTGGACCTCGGTGAAGCCCTCGCGCCAGACGGCCAGGTGCGTGGGCTCCTCGCGCGGCGGCGGCGGGGGCTCGCCATCCTCGAGCGCGCGCCAGAGCGCCGCGGCGTCGTACGGGAGGGTGAGCAGCCGCAGCGCCGGGATGGGCGAAAAGCGCGCGGCGGCGAGCGCGTCCGGGGCGAGCGCGGTGAGGGCCTCGCGGGAGACCGCGGGCGCGGGCGCCTCCAGGAACACCTCCGAGCGGCACCACTCCAGCCGCGCCAGGGCGGCGAGGTCCGGCCGCGGGCAGAGCGCGGGGCTTGCCTCCAGGAAGCCGGCGAAGCGCCGCCCCAGCTGGCCCAGGTCCGGATCTTCGGAAGGGTGCGCCCGCACGTACGCCGCCGCCGCGGCGGAGAAGCCGTCCGGCCCCAGCAGCGCCGCCACCTTGGGGTAGTCCTGGCGCAGGGCGTCCTCCAGCCGGCAGCGGTACATGGACGCGTAGATCTCCACCCGCTCGTCCGCGGCGAGCGCCGCGCTGCCCAGGAGCCAGGCCTGCGCAGGGGGCGCGCCTTCCGCCGCAGCGCCAGTCACCGCGCCATGGAAGAGCGCCTGCAGCTGGGCCAGCGTCATGGCCGCGCCTCCCGCGCCTTCGCCGGGACGGGGGCCTGCGCCTCGCGCGCCACCTGCGCCGCGCGCTGGCTCTGCGCCACCAGCTCCTCCAGCGGCGGGACATGGTCGTCCCACTCCACCAGCGAGGAGACCTGGCCGAACCGGCGCACGGCCTCGCGGTAGAGCGCCCAGACCGGGTCCGGGACCTCCGCGTCGTGCGTGTCCAACAGGTAGCGCCCCTTGTCGCTGTGGCCCGCGAGGTGGAACTGCCCCACCCGGTCCACCGGGATGCCGCGCAGGTACTCGAGCGCGTCGAAGCCGTGGTTCTTCGCGCTCACGTAGACGTTGTTCACGTCCAGCAAGAGCCCGCAGTCCGCGCGCTCCGCCAGCTCCGCCATGAACTCCCACTCGGTCAGCGTGGAGTCCTTGAAGGCCACGTAGCTGGAGACGTTCTCCAGCAACAGCTGCCGCCCGAGCGCGTCCTGCACCTGGCGCACGCGGGAGGCCACGTGCGCCAGCGCCTCCTCCGTGTACGGCAGCGGCCAGAGGTCGTGCGCGTAGCGGCCGCCGTGCGAGCCCCAGCACAGGTGGTCCGACACCCAGGCCGGCTCCACGCGCTGCGCCAGCGCCTTGAGCTTCTGCAGGTACTCCGCGGAGAGCGGCTCCACCGCGCCGATGGAGAGCGACACGCCGTGCAGCACCACCGGCACGTCACGGCGGACCTTCTCCAGCACCGCCAGCGGCCGGCCCCCCTTGGCGAAGAAGTTCTCGGAGATGACCTCCAGCCAATCCACCGGCGGGCGCTGCTCCAGCAGCTGCCCGAAGTGGCGGGTCCGCAGGCCAACGCCGTGGCCCAGGTAGGTGCGGTGGAAGCTCAAGCGAAGAAGGTCCTCTCTGACGAAAGCGTGAGGGCCGGTGCGGCCCCTGTGGTGCGCGCGCCGGCCCTCGTCGAAACCAGGAAACGGAAGACTACTTCGCGGCGGGCGCCGCGGCGACCACGGTGCCGCCCTTGTCGGTGCACTCCTTGTCCGTCTTGGTCTCCACCCAGCCCTTGCCCTTGCACTCGTTCTTGGACTTACAGGCGTTGTCCGCGCCGGAGCAGGCGCCGTGGCCCTTGCACTCGTTCACGCCGGCGCACTTGGTGACCTTGGCGGCCTCCTTCGTCTTCTTCGCCGCCTTGTCGCCGGCGAGCGCTCCGTTGGCGAACAGCGAGGCGACGGCGGTGGCGACCAGGGCTCCCTTGATGGCGTTGTTCATCTTGCTTCTTCCTTTCGGTGGGTGCTGCGTTGGGGGACGACACTGTTACGGCACAGCCTGCGAGGGGGTTACTTCTTCGGGGCCGGGGCCGGGGCCGGCGCCGGGGCCTCCGCCTTGGGCGCGGTGGCGAGCAGGGCGATGTCGATGCTGCCCTCGTCCGCCACCACCTTGGCCAGGGACTGGACGCGGGCGATCCAGCCTTCCGTGTGCGCGGGGCCGATCTGGTACGCGTCCCGGCTGAACTTGGCGATGTTGCCGCGCACGCGGACCGTCTTCGCCTCGCCGTAGCTGCCGGCGGGGAAGAGGAGCGCGGTGCCCGTCACCTTCTCCTTCTTCCCGTCCGCGCGCGCCTTGCCGCAGACGGTGAAGGCCACGTCCGCCGAAAACTTCTTCGGCTGCTCCGGCGCCAGCGCGCCCACCTTGAGCTTGTCGAACTTCGCCTCCAGCTTGCAGGCCTTGGGGTCGGACTTCTTGTTGGTGGCCCACTGCTGGAAGTGCTCCGTCTTGGTCGGCTCGTTGTCCACCTGGATGCTGGTGAGCGGCACCGAGCAGGTGCCGGAGACGGTTCCGCCCTTGTCGTCGTAGTCCAGCGCGCAGGTGAGCGAGGAGCTCATCGCGACGATCCGCTCCCCCAGCTTCGCGTCGAAGACCGCGGTGAAGTTGCTGTTGCCGGTGGTCGGGTCGACCTTGAACTCCTCGGCGAACGCGGGGACAGCGAGCAACGAGAGAACGGCGGCTGCGAGCATGCGGGCCATGGACGGAGCTCCCCTCGAAAGGTTCAGAGGGCCGCACTCTGAGCAGAACTTCAGGCGTTTGGAAGGAAGATGCGGTGAGGGGCCAATGTGGCCGTTTGCCTCACCCCGAGTACGCGCGCGCCAGGGTGAGCACCTCCACGCGCTGAGCGCCGGCCGAGAGCAGCGCCGCGGCCGCGGCCCGCGCGGTGGCGGAGGTGGTGAGCACGTCGTCCAGGAGCAGCACCTCGCGCGGCGGCGGCGCGGCGCACAGGAACGCGCCGTCCACGTTGCGCGCGCGGGCCTCCTCGGTGAGCCCCACCTGGCGCTCGGTGGCGCGGGCGCGCGAGAGCAGCTCCAGGCAGGGGCGGCCGGTGGCCGTGGCCAGCTCCCGCGCGAGCAGGGCCGCCTGATCGTACTTGCGGGAGAGGAAGCGGGATCGGTGCAGCGGCACCGCGCAGACCGCGGCGGGGGCGTCCAAGAGGAAGGCCCGCGCCTCGCTCGCCAGCAGCGCGCCCAGCGGGCGGGCCAGCTCCGGGTGGTCCTCGTACTTGAAGGCCTGGATGGCCCGAGCGATCGCCCCGGCGTGCACGAAGGGCGCCCCAGCGCGCGCGAACGGCGGGGGCGCCACGCGGCAGCGGCCGCACAGCCCGGCGGGGTGGCTGCCGGGCTCCGCGCAGCGCGCGCAGCCCGGAGACGGGAGCCTGTCCACCAACAACTCGCAGTCCGCGCAGAAGAACGCCTTCGCCGGGAGCACCTTCGCGCAGGCCACGCAGGTGGGCGGGAAGAGCAGCTCGGTGAGCGGGGCCAGGAGGCTCAAGGCCCGTGCAGCTCTACCAGACCTTCACGGCAGCATGCAGGTGCCCAGGTTGCAGACCTGGTTGGCCGCGCAGACGGTGCCGCAGGCGCCGCAGTTGTTCCGGTCGAACTGGGTGTTGAGGCACTGGCCGCTGCAGAGGGTGAGGCCGGTCTGGCAGACGCAGGCGCCGTTCACGCAGCTGGAGGTGGCGGGGCTGCCGGGGCAGACGGTGCCGCAGGTGCCGCAGTTGTTCCGGTCGGAAGAGGTGTTGCGGCACACCGCGCCGCACCGGCTCCAGCCCACCGCGCAGACGCACTGGCCGGCCGCGCAGACCTCGGTCCCCGCGCAGACCTTGTTGCAGGCGCCGCAGTTGTTCCGGTCCGCCTGGACGCTGATGCAGCGCCCGGAGCAGGTGAGGCTCCCCGGCGGGCACAGGCAGGCGCCACCCACGCAGGACTCGCCAGCGGCGCAGCCGTGGCCGCAGGTGCCGCAGTTGCTGGTGTCCGACTGGAGGTTGGCGCAGCCGCCGCCGCAGCTTGCGAGCGGCGGGGTGCAGGAGGCCTTGCAGGTGCCGCTCTCGCACACCTGGCCGCCGGCGCAGGCGGTGGTGCAGGCGCCGCAGTGGGCCGGGTCCGAGGAGAGGCGCACGCAGGTGTTGCCGCAGCGGGTGTAGCCGGGACCGCACTGGCAGACGCTGTTGAAGCAAGTCCCCCCGGGGCCGCAGCTGTTGCCGCAGGCGCCGCAGTTGCGCGGGTCCACCTGGGTGGGCACGCAGCTGCCATTGCAGTTGGTGAGGCCGAACTGGCAGTTGTTGCGGCAGCTGCCGAAGCTGCAGACCTGCGTGGCGCCGCAGACGGTGGTGCAGCTGCCGCAGTGCGCGGGGTCATCCTGCAGCCGCACGCAGGCGTTGCCGCAGCGGGTGAAGCCGGCGCCGCAGGTGCACACCGAGTTGTTGCAGGTGGCGTTGCCGCCGCAGCTGGTGCCGCAGGCGCCGCAGTTCTGCGCGTCCGTCTTGGGGTTCACGCACTGGGTGCCGCACTTGAGGAAGCCGGCGGGGCAGGGGTTGGTGCAGGAGCCGCCCTGGCACGAGGCGCCCGCCGCGCAGGCGTTGCCGCAGCTGCCGCAGTTCTGCGCGTCCGTCTGGGTGTTCACGCAGGCATTGCCGCACAGCGCGGTGCCGGCGGGGCACTGGCAGCTGCCGCCGCTGCAGGCCTGGCCGGGCAGGCAGCTCTTGCCGCAGGTGCCGCAGTTGGACGGGTCCAGCTGGGTGTCCACGCAGGTGCCGTTGCAGGCGGTCTGGCCGGCGGGGCACTGGCAGGCGCCGGCCTGGCACGAGGCCCCGGTGGCGCAGGCGTTGTTGCAGGCGCCGCAGTTCTTCACGTCCGTCTGCGGGTTCACGCACACGCCGCCGCAAGAGAGCGTCCCGGCGGGGCACTGGCAGGCGCCGCCCGCGCACGGCGCGCCCGCGCCGCAGGCCTTGCCGCAGGTGCCGCAGTTCTGCGCGTCCGTCTGGGTGTTCACGCACGCGCCGCCGCACAGCGTGGTGCCGGCGGGGCAGGTGCACTTGCCGAGCGCGCAGCCGAACGGGCACACCGTGCCGCAGGCGCCGCAGTTCTGCGGATCGCTCTGGGTGTCCGAGCAGCGGTTGTTGCAGGCGCTCTGGCCGGCGGGGCACTGGCAGGCGCCGTTGGCGCAGGCGGCGCCGGCGGGGCAGGTGACGCCGCAGGCGCCGCAGTTGAGCGGATCCGCGGAGGTGTCCTTGCACACGCCGCCGCAGGACTGCTGGGTCCCCGGGCAGCGGCAGAGGCCGCCGGCGCAGACCTCGCTGGCCGCGCACGCCTTGGCGCAGGCGCCGCAGTTGCGCGCGTCGCTGCCCAAGTTCACGCACTGGCCGGCGCAGGCGGTCAGCCCCGGGCCGCAGGCGAGCGCGCAGGTGCCGTTGCTGCACACCTGGTTGGCGCCGCACGAGACGCCGCAGCCGCCGCAGTTGAGCGGATCCGACTGCGGGTCCACGCACTGGCCGGAGCAGTCCTTCAAGCCCGGGGCGCAGCCGCAGGCGCCCGCGGTGCACACCTGCGTGGCGTTGCAGCTCTTACCGCAGGCGCCGCAGGCGAGCGGATCCGTCTGGGTGTTCCGGCAGGTGCCGTTGCAGTCGGTGGTGCCGGCCGGGCAGCCGCAGGCGCCGTTGACGCACAGCTGGCCGGCGCCGCAGCGCTTGCCGCAGGCGCCGCAGTTGGCGGGGTCGATCTTCACGTCCCGGCAGACGCCGTCACACGCCTTCTGCCCGTCCGGGCAGGCGAGCTGGCAGACCGCGTTGACGCAGCTCTGGCCGGCGCCGCACGCCTTGCCGCAGGCGCCGCAGTTCTTGTCGTCCCCGCCGAGGTCCACGCAGGCGGAGCCGCAGGGCGTGAAGCCCACCGCGCACTGGGCCACGCAGTTGCCGCGCTGGCAGAAGGCGCCGGCGGCGCAGACCTTGGCGCAGCCGCCGCAGTTCTTGGCGTCGGAGAGGGTGTCGATGCACTTGCCGTCACAGAAGGACTGGCCCGCGCCGCAGCCGCACTTGCCGGCGGAGCAGCTCTCCGAGGCATTGCAGGCCAGGCCGCAGGCGCCGCAGTTCTGGGGGTCTTTCTGCGTGTCCAGGCAGCGGCGGTCGCACTCGGTGAGGCCGGCGCCGCACGCGCCGGTGCAGACGCCGCCGCTGCACACCTGGGTGCCGGGGCAGGCGCGCGCGCAGACGCCGCAGTTGTCCGGGTCCGAGGAGAGGGAGACGCAGACGTCCCCGCACAGGACCTTGCCCTGGGGACAGCCCTCCTCGGTGAGGACGACGCAGCGGCCGTCCGCGCAGGTGGTGCCTTCAGGGCAGGGGAGGTCCTCCGCGCCGCCGCAGAACAGGGGCTCGGTGCGGGCGCAGCCGGCGAGCGCGGCGAGCACCGCGACACCGAGGAGGAGCGGGTGGAGTCGGGTCATGGAGGGGTCAGGCGCGGCTACCGGTCTGGCCACGGGCGATGCGGGCTTCCAAGTCTAGGGCAAGGCGTGGAGGCCGGCGAATTGCCGAGCGGCGGTTGTCCCACTTCGCCGTACGGGGCCGTTTCGCTTACTTGTGGTACGGCTCGCCCTTGAGCAGCGTGAAGGCACGGTAGAGCTGCTCCACCAGGACCACGCGGGCCAGCCGGTGGGGCAGGGTCATCCGGGAGAGCGACAGCGTCTTCGTCGCCGCCGTGCGGACGGACGGATCCAGCCCTTCGTCCCCGCCGATGACGAACAGCACGTCCTTCGCCTGGTGCTGCGCCTTCTGGAGCAGCGCCGCCAGCTCGGGGGAGGTGAGCAGCTCGCCGCGCTCGTCCAGGGCGATCAGCCACTCCGAGGGAGCCTTCTTGGCGAGCAGCTCCTTGGCCTCCTCCGCGGCGGTGCGGCGGGCGGGGAGCTCCAGCAGGCTGAGGCGGGTGTAGTGCGAGAGCCGGTCCGCGTACTCGTCCACCGCGGGCTGGAAGAGCCCGGAGCGGTCCTTGCCCACGGAGGCGACGCGCAGCTTCAGGGCTGCCCGGACGCCAGCGCGGGCGTGGGGGGCGGCTCCACCGGCACGCGGGCGGCGTCCGCCCAGAGCCCTTCGAGATCGTAGAAGGAGCGGACCTCGGTGAAGAACAGGTGGGCCACCACCTCGCCGTAGTCCAGCAGCACCCAGTTGCCGGTCTCCTGGCCTTCGGTGCCGATCGGGTGGAGCTGCTCCTCGTCCTTCAGCTTCTGGTGGATGGCGTCCGCCATCGCGCCCACCTGGCGCTCGGACTCGCCTGAGCCGAGCACGAAGTAGTCCGCGTAGGAGGTCATCCCCCGCACGTCCAAAATCACGACGTCCAGCGCCTTCTTGTCCAGCACCGCGCTCGCCATCTTCTGGGCCAGCGCCTTGGCGCGCGGGTTCTCCGCGGGACGGGAAGGGGCGGCCGGGGCCGCAGGCCCGCGGCGCGGCTTCTTGCCGCCGTGCGCCTTGCCGGTCTTGGCGTGCCCTTTGCGCGCAGGGCCCTTCTTGAAGCGCTTCTTCGGGTGGCTCTTGCCGTGGGTCTTCATCTGTCGGGCCGGGTCTTAGAGCAGAAACGGCGAGTGAGAAACAGGGGGGAACGGGACTTTCGGGGACTAGCGGACCTGACCTTTGCCCCGGACGACGTACTTCTGGGCGGTCAGCTCGCGCAGCCCCATGGGGCCGAAGGCGTGCAGCCGGGAGGTGGAGATGCCGATCTCCGCCCCCAGCCCGAGCTCGCCCCCATCGTTGAAGCGGGTGGACGCGTTCACCATCACCCCGGAGGCGGTCACCTCGCGGGTGAAGCGGGCGGCGGCCGCGTCATCCGCGGTGAGGATCGCCTCGGTGTGCTCGGAGCCGAAAACGGCGATGTGCTCGAGCGCCTGGTCCAGATCCTTCACCACGCGGATGGCCAGGATCAGGTCCAGGAACTCGCGGCCGTAGTCGTCCGGCTGGGCGTGCTTCACCTCCACGCCGGCGCGGGAGAGCAGCGAGACGGTGGTGGGGCAGCCGCGCAGCTCCACCCCAGCCGCCCTCAGGGCCCGGCCCGCGTTGGGGAGGAAGGACTCCGCCACCGCGCGGTCCACCAGCAGGCACTCCGCGGCGTTGCAGACGCCCGGCCGCTGGGCCTTGGCGTTGAGGAGGATCTTCTCCGCCATCGCCAGGTCCGCGCTCTTCTCCACGTAGACGTGGCAGACGCCCTTGTAGTGCTTCACCACCGGCACCCGCGCGTGCTCGGCCACGAAGCGGATGAGCCCCTCGCCGCCGCGCGGGATGCACAGGTCGATCAGCCCCTCCAGCTTGAGCAGCTCCAAGAGCGAGTCGTGGGAGGTGGTGGGCACGCGCTGCGCGCAGGCGGCCGGCAAGCCCGCCGCGGTCAGCCCCTGGGCCAGCGCCTCCGTCAGCGCGGCGTTGGTGGCGGCGGCCTCGCTGCCGCCGCGCAGGATCACCGCGTTGCCGCTCTTCACGCAGAGCGCCGCGGCGTCCGTGGTCACGTTGGGGCGGGCCTCGTAGATCATCAGCACCACGCCCAGCGGGAGCCGGACCTTCTCCACGGAGAGGCCATTGGGCCGCTTCCAGCGCTCCACCACCTCGCCCACCGGGTCGGCCAGCGCGGCCACCTCCTCCACCGCCGCCGCCATCCCCAGGAGGCGCCGCTCGTCCAGGGCCAGCCGGTCCAGGAAGGCGGCGTTCTTCCCGCTGGCGCGGGCGCCCTCCACGTCCGCGCGGTTGGCGTCCAGCACCGCGGCCTTGCGCTCCCGCAGGGCCTGGGCGATCGCCACCAGCGCGGCGTTCTTCTGCGCGGTTTCGGCGATGGCCAGCGCGCGGGCGGCCTTGCGCGCGGCGAGGGCGAGCTCTCTGGGCGTGGGCAGGGACTGGGTCTGGGGCTCGGACATGGCGCTCGCGGCCACCTTGCAATAGAAGGCGCGGCATGGGCAACGAGCGCGAGGCGCAGTTCCGCCAACTGGTGGCTGACTATCCGGACTCGCCAATGGGCCACTTCTCCCTGGGCAAGCTGCTCCTGGACGAGAAGCGGTACCCGGAGGCGGTGCAGGCGCTCGAGGACGCCGTGAAGCTGGATCCGCAGTACGCGGCGGCGCTGGTCTCCCTGGGGGACGCCTACGTGGGCGCCGGCGCGCCGGAGAAGGCGCGCGAGGTGCTCACCCGCGCCCGGGACACCGCGCTGGGCCAGAACCACGCCTCGTTGGCCGAGGAGATCGACGAGCGGCTCGCGGAGCTCTAACCCCCGGGATGGCCTGGCCCTTTGGGGTGTCCGGACGGGCGGGAAACGCTGCCTTTCCGGTCCGGGGGGAGCGCGCCCCGGCCGGGAGGTACACTCTGTCTCCCGGCCGCTCTTCAAAATCCGGTGGTGCCGTATGAACTACAAGAAGCTGTTCCACCTGCTGGTGATGGGGGGCGCGGTCGCGGGCGCGACGGGCGCCTGTGAGCCGGCCTCCGGCTCGAAGACGCCGCCCAGCACCCAGGGCACCACCCACAGGAACCCGGTCGTCCTGCCGGACGGCGGCGTGGAGCCGGACGACGGCGGCCTGGATCCAGACGGCAAGGGCGTAGAGGGCTGGTGACGCCGCAGGCCCGCGCCGCGGTGGCCGCCGCCTGGGCCTTCCGCCACCGGGTGGAGCTGGAGGCGCAGCAGCGCTTCGAGCGGCTCTCCACGCTGCTGCCGCTGCCCTTCGCGCAGGACGCGCTCAACGCCTCGGTGGACGAGCGCCGCCACGCGCAGCTGTGCGAGGCGCTCGCGCGGGAGCTGGGCGCCACGGCGCTGGCCACCCACGCGCAGGCCGAGCGGATCGCCCCCGCGCGGCTCTCCGTCCAGGAGGCGTTGCTCTACGAGGTGGTGGCCGCCTGCTGCATCACCGAGACCGAGAGCGTGGGCGTGCTGACCTCGCTGCTCGCGGCGGAGCGGGCCACCCTCACCGAGCGCGTGGAGCCGGTGCTCCGGGAGATCGCCCGGGACGAGGTCCGCCACAGCCGGCTCGGCTGGGCCTACCTCGCCCACGCGCGGGCGCAGGGCGAAGTCGCGTTTCTGGGGCAGCTGGTCCCCACGATGCTGGCCGGCTCCATCTCCCCGGACCTGTTCGACGAGCCGGGCAGGGACGAGCCGGATCCGCTGGAGCTGCTCGCGCACGGCGTGCTGCCGCGCGCGGCGAAGCGGGCCGTCTTCGTGAGCAGCGTCCGTGAAGTGATCCTCCCGGGGCTCCTCCACCTGGGCGTGCCGGACGGACCGGCGCGCCGCTGGCTGGAGTCGAAGACTGGAAGCTAGGGGACCACGCCCACGCACTGGGTGGCGCAGCCGAACGCCGCGCCGGTGCAGGACTGGCCTTCGATGCAGGCGTTGCAGCTGTTGGCCTTGGTGCGGAAGTCGGCGGAGTCCGAGTTGGAGTTGCACCGGCCGGTGCACGCCGCCACGTCGTAGGAGCTGTCGAAGCAGTCCTTGTACTTGGTGCAGACGTGGTTGCAGTCCAGCACCTTGTCCACCGCGCCACAGCCGGCCAGCGCCGCGCAGGCCGCCGCCAATGCCAGAAGCTTCGTCATCGTGTGAGGTCCTCCCTTGGAGGGAGGGAAGCTAGGGATGGTCCCCGGGACGGCAACCCCTGTGCGCTCTAGCGCAGCAGCTTCATCAGCCCCAGCAGCGCCAGCGCGAAGCCGATGACCACGGCGAACACCACCGCGTAGCCCAGGAAGTACTGCGGCATGGACGGCGCGCGCGGGCCGAACTCGAGGTCTGGATCTCCCCCGGGCTGCTGCGCGGGGTCCTGCGGGAGCGGTCTGTCTTCCTTCGCCATCACAACCTCCAGCCGAGGCCGGCCCACGCCACCTGACGCAGGTAGGTGAGCCCCTCGTTGGGCAACCGGTTCTGGTAGAGCGCGTAACGCAGCTCCACGTCGATGTGCTCGGAAATCGGCCGCACCAGCTTCACCGAGACGGCGTTGTGGTTCTCGTCGTCATCCAGGAGGACCAGCTCCTCCGAGGGGTAGTCGACCGGGTAGCGGGAGAGCTGGAGCGTGGCCTGCGCCAGGAGCGTCACCGAGAGCGGCAGCCTCAAGGCCCCGGTGACGGTGAGCCGGTGGCGCATGGAGGACGAGCCCAGGCTGTTGGAGGCCTGCTCGGTGTACGAGTAGGTGGCGCTGAAGGCGAACGGGCCGCGGAAGGAGTAGCCGGCGCCCGCGGTGATCAGCGAGTCCGTGCGGCGAGGCGGGTTCTCCACGGACGGGTCCACGCGCGCCGCCGCGTTGTAGGCGCGAAAGCCCAGGTCCCCGAAGGCGAGCAGCGAGTGGCGCTTGTCGAACCGGTAGCGGCCGGTGAAGCCCCACTCGGTGGCCTTGAAGGAGAACTGCAGGTCAGAGGGGAAGAGGAAGCGGTGCCCGCCGCCGTGGACGCGCAGGGAGACCGCCGCGTCCGGGACCAGCTCCACGAAGGCGAAGGCGGCCAGGTCCGTGTAGTCCCGCTCGCCGCCGCGCCGGTCCTTGGCGCGCCCCTCCAGCCCCAGCCCCAGGTACGGCCCCACCGCCACCGAGGCCTCGAGCGCGGCGGACTGGATGAAGACGTCCTCCAGCGGCAGCCGCATGAACTTGCGAACGCCAATGTCGTAGCTGCCGGCGAGCAGGGCGCGCTCGCCTTGGTAGTGCCCGTCCGTGGAGCCCACCACGGAGGCCACCATGTCCGCCGCGGTGCCCTTGTCCACCTGGTCAAAGTCGCGCCGGGCGTTGGTGTCCACGCCGGCGTTCACGGACAAACGCAGCCCGCCGCCCAGCTCCGCGCGCGCGGGCGCCGCGGCGAGCGCGAGGACGCAGACGGCCAGACGCGCGAGGGGAGGGGAGGGCGGCACGGGCGGCCGCGGAGCATACGAAATAATGGGGACAGGCTACTTTTCCGGACGGAAAAGTAGCCTGTCCCCTTTTCCCCGCCGAAATGGGGACAGGCTACTTTTCGCCGCCGGAGCCGGACAGGCGCCGCGGCTGCGGCGTGAGCAGGCGGGAGAGCAGCTGCAGGCCGCGGGTGAAGAGGCTCTCCTGGCCCGCGGCGAGCGCCTCGTAGACCTCCTCCTCCACCGGTTTCTCCGGATCGAACAGGGGCTCGTTCGGCTCGAGCACCGAGAGCAGGGGCGCGCGGTCGAACACCGTCTCCATCGCGTGGTGGCGCAGCCGGTGCGTCCCCGCGCTGGCCAGCGCGTCCAGCGCCGCCACCAGCCCGCGCCCGCGCGGCAGCGCGGCGGCCTCGCGCGGGGAGAGCCCGGCGTGCTCGGCGAGCAACCCCAGCCGCAACCGGCGGAGCGCCGCGCCCAGCCCGCCGCCCAGGAGGGGCCACGGCCACGGCCCCGCGCGCTCCCAGCTCACGTTCAGCTCGGTGTCCAGCGCCAGGCTCCGGTTGGTGGTGTTGGCCGAGCCCACGCTGAGCAGCCGGTCATCCACCAGGAGCAGCTTGGAGTGGACGTAGGTGCCCACCTCGCGCTCGCCGTCGCGGCCGGCGCACGACCAGTAGACCCCGAAGCGGTGGCCGGTCTGGCGCGCGGTGGCGGCGAGCGAGCGCAGGAGCTTGGCCTGCGCCACCCCGAGCGCCACCTGCTCCTTGAGCGCCTCCGGCTCGCGCGGCAGGACGAGCACCACCTCCAGCTTCCCCGCCCGTGGGTCCCGCATCCGCTCGGTGAGCGCGTCGTGCACGGCGCGCGAGGTGAAGTACTGGTTCTCCAGGTAGATCAGCTCCCGCGCCGAGCGGATGGCCGAAAGGTAGAGCGCGCGGATCTCCGTGAGCGGCTCGCGCGGCGGCTCCAGGGTGCGGCCGCGCGTCTGGCTCAGCGTCACTTGCCCGGCCGGCAGCACGTGCGTGGCGGCCACCGGGGTGGTCACCGGCAGCGGCGCCGGGAGCGAGAAGTCGCAGCCCACCGCGGAGCACCAGCGCTCGGAGAACAGCCGCGCCAGGGCCGCGGCGGCCTCGCCGCGCACGAAGGTCTGGACGTCGTGGTAGGGGCCGTGCGGCTTCCCGTCCTCGAGCCGGCGGGGCTCCTCTTGGGCGTGGGCGCGGTCGTCCCAGCGGGAGGCGGCCAGATCCATCCCGCCGGCGAAGGCGAGCCCGCCGTCCACCACCACCAGCTTCTGGTGGTGGCTGGCGCCGAGCGCGTGGACGGTGTCGAAGTGGAAGTGGATCCGCGAGTGGGTGTTCCAGCTGAAGACGAGCTTCTGCAGCCACTCGCGCTCGAGCGCGTAGATCACGCTGAAGTCCCAGGCCAACACGTAGACGTGCAGCTCCGGGTTGCGCTCGCACAGCGCGTTGAGGAAGGGGAGCAGCCGCACCGGCAGGCCGTCCGCCTGCGCCGCGTCCTCGCCGCGCAAGAGCTCCACGTCGCTGTCGAGCTGCCAGCCGGTGATCGCGATGTAGCGCTTGGCCTGCCGGGCGGCGTGGAAGAACGCGCGGTAGTAGGCCCGCGCGTCCACCAGCACGCCGCTCTCGCTCACCGCGTGCGCGGCGCCCAGCCCAAGAGCTCCCAGCACCCGCGTCATGCGCCGCGCCCCCTTCGCCTGAATGAAAAGAGAAAGCGGGAGGAGCCGCGAACAGGCACTCCTCCCGCTTGATCCCAAGTCCTCTCCCGCCCCCTACGCCCTTCCCCCCGAGGACCCCGTCGATCCGAGCCCGACCGCTCCGGTCATCGCTTGCTGCCGTTTCGAAAGCGCTTGGACCTTCCCGCCCCGCCGTCCACCTGTGGTGCTTTGAACCGGTGCGATCTCTCCCGGACCCGACGACTCCACCCGACTGCTCTCGTCCGACTGCTCGTCCAACTCCCGCCGCCCAACCCGCCCGTCCAACTCCCCGCCGCCCACCCCGCCCGTCCTACCCGCCGCCCACCCCGCCGCCCGCTCCTCAACGCCCCGCCCCGACCCCCGTACTGCCCGCGGCGAGCATGAGCAGTCGCCGTGCCAGGGCCGGCGCGTGGCGAAGCACGTGAAAACACGCGCGCCGCGTGCCCTCCGCGGGTCAGCCCGGGCCCGGAGCACGTAAAACTTTCCGGCTCGCACTTCAGGAGCCACCTGGCGCCTTGACCGCCCTCGCCCGGAGCGGGGGAAATCCGCTCCATGCCCAAGCTCCTCGTGCTCTTCGCCGCGCTGCTCCTGCCCGCGTGCGGCGCCAACGTGCTGACCACGTCCGTGAAGGGGCAGGGGACCGTGCAGGGAGACCCCACGCACATCCTCGGCGCGCTCAACGCCTTCCCGGGGCTCAGCGGCTTCTCCAGCATCGACTTCAACCAGGACCAGGAGTTCAAGAACCAGGGCGTGAAGAAGGAGAACGTGGTGTCGGTGAAGATCACCGCGTTGCGTTTGAACATCCTGAGCCCCAGCTCGGGTGACTTCCGCTTCCTGGACTCGCTGGAGTTCTCCGCCAAGGCCGGCGGCTCCGAGGCTGTCATCGGCGGCAAGACCGGCATCGCCCAGGAGCAGCCGTCCAGGACGCTGATTCTGGACGTCCGGGACGTGGAGCTGCAGCCCTACGTCACCGCGCCGTCCATGACCGTCACCACCAGCGGCAAGGGGCGCTACCCGGCGCAGGAGACCACGCTGGAGGCGCAGCTCGACTTGCGGGTGGAGTGGAAGCTCTTCTAGCCGCGCGGGCTACTTGAGGTCTTTCGCCCGGGCCTCGAGCTGCTGCGCCCGCTTGCGCAGCTCGTCCGCCAGCCCCAAGAGCCGCTTCTTCTGCAGCTCCAGCACGTCCAGGTTGTCCAGGTCCTGCGGCGAGAGCTTCACGTCCCGGCCCTGGCCCAGCAGCGGCTGACCGGTGGGGCTCGTCTTGGCCGCCGGCACGTCCGGGGACTTCGAAGACTCCGGCGCGCCGGGGACGGGCGGGGTGGCGCTGCCGCTCTGCGGGTCCAGGGGCGCCGGCCCGGTGGGCGCCCCGCTGGGGGCGCCGGTGGTGTCATTGGAGAAGCCGCCGCGCGCCGGGGTCTCGGCCAGGCTGACGCCCTTGCCGGTGGGGGTGGGCACGCGGGTGCGGGCCCGGCGGTCGGACTCGTCGAACATCTGGTCCTCGCCGATGAAGTCGTTGAGGTGCCGGTCCAGCTCGCGCTCCTCTCGGACCTCGCGGATGCGTGCGTCCAGCGCGGTCAGCTCGCGGCGGACCTTGTCCTCGTTGTCCCGCAGCAGATCCGCCCGCTCGAGCAGGTCCTCGGGATCATCGGTGGGGCGCTCGGCCTCCAGCGCCGGGAGCGCGGCAGCGGGGAGGGCGGCGCGCACCTGCTCGCGCTCCTGCCGCACGGCGCGCAGCCGCGTCAGCAGGGCGCCGCGGGCGCTCCGGTCCGCGGTGGCGTCAAAGCGGGCGCGCAGCTCGGCGAGCTCCTGCGAGAGCGCGGCGAGCAGCGCCAGGTGCTGCTTCTGCGCCTCGCCTTCGGCGCCCGCCACGGACTGCGCCAGCTCGGTGAGGGTGCCGGAGAGCTCCTGCGAGCGGCGCAGCGCCTGCTCCAGCTCGCTCCCCCGCAGCACCTTGCCGCCTCGCGCGGCCTTGAGCTGCTCGATCCGCGAGGCCACCGCGTTGAGCTCCCCGCGCAGCGCCATCTGCTGCGTCCGCAGCGCGGACACCCTCTCCCGGGCGGCGGTGGCGCCGGCGCGCGCCCCCTCCAGCGCGGCGGTCAGCGCCAGGGCGGGGGCCGCGAGCAGCACGGCGAGCAAGACGGCAAATCGGCGGAACATCTCAGTGTTCGGCAAGTAGCAATGACCTTGCCAGGCGGGGCCGTCCAAGGGGGGGTTACAGGCCCACGCAACATGAGGAATCTCGCCGCCTTGGTCAAGCGGACGGCGTAGGTGCGGCGCCCCTGCGCCAGGGAGCGCGGTGGATTTCCCCGAGGCCAGGCCGCGGCCGCCCTCGGTTTTCCGAGGCTACGAGGTGGGCTCCTCGCTTGGCCGCTCGCCCTTCTGGATGAAGCCGTACTTCTCGAGCTTGTAGTAGAGCGCCGAGGTCTTGATCCCCAAGAGCCGCGCGGTCTCCGTCTTCACGCCGTTGGCCTTCTCGTAGGCGCGCTGGATCAGCTGCCGCTCGATGTCCTCGAGGATGTCCGGCAGCGGCCGGTCCCCGTGCGGCACCGGGATGTTCCCCGCGCTCACCGCGGCCCGCGCGCCGGGGCCCTGCAGGGAGGCGGGCAGGTCCGACTCGTCCAGCTCGGCCTTCTCGGCGAAGACCAGCGCCTGCTCGATCACGTTCTCCAGCTCGCGCACGTTGCCCGGCCACGGGTAGCGCGCCAGGGCGGCGAGCGCGGCGGGGGAGAGGCTGGCCACCGCCCGGTTCACCTTGGGGGCGTAGCGGGAGACGAAGTGGCGGGCCAGCTGCGGGATGTCCTCCGGCCGGTCGCGCAGGGCGGGGATCTCCAGCGGGATGATGTGCAGCCGGTAGTAGAGATCTTCGCGGAAGCGGCCGCGGGCGACTTCTGCCTTGAGATCTCTGTGGGTGGCGGAGACCACCCGCACGTCCACCTTGAGCGTCTCCTCGCCGCCCACCCGCTGGATCTCCTTCTCCTGGAGCACGCGCAAGAGCTTGGTCTGGGTGGAGGCGGAGATCTCCCCCACCTCGTCCAGGAAGAGGGTGCCGCGATCTGCGAGCTCGAAGCGGCCGAGCTTGCGCTTGACCGCCCCGGTGAAGCTGCCGCGCTCGTGGCCGAAGAGCTCGGACTCGAGCAGGGTCTCCGCCAGCGCGGCGCAGTGGACGACCACGAAGGGCCCGTCCTTGCGCGGGGAGAGGTCGTGGATCATCCGCGCCACCAGCTCCTTGCCGGTGCCGCTCTCGCCGTGCACCAGCACCGTGGCGTCGGTGGCGGCGGCGCGGCGGATCATCGAGACCAGCTTCTGCATGGGCTCGCTGTTGCCCACCAGCGAGCCGGCGGCGGCGGCGGCGTCCGCGGAGAGGACCTCGTTCTCGGCCTTGAGCCGCACGACCTGGCGCCGCGTGGCGGCGAGCTCCAGCCCCTTGTCCACCTTGGCCCGCAGGACCTCGGGCGGGAAGGGCTTGGTGATGAAGTCGTAGGCGCCCAGCTGCATCGCGGTCACCGCGGTCTCGATGGTGCCGTGCGCGGTCACCACCATCACCACCGCCTCCGGGTCCTGGGCGCGCAGGCGGCGCACCACCTCCAGCCCGTCCATCTGCTCCATCTTGAGGTCGGTGACGACGAGATCGTACGGGGCCTTGGTGTAGGCGGCGAGCCCCTCCACGCCCGAGCGGACGGCGGAGATCTCGTGGCCCTGCTTCTTGAGCGTGACCGCCATGCCTTCGCGCATGGCGTCGTGGTCGTCGATGACGAGGACTCGCGGCATGGAGTGTTGATATCAGCAAGCCCCGCCATGAACGAAGACCGCGTCCCGCTGCTGTCCCTGCTGGAAGCGCACGTCCCGTCAGATGACAAGGAACGCGCGGATCTGGCGCTGATGCGCGCCCATGCCAAGGAGCTGGCCGCGCCCTTCAGCCGGGCCCAGCCCCACGCCCACTTCACGGGGAGCGCGGTGATCGTGGACCCCCCCGGCGAGCGGGTGCTGCTCATCCACCACCGGAAGATCTCCCGCTGGCTGCAGCCCGGCGGCCACGCCGAAGAGGCGGACGCGGGCCTGATGGAGCTGACCGCGCTGCGCGAGGCCCACGAGGAGACCGGCTGCCGGATGGCGCCGCACCCGCGGGCGCCCGCCCCGCTGGACGTGGACGCGCACGCCATCCCCTCCCGCAAGGACGAGCCCGCCCACCTGCACCTGGACGTCCGCTTCCTGCTGGTGGCGGAGAACCCCGAGGCGCTCGCGCACGACCCCAACGAGTCCCACGGGGCGCGCTGGATGCCCTGGGACGAGGCGCTCGCCCACGCGGCCCAGGAGCCGGCGATGCGCCGGCTCCTGGAGAAGGCGAAGGCCCGCTGCCAGCAGCGGGGCTAGGCGAGAGAGGCGGCCTCCTTAAAGCCCGCGGCCGAAGAAGCCGCCGTTGGGTGCCTCGTAGAACGGCGCCGCCGAGAGCAGCTCCACTTCGGGACGGCCGTCCGCCGCCACGGGGATGCGGATCTCGTAGCTCTGTCCGGTGACGTTGAGGGCGTCACGCAGCATCCGCGCGGCCTCCGGAGAGGCGAGCAGCTGCTTGCCCAACTTCTTCAGCGAGGCTGCCTCCAGGTTGTTGGAGGCCAGCTGGACCGGGACGGCGTCCTCCACGGTGGCGTCCTTCCGGGCCGTCACGGTGAAGCGGACCTCGCTGCCTTCCGGCGTGGCGTTGAAGCGCAGGCGGGAGAGCGCGGCGGCGAGCAGGAAGCGCAGGCGGGCGTTCTCGAAGCCGGTGGGGGGCTTCTCCTGCAGCCGCTCCAGCGGGGTCTCCGCCGGCAGCTCCAGCGTGCGGGTGGCCGGCGTGGAGAGCGCGTCCTTGCCCACGAAGCTGGCCAGCGGCGTGGCGGGCAGCTCGGGGAGCGTCCCCTCCAGCCCGCGGGCCACCGGCGCCGCGGCGATCTTCTCCGCGAGCAGCTCGCCCAGCGCCTCCGAGCGCGGGACCAGGTTGAACAGCGAGGCCACGTTCTCCTTCACGTTGGCCAGCTGATCCGCGGGGACGATGTTCCCGGCGGTGGGGCCGATCAGGAAGATGTTCTTCCCGGCGACCTGGCGGGCGATGTTGACGTTGCCAAGCGAGGGGACCTCGCCGGCCAGCGGGACCGCCACCGCGTCGTTGCGCTCCAGCGGGGCGTTGGGGTTGGTCCCCTCCGGCAGCACCTTGGAGAGCAGCTGACCGGAGGCGGTGGAGAGCCCCGCGCCCCAGATCAGCTTGTCGAAGTCCCGGCGCTCGAGCAGCTGCGCGCGGGGCCCGGCGCCGTCGTCCAGGACGAGCGGGCGGAACTCGCGGCCGTCCGGGCGGGTCAGGCGGATCTCCCCATCCTGGCGGACCACCGTGTAGTCGGTGCCCGTCACCGTGTCCTTCACGGTGAGGCGGCTGGGGGAGATCTGGAAGCGCTCGTTCACCGTCTGGACCTGGGTGATCGGCGGATCCACCTTGAGGAAGTCCTTCGCGTAGCTCTCCGCCAGGCGCGCCAGCTGCGTGGTGGCCACCTTGGCGCGGACCGCGCGGCGCAGGGGAACCTCCCCGTCCGGCGTGGTCACCATCAGCTCGTTGGCCGGGGTGATCCGCACGTTCAGCAGGGTGGCGAAGCGGTCGTTGGAGATGGAGAAGCCGCGCGAGTCATCGTTCGAGCGGTTGTTGATCCGGTAGTTCATCCCGTCCCGCCCCAGCACGCTCACCCCGCCGTTGCGGTCCGGGATCAGCTCCTCGGGCTTGGGGCCCAGGGGCGTGGCGTCCCGGAGGGCGATCGCCCGGCCCACGGAGACGGTGAGCGGGTCGGTCACCGGCTCGCCCGACTCGGTCACCACCTCCTCCTCGGTGCCCCGCTTGGCCGGCTGGTAGCGCAGCTTGTCGCGGAAGGCGCCGCCGAAGAGGAAGGTGCCGTCCTCCTGCTTCTGGATGGTGAAGCTGTTGGGGAGGTAGTCGCTGACGTAGTTGTCCCCGCCGCCGGAGGCGGGGCGCAGGACCTCCTTGCTCAGGGTGTCCAGCACGCGGCCATTCGAGCTCTCCACGCGCAGGCCGTCCGCGTTGAAGGCGTCCTGGGTGCGCAGGGGGCGGGCCAGCTCCAGCCAGCCTGCCGCAAGCTCCCCGAACTCCGGCGCGAGCACGAAGTCCCGCTGCTCCTGGGTGGTGCCCTCCTGCTCCTTGAGGATCTCCACCTTGGCGGCCCCGGGGGCCTCGCCCGCGGAGAGCCGCAGGGTGAGCCCGCCGCCGGTCGCGCTGTCCACGGCGATGGCGCCCCCGTCCGCGGTGGGGAAGAGCGTGTAGTTGGTCTCGTCCCCCACGGCGCGCAGCCGGCCGCTGTTGCTGCCGAAGTCGTAGGTGCCCAGCACCTGGTCGTCCGAGGCCCGGGAGATGCGGTACCGCCTCCCCGCACCGTTGAAGCCGTAGTCCACCTGGTCGTACCGGAAGCCGTTGCGGGCGAACGCCGGGGTGAGATCCGCCGCGGTCTGGAGCGCCGAGGCACTGCGCTCGCGCGCCTCCGTGCCGCGCCCCGCCAGATCCGCGAGCCGCTTGTACCGGCGGCCCACGGCGAGCACCTCCGCGCCGGCGGGGGTGAGGTCGCTCAGGGTGACGGCCTCCCGCTCGGTGCCGCGCAGCTGCGGCCGGTAGAGGTATTCGCCGTCCCCGTAACGGAAGGTGAAACCGCCGTCCGACCCCGGGCTCAGGCTGACTTCTCCGAGGTTCCCGGTGGAGCCGTTGCGGAAGGGGACCTGGATGCTGGGGCCGTTGCGGCCGGGGCCCACGGTCCCCACCACGGTGCCCAAGCCATCCCGGACGGTGATCCGCTCACCGGCCCGCTCCACGAAGAGGCCGTCCGCGTCTCCCTGCTTACCGCCGCGCAGCTGCTCCACCGCGGTGAGCACGCCGTCCGCCAGCTCGCGGAAGGCGGTGGCGTTGCTGTACTGGTTCAGCGGGCCACCGGCGGGGTTCTCCGACTGCCCGCTGTTGTCGAAGCCCACGTTCCCGTTGGCGTTGCGGAAGAAGCGCAGCTCCCCCGAACGCGGGAAGGAGACGCGGGCGCTGCCGTCCTCCCCGAAGCGGACGACGTAGTCCTGGCCGTCGTAGCGCAGCCGGGGGGTGTCCCCGAGCGTCAGCGCGCCGCGCTCGTTGCGCCCGCTGGGGGAGGTGATGGTCAGCGTCCGCGGCGTCTGGCCGCTCGCCTTCGCGTCGGAGATGCGCACGCCGCTCGCGGTCTTGGCGGGGACGCCACCCGCGGGCGTGAAGGCCAGCTCGGGGGCGGTGGCGCGCGGCGCCGAGAGCGCCTCGATCCCCCGCAGCACGCCCTCGGCGTACCGCACCGCCGCGGCGTCCTTCTCCACCGTGCCGTCCTTCTTGAGCAGCTGCTCGGGAATCCCCGGCCCGCCGCGCACGAAGCGGCTGCCGTCCGGCAGGACCAGCGCCCCCTCCGCGTCGAAGCTCACCGGCTTGAAGGCCGCCCGCCCGCGGCCCGGCGTGCGGTCGTTCCGGGCCTCGTAGCCCTCCGCGGTGCGCGCCACGGTGGCGCGGACCACGCCCGCGCCGTCCTGCACCCGGGCGGCGGCCAGCGCCTGCCCGTCCAGCTCCACCGGCTCGAAGGTGGCGACCAGGCCGCGCGGCGCGCGCTCCGCCCGCACCAGCCCGCCCACCGCGTCCAGGGCGAGCTCCGCGTCCTTGGCGAAGGCGGGCGAGCGCACCTGCGCGTTCGTGCGCTGGTCGATGACGAAGACGGTCCCGTCCCGCCGCTCCACCGTGTAGCTCTCGCCCTGGGGCCCGCCGTTGAGCTCGAGCTTGTCCGCGGACAGCGGGCGGACGGCGTAGCTGAGCTTGTTGATCTCCGCGGTGATCCCCTCCGAGGAGGCCTTCACCACCGGCCCCTGGCCACCCTCTGGGCGCAGCGTCAGCTCGCCGCCGGTGCCGCTCTTGGAGCGGAAGCGGGCCTCGTAGCGGGTGCCGCCGCTGCCGATGCGCGCGAACTCCACGTCCTTGAAGCGCGGGGGGAGCGCGTACTCCACCGCGTCCGGCGCCTCGACCAGCGCCTTGTAGACGCCCTGGAGGCGGGTGGACTCGGCGTTGGTGAGGTAGAGCGAGAGCTTGTTGCCGTTGCGGCGCACCGCGGTGGCGTTGCTGTTGTCGAACGACAGGTCCTTCTCGCGGCCGCGGGCCAGGCCGCCCACGTCGACGTAGCGGAAGCGCCGGGTGCCGCTGCGCTTGCCTTCGGTGATCTCCTGGAACGCGCGGTCCACGGGGGCCAGGCGCGCCGGGTCCTCCTTGGCGGCGTTGGCGATCTCCCGCCCCAGGCGCATGGTGAACATGGCCAGCTGCTCGGCGTCCTGGCCCGCCCCCATCAGGTCCGAGGCGAGCCGGGACGCGAGCCGCGTGTCCCTGGTGGCGGTGGTGAGCTGGCCGATGAGCCGGGAGAGCTCCGCCTGGCTCGGGGGGTTCTCGAAGAGGGTGGCGAACTCGCGCTGGCTGGCCGGGCCATTGAGGCCGGTCAAGAAGCGGACCGGGCCCACGTCACCCAGCTGGCGCCGCCCGTAGGTGGTGCCAGCGCCGTCCGGCGCGGAGAGCGCGCCCTTGAGGGACGCGGCGGTGACCAGCCCGGAGTCGCCTCCACCCACCAGGGCGGTCTCCACGTCACCCCGGTAGGAGGCGTTCGGGTCTCCGTCCGTGCGGAAGCGGGAGAGGTAGCCCTGGGTGGTGTTCACCTTGGCGTTGCGGCGCGCGGCGGCGGCCGCGGCCACGTCTCCGTCGAAGTCCTCCGGCCGCCCCTCGGCGCGCTGCAGCTCGGTCTCCAGGATGGACCGGGACTCGGGGTCCAGCGAGGAGAAGTCCGGGCGGGAGATGCCCGAGGCGATGACCGGGAAGTTGGTGAAGACGGCGTAGGCCTTGCCGGTCTTCGCGTCCGTGAAGTCGATGCGGAACTGGGCGGGGCCCTCGCCCGGCGCCAGCTCGGTGACGTTCCCCTGCTCCACGCGCGAGGAGAGCAGCACGTCCGGGCCGGCGATCTCGAGGTTGACCGTGGCGGCGTCCCCGATGTCGCGCCCCTTGGCGTACTTGAGGGATTGGAGATCCGAGACGCCCACCGGCGCGTTCAGCCCCAGCGGGTTCAGGTCCCCCTCGCCACTGGCCGGCCGGGCCGGGCCGCCGGTGTTCTGGTAGCCGGAGGAGTTGACGTAGAAGGCCTCGCCGGTGTCGCTGAACTGGCTGACGGTGTCCGTGCCTTCAATCACCAGCACCTTCGCGTCCGGGTTCTTGGCGCGCAGCGCGGAGATCGCAGCCTGGCTGTGCGGGCCGGCCCCGAGGAAGACCGCGTCCCACACGCCGCGCTTGTCGGCGACCGCGCGGCTCTCGTCGAGCGCCAGCGCCTGCTTGATCTTGTCCGAGCCGCTGCGCGCCTTGAGGTTGACCGCGTCCACGTACGCCTTGCGCGCCTCGGGGCTGCCGGCGACGAAGGGGAGCGTGGCCAGCCGCTGCACGTAGTAGCGGTCGCTGCGGTTGGGGATGTTGAGCGCGTCCCCGCTGAAGGCGTTGAGCGTGCCTTGCACGGAGGCGCGCAGCGCGGGGTCGGTCAGCGCCAGCGCCCGGTAGAGGGCGACCAGGTCGCCCCGCTCGCCGCCGGAGAAGAGCGCCTGGTAGAGCTCCTTCGCCTGCTGGTTGATCACCTCGGTGTCGCTGGGGCGGCCGCCCTCGATCTCCCAGAGCCGCTGCTGGAAGAGGCCGGCGCCGGGGAAGTCGTACTTCTTGGGTCCTTCGTATTCGGGGAAGGCCAGGCCGAGCAGGTCCTTCTCGCCGCTCTCGTTGTTGTAGACGCGGCCGTCCGTGAGCTGCTTGAGGGCCGCGCCATCCAGGCCGCGGACGTCCAGGCCGAGCGCCTTGGCCTCCGGCTTGGCCATGACCGCGTCCACCTGCTGCAGCAGGGGCGAGGCCGAAAGCTGCGCGGCGGTGGCGCCGCTCCACTGCGCCACCAACTCGCCAATGGCCTGCTCGTTGGAGACCTTGGCGTGGTGCGCGTCCTGCGCGTCGAAGCCCTGGCGCAGCGCCTTCCAGCCCGCATCCGCGGTGAAGGCCGTGGTGAGCATGGCCAGCTGCTCCGGCGGCAGCGTGGAGACGAGCTGGTGGGAGACCTCATGGGCGATGGCGCGGTCCAGCGCCGCCTCGCCCAGCGCGCTCCGGTTGACGAGCGTCCGCCCGGTGACCGGGTCGAAGAAGGCCATCGGCTTGGCGGCCAGCGCGTCATAGCGGGCGGTGAGCAGCCCGCGCTCGGCCTCGGAGAGGTCCGCGCGGGAGAGCGCCTGGCCGCGCGCGGCGTCCAGGTAGGCCTTGAACGTCTCCGGGGAGACGACGTCCGTCTGGCTGCGCAGGAGTTGCTGGGCGCGCGGCGCCACGCCGCGGGCCACGAAGCCCGTGGAGAGGCCCTGCAGCTGGGTGGCCCACAGGCGCAGCTGCTCCGCGAAGTAGCGGGTGTTGGCCTCGGTGGGGTAGCGCACCATCATCCGCTGCGCCCACTGGGTGCGGCGCTCCTGGCGCAAGAGGGTGCGCACCTCGCCGTCGCTGCCCTTGTTGCGCAGGTACTGCACGCCGCCCAACGCCCGCATGGCGAGCAGGAATTCGAAGTTCTGCAGCAGCACGTCCTGCGCGCCGTGCAGGTTGCCGTCCCGGAGCAGCTGCTCGCCTTCGGCCAGCATGGTGAGCGCCGCCACCTCTTCACCCAGCACGCGGGTGCCGGGGAGGAAACCAGAGAGGCGCTGCACCGCGCCGTTGCGCGCCAGCGCGCTCGCCCGCTCCACGCCCAGCGCCTTCACCGCCGCGCTCTCCACGTTGCGGGAGACGACGCCCGCCTTCGCGTCCGGCAACAGCTTGGTGGCCGCGCGCCGCGTGGCGTTGGCCTGCACGCCGCCCAGCACCTGGAACATGAGCACCGTGCGCGCGTAGTCCGCCGGGCTCCACGTGGCCCGCTCGCTCTTGCCCCGCGCGAGGTTGAAGCCATTCATGAGGGTGTGGAAGGCCACCGCGTCCAGCGTGGTGCCCGCGGCGAATTGGCCGGCTGTCTTCACCGTCAGCTGCCGCGCCGCCCCCGGCGCGCCCCCGCGCACCGCCATGAGGCCGAGCTCCCGCGCCGTCACCGCGCGCGCCCCCAGCACCGCCTTGCCCACCCGCCCCGCCGTGGCCGCGCCCACCGCCACCATGGCGTACGTCTCCGGCGAGTCCAGAATCGCCTTGCCGAAGGTGACCGCCTTCTCCCAGAGGCCCGGCTCCGTGGCCTTGCGCAGGGACTCCAGCTGGGCGTTCGCCTCCGCCAGGCCGCCCGCCAGAGACTTGAAGGGCTCCGCCTGCTCCAGCTTCTCCAGGCGCTTCGCCTCGGCCTCGAGCGCCTCGTCCGTCATGCCCTCCAGCGCCTTGGCCGCCTTGCCCTCCTTGTGCTCCTCGCGCGCCTTCGCCAGCGCCGCCTTCGCCCCCCGCAGGTCCGCCGCCGTGGCCAGGGACTTGCCGTCCAGCGCCACCAGCCCCGCCGCCGCCAGCCCGTTCAGCCGCGCGGTGACGCTCGAGGCCCCACCCTCCAGCGTCTCCACGCCCTCACCGGAGGGCAGCGCCTGCGCCTGGTACACCGCCACCGTCGAGGCGTAGTGGGAGAGCCCCGCCTCGAAGTTCTTCGCAGCCACGTCCGCCTTCAGCCACGCAAGGCGCCCCTGCAGCTGCTGCGCCGGGGACGGCTCCTTGCCGGAGAGCTCCGCCGCCAGCTCCGCCACGCGGAAGTCCTTCGCCTTCACGCCTTCGGGAAGCAGCGGCTCCCCGCTCGCCAGCCGCGACGCCGCCGCGTCCACCTCCGCCAATGCCTCGGAGAGCTCTGCCAGCCGCGCCCGCTGCGGCGCCGTCTCCAGCGTCTCCGCGTCCGTCACGGTCTTTCCGGCGCCCTCCCAGAAGGCCAGCTTCCCGCTGAAGAGGTTGCCGGCCATCTTGCCGAGGCCCGCGCCCACCCGCGCCATGCTGTCGAAGCCGCCGTGCTCTTCGCGCCAGCCCTCCAGCGCCTTCTGCTGGTACGCCACCTCCTGCTGCAGCTCCTGCTTGCGCGCGGACAGCAGCGAGAGCACCACCACCCGGTTCGAGGCCTGCGGGTCCGCCGCCACGCCCGCCTTCACCTCCGCCTCCAGCTCCGCCAGCGGCAGCTCCGGCCTCGCCGCGGCCGCGTTCGTCCTAGGCAACTCCTGGCTGTCCACCACGTGGTGTGAAGGGACGACGCTGGGCGCGGGCGCGGTGGACGCCTGCGTGGAGGGAGCTCCCGGCAGCACGGGGATTCCGAGGCGACGCGCGTCGACGGGGATGCTCACGGTCAAGACCTCCTGCGGCCCAAGGCCGGGGGTTCGGCCTGGACGACTCCCGTGGTTTTCCGCGGCCACGCGCGTTGGGTTCGGATCAGCTGATTCCTGACGGCGGCATCTCAATGACGGACCCGGCACTCTCGGCGCGGTCGAACCCGCGCGAGCGCTCCCGCGGATAAAGCCCGCATGATCGACGCGCTCCGCAAGGCCCTCGCTTCACCCCACGCCTCCCCCGTGCTGCTCGCGATCCAGGTGCCGTATGCGCTCGCTCAGCGCGCGAACGGCGCGGCGCGTGGCCTCGCCGGCGATCTCCGCGCCGGCCTCCCTGCGCTCTTTCGCGCGGAGTCGTTCGGGGAGCTGAGCCGCCGCGCCGGCGCCCTCGCGGATGACCTGACCGCCAGCTCCACCGGCGTCCGCCCCACCGGCGAGTGGGCCTCGTTCTTCGAGCGCTGAGGCTTCGCTCAGCTCAAGTCGCCTGGAGGGGTGCGATTGGGTTCAGGGTCCCCGTCGCCGCTGCCTCCCCGGGTTCCTACAGGTGGGCTCCCACCTCGACGGCGGCCCTGCCCCGCTCGCGCCCCCAGGGAGCTCGGTCCCGCTCCACCCCCGAGCGAAGTCGAGGGGCGCCCGTTCCTCTGCCGCTGCCATTCGCGATCGATTGTGCTTGACAAGAATCTGGACGGGGTCGCGCAGAGGTCTCTGCCTGCTTCCGATTCTCCCTCTGAAACGCGCGTAAACCGCTCCCCTCGCGCGACGCGCACCTCTGTCGCGCGCGCGTCGTCTCCCCTCGTCCGCGCAGCACCACGCCCCTTCCCGGACGCGCGAAATCACCGTGGTAACGGTGGGGGATGAACGATCAACTCTCGGTCCTGACCAATGACGCTCTCCTCCACTCCACTCAGCGCCTCATCCGCAGCAGCAACGAGCTGGAGGTCGACCTCATCCTTCACCTCGGCGAGATTGACGAGCGCCGCCTCTTCCGCGACCGCGCCTTCAGCTCGATGTTCACCTTCTGCACCGGCGAGCTCGGGTTCTCGGAGGACGTCGCCTGCCGCCGCATCGAGCTCGCTCGCCTCTTCCGTCGCTTCCCCTCGCTCGTCCCTGTCCTCCGCGAGAGCCGCATTCACGCCTCCGGCCTGAACGTCCTCGCCCCGCGCCTGACCAAGGAGAACCTCGCCACCCTCGTCGCCGAGTGCTCCGGCAAGACGAAGGAGGAGATCAAGGGCGTCCTCGCTGTGCACTTCCCCGAGCCCGATGTCGCCGACTCCATCCGGAAGCTGCCCTCCCCCGCTCGCCCCACGCCGCCGCCGCCCACCCCCTCGCTCTTCTCGGCGCCCACGCCCGCGTCGCCTCCCTCGCCCGTCGCGCCCGTCGCCTCCGTCCCAGCACCACCGCCGGCTCCCGAACGCCGCGCCAAGGTCGAGCCCCTCTCGGCCGATGCCTTCCTCGTCCAGTTCACCGCCAACGGTCGGCTCCGCGACCTGCTCGCCCAGGCCAAGGAGCTCTTCCGCCACGAGGTCCCCAACGGGAACCTCGCCACCCTCGTCGAGAAGGCCTTCGAGCTCCTCGTCGCCGAGAAGATGAAGTCGCGCTTCGGCGTCGGCGCCAAGCCTCGTGCCACCTCGAAGTCTGCCGTCATGCAGAAGCGTCCGTCGCGCCACGTCCCCATGGCCAAGCGGCGCGCGCTCGTCCACGGCAAGGAGCTTCAGTGCGAGTTCGTCAGCGACGACGGCCGCCGGTGCCAAGAGCGAGGCTTCCTCGAGATCGACCACGTCGAGGGCTTCGCTCGAACCCACGAGCACGGTGAGCTCCGTATCCTCTGCCGCGCCCACAACCAGCTCCTCGCCGAGCGCATGTACGGCCGCGACTTCATGCTCCGCGCTCGCTCAGCTGACGATGGCGAGGCCTCGGCACCGGAAGTTATCCGCTGGCGCGGATAACTCGAACCCCGCTCGGCCCTCTATCCGCGCCAGCGCGGATAACTCGGGCTCAGCTCAGCGGCCTATCCGCGCCAGCGCGGATAACTCGGATGAATCGGACGAGCAGGGAGAGCTCTGGGCGCTCTTGATGGAGGAACCGTCGGCCTCGAGTTCACCTGACTGGTAGCACCGATCGCGAGGTGGCTCGATCCGGGCGCGCCGCCGCGAGCTCCCACGGCGCTCATCGAGTCGCCCACCTCCACCGAGGCGGGTGCTCTCCGCCGCGGGGTGGAGCGGGGCACGGCGCACGCCACCCAGCCCACTCAGTCCCTACCTGCTTGCTGCGCTCGTGTCCGCGCCAGGCCGGCGCCCAGCCGCTACGGCCCAAACGTGGTCTGCGTCTGCAGCTGGGTCACCTTCACGTTCGCGCCGGGTTTGGAGAAGGTCTCCTTCGCCACTCCATCCACCAGCCGCATCGCCCTCGGAGACTTGAGGAAGATCTGGAAGTCCCCCTGCCCATCCGGCGCCGCGTACAGGCGCACCGCGGTGAGCGCGGCCTCCTTCTTCACCGGCACCGCTATCCGCACCAACCCCAACCTCCCCAACCGCGCGGGCGCGCCGAGGTCCAGCTCCGACTGCGTGACGTCTCCGCCCGCCGGCAGCACCTCCAGCCCATACAAGTGGCGCTCGCCCAGGTCCGGGATCGAGGTCACCTCTCCGTCCACATACAGGTAGCAGGACGACGGCCAGGCCTTGCTGACGTCCGTGCACGTGGCGTCCAGCTTCCCCTCCCGCAACGCCTCCCCGTCCGTCAGCGCGTAGATCCACGGGTGCTCATCCAGCACGCGCTCCCGCTGCTGCGTCTTGTCGTCGAACGCGAGCACCTCCGGCGCGAAGGTGTACGAGCCCACCGCCCCATCATCCGAGAACATGCCGTTGACCCCATCCACCCGCAGCAGCGGGTGGTCCTCCTGCTTGGGGCCGGTGTGCACCGTGGTGACGTGGTTGCGCCCCTGGTAGCGCGCCGCGGTCGCCTTCCCCGCGCTGTCCACGTCCACCTCGTACGCCCACTCGATGTCCTGCAGCCGCGCCCACTGCGCCATCAGCAGCCGCGGGTTCAGCCCCGTCCCGCCATCCTCGTTCGTGTACACGACCGTGTACCGGTACCCCGTTGCCGTCTTCGCCCCGTACAGCAACACCGGCAGGTCGTTGTAGTTGGACTCGTCCTTGCCCAGCAGGATCGGCGCGTGCCGCGCCAGCCCCTGGTCCTCGTGCGCCGCGATCACCGCCGCGGACACCTTGATCTTCGCGCCCGCCTCCACGCGGCTCAGCGCCGGCACGACCTCCAACTTGACCGTCTGCTCCCCCGCGCTCAGCTTCCCCAGCGCCACGCCGAAGGTGAGCTCCACCTCGCCCGTCACCCACAGCAGCTCGCGGGTCAGCCGGTTGTTCAAGGTGACCCGCAGCGCCAGCGCCTCCGCCCCCTTCTTTCCCCACTGCGCCCCGGTCACGGTCCCCGTGAGCCGGAGGATCGCCTCGCCGTCCGCGGCCAGGGTGATCACCCCCTCCTTGCTCTCCCCCACGGCCAACTCCAACGGCGCAAAGGGCGGCGGCGGGGGCGGCGGCTCCTCCTTCTTTCCACAAGCGAGGAGGCCGAGGGCGGCGGCGAGCGCCAGGAGGGCAGTGCGCATGTCTGTACGGTCCAGGTGAAGGAAGGTGCCGGCCAACGAACAGCGGGCGCTCAAATAGCACGAGCCCCCTGCCGCACGCGAAACGGCGTCCCTCAGGCCGGGCCGCAGAAGTGGCGGATCGCGCTCTCGAGGATCCGTTCGGCCTGCAGCAGCTCCGCGATCGGCACGAACTCGCCCGTCTGGTGCGCCACCCGGATGTCCCCAGGCCCGAACACGACCGCCTGCGCACCCAGCGCCGTCAGCTGCGGCGCCTCGGTCCCGAACGCCACCGTGGCGGACGCGTTCCCGCTCTCCGCCTCCAGAAAGCGCACCACCTCCGCCGTGGGCGAGGTCTCCACGCCCCGGTCGTCCCGCAGGAGCTTCACCGAGACGTCGAACCCGGGGTCCGCCCCCTTGAGCTCCTCGATGATCCGCTCCAACGTCCGCGCCACGTGCCGCACCTCCTGGCGCGGGATCGGCCTCCACTCGATGACGAACCGGCAGCTCCCCGGGAGGATGTTCTTCGCCCGCCCACCCGAGATGGTCCCCACGTTCACCGTGGTGTACGGCGGCTGAAACTGGGGATCCGCGTCCGTCCGCAACGGCCCCACCGCGAACGTCTCCAGCCGCGCCAACAGCCGCGCCGCCCGGAAGATCGCCGAGGCCCCCGTCTCCGGATACGCCGAGTGGCCCTCCTTCCCCCTCACCTCCACCTCCGCCAGGCAGTACCCCTTGTTCGCCCGGATCGGCGTGAGCTGCGTGGGCTCCCCGATGATCGCGTGGCGCGCGCTCCCCAGCTTGGCCTCCACCAGCTTCTTCGCGCCGTAGCAGCCCACCTCTTCGTCCGCGGTGAACACGAGCAACAGCGGCTTCTTCTGCACCGTCACCGGCTGCCGCTCCACCGCCGCCAGCACGCAGGCGATGAAGGCCTTGGTGTCGCACGCGCCACGCCCCACCAGGCGCTGGTCCTTCTCCGTGAGGACCAGCGCCTCCTTCCACGCCGAGTCGTACGGGACGCAGTCGGTGTGCCCCACCAGCGCCAACTCCGGCGCGCCCGCCGGGCCCCGCCGCGCCAGGAGGTTCACCTTCTCCACCCCGGCCTCGTCCCGGTACCGGTGCCGCTCCAGCGCGAAGCCCGCCCGCTCCAGCCGCGGCGCCAGGTACTCCACCACCGGCACGTTGCTGAGCGTGGAGGTGGAGTCGATCGCCACCAACTCCTTCAACGTGCTCTCGAGCGCCGGGTCCCGCTCCATCACGAGAAGAGCCTCCGCGAGAGCGCGCCAAACTCCGCCACGCTCTGCTGCGTGAGCGGGTGCTGGCCCTCCTGGACGATCAACTGCCCCTGCACCGCCACCTCGCGCACGGCCACCCGCTCCATTCCGAAGACGATGGAAGGCAGCAGCGTGGCAGGGCTCGCCCCCGCGAGCGAGGGGTGTCTCAAGTCCACCGTGAAGAAGTCCGCAGGTCGCCCCGGCGCCAGCGTCCCCACCGGCAGGCCCAGGCTGCGCGCCCCACCCTCGGTGGCCGCCCGGAACAGGCGCTGCGCCAGGCCATCCATCGTCCCGCCCCCGGGGTCCAGCACCGCCCGCCGGGTGCGCACGAGCCGCAGGTGCCCCTCCAGCTGCCGCGCCTCCTCGAGCAGGTCAATCGTGGCCTGGCTGTCCGAGCCCAGCGACAGCTGCGCCCCCGCCGCCGCCAGCGCGTCCGCCGGCACCACGCCGTCCCCCAGGTTCCGCTCGGTGGACGGACACGCGCAGACGAACGCCCCCGCCTTGCCCAGGAGCGCCACCTCCGCCTCGGTGAGGTGGATGGCGTGCACCGCGGTGAAGCGCTCAGTGAGCAACCCAAGGTCGTGCAGCAGCTGCACCGGCGGCGCGCCGTGCTCGGCGAGGCTGGCCTCGATCTCCTTGGGCTGCTCGGCCACGTGCATGTGCACCGGGCGCGCCGGGGCAGAGGCGATCGCGCTCAGCCACTCCTTCGGCGCCGCCCGCACGCTGTGCGGCGCGTAGCCCACCGAGATCCGGTCATCCGCCGCCGTCTTCGCCGCCAACGCCTCCACCGCGGCGAGCATCGCCTCGGGCGAGGCGTCGATGAACCGGCGCTGGCGCGGGTTCTCCGGAACCTGGAAGCCCGCCCGGGCGTAGCCCACGCGCAAGAGGCAGATCCTCAGCCCCACGTCCCGCGCCGCGCGCAGCACCTGCCCGGCCAGCTCGTTGGGGTCCTCGTACGGCGCCCCGTCCGGGGCGTGGTGGAGGTAGTGGAACTCGCCCACCGAAGTGATCCCCGCGAGCGCCATCTCCAGGAACGCCTGCCGGGAGGCGGTGTAGAGCTGCTCCGGCTCGAGCGCGCACGCGGCCTGGTACATGAGCTCGCGCCAGCTCCAGAAGTCGTCTCGCGCCTGCCCCTTGGCCACGAACTCGGTGCGGCCGCGCAGGAGCCGCTGGAAGGCGTGGGAGTGGCCGTTGACCAGCCCCGGGAGCAGCGCCCGGTGCGCCAGCCGGATGGGGAGGCCCGGGAACGGCGCCCGCAACGGCTCCTGGACCCGCCCGTCGTCCGAGACCGCGAGCGCGAGGTCGTCCCGGAACCTCCCGTCCCACCAGAGCAGATCCGGCTTGAAGACCGTGGCCACGTTGCGGCGGACTCTATGCGAGCGGCCTGTTGGGCTCTACGCCTGCTTGGCTGCTGTTCAAGCGGCCCCCTGGCCAGGCGACTTGTCAGCCCCTGGGACGTGGGCAGCTTTCGCCCATGAAAGTTCGAGACTTGATGACCTCCACCGTCGAGGTGCTGCCGCCCACCGCCACCATTCGGGAATGCGCCGAGCGGATGCGCGACCTGGACGTTGGCTGCATGCCCGTCCGCGACCGCGAAAAGCTGGTGGGCGTGGTGACGGACCGGGACGTGGTCCTCCGCGCCATCGCCGAGGGGCTCAACCCAGAGCAGGCCCGCCTCCGGGAGATCATGTCCGGGGACGTAGTCACCTGTTACGAAGAAGACGATGTGCAGCAGGCCGCCGAGGCGATGGAGCAGAACCAGGTGCGGCGGATCCTCGTGCTGGACGCGGAGGAGCAGCTGGTGGGGATCCTCGCCCTGGGCGACCTCGCAGTGGGCGGGGACGACCGCGCGCTGAGCGGCGAGGTGCTGGGCCGCGTCTCCGACCCCGCCGAGCCCGCCCTCCACTGAGCTGAAAAAAGAGGGGACAGGCTCCTTTTCGGCCCGAAAAGGAGCCTGTCCCCCTTTTCCCGGCGTGGCTACCGTAGGGGCATGGCCAAACGGACCCTGAAGGAGTACCGGGCGAAGCGGGACTTCAAGGTCACCCCGGAGCCCGCTCCGGACGAGGGCAGCACGCCGGCGCCGGGCGCGCGCCCCACCTTCATGGTGCACAAGCACGACGCCACCCGCCTCCACTACGACCTGCGGCTGGAGATGGATGGCGCGCTCGCGAGCTGGGCCGTCCCCAAGGGGCCCAGCTACGAGATCGCGCAGAAGCGGCTCGCGGTCCAGACGGAGGACCACCCACTGGAGTACGGCAGCTTCGAGGGGCGGATCCCGGACGGCGAGTACGGCGCCGGCGACTCGATCATCTGGGACCGCGGCACCTACGACACGGTCCCGCCGGGGCAGGCCAGCGCCCAGCGCAAGAAGGGGCACCTGGTCATCTCGCTCGAAGGCGAGAAGCTCTCCGGGGTCTGGCACCTGGTCCGCACCCGGCCCCAGGGCGGCAAGGCGCAGTGGCTGCTCTTCAAGTCCAAGGACGGCAAGGAGCAGTCCGGCTACGACGTGGTGGCGGAGCGGCCCGAGTCGGTGGTCTCCGGGCGCCGGGTGACGCGCGGGCCGGTGACGAAGAAGGCGCTCGCCGCCGCCCACCCGGAGCCGCAGGCGCTGCTCGAGAAAGTCTGGCCCCCCATGCTCGCCACGCTCTCCAAATCCACCCAGGGCGTCACCGCGCACAGCCACGTGCTCGAGCTCAAGTACGACGGCTACCGCGGGCTGGCCGCGCTCTCCCGCGGCAAGGTGGCCTTCCAGTCCCGCAACGCGCTCGACCTCACCAGCCGCTTCCCTTCCGTGGCCCGCGCCCTCTCCCGCCTGGTGATCCCCGAGGCGGTGCTCGACGGCGAGCTGGTGGCGCTCGACGCGCACGGCGTCTCCCGCTTCCAGCAGCTCATGACCGAAGGCGCCCAGGAGCGCTACGTGGTCTTCGACCTGCTCTGGCTGGACGGGCAGGACCTGCGCAGCAGGCCGCTCGAGGAGCGCCGGGAGCTGCTCGAGAGCGTGCTCGCCAACGTCCCTCCGCCGCTGCAGCTGGCCGCGCGCGTGGACGCAGACCCGGACGACGCGCTCGCCCACCTGCGCAAGCTCGGCGGCGAGGGGCTGATCGCCAAGCGGCGCCACAGCCCCTACTCCCCCGGCCGCGGCATGGACTGGCTGAAGCTCAAGGTGACCGCCGGACAGGAGGTGGCCATCCTCGGCTACACGCCGCTGAAGAACGGCGTGCGCGGGCTGGGGGCGCTGCTGGTTGGCGTGCAGGGCAAGGATGGGCTCGAGTACGCCGGCAAGGTGGGCACCGGCTTCTCCGCAAAGGACCGCAAGGAGCTGCTGCAGCAGCTGGAGCCGGACGCCCTCCCGAAGGCCGCGGCGAAGGATGCCCCGCGGATGAAGGTGGCCCGCTGGGTGAAGCCGCGGCTGGTGGCCCAGGTCGCCTTCACCGAGTGGACGAAGGACGGGAAGCTGCGGCACCCCTCGTTCCAGGGGCTGCGGCTCGACAAGACGCCGGACGAGTGCGTGCGCGAGCGGCCGGCGGAGGAGCGCGGCGCCCACGCGGCCCCGCGGCGCGCCGCGGCCCGCGCGAGCCGGGCACCCGCCGCCGAGCCCGTTCAGAGCCCGGTGACGCTCACCAGCGAGAAGCGGGTGGTCTTCCCGGAGAGCGGGATCACCAAGGGCGAGGTCTTCCGCTACTACCAGGACGTGGCGGAGGTGATGGTGAAGGCGCTGGACGGCCGGCCGCTGGCGCTGCAGCAGTGGCCCAAGGGGATAGGCGCGCCCGGCTTCTTCCGGCAGCAGGTCCACCAGCCGCCGGACTGGGCCACCACCGTCAGCATCCAGCACCAGCCGCGCAAGCTCACCCACTTGATCGTGGACCGGCCGCAGACGCTGGAGTGGCTGGCCAACCAGAACGCGCTGACGCTGCACATGTGGAGCAGCCGGGTGCCGCACCTGACGCAGCCGGACTGGGTGGTGTTCGATCTCGACCCGGGCGACGGGCAGTGGGAGGACTTGATCCAGCTCGCCAACGCGCTGCGCGGGCTGCTCGAGGAGCTCTCGCTGGAGAGCGTCCCCAAGACCTCCGGCAAGCGCGGGCTGCACGTGCTCGTCCCGGTCGCCGCCGGCCACACCTACCAGGACACGCTCGACTTCGCGGTGGCGATCACCCAGACGCTCGCCAACGGGCTGCCCAAGCTCGCCACGGTGGAGCGGAAGATCAACCTGCGCCACGGGCGGCTCTACCTGGACGCCATGCAGAACGCGCAGGGCAAGACGCTGGTGGCCCCGTACACGCTGCGGGCGCTGGAGGGCGCGCCGGTCTCCGCGCCGCTGCGCTGGTCCGAGGTCACGAACACGCTCGACCCCAAGGCCTTCACCCTCAAGACGATGCGGGCGCGGCTGGACGCGGTGGGGGACCTCTTCGCCCCGGCGCTGAATGGCAAGCAGCGGCTGCCCCGGCTGCGCCCATGACCCAGGCCGTTCTCCCGCTCGAAGACGAGGTGGTCGCTCCCGTCCGCAACGTCTACTGCGGCTCCTGCAGCTGGACGGACCCCACCCTGCTCAAGGCGAAGACCTTCTACCCGAAGGCCGCGAAGACCTCCGAGGACCGGCTGCGCTACTACGCCAGCCACTTCCCGTTGGTGGAGGTGGACGCCACCTACTACGCACCGCCTTCCCTGGAGAACTGCCAGCGCTGGGCGGAGCGCGCGCCGGCCGGGTTCCTCTTCAACATCAAGGTCTACGGCGCGCTCACCCACCACCCGGTGCTGGTGCGCAGCCTGCCTGTCCCCATCCGCGAGCTGCTCCCGCCGGCGGAAGCGCAGAAGGCGCGCGTCTACCTCTCCTCGATGCCCGAGCAGGCCCAGGCCGCGCTGTGGGAGCTGCACGTGAGCGCGCTGAAGCCGCTCGCGGCGCAGGAGAAGCTGGGCGCCCTGCTCTTCCAGTTCCCCTACTGGTTCACCCGAACCAGCAAGAACCAGGACTACCTGCGCAGCCTCAAGGACCGGCTGCCCTGGCGGCTCGCGGTGGAGTTCCGCGGCGGCGGCTGGATGGAGGAGAAGAGCCGCGGCGAGACGCTCCGGCTGCTCGAAGAGCTCGGCTACGCGTACGTGATCGTCGACGAGCCGCAGGGCTTCAAGTCCAGCACCCCCACCGTCTGGGCGCAGACCAGCGAGCTGGCCATGCTCCGCTTCCACGGGCGCAATGCGCAGATGTGGGAGGCGAAGGTGAAGACCACCGCCGAGCGCTTCAACTACCTGTACCGGGATGACGAGCTGGCGCCCTTCGCCGACAAGGCCGCCGAGCTGTCACGGAGCTCCGAGCAGGTCCATGTGCTCTACAACAACAATTACGGGGACTACCCGATCCGGAATGCGCGGCAGATGGCGCGGCTGCTCAAGGAGCGGATCCTCTAGAGGGGCTGGGTTGTCACCGTTCGCTCTCCTCCGTTCACCTCGAGCGTAGCGCCGCAGGCGCGTAGTCGAGAGGCGGCACAGCGTCCCAGTGCAACTCCAACGTCTACCTACAGGAGATCTCCAACGTCTGAGCCGCCCCTCGACTACGGGCCTACGGCCCTACGCTCGGGGTGAACGGGGAGGGGGCGCGGACTGGCGCTGGCTACCGGCCCGGGCGCGGGATGCTCTCCGGCCAGGTGACGTCCTTGAGCGGAAAGCCGGGGCGGCCGAGCAGGTAGCCCTGGCCAAAGTGGGCGCCGGTGTCGAGGATGGCGCGCAGCTCGTCCGCGGTCTCGATCCCCTCCGCCACCACGCGGGCGCCCATGTCCTCGCAGAGCCGGACGATGGAGCGCACCAGCTTCTGCTTGCGGCTCTCCAGCGCCAGCCCCTGGATCAGCTCGCGGTCCAGCTTCACCACCTCCGGCGCCAAGTCGGAGATGTACACGAGGTTGGAGAAGCCGGCCCCCAGGTCATCCACCGCGAGGAAGACGCCCTTCTCGCGGATCTCCCCGAGCACGGTGTGACAGAACTGGAAGTGGCTGAGCGGGACCGACTCGGTGATCTCCAGATAGACCGGCTGGTGGGTGCTGAACGGATCATCCGGCTGGACCAGGAACCCCTCGTTGAACTCGTTGGGGTTGACGTTGAGGAACAGGGGCCAGTCCGGACACCCCTCGATGGCCATCTCCCGCAGCATCCGCCCCAGCCGCCCGGTGACGCCCTTGGCCACCGCCGCCTCGAAGAGCGCGAGCGGTCCGTTGAACTCCGGCGCCTGGGTGCGCGCGAGCGCCTCGTAGCCGAAGACCCGCGCCGTGCGCAGGTCCACGATCGGCTGGTAGACGATCACCGCCTCGCGCTGGGCGATCACCCGATCGATCGGGCTGGGCTGCGGCCCCTTCACCCACTGCGTCAGCCGCGCAAGCCGCTTGGTGGAGCCGGGCACGGGGGCCAGTCTAACCAGCAAGCGGACGAAGCGCTGCGTGGGGGAGGCCACCCGGTTATCCTCAGCGCCCCAGTGCGCACCGACCCACCCGCCCCCCCTTCGAGACCTACCGCCGCCTCCCTCCGCCGCCTGCTCTTGCTGGCGCGGCCGGAGTGGAGGCAGCTGGCGCTGGCCACCGTCTTCCTGGTGATCGCCAGTGGGATGGGGCTGGTGTACCCGCAGGGGCTGCGTTGGATGCTGGACGAAGCGGTCGGGCAGGGACGGGCGGAGGTGATCAACCGCACCGCCCTGGCGCTGGTGCTGGTGGCGCTGCTCCAGGGCCTGGCCATGGCGGGCCGCTACTCCCTCTTCTCCATCTCCGGGGAGCGGGTGGTGACCCGGCTGCGGGAGCAGCTCTACGGCGCGCTGCTGCGCCAGGAGATCGCCTTCTTCGACGAGCGGCGCACCGGGGAGCTCACCAACCGGCTCGCCTCGGACACCACCGTCCTGCAGAACGCGGTGAGCGCCAACATCTCCATGGTGCTGCGCAACGCGGCGCAGGTGGTGGGCGGGCTCATCTTCCTCTTCTACACCTCTCCCACCTTGACCCTCCTCATGCTCGCGGTGGTTCCGCCCATCGCCGTGGGCGCGGTGATCAACGGCCGCCGGGTCCGCAAGCTGTCCCGGGACGTGCAGGACGCGCTGGCCGCCTCCAACGAGGTCGCCGAGGAGAGCCTCGCCGGCATCCGCACCGTCCGCTCCTTCGCGGCGGAGCAGAGCGAGGCCGAGCGCTACACCAGCGCGGTGCGCCGCTCCTTCGAGCTGGCTCGCAAGCGGGTGAACACGGGCTCCGTGTTCATGGGGACCGCCACCTTCCTCGGCTTCTCGGCGGTCACGGTCGTCCTCTGGTACGGCACCAAGCTGCTGCGCGAGGGGACGCTCACCCCGGGCGCCCTGTTCTCCTTCCTCATCTACACGGTGATGATGGCGGCCTCGCTCGGCGCGATGGCCGAGCTCTGGGCGGACTTCATGCGCGCCGCGGGCGCGGCGGAGCGGGTGTTCGACCTGCTCGAGCGGGTCCCCACCATCGTCTCCGAGGGCGGCGAGCGCCCGGCCACGCTCCAGGGGAAGGTGGAGCTCTCCAAGGTGGTCTTCGCCTACCCCACCCGCAAGGACGTCCGGGTGCTGGACGGGATCGACCTCACCGTGGCCCCGGGGGAGATCGTGGCGCTCGTGGGCCCCTCGGGCGCGGGCAAGTCCACCATCGCGGCGCTCCTCGCCCGCTTCTACGACCCGGTCTCCGGCCAGCTCAAGGTGGACGGCCGCGACCTGACCACGCTCGACCCCAAGTGGCTGCGCCAGCACGTGGGCACGGTGGCCCAGGAGCCGATCCTCTTCTCCACCACCATCGCCGAGAACATCCGCTACGCGCGCCCCGAGGCGAGCGAGCCGGAGGTGGTGGCCGCGGCCCGCGCCGCCAACGCGGACACCTTCATCCGCGGCTTCCCGGACGGCTACCAGACCAAGGTGGGGGAGCGCGGCGTGCAGCTCTCCGGCGGGCAGAAGCAGCGGATCGCCATCGCCCGCGCGGTGCTGAAGAACCCGCGAATCTTGATCTTGGACGAGGCCACCAGCGCGCTGGACGCGGAGAGCGAGCACCTGGTGAAGGAGGCGCTGGACCGGCTGATGGTGGGCCGCACCACGCTCGTCATCGCCCACCGGCTCTCCACGGTGGTGGACGCCCACCGCGTGGTGGTGCTCGACGGCGGCAAGGTCGTCCAGAGCGGCCCGCACAAGCAGCTCATCCGCGAGCCCGGGCTCTACCGGAAGCTCGTGGAGCGGCAGTTCGTGGCCGCCTGAAGCGACTTAAGCGCTGCGCATCTGGTTGGGGAAGACGGTCAGCGTTCCCGTCCCCGTCTTCACCTCGTAGATGTCGTCCCCGTAGGGGATGTTGAGGCGCTTCTGGACGACGGTGCCAGGCACCTCCGGCAGCCGGAGGCCGGGGAGCGTGGAGATCTGGCTCACCAGCACCTTGTCGCCCTCGGCGAACACCGGATCCGGCGGGCTGGCCTTCCAGAGGTTCTTCCAGCCGGTCTTCAAGGCATTGGTCAGGTTCGGCAGGGCCATGGGGGTGTGACTCCTTACGTCCGATTTCTCCGGGCGGCGCGCGGGAAGGTTGCGGAATCTCGCGATCCGAAAATCCGAGAGGCCCGCTAGATCCACAGCGCGCGGGGGGCGTGCTGAAAATCCCCTGGTTCGAGGCCTTCCACGAGCGGCCGGATCATCACCAGCGACTCTGCACGGGGGCCGAACGCCCCACCGTCCGCCCCGCTGGGCCAGGAGAACGGCACCGGACACTCCCAGAGCACCACCTTCTCGAGGCCGGCGCCGTGCGCGACGCGGCGGGCGCAGCGCAGCAGGGCCACCGCGTCCTCCGCCGAGCCTGCATCCAGCCAGAGCAGATAGAGCTCGCGCGAGCGCAAGTTGCCCACCCAGAAGGCCCGGGAGCGCCCCACCCGCGCGCCACAGGCCACGGGGCGCGGCCGCCAGAGCAGCCGCGCGTAGGTCCGCTCGCGCTCGAGGTGCCAGTCCAGCTGCTCCGCGCTGGGCACCACGAGGAAGCGGGCCTCCGGGAAGCGGACCTGCGCCCACTGTGCCGCGAGCGCTGCGTCGCCGAAGAGCGCGTCCACTCCCTCTGCGGGATCTCCCGCCTGCGGCTCGAAGACCCGATCCAGCGAAGGCCGCAGCGCGAAGCCGGAGCGGGCGTACTGCGCCTCGCCCACGTCCGAGAAGAGGATGATCGCCTGTGCGCGGGCGTCCCGCTCGAGCAGCGCGGGAGCGAGCGCGTCGATCATCGCCGTGGCATGGCCGCGGCGCCGCAGCGCCTCCTCGGTGTAGACGCTCGCCACGCCGTAGGTGGCGCCCTCCTCGCCCGCGAGCCGGCTGCGCATGCGGAAGGTCTCGCAGGACGCGAGCACGCGCTCCCCCTCCGCCCAGCGCCAGCTCGTCATCCCCGCGCGCGAGAAGGCGTGCGCCCGCAGGCAGGTCTCGCGCTCTTGATACTGCGCCACCGTGAGGGAGAGCCCCCACGCGGCGTGGGTGATGGCATCCCGGACGGGGAGCTCCTGGGGGGTGGCCTCTCGCAGTAGCGCGGTCATCGGACTTCGAGCAGCTTGGCTGCTGGCGGCCCACGGCGCCAGCGAGACAGCGGCCGTGCCGGCAGGCTAGAAGGCCCCCGCCATGAGCACTCCCGCCGCCTCCGCCCAGCCCTCCGACCGGACGTTCTACGTCTTCAACGCGATCATCTCCGCCGCGGCGCTCTCGTTCCTCGCGTACATCCTGGTGCTGCGCCGGGGCGGCGGCGCCGCCGCGGTGGACCTGCGCTTCTTGCCCGCGGTGAACGCCAGCCTCAACGCGCTCTCCGCCACGCTGCTGGTCTCTGGCTACGTGGCGATCCGCCGCGGCGCGCGCACCGCCCACAAGTACTTCATGGTGGGCGCGCTGGTGGCCTCGGCGCTCTTCTTGGGGTGCTACCTGGTGTACCACTACGTCCACGGCGACACGAAGTTCACCGGCGTGGGGGCGATCCGCACCGTGTACTTCGTGCTGCTGGCGAGCCACATCCTGCTCTCCGCCGTGGCGTTCCCGCTGGCGCTCTCCACCGTGTGGTTCGCCAGCAGGGCGCGCTTCGGCACGCACCGGAAGATCGCGAAGATCACCTTCCCGCTGTGGCTCTACGTGTCGGTGACCGGGGTGATGATCTTCTTCTTCCTCCGCGGCAGCCCGCCGGCGGTGCCGTAAGCGGTCACCACACTTCCCGTTGACGTTGACGTTGACGTTGACGTGAACGTGAACGTGCGACGTGAACGGCAGTTGACGTGTCAGACGCGGTGCCGCCCCTATCGGGATAGGGGGGCGGCTCACGCCGCGCCCCCTCCCACACCACCGGACGTACGGGTCCGTATCCGGCGGTTCGGTGAGTTGAGGTTCGAGCGGCGTATCGCGGTTTCCCGCCTCTCTGCCGCCAG